>NZ_JAEUAN010000003.1 GCF_019511445.1 Aliirhizobium wenxiniae
CGACTTGCATGTGTTAAGCCTGCCGCCAGCGTTCGTTCTGAGCCAGGATCAAACTCTCAAGTTGAGAATTCAATCATGACTAATCACTATGTTCTGAATCGACGAGAACATTTTTATATGTACACCAGCGCATCTCTGCGCCGTTTCCATCGTTCTCATTCAAAACGTGACCGTCATTTGTCTTCTAAACAGATCAAACCGAAGCTCGATCCGCGAAAACCCGCCGACCACGTTTCTCTTTCTTCTCATATTCAATTGTCAAAGAACCGACGCCCCCAAGCCCTAAAGCCCGAAAACGTCACAAAACCAAGAGACCTAACCGGAGCCCGGTCCCAATCAGCATCCGCCAATCTAGTGTGGTTTTCTTCAGAACGAAGGACATCGTCGCTAGCAGCGCCGCCGCCCTCGTCAGTGAGCGGGTTATAAATCCACACCCCCGAAAACGTCAACTCCCCAAGTCGCAAAAACTTCAAGAAAATGACAGGTAATTGATTTTATTAGGTTATTCGAGTTTTTGATGAATTTATGCCGTCTTACGCTCCAAACCTCACCTTCATAGAGATGGAATTGGCGGGATAGTCGTCCGTTGCCGCAAAACCGCCCTGACAAATTCACAATCCCATGGAATGGAGCAAATCGGCAGACCGGTTCGGCATCAGCTAACCTCTAGCTAAAGCCGGCTGGCCACCCGCTGATTTGACTCATTTCTAGGAAAAGGGCACATGTTTGGCCCAAGGTCCTGCCCAAGGTCCTGACGTCAGCATGAACTGCCTGCGGCAATAACGAGTATATAGGGACTGGCTAAGTCGGCATGAACACGGCCCGCAACACGATCCGATCGCTTGGCAACGAACCGCCCATCCTGGCCGATGGCCGTCGGGCGCCGGACAAGCGGGAGATCTCGGTCCGCTGGCTCTCCGGCACTTTCCTGACCGGCATTACCTCTTCCGTTCTTATGGGCGTGGCGCTGTTTGCAGCGCTCGACGGCCGCCAGCAGCTGGCGATCCCGGCCGAGGCCTCAGCTTCAGTCCCCTCCGACCACGATGACGATGATACGGTTCAGCGCGGCAAGCGCCTGCTTGGCGGCAAGATCGTCGCCATGCCGACGGATCGCAAGATCATGGAAGTCTCGACGGTAGTCCATGAGGGCAATCGCGAACTCGTGCGCCGGCGTCCCTTCGCTCATGTGAAGATGAACCTTGCAGCCGATCACGTCGCACCGGAATCCTATCCGAAATTCGACCCTCTCGCGATCTTCGCTTCCGCCGAAGCTCCGTCCCAGCCGGGCAACCGCACCGGCCTGATCTATGGGTCGAACGTTGAATCCGAAGTCAGCCTGCAAACTCTGGCCTTCCCCACCAAGGGATCGACCTATGCCTATGCGGCGCCGATGACGCTCGAGGAAGTCGAGGAAAATGTCCGTTCGAACGGCTCGGTCCTGACATCCGGCGATGCCCAGCTTTCGGCGCTCTATTATGTCGACCCGCAGCGTTTCTCGACACCCGACGATATAGACCTGACATCCGGCCTCACTGCCCGTGTCGTCGAGGAGAACATGTCGGTCGCGGCACCCGAGCCGATCACACCGCATACCCGCGAATATGCCGACGACATCATTCCCGTGCGCCGCGCCATGTCGATTGCGGAAGCCATGACCGAGGTCGGTTATCCGGAACCCAAGGCCAAGGAGATGTCCGGCTATCTGAAGGCCCGACTGGGAGATGACAAGGTCGCGCCCGGCGATGTTATCCGCATCGGCGTGATCCAGGAAGGCCAGATGGTCATGGTGGTCAGGGCCAGCCTCTATCAGCGCGGCCAGCATCGCGCCACGGTTGGGCTGGATGACCATAGCCGCTTTGTCGATGCCGACGAACCGGCCATGCTCGACGCCGTTGCCTCGGCATTCAGTGACCAGCCTCCCCAGATCATGACCGGCCGCGATCTGCCGCGCGCCTATGACGGTATTTATCGTGCGGCCCTGTCCTATGGCATGAGCGCCGATATGACCGCGCTCCTCGTAAAGCTGCTCGCCAGCAATGTCGATCTGCAGGCGCAGTTGCGCTCGACCGACAAGATCGAGGCCTTCTTCTCGGTTGCCGACAGCAAGGGCAAGGCGGCCAAGGATTCAGAACTTCTTTATGTCAACGCCCATTTCGGCGATACGGACACCCGCTTCTACCGGTTCCAGAACGCCGACGAGGACAATTCGGTCGATTATTTCGATCAGGATGGCCGCAGCATCAGGCAGTTCCTGCTGAGAAGCCCCGTTCCGAACGCACGCCTGACCTCCGGCTTCGGCATGCGCAGCCACCCGATCCTCGGGCGGGCGCTGATGCATACCGGCACCGACTGGGCCGCCCCACGCGGCACTCCGATCATTGCAACCGGCAATGGCACTGTCGAAAAGGCGGGCTGGGATAGTGGCGGTTACGGTAACCAGACGCTGATCCGCCATGCCAACGGTTATGTCTCCTCCTATAACCACCAGAGCGCTATCGCCAAGGGCGTTGTCCCCGGTGCAAAGGTGACCCAGGGCCAGGTGATCGGCTATGTCGGCTCGACCGGCCAGTCGACCGGCGCGCATCTCCATTACGAACTGATCGTCAACGGCACCAAGGTCGATGCGATGAAGGTGCGCCTGCCCGGCGGAAAATCGCTGGAGGGCAAGGCCCTCGCCCGTTTCGAGGACGAGCGCAAACGCATCGACACCTTGCTCAACACGCAGACGACCGCCGAAGTGGCAAGCAAGTAGCCGGCATTCGATCTGCGGATACGAAAAATGGCGGCTCAAGGCCGCCATTTCTTTTTCCACGTCGAGCCGGCTTTAAGCCGCTTCGCTCATGCTGCCCTTGATCCGGAACAGCAGCCGGTCTGAACCCGAAGTCACCTTGACGGTCGAGCCGTCCGGAACCTTGCCGCCGAGAATGTCTTCCGCCAGCGGATCCTGCACGAACTTCTGGATCACCCGCTTCAACGGACGTGCACCATAGACCGGATCATACCCCTTGTCGGCCAGCCATTCGCGGGCATCGCCGTCCAGTTCCAGTTCGATCTTGCGATCGGCCAGCAGCTTCAACAGACGCTGCAGCTGGATGTCGACGATCGCCCCCATTTCGTTCCGCTTCAGGCGGTGGAAGAGGATGATCTCGTCGACGCGGTTCAGGAATTCCGGCCGGAACGAGGCACGCACGACGCTCATCACCTGCTCGCGCACGTTTTCCGAATCCTCGTCCTCCCGCAGCGCGGTCAGATATTCGGCCCCGAGGTTCGAGGTCATGATGATCATCGTGTTCTTGAAGTCGACCGTGCGCCCCTGCCCGTCCGTCAACCGCCCGTCATCGAGCACCTGAAGAAGAACGTTGAACACATCCGGATGCGCCTTCTCGATCTCGTCGAACAGCACGATCTGGTAGGGCTTGCGCCGAACCGCCTCGGTCAGCGCGCCGCCTTCCTCGTAGCCGACATACCCCGGAGGTGCACCGATCAGCCGGGCGACCGAATGCTTCTCCATGTATTCCGACATGTCGAGGCGCACCATCGCGGTCTCGTCGTCGAACAGGAAGCGCGCCAGCGACTTGGTCAGCTCCGTCTTGCCGACGCCGGTGGGACCGAGGAAAATGAACGAGCCGATCGGCCGGTTCGGATCCTGCAGGCCGGCACGCGACCGGCGAACGGCGCGCGAGACGGCCTGAACCGCGTCGCCCTGACCGACAACCGACTTCGCCAACTCGTCTTCCATCCGAAGCAGCTTGTCGCGCTCGCCTTCCAGCATCTTGTCGACCGGAATACCGGTCCAGCGGGAAACCACATGCGCGATCGCGTCCGGATTGACCACTTCCTGCACCATCGCATTGGTGGTCGTATCCTGGGCTTCGGCCTCGACCAGCCGCTTCTCCAGATCCGGGATCACGCCATAGGTCAGCTCGCCGGCGCGCTGGAATTCACCCTTGCGCTGGGCGATCGCCAACTCGTTGCGGGCCTCGTCGAGCTGCCGCTTCAGGTCGGCGGCAAGGCCGAGCTTCTGCTTTTCCGCCTGCCAGCGCGCCGTCAGCGCATCCGCCTCTTCTTCCAGCGACGTGACTTCGGTTTCCAGACGCTGCAACCGGTCGGCGGACGCCGTGTCGGTTTCCTTCTTCAACGCTTCGCGCTCGATCTTCAGCTGCATGATGCGGCGATCGAGTTCGTCCAGTTCTTCGGGCTTCGAATCCACCTGCATGCGAAGACGCGATGCGGCCTCGTCCATCAGATCGATTGCCTTGTCCGGCAAAAACCGGTCGGTAATGTAGCGGTTCGACAGGGTGGCAGCCGCGACCAGCGCCGAGTCCGAGATCCGCACTTTGTGATGCTGCTCGTACTTTTCCTTCAAGCCGCGCAGGATCGAGATCGTGTCCTCGACCGTCGGCTCATCCACCATCACCGGCTGGAAACGACGGGCAAGGGCAGGATCCTTTTCCACATGCTTGCGATATTCATCGAGCGTGGTCGCACCGACGCAATGCAGCTCGCCGCGCGCAAGCGCCGGCTTCAACAGGTTCGATGCATCCATCGCGCCATCCGACTTGCCGGCACCGACCAGCGTGTGCATCTCGTCGATGAACAGGATGATATTGCCGTTTTCGGCCTGCACTTCATTGAGCACGCTCTTCAGCCGCTCTTCGAACTCGCCGCGATATTTCGCACCGGCAATCAACGCGCCCATATCGAGCGCCATCAACTGCTTGTCCTTCAGGCTTTCCGGCACATCGCCATTGACGATACGCAGCGCCAGACCTTCGGCGATCGCCGTCTTGCCGACGCCGGGTTCACCGATCAGCACCGGATTGTTCTTCGTCCGGCGCGAAAGCACCTGGATCGTGCGACGGATTTCATCGTCGCGGCCGATCACCGGGTCGAGCTTGCCATCACGCGCATCGGCGGTCAGGTCCCGCGCATACTTCTTCAGCGCGTCGAAACCCTGTTCGGCGTTGGCGCTGTCGGCCGTGCGGCCCTTGCGCAGGTCGTTGATCACCTGATTGAGCGCTTGAGCCGTCAGTCCCGCCTTCTTCAGGCTGGCCGAGGTGGATGCCGAGCTTTCGATCAAAAGCGCAAGCAGCAGCCGCTCGACCGTGACAAAACTGTCGCCGGCCTTCTTGGCAGCGTCTTCAGCGGTAGAAAACACGCGGGCAAGCGGCTGGGAAAGATAGATCTCGCCATTGCCGCCGGAAACTTTCGGCAGCTTGGCCAGCGCCGCATCATTGGCAATCCGCGCCTCCTTGGCATTGCCGCCGGCGCGTTCGATCAACGACGAAGCCATGCCCTGGTCGTCATCGAGCAGCACTTTCAACAGATGCTCGGGGGCAAATTGCTGATGCCCGGCAGAGAGAGCCTGCGTCTGGGCCGACTGCAGAAAGCCGCGCACCCGCTCGGAATATTTCTCGATATTCATCTGATACCTCCAGAAATCGCCCTGCCCTTCAAAAGGCACAGGCCGAATGTTGAGATTGAGCTCCCTCATAGAGGCAAGCCCTGCCGGCCCGATGCTGTCTCGCATCCTCCGGCGTCAGCCAAGATATGGGAGCCTTTTTTCCGGTTTTAAAGGAGCATGTTGAAGCTTTTAGCGCTTGTCGAAACAGATCGGCTCATCACCCGGTTCGCCCTCCGATCAGCGAAACGTGAGCACATGATCAGAAAAGCGTGAGTGCCATTTTGTCGCACCACATTACTCCCTATCTGGAGAGCTGGAGCCCGTTGGGGCCGGGCTTCATTTTGTAAACCACGGCAATTCCGACAAACAGCAACCTGCTTGCGGTCGGCATTCTGTAAGACGAAAAGATCGAGTAAATCCCATGTCAGAAGACAAGAACTCCCAGCTTATCGGAATATTCAAGACCCTGATCATGGATCACGGCATGCCGCAGGCAATCGCGGACATTACCGATCCCGATTTCCAGGCGCTCGCCGCGGCCCATGTCGATGAGTTCGACGAAGCACGCGACGAATGCGAAAGCGCCAGCACGCTGTTCTGATCCTTAACCCGGGCCGGCACCGATGTCCGGCCTGGGCCTTCCGTTTGGGGCGGCAACCGCGGACAAATTCGGCAACACGCCCGAAACCCATCTGCCCCAAAAATCAGATGGACGTCTCTTCCCTGAAATCCTGTTCTTCTTCGGCACTCATGGCCCGGTATATCGGCTTGCCATCTATAAAACGCATCATCAGGCATCCAGCGGCATAGTCACCGGTGATCAGCCGCCGCTTGCGAAAGAAGACCGCAGGCTCCCAATCCGTCGTTTTGCTGGTTATCGAGACAGGCCAGACCAGAAAATACTTTATCGCAGGAAACATCTATTCGATCTCAAATGTATTTTTGAGAGATAAACATCAAAACTTCGATTCGAATAGATGTCATCGCCGAACATTATGCAGTAACGGACGCCGATCGCGGCAAAGGCGGGTTTCCTGATACCAGCCGGCATAAAGCAAGGCGTCAGATATAGAGGACGCGTTCTCCGAACTCCGTTGTCTCATCGAAATTCCCGGTACCGATACGGCTGCTCTCGCCAGAGAATTTTTCGGATGCACTGCTGACAGCCCGGCTGTTTCCGCCCGACGCTGCCTCCGATGAACTGCCGGACTGCTGCGCGGCCTGCAGCTTCTGTTCCAAAGCATCGATCTCGGTCTGGATTTCGGCTTTTTCCTCTTCTGTTTTTGCCGCTTCGAGTTCCGCTTCCTTGGCCGTGATCTGCTGCTCGATGCTGGCGGCGCTGCTGGAGGTAGAGGACGAAGACAGGATCGCTGTGCTCGTCGAACTGGATAGTGAACTGATCATGAGAATTCTCCGGTTTGAACCGAAGCGACTATCCCCGCCATTTGTTAATTTTAAGTACTAATCAGTACCTATAATTATCAGTGCGTAACGCGCCTGCCGATTTTTCTCCATACGCACGGCAAAGCGGCGCGAATGCTCAAAACGTAAAGGCCGAAGCATCATCGACGCTCCGGCCTGGTCAGGTTCAAGCTGTAAAATTGCGCGGTTATTCGGCAGCAGCCTCGAGTATCCGCGCGCTATAGGCAGCGGAGATCTTGTCCACTTCCGCCTTGGAGCCAAAAATCACCGGCACGCGCTGATGCAGCGAAGTCGGCTCGATATCCAGGATTGCGGAGTTGCCGATAATCGCCGCGCCGCCGGCAGCTTCGACCAGAAGACCGATCGGGTTGGCTTCGTAAAGCAGGCGCAGACGACCGCCCGAGGCCGGCTTGTTGCGATCGGCCGGATAAAGGAACACGCCGCCGCGGTTGAAGATGCGGTGCGTGTCGGCAACCATCGAACCGACCCAACGCATGTTGTGACCGGTATCGATCGCCTCTTCGATATAGGAGGCGACGGCATCGTCCCAGGAAGCCCGGCGCGCCGCGTTGATGGCGAATTCCTTGGCTTCCGGCACGATCTTCGCATCGGCGCTGGTCATCAGATAGACGCCATCAGCATTCAGCGTGAAGATCTGCACGCCCTTGCCGATCGTCAGCACCAGCGTCGTCTGTGGTCCATAGGCGGCGTAACCGGCAATCAGCTGGCCGCGGCCGTTCTTCAGGATATCACCGGAAGTAGACGCCTTGATCACCGAAAAGATCGTCCCGACCGTGACATTCACATCGAGATTGGAAGAACCGTCGAGCGGATCGAAGATCACCGCATATTTGCCGTCTGCATGTATCGCAACCTCGGTGTCTAGTTCCTCCGAGACGGCAAAGGATACGGAAGGAGACTCGCGGCAGGCTTCCAGCATGATTTCGTTGGACAGGATATCGAGCGGCTTCTGCGCCTCGCCCTGCACATTGGTAATCTCGGTTGCGCCGGTGAGGCCATCGAGCGACGATGTTCTGAGCTTATCCGAAATCTGCCGTGTAGCCTCGGCGATATTGCGCAGAACGATGACGAGCTCGTCGTCCAGCACCGTGCCGTTGCGGGTTTCAAGGTAGGTTTCGAATGTCGTCATGAAATCGCTCCCTGGGCAATAACCGAGAAAATCGCGGCCTTCTGCCGCCTAAAAATCTATCTAGAGCGGAATTTTGCAACAACGCAATGAATTTCCGCAATGCGGTAAGGCATTCTAATCGTTTGAAAAATTGGAGATGGACGGAAGGTTTTGGGTCCGACCCGCCATATCTGGCTAAAATCTGCCATTCAATCGTTTCGATGAGTGGCTTCGCCAAAAAAGATCCGCTCTTCACCTCAAACAAAAAAATCCGGCCATCGGGCCGGATTTTTCATTTCATTCGCGGCTTCGCGGCTTATTCGCCGGCAACATCCGCCATTTCGGGAGCTGCATCGTCACCTTCGGCAGCGTCTGCGCTCTTGCGCGGCTGGCGGCGGGGACGCGTGCTTGCGGCACGGCGGCGACGCGGAGCCGCCTCGGCCTGAGCTTCTTCCTCGACGGCGACCTCGGCCGGCGTGCCTTCGATCACCGGCTGCGGACCCGAACCGTCTTCGACGATCGGTGCCGAAATCTCGGCGGCTTCCGCTACCTGCGGTGCAACTGCAGCCTTGGTTTCGGCAGCCTTCGGCTCGGCGGAACGTTCGCCACGCTCTGCGCGCTCGCCACGTTCCGGGCGATCCTGGCGGCGTTCACGACGCTCGTTGCGGTCGCGGCGGTTTTCGCGCGGCTGCTGATCCTGGCCACCATTGCCCTGCTGGGCGGTTTGCTCGCGGCGCTGCTGCGGCTGCTGTTCCTCGATCGTCGGCTGCGGAGCGTAGCCGAGATCGTCGCCGTCGCCACCGTCCATATCATCCTGATCGATCGAATTGCCGTCACGATCCTGGAATTCGCCGCGCTCCTGATGCTGGAAGCGATCCTGCATCTGTGCCTGCGCCGCTGCGATGATGCGATTGTAATGTTCTGCGTGCTGCAGATAGTTCTCCGCCATCACGCGGTCGCCCGAACTCTGGGCATCGCGGGCAAGAGCCGCATATTTTTCTGCAATATGCTGGGCAGTACCGCGGATTTTTATATCCGGCCCGGAACTGTCGTAAGACCGGCTGAGAGGGTTACCGCCCTTGCGCTGGAAATTGTTATTACCACCACCGCCGCCGTTATTGTTACTACCACGCCCTCGACCACGCTTGTTCTGCTGTCCTGGCCTCATTTATCGTTCACCAACTCTCTTGTCTTCGCTGATAAGGGGCCACGCGGCTCGCCGGTCCAAAGCCGGTACAAGACTTCG
This sequence comes from Aliirhizobium wenxiniae, assembly GCF_019511445.1. GTDB lineage: Bacteria > Pseudomonadota > Alphaproteobacteria > Rhizobiales > Rhizobiaceae > Neorhizobium > Neorhizobium wenxiniae_A. Next base: position 9,202 of record NZ_JAEUAN010000003.1, read on the forward strand.
CGTGTTACGCACAGGTCGACCAACGCGGCCTGCCGCTTTCAAAGTCAAATTACCTGATTCACGCATCAGGAGTGTTCAACCTCGTCGGCTCTTCGAAAAGAACACAATTAAGGATTGACCCGTAACCCGAACGAATCGCTGTTCATTCCCAGCTGCCCCGATGCGTGAGTGCAAACTATCCCGCTTCCTTTGGGATTCCAAGCTTTTTCTTTTGCTACGCAACATCAACCACAGACTTGGCAAATATCAATACGCGATCATTCTCACCATAGTCTTGCCGTGCCAGTAGCAGCTTGAAACCCTCTGCTTCGAATAGCTCCGTTACCGCATGTTTCTGATCGAAACCGATCTCCAAAGCCACAAGACCATCAGCCGCGAGAAACTCGTCGGCCCGGCTTGCGATCTCGCGATATGCGATTAGTCCGTCAGCCCCGCCGTCCAATGCTGCCATGGGATCGAAGTCGCGGACTTCAGGATCCAGGTCGGGAATGACATCACTCCGTATATAGGGCGGATTTGACACGATTATGTCGAAACACCCGTCAATCTTGTCAAACCAGTGGCTTTCCACTGCCCGGAACCGCTGATCGAGACCCAGTAGCCGTGCATTTTCCGAAGCCGTGTTCAACGCATCGACGGAAATGTCGCTTCCGATCCCGGTGGCTGATGGCAGACTATCCAGCAAAGCCAGAATGATCGCGCCCGTGCCTGTTCCGATATCGAGAATGCGGAGGTCTCTGTCGCCCGCAAACTGCCGGGCCTCATCGAGAACGCTATCCACCAGAACTTCCGTATCCGGCCTTGGTTCCAGTGTTTCCTTCGAAATCAGGAAATCCAGGCCATGAAATTCTCGTTTACCTAATATGCGGTGCACCGGCTCCCGTTTCAAGCGGCGGACAACGGCATCTTCTATTTTCGCAACAGAGGCGGCATCGATTTCGCGGTCGCCGCCGACAAACACTTCCGTCGAGGAAAGCTCCAGCAATCCGCCGATCAGGATGCGCGCCTCGATCGCCGCATCGGCAAAACCAGCCGCGGAAAACCGGGCTCTCGCATCGGCGACGGCTTCGCCCAGTGTGGTCATCGGCCCATGATCCCTTTGGTCACCCTTGCTGCTCGCCAAGCGACGCCAGCTGCCCCGCCTGATAATCGGCGATCAGCGCATCGACCACCTCGTCGATTTCACCCATCATCATCCGGTCGAGCTTGTAGAGCGTCAGGTTGATGCGGTGGTCGGTGACGCGCCCCTGCGGAAAGTTATAGGTGCGGATACGCTCCGAACGGTCGCCGGAACCGACCTGGCTCTTGCGGTCGGCAGAGCGCTCGCTGTCGGCCTTCTGCCGCTCCATGTCATAAAGACGCGAGCGCAGGACCTGCATCGCCTTGGCGCGGTTCTGGTGCTGCGATTTCTCCGCGCTGACCACGATGATGCCGGTCGGCAAATGGGTGATACGCACCGCCGAGTCAGTCGTGTTGACGTGCTGGCCGCCGGCCCCCGATGCGCGCATCGTGTCGATACGGATATCTTCGGCACGAATCTCGACGTCGATTTCTTCCGCCTCGGGAAGAACTGCAACCGTCGCCGCCGACGTATGAATACGCCCCTGAGTTTCGGTATCCGGCACGCGCTGTACCCGATGCACGCCGCTTTCGAATTTCAACTTTGAAAACACGCCGCGCCCGGTCACCGTCGCGATGATTTCGCGGTAACCGCCCGCCTCGCCTTCGCTGGCCGAAAGCACTTCCACCTTCCAGCCATGCGCGCTGGCATAACGCTCGTACATACGGAACAGATCGCCGGCGAAAAGTGCGGCCTCGTTGCCACCGGTACCTGCACGGATTTCCAGGATCGCGCTCTTCTCGTCGGCCGCGTCCTTGGGCAGGAGCAGGATCTGCATGTCCTTTTCCAGCGCCTCAATCCGCTCTTCCGCTTCGGGAAGCTCAATCTCGGCCAGTTCCCGCATCTCGCGGTCCGTACCCTTGTCGTTGAGCATCGCCCTGAGATCCGTGATCTCCGCGATGGTCTTCTCATATTCGCGGATTTTTGCGACGACCGGCTGCAGTTCGGAATATTCCGAAGCCAGCTTCACATAAACATCGGCAGCCGGACCTTCCGACATACGCGCCTCGATCTCGCCAAAACGGCGTTCCAGCTCGCGCATCTTTTCGACAGGAAGCTTAGCCAATTAAAGAACTCCAGATATGCCTCTCGTCATCCTCGGGCTTGTCCCGAGGATCTATCCACGTCGAGAGGTCCAGCAGATCCTCGGGACAAGCCCGAGGATGACGGTGAGCACATAGCTCGACCAGTGCCCCCCATTCAAGGCCTACAGCGGAATGTTATTCGCTTCCGCAAACCTGAGCAGCAAGTCCCGGATCGGCTCCTGCGAACGAATGTCGTCAAGCGCCGCATTCATTTCCGCCTCCAGCTGCCCCGCGTCGAGGCTGAGCAGCATTGCCTTGACCGGTCCGATCGAGGTCGCCGCCATTGAGACCGAGCGGAAACCGACGCCGATCAGCGCCATGGCGGGGAGCGGCTTGCCGGCCATTTCGCCACAAAGCGTCACCAGTGTCCGGTTGCGCTCGCCGGCCCGCGCGATATCGCGCAGCATCCGCAGAAACGGCTTGCCGAGATTGTCGAAACGCTCGGAAACCCGTGCATTGCCGCGGTCTGCCGCCATCGAGAACTGGAAGAGATCGTTGGACCCGACGGAAACGAAATCCACCTCCGCCATCAGTTCGTCGAGCTGCCACATCAGCGCCGGCACTTCCAGCATCGCCCCGAACTGCAGCTTGCGCGGCAGTGCATGGCCAAACTTGGAGAGATACTGCACTTCCTTCTGCAACAAATCGCGCACCGCCCGGATTTCCGAAACCTCGGTCACCATCGGGATCATCATGCGCAATTCCGCGCCGGCAGCCGCCTTGAGCAGCGCCCGCAGCTGGGTGCGCAACAGACCCGGCCGGTCGAGCGCAAGCCGGATAGCCCGCCACCCGAGGGCAGGATTCTCTTCTTCCTGCGCGCGAAAATAGGAGACGACCTTGTCGCCGCCGATATCGAGCGTGCGGAACGTCACCGGCCGCCCTGCAGCCTGCTTGATCACGCCGCGATAAAAGGCTTCCTGCTCTTCCAGCTTCGGCATGGTCGAGGCGATCATGAACTGCAGCTCGGTGCGGAACAGCCCGATCCCCTGCGCGCCGGATTCGGAAAGCTGCGGCAGATCCACCAGCAGGCCCGCATTCATGTTGAGGCTGATATGCCGGCCGTCCCGCGTCAGCGGCTCGACGGATCTCAACGCCCGGAACTGCTCCTGCCGCTTGGCGCGAAGGCGAACCTTTTCCTCATAGGCATTCTGCAGGTCCGGCATCGGCCGCACATGCACCTGCCCGTCGTCGCCATCGATGATGATCGCATCGCCGTTTTCGGCCAGCGCCACGAGGCCCGTCGCCTGACCGACGACCGGAATACCCATGGCGCGCGCAACGATCACCACATGGCTCGTCACCGCACCGTCTTCCAGCACGAGGCCACGCAGATTGGCGCGCGGATAATCCAAAAGCTCGGCGGCACCCATGGCGCGCGCAAGCACGATGGAATCGGACGGCAACTCGTCCATGCTGCGCCCGGAATATCCGGTCAGCTGGCGCAACAGCCGGTTGGCCAGGTCATCGAAATCATGCATCCGCTCGCGCAGATACGAATCCGTCATGCGCATCATCCGCGCCTTGGTATCGCTCTGCACCTTCTCGACAGCCGCTTCCGCCGTCAGACCGTTATGGATCGCCTCTTCCATGCGGCGAACCCAGCCCTGGTCATGGGCGAACATCCGGTAGGTCTCGAGCACCTCGCGATGCTCACCTTCCTGCGCCACGTCGCGGCGCGACAGCATGTCGTCGATCGAGATCCGCAACGAACCGAGCGCTTCCGCCAGCCGGATGATTTCCTTGTCGCTATCCTCGTTGAGCAGATTGGTGACGACGATGCGGTGCTCATGCAGCACCACATGCCCAAGCCCGATACCCTCGTTATAACCGTTGCCCTGAATGGTCACCGCGCGGGTAAGATCAAGCTCCAGCCCAGGTGCCGTGATCTTCTTGAGATCGCCGGTGGCGATCATTTCGGCGATCACCATCGCCGTGGTTTCGAGCGCCTCGACCTCGTCCTCGCGATAATTCCGGCTCGCCTTGTTCTGCACAACCAGAACGCCGAGCGTCCGCCCAGCCCTCAGGATCGGCACACCAAGGAAGGAATGATAGATCTCTTCGCCAGTCTCCGGCAGGTAGCGGAAAGCGGGATGCGCCTGCGCATCGGAAAGGTTTAGCGGCTGCGCGGAGGCCGCGATCGTGCCGACGAGGCCCTGCCCCATCTGCAACTGCGAAAGGTGAACCGCCTCCTTGTTGAGGCCTTCCGTCGCGTAGAGTTCCAGCACGCCGTCGGAGCGCAACACATAGGCCGAGCACACCTCGGCCACCATGTTGCTGGCGATCTGGGTAACGATCCGGTCCAGGCGATCCTGCGGATCCAGCGGTTCGGCCATCAGTTCGCGTAGACGCTTCAACAGCACGCGCGGACCTGCCGACAGGTCTCTCATCGGCATAATGCTCCCCTTACAGCCCAACCATCGCCGACCCGGCGAGGACGCACCGAACGGAGCATCATGCCGGATTAGACATTATTCGCTTTTATCGAGACCGTAGGAGGAATGCAAAGTCCGAACTGCAAGTTCCGAATATGCACCGTCGATAAGAATCGAAATCTTGATTTCCGAGGTGGTGATCGCCTTGATGTTGATCGATTTTTCGGCAAGTGCCCGGAAAGCCTGCGCCGCAACGCCGGCATGGCTGCGCATGCCGATGCCGATGACCGACACCTTGGCGAGACCTGATTCGGTCTGCACGACGTCGAAACCGATCTTGTCCTTGTTGGCTTCCAGAACGCTCATCGCCTTCTGCACGTCGCCCGAAGGCACGGTGAAGGTCATGTCGGTCTTGGAACCGTCCTCGGAAATATTCTGGACGATCATGTCGACATTGATATGGGCTTCGGCGAGCGGCCCGAAGATCGCAGCCGATACGCCCGGACGGTCAGACAGACGACGCAGCGAAATCTGCGCTTCATCCTTGGCATAAGCGATGCCGGTGACGACTTCCTGTTCCACGATCTCTTCCTCGTCGCAAATCAAAGTACCGGGCGGGTTCAAGAAGTCTCCCATGCCCGGCGCATCGGGATCTTCAAATGAGGAGCGCACGAAGGTGCGGACCTTGTGGACCATGGCAAGCTCGACGGAGCGCACCTGCAGCACCTTGGAGCCGAGAGAGGCCATTTCGAGCATTTCCTCGAACGACACCTTCTTCATCCGGCGTGCCTTCGGCACGATGCGCGGGTCGGTCGTGTAAACGCCATCGACGTCGGTATAGATATCGCAACGGTCAGCTTTAACGGCTGCGGCAATCGCCACGGCAGACGTATCGGAACCGCCACGGCCGAGCGTCGCGATCCGGTTGTCCGGTCCGATGCCCTGGAAACCGGCGACGACAGCCACCTGCCCCTCGCCCATCCGCTTGATGATGTCGGAACCATCGATTTCGAGAATACGTGCCGCGCCATGCGCATTGTCGGTGCGGATCGGGATCTGCCAACCCTGCCAGGAACGGGCATTGACGCCCATCGACTGCAGCGCGATCGCCAGAATACCGGACGTCACCTGTTCGCCGGATGCGACGACGGCGTCATATTCGCGCGCATCGTAAAACGGCGAATTCGCGCCCGCCACTTTCGGCATATCCTGCACCCAGCCGACCAGTTCATTGGTCTTGCCGGACATGGCGGAAACGACGACGGCCACTTCGTGCCCCGCATCGACTTCACGTTTCACATGGCGTGCGACATTGTGAATACGTTCGAGATTGGCGACGGACGTGCCGCCGAACTTCATGACGATGCGAGCCATACGACGAAAACCACCAACTCGCCCTCGGCCACACCGGGGCGCCTATTTGCTACCGCCTGACATCCCGGCAAGCCGCCCGGATATCGAGTTGGGGTCTCTTAGCGAAAAGGGCGAATGCACGCAATGGCCGGATCGGCCACAAACGGTACGCTTTGCACCAACTGCCCTCGGCTCAATCAAAAAGAGCCAGCGCGAAGCTGGCTCCCCGGATTTCATCGTAAACGCGGGTTAATAGAACACTCAGGTTCAAAACCTCACTCTCTGCCCTCTCGGTTCAGAAGCTTGAGGATCTTCTCGCGGTCTTCATTTTCGCGTGCCGATGGATTACGGCGATCGCCGTCGTCCCGCGCGCGCTCCCGGTCTCGGCGTTCTTCCACCCGTGGCGGACGCCGGTCATCGTTTCGGTCGCGATCCCGAGCCTGCTCCCGCTCTCTTTCACGTTCACGGGCCCTGTCCCGATCACGCTCACGATCTCTGTCGCGTTCGCGATCCCAGCCGGGAGGCGGGCGACGATCGTTATCGTCGAAGCGCGGCCGATCACGGTCCCTGTCACGGGCCTGTTCGCGATCCCGTTGCCTCTCCCGCTCCCAGCGATCCCTGTCGCGGTCGCGATCACGGCCCTGATCCCAGCGGTCACGGTCACGGTCGCGGTCCCAGCCGGGTGGTGGCGGGCGGCGTCCATCATCCCAGCGCGGCGGAGGCGGCAATGGCCGCTGCGCACGCCAGTTGTAATCACGCCAGCGATCACGCTCACGATAGAAATTGCGGTCGCGGTAATATGTACCCCAGTAGTTGTCCACGTCGAAGGTCACCAGCGGAATGCCGAGACCACCGTAATAGTCCGGCGCAACATAGACCCGATTGGAACGATAGGACGCCTGCACGTAATTGCCCGACACCCAGCCACGCCCACCGGCAAACGACACATCGCACCAATTGACCGAACTCATGCAGCCGTTGATCGTCACCGGCGCACCGTAGGGAATGACGGTGACGGCGGGGTAGCCTGTGCTGGGACCGGACCGCATGTTGACATTGGCGGTGGCATAACCACGAACCGCCGCCTCGGCGATCGCTGGCGCCACCAGGAGCGTGCAGAAGGCCGCAGCACTCATCAAGAACTTTTTCACGCGGGTTTCCTCCTGAGGAAATTATCGAAACGGGTATTGTTTCCGTATCGATCTTTTATCGCCATAAAATGTCGATTGAACCCGATTGTTCCAGTACGCGGCTGAATAGGTCATGAATGAATTATTGGGCATTCGTTCAGCGTCATGGACGTCCCATAAATGTGGGAAGCCAAATCGTCTTCGCTCAGTTAAAATCAACGGCTTATCGAAAAATAAGCTGCATTTCGTCCCCGCCATCTCGGCCCGTGCCTACAATCATGCCGTCCCGCTTCGGCTACACCGGTCCGCATAACCGGCGAGGCGGGACCGGTGACCGGATGCGCCGCCCTTATGCAGGCGGAAAATCCGGGGCCGCGCAGAAAATGGTCTGCCTCTCCTGATCGCAGGGGACGTGCGTGTGTCGCACACATACCGGCTGGCTGTTCGCAAGAACATAAGCCCGGCTGCCGCAGACGGACCGGAGTTGCGCGGAAAAACACACCGAACGGGACACGCCGTGTGTCATTTATAAAGAATCAATTCGAGGCACCCGACGTGTCCCGGCCGAAACAAGAAAGCCAATCGCAACAAGGAAGGACTCTGCCCTCCTCACGAATCCGAGGAGTGGAAGATACCGCATGAAAGCCCCAGATTATTCCGAATACGAAAAGCGACGCGCCCAAGCCCATGAGGATGCCTGGCGCCTTGCGGCAACCTTCGCCAACATACGCAGCCGTTATTGCCGTTACAGGATGTGTCGCCGCCATCAGCTCTGCTATGGCCCCATGCTGCCATCCAGCCATCAGAACGGCGTGATCCGCGCGCACCAGGAGATCGGGCTGAGCGGCTACGGCTTGCGCCTCTCTTCCGATGTGCATGGCCAACGCCACGGCAGATCGTTACGCCCATGTCCGCAGCATACTGGATCAATTGAAAAAGCTGCGCGAGGACGAAATGAAACACAAATCGGCCTGGGAAGTCCTGCTCCTCATGCAGATACATATGCGCTCTCGGCACAGGGACGCACTGCAGACTTGACTTCTCTCGCCCGACAGCCGACTTCAGCTTTCAAACACGAAGGATCTCGAAAATGACGGAAGCAGCCAGAACCACGGTCGACAAGGATCAGGTCGAGATGTTCTCGAAAATGGCTGCCGAATGGTGGAGCCCGACCGGCAAATTCCGCCCGCTGCACAAGTTCAATCCCGTCCGCCTCGCCTATATCCGGGAGCGCGTCTGCCAGAATTTCGGCCGTGATCCGAAGGCTCATCGCCCGCTTGAAGGCCTTCGTATTCTCGACATCGGCTGTGGCGGCGGCCTGCTGTCGGAACCGGTTGCCCGCATGGGCGCAACCGTCATCGGCGCCGATCCGTCGGAAAAGAACATCGGCATCGCCTCGACCCACGCGAAGGAAACCGGCACGCAGATCGACTATCGCGCCGTCACTGCCGAGGACCTCGCGCAGGCAGGAGAAACCTTCGACGTCATCCTCAACATGGAAGTCGTCGAACATGTCGCCGACGTGAACCTGTTCCTCACCACCTGCGCCTCCATGGTTCGCCCCGGCGGCCTGATGTTCATGGCCACCATCAACCGCACCCTGAAAGCCCGCGCGCTCGCCATCTTTGCCGCCGAAGAAATCCTGCGCTGGCTGCCTCGCGGCACCCATCAATACGAAAAACTGGTCCGCCCGGAAGAGATCGAACGCCCGCTTGCATCCAGCGGTCTCTCCATCATCCACCGCACCGGCGTCTTCTTCAATCCGCTTCAGGATCGCTGGAACCTCTCGCCCGATATGGACGTCAATTACATGCTGCTCGCCAGGCGCGAGGGCTGATTTCACCTCGGCCCCGGCTGTGATAAAGTTTCGTCAACAGCAGGAGTGATCCATGTCGGAAGGCCTGAAAATCACCGTCACCCTCGAACCCGAGGTCGAGGATTTCGTCCGCGCCGAGGTCGAGCGCGGACCGTTCAACTCCGCAAGTGACTACGTCGAGGATCTGATCCGCGAACGCCGCGAGCGCGCGCTCGCCAGACGAAAGCTCGACGCCGAATTGCAGAAGGGTATCGACGACATAGAAGCTGGACGCGTGATGTCGATCGATGAGGCCTTTGACAGCGTCTATGAAGAACTCGGCTGGAAACACCACACCCGATGAAGGTGATCTTTACCCGGGAGGCTCGCCAGGACCTTGCGGATATCGCGCGCTATATTTCGGTCCATAATCCAGTTCGTGCGCGATCCTATGTCGAGGAACTGCGCACAGCCTGCCTCGAAATCGGAGCGATGCCGAATGCGTTCGAATGTATGGACGGTTCCGACATTTCCGAAATTCGTCGGCGGATATTTGCGCCCTACGCCATCTTCTATCGAGTCGAAAAAGCCGGCATCAATGTCGTCCGCATCATTCATGGTGCCAAAGACTATCTGCAGATCCTTGAGCGGCAGCAGAAACCGGACAACTGACCATCCCCACCCTCGACCCTCATGCTACACTTTCATCGAAAGCACTTGGTCGAACAAATCACCATGGCTTTCACCGTTGAGCGCGGCCAGTTCGCGCACTCGGGCACGGTCGATGGATATTCGCCCGCCGTCTGGCCCGTAGGGATTTTTGAAATTGAAAGCCGCAGGCCCCGCCCCATAGTCATGCAGATGCTCGAAACGCCTCACGGCCTCGGCCCAATCGGGACGCCCCTCGGTCCACCACAGGACCAGAGAAGGCCATTGCTTCTCAACCTGCCAGTTCTTGGCATGCTTCAGCGCATCGGCATGCACGCCGGAATAGGAAAACGCCATCAGCGATTCCAGATCGGCCCACAATGACAGCGATGACGGTGCCGTCTCGAAGCCACTGCCCTCGATGAAGCGTGGAAAGACTTGCCGTCCCCAGCTTTCCGGTCCCGGATCGCCGTCATACCCGGACCGTCCGATAAACCCTTGCGCAGTTTCAGCCGCAAGAAAGTTCACCGGCTCCCGCAACCGAAAACCCTCGACTTCGGGACTGTCGTAAGACGCAACGAAAAGGCCGAAATTATAGATCGCCAGTTTCGTCGCTTTTGTCATCTCAGTTCGTATCGTCCGTGAAATCCGGCAGCGGCGCCACCTCGATCCCCTCGTCGATCAGGTCGCGAACCTCGTCGGCACTTGCCTGGCCAACGATCCCGCGGGCATCCGCCTCGCCATAATGGATCTTGCGCGCCTCTTCGGGAAACTTTTCACCGACGTCCTCGGAATTGGCGCGGATATTGGCGACGGCTTCCCGCAGCTTTACCATCGCCTCCTGCCGGGCAAGATCCATCGCCATCTGCTTCTTGGCTTCCTGCTTGCGCGCAGTGGAAACGGAAGGCGCCATCAGCGACTTGGAAATCGAGCCTGAATTGCAGACGGGACAGGTCAGAAAGCCGTTCTTCACCTGCCGATCAAAATCGGCGCTTTCGGAAAACCAGCCTTCGAATGTGTGTGCGTTATCGCAGCACAGGGAATATTTGATCACACTGCCACTCCGCCGGCACCCCGATCAGCATCCGGGCCGGCAACCTCTTCGAGCACGAACGCGCGTGCATTCTTTAAGTTAGGCACCTTTTTGCGAGTGCTCTCGACGCTGTCAAGATCGAGCTCCGCGACCAGAACCTCTTCACCGGCGTCGCCACCCCACGCAAGGATGCGGCCCCAGGGGTCGATGATCAGCGAATTGCCATAGGTCTCCCGGCCATCCTCATGCACGCCGGCCTGCGCCGCCGCGATCAGGAAGGCCCCGTTCTCGATCGCCCGCGCCCGAAGCAGGATTTCCCAATGCGCCTCGCCGGTCTGACGGGTGAAAGAAGCGGGCACCGTCAGGATTTTCGCCCCGGCCACTGCCTGCGCGCGAAACAGTTGCGGGAACCGCAGGTCGTAACAGATCGACATGCCGAGTTTTGCGAACGGCAAATCCACCACTTTGGAGACCGTGCCCGGCTCGTAGGCAGAGCTTTCCCGCCAGCTCTCGCCATTGTCGAGATCGACATCGAACATGTGGATCTTGTCATAGGTCGAGATCAGATGGCCTTGCGGCGAAAAGAGAAAGCTGCGGTTGGCGATCTTGCCGTCGTCGCGGGCAATCGCAGTCGAACCGATATGCAGGAAGATGCCGAGTTCGGCGGCAAGCCCGCGCGCCGTTTCCACGATGAGATCATTCGCCTCGCCGCGCAGAACCTCGCGAGCGGCCTTGCGATCCCGCTGCAGCATGCCGGTCATCTCCGGCGTCTGGACATAGATCGCGCCGCGCGCCGCCGCATCCCGGACCAGCCGGGCCATGTCGTCGGCATTTTTTGCCGGATCGACACCGGACCGCATCTGGACTGCAGCAACCTTGATCATCTTTGGATCCGCCTTTTACGCCAGCATCGCGTCCAGCTTGCCTTCACGATCAAGCGCATGAAGATCGTCGCAGCCGCCAACATGTTCGCCATTGATGAAGATCTGCGGAAAGGTCGAACCGCCATTGGCCTTGGCGATCATCTCGGCGCGAAGTTCCTGGCTATAGGTCGCATCGTGCTCGACGAAATCGACACCCTTGGATTGAAGCAATGCTTTGGCACGCGAGCAATAACCGCAATATTCGCGGGTATAGATGGTTACATCTGTCATGATAGTCTCCGGGGCGCGGATGGGAGAAGACGCGCCGACTGTTGTCTCTCATATAGTTTCGGCCAGTGCCATTGCAAAGGTCAAAACACTGACCTCGGCCGCACCCGCCTTCTTCAAGGCCCGCGTGGCAGCCGAAACGGTCGCCCCTGTCGTATAGACATCATCAATGAGAACGATGCGCTTGCCCAACACATCGGCTTCATGCCCCGCGGCAACGGCAAAGGCCGCCCGGACATTGTCCTCTCGAGCGCGTGCCGTCAGCCCCACCTGCCGCTTCGTTCTCTTGGTCCTGACGAGAGTTGCCGGCAGATAAGGCTTTCCCGTTCTCTTCGCCAGATGCCGGGCAAGCTCTGCGGATTGGTTGAATTTGCGCAGGACAAAGCGCGTCCTGTGCAGCGGCACCGGCAGGATCGCATCGCAGCGATCGAGGCAGTCACGCCCTGCCCGCTCCATCCATCCCGCCATGATTGGCGCAAGGTCGCCCCGGTCCCTATATTTGAGCCCGTGAACCATGTTGCGTGCAGCCCCGTCGAAAATGGTGGCAGCACGCAACCGGTCGAATGCAGGAGGATGCGCGATGGCCTGGGCGCAAAGCATGCCCGGCCCCGCATCATAGGAGAAAGGCAGGCCGAGCACCTCGCAATAGGGCCGCTCGATAAACCGGATCTCGCGCCAGCAGGAGGCGCATACTGCCCCATGCCGCCCCGTAAGCGCGCCGCATCCGAGGCATACCGGTGGGTAGACGATATCGACGATCCGCCTCAGACAGACCGAAGCGGATCGGGCAAAGGTTTTCGCAAGGCTGTGGGCCAAATGCTCGGGCATGGACTTGACAATAAGCGATAGAACGAGCCTTAGCGAAGCATAATCGAGTGGTGGTGATGGAATTTATCTTCGACGAAGAACTGCTGGCGAGCCGCCGTGAACGAGCCATGGCAAATCGCATCGACAAAGCAGATTTCCTGCTCAACCTTGCCGCAGGCGAAATGGCCGAGAGGCTCGCGGTCGTGGAGCGGCAGTTCCCGCTCGCCGTCGAACTGCATGGCGGAACCGGTATCGCCGCCCAAAAGGCGATGGCAACCGGCAAGATCGAGACCATCCAGCGCGCCGAAACCAGCGAGCGCTTCGCCAATGCCGGAGAACAATTTCTGTCGGCGGCCCTCGATGACGTGCCGGTCGAGCCGGTATCGGTCAATCTCGTGCTTTCCCCGATGGCGCTGCATGTGGTCAACGACCTGCCGGGCACGCTGGTGCGCATCCGCCGCGCACTCAAACCTGACGGCCTCTTCCTCGCAGCCATTCCGGGTGCCGGAACACTTGCCGAACTGCGCGACGTCCTGCTTGCAGCCGAAGCCGAATTGACAGGCGGCGCAAGCCCCCGCGTCATTCCGTTTGCCGATGTGCGTGATATCGGCGGACTGCTCCAGCGGGCGGGTTTCGCCCTGCCGGTCGTGGATGCCGAGACCTATACGGTGCGTTATGACAGCCTGTTCCCGCTGATGCGCGACCTGCGCGCCATGGGCATGGCCAACCCCTTGAAGGGCCGCAGCCGCAAGCCGTTGGGTCGATCATTTTTCCTGAGAGCCGCGGAAATCTATGCCGAGCGTTATTCGGATCCCGATGGCCGCATCAGGGCGACCTTCTCGATCATCTACGTCTCGGGCTGGGCGCCTCACGAAAGCCAGCAGCAGCCGCTGAAACCCGGCTCTGCCAAGGTCCGCCTCGCCGACGCCCTGAAAAATCTGGAGGATTAACGCAGAAGCCGGCCTGGCGCCCGAACCGCGTTGCAGCCACTCGAAACCGTCTTATCTGGCCGCGTTGGCGTAAGTGTTGGTGAGGTAGCCGAACATGTTGTTCATCGCGCCATAATAGGTGCCAAGTCCGGTCGCGAACGTCACACCGATAAGGGCGATAATCAAGCCATATTCGACGGCCGTCGCGCCACTCATATCCTTGAGAAAACTGCGGAAGAGGCGCATCGGTCGTCCTTGGAATTTAACCGGTGAAAAAGTCCGTTCGATCATGCGCCGGAGCTGTTCAGCAATCACCGTCGGCTCCGTAACCCTGAACGATGCAAACCGAACCGGGCGTCTCTTGTAGAACGCTCCTGCGTATCGTGTAGTGCTTCGAGCCGCTTTCTGCGGGCTTGATGGAACCCGTCGTCAGCATGTCGAAGTCTTCCTGCACATGCGCAAGGCGCTTCTGGTCCGACCGCTCCGCCAGCATCGGCGTCACGATCAGCGACAGGGCAATCGCGGCGGTCCCGAAAAGCAGCGCAATATTCAGCGCTCCGGTCTTGCCGGACCTGTACGTCGCCCGCTGGCGATTGCGCACAGTTTTCCAGAACTCGTCGTCCATTGTCCCGAAGCCTCGTCAGATCATTACGTGCCTGGCCACAAAGATGCCAGAATCCGTTGAACGAACTGTTAACGCGAGATAAATCCGACGGCTCTAATTTTACCTAAAGAAGGTCTTGCAGGATCGGTATCAGCGGCTCATCGGCCGGCGGCATGGGATAATCGCGCAGCGCATTAGGCCTCACCCATTTGATCTGCTGCCCTTCGCGCCCAGTCGGAACGCCTTCGAACCGGCGACAGACATAGAGCGGCATCAGCAGATGAAACGTCTCGTAGGTATGGCTGGCAAAGGTGAGCGGCGCTAGGCAGGCCACTTTCGTGGTGATCCCCAGTTCCTCGTGAAGCTCCCGCACCAGCGTCTCTTCCGGCGTTTCCCCGGGCTCAACCTTGCCGCCCGGAAATTCCCACAGCCCCGCAAGCGACTTCCCCTCCGGCCGTTGCGCCAACAGGATCCGGCCATCGGCATCGATCAGCGCGCAGGCCGAAACGAGAAGCAGTTTTCTCTGTTCGCTCATGATTTCCGCCAGTAACGATAGGAATAGGCTTTGGTGAAGCCGAACCGGTGATAGAGCGCGATCGCGGCCTCATTGGTCGCTTCGACCTGCAGCCAGGCGGTTCTCGCACCGCTGATCCGGGCCCAACGCAGTGCCGAGGACAGCATATCGGTCCCGACCCGCTCGCGGCGATGGGAAGGTGCAACGGCAAGCGACAGGATGCCCGCGAGATCGTTATCCTGGACACAAAGCACGGTCGCAACCGCACCATTACCTGGGTCCTGCTTCATGAAGAAACCGGATGTCGGCTTGATGGCGCTGAGGATTTCCGCAAGCGCCGGCTTCAACGCCGGATCGTCGCCTGCAACGGAAAGACAGGCGTCGGCAAAACGCCCGATATCATGGCTCGGCAGATAATCGAGCGTATCGGACAATTCCAGCCGGGAAAGGTCCACCGTCATGACATCCGCCGTCTCGAAGATCTCCCAGCCGGCACGTTCCAGATGCTCGATCATCACAGGCGGTGCGAGCGGCGTTTCCCGCAGAACAAGCGTCCTGCCATAATCCGCAAAACGCTTGGCAGCCTTGGTCAGCCTCAGATCGAGATCCCGATGATCGGACGGGTCGAGCGGCACGACACAATTGACCCGCTTGGACGGATGCCCGCCGGTCAGCCGCACTTGCCAGCTTCCGTCATAGACGACAGAAGCGGCAGGCCAAGCGCGAAAACCAACGGCTTCGAGCCTTCGGACCAACGGCAGATCGGGGGTAGCGGAAGATGCTGCCATTACCCGCATCAGCTCCGGTAATCGCCGTTGATGGCGACATATTCCTTGGTCAGGTCGCAGGTCCAGACCGTCGCCTTGCCCGATCCGAGACCGAGTTCGACCTTCACCGGAATGTCCTGTTTCTTCATCACGGCAGATGCAGCGTCTTCCGAATAGGAGGGATCGCGCTCGCCATTGACGGCAACGCGGACATCGCCGAACCAGATCGCCAGCTTGTCGCGATCGGCAGCTTCGCCGGCCTTGCCGACAGCCATGACGATACGGCCCCAATTGGCGTCTTCGCCAGCAGCCGCAGTCTTGACCAGCGGCGAATTGGCGATCGACAGCGCAATCGTCTTGGCAGCGGCATCGCTTTCCGCACCGGTGACGGTGATTTCAAGCATCTTGGTGGCGCCCTCGCCATCGCGGGCGACCTGGATCGCCAGGTCCTTCAGGAGCGCGTTGAGCGCCTCACGGAAGGAGGCGAGCGCCGGGTCATTGGCATCGGCAATCGTCTTCTGGCCGTCAGCAGCGGCAGCGCCCGTGGCAAACAGCATAAGCGTGTCGGAAGTCGATGTGTCGCTATCGACCGTCATCGAATTGAAGCTCGGCTCGACACCGGCCGACAGCATCGATTGGAGTGCCGCGGACGAAATATCAGCGTCGGTAACGACGAAGGAGAGCATCGTCGCCATGTCGGGCGCGATCATGCCGGCGCCCTTGGCGATCCCGTTGATCGTCACCGTCACGTCGCCGATCTCGGCGGTGCGGGTCGCAACCTTGGGATAGGTATCCGTCGTCATGATCGCCTTGGCGGCTTCCTGCCAGAAATCGCCGGTCGCGGTCTTGTTCATGTCGCCCAGAACGCCGGCAAACTTGGTGGCGTCGAGCGGCTCACCGATGACGCCGGTGGAGGCGAGATAAATCTCGTTCTCGCCGCAGCCGACAGCCTCGGATGCGGACTTCGCCGTCAGCGCCGTCGCAGCCTTGCCCTTGATGCCGGTGAAAGCGTTCGCATTGCCCGAATTGACCACCACTGCACGGGCAACGCCATGCGAAAGGTTCGAGCGGCAGAAATCGACCGGAGCGGAAGGGCACTTGGACTTGGTGAACACGCCGGCAACCGCCGCAGGCTTGTCGAAAACCATCAGCAGCACATCGGTGCGGCCCTTGTACTTGATGCCGGCAGCAGCCGTCGCCATCCGCACACCGCGGACTTCAGGCATTTCAGGATAGGATTTCGGTGCGAGCGGGGAGATGGAAGCGGACATGTGACGGGACCTGGCTGATAAGTGTGGTCGGGCAATCGTTGGCGGCGTGTGATGACGCGATCCCCTCACCAACAAACTCTAAGACTTAGCCTATGGCCAAGATCTTGATTTTGTAACCTCTCCCACAAGGGGAGAGGTAGGGCGCCGAGCTCGCGGCATCGGTATCTCTCCCCTTGTGGGAGAGAAAGCAATTTCGAAATCTTGAGCCGCAGCTAAGTTTCTGAAATTGCAAGTGAGGGGGCCGATGCCCCCTCCTTCAGTTCACTATCAGGGCTTTGCGGCCGGCGCTTCGACCGGGGCGGCAGCATCGCCAGCGCCGTCCTGCATCTTGCCGACTTCCTCATAACCCTTCTTCAGGGCTTCGTCGGTGATCTCGACCTTCTGCTCATCCTTGGCCTTCTGAAGGATGGCGACATACTTGTCGCGCATGACGAGCTGCTTCACCTGATCCTGAACCTGTTCCAGAGCCGGCGGCGGTGCGTCGCGCTTGTCTTCGACCTTGATGACGTGGAAACCGAACTGGGTCTTCACCGGGGTCTTGGTATAAGCACCCTTTTCGAGACCGAAAGCGGCTTCTTCGAATTCCGGCACCATGCGACCCGGACCGAACCAGCCGAGATCGCCACCGTCATCCTTGTTGCTGTCCTGGCTCTTTTCCTTGGCGATCGCAGCAAAATCTTCGCCCTTGTCGAGCTGTGCGATGATCGCCTTGGCTTCATCCTCGGTCTTCACCAGGATATGGGCGGCCTTGACTTCTTCCTGCTTCGGAAGGGCAGCAATTTCCTTGTCGTAGCGAGCCTTGACCTCTTCATCGGTCGTCGCTTCGACGACGTGCTTGCGGAAAAAGGCGTTGTGCAATTCGCGATCGCCGATATAGGCCATGCGCTTCTTGAAGTCGTCGGTCTTGTCGACGCCTTCGGCAAGTGCGCCGCTGGCGAGCAGCTTTACGTCGATCGCACCCGAAAGGGCCGCGACCTTCTTCTGCTCGTCCGGCAACTGGGCCAGCTGCGGGTCGAGGTTCTGGACCGCAAGATCAAGTTCCGACTGAGTGATTTCGAGCGTGCCGACCTTGGCGACGACCTTGTCTTCCTGCGCGAATGCAGGAGCCTGGAACGAAATCGCAGCAGCGATTGCCGCGGTTACGAGAAGTTTGTGGCGCAACATAAGTTACCTTTCGCATGGATGCCGGTCTCAAGGGTTTGGATCCGGCCTGAATCCTTCACAAACACCGGAATGTGGCCATAGTGTATCGGCCGCAACCGTTGACATAATTCGGACCCCCTCTTATCTGTCACGCAACTTGGCGTCCAGAAGAGTTTCCGGGCGTTGCGGGACAATTTGCCGGCATTGGAAGCAACCTTTTTCCGACCTGCAATCCCATGGCACTGAGATCAGAAAGGACCATTCGCATGGTCAGCTTCGGCGGCATCGCCCGCAAACTGTTCGGTTCGGCTAACGACCGCCGTGTACGCGGCTACAAGCCGACCCTCGCCAAGATCAATGCCATCGAGGAAGCGACCAAGGCACTGACCGATGAGCAACTCGCCCATAAGACGGTCGAGTTCCGTCAGATGCTGGCGGATGGCAAGACGCTTGATGACATCATGATCCCGGCCTTTGCCGTGGCGCGGGAAGCGTCCCGCCGCGTGCTCGGCATGCGCCCCTTCGACGTGCAGCTCACCGGCGGCATGATCCTGCATGACGGCGCGATCGCCGAAATGAAGACAGGTGAAGGCAAGACGCTGGTCGGCACCCTGCCGGTCTACCTCAACGCCCTTTCGGGCAAGGGCGTGCATGTCGTTACCGTCAACGACTACCTCGCCCAGCGCGACGCCGGCATCATGAGCCGTCTTTACAGCTTCCTCGGCCTGTCGACCGGCGTCATCGTCCACGGTCTCGACGACGAGCAGCGCCGTGCGGCCTATGCCTGCGACATCACCTACGCGACGAATAACGAACTCGGCTTCGATTATCTGCGCGACAACATGAAATACGAGCGCGGCCAGATGGTTCAGCGCGGCCACAACTACGCGATCGTCGACGAAGTGGACTCGATCCTTGTCGACGAAGCGCGCACGCCGCTGATCATCTCCGGCCCGCTGGACGACCGTTCTGACCTCTACACGACGATCGATACCTATATCCCGCTTCTCTCCGAAGAAGATTACGAGATCGACGAGAAGCAGCGGTCGGCCAACTTCTCCGAAGTCGGCACCGAAAAGCTCGAAAACCTGCTGCGTCAGGCCGGTCTCCTGAAGGGCGAATCGCTCTACGACGTCGAGAATGTCGCGATCGTCCACCACATCAACAACGCGCTGAAGGCCCACAAGCTCTTCACCCGCGACAAGGACTATATCGTCCGCAACGACGAAATCGTCATCATCGACGAATTCACCGGTCGCATGATGCCGGGCCGCCGCTTCTCGGAAGGCCAGCACCAGGCGCTGGAAGCCAAGGAAAAGGTGACGATCCAGCCGGAGAACCAGACACTCTCCTCGATCACCTTCCAGAACTATTTCCGCATGTATTCCAAGCTTGCCGGCATGACCGGTACGGCGCAGACGGAAGCTGAAGAATTCGGCAACATCTACAAGCTCGAAGTCATCGAAGTCCCGACCAACCTGCCGATCGCCCGTATCGACGAGGACGACGAGGTCTACCGGACGTTCGAGGAAAAGTTCAAGGCGATCATCGTCGAGATCAAGGCCGCCCACGATCGCAACCAGCCGGTTCTCGTCGGCACCACCTCGATCGAAAAATCCGAACTTCTGGCCACCATGCTGCGCCAGTCCGGCTTCGAAAAGTTCAACGTTCTGAACGCCCGTTACCACGAGCAGGAAGCCTATATCGTTTCCCAGGCAGGTGTTCCGGGCGCCGTGACGATCGCCACCAACATGGCCGGCCGCGGTACCGACATCCAGCTCGGCGGCAATGTCGACATGCGTCTTGAGCGCGAACTCGAAGGTATCGAGGACGAAGCCGAGCGCAATGCCAAGGAAGCGGCCATCCGCGCCGAGATCAAGGAACTCAAGGTCAAGGCTCTGGAAGCCGGCGGTCTCTACGTCATCGCCACCGAGCGCCACGAAAGCCGCCGTATCGACAACCAGCTGCGCGGCCGTTCCGGCCGTCAGGGTGACCCCGGCCGTTCGAAATTCTTCCTGTCGCTGCAGGACGACCTGATGCGCATCTTCGGCTCCGACCGCATGGACGGCATGCTGCAGAAGCTGGGCCTGAAGGAAGGCGAGGCGATCGTCCATCCGTGGATCAACAAGGCGGTCGAACGCGCCCAGAAGAAGGTCGAAGCCCGTAACTTCGACATCCGCAAGAACCTCCTGAAATATGACGACGTCACCAACGACCAGCGCAAGGTGATCTTCGAGCAGCGCATCGAGATGATGGACGCCGAAGACGTGTCCGAAACCATCGAGGACATGCGCAACGAAGTCATCGAGGTCATGGTCGCCAAGCACATCCCCGAGCGCGCCTATGCCGAACAGTGGGATGCGCCCGGCCTGCACCAGGATGTCCAGCGCCTGCTCAATCTCGATCTTCCGGTCGAGGACTGGGTCAAGGAAGAAGGCATCGGCGAGGACGACATCCGCGAGCGCATCACCGAGGCTGCGGAAGCAGCCGTCAAGGATCGCCGCGAACGCTTCGGCAACGAGGTGATGAACTATGTCGAGCGCTCGATCGTGCTGCAGACTCTCGATCACCTGTGGCGCGAGCATATCGT
This sequence comes from Aliirhizobium wenxiniae, assembly GCF_019511445.1. Taxonomy (GTDB): domain Bacteria; phylum Pseudomonadota; class Alphaproteobacteria; order Rhizobiales; family Rhizobiaceae; genus Neorhizobium; species Neorhizobium wenxiniae_A. Next base: position 29,514 of record NZ_JAEUAN010000003.1, read on the forward strand.
CAATCTCGACCATCTGCGCTCGGTCATCGGTTTCCGCGGTTACGCCCAGCGCGATCCGCTGCAGGAATACAAGGCCGAAGCCTTCGAACTCTTCCAGGCGCTGCTGGCCAACCTGCGCGAAGCCGTCACCGCCCAGATGATGCGTGTCGAGCTGATGCAGACCCCGGAGCCGCCGGTTCCGCCGCAGACCTATGAAGAGCATCACCTCGATCCGATGACCGGCGAAAACCAGGTTACCGGCCGCGACGACGAAAACTTCATCGCCGCTCCCGAAGACCGCCGTCCGGAAGATCAGTCCACCTGGGGCAAGATCGGCCGCAACGAGGCCTGCCCCTGCGGTTCCGGCAAGAAATACAAGCATTGCCACGGCGCCTTCGAACAGGCCTGAGGCTTAAACAACAGTGATATAAACGCCGCCCAACGGGCGGCGTTCTGCTTTTCAGAGCGGCCGTAGCCACAAGCCTACCGGCACCGCCAACCGTTTCTTAACCGTGACCTGCCATTCTTTTCACCAGTATTTGTCAGGCGTAACGAGTATCGCGTGCCCTTGATTGCGGTTATCGAAACAGCGGAAAAATTGCTTCCGCCGGGCCTGCGCGCCCGGATCGTACCGCTGATCGCAAAAGCCGGCACCATTGTAAACGATCGCAGCGAAACCGGCCGGGCACAGCGCCAGGCCCTGATGGCTTTCGCAATCCGCATCTCCTCAGCAGCGATCGCCTTCATTTCCCAGATCATTCTTGCCCGCCTGATGGGCGAGTTCGAATATGGCATCTACGCTTTCGTCTGGGTGATCGTCATCCTGACCGGCAACCTCTCCTGCCTCGGTTTCCATACCTCGATCATCCGCTTTTATCACCAGCATGTCGCAGCCGGCGAAACGGCCCTGCTGCGTGGGCTGAATGTCGCCTCATGCCTGATCGCATGTCTGACGGCGACACTGGTCGCCGCGCTGGGCTTCGCCTTCCTGTTTCTGTTCGGCGACAGCATCGCCTCCTATTATCTCGTGCCGGTCGGCATCGCGCTGTTCATCATCCCGATGATCGCGCTCGGCGACATTCTCGACGGCATGGCGAGGGCGCGCGGCTGGACCGTCTCGGCACTCGCTCCGACATTCATCCTGCGACCGATCCTGATCCTCGTCTTCATGGCAGGCGCAGAATTGATTGACGCGCAGCATGACGCGACGACGGCTATGGGTGCTGCACTGGCAGCAACCTACGTCACGACGCTTGCTCACCTGGCTCAACTGACCGTCCTGATCCGTCGCGAGCCAAGGGTAGGGGCAAGCGCGCGCCGCTACCAGCTCGGCGGCTGGATGCGATATTCCCTACCGCTCTTCCTCGTTGATGGCATCAGCTTCCTGCTGACCAATGCCGATGTGGTCGTGGTCGGTCTGTTTTTGCCGCCTGATCAGGTCGGCATCTATTTCGCCGCGGCAAAAACCATCGTGCTCGTGCAATTCGTCTATTTCTCGGTCAAGGCAGCGGCGGCACCGCGCTTCTCGGCCATCATCGCCGCCAATGACCACAATGCGCTGGCAAGCTTCGCGTCCCAGACGACGCGCTGGACGTTCTGGCCGTCGCTGGTGATCGGCCTCTGCGCGCTGGCGGCCGGCGAGCTTCTCCTGTCTCTGTTCGGTCCCAACTTCACCGATGGATACCCGCTGATGGCGATCCTGTTTGTCGGTATTCTGACCAAAGCCTCGGTCGGCCCCGCAGAGATCCTTTTGAGCATGGCGGGACATCAGAAACTCTGCGTCGGCGTTTACGCCGCAACCCTGATCGCCGCGGTGATACTGTATTCTGTGATGATACCGCTATTCGGCTTGACTGGGGCGGCGGTTGCGGCTGCTACTGCCATCATGATCGAATCCCTGCTGCTTCATCTGACAGTCCGCCGCACCCTCGGCATCACGCTGTTTGCCTTCGCACGCAGACCCCAGGCCGGAACGGGAGCGAATTGACCATGCAGATCCCCCCATCCGGCAGCGGTTTCGAGGATGCAAAGGAAATTCTTCCGCAAGGGCATGACAAGCGTTCATTGCCGGAAGCGGATCTCAACCTGCCGATCGGCCGGGCCGGACGCGAGTTTTCGCTTTATCCGGCAACCCTCGGCTATGATCTGCAGGAGGAGCTTGAATTCCTGTCGCACCGGGCGATGGAGCCGAACATCTTCTTTTCGGCCCGCTTGCTTGCCCCGGCCATGCCGCGCGTGGAAGACAAGCAGGTGCGCTTCGCCCTCATCCGTGACGACAACGGCATGCGCTCGCGCCTGCGGCTGCTGATGCCGTTTACGGTCGAACGGCCGGGCTTCTCGGTCGGCGCATCGATCATCCGCACCTGGGCCAATCCGTTCGGCCCGCTTGGAACGCCGCTCGCCGATGCCGAGGACGCGGCAGAGACGATCGACAATCTGTTCGAAGTTCTGGCGCGGCCGGAAACCAAGCTGCCATCCGTGCTGGTTCTGCCGGACGTTCGCCTGAACGGCCGCTTTGCTCAGCTCGCCAAGGCCGTCGCCATTGCCCGCGATCTTTCCGTCGCCACGACCGACACGTTCCGCCGCCCGATGCTGGAAAGCTATCTCGATGGCGACGCTTACCTGAAACAGGCCGTCTCCGCCCATCATGTCCGCGAGATGCGCCGCCAGTGGCGCAAGCTCGAAAAGCTCGGAACGCTGACCTACAATGTCGCCCGTCAGCCTGAAGAGGTTCGGCTTCGGATGGAGGAATTCCTTGCGCTCGAGGCCAAGGGCTGGAAGGGCAGGAAACGTTCCGCGCTGATAAACGACCGTTATCGCGCCGCCTTCGCCCGTGAGGCGATCACCAATCTGGCCGAAATCGACGCGGTGCGTATTCACACGATCGATCTCGACGGCCGCGCCATCGCCTCGCTCGTCGTTTTCCTGATGGCCGGTGAGGCCTATACGTGGAAGACCGCCTATGATGAAGGTTTCGGCGACTATTCGCCCGGCAAGCTTCTGATCATGAAACTGACCGACTGGCATCTGGACGACGCCAACATCCTGCGGACCGACAGCTGCGCCGTGCCCGATCACCCGATCATGAGCCGGTTCTGGGAAGAGCGTGAGGAAATGGGAAGTCTCGTCATCGGCTTGACGCGCAACAGCGACCGTGACGTTCGCCAGGTCGCAGCCCAGCTTCACCTCTATCGCAACACCCGCAACATAGCCCGTATCCTGCGGGAAAAGATCATGCATCTGGCGGGTCGCGACACCTGATCAATGCAGCCCTCGATCAGGAACATTGAGGGCCTGCATTCGCGCAGGCCCGGTGCGGTGATCTGAGAGCCTTCCGATCAGCGCGATGCAGTCATCCGCAGCATCCGGCAGAGCTGGACGAGCGCCGCATCGTAGCTGCCGGCAGAGATATCCACACAGCGCTTCAAAAGCTTCTGCCGCTCGCTGGGAGACATGGCATTGAAGGCGGCTCGCTGAGGCCCGGTCAATCCGCCGCCGGTGCCGCCGCCACCTGTTCCCGGCCCGGTACCGGGTCCAGTCCCTGGACCTGTGCCCGGTCCGGTTCCCGGAGTGCCGACACCGACGCCGACATCCACACCGATGCCGGACGTGCCCCCGATACCGAGCCCGACCGTTGCTCCGAGACCTCCCGTGCCGCCAACCGACGCAGTCGTTCTGGCGTTGATGCCGTTCGATGTGCTGGCGCCGACCCGTGCATTGACCCCATTGCTTCCGCCGACAGAGGCAGCAACCCCGGCATTGAGCCCGCGCGAGCCGTTGACATTGGCACCGGCATTGACGCCGTTCCTCCCTCCGACCGAAGCGTTGGCGCTGGCGACGCTCGAATTACGCCCGACGCCGACACCGGCATTCGCGCCATTGCGACCGCCGACAGATGCACTGACCCCGGCGCCACCGGAACGGCCACCGACACCCACGCCGGCATTTACCCCATTTCGCCCTCCCACGGACGCGCCGATACCGAGACCACCATCGCGGCTTCTGCCGACACTGGCGCTGACGCCGCGATCACCTCCGATGGATAAGCCTTGCGCATAGACCGGCGTCAGCCCTGACGTGGCGATGCATGTCGACATCAACGCCGAAACAAACAGTTTTTTCATGACATTCTCCTCCTTGAGGGCCTGCCTGCAGACCCACGGATTCGAATGCTGGCCATGTCAATTAGTTTCAGCAATTACTAATATGATGCGCGCGAATATTAACGATTTATGATGGCCGCACCGCGCACGACGAACGCCACCCGGATACGGATCGTTGCGGATCACATTTGAAGAAGTTGCGCCTTGCATCTTCGTGGCTGCGCATGGTAAGCGCGTTGCAAATCTACCGTGCCCCGTTGGCGGAATTGGTAGACGCGCCTGACTCAAAATCAGGTTCCGAGAGGAGTGCTGGTTCGATTCCGGCACGGGGCACCATATTTTCCGGAAAACAGAAAAGATCTCGACGTCTCCCCAATGGCCTGTTGGCTCCGGGGTCTAACGTTTCCGTTATAAGTGCCGGTCTTGCCGCTATATTCACAAACCATCGCAAATCAGCCGTTGCGACGTCCGTTATTTTTCCTAAATGACTGAACACTGATGAAACGCGGAGAAGAATTGCATGAGTGCCGAATACGGCCCCTACGTCCAGATGTGCACACTTGCACAGCAGATGGCTGTCCAGTACCAGAAGGACACCAACCTTGCTCTGGCGCCTTTCCTGAAACATTTCATGGATGAGGTCGAAGTGAACGTAGCCGCCGACACGTTTGACCATCTGGGCTTCATGGAAAAGATCCGTGATCCGGTGGAACTGGGAGCGGAAAAGGCTTCCGATGCTCGACGTAAGCAATTCCTCGAGGCTCTGGCTTCAGCTCTCAACGAGCGTATCCATCGACTGTGAACCTCTGCGAATGATCTCGACCACCTTTTGGCCACTTCCGCTGAACGATATCGGGCATTTTGACATCGCATGAGCTCCGCCTTGTCACCCATCGAGAGCCGCTCCTGCAAGGCCTGCACGCTCTGTTGCCGGCTGCCCGATATCGATGATCTGGACAAGCCGGCAGACGAATGGTGCAGGTATTGTACTGCCGGAGAGGGCTGCTCCATTTATGCGGAACGCCCGAAACTCTGTCGTGATTTCCTCTGCCGCTGGATGACCGACGACGGATTGGGTGATGAGTGGGATCCTTTGACCTCCCATATGATGGTCTACGGCCAGGGGCAGCAGACCACCGTTCTCGCCGATCCCGACCGCCCCGATCTCTGGCGCCAGGAACCCTACATGTCTCAACTCGAAGACTGGGCCGCGAATGCTGCGCCAAGAGGGGGATATGTGATCGTCTTCTGGCGCGACGAAGTGGTGAAGATTGGAGCATGACTGCCGCTGAAGCACATCACGATCTATAAGGTTTTCTTGCCGTGCTTCAGCTCCCTGTTTTTGCGCATGTCTTCATCCCGAAACCGGTGACCACTTTCGAGAGACATGCGGTGTGCGACTGACAAGATGACGCGCGGCTTAAGCGTGGCTTTGCGACACGATCTCTTCTCGCTAGCATTGTGGGACACGAGCAAGCCGATCACGAGAATTTGCCGGAGACAGGAGCATGTGCCGGCCGATCTGCCAGTTTACAGATCGGCGGATTGTGCTCTACAGCTTCGGCGCAATTTGGCCCCATCGGCACATTATCGAACGACGCCGTTCGATCGCGACTATGAAGGAGAAGCGCATGGCGCTGGCAGGTTCCACCACGAGGTTCAACACGGGTGTTGTTTACGCCGGCTTCCTGACATTTGCCATGGCGGCAACGGTCGTTACCGCGCTCGGTTTCGAGCATATTGGCGGCTACATTCCCTGTGCGCTGTGCCTGCTGGAGCGTGATCCCTATTATTATGGCGTCCCGATCGGCATTCTTGCGGTCGGCGCAGCCGCCTTCGGCCTTCCCTCCTGGATCAATCGGTCCCTGCTGGTCGTCATCGGTGTCATGATGCTGGTCGGCGCGGGCATAGGCGCGTACCATTCGGGTGTCGAATGGGGTTTCTGGCCCGGCCCTTCGGCCTGCGGCGGCAGTACGGCGATCACCACCGATGCCGGCAACCTGCTGAACGACCTGAACACCATCCACGGTCCGTCCTGCGCCGAAGCGGCTCTGCGCGTGCTCGGCCTCTCGTTTGCCGGCTGGAACGTCGTTGCCAGCGTCTTCCTCGCAGCCGTCGCCTTCATCGGTGCGAAAAAGGCCGCTTGAGCGGCCTTTTGTAAACCAGATGGCGTGGCCCGATCAGGGCTGCAGCTCGGTATCCCAATAGAGATAGTCCATCCAGCTTTCGTGCAGATAGTTCGGCGGGAACAGCCGGCCATTGTTGTGCAGGTCCTGTACGCTCGGCGCATAGGGCCTCTGGTGCGGGATCATCCCGGCCTGTTTCGGCAGCTTGCTGCCTTTCCGCAGATTGCACGGCGAACAGGCCGCCACGACATTTTCCCACGTTGTTTCGCCGCCATGGGCGCGCGGAATGACATGGTCGAAGGTCAGCTCATCATGCGCGCCGCAATACTGGCATTCGAATTTGTCGCGCAGGAAGACGTTGAACCGGGTAAAGGCCGGATTTCGGGTCGGTTGCACATAGGTCTTGAGGCTGACGACGCTCGGCACCCTCATGGTGAAGCTCGGCGAGCAGACCGAATGGTCGTATTCGGCAATGATATTCACACGGTCAAGGAAGACCGCCTTGATCGCGTCCTGCCAGGACCACAACGACAAGGGATAGTAACTCAGCGGCCGGTAGTCAGCGTTCAAGACGAGCGCCGGCAAGGCCTGCGGGGAGACTGCAATCGTCAAGTGACGCTCCTACCCGATTCGGCATCTATCTCCTCTATATTAGGTCCGTTGTTACAGGATTGTGAAGCCCTATAAATGCAACGGCATGCTTCCCCGCATTTATACGATGGGCAAAGCCTCGCGGCGCATGGTCGCAGCGTAATAGGCCCAGAACAGCCGGGCCGCGATTGACCGATAAGGCGCCCATGAGCGGGCTATTTCTGCAAGTTGCTTCGCGCCCGGCCGTGGCTCCACTCTGAAGGCTCGTCCGACGGAGGCCTGCAACGCCACATCACCGCCCGGAAAGATATCGGCATGGCCGGCGCAGAACATCAGATAGACTTCGGCAGTCCACGGACCGATGCCGGGGAGGAGAACAAGCTGTCTAAGCGCGGCCTCACCATCGATGGAGCAGATCCCGTCCAGATCGATCGCACCGGTGAGCACCGCTTCGGAAAGCTTTTGCAAGGTAGAGGCCTTTGCGCGCGAGAGGCCGAATGTGGCGATGATTTCGGGATCGAGAGCGGCATAGGCCTGCGCCGTCACCGGCCCCACCGCCTCGATCCGCCGCCAGATCGCATCCGCACTTGCCCGCGACACCATTTGCGACACGACGATCGAGGCGAGACCGGCAAAGCCGGGCGTGGCAAGCCTGAGCGGCAGCGGCCCGGCGATTTCGGCAATCGGGCCGAGGCGGGGATCGAGTTGCAGAAGGTGGCTGAGCCCGGTTTCGATATCGGCGTCGTTGCGAATGATGCTGGTCTGGTTTTCGCGCATGGGGTTTTCATGCTTGGGTTTGGATCCTCGGGTCAAGCCCGAGGATGACGAAGGAAAGGTTTGCATGATAGGTGCCAGCAGACACCTTTCAGCAAGCTCTCAGGGTGCTATGTGGTAAAACGTCTCCACAGGCTCGTCATCCTCGGGCTTGACCCGAGGATCCAGACACAAGCAAACGATGCCAGCCTCCCAGTCCACCCCTCCCGTCTACCGTTTCGCCCCCAGCCCGAATGGTTCTCTCCATCTCGGCCACGCCCTTTCGGCATTCCTCAACCACGACATGGCGAAGGCGAGTGGCGGACGGTTTCTGCTGCGTATCGAAGACATCGACCTGACGCGCTGTACGCCCGAATTCGAGGAGATGATCTATCGCGATCTCGTCTGGCTCGGCCTTGACTGGGAAACACCGGTGCGGCGCCAATCGGAGCATTTCGATGCCTATCGCGACGCACTCGACAGGTTGCGGGATATGGGACTTGTCTATCCCGCCTTTCTTACCCGCGGCGAGGTAAAGGCGCGCGTTACGGCCTATGAGGCCGGTGAAGAAAACTGGCCCCGTGACCCCGATGGCTCGCCGCTTTATCCGGATGACGACAAGCTGCGCGACGAAGCGGAACGCGCGGAGCTTATCGCCAGGGGCGTCAAGCACGCGTGGCGACTGGATGTGATGAAGGCAATGGCACGGGTCGGCAAGCCGCTGACCTGGCGGGAAACCGGCAGCGGCAACACTGAAACGATTGCGGCCGATCCGGCGATCTGGGGCGATGTCGTGCTGTCGCGCTCCGACGCCCCGTCGAGCTATCACCTCTCGGTCGTGATCGACGATGCGCTGCAGGGAATTACCCATGTGGTGCGGGGCAAGGACCTCTATGCCGCTACCGCCATCCACCGGTTGCTGCAGGAACTGCTCGGCCTGCCCGAACCGGTCTATCATCACCATCGGCTGATTATCGGCAGCGACGGCCGAAAGCTGTCAAAAAGCGAGGGATCAACCGGAATTGCGGCTCTTCGGGAGGACGGGCTGCTGCCCGCCGACATTCGCCGCTTGGTCGGGCTCTGAACGGCTGATGCGCTTTGCCTTGCGCTTCTTGTTCACCTGGTTGACCACCGAATAGACCTTGTATTTCAGGATCGCCGCGTTGAGTTCGGCCCCGAGCATGAAGATCACGCCGACCATGTAGAGGAAGACCAGCACGATCATGATAGACGCCAGCCCCGCATAGGTGGCGGCGTAGTTGGCGAAGCTCGACAGATAATAGGCGAAACCGAAGCCAAAAATCGTCCAGATGACGATGGTCAGCACCACGCCCGGAAGCACATCGATGATCCGCCGATCGCCTGCCGGCAACCATTTGTGCGAGAAAAGCAGGCCGAGCATCAGAAGCAGGCCGGTGCCGACGAGGCCCCAATTGGCGAGCGCGTTGAGATCGCTCATCAGCCAGGGAAATTTCGTCTCGGCAAACCGCTGCGCCACCGGCACCGCCAGAAGCACGATGCTGATCACCGCAAAGATGACCACCGCGACGATGACGTAACCGAGGCTTGCGAGGCGCGTCACATACCAGGCGCGGGTTTCGGTGACCCGATAGGCGCGGTTGAGCGAAATGCGCAGAGCCTCGACGCCGTTGGAGGCGAAGTAGGCGGCTGCCAGTACCGAGACCGTCAGAAGCCCGCCGCGCGGCATGTCGATCACCCGCTGGATTTCAGACGCGATCGGATTGGCGATATCGGCAGGCCATGCGTCGAACATCAGGTGGATGGCGGTTTCGGAAAATCCGCCCGCACCGAGAAAGCCGGCGAGAGCCGTTCCAAATATCAGAAAGGGAAAAAGCGCAAGCAGGCCCGAAAGCGCCACATGGCTTGCCATGGCCCAGCCGTCATCCTCGGTGAAATGCCAATAGGCATCCCATAAAACCTTGAAGGCCAATCGGTGCCATCGCGGCCGGCGTATTTCTTCCTGCAAGGTCTGCTCCGTTGTGACTTCAGGCGAAATATGGGAGGAACACCCCCACTTGTACAGGTGAGCATTGAGGAACAGCCCCAAATGAATGCAGGAAGAACGATCATCGTCACCGGCTGTTCCTCCGGCATCGGCGCTCATACGGCAAGGGCATTGAAGGCGGACGGCTGGCGTGTCTTCGCCACGGTGCGAAAGACGGAGGATCTGGCCGCGCTCGAGGCCGATGGCATCGAGGCGCTTATCCTCGACTATACGAAGCAGGAGACGATTGATCAGCTTGTAAAAACCGTGATCGAACGCACCGGCGGAAGGATCGACGCACTGTTCAACAACGGCGCCTATGGCCAGCCGGGAGCGGTGGAGGATTTGGCGACGGATGTGCTTCGCGTCCAGTTCGAGACCAATCTTTTCGGCTGGCATGAACTGACCCGCCAGGTCATTCCCGTCATGCGGGCGCAAGGGCAAGGCCGCATCGTCAACTGCTCGTCGATCCTCGGCCTCCTGCCCTATCGCTATCGCGGCGCTTACACCGCTTCGAAATACGCGCTCGAAGGCCTGACGCTGACCCTGCGCATGGAGCTTGCCGGCAGCGGCATCGAGGTGAGCCTGATCGAACCTGGCCCGATCGCTACCCGCTTCACCGCCAATGCACTCGCCAAGATCAGCGAGAATATCGATCTGACCGGCTCCGTACACGCCGCCGATTATGCGCGGCAGCTGCAACGCCTGGATGGCAGTGGGCCTGTCAACAAACACAAGCTCGGCCCCGAAGCCGTATACAAGGTGCTCGATCATGCCCTGAACGCGCCTCGTCCAAAGCCGCATTATCTGGTAACCAGACCGGCAAAGCAGGGTGCGTTGTTGAAGAGACTGCTCCCGGCACAGCTCTTCTACGCGCTGATGCGCCGTATCGACTGACAACTGACGGGAGGCAGGACATGTCGAGTTTCACCACCTTTCTCACCCTGATCGTGATGGGCCTCGTCGTGCTCGTGCTGATCCGCGGCCTTTTCAACATGCTGAAAGGCACGGACGCCAACCGCTCCAACAAGCTGATGCAGCTGCGTGTCATCCTGCAGGCGGTAGCGATCGCGCTGATCATGCTCACGCTGTGGATTACCGGTGGGGGAAGGCCGAGTTAAGGAAAAGGAAACATGGTCAAGCTGAATAAAATCTACACCCGCACCGGCGACAACGGTACGACCGGCCTCGTCTCCGGCCCGCGCCGCGAAAAATTCGACCTCAGGGTAGAAGCCTATGGCACGGTGGACGAGACCAATTCGGCGGTGGGCATGGCCCGGCTTCACACGATAGGCCTCGATGAACTCGACGTCATGCTTGTCCGCATCCAGAACGATCTCTTCGATCTCGGCTCGGACCTTGCCACGCCGGATACCGGCGAAGAATTGAGCTACGAGCCACTGCGCATCATCGAGGCGCAGGCGGAACGGCTGGAGCGGGAGATCGACAGCCTGAATGGCGAACTCGATCCCTTAAAATCCTTCGTCCTTCCCGGCGGCACGGCGGCGGCCGCACATCTGCACATGGCGCGCACTATCGCCAGGCGCGCCGAGCGGCTGATGGTGGAACTGTCGCGGCAGGAACAGATCGGTCCGGCGGCACTGAAATACATCAACCGCCTCTCCGATTTCCTCTTCGTCGCCGCCCGTTTTGCAAATGACCGCGGACAGGCCGATATTCTTTGGGTGCCGGGGAAGCATCGGTAAGGTGAGATGACTGGGCGCAGCCGTTTCGAAATCTACTCATACGAAAAAGGCCCCCTCTGACCTGCCGGCCATCTCCCCCACAAGGGGGGGGGAGAAGACAAGCGGCGAGCACCTGCTTCGATTGAGCCTTTTGGGTGAGGCTGGATTAAGCCCTCCCCCTTGTGGGGAGGATTGGGAGGGGGCTTTATTGCCGGATGTCACGGGCAAATAATGAGGTCCGTAATTTTGGAGACCGTCACATGTTCGTCCCGCTGCATGACACGAACGAACTGAAATATATCCGCGTCCAGTGGGTCACGATCAGCTTGATAGTGCTCAACATTCTGGCCTGGCTGTTCACCACATTCGCGAGCGTGGAACAGGCCGAGCGCGCCTCGCTGAGCCTCGGTTTCATCCCGGCGCTGATCTTCGATCACGCGGTACTCGACCCGTCACTGGTTCTGGTGCCGGAAGACATGACCTTCCTCACCTATGCCTTCCTGCATATCGATTTCTGGCATCTGGCCCCCAACATGCTCTTCCTCTGGGTTTTTGGCGATAATGTCGAAGATGCGCTTGGCCACTTCCGCTTCCTGATCTTCTACCTCCTCTGCGCCGCAGCCGGTGCAGCATTCCACGCTTTCATCGCGCCGCAATCGGAGGGCCCGCTGATCGGTGCATCGGGCGCAATTTCCGGGGTGGTCGCCGCCTATTTTCTGCTGCATCCGCGGGTACGCGTATGGGTACTGGTCCTCTTTCGTATCCCGCTCCCACTTCCCGCCTTCATTCCGCTGGCGCTCTGGATCGCCCAGCAATTCGTCATGCTGGCGCTGAATATGGATGACGCCGTGTCTTGGGGCGCCCATGTGGGTGGCATCATCGCCGGCGCTCTTCTCGTACTCGTCATGCGGCGTCCAGGCGTTCCGCTGTTCGACCGGCAGATCGTCACCCCGCGCGCAGTGCATCATAAAACCAGCGTTCCGCAGGTACCGGCACGCGTCGAATAGCGATATGAGAAATGCGCAAGTGTCGGCATGGAAACGGCGTTGTATTCGGGTGAAAAATGCGTATCCATGTCGCCCACTGACACATGAGGAGATGGCAAATGTCGCATTTTGCCGTCGGAGATAGTCAAGGAAGGACCCCATGAAGATCCTGGTGCCTGTAAAGCGAGTTGTCGATTACAACGTGAAAATCCGCGTCAAACCGGATGGCACGGGCGTTGAACTCGCCAATGTGAAGATGTCGATGAACCCGTTCGACGAAATCTCCGTCGAAGAGGCTCTGCGGCTGAAGGAAGCAGGCAAGGCGGAAGAAGTGGTGGTCGTGTCGATCGGCCCGGCCAAGGCGGAAGAAACCATCCGCACCGCACTCGCCATGGGCGCCGACCGTGGCATCCTCATCGAGACCGACGAAGCCGTCGAACCGCTCGCCGTCGCCAAGCTTCTGAAGGGCGTCGTTGAGGCGGAACAGCCCGGCCTGATCATCGTCGGCAAGCAGGCGATCGATGACGATTCGAACCAGACTGGCCAGATGCTGGCAGCGCTTCTCGGCTCCGCACAGGCAACGTTTGCCTCCAAGATCGATGTTTCCGGCGACAAGGCAACCGTGACCCGCGAAGTCGATGGCGGCTCGCAGACGATCGAAGTCAGGCTCCCGGCCGTCGTCACCACCGACCTGCGCTTGAACGAACCCCGTTACGCTTCGCTGCCCAACATCATGAAGGCGAAGAAGAAGCCGCTCGACAAGAAGACCCCTGCCGATTTCGGCGTCGATACCGCGCCGCGCCTGAAGGTGCTGAAGACCGAGGAGCCGGGCGGCCGCAAGGCTGGCGTCAAGGTCGGGTCGGTTGAAGAGCTGGTCTCCAGCCTCAAGACCGCCGGCGTGATCTAACGGAAGACAGGAGACAACAATCATGACCATTCTTCTTCTGGCAGAAAACGACGCCTCCGGCCTGTCCGACCAGACCGCCAAGGCTCTCACCGCAGCCTCGAAAATCGGCGGCGATGTGCATGTTCTGGTCGCCGGCGCAGGTGCAAAGGCTGCGGCCGATGCCGCCGCCAAGCTTTCAGGCGTCTCCAAGGTTCTCGTGGCCGACGATGCGAGCCTTACCAATAATCTCGCCGAACCACTGGCCGACCTGATCGTCTCGCTGGCACCCGCTTATGACGTGATCGTCGGACCGGCTACCACGTCTGCCAAGAACGTCCTGCCGCGCGTTGCAGCCCTGCTCGACGTGATGCAGATCTCGGAAATAGTCGAAGTGGTTTCGGCCGACACGTTCAAGCGCCCGATCTATGCCGGCAATGCCATCCAGACCGTTCAGTCGAGCGATGCCAAGAAGGTAATCACGGTGCGCACGGCATCCTTTGCCGCTGCCGGTGAAGGCGGTTCGGCCTCGGTCGAAGCCGTTTCGGCTGCAGGCAATCCCGGCGTCTCGTCCTTCGTCTCGGATGCGCTCGCCTCGTCCGAACGCCCTGAACTGACCTCCGCCAAGGTGATCATCTCGGGTGGTCGTGCACTCGGCTCTTCGGAAAAGTTCCAGGAGGTCATTCTGCCCGTCGCCGACAAGCTCGGTGCTGCCGTCGGCGCATCGCGCGCAGCGGTCGATGCAGGCTATGCCCCGAACGACTGGCAGGTCGGCCAGACCGGCAAGGTCGTCGCCCCCGACCTCTATATCGCGGTCGGCATTTCCGGTGCCATCCAGCACCTTGCCGGCATGAAGGATTCGAAGGTCATCGTCGCCATCAACAAGGACGAGGAAGCACCGATCTTCCAGGTCGCAGACTACGGCCTCGTCGGCGATCTCTTCGACATCCTGCCAAAGCTCGAAAAGGCGCTCTGACAAGAGCGCCGCCTTCGCGGCTGCGAAAAAAGCTGGCAAAATGATGGCCAGGCGAATAGAAAAATGCCGGACCGCTGCATGTGGCCCGGCATTTTTTAAATAAGCATTTTCAAATAAAAAGCGCGCACCACAAGTGCGCTCAAGCCCAAGGGATGGAGTAAGCGTTATGGCCTTCCAGAATATCGGCATCATCGGCGCAGGTCAGATGGGCTGCGGCATCGCGCATGTTTCCTCCCTCGCAGGCTACAAGGTGCAGATCTACGATCTGGACCCGGACCGCATCCAGGCCGCCCTTGCAACGATCAACGGCACGCTCGCTCGCCTCGTGGCAAACGAGAAGATCACCGACGAGGAGCGCAACGCGGCTCTCTCCAAAATCTCCGGCTCTGCGGACGTGAATGATCTGGCGCCGATGGACATCGTCATCGAGGCCGCGACCGAAGACGAAAGCGTCAAGCGCAAGATTTACACACATGTCTGCCCGGTCCTGAAACCCGAGGCACTGCTCGCCACCAACACCTCGTCGCTCTCCATCACCCGGCTTGCATCGGCGACCGACCGCCCGGAACGGTTCATGGGCATCCACTTCATGAACCCGGTGCCGGTGATGAAGCTGGTCGAACTGGTGCGCGGCATCGCTACCGACGAGCCGACCTTCAGGGCCGCCAAGGAATATGTCGCATCGCTGGACAAGACCGTCACCGTCTCCGAGGATTTCCCGGCCTTCATCGTCAACCGCATCCTGCTGCCGATGATCAACGAAGCGATCTACACGCTCTATGAAGGCGTCGGCACGGTGGACGCGATCGACACCGCCATGAAACTCGGCGCCAACCACCCGATGGGTCCGCTTCAGCTTGCCGATTTCATTGGCCTCGACACCTGCCTGTCGATCATGCAGGTTCTTTACGATGGTCTGGCGGATTCGAAATACCGCCCCTGCCCGCTTCTGGTGAAATATGTCGAAGCCGGCTGGCTCGGCCGCAAATCCGGCCGCGGGTTCTATGATTACCGTGGCGAGGTTCCGGTTCCGACGCGGTAAGATGGCTACCGGAGGTCGTGCTTGTAAGAAATTACGCGACGGACTATATTACGGAGTGAGAGGCGAGCTGTCCGCCCGCCTCTCTGGTTTATTTATCGGAATGTGACCCGCACGCTTGCCTGCCAGCTCGTGCGGGTTTTCCGTAAGATAAATGTGATGCTAAATGGCATTGGCCACATAGTTCACTCTCCGGTTGGATGACGAGGCCTTCGCCGGGTCGAAGTGGCCTATCCCTTCGATACGCCTGGCAGCGCGCGTCTGCTTTCATCATCACAACTTTCGAGAGAATATCGAAAAGCCTGTTGCCGTCCATCAGCAATAATGCCGTACGGCTAGCTTCCCTTCGCCGCCCCAATCAACGCTTTCGCATCCTCGCTGTCCCATGCAGCAGGGCCGTTCATCGCACCGATCAGGCAACCTTTTTTATCGAGGATAAGGGTTGCCGGGAGGCCGAAGGCGAGGCCTTCCTTTTTCACCGCGTTGAACACGCCCATCGAGCTGTCGCTGTAGAAGGCGAGCTTGTCGATCTTGTAGTCCTGATAGAAATTCTTCGGTTTCTGGTCGCTGCCGGTATCGATATTAACGGCCACCACCTCGAAATCATTGCCGCCCATTGAAGATTGCAATGCATTCAACGCCGGCATTTCCTCCCGGCAGGGCACGCACCATGTGGCCCAGAGGTTGAGCAGTACCGTCTTGCCGGCAAGATCGGTCACCGTCATGTCCTTGCCTTCCGGCCCCTTGAACGCAAGTTGCAGTGGACGCGGCGGTTGGGCGGCAGCCATCGCAGCCACCTCACCCTTGGAGAAAGCGGAAACCGACTTCGCCAGCTCGGCAGCCCCCTCACATTGCCCGGAAGACGCCGTCGTCAGGCCGTCCATGCCATTGCCAGACCCCATGCTCCTCACGTATACCGCCACGGCGCCGGCGGTAATCCCCGCGACGGCGGCAATCATGATCAATCGGGCGGATGGGAGACCAAGCGGTCTTTTGGATGCCATTACTTAACTCCAGGACACAAAGCATCATGGCCGATACGAAGGACGCGACCTCTTCCAATCAGATGTGGGGCGGACGCTTCGCTTCCGGGCCGGACGCGATCATGGAGGAAATAAATGCCTCGATCGGTTTCGACAAGAAGCTCTACGCCCAGGACATCCGCGGCTCGATCGCCCATGCAACCATGCTGGCCGAAAAAGGCATTATTTCGCGCGAAGATAAAGACAAGATCGTCGAAGGTCTGAACACGATCCTGTCAGAGATCGAGAGCGGAAAGTTCGAGTTTTCGCGCAAGCTCGAAGACATTCACATGAATATCGAGGCACGGCTGGCAACGCTGATCGGCCCCGCTGCCGGCCGCCTGCACACTGCCCGTTCGCGCAACGACCAGGTGGCGCTCGATTTCCGCCTCTGGGTGAAGGAAGAGCTCAGCAAAACCGAGAAGATGCTGACCGATCTCATTGCAGCATTCCTCGATCGCGCCGAAGAACATGCCGATACGGTCATGCCCGGCTTCACCCATCTGCAGACCGCCCAGCCGGTCACCTTCGGCCATCACTGCATGGCCTATGTCGAAATGTTCGGCCGTGACCGCGCCCGTGTGCGCCACGCGATTGACCACCTGGATGAAAGCCCGATCGGCGCAGCAGCCCTTGCCGGCACCGGCTTCCCGATCGACCGCCACATGACAGCGAAGGCGCTCGGTTTCCGCGAGCCGACACGCAACTCGATCGACACCGTTTCCGACCGCGACTTCGCGCTGGAATTCCTCTCGGTCGCCTCGATCTGCGCCGTGCATCTCTCGCGCCTTGCCGAAGAGATCGTCATCTGGTCGACGCCGCAATTCGGCTTCGTGCGCCTGTCGGATGCGTTTTCGACCGGTTCGTCGATCATGCCGCAGAAGAAGAACCCGGATGCCGCCGAACTGGTGCGCGCCAAGACCGGCCGCATCAATGGATCGCTGGTGGCGCTGCTCACCATCATGAAGGGCCTGCCGCTCGCCTATTCCAAGGACATGCAGGAAGACAAGGAACAGGTCTTCGACGCTGCCGAAAACCTGGAACTGGCGATTGCCGCCATGACCGGCATGATGCGCGACATGACCATCCGCGCCGACCGCATGCGCGCCGCCGCAGGCTCGGGTTACTCGACCGCCACCGATCTCGCCGACTGGCTGGTGCGCGAGGCGGGCCTGCCCTTCCGTGACGCCCACCACGCCACCGGCCATGCCGTAGCGCTGGCGGAAAAGAAAGGCTGTGACCTTTCCGAGCTTTCGCTGGAAGAGCTGCAAGCGATCAACCCGGCGATCACCCAAAAGGTCTTCGACGTCCTGACCGTAGATGCCTCGGTTGCCAGCCGCCAGAGCTTTGGCGGCACCGCGCCGTCCGAAGTCAGGAAGCAGATCGCCTACTGGCGTTCGCGTAACTGATCTGTAATTGATGCTGCAATGATCTGCACAAGCGGGAGGAACTTCGCTATGAAGTTCCTCAAACGTGCCGGAGAAAGAATTAGATGTCGAAGTCGCTGATGAATACCGCCCGCGTCGCCCTGGTGCTCGGCCTTGCCGGCATTGTTGTTGTTGGCTGCGGCCGCAAGGGTGACCTCGACCGCCCGAGCACGCCGGTCGAGCAGCAGAACGTCCGCAAGAGCAACGAGCAGAAAAAAGACCCGGTAGCCGAGCGTCCCTTCATCCTCGACAAGCTTCTGTAATTTCCGAGACCTGACGTGAACCATTTTCAGTATATCGACGGCGTGCTGCACGCCGAAAACGTCGACATTCGCGACATTGCCAAGGCTGTCGGAACGCCGTTCTACGTCTATTCGACAGCAACGCTCGAGCGCCATTACAAGGTTTTCGCCGCAGCGTTTTCCGATGTCGACACCATGGTCTGTTACGCCATGAAGGCGAATTCCAACCAGGCCGTGCTGAAGACACTTGGTCGGCTTGGCGCAGGCGTCGATGTGGTTTCCGGCGGTGAACTGCGCCGTGCGCTGGCCGCAGGCATTCCGGCCAGCCGTATCATGTTCTCCGGCGTCGGCAAGACGGTCGCGGAGCTGGATCTGGCGCTCGAAGCCGGCATCTACTGCTTCAACGTCGAATCCGAACCGGAACTGGAAGTTCTCAACCTGCGCGCCATCAAGGCCGGGAAAAAGGCGCATGTCTCCTTCCGCATCAATCCGGATGTGGATGCAGGAACGCATGCCAAGATCTCGACCGGCAAGAAGGAAAACAAGTTCGGCATCGCCTATGATCGTGCCCGCGCGGTCTATGCCCATGCGGCAACACTTGCCGGCATCGAGGTGACCGGCATCGACATGCATATCGGCAGCCAGATCACCGAACTGGAGCCCTTCGAGCACGCTTTCCGCCTGTTGCGCGAACTGGTCGACACGCTGCGCGGCGATGGCCACCGGATCGATCATGTCGATATCGGCGGCGGTCTCGGCATTCCTTACAAGGATGACAACACGCCTCCTCCGCTGCCGGATGCCTATGCAGATACGGTGAAGCGCCAGCTGCGCTCGCTCAATTGCAAGATCGTCACCGAACCGGGCCGCCTGATCGTCGGCAATGCCGGCATTCTGGTGACCGAGGTCATCTACGTGAAGGACGGCGGCGAAAAGACCTTCGTCATCGTCGACGGTGCGATGAACGACCTGATCCGCCCGACGCTTTACGAAGCCTATCACATGATCCGCCCGGTCGTCGTACCGGCCACTGACGCACCGCGCATCCGTGGCGATATCGTCGGCCCGGTCTGCGAGACCGGCGACTATCTGGCACTCGATCGCGAGATGGCGGAACCGAAGCCGGGCGACCTGATCGCCGTCGCATCGGCCGGAGCCTATGGCGCCGTGCAGGCCGGAACCTACAATTCCCGCCTTCTCGTGCCGGAAGTTCTGGTCAAGGGCTCGGAGTTCCACGTCATCCGCCCACGCAGCACCTATGACGAGCTTATCGGCCTCGATTCCGTTCCCGCCTGGCTCAACTGAGAGCCGGATGCGCACTTGACGCGACATTCACAATTGCGGGAAACTGCCTAAAATATGGGGGCCGGCCCACGCCTGCCCTCGTCTTCGCCACAAAGACTGTTATCTTAGAGGCTTGTTTGCGCCGCCACGATCGGAGACGGACCGCATGAGCTTTACCCGCAAAGGTGCTTTCGAGACCCATCCCGCGCTTGCCCGCAGGGTGGCCCTGAAGCGTTCCTTCGCGCGTATCGTGCTGTTTTTCGAGCGTCTTTTGCCGAAGGCGCTTGCGCCGGTCGGCATCGTTGCCCTGTTTTTCTCCGCATCCTGGTTCGGCATATTCCGCCTGTCACCGGATTGGTTGCGCTGGATCCTGCTCACGGGCTTCCTTGTCGCGCTTCTTGCTACCCTTTTGCCTTTGGCGCGGATTCGCTGGCCGAGCGCCAATGAAGCCGACCGCCTGCTGGAGGATCGCAACAATCTTCCGCACCAGCCGGTCGGCGTACAGGAAGACGAACCAGCCTTCGAGACCCCCCTCTCCCGCGCCCTGTGGAAGGAACACCAGATCCGCATGGCGAAGCGCATCGCAGCGCTCGATGCGGGCCTGCCGCAGCCGGATATCGCCAAGCATGACCGCTTCGGCCTGCGCGCCATTCCGGCGCTGGTCTTTACCGTGGCGCTCGCCTTTTCCTATTCCAACCGCGGCGGCAGCGTAGGCGATGCCTTCGTTCCCGCACCGCTGGCACCGAGCATCAACCCCGATCTGCGCATCGACGCATGGCTGACCCCGCCCTCCTATACCGGGCGCGCGCCCGTGTTTCTGACCGGCCAGCAAGCGCAGAACAATAACGGCACCGTGTCCATTCCACAGAACTCCGCCCTGACGGTCCGCGTCACCGGCGGCGAGGGCGAAGAGGCGGTGGTCTTCACCACGACCGCCAACAAGCAGGATGTGACGCTCCAGACCGAAGAGGCGAAAGCTGGCGCGAAAAAGGCTGCTGAGCAGGCCCAGAATGGCGCTGATGCTCCCGCCGCCCAGGCCCCGACACCTCAGCCACCAACAGCACCGGCAAATGGCAACCAGCCGCTCGCGCCGCGCACCTATGCAATGGCGGTCAACGAAAGCGGCAATCTGACCGTCAACGGACAGAGCTGGACATTCAACGTCATTCCCGACCGTCCGCCGGAAATCGCCTTCGAGGGCCAGCCGAAGCGATCGGTAAATGGCGCATTGGAAATCGGCTTCAAGACCAAGGACGATTACGGCATCCGGGAAGCCCATGCGCTGATCGAGCCTGCCGGCCCACAGGACCCGGCAGCAACACCGCTTTACCCGCTGCCCGAATACCGGCTCGACCTGCCGCGCCAGACCAGAGGCCAGGAGATCAAGGGCCTGACCAGCCGCAGTCTGATCGAGCATCCGCTTGCCGGCAAGCGCGTTCGCGTGACGCTGGTCGCAACCGATGGCGCCGGCCAGACGGGACGCAGCCCGGTCCATGAAATGATCCTTCCCGGTCGTGGCTTCTCCGAGCCTCTGGCCGCAGCCGTTGCCGAACAGCGGCAGGTCTTTGCACTAGACACGCGCCAGATGCCGAAGGCGATCGAACTCAACGAGGCGCTGACAATTCGTCCTGACGAAACCATTCCCAACCTCGGCCACTTCCTGCTGATCGAATCCGCCCGCGGCCGCATGAAGCTCGCCCGCGGCGAGGAACAGTTGAAGGAAACCGCAGACTATCTCTGGGAGATCGCCCTCGGCATCGAGGATGGCGACCTGTCGCTGGCCGAACGTCGCCTGCGCGATGCCCAGCGCAATCTCTCCGAAGCCCTGCAGAATGGCGCAAACGATCAGGAGATCGCCCGCCTGATGCAGGAAATGCGCGAGGCGATGCAGCAATATATGAATGAATTGGCGCAGCGGATGCAGAACGCCCCTCGGGCGCAGCAGAACATGCAGGCGCAGAATGTCATCCGCCAGCGCGATCTGCAGAACATGATGGACCAGATCGAAAACCTGGCCCGTTCCGGCAATCGCGATGCCGCCCAGCAGATGCTGAACGAATTGCAGCGGATGATGAACAACCTGCAGGCCGGACGCCCACAGCGCGGCCAGCAGGGCCAGCAGCAGCAGAACAGCCAGATGCGCCAGCAGATCGATAAGCTCGGCGAGATCATGCAGGAACAGCAGCGACTGATGGACCAGACCTTCAAACTGGATCAGGCACTTCGCGACCGCATGCAGCGCGGCGACCCGGAGCAGCAGGGTGAAGGTGAGCAGCAACAGTCACAACAAGGTCAGCAGGGCCAGCAGCAAGAGGGCCAGCAGGGTCAACAAGGCCAGCAGGGTCAGGGCCAGCAAGGGCAGCAGAACACCGACCAGATGACGGCCGAACAGCTGCGCGAGGCGCTGAAGAACCTGCGCGCCCAGCAGGAAGGCCTCGGCAAGAAGCTCGGCGAGCTGCAGCAGGGCCTGAAGGATCTCGGCATGCAGCCCGGCGAAGGGTTCGGCCAGGCAGAGCGCGAGATGGGCAATGCCGGTCAGGCGCTCGGCCAGGGACAAGGCGAACAGGCCGTGCAGGGACAGGGCAATGCACTAAACGCCCTGCGCCAGGGTGCCCAGAACATGATGCAGCAGATGATGCAGGCCATGCAGGGCCAAGGTCAGGGACAAGAGGGCCAACAGAATGGCGAGGGCGAAGGCATGGCCAACCAGGGCGGCCAGAACGGCCGCGACCCGCTGGGCCGCCCGCGCGCCACGTCAGGCCCGGATTTCGGCGATCAGGTAAAGGTCCCGGACGAGATCGACGTCCAGCGGGCGCGAGAAATTCTCGATGCGATCCGTGAGAAACTTGGTGGTGCGCTTTCGGGTGATGCCGAGCGGCAGTACCTGGAGCGGTTGCTGGAGATCAGGTGAGGTCTATTGAGGGATCGATCCCCTCACCAACAAAATCTAAGACTTAGCCTTCGGCTAAGTCTTAGATTTTGTATCCTCTCCCACAAGGGGAGAGGTAAGGCCTCGAGATCGCGGCACCGGTATCTCTCCCCTTGTGAGAGAGAAAGCAATTTCGAAATCTTAGCGCAGCTAAGTTTCAGAAATTGCAAGTGAGGGGATTTTTCTCCGTTTAGGCAGCCTGCGACGCCACACCAGCCAGCGCTCTTGCCACAGCCTTGCGGATATCCGGCAGCGCGAACGGCTTCGGCACGACATCGACGATCTTTGAGGCCAGATCATCGGCGCGTTCCCGTTGCTCGGCATAACCGGTCATCAGCAGGATCTTCATATCGGGGAAGCGGACGGAAGCCTGGTGAGCGAGTTCGATCCCGTCCATCACCGGCATGCGGATATCGGAGAGGAGCAGATCGTAGGAGCCTTCGTCGAGCTTCTCTAGCCCTTCGGCCCCATCACCGGCTTCAAAGGTCTCGTGGCCGTCAAGGCGCAGTGCGCGCGCGACAAAGCGACGGAGAGATTCCTCGTCTTCGGTAATAAGGATTCTGGCCATAGCGATCATCGCTCCCTGTGTTTCAATTCGGGAGCAAATGACCAGACTTTCCTTTTCGAGGAGTAAACGGAGCCCCCGTAGCGGCTCCGGATGGTTAACGCCTTGCCACCGCCGGGATGCGATTTCTTATCTCCCGACGCTCGTTTCGCATCACGCGTCGCCGGTGACGACGCCGACGAAAGGCAGTTCGCGGAAGGCATAGGCTGCATCCATGCCGTAACCGACGACGAAATAGTCGGGGCATTCGAAACCGACATAATCGGCTTCCAGCTCTTCCTTGCGCTTGACGCTCTTGTCCAGAAGCACGGCGATCGTCACGTTGCGCGCGCCACGCTCATAGAGCAGTTCCTTGGCGAATTTCAGCGTGCGGCCGGATTCCAGAATGTCGTCGATCAGAAGCACGTCGCGGCCATGCACGTCGCTGTCGATATCTTTCACGATGCGAACGCCCTGCGACACCGTGCCCGTGCCATAGCTCGACAGGGTGATGAACTCGACTTCCGGAGCAAGGCCGGTCTCATGCAATGAGCGTAGAAGATCGGCTGCGAAAATGAACGATCCCTTGAGGATGGCGATGACCAGCAGGTCCTTGGTCGGACCGGAGGCGATCTCGGCAGCGATGGCATGATTGCGCTCGGCAATCTGCTCGGCGGTAAATAGCGGTTCGATCTGCTTGCCGCGCACGACTGGCATGAGGCTCTCCTGCAGTTTCTAAAGCAGCCGCGATAGCACAATCGGCACCGCTAAAGAAAGCTTCAGGCTCCGCGCTCGGCCAATGACAGCCTCAGATCGGGTAGTTTTCCACCGGGATGGGGCACACGAACGGAAAAGCCGTAGCTTTCGCGACCACCAATCTGCGAAGCAGAGGTCGAGATCAAGGTGCTGGCAACCACGGTCTCGCCCGACAGAAGATCGGCGCGTATCGACGGCATGGCAAGGCGGCCCTCCGTGCGGTTCTCGACGATCCCGTTGATGAGAAGCACCCGCATGCCATTGGCATCCTGCGGGGTCATCGTCACATGCGTGATATCGAGCGCCGGCCCCGGATCAACCGATGCGTTGCCCGAGAGCAGCGAAAAACCGCCGAACAGCGTGAACACGGTCACGACGACACTTGCGACCACGGCCACGAAAGCATCGGGAGACAGACGCAGGAGTTTTCGTTCGATCGCGCCGATTATGCCGCCAGAAGCGGTAATGGCAGAAGCGGGCTCGGCCCTTCCGGGGCGCCGATCATGGGGAGAAGCATTGGCGGCCTCACGCCGACGTGTTCGATCCCTGACCGGCACGAAATGCGCATCCTCGACCTCAGACGATTTCACGAAAGCCTTGGGAAAACGGATGACCTTTCCCTTGCTGCCTTTCTCATCGCCTTCAGGCGGAAGAATATCGATCGGCATCTCGGCGTGGGCTTTGCGGCGGTCCTGGAAGGTGCTCATGGGGCCCTCTCCGCCCGCCTCGTCAAGATTGCCCGGATCGGTCTCGATCGGGCATCGGAGGTGGGGCATTGAAACAAACTCTCCCCGGTCGTAAACTGATATGGTTAACGCTTTCCAAATTTGGCCTGAAAATCGCCCTTTTGACTGCCTGATTTACCCTTCGTTTACCCGCGGCGTTAAGAGATAGCCGTTCAAAGCTTCATACAGCCAATGCAAGGTCTCCGGTGATCCATTTCGAAAATGTCGGTCTGCGTTATGGCATGGGTCCGGAAATCCTCCGGGACATGACGTTCGACATTCCCAAACGATCCTTCCAGTTCCTGACCGGCCCCTCGGGCGCCGGCAAGACGACGCTGCTTCGGCTGTTGTTCATGTCGCTCAATCCGACCCGCGGCATCATCCGCATGTTCGGGCGCGACCTGTCGCAGATCCCGCGTGACGAGTTTCCGATGCTGCGTCGCCGCGTCGGCATCGTCTTTCAGGATTTTCGTCTTCTCGATCATCTGACAACATACGAGAATGTCGCCCTGCCCTTGCGGGTCAGGGGCAAGGATGAGGTATCTTATCGCAACGACGTGATCGACCTTCTGAAATGGGTTGGTCTCGGCGAGCGAATCAACGTGCTGCCGGCAATCCTGTCGGGTGGGGAAAAGCAGCGCGCCGCGATTGCCCGCGCCCTGATGGACCGCCCGGAAATATTGCTGGCAGATGAACCCACGGGCAATGTCGATCCGCCCATGGCCCGTCGCCTGCTGAGCCTGTTTATGGAATTGAACCGGTTGGGCACCGCCGTCGTTATCGCCACGCATGATCTGGCATTGATGGATCAGGTCGATGCGCGGCGCATGATCCTGACCGAAGGACGGCTCGACATCTATGAATGAGGCAGGCCGGATGGGAAGGACCGATCTTCCCGAAGAGGAAACCACGAGCACCGGACACCAGAACGCCTCGCGGCGACGCGCGGAGATGCGCGTGCGCCCGACAGGCGCTATCCTGCCGCCCGCCAATATCCAGGGCAACGCCCTGATGGTCGTGATCGCCATCATGGCATTTCTCGCCTGTCTCACGCTCGGCGCGGTCAGCATGGTGCGCGCCACTGCCGCCGGCTGGCAGAGCCAGATTTCGCGCGAGATCACCATTCAGATCAAGCCTGCCGATGGCCTGGACATGGACGCCGCCTTGAAGAAGGCTCGAGATCTGGCTCTGACCTTCGTCGGCACCAAGTCGGGCACGATCATGGATGATGCCGCGACCGCAAGGCTTCTAGAACCCTGGCTTGGCGCCGATCTGCAACTGGACGAACTGCCCGTTCCACGCCTCGTCATCGTTACCATTGACGAAAGCAATCCGCCGGACTTCGAAGGCATGCGCGCGCTCTTGAAAACGGAATTGCCGCAGGCGTTTCTGGACGACCACCGCACCTGGGTCGATCGGCTGGTCTCCATGGCGCGCACCACCGTGTGGATCGGTACGGGCGTGCTGATCCTCGTCTTTACCGCAATGATCCTGACCGTAATCTTCGCCACACGCGGTGCGCTTTCGGGCAACCGCCATATCGTCGAGGTTCTGCATTTCGTCGGGGCCGAGCGCACTTTCGTGGCGCAGGAATTCCAGAAACACTTTCTCAAGATCAGCCTCAAGGGTTCCGCAGTCGGCAGCGTTCTGGCGGCGCTGCTTTTCGCAACAGCCAGTCTGTGGCAATCAAGTTCGCGTGCTACACCCGAAAGTGAGCAGGCCATGGCGCTTTTTGGATCGTTCACGATCGGGTGGAGCGGTTATCTCGGGATTTTGGCAACCATGCTGATTATTGCCCTGCTGACCACGCTGACAGCGCGTTTCACCGTGATGCGGACAATCGACGAGATCGACCTCGTGCGTTCCGATCCATCCCGATCCGATGGACTACCGCCTTCGTGACATTCAATCATATTATTTGGTAACGTTTCGAGGGCTATTCACCGCCTCAATCTGCGACTAATGACGGGTCATGAAATTCGGCATGAGCAATCGCTGGAAACCCGAAAGCCGACCTCCGGGCCGGCACGATATCGGGCTATTGTCGCGCCATAGCGCCTTGCGGCGGTTCGCAAGGCGGCTCATCATGCTGGCCTTTATCGGAATAGCCATCCTCGGCGGCGGTTTTTTATGGTTCGCTGATTCGGTGACGTCGCTGCGCGCGCCCGATGGCGTGAAGGCGGATGCGATCGTCGTGCTCACCGGCGGCTACCTTCGCATCGAGCAGGCCGTGGGCCTTT
The DNA here is from genome assembly GCF_019511445.1 of Aliirhizobium wenxiniae. GTDB lineage: Bacteria > Pseudomonadota > Alphaproteobacteria > Rhizobiales > Rhizobiaceae > Neorhizobium > Neorhizobium wenxiniae_A. The sequence continues at coordinate 55,809 of NZ_JAEUAN010000003.1, forward strand.
TGCGCGACGGCGCGGGCAAAAGGCTGCTGATTTCCGGCGCTCATCCCTCCACCACGCCGACCCAGATCCGCAAGGCGACCCAGGCATCTGCCGATCTGTTCAAATGCTGTGTCGATATAGGCTATGACGCGATCGACACGATCGGCAATGCCAACGAGATCACCCGCTGGATCCATGACCACGGCTACAAGTCCGTGCTGGTCGTGACCAACAACTATCACATGCTGCGCAGCCTTCACGAGCTGCGCCGCGCCGATCCCGCAACCGAATTCATCCCCTACCCGGTCGTCAATGCCGACCTTGCCCGCCGCGCCTGGTTCACCGAACCCGACACGCTGCGCACCATGTTGTCGGAATACGGCAAGGTCGTGCTCGCCTCGCTTCGGGACTGGCTTGGCATGGCCCGCTGGACCGGGCTTCGAACGGAAGAAGATACTGCCCCGACCAAGGTCCCTTCCCCTTGATCTCCTCGCCGAGAACTCTTTTTTCCTCAGCCGATCTCGTGTAGGCAACGCGCAATCCTCAAAGGAACCACTCATGCTGTTGCTGCGCTCGATCCTGTTCAATACCGCGTTCTATACAAACACCATCCTGCGCATGATCCTGATGTCGCCGTATTATTTCCTTGCCCCGCGCAAGGCTGCCTTTCGCGTTCCGAAAGCCTGGGCGGCATCCAACAACTGGCTGATGGAAAAGATCGTCGGTGCGACGTTCGAGATCGAGGGCATGGAAAACATCCCCGAGGGTGGCTGCATCTTCGCGCCGAAACATCAGTCTGCCTGGGATACCTTCGCTCTACTGCCCTACCAGCGCGACCCGGTCTATATCCTGAAACGCGAACTGATGTGGATCCCGCTCTTCGGCTGGTATGTCGCCAAGCAGAAGATGATCCCCGTCAATCGCGGCGCCCGCGGCAAGGTCATGGTCGAGGTGATGAAGCGGACGAAAGAGGAAATGGACAATGGCCGCCAGCTGATCATCTATCCGGAAGGCACCCGCAAACCGCCGGGAGCGCCGCCGGAATACCGCTATGGCATTGCCCGCATCTATCGTGACGTCCAGGTGCCGGTCGTACCGATCGTTGCCCATTGGGGCCTGTTCTGGGGCCGCCGCAAGCTGGTGAAATATCCCGGCCGCTTCAAGGTACGCATCCTGCCGCCGATCCAGCCCGGCATGGACCCGGATGCCTTTTATGCACATCTGATCGAGACGCTGGAAAAGGCGAGCGACGAACTGCTGATCGAAACTGTCGAGGCCAACCCGCACCTGCCACTACCGCCGACTGCAGCCAAGCGCCTGGCGGAGCTGCGGGGTCAATCGGCGGCCTGAGCCGCTTTCGGGCTGACGGCCGCGCCGACCGCCTCCAGCCACAGATCGCGAATCCCCATCTGCTTCAGCTGCGCCACCGTATTGAGCACATAGGCATCGTTCGGTCCCGACTGGCCATGTGAACGAAGCACCACGCTTGCCGCCTCTTCCACGCTAAGGCTGCCGGCATATTGCGGGTGCCGGCGATCGACCACATAGGTGACCGCCCGCATCCGCCGCCCGTCCGGCAGGGCGATGGGCACAATCCGCTCCAGATAGACATTGGTGATGAGTTCGCGTTTACGCAGGTAGTCGAGAGCATCATCCCGCTCCTTGTCATCAACCCGGAACGCCATGCCACGGCAGGAACCACCACGATCAAGCCCCATCACGAGACCCGGCTGATCAACGGTGCCGCGATGGGCCGTGGACCGGATGCAAAGCGACCGGCGAAACCCGTGAACGCGGGCAACATGCCGTTCCACATAGGGAAATCCCGGATTCCACATCAGTGATCCGTAGCCAAAGACCCAAAATTCGTCCATATCGCACGCCATGTCGTTGTTTGAGAGCGTTTCCGTTTTTCGTCAAAACGCGCAATCGCTCTCTTTAATTTGTTTCAGCGCAATTCCGGACGCAAAACCGGTTCCCACTTTTGCTGGAATTGCTTTCGTTGCGTCGCACCATTGGGAGAACAACATGGCAGCGTCAAGCCGATCCGGCACAGCCAAAAAACTATGGTTTCTTGCCAGTGCCGTCGTGCTCGTCATCGCACTCTATACCGCGGGCTGGTTCTATGCCGCTTCGGCTCTGCGTGAAAAGACGCTGCTTCTGCTCGGCAGTCAGTCGGATGCCGGCATTACTGCGACCTGCGAAAATGCCGAATATCGTGGTTATCCTTTCCGCATCGGCCTGTTCTGCTCGAAGGTCGATGTCGACGACACCGTCAACGGCATATCCGCAAGCTTCGGCTCGCTGCGTTCGGCGGCTCAGGTCTATAATCCGGGCCATATCGTCTGGGAGCTCGATGCGCCGTCTGAAGTGCGCACCGGCCATGGCCTTTCCGTTGCAAGCACCTGGGAAAGCCTGCAATCCAGCCTCGTCACCAAGCTGAAGGGCGTCGAACGCGCCTCCATGGTCATCGAAAAGCCGAAGACAACCATCATGTCGTCGGCTAACGGGCAGGCTTTCGATGTCGCGGCAGACCAGTCGGAAATCCATCTGCGACAGAACGGTGCGGATCTCGACGCCGCAATTGAACTACAAAACGCCACGACAACCGCCAAAGGCCTGCCACAACTTCTTCCCGCCACCAACACCAGCATCGACGTGACGCTGAAGGATCGCGCCGGCGTTCTGGACGGGAGCGACATGAACGGGCTTGCGCTTCACGGTTCGGAAGGCGAGCTGCGTGAATTCAAGGCCGATCTCGGGCAAGGTCAGGTTCTGACGCTGGCCGGCCCGTTCTCTTTCGATGACAGGGGCCGCATGTCCGGCCAGCTGAAGCTGAGGATTGAGGATATCCCGGCCTGGCAGGATAGCCTCAGCCGCGCATTTCCGGGTTTGGAGTCGACGATCGGCACTGCGGCGAACATGCTGCAGGCACTCGGCGGCGGAGAGAAGGCTTCTCTCGATATCACCATCCGCCGCGGCAAGGTGTTTGCCGGCGGGCTGATCCCGATCGGCGAAATCCCGCCGATCTGACCAGCATCACCCGAAGCCGCGACCGGTCTCGGATAGTCTCATGACGAGGATCTACTTCTTGGCATCCAGCGCGTGACGGCCGAAGTCCGGCGCATCCACGTCCTGGCCGGCCTGGATAATCGAGCGACGGACGGCACGCGTGCGGGTGAAGAGTTCGAACAGCTTGTCGCCCTCGCCCCAGCGGATCGCCCGCTGCAGATAGGCGAGGTCTTCGGAAAACCGCGCCAGCATTTCGAGGATCGCATCCTTGTTGTGCAGGCAGATGTCGCGCCACATGGTCGGATCGGATGCCGCCAGACGGGTAAAATCGCGGAAACCGGAAGCGGAATATTTGATCACTTCCGATTCCGTCACCGTCTCCAGATCGTCAGCCGTGCCGACGATATTGTAAGCGATGATATGCGGCAGATGCGAAACGATCGCCAGCACCTTGTCGTGGTGCTGCGGATCCATGTCGTCCACCCGCGAACCGAGCGCCATCCAGAAGGCTTTCAGCCTGTCCAGTGCGTCAGCATCGGTATCCGGCAGCGGCGTGAAGATGCACCAGCGATCGCGGAACAGACCGGCGAAACCGGCATCCGGGCCAGACTTTTCCGTGCCCGCCAGCGGATGGCCCGGAATGAAATGCACGTTGTCCGGCATATGCGGCGCCATCTGCGCGATGACGGAGGCCTTGGTCGAGCCGACATCGGTGACGATCGCACCCGGCTTCAGCGAGCCGGCAATCTGCTGTGCAACCGCTTCCGAAGCACCGACCGGCACGGAGACGATAACGAGATCCGCATCCTCTACCGCATCGGCGGCCGAGACCGTATATTCCGTACCGAGTTCCAGTTCTTCGGCGCGCTTCAGCGTTTCCTCGCTGCGCGTCGAAACGACCACATGTTTGGCTAGCCCGAGCTGCTTGACGTCGCGGGCGATTGACGAGCCGATCAGGCCGATACCGATCAGCGCGATCCGCTCGAAATGCACGTCACTCATCATTTGCGTCCCATAAACTCGCCGAGCGCCTCGATGACGCCGCGATTTGCTTCTTCCGAGCCGACCGTCATGCGCAGCGCATTCGGCAGGCCGTAACCCTTCACCATGCGCAGGATGTAACCGCGGCTGGTGAGGAATTCGTCGGCATCCGGCGCACGCTTGCCATCGACGTCAGGGAAATGGATCAGCACGAAATTCGTCACCGAAGGCGTGACCGTCAGGCCGATCGTCTCGAAGGCATGGGTCAGCTTGTCCTTCCAGAGCAGATTGTGCTCGACAGCCTGGACGATGAAATCCTGGTCGCGCATGGCGGCGGCACCGGCAGCGATTGCCGGCGCATTCATGTTGAACGGACCGCGCACGCGGTTCAGCGCATCGAGAATGCCGGTCGGGCCATACATCCAGCCGACACGCAACGCGGCAAGGCCGTAGGCCTTGGAGAAGGTGCGGCACATGACGACGTTCTTGTTCTGCGAAACCAGTTCGACGCCCGCTTCGTAGTCGTTCTTGCGCACATATTCCGCATAGGCCGCATCGAGAACGAGAATGACATTCTTCGGCAGGCCGGCATGCAGACGGCGGATATCGGCGACAGGAACATAGGTGCCTGTCGGATTGCCCGGATTGGCGATGAAGACGAGCTTGGTTTTTTCGGTGACGGCCGCAAGGATCGCGTCGACATCGACCGTGTATTCCTTCTCCGGCACTTCGATCGCCGCAGCACCCGCACCCATGATCTGGATCTTGTAGACGAGGAAACCGTGCTGGGTGATAATCGCCTCGTCACCGGCACCGAGATAGACGTGGCAGAGAAGGCCGAGAAGCTCGTCCGAACCGTTGCCGCACATGATGTTGGCTACGTTCAGCCCGTGCACGGAGGCGATCGCTTCGCGCAACGCCAGTGCCTGACCGTCCGGATAAAGCTCCAGATGACCGGCAGACTGGCGGAATGCCTCAAGCGCCTTGGGGCTGGCACCGAGCGGCGTTTCGTTGGAGGAAAGCTTGAACACGCGCGCAACGCCGGGAGCATGTTCCTTGCCGGGCACATAGGCGGCGATATCCAGAATACCTGGACGCGGAACGGGCTCACTCACAACGATGCTCATCGGATCAACCTTCTTGGAAATGCCTGCTCTGGCAGGGATGTGAGAGGGATTAAAGCCGAAAACGATGCTTGTCGAGTAGAACTGTCGGAACGATCGGCCCCAAACCGTCTTTCAGGTGACCAACATCTTATGGAGGCAATCATGAGCACCGGAGACCATGATGACATCAAGGTCCTGCTGCGGGACTGGATGGCGGCTTTGCGGACAAAGGATGCCAGCGAAATTATCCGCTGTCAGTCAACAACGATCCGGCAATTTTCATTGGCCCCTCCGCTGCAGGAGACAGGCAACAACAAGGCAGCGCTACAAGCCTGGCTGGATACCTGGGATGGGCCGCTTGAATTCGATATCCGCGACACGGATCTGAGGCTTGGAGGCGATATCGCCTGGTGTTCCGCATTTGCATGGCTAGGCGGCATCAAGAAAGGCGGACAGAAACTCGGTTTCTGGTTTCGCCTGACCATCGCCTTTGCCCGTGAGGATGGGCGCTGGCTGATCGTCCACACCCATGAATCCGTGCCCTTCGCGATGGAAGGCCAACCTCTGGCGATCTTCGACCTTCAGCCCTGATTGTTTTCGCGTGTGGTGCGAACGCCCTGCGGCGCCAACACCGGAACGAAGACGCGGCGTGACGCCCGGGCGGCAACCGGCAAACCCTGGTAGAGCCGCTTCTGCGCCTCGATGACGATGACGCCGGAAAAGACCGGCCAGAACCGCCGGCCCAGCCGCTCGAAGATATGTCTGGCTTTCAAAACCGCACGCACCTTCGATGGCGGAAAGAACAATGCTTCAGCCGCGGCACCCGGCGTAAAATTCGCCTCCCGCAACAGCGTCGTAAGCTGGCTGCGCGAATAGGGACGGCCTGATCCAAAAGGCGTATGCTCCATGCGCGCCCAGACGCCGCGCCGGTTGGGAACGACGATGACCAGCCGTCCTCCAGGGGCGAGCACACGCCAGATCTCCTTCAGGCTTTCGCGTGGGTTTTCGGTAAATTCCAGCGAATGAACCATCAACACGCGATCGACGGAACTATCGGGCAGCGGCAGTTCCTCATCGAAGACAAGCGCAGTGGAGGAGTTTTCGCCAACAGGCCAGTTTACCGCCCCCTGCCCCGCCGGCATGAAGGCGAAGGTACGCTCCGTATCGGCGCGGAACCGGTCGAGATAAGGCACTGCATATCCGAGCCCGACCAACCGCTCCTCCGGCAGCCGCGCCCAGAGCGAGGATAGCGCCATTGCAATCGACTGCTCCGCCAGACGGCCGAGTGCGGAATGATAGAACTCACGAAGGTCAACAATATCGACGGACAAAACGCAAATGCTCGTGTTCAGTGGTTGGACTAAAGCGTGCCTCTCTCTACATTGTGGCGGAAGAAGCATTGAGCAATAGGTCTATCCCGATGAAGCCTTTGGAAATCGAAGTTTTTTCCTGCAGAAGCGATAATTATGGCGTTCTGGTACATGAGCCGGAAAGCGGATTAACGGTTTCGATCGATGCGCCGGAAGAGAAGCCCATTGTCGAGGCAGCCACCCGGCGCGGCTGGAAACTCACCCATATCTTCACCACCCACCATCACACCGACCATGTGGAAGCCAATCTTGCGCTGAAGGAACGTTACGGCCTGCAGATCATCGGACCTGCAAATGAAGCTGTCGCAATTCCCGGTCTCGACAAGGGCGTAATCGATGAAGACGAATTCCAGTTCGGCGAACATCTGGTCCGCGTGATCGAAACACCCGGCCACACAGCGGGCCACATCTGTTTCCATTTTCCCGACGATAAGATCCTGTTTGCCGCCGATACGCTTTTTGCGCTCGGTTGCGGACGCTTGTTCGAACGGCCGGCCGCCGACATGTGGCATTCATTGCAAAAGCTCGCGGTTCTTCCGGATGAAACCGCCATATATTTTGGCCACGAATATACGCTCTCCAACGCTAAGTTCGCGTTGACGATCGACCCCGACAATGAGGCACTTCAGCGCCGCGTGGCCCAGATCGAGCAACTCCGCGCCGAGGGAAAATTCACAATCCCGACGATGATGGGGCTGGAAAAGGAGACCAATCCCTTCCTGCGCGCCAAGGACCCGAAGATCCGCCGCAACCTGCTGATGGAAGGCAAGACGAATGAGGAAGTCTTTGCCGAGATCCGCAAGCGCAAGGACAATTTTTAAAGCGATGACGTCCAGCACCTCAGAACAGACCGCGGAAGAAATCATCGCGGTACTCGGTATGCAGCGCCACCCGGAAGGCGGATGGTATGCCGAGACCTTTCGCGACGGCGACGGCACCAACCGAGGTGCCTCGACGGCGATCTATTACCTGCTACAGGCGGGCGAGCGCTCCCACTGGCACCGCGTCCGCGACGCAGCCGAGGTCTGGCACTTCTATGCCGGCGATCCGCTGCTGCTGAAGATTTCGGACGGGATGACTGTCGAGGACATCCGCTTGGGCACAAACCTTGCCGCAGGTGAGCGCCCGCAAGGCGTGGTGCCGGCAAATGCCTGGCAATCAGCCGAACCGCTGGGCGCTTTCACCCTGGTAGGCTGCACCGTCGCACCGGGCTTCGAGTTTTCCAGTTTTGAAATGGCAGAGCCCGGCTGGGAGCCGGGCTGATCGCGAAATTAGTCGCGCGGCGGCTTGCCTTTTTCGCGATCGAGTTCGCGAACTGCGAGATAGTAATATAGGCAACCGCCTGCAGCGATCGATAAAGGCAGTATGACGAATGCAAATATCTGCAGGTCGTTCATTGTAGCCTCCTGAGAGTGCGTCTTCCCAACAAATGTAATATCCCTGCCGCGAAAAGCCAACAGATAACGGCGATCATGAAAGGTAACACTTTCACTCGGGTCGCAGCTGATGTGTAAAGCGCTGCCGCGATCGGCGCGAAAACGCCGACCGTCAGACAGGATGTCGATGCCCGGTCAAATGCGTTGGCGATATATTTTGCACGCTCGTTGTGAACAATCGACATGATTGAAAAGCCCGCGGGAAAACATGTTCGAGACTAGCAATTCGACACCCTAAAATACAACCATAGATTACATTGAAATTGTCATTCCGCAGCAACCACTTTCGATTTCCGCCCGATCATCTCCTTCGCTGCCAGCACCGCTCCACCGGTGATCAGCACACAGGCGATCAGGATCCGCCAGCTCGGTTCGGCAAAGCCGCTGAAAAGCAAGATAAGCGTCGACAAAAGCGGCGCCGCATAGCTTGCAGCACCGATCACCTGGATATCGCCGTTCTTGACGCCGTAATCCCAGGCGTAGAAGGCAGCTCCCACCGGCAGAAGGCCGAGGCCTATGACGGCAGCCCATTCACCACCGCTTGCCGGCCAGACCGTCGTCTCAAGCGCCAGATGGCAGACGAGCGAAAGAAGCGAGGTCGCGAGGCAGAAGCCGGTCACCACGTCGGTCGAGACCCGGTCGAAACTGCGCATCAAAAGCGAATATCCGGACCATGTAAAGGCGCAGAGCAGGGCCGCGCCATATCCCAGCAGATAGGACTGATCGAAGGACACGCCATTGCGCGAAACGATCGCCACCGTGCCGCAGAGGCCCGCCAAGGCACCCACGACATGATACCAGCGCAACCTCTCGCCCGGCAAAAGCGCCGAACCGACAACAATCAGCAACGGCCAGAGATAGGCGATCAGTCCGGCCTCGACGGCCGGTGCGTTACGCAGCGCTGTGAAATACAGGAAATGATAGCCGAACAGGCCGGCAATGCCGATGATCCATACCTTGGCCGGCTGCCTGAGCAGCTTGATACGCTCCGGCTTGATGGCGAGAAGCGCCAGCCCCGGCAGGCTGCCGATCGCGAATGTCATCGCATTCATCTGGAATGGCGGCACGCTTCCGGAAGCGGCCGTCATCAACGCCAGCAGCGACCACATCAGGATCGCCGTAAAGCCGATCAAAGTACCTTTGATTTTCAAGAGAGACCCCTCTTATGTATTTTTGGGCCTACTCTTCCCGCGCAGAACCTCGCGCGTCAACCGCCGTATCGGGCAGCCGTAATATAGAGCGGACCCATTCTCGTCGGGATACGCGCATAAATCGGGGCATAGACACTGGAACCGTCGGCCTTGGCAAACCAAACTTCCATCGGCGTCTTCTTCAGATATTCGATATCATCGCGCCCCTTGCGATAACCGGATTTCGGCTCGTAACGAACGGTACAGACGATAACCTCTCCCTTGAAGCCCTTCGTCTCGTAGGGCTTGGTCCCTTCGCGCTTGAGCAAAAGGTCCATCCGCGATTCCCCGTCATAGACCGGAACCCGGCTCGGGCAGACAGTCGCACCCTCCGGGAAGATCAGCCCGCTCAAGGGATCCAGCACCGAGCGCAGATCCTGCGGCGTGACCGGAACCCAGTTTTCCGCCTTGCGGCGCGGTGGCGGCGTAATCGTCGTGTCCGTCACATTGCCGTTGGTATAGACGACATCATAGATCCGTGTCCGCTTGCCGAGCTTGTAGACCAGATTGTAACGGTCGGCCTGCAGGCGATCGCCCTCGATGCGTCCCGCTACGTTCGTCTCGGCCGACACTTTCTTGATCACGTTGACGATACCGCCTGACTTGAAGATGCCGTTGATCTTGTAGCCGTTCCCGTCGAACTCGCTTGAAAAGCTCGCCGTACCGATCGGCAGGATGCCAAGAGTGATATCGTAATCGGTGACATGTTTATCGGCAGACCACACCGGCGAGGTGCCTGCGGCAAGGAGGAAAGCGGCTCCCGCAAGCGGGCGGATGAATGAAAACATGGTTTGCCTGCGACCGTTTGAGAATTCCAGGAATCCGATATAAGAGGCGCATCATGGCAAGAAAATAGCCATGGCTGCAGTTAGTCGCGGTGCAAAGACGTATGAAAGCCGAGGTTTTGGCTTGACGCGCCGAGCCTCACTGACTATAGAACCGCAACTTTCCAATCAGGACCAGTTGGATCGGCGTGCCGGACATTGTCCGGATGAGCCTCCGATTGCAGAAGAAAACAAAGGTGAATGCCATGTCTCGTGTATGCGAACTGACCGGCAAGGGCGTAATGACCGGCAACAACGTCAGCCATGCCAACAACAAGACCCGTCGTCGGTTCCTGCCGAACCTGTGCCAGGTCACTCTGATCTCTGACGCTCTCGGCCAGCGCTTCCGCCTGCGCGTTTCCGCGCACGCTCTGCGTTCGGTTGAACACCGCGGCGGCCTCGATGCCTTCCTCTTGAAGTCCGACGAGACTGAACTGTCGATGCGCGCTCGTCTGCTGCGTCGCCAGATCGCCAAGAAGACTGCAGAAGCCGCTTAATAGCGCCTTCAACACTTCACCGGCTTTGGAGAAGGCTTGACCGGATAATACCGGGCAAGCCTTTTCTCTTGGCCTATCCGCAACTGGTGGCATACCCCAGGATAAAAAAATGCAAGTAGCACGCTATACCCTTATCTATTCGCTGGCGATGGCAGCCATCGTCGTCGCCTCCAACATCCTCGTCCAGTTCCACCTGACCGGAACTTTGTGGGGCATCGCTCTCGGCGATATCCTCACCTGGGGCGCATTCACCTATCCGGTCGCCTTCCTCGTGACCGACCTTGCAAACCGCCAGTTCGGCCCGGCCATTGCCCGTCGCATCGTCTTCGTCGGCTTTGTCGTCGGCGTGGCGCTGTCCTTCTGGCTGTCGGAACCGCGCATTGCGATCGCCTCCGGCACCGCCTTCCTGATCGGCCAGCTTCTCGATATCTCGGTCTTCAACGAACTGCGCCGCAAGGCATGGTGGAAGGCTCCGCTTGCCGCATCGATGATCGGCACTGTGATCGACACGGTTCTGTTCTTCTCGCTGGCCTTCGCACCCGTCTTCGGCTTCCTTGGCCCGAACTTCGACTTCGCCACGGCATCCGCCCCGATCCTCGGCGTCATGTCCACGGAAGCTCCGCGCTGGATCTCCTGGGCGCTCGGTGACCTCGTGGTAAAGGTCGTGGTCGGCGTCGTCCTGCTCCTGCCCTATGGCGCACTGATGAATGTGCTGAAGCCGATGCCGCCAGCGGCGGCGAAGACGGCCTGAAACATCAAAGGGAGCCTCTGCTCCCTTTTTTATTGATTGAGCCTGAATTCCAGCATCAGGTTGCGCTGGAGAAAAAGTCCGTTGTCATCCGAGACGATGACGAGATGCGTGCTGCCATCCGGCCCCGCCACCACATCGATGCCTTCCATATTGTCGATCGCATGATCCGCCCCGACATCGATCAGCACTTCGCCATCGACCACCGCACCCGGGCGGATATCCGCGCCCTTGATCCGCCTTATCTTCATGCCCATCCCGCCAATGAAGCTGAAGCGGCGCTCCAGAAGCAGAAGATCGCCGTTTGGCAGGAAGGCACCGTCGGTCGCATCATAGGGGTCGTGGCGCACGACAGTGAACTGCCCCTTCAGCGGCCCGTCGATGATCGCCGCAAGCAGATTGCCCGCCGTATCCCGGCTGCTCTCAGCAATAGCCACAAGCCCGCCGGCAAGCGGGCTGGAGGCCGGAGACGCAACCAGCGTTTCGATCCCGGCATTGCGCCGAAGCTCGTGCCGCGGAATGAGGAAATCGACACTGCGCGAAGGCTTCGAGGTTTCGAAACCGGGATCGGGATAGGCATCAACCCGATGCTGCTGTTCGAAGCTGACGAATGCCTCGCCATCCCGCAGTGCAAGCCCTTCAGCATCCGAGGCGGATTTGGAACCTGCTTGCCCGTTGCGCATCAGGATGGGGCTCACAGCGACTTCGGAAAGCCCGGCGAGCCTTCCCGACGCGTCCCGCATTATCTGCCCGGTCAGCCATTCGCCCGTATCGAGAACGGAAATGAAACGCCTGCCGTCCGGCCGAAAACGAATGCTGGAAAGCGACTGGAAGCGGCCATCATCGGAGCTGAACTCGATACCGCCAAGAAACTCCAGCGGTCCGAACGTCGTCTGATTGGAGTTCGGCTTGAATTGCGAGATCGGCTTGGCCGTCACCCGCGCAGCATCCTGCGCAAATGATATGGCCGGCATCATCGCAAGGACGACACCGGCCAGAAGAAACTGTGAGAGCTTCGACAAAGGTCAGCCGGCCCGGCGCATGCGGCCGCCGCGCGCGGCACCACCCGCCGCCTTGTCGGCAAACAGTTCGGCAAGCTGCTCGGTCATCGCACCGGCAAGCTCATCGGCATCGACGATCGTCACGGCATTACGGTAGTAGCGCGTCACGTCATGGCCGATACCGATTGCCAGCAGTTCCACCGGCGACTTGGTCTCGACCTGCTCGATAACGGCGCGCAGGTGCCGCTCCAGATAATTGCCCGGATTGACCGACAACGTGGAATCATCGACCGGCGCACCGTCGGAGATCATCATCAGGATCTTGCGCTGTTCCGGCCGGTTGATCAGCCGGTTATGCGCCCACATTAGCGCTTCGCCGTCGATGTTTTCCTTCAGCAGGCCTTCGCGCATCATCAGGCCGAGATTGCGGCGCGAACGACGCCACGGCGCATCGGCCGACTTGTAGATGATGTGGCGCAGGTCGTTGAGACGGCCGGGTGATGCCGGCTTGCCGCTGGCAAGCCAGTTCTCACGGCTCTGGCCGCCCTTCCACGCCTTGGTGGTGAAGCCGAGAATCTCGACCTTGACGCCGCAGCGCTCCAGCGTACGCGCCAGAATGTCGGCGCAGGACGCCGCAACCGTGATCGGACGGCCACGCATCGAACCGGAATTGTCGATCACAAGAGTGACAACCGTATCGCGGAACTGCGTGTCGCGCTCCTTCTTGAAAGAAAGCGGCTGCATCGGGTCGATGATCAGACGCACCAGACGGGCCGGATCGAGATAACCCTCTTCCAGGTCGAAATCCCAGGAACGGTTCTGCTGCGCCATCAGGCGGCGCTGCAGGCGGTTCGCCAACCGGCCGACGGCACCCTGCAGGTGAGCAAGCTGCTTGTCGAGGAAAGCGCGCAGGCGATCAAGCTCAGCCTCGTCGCAAAGCTCTTCCGCCGTAATCTCCTCGTCGAATTCCTGCGTGAAGATGTGGTAATCCACCTTCTCGTTGAAATCGTCGAACGGGCTGTTGGGACGGCGGGTTTCGCCGGGCGTCTCGGAATGGTCGTCGGCCTCGTCGGACATTTCGTCGTCCGACATTTCCGCGCCGTCCATCTCGCCTTCGTCCATCTCCTCGTCAGCCGCTTCGCTCTGCTCGGCGGGCGCTGCATCGGATCCAGCTTCTTCCTCAACCTCTTCGTTTTCGGTCTCGCCGCTGCTCGGCTGATCCTCTTCCGACTGGTTCTCGATCTCTTCCGGCTCGTTTTCGTCGCCGTCGAGATCCTCGGCCATCTGCATGGACGAAAGCATGTGGCGGACGAGCTTGGCAAAAGCCTGCTGGTCCTCGATCACGTTTTTCAAGTTATCGAGATCGGCAGAAGCATTCTGCTCGATGAACGGGCGCCAGAGATCGAGCACCTTGCCAGCGCTTTCCGGCGGCTTCTGGCCGGTCAGCTTTTCGCGCACCAGCATGGCGACCGCCTCGCCGATCGGCGCTTCTTCCTGACGCTCGATGCCGGAGAAATTCGCCTTGGCGTATTTCTCTTCCTGCATCGAATTGAGGTTGGCGGCGACACCCGCCATGCGCAACGCGCCAATCGATTCGACGCGCGCCTGCTCGACGGCATCGAAAATCGCACGTGCATCCGATCCTTGCGGCGAAAGCGTCGCGTGGACGTTTGTGTCATGGCAGGCGATGCGCAGGGCCATGGAATCGCCAAGGCCGCGCGTCACCGCAAGCTCATGCGCTGTCGGTCGTTTGGAAATTTCCGGCAAACGAATGCGCTCGCCGGCCAGTCCCGGACGCTCATTGGCGAAGGAAACCTCCACCTCGTGATTGCCGGCGATCGACCGCACGCAGCCGGTTATCGCCCGCCGCATCGGTTCGGTATCGACCGGACCGGCGGGCTTGCCTTTGGAATTGTCTCCGCGACCTGCCATAGGCTTCGCTTCCTCTGCCTTATGCTCCCAGAACGATGTTGGCGGCGCTTTCCTTCAGCTCGACGCCGAAGGCGCGCTGGTACTGTTCGGCCACGAGGGTCCGCTCCAGTTCATCGCACTTGTTGAGGAAGGTAATGCGGAAGGCGAAGGCCACGTCACCGAAGATTTCGGCGTTTTCAGCCCAGGTAATGACGGTACGCGGGCTCATCACGGTCGACAGGTCGCCGTTGATGAAGGCCGAACGGGTAAGATCGGCAACGCGAACCATCTTGGAAACCGTCTCGCGGCCTTCCTTGGTAGCGCCGAACGACTTTACCTTGGCGGCAACGATATCGACTTCCTTTTCGTGCGGCAGATAGTTCAACGTCGTCACGATAGACCAGCGGTCCATCTGCGCCTGGTTGATCTGCTGCGTGCCGTGATAAAGGCCGGTCGTATCACCCAAGCCCACGGTGTTGGCCGTCGCAAAAATACGGAAAGCGGGGTGAGGACGGATGACGCGGCTCTGGTCGAGCAGGGTCAGGCGACCCGACGATTCCAGCACGCGCTGGATGACGAACATAACGTCCGGACGACCGGCATCATATTCGTCGAAGACAAGCGCGACATTGTGCTGGTAGGCCCAAGGCAGAATACCGTCCTTGAATTCGGTGATCTGCTTGCCGTCTTTGAGGACGATCGCGTCCTTGCCGACGAGATCGATACGGCTGACATGGCTGTCGAGGTTGACGCGCACGCAGGGCCAGTTGAGGCGGGCGGCGACCTGCTCGATATGGGTGGATTTACCGGTGCCGTGAAAGCCGGAGACCATCACGCGTCGGTTATGGGCAAAGCCTGCAAGAATGGCGAGCGTCGTATCGCGATCGAAGAGGTAGTCCGGGTCGAGGTCCGGCACATAGGGGTCGCCATTGCTGTAGGCGGGCACCATCAGATCGGTATCGATGCCGAAAACTTCCCGAACCGAAACCGTCGTGTCGGGGAGGTTGGTAATATCCAGGTCAATCTTGCTCATCATAACTCCAGGGCACGGGCGACCGCCCGGCCATCAATCACGCTGCCTTGATTTTTGAGGCTTAGCAGAAACCCGCCTGCTTCAACAACTGATATGCTTGCACCACGGCACGAAAACGTTCCTCCGACCCGCGATCACCACCATTGGCATCAGGATGGTGCTTTTTCACCAATTCCTTGTAGCGGGTCCTGATCTCGGTCGAGGTAGCGTTCGCGCCAAGTTCCATCGTATTGAAAGCCTTAGCTTCCAATGTCTTCAGCTTGCGCCCCTGCGTTTCGTATCGCCCGCCACCCCCTCCGGTGCGCGCCTGCGCAACGAAGCCGAACGGATCCTTGAAACGCTGCTGCGTATAGGCGGAACCGGAACGTGACGAGGAATGGATCGGCCCGTCCTTGGCGTCCTTATTGACGCCGACCTTCCATGTCGGGCGGTGGCCGGTAATCGCTTCCTTCTGGTAGCGCGCGATCTCGCCATCCGACAGGCCGGAGAAATAATTGTAGCCCTTGTTGTATTCCTTCACATGCTCGAAGCAGAAGATGAAGAACTGGTTTTCGGCATTACGACCGACCGGCGCCTTGTGCACGCCCGGCTTGTCACAGCCGTCCCACTGGCAGGTCGGGGCCTGCGGCGGGGCATCTTGCTGCCTTTTCCGGCGCGTCCGGATACGGTCGAAATATTTGGAGTCGAGCTTCATGAGGCACTCATTATGGGCTTGGCGGCAAAGCCGAACAAGAATTGACAAAGCGGTTTGTTACTGGTTTCTGGATCACCCTCTTGCGCCGACCACCGGAGCCCAAACATGTCCGTAAAATCCCGTATCGAAGCCACGCTCCGCGAAAATCTTTCGCCCGAAAGGCTCGATGTGATCAACGAAAGCCATCAGCATGCCGGCCACCAGCCGGGCATGACAGGAGATGGTGAGAGCCATATGCGGGTGCGTATCGTCGCAGCCGCCTTTTCGGGCATGAGCCGGATCGACCGGCACCGGACGGTAAACGCTCTTTTGAAACCTGAACTGGACGCCGGTCTTCACGCGCTCGCGGTGGAAGCCGCAGCACCGGGAGAACCGACACGCTGGTGATGGGGTTTAGATAGGGATTGGCGGGCCGGTGGCCAAGAGCCCTGATCGCGATCAGCCCCACCAAATGCCTCTTAAAGAAATCGCCATACCTGACTTAAGCCGCAATCTGCGGCTCTTCGGCGATAACGACCGTGTTGCGCCCCCGATGCTTGGCCTCGTAAAGCGCTTCATCGGCCCGCTGAAGAAGCTTTTCGATCGTCACCTGCGCAGGCGCGGCCGAAGCGACCCCGAGACTTGCGGTCACGACACCATGATCCGACTTGCCGTGCGGTATGGCCAGTTCCTCCACCGCCCGACGGATCTTTTCAGCCATTGCCAAAGCCTGCGGGGAGGACTGTCCGGGCAGCAGGACCAGCATCTCTTCTCCGCCGAAGCGGAAGACGGAATTCGCCTTGCTCACTGTCGCACAGATATGCTGCGAAACCGTGCGGATACAGGCATCTCCATCGATGTGCCCGTAGAGATCGTTGAAGCGCTTGAAATGATCGATATCGAGCAGGATGGCGGAAACGACCGGCGGCTCCAGCTCCACATTCCAGATTTCGCGCCCGATACGCGCCAGCGAGCGGCGGTTCAGAAGCCCGGTCAGCTCATCCCGTTCCGCATTGACCTCCAGCCGCCGATAAAGAAGGCTGGCGCGTAGTTGGTTGAGAAAATTTCGCCGGTCGGTGCGCTCAAGGAAATAGGCGGAAGCCGCAAGGAATATCGACAGCATCAGGTAAAACGTGACGATGCCGCCAAAGGTAATGTCGTCGAACGCGCCTGTGAGATATGCCGCCGAAAGATGCGAGAGGCACATCAGCGCTAATCCGCCCAGCATTGCAGGAAACAGGGGTCGGAGAGCGATGACGAAAAACAGGAATGCGGCGGAATTGTAGTTTTGGTAGATCAGAAGATACGAACTCTGGCTGCCGACGGCCGCCGCCATAGGCAGGCTGACGCCCAGCACGGCGACCAACACGCTCAACGCATCATAAAGACGTGAACTCGGCCAGCGACGCACCGCGAAAGCGCATGCGATGACGGCAGGCGTAAACACGAGAAGTCTGAGGACCGTCACTTCGGCCAGGACATCGGGGATCATCGCCCGGTCGCCGAAATAGACCAAATCGTAGATCAGAAGACCGATCACGGCCCAGATGCCGATAAGACGATTGCGCTCCGCGACATAATCCTGCCTGAACAGCAATTCGATTTCCGGCTTGAAACGCAGAAGCGCGAAACGCTGCGCTATCTGGGCCTCGACCTGCTCCAATGTCACGATACTCATGGCAATACCTTAAACATACGGTAGTGCCGGCGTTAGGTTACAAAACTGAAGATTGAACTAAGCTTTTGTGATCATTTCTCAGAATTACGGAAAAGGTTCCAACCGGAATCACTCCGCACCTGGCGCCGTATCTTCCGCCGGCCTGATCCTCAGCCGGGTGATCCGGTTCTTCTCCCGCTTCATCACGATGAAGCGCTTGCCGTAGAAGGTAAATGCCTGCCGCTCTTCGGGAATGAGCATGGAGGAATTGATGACGAGGCCGGCAATCGTCGTTGCATCGCCATCCGGCAGGTCCCATCCGAGCGCGCGGTTGAGGTCGCGGATCGGCACCGAGCCATCGACCACGATCGAGCCATTGGCTTCCTTGCGCACACCCTGGATCTCGACATCGTGTTCATCGGCAATGTCGCCGACAATCTCTTCCATGATGTCTTCCAGCGTGACGATGCCCTGCACTTCGCCATATTCGTCGACGACGACGGCAAAATGCACTTTTCGCTTCAGGAAGGCTGCAAGCTGGTCCTTGAGGCTCGTACTGTCGGGTACGAACCACGGTTTTTGCATGATTTTCAGGATATCGACATCGGCAGGCGTCGTATCCGGCTCCAAGAGCGCGCGCAGCAGGTCCTTGGCATGCACCACGCCGATGATGTTTTCCGTCGAATTGCGCCACACCGGCATGCGCGTATAGGGGCTTTCGAGCACCGTGCGCACGATCACATCCGCCGGGTCATCGGCATTGACAGCGACCATGGCCATGCGGTGGCGCATCACGTCGGAGACTTCCAGCTCGGTGAGATCGAACAGCTCACTCAGCCGGTCACGATCCTCGGCGCCGAAATTGCCC
Organism: Aliirhizobium wenxiniae; assembly: GCF_019511445.1. Lineage (GTDB taxonomy): Bacteria > Pseudomonadota > Alphaproteobacteria > Rhizobiales > Rhizobiaceae > Neorhizobium > Neorhizobium wenxiniae_A. The sequence goes on from NZ_JAEUAN010000003.1 coordinate 74,095, forward strand.
TCGCGGTGCATGGCATCAAGTGCGGCATGCAACTCATCATGGCCGCACAGTGTCAGTGTTCGGCCGTTGAGCGACGTCCCGGTCGCGCGCATCAGCCCGCGGATGACCGCGTTGATGCTGCGCGAAAGGAGGCCGCCTGACGCTGTCATTTTGCGAGCTTTTCTTTCAGGAAGCTCAAGACTTCCGAAGAGGGAACATCGTCGGCGACAAACGACTGGCCGATGCCGCGGGTGAGAATGAAAGTCAGCTTGCCGCCCTTGACCTTCTTGTCCTGCATGATCGCATCGAGAAGCACCTCGGCGCCCGGCAGTTCGCCCGGAATTTCACTCATCCGTGTCGGAAGACCGACCGCCTTCAGATGCGCCTCGACACGCTTGGCGTCATCCGGGCTTGCGAGATTGAGGCGGGCAGAGAATTCATGCGCCAGAACCATGCCGATCGCCACACCTTCTCCATGCACCAGCCTTGCGCTGTCATACTGCGTGGCAGCTTCGAGCGCATGTCCGAACGTGTGGCCGAGATTGAGCAGCGCACGGCGCCCCATCTCGCGTTCGTCCTCGACGACGACATCCGCCTTGGACTGGCAGCTGACGGCGATCGCCTCGATCCGCTCCGGGCCGCCCTCGAAAACTTGTTTCCAGTTCTTCTCCAGCCATTCGAAAAAGGCCGGGTTGTCGATCAGCCCGTATTTCGCCACTTCCGCATAACCGGCACGGAATTCGCGCGGCGAAAGCGTATCGAGAATGGATGTGTCGGCCAGCACCAGGTCGGGCTGGTGGAACACGCCGAGCAGGTTCTTGCCATGGCGCGAGTTGACGCCGGTCTTGCCGCCGACGGAACTGTCGACCTGAGAAAGCAGCGAAGTCGGGATCTGAACAAAACGCACGCCGCGGCGCACGATACCGGCGGCAAAGCCTGCCAGATCACCGATCACGCCGCCGCCCAGCGCGATAACCGCGTCATTACGCTCGATACGGGCCGCAACCACCATGTCGCAGACGGTTGCCAGATGATCGAAGCTCTTGGTCTTCTCGCCGGCCGGCAGCGTCAGCGACACCGCTTCGATACCGTCGGTCTGCAGCGCATCCATCAGGGCTTCGAGATAAAGCGGGGCAACATGTTCGTCGGTGATGATCGCAGCCTTGCGCCCCTTGAGCCGCGAGGTGATCTCGCCGCCGGCGCGGGCCAACAGGCCGGGGCCGATGAGGATATCGTAGGCCCGGTCTCCGAGCGGCACATGCACAAGACGTTCGGGGGATCGGGACTGCACTGTCATTCTGTATCACCTTGTTGGGCCGGATCGGCTTGGGCCACACCGGCCTGACCCAAAATTGCCTCAAGAACCGCGTTGGCCATCAGATCCTTGCGGATATTCACCGACATCACCGTCAGATCCGCCTCGGCATAAATCGGGTAACGCTGGATCATCAAGTTCTCCAACGTCTGTCTTGGATTTTCCGTCTTCAGCAGCGGACGGTGGTCGCGCCGGCTGACCCGGTCCCACAATGTATCGAGATCGGCATTCAGCCAGATCGACAAACCACCCTGCTTGATCTGGGCGCGCGTCGCTTCATTGATGAAGGCGCCGCCGCCGGTGGACACGACCCGCGGCCCCTGCTTCAGCAATCGTTCGACCACCCGCGTTTCCAGCGCCCGGAACTCCGTCTCACCATATTGTGAAAACAGTTCCGCGATCGTCATTCTGGATACGGTTTCGATTTCGGCGTCCGTATCGACAAAGGGGATGCCTAGCGTCTGGGCAACGAGCCGGCCGATAACCGACTTGCCCGCCCCCATCAGGCCGACAAAAATCAGGTTGCGGTCGCCGAGCGCTTCGCGAGCCTGGTCCCGTAATGTCTGTCGCTCGACTGTTATTTCTTCACTCATGATGCCGTCCGTTCGCCAAAACGGTATCAACAAATGTTCATTCAGCGTCAAGCCACGCACGCGGCATCATCACGCGGAAGATGCACATCTTGTCGATCTGTAAACCATTAAGGCTATAGTGCGCCGTAACGATACGGAGCCTTTTCATGCCCACTCTCTTCCGCTTCCTGTTCATCCTGGCTGCCATTGCCGGCGTGATCTATGGCAGCATGGTCGCGCTCGTGGTGCTCGTCGAACCGAAAGACCGCGAAATCACCGTCAGGGTCCCCTCCGAACGGCTCAACCCGCCGGCTCAGCAATAGGCGAGGCCATTCTCATGCGAGATCTGTCCGCCGCCCATATAGAAGCGTTTCTGGAAATGCTGAGCGCCGAACGAGGTGCTGCCGAAAACACGCTTCAAAGCTACCGGCGCGACCTGGACGATCTTTACGATTTCCTGATTTCCAAGAAGACCACCCCGCTTCTGGCCGAAAGCAAAAACCTTTCCGCCTATCTTGCCGATCTCGGCAAACGCGCCTTCGCGCCCTCCTCCCAGGCCCGGCGGCTTTCCGCCATGCGCCAGTTCTACAAGTTTCTTTATGCGGAAGGGCTGCGCGGTGACGACCCAACCGCAGTACTCGACGCACCGAAGAAGCAGCGCGCCCTGCCGAAGAATATGAGCGAAGCGGATGTCAGTCGGCTTCTCGAACGGGCAGCATTGGAAGCGGCTGAGCCGGGAAAGGATCGCCTCAACCGCCTGCGCATGCTGGCGCTGCTGGAACTGCTTTACGCCACTGGCATGCGCGTCAGCGAACTCGTCTCCCTGCCGCTAAAGGTGCTCGAACAGGACGGGCGTTTTCTGATGATCCGCGGCAAGGGCAACAAGGAACGGCTGGTTCCCCTGTCGCGGTCTTCGATTTCCGCCCTGAAGGCCTATGGCGAAGCGAAGAAGGCCAAGGAATCCGATGAGGAGCCAAGTTCCTGGCTGTTTCCCTCTTATGGCAGCGCCGGGTATCTGCCACGCCAGGTATTTGCCCGCGACCTTAAGGGACTGGCGGCGAGAGCCGGCATAAAGGCCGCATCCATATCGCCGCATGTCATGCGCCACGCCTTTGCCAGCCATCTTTTAGCGCATGGCGCAGACCTGCGCGTGGTACAGGAACTGCTTGGACATTCAGACATTTCGACCACTCAAATATATACGCACGTGCTGGAAGAAAGGCTTCGTCAACTGGTGGAAACACATCACCCCCTTGCAAAAGAAGCCAAAAACCGGGATTAGAAGCCCCAAATGAAAAATGGGAGCTCTACGTTCCCATGGGAAAACAACGGGAAACCGGATCTGATGCAGACTTATCTCGATTTCGAAAAGCCTATCTCGGACCTCGAGGGCAAGATTCACGAGCTGAAGAAGCTCGCGACCGAAGACGAGAGCATCGACACGTCGGACGAGATCACTCGGCTTGAAGCGCGCGTCAAGGAAGCCACCCGCGAGATCTATTCCAAGCTTGGTGCCTGGGAAAAGACGCAGGTCGCGCGCCATCCGCAGCGTCCGCATTTCGTCGATTACGCAGCCCATCTCTTCACCGAGTTCACGCCGCTCGCCGGTGACCGCAATTTTGGCGAAGACGCTGCCATTCAGGCCGGCCTCGCCCGCTTCAACGGCATTCCTGTCGCCCTGATTGGCCAGGAAAAGGGTAGCGACACCAAGACCCGCCTAAAGCACAATTTCGGCAGTCCGCGTCCTGAAGGATACCGCAAGGCGATCCGCATCATGGAAATGGCAGACCGCTTCGGCCTGCCCGTCATCAGCCTTGTCGATACGGCCGGTGCCTATCCGGGTGTCGGCGCCGAAGAGCGCGGCCAGGCGGAAGCCATCGCCCGCTCGACGGAAATGTGCCTTGGCCTGAAAGTTCCGATGATCTCGATCGTCATCGGCGAAGGCGGTTCGGGCGGCGCAATCGCGATCGCCACCGGTAACCGCGTCTACATGCTCGAACATGCGATCTATTCGGTCATCTCGCCGGAAGGTGCAGCCTCCATCCTGTGGCGCGATTCGACCCGCGCCCGCGAAGCGGCGACCAACATGAAGATCACGGCGCAGGACCTGAAGGGCCTCGGCATTATCGACGACATCATTCCTGAACCGAATGGCGGCGCGCATCGCGAGCCGAAGACGGTGATGGATGCTGCCGGCAAGGTGATCACCTCGGCTCTCAAGGATCTTTCCAAGCTTTCGGGCGAGGAAGTCCGCAACGCACGTCGCCAGAAATTCCTGGAAATCGGCCGGAACCTCTGATTGCCGCCTTCGTGATGGAAGGTTGCCAATTTCGGCCACATTGATCATAACAGTGGGCGACGAGGGTTTTGCTGGACAGGCGATTTTGAGCGGTTAAGAAAATGTAAAGCTTACCGTATTATTATTGCACCCTCTGCCCCGGTTTGATGCCGAACTAGATATGTGGTCCGTTACGATGCGTCTGAAGCACATCGCCCTCGCTCTTCTGGTTGCAACAGCCCTCACAGGCTGCAACGATACGCTGGACTCAGCCACCGGCGTCGATATTTCCAAGGTCAAGAACAAGGTCGAGCAGCCGCTTTCGGCCAAGGTCGTCGCGGATATGCAGGCAAAGAACATGCCGCGCAATTCGCCGATCATGATCCGCATCTACAAGGAAGAAGGCAAGCTCGAGATCTGGAAGGCGAAGGCGGACAACCGCTTCGACATGATCCGCAGTTATGACATCTGCGCCTGGTCGGGCAAGCTCGGCCCCAAGGTGAAGGAAGGCGACCGCCAGGCACCGGAAGGTTTCTACAACCTGACCCCGGCGCACCTGAACCCGAATTCGAAATATTACCTCGCCATCAACACCGGCTTCCCCAACCGTTACGACGCCGCCAACGGGCGCAACGGCACGAACCTGATGATCCATGGCGCCTGTTCCTCGTCGGGCTGTTACTCGATGACCGACGAACAGATCCTCGAAATCTACGCCTTTGCGCGCGACGCCTTCCGCGGCGGCCAGACGGCCGTGCAGCTGCAGGCCTTCCCGTTCCGCATGACGGCCGAGAACATGGCGCGCCACCGCGACAGCGAACACAACGACTTCTGGAAGATGATCAAGGTCGGCTACGACAATTTCGAAGTCACCAAGCGCCCGCCGGAAGTCGCCGTCTGCGGCAAGAAATATGTCTTCAACCAGGAAGCCAAGGGCCCGCTCAGCGCGGCCGGCGCCTGCCCGGACATGTCCACACCGCCGGCTCTGGTCGCCGCTCTCTCCACCCATAACAAGGCCTATGACGTCGCCTTCGAAAAGGCCGTCGACAAGCTGGGCAACAAGGTCTGGTACGAGCCGAGCGAAGCCGAGCGCAAGGCGGTCGTCGCCGAAAAGCGCAAGGGTCGCGATCTCGCCTACGCACCGACCGGAACCTCGCTTGCCGCCGGCAAGCTGATGAGCCAGTCGGAATTCCAGGCGATGATGGAAAAGCGCACCGGCCAGCCGAAGCCCGCCTCGACCCAGGTCGCCTCCCTTTCCGCTGCCCCGCAGCCGGCAACGGTTGCAGAACGGATGAAGCAGGACCGCCTGCCGGCCGCAACCGGATCGATCGCAGCAACGAGCAATGCTCCTGCAGCGACGATCCAGACCGCCGAGGGCCGCACGACGGCCGTGCCGGTTCCCGAACAGAACCCGCTCGCCTACACCGCTCCGGCAGCACCGGTCAGCGAAGCCAAGAAGCCGTTCTGGAAGTTCTGGGACAAGCAGTGACCACGTCGTCCGACGCGCTCTACGACCTCAGGGGACTGAAATGCCCCCTGCCGGTGTTGAAGACCCGCAAGCGGCTGGCTGGCCTCAAGGCCGGTGACTGTCTCGCGATCGCGACAAACGATCCCCTGGCCGGAATAGACATCCCGCATTTCTGCAATCAGGAAGGCCACGAACTGGTCGAAAGCGAGAAGACGGCGGATGGCCACCGTTTCCGCATTCGCAAGGGCGCGAGAATTACAGCCTGAAGCCGGGCACGGCGAGCGGATTGTCTTCGAGCGCCGCACGGTCGGGACGGTCGAGGCGAGGCTCGCCGGTAAAGGCCGAAAACAGGTCTGCGACGAATTCCTCGGAAAGGCCCTTGGTGATCAGCACCATGCGCGTTTTCCGGTCTGATCCTTCCGGCCATTGGGCCAGCCGCTGCGGCGGATGAAAGATTGTCTGCACCCCGTGCAGAACCAGTGGCCGCTCGGGATTGTCCGACAGCCTGACCACCGCCTTCATCCGCAGAAGCTTCTCACCATGCGCCGAGCGCAGGAGATCGATGAACATGTCGATCGCCATCGGATCGATCGGCCGTTCATGCACGATCGAGAAGGAGCGGATGTCATCGCCGTGACGATTGAGATCGTGATGGTGGTGATGATGACCATGATGATGGTCATGCCCGTGGTGATCATGCGCGTTGTGATCATGTCCGCAGTCACATTCACCATCATGCCCGTGATCGTGGCCATGATGGTGATGATCGTGATCATCCGCGGCAATTTCGTCACGCAGCCAGCGGTCGACATCGGCGATCTTCGTCGACGGATCATAAAGCCCGTTTGCAAGCATAGACAGGCTGCTGACCGAGATGTCGTCGCCATCGACAAGCGGCGCACGCGGATTGAGCGCGGCAAGCCGTGCGCGCAGGGCTGAGAGTTGCCCGGCATCCGCCAGTGTCTGTTTCGAGAGGATCAGCCGGTCGGCAACCGCCACCTGCTTGACCGCTTCCGGATGCGCATCAAGCGTGGCAAGCCCGTTCACCGCGTCCACCACGGTGACGACACCTTCAAGCTCGAAATTCTGCGCGATGACCGGATTGCCCATCACCGACTGCATCACCGGCGCCGGATCGGCAAGGCCGGTCGTTTCGATGACAACGCGGGTGATCGGCTTGGCGCGGCCCGTCTGGATCGCATCCATCATCGTGGCCAGCGTATCGACCAGTTCGCCGCGCACGGTGCAGCAGAGGCAGCCGTTCGACAGTTCCACCAGCGAATCCCCGGAGGATTCGACCAGCAGGTTGTCGATGCCGACCTCACCGAACTCGTTGATGATGACGGCGATATCCTTTGCGCCGGGGTCACGCAGCATCCGATTGAGCAGCGTCGATTTTCCGGCACCGAGGAAACCGGTGATGATGGAGACCGGGATCCGGTCCTGCCCATGGGCCATGGTCTATTCCAATCAGAATGTCGGGCGCGGTACCGGGATCGGAATATTGGCGTAGGTCCGCTCGCCGATCTTCGTTTCCACCGGTTCGGTTCCCGGGATAAGGCCCGCAAACGTATAGACAGGCGGCCGCGTCATTTCGTGGATATAGGGCGAGTGCATGACCGTGCGGCCGGCATCGTCGCGGTTTTCGCTGCGCACCTTGGCGGCCTTCGGATTGCAGATTTCCTGGCTGACATCGTTGACGACGCCTGTGTCGCCATAAGGCGCGAGCGAGCCAAGCGGCGTGCCCTGATTGCCCGAAGACGTCAGGCCCTGCTGCAGGAGATTGGCCGAATCGTCGGCGCGCCCTGCAAGGCTGTCGGAGCCGAGCACGACCGAAACCACCGTCCGGCCATTGCGGGTGGCGGAAGACACCTGGTTGAAACCGGCAGCGCAGATGAAGCCCGTCTTCATCCCGTCGGCACCGTCGAAACGGCCGATCAGCGTGTTGAAGTTCGGGTATTTCTTCTTGCCCGTATCGATGCCTTCGATGGTGAAATAGCCGCTATATTGCGGGAATTCGCGCTTGATCTGCATGGCGAGGATCGCGAGGTCGCGGGCCGTCGTATACTGGCCCTTGCCCGGCAATCCGTGCGGATTGATGAAATGCGAGGACGTCATGCCAAGCCGCTGCGCCTCGGCATTCATCATCGCCACGAACTGGTCGTTGGTTCCGCCGACCGTTTCCGCCACGGCGACCGCCATGTCGTTGGCCGATTTCACCAGCATGATCTTCAGCGCATCATCCATCGTCAGCTGCGAGCCGGGACGGAAATACATCTTGCTGGCCGGCTGGTCGGTGGCGAATTTGCTCATCACCACCTTGCTGTCGAGCGAAAGCCGGCCGGACTTCAACGCCCTGAACGTCACATAGGCGGTCATCAGCTTGGTCAGCGAGGCCGGATACCATTTCAGGAACGCATCCTGATGCGCGATCACGCGGCCGGTATTGGCATCGATGATCATCTTGGGATTGGCGGATACCGCGGTGGCGGAGCTGACAAGTCCCACCGCCGTCACGAGGCAGAGAAGCCGGCGGGCGGCGCGATGGCTAAGTGTTGAGTGCAGCAAGATGGTCCTCGTCCGGATGTTAACGAGTGGGGCCATTAGATGGCCTATATGTCGAAGCAATGGCAAAGAAGATTGATTACGTCAATCGTCGCAGGCACTATCCCTTAAAGGAGAGGAGTCATAACGGCGTGAAGTTGGAACGATAGGAAAGATTATGCCCATATTGAACCGCGCAGCCGAACTTCAGGGCGAAGTAACCGGCTGGCGACGATTTCTGCATCAAAATCCCGAAATCCTCTATGAAGTTCATGACACCGCAGCCTTCGTCGCGGACAAGCTGCGCGAATTCGGCGTCGATGAGATCGTCACCGGCATCGGCCGCACCGGCGTGGTCGGCATCATCCGCGGCAAGGGAGCCACGGCAGGATCAGGCACCCGCACGATCGGCCTGCGCGCCGATATGGATGCGCTTCCCCTGACGGAACTGACCGGCAAGGATTACACCTCTCTGAGACCGGGCGCCATGCATGCCTGCGGCCATGACGGGCATACGTCCATGCTTCTCGGCGCCGCAAAATATCTGGCCGAGACGCGCAATTTCGATGGCAGCGTGGCGCTGATCTTCCAGCCGGCCGAAGAAGGTGGTGCCGGCGCGCTTGCCATGGTCGAGGACGGCCTGATGGAGCGTTTCGGTATCGAGGAAGTCTATGGCATGCACAACATGCCGGGCATTCCGCTCGGCCAGTTCGCCATCCGCAAGGGCGGCATCATGGCGGCCCCCGATCGCTTCACCATCACCATCAAGGGCCGCGGTGGCCATGCCGCCCAGCCGCACAAGACCATCGACCCGATCTTCATCGGCTCGCAGCTCGTCGGCAGCCTGCAGGCGATTGCCGCGCGCAATGCCGATCCTGTCCAGTCGGTGGTGATTTCGGTCACCCGTTTCGACGCCGGTACCAGCCACAACATCATCCCGGATACGGCAATGATCATGGGCACGGTGCGCACGCTGAGCGAGGAAACCCGCGACCTTGCCGAAAACCGCATCCGCCAGATCGTCGACGGACTGGTTGCCGCCCATGGCGCGGAATCGACGATCGATTATTACCGCCAGTGCCCGGTTACCTTCAATCATGACCACGAAACGGACCATGCGATCCGCGTTGCGACCGATGTCGTTGGTTCTGCAAATGTCGATGCCAATGTCGAGCCGACCATGGCGGGCGAGGATTTCGCCTTCATGCTGAAGAGCCGCCCCGGCGCCTTCATCTTCATCGGCAACGGCAATACCGCCCCGCTTCACAACCCGAAATACGATTTCGACGACGAGGCGATCGCCTACGGCATCTCCTACTGGGTGAAACTCGCCGAAAACCGGCTGTCTGAATGACAGCCGGAAAAACGCTTGGCTAATTGGAACGGCTTTTGTATGGATGGGCGCAAGTGGTCCCATAGCTCAGTAGGATAGAGCGCAGGATTCCTAATCCTGAGGCCGATGGTTCGAATCCATCTGGGATCACCACTTCCCCACCAAAGCTCATCGAGAATATCGACATCAAGGCCTTGCTGGCTGCGGCATGTCTGCGTGCGGAGCAATCGAACTCGTAAACGTACGGTCGACAGACTGAAGACGTGTCCAGGAAACTGAGACTCCGAAAAGCAGTATCGCGATAATGGGTATGACAAGAAGCACAACGCCGCCACTGATGCGCATGACCAACTCCAAAACTACATAGTCATGGGCGCGACCTTGTGCGCAGCAGCTTAATGGTTCGTTAATTTGTGCCAGTTTTGCACAGAAGCGAAGCCTATCCGTGCCGTCTTTGGAAACAAAGGCAGAGAGGCACAAAATGGCCGGAAAATGGCCTCAATCTCCGCGGTAAGCGTGGGGTATTCCCCACGGGTCCAGGATGGCTCGGCACAGAAGCGCCGAGCCCAAAAGTGGCCGGGTCGTCAGTCCAGCAATTCGCGGATGCGCACGGCGAGTTCCCGCGCGGTATACGGCTTCTTCAGCCAGCTACCTGAAAGCGCAAGCTCCCGCCCGGCGATTGCCGGTTCGGCGTAACCCGAGGTGAACAGGACCGGGATATGTGGCTTTTCAGCACGAACGCGGTTGGCCAGCTCATCGCCTGTCATGCCGCCCGGCATCACCACATCGGTAAACAGCAGGGCGATATCGGTGTGGCGCTCGAGTTGCGATAGCGCCTGAGCACCGTTTTCCGCCTCGATCACTTGGTAACCGAAGCTCGTCAACCGGGACACGGTTACGCGGCGTACACGCGGGTCATCCTCGACGACCAGGATTTTTTCCGGTCCGCCGGGCAGCGGACTTTGAGGATGATGTGACGAGACCTGCTGGTTGCCCTGTTCGACCTTCCGCTTTGCGGCGGGCAGGAACATCCGCACCGACGTGCCCTGTCCCGGTTCGCTGTAAAGCTGGATATTGCCGCCCGACTGTTTGACGAAACCATAGACCATGCTGAGGCCGAGACCCGTGCCGGCACTCACGCCCTTGGTGGTGAAGAACGGTTCAAAAGCCTTCTCCTTGACCTCCGCCGTCATGCCTGTCCCGGTATCGGTCACCGCAACCAGGATGAACTCGCCGGTCCGCATGTTCGAATACATCTGCGCGTAGTCGACATCCAGTTTGACGCGGGAAATTTCGACCGTCAGCTTGCCGCCGCGCGGCATCGCATCCCGCGCATTGATGACGAGATTGAGGATAGCGTTCTGCAGCTGCGAGGCATCGACGAGAGCTTCGTTCGGCGCACCTGCGATGACCGTCCTGAATTCGACCGCTTCGCCAAGCGTACGCCGCATGAGATGGGAAAAACTCGATACGAGTTGCCCGACATCCACAAGCTTGTTGTTGAGCGGCTGCCGCCGGCCGAAAGCCAGCAACTGGCCGGTCAATTTTGCGCCGTCTTCCGCGGCCGACTGGGCCTCCTGCATGAGCACCCGCAGATTGGGGTCTTCAAGCTGGTATTCCAGCATTTCGAGATTGCCGCTTATGACCGTCAACAGATTGTTGAAATCATGCGCCAGTCCGCCTGTCAGCTGACCGATCGCCTCCATCTTCTGCGACTGGCGAAGCTCTTCTTCGATCTTCTGGCGGCTCGTGAGGTCGCGGACGAAGCCGGTAAAGATGCGCTTGCCACCGGTTCTCGCCTCACCCACGGCAAGCTCCATCGGGAAAGTCGTGCCATCCTTGCGAAGCCCCGTTACCACGCGGCCGTAACCGATGATCCGCCGTTCTCCGGTCTCCATATAGTTGGAAATGTAACCGTCATGGGCATCACGGTCAGGATTGGGCATCAGCATCCTGACATTTTCGCCGCAGACTTCGGAAGCGCTGTAACCGAACAGCCGCTCCGCGGCGGCGCTGAATGAGGTGATGATCCCGGCATCGTTGATGACGATCGTCGATTCCGGCACAGTATCGAGGATGGAGCGCAGATGCGCTTCTCTTTCCGCCAGGTCGTTCTGGACCCGCTTCATCGCGGTCACGTCGTTGTTGGTCTGGATGATGATGGGCGCGCCATCCACCGAAAGGGAAACAGAGACCCAACGTGTTGCAACGAAAACCGGACGGCCATCGCGGGTGCGATGCTCCAGCTCTCCTTGCCAGGAATGTTCTAAGGCCAGTTGCTGGCGAATGTCGTCAAGCGGTTTGGGAAACCGCGTTTGCAGCAACTGATGAACGGATTGGCCGACCGCCTCCTCACGCGGCCAGCCATAAAGTGCCTCACAGCCGGAACTCCACCGGGTAATAATGCCATCATTCCCGTGGACGATGACATTGGCATCGTCCAGAAGATGAAGAACCGCATCCAGCTCGGCCTGGGTGGTGAGAGTGTTTCTTATTTTATGTGGCATCAAAAATCCTGGCTGCGACTACAGACCTGGACCATACATGGCACACAAGGGACGCTGTAGAACTTTGGAACTGGCGCATCATACATTCCGAATGACCTATTCCGGTTTTGGGTCGAAGCGCTAGTGGCGACGACGATCGTCGGCCGATCCCATCGTATCTCCCCAGCCGTATTCATCTTCGTCCCCGGCCAATTGTGCAAGCATCATCGGCTTGATGATCTTCACCGAGTGCCGTCCGACGCAGCCGAGAACGCCCTTGGTGCTCAGTTTGGTGATCGTGCGCGACACGGTCTCAATGGTCAGGCCAAGATAGTCCGCCATGTCCTGGCGCGTCATCGGCAGCTGCACCATCGACTGCACTTCGCTCTTGGCCGCCGCCCTGCGCAGGTGCTTCAGCAGGAATGTGCAGAGGCGTTCCTCGGCGCTCTTGCACGACAGCAGCACCATCTGGTCCTGGGCAGCGGCCATCTCGTCACAAACCCGCGCAAATACTTGCGGGCGAAGTTCTTCCGAGTCCAGTACGGCAGCCTCGAAGCTCTTTCTGGTCAGGCGACGAACCTTCGTGCCAACAATCGCTTCGGCGCTGTAGAGATAATTGCTCTTCAGCGATACGCCGAGCAGATCGCCATCGAAAACGAAACCGGTAATAACCCGGCGGCCGTCCGAAATAATTCTGAAGATACGCAGAGCACCTTCAACGACCTCGAAGACGTGTTTTGCTTCGTCGCCCTCGAAGAAGATCGACTGGCCGGGCTGGATGAACTCGACCGGCTGGCGCGAGAACAGACCATTGAGCGTTTCCGGCTCCGCTTCATGAAGAAGAGTTGCTGCTGTGCGTTCGCGATTGTAGCTGGTGAGAAACATGGTATTAACCCCGTCGTTTGATGGGGGTAGTTGACCTGTCGGCGGTAACACGCGAATGCTACCGCGGTAAAAGACGGTTCGAATTGGTAACAGTTTGTAACAGCCTGGCTAGTTTTTAATGTCTATTGACCCGGCCCACGCGGCACACATCCTTGTCGTCGATGACGATCCCCGTATCCGCCAGATGCTTGCCCGCTATTTCGAGGGCGAGGGCTATCGTGTGACCACTGTAGCCGATGGCGTCGAGATGGACGTTGCGATGCGTCAAAACAGTGTCGATGCTGTGTTGCTCGACCTTTCGCTTCCAGGCGGGCGCGACGGGCTTGATCTTGCGCGTGATATCCGCGCGACTTCGGACGTTCCGATCATGATGTTGACCGGCCGCGACGATGTCGTCGATCGCATCATCGGTATAGAAATCGGTGCCGACGATTACATCGCCAAACCCTTCCACCTGCGGGAAGTCCATGCGCGTCTCAAGTCCATATTAAGGCGGCGCCAACCGGCAGCCCCGAAAGCTGTACAGGAAGAAGACCAGATCATCCGCTTCGAAGGCTGGACCCTGAACGTATCGCGACGCCAGCTCATAGATCCGGCAGGAGCCGAAGTGGAACTCACGACCGGCGAATTCGATATGCTGGCTGCCTTCCTCAACCACGCCGGACGCGTGCTGACCCGCGATTTCCTTATGGATCTAACGCGTGGCCGACACCTTGAAGCATTCGATCGCACGATCGACGCACAGATCGTCAGGCTTCGACGCAAGATCGAAGCGGATGTCAAACATCCTCAGTTCATCAAGGCGATCCGCGGCGTCGGCTACATTTTTACCGGCAAGATCGGGTAATCGGGCAGAACAGCGCCGTCGACGCTGCAAATCAGTCCGTGGTCCCACGGTCCATGCTCCAGGAAATTTGTCATCACCGACCAATCCGGCGGCATAGCCGTCCATAGGTGGATAGTTCGGCAATTTTCCGCGATCGCAAAACGTCGCACCTCGGAAAAAAGCAGCGACAGGACCTCCCGGTTATCGACAAGGCTGACGGAGATGAAGAGTGGAACTTCAGCCTGACGCTGCCGGTCTCCCGCTCCGCTGATGGCGACATGGGCTATGCCACGGATATAGCCTTCACTATCCTTGACGACGAACCAGCAGCGACACAGCAACGCCGTGGCGGTGAGAGCGATCCATTGTTCCAGATCCACCCCCGGCATAGCCCGCTCTATCAACGCATATGCACGCAACACGTCTCGGGCATTAAGTGTGCCGATCCTGTAGCCCATTCGCTCCGCCCGCACAGTCTGCACATTGATTATTGATCCATGATCATCGAGCCATTTTGACGCACCCCAAGGATGTCGCCTTGATGCTGATCAACCGCAGGCGGGAATGCTGTGACAATAGGGCGCAGCCTATTGCAGCGCCCTGCCGCGAAGGCGAGACGAAACCCTTGCCCTGGAACCGCGATTGAATCTAGCAGCCATACCGGCAAGAGCGCCGAGAAGCGCCGCAATGACAGTGCCGATCAGCATGCCACTCCCGGCCCACACGACACCCGCAACGCTAACGGGCAGAGCCGGTACGAAATCCTGCCAGACATTGGTGACGATCCTTTGATCCGCATTCCGGACGATCACCAGAGGTCTCAATATCGGTGAAGCGGCAGACAGATCTTCGAGCTGGTCAGAGAGGGACTGATAGCGAGCAAAGCTTCTCCGCATCGCATCGCCCTGTTGCCGGAGAAAATTCTCTTGAGACATGGCGTAGACGTTCAGTGCAGCCTGTCGATCAAGGCCTGCGTGATTGGCCTGCTCGTCGAAAACCTGGATGGTTGTTGTCAGCTCATCGATGGCACCGGCAAGACGCTGCCGATATTGCTGCGCAAATTCCGGCGCCTGCGAAAACAGCACGCCGCAAGACGCAATAATAAGAATTACCAGCACCCGGCGAACAAGAAACACGGCCAACCCTCGGCTTCGTTGTACCGATAAACGAATCCGGATCGCAAAGGTTGCAACAGAGTTTGGCGACAGACGCGTTACGCCTTCGGTCCGGGCTCCCTGATCCGTTCCATTCTGAAGCCGAGCCCGATCAACCGGCCGGAAAGATGCGCCAATATCGGCCATCGCGCGATCCCGCGAATGAAACCGGGCGGACCTTTGCGCTTGGCATCATCCGCCTGATCCGCGCGTCGGCTGCTTCGCATCATCAACTGCAGCTTCTGGGTTGCGCGTGTCGGGAAAAGGCGGCGCTTCTCCACCGCCGCAAGATCCGCATCGGAAAGCCTGCCTTCGCGAAGTGGCTCCGCGAGAATGTTCGCGGCCGCAACGGCATCCTGAATGGCAAGGTTTACCCCCACGCCGCCAATCGGCGACATGGCGTGCGCAGCGTCCCCGATGCAGATCAATCCCGATCGCCACCATTGCCTGAGGCGATCGATTCGCACGGTCAGAAGGCTCGTATCATTGAAGGAACGGATTTCATCCATCCGCGATGCAGGCAGTGGCGACACGTCAGCCACCATCTTTCGGAACGCCTCGATACCCTGGTCGCAGATTTCGGCAAATGTCGTGCGACGGATGACATAGCCGCATTGCCAGTAGTCACCGCGATCGATCAGGACGAGGCCCTGTCTCGGACCGGCATGCCCCATCACCTCATTGGGATCGCCCGGCCTTTTCGAGAGCTTCATCCAGACGACTTCACTGGGCGCACCAAAACTTTCGACACGCAGTCCGGCCTTGGCTCGAATGATGGAATTGCGCCCATCCGCACCGACGACGAGATCACTCTCGATCTGCACCTCCCCGTCAGGCGTGCGGGCGACGAGGCCTGAAACCTTGCCGGAGATTTCGAGGAGGCGGACAACCTCCCCCTTCATGATGAGCCGGAAGTTGGGAAATTTCTGCGCGGATTCAGCGAGAAAATTCAGGAAATCCCATTGCGGCATGAAGGCGATGAAGCGGTTCTTCACCGGCAGGCGGGAAAAATCCGCGATCGTGATCGTCCGTCCGCCCATTTCGGCCGAGAGCTTTTCCGCCCGCGTGTGAGGGAGCGCGAGAAACGCGTCTATCAGACCAAGCTGGCCGATGACCTCAAGCGTCGAGGGATGAATGGTATCGCCGCGAAAATCCCGCAGGAAATCCGCATGTTTTTCGATAACGGTAACATCCACGCCTGCCCGCGCGAGAAGGAAGCCGAGCATCAGTCCGGCAGGACCGGCACCGGCAATGACACACGTCGTCTTGATCGTCACGATTTCGCTCATCGCTCCATTTGGCTCCCATCAGCCGCCGGATCAAGCCATATCCGATCACATCTGCCGCGCCGTGAGCGCTCTTGTGGCAACCATCGTTCGCTTGTAGACCAACCGCAACTGTGAATATGGAAACGGCATGGCAGATATGGATAGACGCCGCATCAGCATTCTCGGGTCGACCGGCTCGATCGGTGTCAATACGCTCGACGTGGTCGCCCAGCTGGGCGGGCGCGATGCGTTCGACATTGTCGCGATTACCGGCAACAGCAATGTTGCCCTGCTTGCCGAACAGGCCAAGGCTTTTGGCGCACGCCTCGCCGTCACGGCAGACGACAAGCAATACGCCACGCTGAAGGATGCGCTCGCCGGAACCGGCATCGAGGTTGCAGCGGGCCGAGCGGCACTGGTGGAAGCAGGTCAACGCCCATCCGACTGGGTCATGGCCGCGATCGTCGGCACTGCCGGTCTTGCACCGACACTTGCGGCCGCAGAGCGCGGCGCCGATATCGCGCTTGCCAACAAGGAATGCCTGGTTTCGGCCGGCGAACTCTTCGTCAAGGCCGTGACGAACGGTGGCGGCAAGCTCATTCCCGTCGACAGCGAGCACAGCGCCATCTTCCAGTCGCTGGAAGAAGACCAGCGCCATGCCGTCGAGCGTATCGTATTGACGGCATCCGGCGGCCCCTTCCGCACCTGGAGCCGCGAGCAGATGGCAAATGTCACCGCCGATATCGCCCGCGCTCATCCGAACTGGTCGATGGGCCTGAAGATCTCGATCGGCAGCGCCTCAATGTTCAACAAGGCCCTGGAGATGATCGAGGCGAAACATCTCTTCGGTGTCAGGCCGGACCAGATCGAGGTGATCGTCCACCCGCAGTCCATCATTCATTCCATGGTGGGCTACACCGATGGCTCGGTTCTCGCCCAGCTCGGCTGCCCCGACATGCGCACCGCCATCGGCTATGCGCTCACCTATCCGGACCGCCCGAAACTCGATGTCGAGCGGCTGGATTTTGCCAAACTGGCACGGCTGGATTTTGAAGCACCGGACGAAGTGCGGTTTCCGGCACTAAGGCTTGCCCGTACCGCCATGGATCGCGGCGGCGTGCAGGGCGCGGTGATGAATGCGGCCGAAGAAACGGCCTTCAATGCCTTTGTCGAGAAGCGGATCGGTTTTCTGCAGATGGCCGACATCGCTGAAGAGGTTATGGAAGAAATGGTCGGCTACGGCTCGGCCATCACCATGGACGATGTGTTTGCCGCCGATGCTGAAGCACGACGTCGGGCAGGTGAAGTGATCACAAGGGTGGAAATGGCGGCTTGAGGCGGCAAAATCCCCTCACTTGCGATTTCTAACACTTAGCTGAAGCTAAGATGTTGAAATCGCTCTCTCCCACAAGGGGAGAGATACCGGGGCCGCGATCTCGAGGCTTTACCTCTCCCCTTGTGGGAGAGGTTACAAAATCAAGATCTTAGCGAAGCTAAGTCTTAGATTTTGTTGGTGAGGGGATAGGGCCTCACCCGCCAATCAAGCCACATGCCGGGCCAGCGCGCAGCGCGACCACAGCTGATGCAGCGAACCGACCAGATGTTCGAGATCCGCATCGGAATGCAGCGGCGTCGGCGTGATGCGCAGGCGCTCGGTCTTGCGCGGCACGGTCGGATAGTTGATCGGCTGCACATAGATATTGCAGTTGTCCATCAGAAGATCCGAGATCCACTTGCACTTGGCCGCATCGCCGACCATGACCGGAACGATATGGCTCGGGTTCGGCATATGCGGAATACCCTGCGCATCCAGCATGCCGCGCAGCTTGCGCACACGCTCCTGATGGCGCGCTCGCTCCATCTGGCTGACCTTCAGATGCCTGATCGAGGCGATCGCACCGGCGGCAAGCGCCGGCGGCAGCGACGTCGTGAAGATGAAGCCCGAGGCAAACGAACGGACGAAATCGCAAAGCGCTGCAGACGCGGTGATATAACCGCCCATCACGCCAAACGCCTTGGCAAGCGTGCCTTCGATGATCGTCACGCGGTCCATCAGGCCTTCGCGCTCGGCAATGCCGCCGCCGCGCGGGCCGTACATGCCGACCGCATGAACTTCATCGAGATAGGTCATCGCGCCATATTTGTCGGCGAGATCACAGATCTCCTTGATCGGCGCGATATCACCGTCCATCGAATAGACGCTTTCGAACGCGATCATCTTCGGCGCCTTCGGATCGGCTGCCGCAAGCTTGGCTTCCAGATCGACGAGGTCGTTATGCTTCCAGATCACCCGCTCGCACTTGCCGTGGCGAATGCCCTCGATCATCGAAGCATGGTTCAACGTGTCCGAGAAGATGATCAGGCCGGGAATTTTCTGGCCGAGTACACCGAGCGTCGCCCAGTTCGACATATAGCCGGAATTGAAGATCAGGCCGGCTTCCTTGCCGTGCAGGTCTGCGAGTTCGCGCTCGAGCAGAACGTGGTAGTGGGTGGTGCCAGAAATATTCCGGGTGCCTCCCGCACCCGCGCCACAGTGATCTATGGCCTCGTGCATGGCGGCAATCACCGCGGGATGCTGGCCCATGCCCAGATAGTCGTTGGAACACCAGACGGTCACATCCTTCGTGCCCTCAGGCGTGTGGTGCGTCGCGCGCGGAAAGCTGCCGCGCTGTCGTTCGAGATCGGCGAATACGCGGTAACGGCCTTCCTGATGCAGCCCGTCCAGTTCGCTTTTGAAATATGCCTCGAAATCCATGCTTACGCTCCAAAATCTGCGTCAGGCTTTTTTTGATTTTTGCCAGCTTCCGCGTCAACCCGGAAGAGGCTGATAACGCATGCCTGCGGCAATAGGCCCATTTTAGATTTATTCCAATCCAAATCTTAGCGGTAGTCGAAATGTGAAGATTGACCCACATCAAGCGCAGATTGAAAAAATCCTGCCCGATTTGCATCGAGACCTAACCCGGCCTTCCAACTGAGCCACACGCAAAACGCACCCGTGAGGCGACAATTCTGCAGTAATATCAGCAATGCATGTAATAAAACACGATGCTCATATGGACTCTTTACAAGCGAGACCTATTGTTCCAACTGAAGCGCCACTTCATCGGAAGATGGACGTGACGAAACCGAACTGGAGAAAGCCATGAAGAAGGCTCTGATTATGTTGATGGCGGGTGCTTCGCTCGCAAGCTGCACACCCACGGAACGAGGTGCAGGTATTGGCGCGGCATCCGGCGCGATCATCGGCGGCGTCGCAACCGGCAATGTCCGCGGCGCAGCAGTCGGCGGCGCTATCGGCGGCGTAGCCGGCGCTCTTATCGGCAATGTCTCCGAGCAGCCGGGCCAGTGCTACTATCGTGACCGCTACGGTCGCCGTTACGTGGACGATTGCCCGCGCCGTTACTGATTGGCGAAGACTGACACAAAGTCATATATTTCAAATATGTGGCCCCGAAGCCAGCTTCGGGGCCTTTTATTTCATGAAATCATCATGCAGCAGAGATCTAGGGTACCCCTTAAGGGATTTTGCGGGTAGAGAGGTTTCAAGCGACCATGAGGGTCTTCACCTAAAGCTCTGATACTTAAGTCTGCGTATGGAAAAGAGAAAAGCTGGGAAGACAAGCGACTGGAGCAGCCGGAGGCGAAGCCTCGCATGCTTGCTGGCTGGTAGCATTGCACTGTCGCCCGCCTTTGCCTCTGAAGCCCAAGCATTCAAGATTTTCGGCATCACCCTGTTCGGCAGCGACGAGGAAACGGTCGAGGTCATCGACCCGGTTCGTTACGAGGCCACTATAGAAACGGGCGATGCGGATGGCGACCTGGCCGACCGGCTGCAATCGGCAACCGCGCTGGTGAATGACGACGAAAAGCCGGTTTCCGGCGATCTTGGCATTATAGTCAAGGCACGCGAGGATCGTGATCGTCTGGTTGCTGTCCTCTATGAGGAAGCCCGATACGGCGGCATCGTCAACATATCGATCGCCGGAACGGATATCGACCAGCTCCCACCAAATCCGACCTTCGACCATTCCAAGCCCGTGCCCGTCACGGTGAATGTAAAGCCCGGCCCTGTATTCAAGCTCGGCTCGGTGCGCTTCGAGGGCGATGCGGCCAGCAGAAATCCCGCAGATTACGATCTGGAACCGGGCGGTCCGGCCGGATCGCTGGTCATCCTGAAGGCAGGCGAGAAAATTGTCCTCGACCTGAAGGAAGAAGGGCGTCCGCTGGCACACCCTCTCCAGCGGCAAATTACTGCGGATCACGCCAAGAACACGGTCGATGTCGTGCTGGGCGCGGTCGGTGGGCCTGTTGCATCCTTCGGCACAGTGACAGTCAAGGGCGCGCGCGCCGTGAACCCGGATTTCATCCAGCGTTACTCCCGCCTCGACCGGCGCGAGCGTTATTCGCCAGAACAGCTGAAAAAAGCCTCCGAGCGCCTGCGCCAGCTCGGAGTATTCTCGAGCATCAGCATTCACGAAGCTGACAGCCTTGCGCCCGACGGCTCCCTGCCGCTGGCGATTGAGGTCTCCGAGGGCAAGTTCCGCTATTTCGGTTTCGGCCTGGAATATGCGTCGACGGATGGCGCAGGGGTTCAGGGCTATTGGGGCCATCGCAACCTGTTCGGCCAGGCCGAATCGCTGCGGCTCGAAGGCGCCGTGTCCGGCATCGGCGCTACCGACGTGACGACATTTGATTATACCGCCGGAATTACCTTCACCAAGCCTGGCTTCTATGTTCCGGAAGCAACCTTCATCTCCAAGCTCGAAGCCAAGAGTGAAAATCCGGACGATATCTACGAAGCCCAGTCGATTACCTATTCCGCCGGTATCGCTTACGAACTCAACACCACCGACAAGGTCACCGCGGGTGGCGAGATCTCCTATATCCGCGCCGACGACGCCTTTGACCGCAATGATTACCTGACTTTCAGCCTGCCGGTTTCATTCGAACGAGACACGCGCAACAACAAGCTTGACCCGACCGAAGGTTATTACGGAACGGTCTCCGCCAAACCGAGTTATGAGGCGCTGAAGGGCAATGTCTTTTCGTCATTCGAAGGCTCGATTGCCGGTTATTATGGGCTTGGAGCCGAAGACAAGGTGGTTCTCGCAGCCCGGTTGGGCGCAGGCACGCTGGTTGGAACCGGTGACCTGCAGGACATTCCGGTCACGCGCCGGTTCTATCAGGGCGGTGGCGGCTCCGTCCGTGGTTACAGCTACCGCGAGATATCGCCCTATAATAGCGACGGCGATGCTTTAGGTGGCCGTTCTTATATATTGGCGTCTTTCGAAACGCGCGTAAAAGTGTCAGAGAAGATCGGCATTGTTCCGTTTGTAGACGTCGGAACGGTGGCAACCGAAATCGTGCCTGATTTCTCTGATATTCGTGCGGGTGCCGGACTGGGATTGCGTTATGCGACACCCTTCGGTCCAATTCGCCTGGATTTCGCAGTTCCGCTCAAGCGCTATGACGGTGGAAATTCGTTCGGTATCTATGCTGGCATCGGCCAGGCTTTCTAAAGAGGCAGCAACACAACCATGACATTCATCGTCCGCCTTCTGAAATGGACTTTGAGAGCCGCAATCGCGGCTGTCGGCGTCCTTTTCGTCATGGCGCTCGGCGTTGTTCTCTTCGTCGCCTTCACGCCCGTCGGCGGCGATATCGCTGCCAGCCGCATATCATCCCTCGTCTCTACGCCGGATCGCTCGATCACATTCTCACGGCCCGAAGGCCTGCTGACCGGTGACCTGCGCGTCGGTGCCCTGACGCTCTCCGACAGCAAGGGACCTTACGCCCAGATCAACGGTATCGAAATCGACTGGTCGCCGACAGCGCTGATCACCGGTGAATTCCGTGCCGACCGCATTACCGCGGGCGCAATCGACATATACCGCCCGCCGGAACCGACAGCGGCAAAGCCTGCAACGACCACCACATCATCCGGCGGCACCACCCTGCCCGTTGGCATCCGCGTGGCGCAGCTCGACCTGCCGGATATCAACCTCGCGCAAGGACTATCCGGCCGTGACTTCGCCCTTTCCCTGAAAGGGTCGATCGATGCGACAGGCCCGAACATTTCGCTTGATCTTCAGGCAACCCGCAAGGATGAGCCGGATGCAAAGGCGCTGGCAGATATCGTCTATGCTCCGTCCGAAAACCGCCTGACGCTGAAGGCGTCCGTGTCCGAACCGCAGGGCGGGCTTCTCGCTCGCCTGCTGCGCCTGCCGGGCGCTCCGGCCGTACAATTGGGCCTCGACGGCGAAGGCCCCCTGTCCAACTGGGCAGGCAGGCTCAGCGGACAGGTGGATGGCCAGCCGGTCATTGCGGTCGATGGACGCCATCTCCTCGTCGACAACGGCGGCCACCGTGTCGAAATCAAGGGCGGCGGCCAGCTCGCAACCCTGATGCCGCCCGCTCTGCGCGAGCTTTTTGACGGCACGACCGATATCGATATCGCCGCAACCTATTCGAAATCCGGACGCGTCGATTTCCAGCGCGGCCAGCTGACCTCCGGCGCGGTGCGCATTTCCGCCAAGGGCGCCTGGGATCCGAAAGGCGACAACAGCCTGACGGCAAGCCTTGCCGGAACCAACGGACCGGTCGATGTCACCTGGCCGATCAATGGACAACCCAGCAATTTCTCGCTTGAAACGCTGAACTTCACTCTGACCGGGGCAGCCACGGCCGCCCGCTTCAATGCCACCGCTTCCCTGCCCTATGCCGAACTGCCGCAAGGCACGTTCCGCCAGATCAGGTTCCAGGCTGAAAGCGAAGATCTCGATCTCGTCGAAAGGGCCGGAAGCATCCGCAGCCGCGTCACGGTAGCCGACCTGAAATTCGCCAATGCCGAAATCGGTCGTGTGGTCCGCGGGCCGGTGACGCTCGATGCTCCGTTGCGCCTTGCACCTCCGGCAATCGGCCTCGATGCCGCGACTTTCGAAAGTGCCGGCTTCAACGGCACCGTCAGCGGCGCTTACGATACGTCGAAACAGGCGGTGACCGGCAACTTCCGCATGTCGGCCAATCCAAGCATCCTGCCTCCCTCTCTGGCTCCGCGCTTCGAAGGAACGATTGCCACCGAAGGTTATGTCGATTTCGTCCAGGGCGGACGGATGAGCCTCGAAAACCTCGTCGTCAAATCGAACGCGCTGGAAGCCCATGGCAACGTGGTCATGGAAAAGGGCAATGTCTCCGGTCGCCTTGCCGGCCGCCTGCCGGACATCAAGCGCTGGCTGGGTGACGCCGAAGGTGCAGCCGGCTTCGACATCTCCGCCAAAGGTCCGCTGACCGGAGCGAATGTCAGAGCCGTCATCAATTCCGCCGAAGCCCGCCTTGCCGGCCGAAAGCTCGAAGACCTGAGCCTCGTGCTTGAAGGCACGGCAAATCCCGACGCCCCGCAGGGCCGCCTGACGGTCAATGGCGCGATCGACAGCAAACCGATCCGCATCAGCAGCGACCTCGCATCCGCCAATGGCGAAACCCAGGCGCCGGCGATCAATGCCGAGATCGGCCCCAACAAGCTGACGGGAGCCTTGACCTTCTCGCCGGAATTCATGCCGTCGGGTCAGCTGCAGTTCGATTTCCCGGATGTCTCCCTGCTCGCAGCCCTTGCCGCCCAGCAGGCCCAGGGCGATCTGAAAGGCTCGGTCACCTTCAACCGCGAAGGCCAGACCACCGGCGCAGTCATCAAGGCGAATGGCTCGGCGCTTCGGCGTGGAAATGCCGGCCTGTTGCAGCCTGCCATCGACCTGACCATCCCCGACATCAAGACGATCGCCGCGCAGGGCTCCATCCGTGCAGCGCGCCTGGGAACCGACGCCATATTCCTTGAAGGTCTGAATGTCGGGCTTAATCATTCAGGCACGACGACCTCGATCGATCTTTCCGCCAATTACGATGGCGCTCCGCTGACGACCGCAGCCTCAATCGAAACCGCCGGCGGCCTTGCCATCGGCATCCAGAGTTTCGAGGCAACCCCGCGCAAGATCCCCGTCCGGCTCGCCGGACCGACACGGATCCTCATCGAAAACGGTGGCGCTCGCCTCTCCGACTTCACGCTCGCGACCGGCACCGGAAGCGTCGCTGTAAGCGGCACTGCCGGCTCCACGCTCGATATCGCGGCAAAGATAAACGCGCTGCCGGCAAGCCTGCTCAACACCTTCCTGCCGACCATCCATGCAGCGGGAAACATTTCGGGCACGATCAATGCAACGGGTACAAGCTCTGCTCCCGCCATACGGTATGATTTAGAATGGAGTGATGCCCAGCTTCGCCAGATGCGCGATGCTGACATCAGTCCGTTTCGCATCTCTGCAGCAGGCACCTTCGCAAATGGCGCAGTCACACTAGAACAGACGCGCGTTTCCGGCAGCGGCGGCATGGAAATCACCGCAGATGGCAAGGTGCTTCTCAACGAAAACGGCGGCCCGGCGCTGAACGTCAACGCCCGCGCCAAGGCCATTCCTGCAAACCTCGCCAACGCCTTCATCCCGAACCTCGGAGCTCAGGGCATGATCTCCGGCACGGTAACGGCCACCGGCACGCCGCAGGCACCCGCCGTCCGTTATGATCTGCGCTGGGACAACGCTGCCGTCAGCCAGACGACCGGCGCAGGTGTGGCCGCAGTCGACATCACTGCCGCAGGCACATTCCAGGATGGGCGCGTTACCGTCGACACCCGCCTTTCCGGCGGAGGCGGCATCGCGCTTTCAGGCGGCGGGTCAGCCGTGATAACCGGCGACAGGCCGCTCGATCTCAAATTTTCCGGCAGCGTTCCTTTTTCGATTCTTGCCGGTCAGCTTGCAGCGCAGGGCTTCGTCCTGGAAGGCACCGGCAATATCGATATCGCTGTCCGCGGTAACGCCGCATCGCCGGCGATCACCGGTACGCTTGCGACATCCGGATCTCGCTTTATCGATGTCCGCCGCAACCTCGCCATCAATGCGCTCACCGCCAATATCGCGCTCGATGGCAAGACAGCGCGTCTTTCCGGCGTCTCTGGCTCTCTCTCCGGTGGCGGCACTGTCACGGTTGATGGCACGGTCGGCATCGAACCGGCATCCGGCTTCCCTGCGGACCTGACGATCAGGCTGGCACAGGCGAGCTATGCGGATGGCACCCTGTTCGCCGTCACAGCCGATGGCACCCTCACCTTCAAGGGCCCGGTCATGTCCGGCCCCACGCTCGGCGGCGATATCGCCCTGACCAAGGCTTCTATCACGGTACCCGCCAAGCTGCCGACCTCGCTGCGCTCCGTCGACATCCGCCATCGCAACGCGCCGGCTGCGGTTCTGCGACAGATGGAAGAGATACGGCCGAAGCAGGCCTCCGGCAGCTCCAACCCGATCAAGCTCGAATTGAAGGTGCGCGCCCCGAACGGCATCTTCGTCCGTGGCCGCGGCATCGATGCGGAACTCGGCGGTGAACTGACCGTTGCCGGCACCGCGATCGAGCCGCAGGTGTCGGGCGGCTTCGAAATGCGCCGTGGCCGCATCATCATTCTGACGAAACGCCTCGATTTCACCGAGGGCGACATCACCTTCGGCGGCGGCCTGATCCCTGTCCTCAACATGTCGGCGGATACGACATCAGGCTCGACCACGATCACCGTCGGCGTCACGGGAATGGCCGACGATCCGACGATCGCCTTCACATCCTCTCCGAGCTTGCCGCAGGATGAGGTTATGGCCCAGCTGATCTTCGGCCAGTCGATGTCGCGTCTCTCGCCGCTGCAGATCGCACAGTTGGCCGATGCCGTCAGCCAGTTGGCCGGTGGTGGCTCGACCTCGCTTCTGCAGACGCTGCGCAGCAATCTTGGCGTCGACGATCTGGACGTCAACACGGATGCGGCTGGCCAGACGACGGTTTCCGTTGGCCGTTACATCAACAACCGCACCTATCTTCAGGTTGAGCAGGGCGGCGAAGGCGGTGCACAGGCAACCATCAACCTCGATGTTGGCCGCGGCGTGAAGCTCAAGGCCGGAGCCGGTACTGAAGGCGGCAAGGCCGGTATCTTCTACGAAAAGGAATATTGAGGCGCTCGGACGATGAATAGACTGCGCTTTTGCGGTCTATGATTTATGTTTGAGCAATAATCGTCGGCTAGATTCGGCATCGCGCGATCTGAGATTCGCCGTGCTTCGGTGCCGGACCGCGACGTGATGAGGATTTGCGCCTGAATTTCGTCAGGCACGGTGATCGTCGCGCAGGTAACGGACAGCTGGGGTATTTCTGATGGCGACCACGATCAATTCCACCATGTATAACGGCGAAGTGCTAGAGATCATCGCCTTCCGTCTTCACGATCAGGAGTTCTGCGTCAAGACGACGTCGATACGCGAAATCCGTGGCTGGGCGCCTTCCACGCCTCTCCCGCACGCCCCGAAAGACGTCATCGGCGTCATGAACCTGCGCGGATCGGTTATCCCGATCATCGACCTGGCCTACAAGCTGGGCATGAAGAGCACTGTTGCCAATGAGCGCAGCGCCATCGTCGTTGCAGAAGTCCACAACATGGTCATCGGCATGCTGGTCGACCGGGTCTCCGATATCCTGACCATTCCGTCGAGCCAGGTTCAGCCGGTTCCCGAAGTTTCCGCTTCCTTCGACAAGTCTTTCTCCGAGGGCATCATCGCCAATGAGATCGGCATGATCTGCTTCCTGAACCTCTCCAAGATGTTCAAGGGCACTGAACTCGAAGATATCGCTGCCTGAGGCAGTCTTTTAAAGCAGAACCAAGTCAAGGAGCCGCGAACACGCGGCTCTTATTGTTTCCGGGCTAATAATTGTAGTTTTAATAAAGGTCGCATTAATTTTTTGATGTCCTAATATAAATGGAAGATCAGCGCTTTGAAAGACAGAGCGACCTCCATTGCAGATGGCAGTAACCGCCACAAGGTTACGTCAGAGGGACAAGAAAATGCTGGGACTGGGCAAGGCAGCGGGAGCACTGGATGCACTCGCCGCGATATCGCGATCGCAAGCAGTCATCGAATTCGACGTTAGTGGAAACATCCTGAACGCCAATCCCAATTTCTGCGAAGCGCTGGGGTATTCGCTTGCCGAAATCAAGGGCAAGCATCACCGCATCTTCTGCGAGCCGGAATACGCCGCATCGGCCGAATACAAGGCCTTCTGGGCCAATCTTGCTGCCGGCAATTTCGACGCCAGGGAATACAAGCGGATCACCAAGTCAGGACGCGAGATCTGGATACAGGCCTCCTACAACCCTGTCTCGCGCGGCGGCAAACCCTACAAAGTCATCAAGCTCGCCACCGACATAACCGCAGCAAAGATCAAGGCGACAGAAGACGCCGCAAAGCTTTCCGCCATCAGCCGTTCGCAAGCCGTCATCGAATTTCTGCCCGACGGCACCATTCTCGAGGCGAATGAAAACTTCTGCGCGGGCCTGGGTTACGACCTCTCGGAGATCAAGGGCAAACATCACCGGATGTTCTGCGAACCCGGTTATGCAGCCTCGCAGGACTACGCGGAATTCTGGCCGCGCCTCGCCAATGGGGAATTCATCGCAGACGAATTCGTCCGTTACGGCAAGGGCGGCAAGGAGATCTGGATCCAGGCAGCCTATAACCCGATCACCGATCTTAACGGCAAAGTCTGCAAGGTGGTAAAATTCGCCACGGACGTGACCCCACGCATGAGCGCCATCGGCCTGCTCGGCACCGGTCTTCGCGATCTGGCCGACGGCAAGCTCGATCAGTCGATCGACACCCGCTTCGTACCCAGCATGGAATCGACCCGCCAGGACTTCAACTCGGTGGCCGCCAAGCTGCGCGACGCCATGAAAGTCGTCTCGCAGAATGCTTCCGGCATCGCCTCGGCATCGACAGAAATCCGCGACGCATCTCAGGAACTGGCTAAACGCACCGAACAGCAGGCCGCATCGCTGGAAGAGGCAGCAGCGGCGCTGGAAGAAATCACCCGCACGGTCGGCGATTCCAGCCATCGCGCTGAAGAAGCCGGGCGGCTTGTCACCAACACCCGCCAGAATGCCGAACAGTCCGGCCTTGTCGTCCAGCAGGCGATCTCGGCCATGGACGAGATCGCCAAATCGTCGAATGAAATCACCAACATTATCGGCGTCATCGACGACATCGCCTTCCAGACCAACCTGCTGGCGCTGAATGCCGGCGTCGAGGCGGCCCGCGCAGGCGAGGCAGGCAAGGGATTTGCGGTCGTAGCCCAGGAGGTCCGTGAACTGGCGCAACGATCCGCCAAGGCTGCGAAGGAGATCAAGACGCTGATCAACACCTCCAGCCATCAGGTCTCGGGCGGCGTCGAACTCGTCGGTCGAACAGGAGGCTCCTTGCGGGATATCCTCGATCAGGTCGCCAGCATTCACGACAACGTCTCCGCCATCGTAGAGGCTTCCCGCGAACAGGCATCGAGCCTGCGCGAGATCAGCCAGGCGGTGAACCATATGGATCAGGCGACGCAGCAGAACGCGGCCATGGTGGAAGAGACGACGGCCGCAAGCCATTCGCTGGCAAGCGAGGCACAAAGCCTGCGCGACCTGCTGATGCAGTTCGATATCGGAGAAGGCACGCGGCTCGCATCCCGACCGGCCGCCCATGGCGCTCCTCAAGCAACCCACGTCGGCACGGCCCCGTTGAGAATGGCGCATGCCAATCTCAAGAAGGCAGCCGGCTGGGAAGATTTCTGAGCAGAAACGGAAAGGGGGAGGCCAATCAGGCCTGCCCCAATTTCAGTCCTTCGCCTCGAACGGAGCGGGACGGCGACCCGCCCCCTGTCGTTCCAGCATCCAGCCCGGATATTCCGGCATCAGCGCACTGACTTCATCGAGCGTCTTCAGATCTCCCGCATCGAGCTTCACCGAAACCGCCTTCAGGTTTTCATCCAGCTGCTCGATCCGCTTTGCGCCGATGATGACACTGGTAACGAACGGTTTGGCGAGGATATAGGCGAGTGCCACGGCCGCCACGCTCGTGTCGTGCTTGGCCGCAATCTCCCGCATCGCGGCAACGCAGGCCCAGGCGCGGTAATTATCCACCGGCGGAAAATCGAATTCCTGCCGTCGTCCCTCGCCATTGCCCGGGGCACCGGGACCGTATTTGCCGGAAAGCAGGCCGCCGGCCAGCGGCGACCAAACCATCAGGCCAAGCTTTTCCTCCTGCATCATCGGTACGATCTCGCGCTCCAGATCACGGCCGGCAATCGAATAATAGGCCTGCACCGTTTCGAACCGGGCAAAACCGCGCCGTTCCGAAATGCCGAGCGCCTTGGCAATCCGCCATGCCGCCCAGTTGGAAAGCCCGATATAGCGAACCAGCCCGCGCGAGACGAGATCGTCAAGCGCCCTCAATGTCTCGTCGATCGGTGTCACCGTATCCGTGCCGTGGATCTGGTAAAGATCGATATGATCCACCTGCAGCCGCTCTAGGCTCTGCTCCACCGAATCCATGATATGCCCGCGCGACGCACCCCGGTCATTCGGCTTGTCGCCCATCTGTCCAAGAAACTTGGTGGCAATCACGATGTCCTTGCGGGCAACACCGATATTGCGGATGGCCTGACCAAGCATCCGCTCCGAAGTCCCGAAGGAATAGACATCGGCCGTATCGACGAAATTGACCCCGGCCTTGATCGAGCGATCGAGGATGCGGTCCGCCGCGTCCTGATCGACGCCAGCGATTTTGCCCCACAGCGCCGCATTGTCGGCCTCACCGAAGGTCATCGTACCAAGGCACAGCTCGGATACGAACAGCCCTGTATTGCCCAATTGATTGTATCGCATGAACGGCTCCATTTGGGAGATATGTATATGAAATGAGAAGATGCCCCTGCCGCAGGACTGCGCAATCCGCGAAAGGCACGGATCATCAATAACCGACCTTCGTCGGTTTTGCAAGATAAACGGAGGAGGCTCCGTTTATAAAAATCTGCCTGACGCGACTGTCAGGTCAAAGGTATCACGCAACGTCGGCGACAGAGCCCGTCTCGATACGTTCCGCCCCGGCAAATATCTCGAAATCCTCGCCACGCGTCAGCGCCACGAGCGTCATGCCGGCTTCCTCTGCGGTGCGAATGGCAAGCGCTGTCGGCGCCGAAATTGCAATCAGCGTCGAGCTTCCGAGGATTGCCGTCTTCTGCACCATCTCCACCGAAATGCGGCTGGTGACGACGACGATACCCTCAGCACCCTTTCGCCCGGCACGGAACACCGCTCCGGCAAGTTTGTCGAGCGCGTTATGCCGGCCGACATCCTCGCGAACAGCGATCAACCCTTCGCCGGGAATGAAGAAGCCTGCACCGTGCACGGCCCGCGTTTCGGCATGCAGCGGCTGCGCCCCGTTCAGCGCCGTCATGGCGCCGGTAATATCCTTCGGCGTCAACTCCATCCTGACAGTGACTACATCCGGCACGACACGCATGGCCTGCTCGATCGATTCGATGCCGCAAAGCCCACAGCCCACTGGGCCGGCCATATGCCGCCTCCGGACGCGGAGCGCATCCTCCTTGTCTTCCGCCAGCCGAACCTGCACGTCGAGGCCTTGGCCTTCGTCCAGAACCGTGACGTCCTCGATCTCGGCCATGGAGGTAATGATGCCCTCCGTCAGGCTGAAGCCGACAGCGAAATCTTCGAGATCCGCCGGCGTCCCCATCATCACCGCATGGGTGGAACCACCATAGGAAAACGCGATCGGCACCTCCTCGGGCACTGCGCGCGAGCCGGCGCGAACAACGCCATTGCGGCGAATGATTTCCTGCGCGACAGTGGTTGTCCTGAAGCCGGCCATCGGCTCTCCTTGATGTTCTATCATCGATGCGCTTATCCGCGCCGCCTCTGAGAGGCATCGATATTATGGAATGCTTCGGGCTTAAGTCGCCAGTTCATGCGCGTCGACCCTGGAGCCGAAAAACTATGCCTCCGAAGCATCCAGCGCAAGCCCGCGCGCCTCATGCAGCAGGGCGGAAACCAGCGGCGTAAATGGCTCGCGATAGGGAGCCACAAGCCCCACCATGTGTTTCGCCTCCGGCGCCACGATCGGGATCATGCGCAGGCTCTGGGTAAAGCCGAAAGATTTCGCCACATTGCGCGGCATGATGCTGGCCCAGCGACCGGTCGCAACATGCGACAAGAGCACAACCATAGAATTCGATTCCAGCATCGGCGTGATTGAAACGCCCGCATTGGTCAGATGCTGATTGATGATCCTGCGGTTCTGCATGTCCGGTGTCAGCAGGCACAAGCGCATATCCGCCATATCGGCCCAGTTGACGCTCTCACGATCGGCATGAGGCGTGCCCTCGGCCGTTACCAGCGTATAATTTTCCGAATAGAGCGGAACGCTGGTCACGCGCCCAAGCGGCTCGTTGTCCAGATAGGTGATCCCTGCATCGATCTCGAAATCGTCGAGCTGTGACAGCACCTGCAGCGAATTGCGCGAGACGATCGAGAAGGTCACGTTCGGATGTTTTTCCTGAAACGGCTCCGTCAGCCGCGGCACCATGGCAAGCGCGGTCGGAATGACGGCAAGCCGGATATGCCCTGCCAACCCCTTGCGTGCCGCCCGCATCTCTTCGCGCATCGTGCGGGCATCGCCGACGATGCGTTTTGCCCATTCCAGCACTCGCTGCCCTTCCGGCGTCAGCCCCTGATAACGCGATCCGCGCACCACGAGCTGAACACCAAGCTGTTCCTCCAGGTGCCGGATGGCGGCAGAAAGCGAAGGCTGGGCGATGCCGCATTCCTCGGCAGCGCGTCCGAAATGACCTTCCCGCGCCAGAACGATGAAGAATTCCAGCTTGTCGATCATCGCGGCACCGCAAAGGATTTGAGAGAATAGCCGACCCTGGTTGGCAGTCGCGCCTCGATGGACCGCCAGTCGCGTGCAACGCCGGCATAATCCTCTGCCCTTCGCCGTAAAAACCCGGTCAGCAGAAGTTCGCGACGAAGCGAAGGAGAAAGCTGCACGACGGCTTCTTCGAACGCGCCGGCAAGACCATCGGTCGCCGCATCCGGAAGCGCGCTGATCAACGCCATCCCCGGCGTCGGTCGCGTGCAGCCGATCACCTCGACCGCATCGGCCTCCGGCATATAGCGCTGCGCCAGCGTGAAGGAGACGACATCGATCGCCGCAAGCTCCGCTTCGCCATTTGCAACCGCCCTTATCGAGGCACGATGCCCGCCGGATGCACGAATATCCACATCCTCCATCTGCGCACCGGCAGCCACGAGCGACAGCATCAGCGTCGCAAAGCCGGACTGGGAGCTGAATTCGTTGATCACGACAGACCCACGAAACCTCTCAAGCCTCGTGGAGCACCCCTTCGGCACAATCAGCAGGCTGTAATAAAAGCCGGGCGCACAGCCTATATCATAAGCGGGAGACCCGATCAGCCGGACATGACGGTTAAAATCCATGGCAAAGGGTAGAGCGCATGTCTGCCCGAATACGAGATCGGGAGAATGCCACATCGCCACCAGATCATCCTGCCGCGTCAGGGTTTCTGGCGCATCGATGCCCCGACGCAACAGGCAGCCCCTGAGCAAGGTCCAGAACTCATCCATGGCCGTGGAAATTTCCGGCCAGTCATACATGGGTAGGCCTGCGAGCATCTCGTCCTCGACATTGTCAGGACAAGTTCTATCCCTTCCTGCTCGACCCTGCCAACAGGCAAATCGGCAGGCCCCTGCAAGCTACATCCATCCAGGCTTATGGCTTAGATCCTGAGAGAGTCGGAAAGCTCCTTGAGCATCTGCGCGCTACGTGTCAGCGCCTGCTGCTCAGACTGTTCGAGATCTGGCAGAAGATCGGCCGTGACGCCGCGTGCGCCGACGACACGCGGCAAGGACAAGGTCACATTATCGACGCCAGCGACATGATCCGTATGGATCGAGACGGAAAGCACCGAACCCTCATCCCGCGTGATTGCTCGCACGATCCGGGCGATGCCTGCGCCGATGCCGTAATAGGTCGCCCCCTTGCCCTCGATAATCTTGTATGCGGCATTGCGCACGTCGTGATCGATCGCCTTGCGGACGTCTTCGGTGATCGGCCGGCCTAGCTGCGCAGCAAACGAGATGAGATCGGCCGAACCGGCAACCGCGCCCGACCATGCCAGAACCTCGCTATCCCCATGCTCACCGATGACGAAAGCCGGAATCGACTGCGGCGAGATCTCGATATGACGGGCAAGCAGGCTGCGGAACCGCGCCGTATCGAGGATCGTGCCAGACCCGATCACCCGGTTACGCGGCAGGCCGGAAATCTTCGCGGCGATATGGGTGATGATATCGACCGGATTGGCCGCAACGAGCAGGATCGGATCAGGCACGACAGCAAGGATTTCGCTGACGATGCTGCGAATGACGGCAGCGTTCCGCTCCAGAAGCTCAAGCCGCCCCTCGCCCGGACGCTGCCCGACCCCGGCCGAAAGCACCACGATCCCGGCGCCTGCCAGGTCCGCATACCCCCCGGCCCGCACCCGCGTGGCCGACATGAACGGCACGGCGTGCGAGATATCCTCGGCCTGCGCCACCGCCAGGGCCTCGTTCTTGTCCACGAAAACGATCTCGTTGGCATAACCGGCGATCGCCAGCGCAAAGCCCGCCGAACTGCCCACCATGCCTGCACCGACAATGCCAATCTTCATCGCAATCACTCCATGAAATACGACAACCATAGCAGTTCGGCATCACGGCGCCACGGCGAAATCAGCCGATCCGTGTGGCGCAAAGACGCTCCTCGTCCAGCACCACGCCAAGCCCCGGCGCATCGCCAAGCTCCAGCCAGCCGTCGCGATGTCTGAGCGGTGAGACCATCGGATAATCCCGCCTTGCCTCGCTCCATTCGGGATTGTCGTAAGGATATTCGAGGAAAGGCGCGTCCCCCGCTCCGGCCGTCAGATGCGCATTGGCGAGAACCCCGATCCCGTTCGTCCAGCTATGCGGCGTGAACATCACCCCCGCCTCCCGCGCCTGATAGACAAGCCGACGGCAACCGGTAATGCCGCCCACCAGCGCCACATCCGGCTGGATCACGTCGAAGGCGCGCTCCTCGATGATATCGCGGAACTCGTAGAGCTCACGCGTCATCTCGCCACCGGCGATCCTCACCGGCGTCGCCTCTTTCAAGGCTTTCATGCCTTTGCGATCGGAACGAAACAGCGGCTCCTCCATCCAGTAGATCCCGAGCTTCTCCAGCTCGTTTGCCACGGCAAGCGCGTCCTTGAAGGTCCAGGGCAGTGTCGTGTCCCAGGGCATCCGCCAGCCTTGGTTACAGTCGACCATCAGCTCCATCCGGTCGCCGACCCGAGCCCTGATCACCTCCAGCGCCTTCACATCATCATGCCAAGTGGTCCGCCCGCCTGCCGAGGACGAGAACCGCACTTTCATCGCCGGAAAACCCTCGCCGATATAGCGCTCCGCCTGATCGGCCATCGCCGAAGGCTCCCGCAGCACGCCGGAAGAGGCATAGAGCCTCACTCTGTCCGACCGGCCGCCGAGCATCCGCCAGACAGGCTCGCCGGTAATCTTGCCTGAGAGATCCCATAGCGCCAGATCCATCGGCCAGCAGCGGCCATAATGAAAGTTGATATGCGAAAGCACCTCGTAATGCCGCTCCAGATGCCGCGGGTCTTGCCCGATGAACAGATCCTCATGGCCCTCGAACCCTTTCATCAGGTCCCCCGATCCGATCCCCTCTCGGCCTTCGTCATCCCTCACCCGGACGATCGTTGCATCGAAATTCAGCCGCGCCCGCCCGTCCCAGCTCGCCTTGAATGGCGGATCGAGAGGCAGGCGGTGATGGGTGATCTCGATGGATGCGATGCGGGTCATGTGGTCCTCTCCCACCTCAGGCTTGGCGTCTCTCGGATGTTTGTGCGTGGATCCTCGGGTCAAGCTCGAGGATGACGGCAGAAGGTGAGTGCCATAGGTCACCAAAGCAAGCGCTCCACAAACCGCAGTGGTAGCGTTTGAGATTTTCCGCCAACCACAGATTCGTCATCCTCGGGCTTGACCCGAGGATCCAGACACAAGCCGGTCGCCCTTCACCATCAGCATGTCCCCAAAGGTAATCGAGAAAACCTCACCCGAACTGCTGCCATATCGTCTTGTAATCACAATACTTGTCTATCGCATGCACCGAACGATCCCGCCCAAATCCCGACTGCTTGAAGCCACCGAACGGCGTCGAAAAGTTCGACATGTCATAGGTATTGATCCACACCGTGCCGGCATGCAGCGCTTCGGAAAACCGATGCGCCCGATCCATGTCCTTGGTGAACACCGCACCGGCCAACCCGTAGATCGTATCATTTGCAAGCCGAAGCGCCTCCTCCTCCGTATCGAAAGGAATTGCCGCCAGAACCGGCCCAAAAATCTCCTGCCGCGCAAGGCTCATTTCGTTGGTCATGTCGATAAACACGCCGGGCGAGATGTAATATCCGCCGGTTTCCGACATCACCTGCTCGGCCCCGAAGGCACGCCGCGCGCCCTCCTTCTCTCCGGCTGAGATCATGCCCAGCACTTTCCGCATATGGGCTTCCTCGATCAACGCACCGATCTGCGCCGACGGCTCGAACGGATGTGCCAGCGCAATATCGCTCTTCGTCACCGCCTCGATCTTCTCGATCAATCTCTCCTGCACAGAGCGCTGGACGAGAAGCCGCGTCGAGGCATGGCATGTCTCGCCGGAATTGTAGAAACAGCCCCAGGCTACGGCCGAGGCCGCCGCGTCGAGATCGGCATCTTCAAACACGACGAGCGGCGACTTGCCACCGAGCTCCAACGCCACGCGCTTGACGTTGGATTGGGCGGCATAGCCCATGATCAGCTTGCCGACCTCCGTCGAGCCGGTAAAGGCAATCATGTCGACATCCATATGCAGCGCCAGCGGCTTTCCTGCCTCCTCGCCATAGCCGGTAACGACATTGAAGACACCTGCCGGAAGCCCTGCTTCAATCGCCAGTGACGCCAGCCGGATCGCCGAAAGCGACGATTGTTCAGCCGGCTTCAGCACAACGGAATTACCCGCCGCAATCGCCGGCCCGAGCTTCCACGCATCGATGATCATCGGATAGTTCCAAGGCGTGATCGCCCCGATCACCCCGAGCGGCACCTTGCGCACCAAAGCCCGTGCATTCGGCCCCGTCGGCGCAATCTCGTCATAAAGCTTGTCGATCATCTCCGCATAGAACTGGATACCGTCGGCGCAGAGCCGGACGTCGACATTCAGCGACGCCAGCACCGGCTTGCCGACATCCAGCGTTTCCAGCATCGCCAGTTCTTCGCCATGGGCGCGGATCAGGTCGGCCCATTTCAGCATGATTTTCTTCTTCTCGAGCGGTTCCTTCCTGCGCCAGATACCGTTCTCGAAAGCAGCGCGTGCGGAAGTGACCGCAAGATCGATATCGGCTGCTCCACCGCGTGCCAGAACCGCACCCGGCTTGCCGTCCATCGGCCGCGTACGGATGAATGTCTCGCCGGACAGCGCATCGCGATACTCACCGCTGATAAAATGCCGGCCTTCAAGCTTCAGACCGGAGAGAGCTTCTTCCCAATAGTCACGGCTGTAGGTCTTGGTCATCGCAGCACCTCTTCAAAGCGTCTTCGGCAGCGCCATCATCGCCGCGGCGAAGGCATCGATATCCGCATCCGTCACCTCACGAATGGTCGAGCGCCGCATGGGCTGGTTCTCGGCCGCCCGCATTTCCGCGGCCAGATGTTGTGCAGAGAACCCGTCGAATGCCTTCGGCAAGGCCCGCACGACGCCACAGCGGTCCATCAGCCCCGAGACGAAGGCTGGCAGTTGGGCGGCGCCAGATAGTCCGATGGCCCTCGCTGCCTCATTGAGGTCAGGCGTGTCGCTTTCTACCAGCCACGGAAGCGTCGCCTCGAAACCAAGCGCCGTCGCCAGCCCGTGATGCAGGGGGCCAAGCCCAGCCAGCGCATGGCTGATGTTGTGAGCGATAGCAGTGCCGCAATTGTCGATGGCAATCCCGGCATAACAGGATCCGAGCAGCACCTTGCCGCGCGCCTCAAGATTGCCAGGCATCTTGAACGCCACTTCCAGCGAGCCTGCGACCAGCCGCATGGCTTCATGCGCGTAGAGCTTTGCTCCGGTGTGAGTATTACGGTTAGTCGCGGCCTCGAAGGCGTGAATGAAGGCGTCCATGCCGCACCATGCAGTCAGGTTCGGCGGTAGCGATATCGTAAGCTCCGGATCGAGCAGCACCAGATCCGCCTTGGTTTCCGGCCCCCAGATCCAGAGTTTTCTCCCCTCCGGCCCGGTAAAGATATTGGTGGCGGATGTCTCCGAGCCAGTCCCGGCCGTGGTCGGCACCATGATCTTTTTCAGCGGCTTCTTCGGCAGGGGATTGGCGGCCAGCGCATAAAACATCGGATCCTCGCCCGAT
Source organism: Aliirhizobium wenxiniae (assembly GCF_019511445.1). Lineage (GTDB taxonomy): Bacteria > Pseudomonadota > Alphaproteobacteria > Rhizobiales > Rhizobiaceae > Neorhizobium > Neorhizobium wenxiniae_A. Next base: position 111,608 of record NZ_JAEUAN010000003.1, read on the forward strand.
GCGGCACAGCAGGCCGCGACCTTGGTGATATCGAGTGCCGAACCGCCGCCGATACCAATCACCATATCCATGCTCTGCGCCATCTCGCTGGCGGCCCGCAGATGCTGAAGTTTTGGCTCGCCCGAAAAATCGGAATAAAGCCACGGTTCTATCCCCGCCTTGGCCAGATCTTCCGCGAGACCTTTGGCCAGACCTCTCGCAGCGAGAAAGCTGTCCATGACGATGAGGACAGCACGTATACCCCGGAAGTCTTTGACCACATCCGGCAGGCCGTCGAGAAAGCCCGGGCCGAAGCGGATATCGGGAATGAAGGAGGTGGAAAACTGCATGGCGGCCCGCGACTGTGAAACGAACATGCACACTCTGCATCACAATCTCAGCTCTTCAAATCCATCGAATTATCGGCTTAATTGATGATCTCAAGTCATGGAGAGAGGCATGCTCGACCGCATACCGCTGGAGGCTTTCCGGGTTTACGATGCCGCCTGCCGCTTCATGAATTTTTCCCGCGCCGGGCGCGAGTTACATATCACCCAGGCCGCGGTCAGCCGCCGTATCCAGGGCCTTGAAGAACAGCTCGGGGCAAAACTCTTCACCCGCCGCGGCCGTAACCTTGCCCTGACGCCGGAAGGCGAGCGGCTGGCCCAACGGGTTCGCGCCACGCTCGAATATCTGGAAGAAAGCCTCGAGCCTTTTCGCGGCGGTGGCCTCGAGACGATATCGATTGCCGCCAGCGGCTCGGTCTCGCATCTCTGGCTCGCCAAGCGCCTCAAGGATTTCGACAACGGCAACCCATCAGTCTCGGTCAGGTTGCTGACGACCGATGCCCCTTCCGAACTGGCATCGGAAGCCAACGATCTGGTCATTCTCTATTCGACCGGCGAACATCCGCGCTGGAACCTGACGCCGCTGATGAAGGAAATGCTGGTGCCAGTCGCCTCGCCGGAATTCATCGAAAGAAACGGCCTCGACCCCACAACGGTCCGGCCTGACGAGATCACCCGTCTCGACCTCATTGATTACGAGCGCTTCAACGCCCACTGGATCTCTTTCCGTCAATGGTTCGCGCGACTGCCTGATCCGCCAAAGGCGCGCATCGTGCCCCGCCTCTCCTTCTCCACCTATTCACTGGCGATCGATGCCGCTCTGCGCGGCGAAGGCGTTACGCTCGGCAGCACAGGCCTAATCGCCGATGAACTGGCTTCAGGTGCGCTTGTCGAGCTCGGGCCGCAACGGCTGGAGACGGGTTACGGCTACCACCTCGGCACTCCGCGTTATCGCTCGCTGACACCGGGAGCGATACGGTTGCACCAACATCTGTTGTCGGGGATTTAAGGGATATCGGACCCAGCTAACCGCGCGACTTCCGTTCTCCGTCGTCATCCTCGGGCTTGTCCCGAGGATGACGGCGAGAGACCTTCAAACGCAAAAGGCGGCCCGATGGACCGCCTTCAAGGATTGTAGCGCACTGATGAGGATCAGGCGGCGACAACGATACCGTTCAACTGCGTCAGGTCCGTCAGGAACTGTTCGAGACGGGTCTTGTGCTCGTCACCGGTCGCCTTGCCGAGTTCGGCCTGGGTGGTTTCGATGCGACGCTGCAGCGTGTCTGGGGTCAACTCGTTGGCCGGGATGGCGGCATCCGCCAGCAGCGTGCAGCTGTCCGGCAGGATATCGGCGAAACCACCGAACACCACGTATTTGTTCACCTGTCCGGAAGCGAGCTTCACCGTGACAACACCCGGCTTGATCGTCGTCATCGTCGGTGCGTGTTCGGCAAGGACCGTCATTTCACCAAGCATGGCCGGGATAACGACTTCGGAGACCTTTTCCGAAACGTAGAGGCGCTCGGGCGAAACCAGTTCAAAAATGAAAGCGTCGGCCATGAAGGTCCACTTCCCCTTAATTCGCAGGCAATTGGCATGTCCTGCACAAAATCGCGTGTCTTATGCAGGAAGAATGACGCGCCAGCTATCCGGCGCGCCCTTCCATCTTGATTTTTAAGCGGCGGCTGCCAGCTTCTTGGCCTTTTCCATCGCTTCTTCGATGGAGCCGACCATGTAGAAGGCTGCTTCCGGCAGGTGGTCGTATTCGCCGTTGACCAAGCCCTTGAAGCCCTTGATCGTGTCTTCCAGAGCAACCAGCTTGCCCGGCGAACCGGTGAAGACTTCGGCAACGAAGAACGGCTGCGACAGGAAGCGCTCGATCTTGCGGGCGCGGGCAACGGTCATCTTGTCCTCTTCGGACAGTTCGTCCATGCCGAGGATGGCGATGATATCCTGCAGCGACTTGTAGCGCTGAAGCGTCGTCTGAACCTTACGGGCAACTTCGTAATGCTCTTCACCGACAACCATCGGGTCGAGCATGCGCGAAGTGGAGTCCAGCGGGTCAACGGCCGGGTAGATACCCTTTTCAGCGATCGAACGCGACAGAACCGTCGTTGCGTCCAAGTGCGCGAACGAGGTTGCCGGTGCCGGGTCGGTCAAGTCGTCGGCGGGAACGTAGATGGCCTGAACCGAGGTGATCGAGCCCTTGGTCGTGGTGGTGATGCGTTCCTGCATCGAGCCCATGTCGGTTGCGAGCGTCGGCTGATAACCAACGGCCGAGGGAATACGGCCGAGCAGAGCCGATACTTCCGAACCAGCCTGGGTGAAGCGGAAGATGTTGTCGACGAAGAACAGAACGTCCTGGCCCTTGTCGCGGAAGTCTTCAGCGATCGTCAGACCGGTGAGAGCAACGCGAGCACGTGCGCCCGGCGGTTCGTTCATCTGACCGTAAACGAGAGCAGCCTTGGAGCCTTCGCCACCGCCGTGCTTGTTGACGCCCGATTCGATCATTTCGTGGTAAAGGTCGTTACCTTCACGGGTACGCTCACCAACGCCGGCGAATACGGAGTAACCGCCGTGCGCCTTTGCAACGTTGTTGATCAGTTCCATGATCAGAACGGTCTTGCCGACGCCGGCGCCGCCGAACAGGCCGATCTTGCCGCCCTTTGCGTAAGGAGCGAGAAGGTCGACGACCTTGATGCCGGTGACCAGAATCTGGCCTTCCGTGGACTGCTCGACATAGGCCGGAGCGTCCTGGTGGATGGCACGCAGATGCGTGCGGTCCAGCGGACCGGCTTCGTCGACCGGCTCGCCGATGACGTTCATGATACGGCCGAGCGTGTGTTCACCGACCGGAACCGAGATCGGAGCACCGGTGTCGGTGACCTTCTGGCCGCGGACGAGACCTTCGGTCGAGTCCATGGCGATCGTGCGGACCTGGTTTTCACCAAGGTGCTGCGCGACTTCCAGCACAAGACGGTTGCCGTTGTTTTCGGTCTCGAGTGCATTGAGGATCGCCGGCAGTTCGCCGTCGAACGCGACGTCTACGACAGCGCCGATAACCTGAGTCACTTTGCCGAGGGACGAGCCCGTTGCGGTAGCCATGATTCTTACCCTCTTCTTTTCGGTCAGAGCGCTTCCGCGCCTGCAATAATTTCAATCAGTTCCGTGGTGATCTGCGCCTGACGCTTGCGGTTGTAGGAAAGCGTCAGCTTATTGATCATGTCACCAGCGTTGCGCGTTGCGTTGTCCATAGCGGACATCTGCGCACCGTAGAAGGAAGCGTTGTTTTCCAGCAGAGCCTTGAAGATCTGCACAGCGATATTCTTCGGCAGCAGGTCTTCGAGGATTTCCTCTTCGCTCGGCTCGTATTCGTAATGAACCGAAGAACCTTCAGCAGGCTGCTCTACAGTTTCGAACCGTGCCGGAATGAGCTGCTGCGCGGTTGCGACCTGCGCGATCACCGACTGGAAGCGGGCGAAGAACAGCGTTGCAACGTCGAACTCGCCGGCATTGAACATGTCCAGCACCTTGCCCGCCACTTCGTCGGCCTGGACGAAGCCCAGCTGCCGCACTTCGCGGAAGGTGATGTAATGGACGATGTTGTCCTTGAACGAACGACGCAGAACGTCATTGCCCTTGCGGCCGACCGTCAGGATCTTGACCGTCTTGCCTTCAGCGATGAGCTTCAGGGCATGCTCGCGCGCCAGACGAATGATCGAGGAGTTGAAGCCGCCGGCAAGGCCACGCTCGCCGGTGGCAACGACCAGGAGATGAACCTGGTCCTTGCCGGTGCCGGAAAGCAGAAGCGGTGCACCCGCATTGCCGGCATTGGCGGCCGAAAGGCTCGCCAGTACCTTGTTCATCCGCTCTGCGTAAGGACGAGCGGCTTCGGCCGCTTCCTGCGCACGACGCAGCTTCGCCGCGGCGACCATTTTCATCGCCTTGGTGATCTTCTGCGTCGCCTTGACGGAGGCGATCCGGTTTTTCAGATCCTTAAGTGAAGGCATCCGTTATCGGTCCTTAAGCTAGATCCGTACTTTTAGGCGAAAGACTTCGAATAGGCGTCGAGCGCCGACTTGAGCTTCGCCTTCGTGTCGTCCGAGATCTGCTTCTCGGTGCGGATCGTGTCGAGAACGTCCTTGCCTTCCGAACGGAGGTAAGAGAGCAGACCCTGTTCGAACTTGCCGACATCGGAAACCGCGATCTTGTCGAGGTAGCCGTTGACGCCTGCGAAGATCACGGCAACCTGTTCTTCCGTCTTGAGCGGAGAGAACTGCGGCTGCTTCAGGAGTTCCGTCAGACGGGCACCGCGGTTCAGCAGGCGCTGCGTCGAGGCGTCGAGGTCGGAACCGAACTGCGCGAATGCCGCCATTTCGCGATACTGGGCAAGCTCGCCCTTGATCGAACCGGCAACCTGTTTCATCGCCTTGACCTGAGCGGCCGAGCCAACGCGGGAAACCGACAGACCGACGTTAACGGCCGGACGGATGCCCTGATAGAACAGGTCGGTTTCGAGGAAGATCTGGCCGTCGGTGATCGAGATCACGTTGGTCGGAATGAAGGCCGAAACGTCGTTACCCTGGGTTTCGATGACCGGCAGAGCCGTCAGCGAACCGGCGCCGCGCTCGTCGGAGAGCTTGGCAGCGCGCTCGAGAAGACGCGAGTGCAGATAGAAGACGTCGCCCGGATAAGCTTCGCGGCCCGGAGGACGACGCAGAAGCAGGGACATCTGGCGGTAGGCGACGGCCTGCTTGGAAAGGTCGTCATAAGCGATCAGCGCATGCTGGCTGTTGTCGCGGAAGTATTCGCCCATGGCGGCACCGGCGAACGGTGCGAGATACTGCATCGGAGCCGGGTCCGAAGCGGTAGCAGCGATAACGATCGAATACTGCAGTGCGCCGCGCTCTTCGAGAACCTTGACGAACTGGGCAACGGTCGAACGCTTCTGGCCGATAGCAACGTACACGCAGAACAGCTTGTCGTTTTCCGGGCCGTTGTCGTGAATCGGCTTCTGGTTCAGGAAGGCGTCGAGAATGATGGCGGTCTTGCCGGTCTGGCGGTCGCCGATGACGAGCTCGCGCTGGCCGCGGCCAACCGGGATCAGAGCGTCGATGGCCTTGAGGCCGGTCGACATCGGCTCATGAACCGACTTGCGCGGAATGATGCCGGGAGCCTTGACGTCGACGCGCGAACGGCGGGTCGCGTTGATCGGACCCTTGCCGTCGATCGGGTTGCCGAGCGCATCGACGACGCGGCCGAGCAGTTCCGGACCAACCGGAACGTCAACGATGGCGCCGGTCCGCTTGACGGTGTCGCCTTCCTTGATCGAACGGTCGGAACCGAAGATAACCACGCCGACATTGTCGGATTCGAGGTTCAGAGCCATGCCCCGGACGCCGCCCGGAAACTCGACCATTTCACCAGCCTGCACGTTGTCGAGACCGTAGACGCGGGCAATGCCGTCACCAACGGAAAGAACCTGGCCGACTTCCGAAACTTCGGCATCCTGGCCGAAATTCTTGATCTGGTCCTTGAGAATTGCGGAAATTTCCGCTGCACGGATATCCATCAGCCGACCTCTTTCAATGCAAGCTTAAGGGTGGAAAGTTTGGTGCGAAGGGACGTATCGATTTGACGCGAACCGACCTTGACGATCAGGCCGCCGAGGATCGACGGATCGATCGTAACGGCGATGGTTACGTCCTTGCCGGTTACGCCCTTCAGCGCCGACTTGAGTTCTTTTTCCTGCGTTGCAGTCAACGCATGGGCCGAAGTGACTTCGGCGGAAATTTCACCGCGATGCGCAGCGGCGATCTCGCGATAGGAGCGGATCATGCCCGGCAAGGCGAACAGGCGGCGATTGCCGGCCACAACTTTCAGGAAGTTCAGGACGGTGACGGAAAAACCTGCCTTTTCGGCAACGGCGCTAACCGCCTTCTGCTGTTCTTCGGCGGAAAAGACCGGGCTCGCCACCAGGCGCCGCAGGTCTTCGCTTTCGTCCATCATCGACTGGAACCGATCAAGATCGGCACCGACTGCATCGATAGAACCAGCTTCCGACGCAAGCTCGAAGAGCGACAGAGCATAGCGCTCGGCGACACCGGAAATAAGCGGGGATGTCTCGGCCACAGGCATAGTTTCCCTGAATTACACCCCAAGTACCAAGCCCGAAAATGACGATCAGGCAAGACCTTGAAATTTATTGAATTTCCATCGGAACCCGCAGAGCCTCCGCTTGCTGTTTCCAACGTTCGCGGTTCGTCTAGCATAGGATGTAGGGACTCGCAACACGGCTGAGCGCCGAAAAAGCCCACCTGTCAAAGGCATCCAGACTTTATTCGCAGCTTTCACCCGCAATTCCGGGCGATAGGCATCGCAGCGCGGCGATATGCGACATTAGATGTAGCCGAACGCATAGGCGAGCGGCGCAGCCGACAATACACCCTCAAGTAGAAAAAACGCAATATTCTGCGGCGTTACGCCGCGATCGGCGAAGATTGACACCAACCTGCCAACTGCACCGAGCGCAAGCACCACGCCGGTCGCCATGTAAAACCAATTTTGCGCCAACAGAATCGGCAACAAGCCAAGTGCCATATAGCGCGCGCCTGCGGCCCTGACCGAGCCGTAGCCCTCTGGCCTTACCTCTCCGACCTGAAAGGCGGAAAGTCTCAGGCAGGTGCCTGGAAGCAGGAAGATCAGCAAGCCAAGCAGCGCCGTTACGGCACAGCCTACAAAAGCAACCTGTTCGTTCAGTTCAGTCGGGAAGTAGAATTCCATGCCGTCGCACCCTTTCGAATCGAACTGATTCTAGCCAACAGGGTAAACAAGTCGCAAAGATTAGCTGCACATCAAGAAACATCCCGGCGCGTGAAGACGGACGAGATGTTCGTGCGGGAGGCTAAAGGAAACTCTGCGGATCGACGTCGAGCTGAACCTGAACCGTTCCGCGAGCCTTGGGGCCATTGCCGAGCATCGATTTCAAAAATGCCTGCATATCGGAATTGCGCCGTCCATGAACGAGCAGACGGAAGCGATAACGACCGCGCACCAGTGCAATCGGTGCTTCCGCAGGCCCAAGCACCGCAATGCCGGAAACATGCGGAGCCGCCGCGCGCAGCCCACGCGCATGGTTTTCCGCGTCCGCCCTCGTATCCGCAGAGACGATCAGCGACGCCAGCCGCCCGAACGGCGGCAACAGCGCCTTTTCGCGCTCGTTGATCTCCCGTTCGTAGAACGCCGTGGAATCACCAGAGACGATTGCCTGCATCACCGGATGCATAGGCTGAAAAGTCTGGATCAAGCCATGGCTCTTCAGGCCGGTTCGCCCCGCACGTCCCGTCACCTGGCTGAGCAGCTGAAAAGTCCGCTCGGCCGCCCGCGGATCACCATTCGACAGGCCGAGATCCGCATCGACGATGCCGACCAGCGTCATCAGCGGAAAGTTATGCCCCTTGGCGACGAGCTGGGTGCCGATGACGATATCGACATCCCCCTTGGCGATCGCTTCCAGCTCCAGCCGCATGCGCTTCACCCCGCCGAGGATGTCGGACGACATGACGATCGTGCGGGCATCGGGAAAATGCCTCTCGACCTCTTCGGCGATACGCTCGACACCCGGCCCACAGGCAACGAGATGATCGAACGTGCCGCATTCCGGGCAGGCTTCCGGCGTCGGCTGGTGATAGCCGCATTGATGGCACTGGATCTGGTTTCTGAACCGGTGCTCGACCAGCCAGCTGGAACATTGCGGGCACTGGAACCGGTGGCCGCAGACCCGGCAAAGCGTCAGCGGCGCATAACCGCGACGATTGAGGAACAGCAGCGACTGCTCCTTCTTCTCCAGCGTCCGCCCCATCGCCCTCAGGAGCAGCGGCGACAGGAACCCGCCCCGTTCGGGCGGATGCCGACGCATATCGATCAGGAGCAGGTCAGGCAGTGCCGCATCGCCGAAGCGCGTCGGCAACTGCACGAGATTGTAACGCCCGGACAGACCGTTGACCTGGCTTTCCACCGAAGGCGTGGCCGACACCAGCACGACCGGGAAATCGCCGATCCGCGCCCGCACCACCGCCATGTCGCGAGCATTGTAAAAGACGCGGTCCTCCTGCTTGTAGGCAGGGTCGTGCTCTTCATCGACGATGATCAAGCCAAGCTCTTCGAAGGGCAGGAACAGCGCAGACCGTGCGCCTGCGACCACTCGCACCTCACCAGTCACCACCCCGCGCCAGACCTTTTCGCGCATGCGCGGGGAAAGATCCGAATGCCATTCGGCAGGCTTGGCTCCGAAACGCTGCTCGAAACGCTCCAGGAAAGCAGGCGTCAGCGCGATTTCCGGCAGAAGGATCATCACCTGCTTGCCGCGCCGCAAAGTCTCGGCCACGGCCTCGAAATAGACCTCCGTCTTGCCAGAGCCGGTAACCCCGTCAATCAGCGAGGCGGCAAATCCGCCCTGCCGGATCGAGCCGACGATCTCTTCGGCCGCATATTTTTGCGGTCCCTCGATGCGTGGCGCGATGAAATCCGGCTCCGGCCGCGCAACGACAGGCGGCGGGGGCAGAAAAATCGTGTCGAACATCCCCTGCTTGATCAGCCCGTCGATGACACTGAGCGACACGCCGGCGGCATGCGCCATGCCGCTACGCGTCCACGGCACGTCTTGCTCCTTCGCCAGATCGAGCACGCGGGTTCTGGCCGGCGTCAGCCGGTCCGGCTCGCCGCCGAGATAGCGCAAGCCCTCCACCATAGGCTCCGGATCGAGCGCCGCCGGTGCCCGGATCGCCATGCGGGCAACAAGCCCGGGCGGAGACAATGTATAGGCAGACACCCAGTCGACGAAATCGCGCATGTCCTTCGACAGAGGTGGGCAATCGAACACCAGCGTGATCGGCCGGAGCTTTTTCGGATCGAGCCGCTCGTCATTCTCCCCGTCCCAGACGACACCGATAACCTGTCGCGGCCCCACCGGCACCTGTACGACCGACCCCGGCTCGACATGCACGCCGTCCGGCACCGCATAACTATAGGCCCCCGGCACCGGCAACGGCACCAGAACCGGCACGACGCGCACGGGTGCTCGCGACGGCGCAAGCGCGTCGCCGAACAGCGAATCCATCATGTCAGCAGAATCCTTGGCCATGCGGCGCGACCATGACGAAAGACGGAACAAAAGTGAACCTTTTTATAGATCACTCGTCATCCTCGTCGTCTTCCATCAGTCCGGTCGCACGCATGCCTTCCAGCCAGGTCGCGCCATCCTTGCGGATCACCCGCTTGGCCCGCACGCCGCAACGCTCGGTGATGGCGGCAGCAAGCTGTTCGGAATGCGTCACGATCCAGATCTGGCTCGATTTCGCCGCCTCGGCAACCATGTCGGCCAGCGGTTCGAGCATATCCGGGTGCAGGCTTGCCTCCGGTTCGTTGAGCGCAATCAACGGCGGCTGGCGATAGGACATCAGCGCTGCCGCCAACCCGAGGAAACGGATCTGGCCATCCGACAATTCCCGCGGGGTGAAGACACGCAGCGGCAGATGCGGGAAAACGAGTCCGAATTCGGCATATTCACCGGGTTCCGGTATTTGAAGCTTCGCGCCATCAAACGCTGCCGCAATCGCTCGGTTAAGCTCGATCACATCTCCGCGAATATGTGCGAGGGTCGCAAACACGGCGGCAATATTGGCTCCATCCTCGTCGAGCAATGGCGAGGTCACAGCCAGGCATGGCTGGCGCATCGGCGACTGCCGATCGGTGCGAAAACCATGGAAAAAGCGCCAGCTTTCAACCATCCTCCGGAAAGCGCCGATTTCCGGGTAATGCCCGGCATCGCCCAGAAGCGCGATTGCCGTCTCCGATGTCATGGCTTTTTCAGGATATTCCAGCATCCGCCCTTCCGGGCCACGCACCATGATACCCGGGCCTGCCCGCTTCATCATCGTCACCGGCCGGCGGCCGGTCTCGATCGAAAGCTCCTCTTCCTTGATCTGCGGTTCGAAGGCGAAACCCGCCGCAGCTTTCGGCGGCCTCAAGCCGGCTTCGACCCGATATCTGAAAGTGATGGCGCGTTCCTCGTCCAGCACCTCGACATTGAGCTTTATGCGAAAATTCTTCTCGTTGCGTCGATGGCCCGACCAGAGCACCGACGCCATGCCGCCCTCTGCCGCAATCTCGGCCGCCAACGTTCCACGCACCGCCGCCTGAATCAGTTGCAGCGCCCGATAGAGATTGGATTTTCCAACACCGTTTTCACCAATGAAAACATTTATACCCGCCAGATCCATGCCGATCGATCGCAGCGAGCGATAGTTCTGTGCGGACATGGATCGGAGAAGCACGCTCGACCTCCATTTGGTGCCGGTGACCGGTAATCGGCTTAAGCGGCGGAGACCACGTCCGGCTCACCGAGACCGGCAAACCGCGCATCACCATCCTTCGCCAGATCAAAAACCGTATGGTTCTCCAACGCCTTGGTCACATCCGCCGGATCGCCTTCAAGTTCCTCCGGCTGGATCAAGTGGCCGACAGTGAAATCGAACCTATTGCCCTTCTTGTTCAGAAGTTCGTAGAACACCGTCATGTCGCGCAACTCGGTCGACCACTTGGCGAACCAGTAGAACAGGCCGGAATTACGAGCCGTGATATGGATCGGCAGGATCGGCAGATTGTATTTGCGTGCGAGGCTGACAGCCGACGTCTTCCACGGCCGTTCGTTGAGCTTGCCGCCTTCCCAATAGGCGATGCGGCCGGACGGAAACAGCACCATCACCTTGCCGTCCTCGACCGCCTTGTTGGTCAGAACCAGCGTCTCGCGGGTCTTCAGCTTGCTCTTATATTCTTCGCGCCATTCGACCGGGATGATCATCTCGGCAAAGCGTGGATTGACGCGCACTGCATCGCGATTGGCAAACACCATCAGGTCCGGCCGCTTCGCCTTCAACAGGTCGAAGACCGCCACTCCATCGGCAATGCCGGTCGGGTGGTTGCTGACCAGAATGAAGCCGCCCTTTTCCGGGATCCGCTCGGCATGCTTGGCTGCGATCTGCAATTTCAAGAGATCGCTCATATATTCGAAGCACTGGAAGCCGCTTTTCGGCGCGACGTCGTCGGCAAATTCGATGGCTTTCCCATATCGCAGCAGCGTGTAGAGAAACGGTCGCATCACCGGCCAGAACGGGCTGCCGACAATCCGCTGGCCGCGCTCACCGATCAGCGTATCGACGATATGCCCCGGCCGGCCGCGGGAATTGAGTGTGATGGTCTCCGCGAATTGACTGAAGGTCGTCGAATTGTCACGGCGGGCCATACAAACTCCTTGCGCAGGGCAACCTTGTGGCAGCCCTGTATGATAAAACTTTGGCGGACGGCGAAAGGCTTAGTATTTCCGTAACGCTGTCGGTAGCAATCTGGTGCTCCTTTCCACCAAAATCAACGGTCGAGACGTTTGAACGAACTGCTGATCATTGCCGCGCCCGATCTTGCCGCCAAGCGCCACGAATGGCTGGAAAGCCTGAAGGACGAGCGCCGGTTGTCGCCCAATACGCTCGATGCCTATGAGCGCGACACACGGCAATTCCTCACCTTCCTGACCGGTCATCTCGCCGGCCCGCCGAAGATCGCTGACATCCACACGCTTCGCCCGGCAGACCTGCGCTCCTTTCTCGCCGCCCGCCGCCGCGACGGTTCCGGTTCCCGCTCGCTCGGCCGCCACCTTGCAGGCCTCCGATCTTTCCTCAGCTACATGGAACGCCAGGGACTGGTAAATGCTGCAGCAGCCGGCGCCGTGCGCGCGCCAAAACAGCCTAAATCGCTTCCCAAGCCGCTGAGCGACCGGCAGGCGACCAGCCTGACCGCGACAGAAACCCAGCTTCAGGACGAGCCCTGGATCGCCGCACGCGATGCCGCGGTTCTCGCACTTCTCTATGGCTGCGGCCTGCGTATTTCCGAAGCGCTTGGGCTTCTTCCCGGTGAGATCGAGCCGGGCACGACAACGCTGCGCATCAAGGGCAAAGGCGGCAAGACCCGCATCGTGCCGCTTCTGCCGGTCGTCGCCGAAACCGTCACCCGTTACCGCGATATCTGCCCCTACCACCTGACCGATGAGAAGCCGCTTTTCCGCGGCGCACGCGGCGGCCCGCTGCAGCCGGCGATCATCCAGCGTCAGATGCAGAAATTGAGAAGCGCCTTCGGCCTGCCGGATACCGCCACGCCCCATGCGCTGCGCCACTCTTTCGCTACCCATCTGCTAGCCGGCGGCGGCGATTTGCGGACCATTCAGGAACTGCTCGGCCATACCAGCCTGTCGACCACCCAGGTCTATACCGGCGTCGATACCTCGCGCCTGCTGGAAGTCTATGACCGCGCCCATCCACGCGCGTGAACTAACTGTTAACCACTTGCGTTAAGCACCTGTCGAAGCGGCAGTGATACGTTTTGGGTCGATTAATCCGGATCCGTGACATGAATTCTTCATTCCTCGACAGCCCCCTTTTCGAACGCCTGCAGGGCTTTGCCCTCTGGCTGCTCGCATTGCTGCATGTCGCGGCCCTCGCCTCGCTGATCCTGGTGCTCGGCATGCTGTCATCCGCCGATGCACAGGAAGCTGCCTGCCACGGGGTTAACCTCGTCGATGAGATGAAATCAGAAAATCCGGATGCTTATGCCAAGGCGCTTGCGGAAGCCGAAAAGATCCCGAACGCCAAGGGCATTTTCTGGAAAATAGAAAAGCCGGGTGTTGCGACCTCATATCTGCTCGGCACAATGCACGTCACCGATCCGCGCGTCCTCAAGATGCCGCCCGGTGCCGACAAGGCGCTCACTGACGCCGAGACGATCGTCATCGAATCCAACGAGATCCTCGACGACAAGAGGGCAATGGCCGGCCTTCTCGCGAAACCGGAACTGACCATGCTCCCCGATGGAAAGACCATCGAAAAGCTGATGAACCCTGAGGATCTTACCGTCCTCGACGAAGGCCTGAAGAAGCGTGGCATTCCGCTGGCGACCGTTTCGCGCATGCAGCCCTGGATGCTGATGTCACTCGTGTCGCTGCCGGCCTGCGAACTCGCCCGCAAGGGAAACACCGCCTTCCTCGACAAGCGCATCGCGCTTGATGCCGCAGCCGAGGGAAAACCGGTAAAGGGCCTGGAAACGCTCGCCGAACAGCTCACCGCCATGGCGTCTATCCCGACCGAGATGCACCTGAAGTCGCTGGTTGAAACGATCAAGCTCGGCCCGAAAATGAATGACGTTTTCGAGACGATGACGCAGCTCTACCTCACCGGCGAGATCGGCTTCACCATGCCTTTCCTCAAGCAGGTAGCGCCAGACGGCAGTGACAATGCCGGTTATGCCGAGTTCGAGGAACTGATCGTGACGAAGCGCAACCACCTCATGGCAGAACGCGCAGCACCAATCCTCAGCGAAGGCAACGTCTTCATGGCTGTCGGCGCTCTCCACCTGCCCGGCGAAGACGGCCTGGTGGAACTGCTGCGCAAACAGGGTTTCACCCTCACGCCCGCAATCTGACGACTTCTCGGTTATGTTCCCGACCACTTGGCGGACAGACCAATAGCTCCATATCCCGCTTATGTGGCGAGGCTAAAACATGGGTCGCCACCGTGATTTAACGGGTAAGCGCAAGGGGCATCCATGGCAGACGCGAGCGAAACACCACCCTCCCGCAAAGTGGGTTTGATGGAGGGCGTCAACCGGCCCGTATTTTTCTGGTCCGTCGGCATCACCATTCTGTTCGTCCTGTCGGGCGTGCTCGCGCCTGAGGCATCCGCCGCCGCTTTTGCCGCTGTGCAGAGCTGGATCGTTACCGAACTCGGCTGGATCTACCTCCTCGCGGTGGCCATTTTCCTGATGCTGATGCTCTATCTCGGCGTTTCGAGCTACGGCAATATCAAGCTCGGGCCGAACCATTCGGAACCTGATTTCAGCTACCCCGCATGGTTCTCCATGCTGTTTGCCGCCGGCATGGGCATCGGCCTCGTCTTCTTCGGCGTGGCGGAACCCGTCAATCATTTCACCAAGCCGCCGACCGGCGATCCGGCAACGATTGCCGCGGCGCGAACGGCGATGGAAATCAGTTATTTCCACTGGGGCCTGCATGCCTGGGCGGTCTATGCAGTCATCGGCCTGTCGCTTGCCTATTTTTCCTATCGCCACGGCCTGCCCCTCACCATGCGTTCCGCGCTCTACCCGATCGTCGGCGAGCGCATCTACGGTCCGATAGGCAACGCAGTCGACACCTTCGCCGTTATCGGCACCCTGTTTGGGGTCGCTACCTCGCTCGGCCTTGGCGTGCTGCAGGTCAATGCCGGCTTTGCCCACGTGCTGGGCTGGCCGATGGATTTCTGGGTGCAGTTGCCGCTCATCATCGTCATCACCGGCATGGCCACCATCTCGGTTGCCACCGGTCTCGACAAGGGCATCAAGTTCCTCTCCAACCTCAACATGATCATGGCGATCGCCCTGATGGCCTTCGTCTTCATCATGGGGCCGACGACCTTCCTTCTGCGAGCTTTCGTGCAGAATTTCGGCGCCTATCTCGACCAGTTCGTGCTGCGCACTTTCTACATGTACGCCTACGCCCCGAACGAGCAGCCGGGCGAATGGCTGGGCGACTGGACGCTCTTTTATTGGGGCTGGTGGATCGCCTGGTCGCCGTTTGTCGGCATGTTCATCGCCCGGATCTCGCGCGGCCGCACCATCCGTCAGTTCATCTTCGGCGTCCTGCTCGTACCCGCCGGCTTCAGCTTCGCCTGGATGACCGTTTTCGGAGATACCGCTCTTGCCATGCACCTGACCGGCCAGACGACGGCCGTATCCGATGCGGTTGCCAAGGATGTGACGCTGGCGCTCTTCGTTTTCCTCGAACAGTTCCCGGCAGGCGTCTATGTCTCATGGTTCGCCATGGCGCTGATCGTCTTCTTCTTCGTCACCGGCGCGGATTCCTCCGCCCTTGTCATCGACACGCTGACATCGGGTGGTCGTGAGGACGGTCCGGTCGCTCGTCGTGTTTTCTGGGCCATCACCGGCGGCGTCATCGGCGCAGTCCTGCTTGCGGCAGGCGGGCTCGATGCCCTGCAGACGGCCTCGATCGCCGGCGCCCTACCCTTCACCTTCGTCATGCTCCTGATGTGCTGGGGCCTGTTCCAGGGTCTGCGGCGCGAGGGAGTTCGTCAGAATGCTCTGGTCCAGAGCCTGCGGCCCCGAAAATCCGTCAGCTGGCAAAGGCAATTGCACGGCATCATCAGCTATCCGCGCAAGTCGGAAGTGGCAAAATTCCTGGCTGAAGTTGCCGCGCCCGCCTTGGAGGACGTCGCAGAAGAGTTGCGCAAACGCTCGCTCGAAGCGGAAATTCATCACGACGACAATCGCCTGAAGATGATCGTCGCACCGGGCGGCGAGGAGGAATTCTCCTACGGAATCCGCGTCCGCCCTTACGACATGCCGAGCTACAGCTTCATCGAAAGCCAGAGTAATCGCCAGCGCGCCGACAAATATTACCGCGCCGAGGTTTTCCTCTCAGACGGCGGTCAGGATTACGACGTCATGGGCCTCACCCGCGAGGAACTGATTCAGGACGTGCTCGCCCAATACGACCGCCACTTCCAGTATCTTCACGCCGTCAGGGCGTGAAGGCGGAACGTAACGTCCTGATATTTCGTCATCCTCGGGCTTGTCCCGAGGATCGACCACGGTGCCAGAAATCAGGCCTAGCAGATGCTCGGGACAGGCCCGAGGATGACGACAAAACAATACAAAATCGCACTCACCCGCTCGTCATCCGGCGCAAGATGTTAGTCTTCCAATAGAACTGATGCACCAGCACACCGAGAATGTGCAGACAGATCAGCACCCACAGGACCGTCTTCATCCAGCCGATATGAGCGAATGCCGCCATGCTGTTCTTGAAATAGAAGGCCCCGATCCCGGCAAGCGGCATGATGATGAACATTGCGTAGAGCGACCAATGCACAATTGTTGCGACGATTCGCGAAAAGGCAGGCTCCACTTCGGGATGCGGCGGCGCACCGAGCGCGATGCGAAGACAGAGCCGGGTCAGGGCCAGCGCCAGGATCGCAATTCCTACATAGGCATGGATATTGGCGGATGTCATGATGTCGGGCGGGATCGGTTTGTCGCCGAAATAGAGTTCCCCGAAGACCGTCATCGCATCGGAAAACACGAGATTGAACAGGATCAGCACGGCCATCAGCCAGTGCAGGATGCGCTGCGACAGAGAGAATGCGGTCTTCATGTCCGTCACCTCTTGAAATGGGCCAAGGACATGAAGTTTAGGACAGATGCGGAAAAGAAAAAGGCGGGACCGAAATCCCGCCTTTCGCATGTGTGATCTTTCGGACCGATTACATATGGATCGGCTTGGCGAAGGTCGAAAGGGCTGCCTCCTTGACCGCTTCCGACATGGTCGGGTGCGCATGGCAGGTGCGGCCGAGATCTTCCGACGAGCCGGAGAATTCCATCAGAACGGTGATCTCGTGGATCATCTCGCCGGCGCCGAAGCCGACGATGTGACCGCCGAGAACCCGGTCGGTTTCCTTGTCCGCGAGGATCTTGACGAAACCGTCGGTCGCCAACATGGCGCGGGCGCGGCCGTTGGCAGTGAACGGGAACTTGCCGACCTTGTAGGCAATGCCTGCAGCCTTCAGCTCCTCTTCCGTCTTGCCGACAGAAGCGACTTCCGGCTGGGTGTAGACGACGCCCGGAATGACATCATAGTTCACGTGACCATGCTGGCCGGACAGGATTTCGGCGAGAGCAACACCCTCGTCTTCCGCCTTGTGCGCCAGCATCGGGCCCTTCACCACGTCGCCGATCGCGTAGATGCCGGCAACATTGGTCTTGAAGCCGTGGTCGATCTCGACGCGGCCACGGTTGTCGAGTGCAACGCCTGCAGCTTCCAGCCCGAGACCTTCGGTGTAAGGCTTACGGCCGGTGGAGATCAGAACCACGTCGGCTTCGACGGTCACGGCATCGCCGCCCTTGACCGGCTCATAGGTGACCTTTGCGCCGGTGGCGGTCTTTTCGACGGCCGTCACCTTGGCTTCGGTGCGGATATCCATGCCCTGCTTAGCAATCATCCGCTGGAACTGCTTCGACACGTCGGCATCCATCGCGCCGAGCAGCTTGTCGAGATATTCGATGACGGTGACCTTGGCGCCGAGACGCATCCAGACCGAGCCGAGTTCCAGACCGATAACGCCGCCGCCGACGACGATCATGGTCTGCGGAACCTTGTCGAGCGAAATCGCACCGGTCGAGGACACGATGACCTTCTCGTCGATCTCGACATTGACGCCCGGAATGCCGGCGACGTCGGAACCAGTGGCGATGACAATATTCTTCGTCTCGAGTTCCTGAACCTTGCCGTCTTCACCCGTGACGGAAACCTTGCCGGCCGCAACGATCTTGCCGGTGCCGATAAAGCCGTCGATCTTGTTCTTCTTGAACAGGAAGGCGACGCCGTCGGTGTTCGACTTGATGGTCGCATCCTTGTGCGCCATCATCTTGGTCAGGTTCAGCGTCGGTGCTGCAACCTCGACGCCCAGCGTGTCGACGCCATGGGCAACCTGATGGAACATTTCCGACGCGTGCAACAGGGCCTTGGACGGAATGCAGCCAACGTTGAGGCAAGTGCCGCCATAGGTGGCGCGCTTTTCGACGACCGCGACCTTCAGGCCGAGCTGCGCTGCCTTGATTGCGCAGACATAACCACCCGGACCGCTTCCGATAACGACGACATCATAAGCCATGTTTTAATTCCTGATTTCTGGTTTTGGCAGGCTCATTCCCGCCAGCGTTTCGAGAATGGCCCTCAGGCCGCTTTTTCAGTTGCGAGTTTAATTCCGAGCGCGATGAACACCACGCCGCTGGTCCGGTCGATCCACTTGCTGGCACGTGAAAACGCCGCCCGCATGCGCGGCGTCGTCATGAATGTGCTGACGCCGACGAACCACAGGATCAGGCAGCTTGCCATCACGGTCCCATAGCCGAACTTGATCGCCATCGGCGTATGCGCGTGGACGATGGTGGAGAAGATCGACAGGAAGAAGAACACCGCCTTCGGATTGAGCGCATTGGCGGCAAATCCGAGCGTGAATGCCTTCAAAGCCGATTGAGCCTTGGCAGCCTCACCCTGCGCCTCAGGCGAAACCGTGATCTCCGTCCGGCCGGCCCTCAAGGCCTTGATGCCGATATAGACGAGATAAGCGACGCCCAGCCATTTGACGATGTTGAAGAGATAGACCGACTGCGAGATGATCAGCCCGAGCCCGAGGATCGTGTAGCTGACATGGAACATAAGCGCCGCGCCGATGCCGAAGCTGGTGATGATCGCCTGCCGACGGCCATGCACCAGCGCCTGACGCATCACCATCGCAAGATCCGCCCCCGGCGAGATGATCGCAAAGGAGAAGATCGCCATCAGCGAGATCAGTTCGATCATATAGGCATGCATGTTGAATAACCTCTAGAGCAGCAGAGCGGCCATCATGATCAGCAGTCCGGCAAGGCTCAAGAGCCATACCATCGAGCGGACATAGGGAATGCCCGCCAGATAAAGCGGAACATAGGCAATCCGCGCAATCAGCCACACCCAGGCGCCACCGATGCCGAGCCCGGTCGGGTCACCGATGAAGGCGAGACCGAGAAGCAGGCCGATAAAGGCTGGATAGGTTTCCTGATAGTTCTTCGAGGCACGCGCAGCACGCCCCGCCGCCGCATTCTTCGGCGTCAGATCTCCGTCGCGCGGCCCTGCATTCCATTTGGAACCCAGTTCACGCGTCGCAAGAAAACCTTGCAGCAGAATATGAAAGAGCAGCAGGACCACGCTTAAGCAAAGTACCACCACGAGATGGGTCGCATTTGCCGAAGCGGGTTCCATGCTGCTCTCCCTTAATTCAGGATGTTAGGCTTGAAGTCTTAGAGATCGAGAACCAGACGTTCCGGATCTTCCAGGCTTTCCTTGACGCGAACGAGGAAGGTGACCGCTTCCTTGCCGTCGACGATGCGGTGATCGTAGGAGAGCGCGAGATACATCATCGGACGAATGACGATCTGGCCGCCGACGACGACCGGGCGCTCCTGGATCTTGTGCATGCCGAGAATACCCGACTGCGGCGCATTCAGGATCGGCGAGGACATCAGCGAACCGTAGACGCCGCCATTGGTGATGGTGAAGGTGCCGCCCTGCATGTCGGCCATGCCGAGCGAGCCGTCACGGGCAGCCTTGGCAAGACGACCGAGTTCCTTTTCGACACCGGCGATCGAACGCTGGTCGGCGTCACGGATGACCGGGACGACGAGGCCCTTGTCGGTGCCGACAGCCATGCCGACATGGCAGTAGTTCTTGTAGATGATGTCGGTGCCGTCGATCTCGGCGTTGACGGCCGGCAGTTCCTTCAGCGCGTGGGTCACGGCCTTGGTGAAGAAGCCCATGAAGCCCAGCTTTACGCCGTGCTTCTTCTCGAACACGTCCTTGTAGCGGTTGCGCAGGTCCATCACAGCCGACATGTCCACCTCGTTATAGGTGGTCAGCATGGCGGCAGTGTTCTGTGCATCCTTGAGGCGCTTGGCGATCGTCTGGCGCAGACGGGTCATCTTTACGCGCTCTTCGCGCGGTGCGTCCTCAGCCGACGAAACCGGACGCGGTGCGGCCGGAGCGGCAGCCGGGGCCGAAGCCGACGGACCCTTGGCGATGGCGGCGAGAACGTCGCCCTTCAGAACCTGGCCGCGCTTGCCCGAACCGTCGATGTCGGCGGTCGAAATGTTGTTGTCGGCGGCAACCTTGGCAGCAGCCGGAGCAGCCGGCATCGAAGAACCACCAGCCGGCGCAGCGGCGGCAGGCGCCGGTGCGGCAGCAGGAGCAGCTTCGGCAGGCTTTGCAGCCGGAGCGGCGGTGGCAGCACCGGCAGCACCTTCTGCGATCTGGCCGAGCAGCGCGTCGAGACCGACGGTCTCGCCGTTCTGAGCAACGATTTCGGTCAGGACGCCGGAAGCCGGGGCCGGAACTTCGACGGTAACCTTGTCGGTTTCCAGTTCGACCAGAGGCTCGTCAGCCTTGACGGTATCGCCGACCTTCTTGAACCAGGTGCCGACGGTCGCCTCGCTGACGGACTCGCCGAGGGTTGGGACGCGGATTTCGGTGGCCATGATCTGTTTCCGTTTTTCTTAAGGATTTCGTTTCGAACAAGTGAGGGGAGACGGCTGAAAAGTCAGCCGCCCAATGCGTCTTCGAGGAAGGCTTCGAGCTGTGCCAGATGCTTCGACATCAGGCCGGTCGCAGGCGAAGCTGCAGCCGGGCGGCCCGTGTAGCGGACGCGCTGATACTTGGCATCAATATGCGCCAGAACCCATTCCAGGTACGGGTCGATGAACGCCCATGCACCCATGTTCTTCGGCTCTTCCTGGCACCAGACCATTTCCGCGTTCTTGAAGCGCGACAGCTCGTTGATCAGAGCCTTGGCCGGGAACGGGTAGAGCTGTTCGATACGCAGCAGATAGACATCGTCGATGCCGCGCTTTTCGCGCTCTTCCAGAAGGTCGTAATAGACCTTACCGGTGCACATCACGACGCGACGGATCTTGGCGTCCTTCTGCAGCTTGATCGGGCCGTCCTTGATCACTTCCGCATCGTCCCACAGCAGGCGGTGGAACGAGCTTTCGCCCGCCAGTTCCGCCAGCGAAGAGGTCGCACGCTTGTGGCGCAGCAAGGACTTCGGCGTCATCAGGATCAGCGGCTTGCGGAAGTCGCGCTTCACCTGGCGGCGCAGGATGTGGAAGTAGTTGGCCGGCGTCGTAACGTTGGCGACCTGCATATTGTCTTCCGCGCAGAGCTGCAGGAAGCGTTCCAGGCGTGCCGACGAATGTTCCGGACCCTGACCTTCATAGCCATGCGGCAGGAGGCAGACGAGACCGGACATGCGCAGCCACTTGCGTTCGCCAGACGAGATGAACTGGTCGAACACGACCTGCGCACCGTTGGCGAAGTCGCCGAACTGGGCTTCCCAGAGCGTCAGCGCATTCGGGCGGGCCAGCGAGTAACCGTATTCGAAGCCGAGAACGGCTTCTTCAGACAGCATGGAGTTGATGACTTCATACTTGCCCTGGCCCGGCTGCAGGTTGGCAAGCGGGATGTAGCGCTCTTCCGTGTCCTGATCGTAAAGAACCGAGTGGCGCTGCGAGAAGGTGCCGCGTTCGCAATCCTGACCGGAGAGACGAATCTTCGTGCCTTCGACGCAGAGCGAACCGAAAGCAAAGGCTTCCGCCATCGCCCAGTCGAGGCCTTCGCCGGTCTCGACCATCTGCGCACGGTTTTCCATGAAGCGCTTGATCGTGCGGTGCGCGTTGAAACCTTCCGGAATGGTCGACAGCTTGCGGCCGATTTCCTTGAGGCTCTTCATCGGCATCGAGGTCTTGCCGCGACGCTGTTCGTCGGCATCGTCGGCGGAACGCAGACCCGACCACTGGCCGTCCAGCCAGTCGGCCTTGTTCGGCTTGTAGGCCTGGCCGGCTTCGAACTCGGCGTCCAGATGCGCACGCCAGTCGGCCTTCATCTTGTCGAATTCGGCATCCGTCAACACGCCTTCGCCAACCAGACGTTCGGCATAGATCTCGGCCACGGCCTTGTGGGCGCGGATGACCTTGTACATCTTCGGCTGGGTGAACGCCGGCTCGTCGCCTTCGTTATGGCCGAAGCGACGGTAGCAGAACATGTCGAGTACGACCGGCTTGTGGAACTTCATCCGGTATTCGGTCGCAACCTTGGCGGCATAGGTAACCGCTTCCGGATCGTCACCGTTGACGTGGAAGATCGGTGCTTCGATCATTTTTGCTACGTCGGACGGGTATGGAGACGAGCGCGAAAAACCAGGATTGGTGGTGAAGCCGATCTGGTTGTTGATGATGACGTGCATCGTGCCGGCAACGCGGTGACCGCGAAGACCCGACAGGCCGAGGATTTCGGCAACCACGCCCTGGCCCGCAAAGGCCGCATCGCCGTGCAGGAGCAGCGGCAGGACCTTGGAGCGCTCTGAAAGTGGGATGATGTTGTCCTTTTCCCAGACCTTGGCCAGCATGTCCTGCTTGGCGCGGGCCTTACCCATGACGACCGGGTTGACGATCTCGAGGTGGGAAGGGTTTGCGGTCAGCGACAGGTGAACTTTGTTGCCGTCGAATTCGCGGTCGGAAGAGGCACCGAGATGGTACTTCACGTCGCCCGAACCTTCGACTTCGTCAGGCTTGAACGAACCGCCCTTGAACTCGTGGAACACGGCGCGGTGCGGCTTGCCCATGACGTTGGTCAGCACGTTCAGACGGCCGCGGTGGGCCATGCCGACGATGACTTCTTCAAGACCCAGCTGGCCGCCGCGCTTGATGATCTGTTCGAGCGCCGGGATCAGCGCTTCGCCGCCATCGAGGCCGAAACGCTTGGTGCCCTTGAACTTGACGTCGAGGAACTGCTCGTAGCCTTCGCCTTCGATCAGCTTGGAAAGGATCGCCTTCTTGCCTTCCGGGGTGAAGGCGACGCCCTTGTCCGGACCTTCGATCCGTTCCTGGATCCAGGCCTTTTCTTCCGGGCTCGACATATGCATGAACTCGACGCCGATCGTCGAGCAATAGGTGCGCTCCAGGATCGCGATCATCTCGCGAACGGTCGCGTATTCCATGCCCAGAACGTTGTCGATGAAGATCTTGCGGTCGTAGTCGGCCTCTTCGAAGCCGTAGGACTTCGGCGACAGCTCGTTATAATCCTCGACCGGACTTGCGATGCCGAGTGGATCGAGCTTGGCATGCAGATGGCCGCGCATGCGGTAGGCGCGGATCATCATGATGGCGCGCACGCTGTCGCGGCTCGCCTGATGAACGTCGGCTTCGTTGACGGGGGCGCCCTTGGCGGCGGCAGCGGCTTCAGCCTTCGCCTTGACCTTGGTCTCAATTGCTTTTTCCACCACCGGCCAGTTGCCGTCGAGAGCGGAAACGAGATCGCCACCGGCTGCGATCGGCCAGTTCGAACGCTTCCAGGAAGCGCCCTGCGCTGCCTTCTTCACGTCTTCGGGGCTGTCGGCCAGGGCCTTGAAGAAGGCCTGCCACTCTTCAGAAACCGAATTCGGATCGGCTTCGTAATTGGCATAAAGTTGTTCGATATAGACGGCGTTCGCGCCGTCGAGGAACGAAGTGATCAGAAACTGCTCGTTGGCTTCTTGCCGGGACATGGCCTATCGCGGGCGCCGCGCCCGCCTCCTCACGTGGTCGGAACCGAAGACCTCGACGGTTCCGCATTCTCCTGGTGTCTGTTTTGCCGCCGCAGCGGCCCGTCTTGTGACGGTTGACCCGCAGGCAAAAGCCTCTGCCTGCGGGTTCCAAACCTTGAGGTCCATCGCCACCTGTCTATCGGCGGCGAGTGACCGTTATGTGGCGTCAGCCCTTGAGGACTTCAACCAGCGTCTTGCCGAGGCGTGCCGGGGAAGGAGACACCTTGATGCCTGCGGCTTCCATGGCTGCGATCTTGGATTCCGCATCGCCCTTGCCGCCGGAAACGACAGCGCCGGCGTGGCCCATGGTGCGGCCCTTCGGAGCCGTACGGCCGGCGATGAAGCCTGCCATCGGTTTCTTGCGGCCCTTCTTGGCTTCGTCGATCAGGAACTGGGCTGCTTCTTCTTCAGCCGAACCGCCGATTTCGCCGATCATGATGATCGACTGGGTGGCTTCGTCCGCGAGGAACATTTCCAGCATGTCGATGAATTCGGTGCCCTTGACCGGGTCGCCGCCGATGCCGACAGCGGTCGTCTGGCCGAGGCCTTCGTTCGACGTCTGGAACACGGCCTCATAGGTCAGCGTGCCGGAGCGCGAAACGATACCGACCGAACCCTTGCGGAAGATCGAGCCCGGCATGATGCCGATCTTGCATTCTTCCGGCGTCAGAACGCCCGGGCAGTTCGGGCCGAGCAGGCGCGACTTCGACTTGTCGAGCTTGGCCTTGACGCGCACCATGTCCATGACCGGGATACCCTCGGTGATGCAGGTGATGAGCGGGATTTCGGCTTCGATCGCCTCGATGATCGCATCGGCG
Source organism: Aliirhizobium wenxiniae (assembly GCF_019511445.1). Classification (GTDB taxonomy): domain Bacteria; phylum Pseudomonadota; class Alphaproteobacteria; order Rhizobiales; family Rhizobiaceae; genus Neorhizobium; species Neorhizobium wenxiniae_A. The sequence goes on from NZ_JAEUAN010000003.1 coordinate 136,034, forward strand.
GCACCTGCCGGCGGAACGTAGATCACGGTCGCGTCTGCGCCGGTCTTTTCCTTGCCTTCGGCAACCGAAGCGAAGATCGGCAGCGAGGTGCCGTCGACGCCCGACGACCAGGCTTCGCCACCCTTCTTCGGGTGAATGCCACCGACCATCTTGGTGCCGTAATAAGCCAGCGCCTGTTCGGTGTGGAAGGTACCGGTCTTGCCGGTCAGGCCCTGAACGAGGACCTTCGTGTCTTTGTTGACGAGAATGGACATTCTTTCGATCCTTCCAGATTAGGCTTTGATCGCCGCGACGATCTTCTTCGCCGCGTCATCGAGATCGTCGGCGGCGGTGATTGCCAGACCGGACTCGTTGAGGATCTTCTTGCCAAGCTCGACATTGGTGCCTTCGAGGCGGACGACGAGCGGAACCTTCAGGCCGACTTCCTGAACGGCTGCGACAACGCCTTCGGCGATGACGTCACAACGCATGATGCCGCCGAAGATGTTGACGAGGATGCCCTCGACCTTCGGGTCAGCGGTGATGATCTTGAAGGCAGCCGCGACCTTCTCCTTGCCGGCGCCACCGCCGACGTCGCAGAAGTTTGCCGGCTCCTTGCCGTAAAGCTTGATGATGTCCATCGTCGCCATGGCGAGACCGGCACCATTGACCATGCAGCCGATATTGCCGTCGAGGGCAACATAGGCGAGGTCCCACTTGGAGGCTTCGATTTCCTTAGAATCTTCTTCGGTCTCGTCGCGCAGCGCCTTGACGTCGTCGTGGCGGAACAGCGCGTTGCCGTCGAAGGACATCTTGGCGTCGAGAACGCGCAGATGGCCGTCCTTCATGACGATCAGCGGATTGACTTCGAGGAGCGCCATGTCCTTTTCGCCGAACGCCTTGTAGAGCGCCGGGAAGAGACCCTTGGCATCTTCTGCGGCAGCGCCCGACAGTTCCAGAGCCTTGGAGATCTTGGCAACGTCGTCAGCCGTCACACCGGTTTCCGGGTCGATGGCGATCGTGTGGATCTTCTCAGGGGTGTCATGGGCAACGGCTTCGATGTCCATGCCGCCTTCGGTCGAAACGACGAAGGCAACGCGACCGACAGAGCGGTCGACCAGCAGCGAGCAGTAGAGTTCGCGCTCGATGTCTGCACCGTCTTCGATATAGAGGCGGTTTACCTGCTTGCCGGCATCGCCGGTCTGGGCGGTAACCAGCGTGTTACCGAGCATGTCCTTGGCGTGCGCCACGACTTCCTCGATCGACTTCGCCAGACGAACGCCGCCCTTGGCATCCGGGCCGAGTTCCTTGAACTTGCCCTTGCCGCGACCGCCAGCATGGATCTGGCTCTTGACCACGTAGAGCGGGCCCGGGAGCTGCTTTGCGGCAGCTTCGGCTTCTTCCACCTTGAGGATGGCGACGCCCTGGGCGACGGGCGCACCATAGCCCTTCAGAAGAGCTTTGGCCTGATATTCATGGATATTCATGGGGCTTGATCCCTATTTGAATGATGTGAGCGCTGGCAAAAGCCAGCGCCGAACTTTTCGAGAACCGAATTATTTCAGCGAAGGAACGAGAGCGATGCAGGCTTCGCAGAGACCAGCAACAGCGCCGACCGACTTCTGGAAGGCTGCTTCTTCGTCCTTGTTGAATTCGACTTCGACGATGCGTTCGACACCGCCGGCACCGAGAACGACCGGAACGCCGACATACATGTCCTTGACGCCGTACTGGCCGGACAGGTGAGCGGCGACCGGAAGGACGCGCTTCTTGTCCTTGAGGTAGGATTCAGCCATCTCGATCGCCGAGGCGGCCGGAGCGTAATAGGCCGAACCGGTCTTCAGGAGACCAACGATCTCTGCGCCGCCGTCACGGGTGCGCTGAATGATCTGGTCGAGCTTCTCCTGCGTGGTCCAGCCCATCTTGACGAGGTCGGTGAGGGGAACGCCGGCAACCGTCGAGTAGCGAGCAAGCGGCACCATCGTGTCGCCATGGCCGCCGAGAACGAATGCGGTGACGTCCTGGACCGAAACGTTGAATTCTTCGGCGAGGAAGAGGCGGAAACGTGCCGAGTCAAGCACGCCGGCCATGCCGACGACCTTGTTCTTCGGCAGGCCGGAGAACTTCTGCAGTGCCCAGACCATCGCGTCGAGCGGGTTGGTGATGCAGATGACGAAAGCATTCGGGGCATACTTCTTGATGCCGGCGCCGACCTGTTCCATGACCTTGAGGTTGATGCCGATCAGGTCATCGCGGCTCATGCCCGGCTTGCGGGCAACACCTGCGGTGACGATGCAGACGTCTGCGCCTTCGATCGCAGCATAGTCGCTGGCGCCGGCAAGCTTCGCATTGAAGCCTTCAACGGGACCGGACTGCGCGATGTCAAGACCTTTGCCCTGCGGAATGCCGTCGGCGATATCGAAGAGGACGACGTCGCCCAGCTCCTTCAGGCTGGCCAGATGCGCCAGCGTGCCACCGATCATGCCAGAACCAATAAGTGCAATCTTCTTACGCGACATGGAAATGCTTCCTCTCAAATCCTGACCTGCGGCAAGTTAGCGCAGGCTCATCTTGCGGCAGCACGGATAGCCTCATCTGCAAAAAATGGCAAACGATTATTTTGAGACTATATTTTTCAATCGGTTAGATATGATTTGAGTTACGTAAACGTAAGAATTTATGCCATAAATATGTCAGACTTGCTGCCGCTTCTCATTATGGAGCACCAAGTATTCAGCACTGCGCATCTCGAAAAGTCGCGAAACCGTGCGGTCGAACTCGAAACCTTCCGTCCCCCTGCGCTCCGTCAGAAGCGCGTCGGGCGCAGCCGCAGCCGAAATGAATAGCCGCACGGACTGATCGTAGAGCGCATCGACGAGATTGATGAAGCGCTTCACTTCATTGCGCTTTTCCGCTCCGAGCTGCGGCACGTGATCGACGAAGACGACATCGAACCGGGCAGCGATCGCCAGATAATCAGACGCCCCCAGCGGCTTTTCACAGAGATCGGAGAAGGAGAAACGTGCAGCTCGCCCGACCGCCGAGGGCACATGAATACTGCGCCCCTTCATCGGCAGCTCGATCGACCCGACCTTGTCGCCATCGGTAACCTGATGCCAGGCCGCCTCCATCGCCGCATCCGTACGGCCATCGAGCGGCGTCAGATAGACCGGCAGATTGGCGTTCTTCTGCATCCGGTAATCGGTTGGACTATCGAGCGTGACAACGTCGACATGATTGCCGAGAAGGCTGATAAACGGCAGGAACAGGCCGCGATTGAGTCCATCCTTGTAGAGATTTTCCGGCGCAACGTTGGATGTCGCCACCAGAACGCAACCGAGATCGAACAACTCGGTAAAAAGCCGCGCCAGGATCATCGCATCGGTAATGTCGGTGACGGAGAACTCATCGAAACACAGAAGCTCTGCTTCCGCATAAAGCGCCGCAGCAACCGGCGGCACCGGATCGGCCTGCTTCGTTTCGCCCCGTTTCAGCTTCTGCCGCTGTTCGTGGATGCGGTTATGCACATCGGCCATGAACTCATGAAAATGCGCCCGACGCTTTTTCTGCGTGGGCGCCTTCTTGAAGAACATGTCCATGATCATGGTCTTGCCGCGGCCGACACTGCCATAGACATAAAGTCCACGCACCTTTTCCGCATGGCCGTTGCCGCGACGGGCAAACAGCCAGCCGAGCGCGCTCGACTTTTTCGCAGGCTTTGCCTCGCGCAATGCAACGAGCACGCGGTCAAGCCTGGCAGCGACCTCCATCTGCGCCTTGTCGGGCGTCAGAACGCCGGACGCCGCCAGCGCCTTGAGCTCCTCGCAGACGCTCGACGTATATTCCGGAATGGGTTCCACGAGGGACGCCCCTTATATTATTAACGGCTGAGGCTGACCTGCTGGCCCGAATTCGTCGTGCCGTCGAAACGGTTGTCGGCGCTCTTGTAAACGCGGCCGATCACGTCGCCTGCACGGTTCTTGAACTGAACCATCTTGCCGGAGACTTCCCAGGATCCCATGGTCGTCAACTCACCGGCGCAGCCGCGGGTACCGCCGCGCGAACCGCTGCCGAGGTTGGTCAGTGTCAGGAACATGTCGCAGGATGCGCCGCCATTGGAAACGCGCCAGTTACCGACCATCTGCTCCTTGGTCACGTCGAGCGCAGTAGCAGGAGCCGCTGCATTCGGATCGAGCGAAGCCATGTTCTGGCCACCCTGCGGTGCAGATGGATATTGCGAAGCGCCACCCGGAGGCGGAAGCTGGCCACCCTGCACGCCCTGAACCGGCTGGGCCTGAAGCGGAGCAGGCTGCGAAGGCAGGTCACTATACGGGCTGTAGGAAGTCCGCTGACATCCAGCCAGAGCCAAGGTCAGCACGAGACCCGTTGCCACATATTTGAACTGCATCAAAAACTCCTGTCCGGATTATTTCACACTGCACCACAACCGGGCACGACAGATTTGCCGGGAATATCGTAAACGCCCTTGGTTAATCAAGGGTATCCGGCCAATCCGCCACAATCGCGACCATCTGCGCGTTCAAATAGATGTGCGCGGCGGGCAGCGAGACAAACAACAAGGCCGCAACGAAAACGCTGCGGCCCTGGTATTTTCAAAGACTAGACGCGGCGCTCGACCATCATCTTCTTGATTTCGGCAATCGCCTTGGCCGGGTTGAGCCCCTTCGGGCAGGCCTGGGCGCAGTTCATGATCGTATGGCAGCGATAAAGGCGGAAGGGATCCTCGAGATTGTCGAGGCGCTCACCCTTGGCTTCATCGCGGCTATCGATCAGCCAGCGATAGGCCTGCAAGAGAACTGCAGGACCGAGGTAACGGTCGCCGTTCCACCAGTAGCTCGGACAGGAGGTCGAGCAGCAGGCGCACAGAATGCACTCGTAGAGACCGTCGAGCTTGAGACGATCCTCATGGCTCTGCTTCCACTCCTTCGCCGGCGTCGGAGACACCGTCTTCAGCCAGGGCTCGATCGAGCGATGCTGGGCGTAGAAGTTGTTGAGGTCGGGAACGAGATCCTTCACCACCGGCATATGCGGCAGCGGATAGACTTTAACCGTGCCGTTGATCTCTTCCATGCCCTTGGTGCAGGCCAGCGTGTTCGTGCCGTCGATATTCATCGCGCAGGAACCGCAAATGCCTTCGCGACAGGAACGGCGTAGCGTCAGCGTCGGGTCGATCTTGTTCTTGATGTAGAGCAGACCGTCGAGCACCATCGGGCCGCAATCGTCGAGATCGACATAGAACGTGTCGATGCTCGGGTTCTTGCCGTCATCCGGGCTCCAGCGATAGATGCGGTATTCGCGAACGTTCGTGGCGCCTTCCGGCTTCGGCCATACCTTGCCTTCGGACATCTGCGAGTTTTTGGGGAGAGCGAGTTCAACCATGGTCCTGTTCCCTCCGGATCAATACACGCGAGCCTTGGGCTCGATCTTGTAGGGATCGATGCCTTCGGCGATCAGGTCCGTATGGACCGGACGGTAATCGAGCTTGACGTCGCCCTTCTCGCCCACCCAGGCAAGCGTGTGCTTGCGCCAGTTGACGTCGTCGCGGCCGGCAAATGCACCTTCCGTGAAGTCCTCGCGAGCGTGGGAACCACGGCTTTCCTTGCGGGCCTCGGCGCCATAGACGGTGGTGATCGCATTCGCCATCAGGTTATGCAGTTCCAGCGTCTCGACGAGATCCGAGTTCCAGATCATCGAACGGTCGGTAACCTTGACGTCCGGCAGCTCGCTCCAGATCTGATCCATGCGGCGGCAGCCGGATTCCAGCGATTCCTGCGTACGGAACACGGCGGCATCGTCCTGCATCGTGCGCTGCATCTTGTCACGCAGAACCGCGGTCGGCGTTGCACCATTTGCATGACGCAGGCCGTCGAAACGGTCCATGATCTTGTCGCAGGCAGCAACATTGAGCGCGGGAATAGCGCTTTCGCGGTCGATAACCTGGCCGGCGCGGATTGCAGCGGCGCGGCCGAAGACCACGAGGTCGATCAGCGAGTTGGAGCCGAGACGGTTCGCCCCGTGAACCGAAGCGCAGCCCGCTTCACCCACAGCCATCAGGCCCGGAATGATCCTTTCCGGATTATTGCTGTCGGCGTTCAGCACTTCGCCCCAATAGTTGGTCGGAATGCCGCCCATATTGTAGTGAACCGTCGGCAGAACCGGGATCGGCTCGCGGGTCACGTCGACGCCGGCAAAGATCTTTGCCGATTCCGAAATGCCCGGCAGGCGCTCATGCAGAACGGCCGGATCGAGGTGGTCGAGATGCAGGAAGATGTGGTCCTTGTTCTTGCCGACGCCGCGGCCTTCACGGATTTCCATCGTCATGCAGCGCGAAACGACGTCACGCGAGGCAAGGTCCTTGGCCGAAGGCGCGTAACGCTCCATGAAGCGCTCACCCTCGGAATTGACCAGATAACCGCCTTCACCACGCGCACCCTCGGTGATCAGACAGCCGGAGCCGTAAATGCCGGTCGGGTGGAACTGGACGAATTCCATATCCTGCAGCGGCAGGCCGGCACGCGCCACCATACCGCCACCATCGCCGGTGCAGGTATGGGCAGAGGTTGCCGAGAAATAGGCGCGGCCGTAACCGCCGGTCGCCAGAACCACCATCTTGGCGGCAAAGCGATGGATCGTGCCGTCATCGAGGTTCCAGGCAACCACGCCTTCGCAGCGGCTGCCGTCATCCGACATGATCAGGTCGAGCGCAAAGTACTCGATGAAGAATTCCGCATTGTTACGCAGCGACTGGCCGTAAAGCGTGTGCAGGATGGCGTGACCGGTACGGTCTGCCGCAGCACAGGTGCGCTGTACCGGCGGGCCTGCGCCGAAATTCTGCATGTGGCCGCCGAACGGACGCTGGTAGATCTTGCCTTCCTCGTTACGCGAGAACGGCACGCCGTAGTGTTCGAGCTCGTAAACGGCCTTCGGCGCTTCCATGACCATATACTGCATGGCGTCGACATCGCCGAGCCAGTCGGAACCCTTGACGGTGTCATAAAGGTGCCACTGCCAGCTGTCCGGCGTCATGTTCTGCAGCGAGGCGGCAATGCCGCCCTGCGCCGCGACGGTATGCGAACGCGTCGGGAAAACCTTGGTGATGCAGGCGGTCTTGAACCCCTGTTCGGCCATGCCGAGCGTGGCGCGAAGACCGGCGCCACCGGCACCGACGACGATCACGTCATAGGAATGGTCGACATAATTATACGCTTTGCCGTTCTGGGCGCCCCCATTCGGGGAAATCGGAGTGACGGATGCCATGATGGATTATCCTACGAACGCAATTTTCAGAACGGCGAAGAGACAGAGGCCACCGATCAGCATTGCAAAAAATGTATTGAGCATCACGGCCAGGAACTTGAAGCCTTCGTGATGCACGTAGTCGACGATGATTTCCTGAACGCCGATGCGCATGTGCACGAGACCGGCCACGATCATCAGGCCGAACAGCACGGCAATCAGCGGGTTCGACAGCGCGCCGACGACTTCCTCGTAAGGAGCGCCTGCATAGCGGATCAGGAAGATGATGAAGAAGATGGCGAGCGGCACCAGCGCCACGGCAGACATCCGCTGCATCCAGAAATGTTCGGTGCCGTCCTTTGCCGATCCGAGACCACGAACCTTGCCGAGGGGAGTACGCATATCCATGATGTTTCCTCCTCAGATGGCCAGGCCGATGATCCAGACCAGCACGGTCAGACAGATCGAAACGATTGGCATGATCAGTGCGACCTTGGTCGCGAAATGCTTTTCAAAACCATGTCCCATGTCCCACACGAAATGGCGAAGACCGCCGAGCATGTGATGGATCAGGGCCCAAGTATAGCCGAACAGGACCAGCAGACCGATCCAGGTGCCGAACAGCCAGCTCACCCAGTCGAAATAGGGCTTGCCGGAAGCGGCAGCGATCAACCACCAGGCCAGCAGGATCGTGCCCGCAGCCAGAGCGCCACCGGTAATACGGTGGACGATCGACATAACCATTGTGGGGATTGGCTTGTAGATTTGCAGATGCGGCGACAGAGGCCGATTATTCGTTATATTCGCCATCATTACCTCGCGGCGTCGTCTCAGCGGGCGGGCGCCCGGCAATGCACCATGCCGAGAAAATGTGCATTGCATCATCGGCGTGGTTTAATCTTCGAATTCCAAGACGACAAGATCAATTCCGACGTCGCGTGAATTTAATCGATTGTGAATTGCAAGGGGGCAAGCATCGGACATATCGCCGCGGCACATTAACCATCAATTCCAAAGATTTGGCGGCGACACGTGCGCTGACGCGAAGATCATGTTAACGTTTGGTTAACCATGATCCCGGAGTTCGCCATGATCGCGAATCGCATGAAACCTGTCCTTTTTGCACTTGCGCTTGTCAGCGCCTGCGCATCCACAGCCCTCGCGCGTGATCCTTCGCCGGATTTCAACAGCGGCGACAAAGGCTATCGAGGGCATCATTACGGCCACGGACATCATGGCCGACGGGGCCAGCTGAAACTGTTTTCCGACCAGCGTCTCGGCGGCGCCAGCCGGGTCGTATCATCGACACGAAATGTAAGCCCCGACAGCGGCTCCATTCAGACGCTCGGCTCTTTTGCCACCGTCTCGGGTTCGTCGATCATCTACGCCGACGGCCATCGGGAAATATATGTCGGTCAGTATGCATCCGAACCGCCACGCTCCGGCCTTTCCTACCCCGCGCCCAAGGCAAAGATCATCACCGTCACGCAAGAACTCGCCAACGGCAACTTCCAGCCGGTCAACGGCTGCAGTTACGAGATGGGCGTCTGCGTCATCCGCGGGGAAAGATAGCGGTCTCGCACGGCGCTGACGGGTGATGGGAAATCACCCGTAGGGGCTGGAAGTCCCGAGAAGCGCCGAGGGCCACGCATATGCGTGCGCTTATCCGGAATGATCTTTGAAAACCACGGCGGGATGGGGTTGGTGTGTTCAGTAAAAGATCCTCTCACCAACAAAATCTAAGACTTAGCCTTTGGCTAAGATCTTGATTTTGTAACCTCTCCCACAGGGGGAGAGGTAGAGCGCCGAGGGTGCCTCCCGGTATCTCTCCCCTTGTGGGAGAGAAAGCGATTTCAACATCTTAGCTTTAGCTAAGTGTTAGAAATCGCAAGTGAGGGGATCGAGTTTGCCACCGCCTCACCCGAACCGCCAAACCGTCGTCTTCTTGACCTCACTATCCTCCAGCGCGCGCGTCACCGGCACCTCGTAAACCGCGAGCCTTTCCAGCCGCTCCTTCGGCAGATAGCTCCGCCCCGGATCGCCGACCAGAACCACCCTGCCCTCATCCGCCAGCCGCGTAAACCAAGGCACCAGCGCCGCGGCAAAATCGCGGTCGTAAAAGACATCCCCGGCCAGCACGACATCCGCATCGATATCGAGACCGATCTGGTTCTCACCGGTGAAGCCAATCTCGACCCCGTTCTCGGCTGCGTTCAGCATCACCGCCGTCTGCGTCCACGGATCGATATCCGCCGCCAGCACATCCGCCGCCCCGGCAAGCTTCGCTGCAATCGCCACCAGCCCGGAACCGCTGGCGAAATCCAGAACCCGTTTGCCGGCGACTATTTCGGGATTATCGAGAATATACCGCGCAAGCCCCTGCCCACCGGCCCAGGCAAAAGCCCAGAACGGCGGCGGAAGGCCGATCGCCTCCAGATCCTCCTCCGTCTTCAGCCAGAGGTCATGCGCCTCCGTTGCCAGATGAAGCTGGATCTCCGGCACATGCGGCGGCCGCATGAGATCGGTATTGTCGAGGATGAAGGCCTTCGGCTCGGTCTTCAAGCGTGCAAACTCAGGCCGGCGATTTCGGCGGATTGTCGAGACCGCCAAGACGGCAGATTTCGAAATACTCCTCGTCCGTTACCGGCTGCACCGAAAGCCGCATCGAGGTGACGAGCGCCATCTTCTCGAATTTCGGATTGGCCTTGACGTCCTTCAGCGTAACCGGCTTCGGCATGTCGGCAACCGCGCGGATATCGACGCAATCCCATTTGGGATCGCCCTTGGCCGAACTATCCGGATGCGACAGCGCGCAGACCTCGACGATGCCGACGATCTCCAGCCCTTCGTTCGAATGGTAGAAGAAGCCCTTGTCGCCGATCTTCATCGCCCGCATGTTGTTGCGCGCCAGATAGTTGCGCACGCCGGTCCATTCCTCGCCGACCTCGCCCTTGGCTTTCTGCTGTTCCCAGGACCAGACATTCGGTTCGGACTTGTAAAGCCAATAGGCCATCTATCGCCTCACTTCTGCTCGTTGGCCGGATTGTTGAACACCCAGTTCCAAGGCTTCACGTCGACTTTCTCGAACAGGCCTGCAAGGTAATAGGGATCGGCCTCTGCAATCGTCCGGGCGGCCGCGATATCGGCGGCCTCTACCACGACAAGGCTGCCATTCGGCTTGCTGTCGTCATCAAGGAACGGGCCGGCAAATTTCAGCGTGCCTTCGGCATTGAGTTTGTTGAGATGCTCCACATGCGCCGGACGGGTGTCCATGCGAACCTGCAGGTGGCCGGGCTTGTCGGTGCAGAGAAAGGCAAACAGCATTGGGGTCTCCTGGGTTTTTAAGTGGATTACTCGGCCTTGATTGGCCGGGTCATGAGCTGTTCCATCGCGGTCATCACATCGAGACGTCCGTCGATAATGGCTGCAACCGCATCGGTAATCGGCAGGTCGACCGAGAATTTTCGTCCGAGCCGGGCCGCGACCGAGGCAGCAAACGCACCTTCGACCAGCGGACCGCCGGTGGTCTGCACCGGCTCACCCTTCCCGATCGAAATGCCGAAGCTCAGGTTGCGTGACTGATGGCTGGTGCCGGTCAGCACGAGATCGCCGAGGCCGGACAGGCCCCGCACCGTATCGGCATTGCCACCCATCGCCTCGACCAGCCGCGACATTTCAGCCAAGCCCCGGGAAATCAGCGCCGCACGCGCAGATTCTCCAAGCCCCGCGCCCTCGACGATACCGCAGGCAATCGCCAGCACGTTCTTGAGCGCCCCGCCGAGCTGCACGCCGATCACATCCGATGAAGCGTAAAGCCGAAAGCTGCGGCCGGAGAGAACCTGCGCAAGCCGTTCCGCCAGCACCGCATCCTGCGCACTGAGAGACATCGCCGTCGGCAGGCCGCGCGCGATATCGGCGGCAAAACCCGGCCCTGAAAGCACCGCCAAAGGCGTCTTAGGCAACTCCGCCGATATGACATCGGTCAGCAGCCGCTCGGCCCGATCGAGCCCCTTGGCGCAGATGACGACGGCAGCATCCTTCGACAGATAAGGCCCATAATGACGCGCCGCATCGAGCTGCGCCCGCGACGGCATGGCGAAGAGAACGACATTGGCTTCCGCCACCGCATCCGGCTCGGCGGAAAATTGCAGCGCATCCGGCAAGGGCACGCCCGGCAGCGCCGCATCATGCATGCGGTCGTCGCGCAGATCGGCCATCAGGTTCGGCTGGCGCCCGACAAGCGTCACCGGGTGACGGCCCTCCAGCGCAAAAACTGTCGCAAGTGCGGTTCCGAATGCACCTGCGCCAATGACGGCGATCCGCTCGTTGCTCATGCCTTCGCCCCTCGTTTGCCGGATCCGAGCAAGGTCTTCGCTTGGCTATCCAGCGGCCAGCGCGAACGCGGCGCCACATTGAGATCGTCGGCTGGCAACTCTTCCGCCATCCGCTCCAGGCCCGCCCATGCGATCATCGCGGCATTGTCGGTGCAGAGCCGCAAAGGCGGCGCGATGAAGCGGAACCCGTGTTCGAGGCAGAGTGCCTGCAGCGTGCGCCGGATTTCCTGATTGGCGGCAACGCCTCCGGCAACCACCAGCGCCGGCTCGGTATCGAGACCGGCAAACTCCTCGCGGAACCGAAGCAGTCCACGACCGATCCGGTCGCGAAGCGTGCGCGACACCGCCTTCTGGAAAGAGGCGCAGATATCGGCGACATCCTGCTCGGTCAGCGGCGCGATCTCGGTCGCGGCCTGCCGCACGGCGGTCTTCAGGCCGGAAAAGGAAAAATCGAGACGCGCTTCGCCCACCAGCGGACGCGGCAGCGAAAACCGATCCGGATTGCCGGAAAGAGCAGCCTTCTCGACCGCCGGGCCGCCCGGATAAGGCAGGCCGAGCAATTTCGCCGTCTTGTCGAAAGCCTCGCCCAGAGCATCATCGATCGTCGTGCCCCAGCGCTCATACTGGCCGACACCGCGGATCAGGATGAGCTGCGTATGCCCACCCGAGACGAGGAGCATCAGATAGGGGAAGGAAAGCCCGTCCGTCATCCGCGCCGTCAGCGCATGGCCTTCGAGATGGTTGATGGCGAGAAGCGGTTTTCCCGAGACGCGGGCGATCGCCTTGGCCGTCATCAAGCCGACAAGCAGCCCGCCGATCAGGCCGGGACCGGAAGTCGCGGCAATCGCGTCGACATCATCGAGCGTCACGTTGGCCCGGCGCAAAGCTTCTTCGACCAGTTCGTCCAGCGCTTCGACATGCGCACGCGCCGCAATTTCCGGCACGACGCCGCCATAGGCCGAGTGTTCGTCGAGCTGCGACAGGACCACATCGGACAAAATCTCGCCGCGCCCGTCCTCGTGGCGTGCGACAACCGCAGCGGCGGTCTCGTCGCAGCTTGTTTCAATGCCGAGAATGCGCAGATATGAGGTCATTGGCCCTTGTTCATTGCGATGCCGGATGATCCGGTTTACGAGAGCTTCCGGTAACAACGGAATGAGACGGATGCAAACAAAACCTTTCCGGATCGGCACGCGTGGCAGCCCGCTGGCGCTGGCGCAGGCCCATGAAACGCGCTCGCGGCTGATGGCGGCCCATGGTCTGCCGGAAGAGATGTTCGAAATCGTCGTGCTGTCGACCACCGGCGACCGCATCACCGATCGGTCTCTCTCGGAGATCGGCGGCAAGGGCCTGTTCACCCAGGAACTCGAGGAACAGCTGTCCTCCGGCGAGCTGGATATCGCCGTGCATTCGTCGAAGGACATGCCGACGAAACTGCCGGAAGGCCTGCATATAGCCGCCTACCTGCCGCGCGAGGATTTTCGCGATGCCTTCATCGGCCGCACCTCGCAGACACTGAAGGCCCTGCCGAATGGCGCGACGGTCGGCACTGCCTCGCTGCGCCGCCAGGCGCTTATCCGCCGTCTGCGCCCAGATATCCAAGTCACGATCTTCCGCGGCTCGGTCGGCACGCGCCTGCGCAAGCTGGACGAAGGCCAGGTCGATGCGACGCTCCTCGCCTATGCCGGCCTGAAGCGACTTTCCATGGAAGAGGTCGTGACCGAACTTCTCGATCCCGTCGATTTCCCGCCTGCTCCCGCGCAAGGCGCGATCTGCGTCGAAAGCCGCGTCAAGGATCCGCGCACGGATGCCCTCATCGCCCCGATCAACGACCACCCGACCTTTGACGCCGTAAGCTGCGAACGCGCCTTCCTGGCAGCGCTCGATGGTTCCTGTCGCACCCCGATCGGCGGTTATGCGATCTGTAACGGAGATCACCTCAAATTCTCCGGCCTGATCCTGACACCGGACGGTCGGCGCGAACATGCGATCGAAGTCGAGGGCAAGCGAGCGGACGCCGAGGCGCTCGGCCTGCGCGCCGGCGAAGCCGTGCGTGCCGCAGCCGGCCCCGGCTTCTTCGACAGCTGGAGCTGACCCTTGCGGGTCGTCGTCACCCGACCTGAAATTTCGGCCAAAAAAACGGCCGAGCGGCTAAGGCTTTTGGGGCATGACCCCGTGCTTCTGCCGCTCAGCAGGGCAATGCACCACCCGCAGGCCGCGGCAAACGCTCTGGCCCTGCCGCACTCGGCGCTGATCGTCACCAGCGCCGAAGCATTGCGGGCACTTGAAGCGATAGGCTCCGGCTTGAAGATTGACGGGGATATAAAACTCTTCGCAGTCGGAGAAAAAACGGCCGCAGCAGCAAGGTCGACAGGTTTCAGCAACATCCACACCGGCTCCGGCGATGGCGAAGGACTGGCTGACCTGATCGCCGCGAAACTCGAAAACCCGGACCATCCGCTCCTCTATCTCGCTGGCAAACCACGCGCCGGATCGCTCGAGAACCGTCTCGAAGAACTGGGCCTGCCTGTCCGCGTCGCGGAAATTTACGAGATGATCCCGATCGAGTATCGACTGGCGGAAATCGACGAATTAGTGCGTACCCGCTCGCCTCAGGCGGCGTTACTCTACTCGCGCGAGAACGCATTCCGGTTTTTCGAAATTTTCGAGCAATATGCAGCCTCTTTTTCCGAAACCGCCTTCCTCTGCATCAGCGCCCGCACCGCCGAAGCCGTGCCCGCGGCGTTTCGCCCGCATGTCAGGATCGCCGAAAGCCCGGACGAAAATGCGCTGTTCGCGCTTCTTTAACCTGCGCCTGATCCAAATTCCGGCTGCGCCCCTTTCCTTAACCGGGGCCACCGACTAGGTTTTAATGAACGCATGCAGAAAAGAGGTCGAGATGGTATCCGAAAAACCACCGCGCCGGTCCAACCCGAAAAAGGAACCGGTCACGATCGACCTGACGGCGGAGGAAACCGCCGCAGTGGCCGAGCCCGTTCGCGCCAATGACAGCGACGATGTGATTGACGCCCGCGAGAACGATCCGACTGATACGCCGGTAGCGACCGATATCTCGGAAAAGGCTGATGCGCCGGAGGCTTTATCGACCGAGACCAAGGCAGAAGCCGAAACCGCTACGCCCGAAACGCCACGTTTCGATGAGCCTGAACCCGAACCGATAGCGGCTTCTGCGGAACCTGCAAAGGAGGAGATCAAGGAAGATCCGGCCTCCTTCCAGTCGACGGCGAAAACCGAAGACTATTCGGCCCAATCCTCGGGCCCGGTACAATCCAAACCCGCCACCTCGACGCTGGTCGCATCCGGCATTTTCGGCGGCATCGTCGCTCTGCTTCTGGCCGGCAGCATGCAATATGCCGGTCTCCTGCCCGGTGGTGCATCCTCGTCGTCATCAGGCGACAGTGACGTTTCCGCCGAGATCGCCTCGCTTCGCCAGGAAATAGCATCCCTCGCCAGCCGACCGGTCGAACCATCCGCCGATATCACAAGCCGTCTGGCAGCACTCGAAAGCAGTGCCTCGACAGGCACCGGCGGATCGGCCGAAACGGATCAGAAACTGGCCGCCCTCGAAGCCGAACTTGCAAGCCTGAAATCGGCGAATGCAGCGGCTGCCGCAACCTCGACACAACTGGCCGGCCGGCTGCAGCAGGCGGAAGCCCAGATCGCCGACAAGGGTCCCGAACAGCAGGCAGCGCGCGCCGTGGCTGCCGCAGCCCTGAAGAGCGCGGTCGATCGCGGCGGCTCGTTCGAGGCCGAATTGCAGACCTACAAGACCATCGCCGGCGACGATCCGGCAATAGCAAACCTCCAGCCGTTTGCCGCCAAGGGCGTCCTGTCGCGCATCGAGCTTCAGCGCCAGGTCTCCGGCGTGGCGGACAGCATGGTCGAGGCGGTCGTCCAGCCTGATCCCGATCAGGGCCTGGCCTCGCGGCTCTATTCGTCTGCCCTGTCGGTCGTAAAAGTCCGCAAGGTCGGCGATGTCACCGGCAACACGCCCGAGGATATCGTCGCCCGTTTCGAGGACCGGCTTCGCTCCGGCGATTTTGCTGCCGCCGCCCGCGAATGGGAGACTCTTCCCGACGCCGCCAAGACGGCATCCCAGTCGTTCAAGCAGGAACTCGACGCGCGTATCGAGGTTGAAAACCTCGTTGGCGGCGCGTTGACCCGCGCGATTACCGGCACTCAAGGCTGAGGACGAAAAACGGAATGGTCAGACTTTTCATTTTCCTTCTCGTCGTCCTCGGTCTCGGCTGGAGCTTTGCATGGCTCGCCGATCGGCCCGGCCTCTTGTCCATTACCTGGCAGGACCACCTGATCGAAACCAGCCTGATGGTTGCCGCCACGCTGGTCGTGGCGCTGATCGGTGCCGTCATGCTTCTGTGGTGGGTGATCGGCATCATCTGGACCTCGCCCTATTCGGTCCGCCGGTATTTTCGCGCCCGCAAGCGTGATCGCGGTTATCAGGCGCTGTCGACCGGCCTGATCGCTGCCGGAGCCGGCAATGCGCTTCTTGCCCGCAAGATGAGCATCCGCAGCCGCAGCCTGCTCAGTGCCGACCAGGAACCGCTAATCCATCTCCTCGATGCGCAGGCAGCCCTGATCGAGGGCAAATATGACGATGCCCGGGCAAAATTCGAAAGCATGTCGAACGATCCCGAAACGCGGGAACTTGGCCTGCGTGGCCTTTACATGGAAGCACGTCGGCTAGGCGCCAACGAGGCAGCCCGCCAATATGCCGAAAAGGCGGTGGAGCACGCGCCTTATCTCCCCTGGGCATCGCAAGCAACGCTGGAATCCCAGAGCAAGTCGGCGCGCTGGGACGAGGCTTTGGAAACGCTGGCGCAACAGCGCGCTGCCAACATCATCAGCAAGTCGGAAGCCGAACGCCTGAGAGCCGTTCTCCTGACCGCTCGCGCCGGTGAACGGCTAGAAAGCGACCCGAGCGGTGCCCGCGAAGATTCCACCGATGCGCTGAAACTGGCCAAGGATCTGGTGCCTGCCGGCATCATCTGTGCCAAGGCCTTGCTGCGGCAGGAAAATGTCAAGAAGGCCGCGTCGGTGCTGGAAGGCGTGTGGAAGCTTTCGCCGCATCCGGATATCGCCCGCACCTATATCCGCGCCCGCAGCGGCGACAGCACGCTCGACCGGTTGAAACGCGCCGAGAAGCTGGAGGCCATGCGTCCGAACAATATCGAGTCGCTCCTCGCCGTTTCCCAGGCAGCGCTCGATGCGCAGGATTTTGCCAAGGCACGTTCAAGAGCCGAAGCCGCAGCCCGGGTGGAGCCGAGCGAGCGCGTCTATCTGCTGCTGGCCGATATCGAGGAGGCCGAAACCGGCGATCAGGGCCGCATCCGCCACTGGATGCAGCAGGCCCTTCGCGCCCCCCGCAATGCGGCCTGGGTGGCCGACGGTTTCGTCTCGGAAAACTGGCTTGCCGTTTCGCCTGTCACAGGCAAGCTCGATGCCTTCGAATGGAAAGTGCCGTTCAGCCAGCTGGAAGGCCCGGTCGTCGAAGGCAGGATTGCCGCAGACGAAGCGATTGCCGCTCTTCCGCCTGTCATCGTGAACGACAAGGCACCAGCGGAACCGACAAGACACACCGAACCCGCCGAGCCGACAATCGTTATCGAAAAGCAGCCGGCAAAGCCGACACCCGAACCTGCTGTTGCAGCAAAGACAACAGCACCGGAGAAAACCACGCCTGAATCTGCCAAAACGCAAGAAAGTGAAGCCGAACCGGTTCCATTTTTCGGACGTCCACCAGATGATCCGGGTGTGAAAGATCAGAACGCCGAGCCGACAAAGACGAGGTTGCGGCTGTTTTAAGGAAAGATGGAGAAGGCCTATCGATGTTGGACCGCATACAGGCCTTCCTCCACACGCTAACCTCCCATGACGACAAGGAATTCGCACCGGACGACCCGAGGGTCGCCTTCGTTGCGCTCTGTTTTCAGGTCATGGAGGCCGATGGCGCTGTCTCGAAAAAAGAGCAGCAGAAATTCCGTGAACTGATCCGCCAGCGCTACGATCTGAGTGAAGACCGGTTGAAGGCGCTGATCGAGGCTGGCCACGAGGCCGGCCACGAAGCGGTTGACTATTACCGTTTCACTTCCGATCTAAGACGTCATCTCGTCAATGAAGACGACCGTGTCGAACTTCTCGGCATTCTCTGGGACATCGTTTATGCCGATGGCCAGAGAAGCGAGATCGAGGATCACGTGATTTGGAGGATCGCGGATCTTCTCGGTGTTTCGTCGCGGGATCGCGTGCTGCAGCGCCAACAGGCCGCCGCGCGCCTAGCCGAACAAAACACGGAGGAGAGCAAGGACTAACTGATGCTCGTAATGCCACCGCGAAAGACAGATCTCCTTCCCGTTCTCGTCGTCCTCCATCAGGAACGCTCGTCGTCCGGCCGCGTCGGCCAGATGCTGCTTGAAAAGGGCTTTCCGCTCGATATCCGCCGGCCGGTTCTCGGCGAAGCATTGCCGCAGACGCTGACCGACCATTCCGGCGCCGTCATCTTCGGCGGCCCGATGAGCGCCAACGATCCCGATCCCTTCGTCAAACAGGAGATCGACTGGATCGGCGTGCCCCTGAAAGAGAACAAGCCCTATCTCGGCATCTGCCTCGGCGCCCAGATGATGGTTCGTCATCTGGGCGGCAAGGTGAAGGCCAAGGAAGGTGAGATCACCGAGATCGGCTGGTATCCCCTGCGCCCCACCGAGCATGGTCGCCTGCTGATGCAATGGCCGAAAATGGTCTATCATTTTCACCGCGAAGGCTTTGACCTTCCGCGCGGTGTAAAACTTCTGGCGGAAGGCGACGCCTATCCCAACCAGGCGATCCGTTATGGCGACAGTGCCTGGGGCGTGCAGTTCCACGCGGAACTGACCCGCGCCATGATGCAGCGCTGGGTCGTCCACGGCGCCGAGCGCTTCACCATGCCGAATGCGCAGCAGGGAAGCGAGCATCTCGAAGGCCGCATGATGTTCGACGCACCGCTCAAGGCCTGGCTGTCGGAGTTTCTCGATCTGGTATTCCTGAACAAAAAGGCAGGCACGGCAGCTTCACCCCGATACGGCGCATCCATGCCGGAAACCGAAGTGGCGCAAAGCTGAGCCGCAGCGGGTATCCGCCGCGACCTCGCACTAATTGCGTTCCGGCGCTTCCAGCGTGTCGATCTTCCTGAGTTTCGAGAAGCCGAGCGCCCAGATGACAGTGACGGCCAGCGTGCCGACGCCGCCGATGACGACGGCCGGCACGGCGCCTATGAAATGCGCCATCGTTCCGGCACGGAATTCGCCGAGCTCGTTGGAAGCCCCGACAAACACCATGTTGACGGCATTGACCCGACCGCGCACCTCATCCGGCGTCCAGAGCGCGATCAGCGTTTCGCGGACATAGACGGAAATCATGTCGGCAGCGCCCATGATCATCAACGCAACGATCGACAGCCAGGGCGTGGCCGAAAGGCCGAAGATCAGCGTACCGAGACCGAAAAAGCCGACGCCGACGAACATCGCCGTCCCGGCATGATGGCGGATCGGGTGGAAGGCAAGCCAGACGGCAACGGCAATGGCCCCGATGCCGGGTGCGGCGCGCAAAAGGCCAAGACCCCAGGGGCCAAGTTCCAGCACGTCGCGGGCAAAGATCGGCATGAGCGCCACCGCGCCGCCGAGAAGGACGGCGAAAAGATCGAGGGAGATCGCGCCGAGAACCACTTTTTCGCTGAAGATGAAGCGGAAGCCGGCAAGAAGATGGGCGACATCGACCTTGGAAGCCGAGGTCCGCTGCGCCGGTTTCGGGATCATGAAGACGAGCAGCGCCGCAAGCGTCAGCAGGACGAACGCCACGATATAGGCCGCCGTCGCGTTCAGCCCGTAAAGCAGGCCGCCGAAAACCGGGCCTAGAATGGACGCGGTCTGCCAAGAAGACGAATTCCAGGCGATCGCATTGGCAAGATCCTTCTCCGGCACGAGGTTCGGCCCGAGCGACTGGACCGCCGGCCCCATGAAGGCGCGCTCGATACCGAACACGACGAGAATAGCGAACACAAGCCAGGGCGTGAATGCGCCGGCAACCGTCAGCCCCAGAAGCGACGCCGCGCAGGCCGCACCGACGACCATGCAGATCGCCATGATCATCCGGCGATTATACCGATCGGCCACAGTGCCGGTGACGAGGATCAGGAGCAGCGACGGCAGGAACTGGAACAGCCCGATCAGGCCGAGATAGAGCGGGTTGCGGGTCTCGTCATACATCTGCCAGCCAACCGAAACGCTGATGATCTGGATGGCAAAGGCGGCGAAGAACCGCGACAGGAAAAACTTTGTGTAGGACGAATGGCGAAAGGCTGCAAAACGGTCGCCGGAGGCGGGAATGGACATCGCAAAAGACTTTCGGTGGGACCGTCAGGATGAATTGCTGGAGTGCCACCGTTAAACATGCTGAAACTGCGGCGGGTGCAACACTTGCCCGTTAGTTCGCCAATGTCTACATGTCTGTCAACTTGGAATTTGTAGGCCGACCGCCGCGATCCTTAAAGGATGGGGCTTGGCAACACGATTGGAGACCTGAATGCTCGCCCTGTTTCAGACCATTGACCTGGCCTTGAACCTTTACACCTGGATCTTGATTGCCAGCGCCATCTTCTCCTGGCTCTTCGCCTTCAACGTCATCAATTCGAGCAACCAGTTCGTCGATGCCATCGGCCGTTTCCTCTATAACGTCACCGAACCGGTGCTGCGACCGATCCGCCGCATCATGCCGAACCTCGGCGGCATCGACATCTCCCCGATCATTGTCCTGCTGCTGATCTTCTTCCTGCGCTCCTTCATGTGGAACTCGCTGTTCCCGCTCTTCGTGTGAGCGCGGCAAGCCTTCACGCAGACCACATAAGGCTGAGCATCAAGCTCACCCCGAATGGCGGCCGCGACGCGATCGACGGTATGGAGACGGATGCGGAGGGAGACGCGTTCCTGAAAGCGCGTGTCTCCGCCGTGCCGGAAGACGGCAAGGCCAACAAGGCGCTGATCGCGCTTCTGTCCAAGAAACTGCGGGTGCCAAAAAGCTCCGTATCTTTCGTCTCCGGCGAAACGGCGCGTAAAAAAATCCTCCGGATCGATGGCGACCCGGAGGATTTGAAAGCGAAGCTCGAAGGTCTGATGACCTGATTACTTCTGGGCCCGATTACTTCTGGGCCTTGTAGCGGTCGATCGCTTCGACGATCAGGCGCTTGGCGGTATCGACATCCTGCCAGCCGCCGATCTTGACCCACTTGCCGGGCTCCAGATCCTTGTAGTGCTCGAAGAAGTGCTCGATCTGCTTCAGCGTGATTTCCGGCAGATCCGTGTAGTTCTTGATCTTGTCGTAACGCTGGGTCAGCTTCGGAACCGGAACGGCGAGAATCTTCTCGTCCTTGCCACCATCGTCTTCCATGATCATCACGCCGATCGGACGAACATTGATGACGCAGCCCGGAACCAGCGGACGGGTGTTGCAGATCAAAACGTCGCACGGGTCGCCGTCTTCGGAAAGCGTGTGCGGGATGAAGCCGTAGTTACCCGGATAGGTCATCGGGGTGTAGAGAAAGCGGTCGACGATCAGTGCACCGGCTTCCTTGTCCATCTCGTACTTGATCGGCTGACCGCCAACCGGCACCTCGACGATGACGTTGACGTCTTCAGGCGGGTTCTTGCCGATGGAAATTGCATCGATACGCATCGTGATCCTCAATTAGGTTCAATTCACTGAAGCGTCGATAGCGGGAATCCGGCTTGAAGGCAATAAGCCATTGAATTGACGGGGGCCGGTCACGCGAGGAGAGGAAACTTATTCCCTGCAACGCTCTTAAGTCGCATCAATTCTGCCAGACGAAGCCGACTTTCTTCAGCTGCGAACCACCGAAATCCTCCATGCCCTCGACGGCATCATTGCCACCGTGACGGCGGAAAAAGCGGATCGCATGTTCGCTGTCTTCAAGGCACCAGACGACCAGGCCGCGGCAGCCGAGCGAGGTCAAAAGCTTGCGGCTTTCGCCGAACAGGCGCCGTCCGAGCCCGATGCCCTGGAATTCCGGCCGCAGATAGATCTCGTAGATTTCGCCGTCATAGGGCAGTGCGCGGGCACGGTTGAGACCGACCGTCGCATAACCGGCAATCTGGCCGGCCACATCGATAACCAGAAGCGTTGCCGGCCCGTCGGTTGCCTTGCGCCACCATTTCTCGCCGCGACGCTCCAGCATCTGGATCAGCGGCTTGTGCGGGATGAGACCCGCATAGGCCTGCACCCAGCTCTGCCGGTGTACATCCGAGATGGCTCGGGCATCCTGCGGGTCGGCCCGCCGAACATCGATCGACAACGTCTTCATAACGCGACTTTAGGTCCTGCTATGCGGGATCCGCCATCGGTCAATCATTAACCAGGCGGATTGCCCACAGAGTTCTGATGGGGACAATACCGCCCGAGTTAACGCTTTTTTAACCGCAGCCACAAGCCGTGTGATTTGCAACAGCACAGAAAAAAGCCCGGCTGGCGGGCCGGGCTTTTCAGATCAGGATTGTCTCGAAGCTTAGAGAGCTGCCTTCGACTTGTCGAAGCGCTTGCGGTCGTTGGCGTCGAGATAGATCTTGCGAAGACGGATCGACTTCGGCGTGACTTCCATCAGCTCGTCGTCCTGGATCCAGGAGAGCGCGCGGTCGAGCGTCATGCGGATCGGCGGGGTCAGGCGAACGGCTTCGTCCTTGCCGGCCGAACGGATGTTCGTCAGCTGCTTGCCCTTCAGAACGTTGACTTCGAGGTCGTTGTCACGGGTGTGGATACCGATGATCATGCCCATGTAAACCTTGTCGCCCGGCTCGATGATCATCGGGCCGCGGTCTTCGAGGTTGAACATGGCGTAAGCAACAGCCTCACCAGCCTGGTTGGACAGGAGAACGCCGTTGGTACGGCCGGAGATCTCGCCCTTGTAAGGCTGGTAGTCGTGGAACAGGCGGTTCATGATCGCCGTGCCGCGCGTATCGGTCAGAAGTTCCGACTGGTAGCCGATCAGGCCGCGGGTCGGAGCCAGGAACTTGAGGCGAACGCGGCTGCCGCCCGAAGGACGCAGTTCGGTCATCTCGGCCTTGCGCTCGGACATCTTCTGAACGACGACACCGGAATGCTCTTCATCGACGTCGATGACGACTTCTTCGATCGGCTCCATGGTCTGGCCGGTCGCCTCATCCTTGTGCATGACAACGCGCGGACGCGAAACGGCAAGCTCAAAGCCTTCACGGCGCATGGTTTCGATCAGAACGGCGAGCTGAAGTTCGCCGCGGCCCGATACGTAGAACGAATCCTTGCCTTCGGCTTCTTCGATCTTCAGCGCGACGTTGCCTTCGGCTTCCTTGAACAGACGGTCGCGGATGACGCGCGAAGTAACCTTGTCGCCTTCGGTGCCGGCAAGCGGCGAATCGTTGACGATAAAGGACATCGTAACGGTCGGCGGGTCGATCGGCTGTGCCTGCATGGCTTCGGTAACCGAAGGATCGCAGAACGTGTCGGCGACGGTGCCCTTGGAGAGACCGGCGATGGCGACGATGTCACCGGCAACGGCTTCTTCGATCGGCTGACGCTCGATACCGCGGAATGCAAGGATCTTGGAGATACGGCCGGTTTCAACCGTCTTGCCGTCCTGGGACAGAACCTTGACGGCCTGGTTCGGCTTGATCGAACCGGAGGCAACGCGACCGGTGATGATGCGGCCGAGGAACGGGTTGGCTTCGAGAAGCGTGCCGATCATGCGGAACGGGCCTTCTTCGACCTTCGGCTCCGGAACGTGCTTCAGCACGAGGTCGAGCAGCGGCGCCAGACCTTCGTCCTTCGGGCCTTCCGGGTTGAAGTTCATCCAACCGTCACGACCGGAACCGTAAAGGATCGGGAAGTCGAGCTGCTCGTCGGTGGCGTCGAGGTTTGCGAACAGGTCGAAAACTTCGTTGATGACTTCTTCGTGGCGGCCGTCCGGACGGTCGATCTTGTTGATCGCGACGATCGGGCGAAGACCAACCTTCAGCGCCTTGCCGACAACGAACTTCGTCTGCGGCATCGGGCCTTCCGACGAGTCGACCAGAACGATCGCGCCGTCCACCATCGAGAGAATGCGCTCGACTTCGCCGCCGAAGTCGGCGTGGCCGGGGGTGTCGACGATGTTGACGCGAACGCCCTTCCACTCAACCGAAGTCGCCTTCGCGAGAATGGTGATGCCGCGTTCCTTTTCAAGGTCGTTCGAATCCATGACGCGTTCTGCAACGCGCTGGTTCTCGCGGAACGAGCCGGACTGTTTCAGGAGCTCGTCAACGAGCGTCGTTTTGCCATGGTCAACGTGCGCGATGATCGCGATGTTGCGAAGTGCCATATCGAGTTTCTCTGGGGCTGGGGCGCGATTATCGGGAGAAGGCGCCAATTTCGTTGGCGCGCTCTTACCCTGTTTTTCCCGTTTATGAAAGGGGGCGAAGAGTTTCGCTCCCTCCCTAGCCATTCCTTGCGAACAGAAGATGACAATTCAGGCGTGAAAAATCAGGCGTCGCTGCCTGAAAGCTCGGCCACCATGGCCAAACCTTTTTTCTTCAACATGGCAGTGGGATCGGGCAGCTTACCCCGGAAAGCCGTGTAGGTGACTTCCGGATCAATCGAGCCGCCGACCGAATAGATATTGTTCTTGAGCTTGCGCGCCATGACCGGATCGAAGGCATTGCCGACCTCTTCGAAGGCCGAGAATGCATCCGCATCCAGCACTTCCGACCACATGTAGGAATAATATCCGGCAGCATATCCTTCACCGGAAAACACGTGCTGGAAGTGCGGCGTTGCATGGCGCATGACGAGCGACGCCGGCATCTTCAGCTCCGACAGAACCTGCGCCTGCACCGCCATCGGATCATCCGACGGAGGCCGCGTATGGAAGGCCATGTCGACCAGAGCCGACGCGGTGAACTCGACCGTCGCGAAACCCGCGTTGAAGGTGCGCGCGGCCAGAACCTTGTCGAGCAGCTCCTTCGGCATCGGCTTGCCGGTCTCGTAATGGACGGCGTATTTTTCGAGGATTTCCGGCACCGTCAGCCAGTGTTCGTAAAGCTGCGACGGCAGTTCAACGAAATCGCGCGACACGCCCGTGCCGGAGACGGATGGATAGGTCACATCCGACAGCATGCCGTGCAGCGCGTGGCCGAATTCGTGGAAGAGCGTACGCGCATCATCGAGCGAAAGCAGCGCCGGCTTGCCTTCCGCCGGCTTGGCGAAATTGCAGACATTGTAGATGATCGGCAACTCGCCTTCGGCACCACTTTTCAGTTTCAGCTTGTGCTGCGACTGGAATGAACTCATCCATGCGCCGGAACGCTTCGAAGACCGGGCAAAATAATCGCCGAGGAAAAGCGCCTTGAGCGCACCGCTTTCGTCACGCAGTTCGAAAACCCGCACATCCGGATGGTAGGCCGCAACACCTTTAAGCTCGGTCAGCGTGACGCCGAACAGCCGCTCGGCGACATCGAAGCAGGCCTCGATGACCTTTTCCAGCTGCAGATAGGGTTTCAGTTCTGATTCCGAGAAGGAGAAGGTCCGCTCTCGCAGCTTTTCGGCGTAATAGCGCCAGTCCCACGGCATGACCGGATGGTTCTTGCCCTCTTCGGCCACCAGCTTGCCGAGGCTTGCCTCTTCTTCAAGCGCCTTGGAGCGCGCCTTGTCCCAGACCTTGTGCAGCAGCCCGTTCACGTTCTCGGCGGTCTTCGCCATCGTGTTGTCGAGCTTCAGCGCCGCGAAGTTTTCATATCCGAGAAGCTTGGCCTTTTCCGCACGCAGCGCCAGCGTCTCGCGAACGATCGCGATATTGTCGCGCGCACCGCCGTTCTCGCCGCGCGCCACCCAGGCCTTGAACGCCTGTTCGCGCAGTTCGCGCCGCGCCGAAAACGTCAGGAACGGCTCGATGATCGAGCGCGACAGCGTCACCATATAGCCATCCGCCTCTCCGCGATCCTTGGCGGCAGCGGCCATCGCATCGCGCAGAAAATCCGGCAGGCCTTCAAGCTCGGCTTCCTCGGTCAGCTTAAGCGACCATTCCTTTTCATCCCCGAGAACGTTCTGGCCGAACTGCGCGCCAAGACCGGCAAGCTTTTCGCCGATCGAAGAAAGCCGATCCTGTTCCGGCTTTTCGAGCTTGGCGCCCGATTTGACGAAACCCTTCCAGTGACGCTCCAGCACCCGTTCCTGCTCGAGCGTCAGGCCAAGCTCCGCCCGCTTGTCCCACAGCGCATCGATGCGGGCGAAAAGCGCTGCGTTGGTGCCGATCCTCGAGTAATGCCGCGACATTTTTGGCGCGATCTCGCGCTCCAGCGCCTGGATCGTCTCGTTCGTATGCGCACCGGCCTTGCCCCAGAACAAGGAGGAGACGCGGGAAAGCTCGTCACCAGCAATTTCCAGCGCCACGACGGTATTTTCGAAGCTCGGCGCTTCCTGATTATTGGCTATCGCGTCGATTTCGGCCTCATGGCTTGCCAGAGCCACTTCGAAAGCGGGGGCGAAATCCTCGTCATTGACGAGATCGAACCGCGGCAGGCCTTCATGCCCGCTCCACTCTACAAGGGCACGGTTGACGGAAGCGTTGGCCATAAGGGAAATCCTTCTGCGATTCTGATTTGTTTCTGGGCTACAGGATAGGTTGTTGAGTGTCTGGATCAAGTACGACAAAGCGATGCTTCACGCACTCGTTCCACGCTGCATCAAGCTTTTCCGTTTGCGGCCACGCGGAAAGATAGTAAGCCAGCCTTATGAGCCTTCCAGTCAAAATCCCCCATGACCCGCCGCAAGGCGATCTCCTGGGCCTGTTGATCGTCGATACCGCGCGCGCATTGCGAACGGCATTTGAAAATCGCATCAATGCTGCGGGGTTGGGCCTCACCCCCGGCGAGGCAAGGGCGCTGATCCATATCGCCGATCATGAAGGCAGCAGGCAACTCGACATTGCCTCGCAGATGAGCGTCGAGCCGATGACGCTCTGCACCTATCTCGATAAGTTGCAGACGCTTGGCCTGATCGAGCGCCACAAATGCGCAGCCGACCGGCGCGCCAAGCGGATTGCCCTGACGAAGACGTCGGATGAGATGATCCGAAAAATCCGCGCGGAACTCCACGTCATTCTAGACCACGCGACTTCAGGCCTGTCGCTGGAAGCCCGAAGCCAGTTGAAAGCGTCGCTTACCGTGGTGAACCGGAACCTCCAGGAGACTTCTCCTCCCGCTGCAACAGGTGCCGATGAGCGACGCTGATACCGCCGCCCGCCCGACAATCATGACAGAGCGGCGCACGACCGTGATCGGCGCGCTTCTGACTGCAATCGGCCCCGTATCGATGGCGGTTTATACGCCCGCCATGCCGGAACTGGTTCGCGCTTTCGGCACGACGGAATCGGCCATCAAGCTGTCGCTTTCGCTTTATTTCGGTGGTTTTGCCTTGGCCCAGCTGCTCGCCGGCCCGGTGTCGGATGCCTTTGGCCGGAAGAAAGCCTCGATTGCCTTCCTGACGATCTATGTCCTCGGCTCACTGATCTGCGCCATGGCGATCGATGTCAACTGGATCCTGGCGGGACGGCTGATCCAGGGGATCGGCGCGTCGGTCGGCGTCACCGTGGCCCGCGCCGCCGTTCGCGACCAGTTTGTCGGAGGGCAGGCCGCGCGGATCATGAACATGATCGGCATCATCCTGGCAATCGGCCCGGCGCTCGGCCCCACGATCGGCGGATTGGCCTTGTCCGCCTTCGGCTGGCAGTCTATCTTTCTGCTGCTGATCGCCTTCGGCGCCATCGCATTGCTGACCTGCATTTTCGCGCTCAAGGAAACGGCCATTCCGGATCGCTCGCGCCTGCAGCCCGTCACGCTGGTGAAGACTTATGCCGGCCTGATCATCGACCTGCGCTTTCTCTTCCCCTCGCTCATTCTCGGCGGCTCGATCGGCGCGCTTTATGCCCAGGGCACCATGTTGCCCTTTGTCCTGATCGATGTCGTCGGCCTCAGCCCGACCCAGTTCGGCCTCGGCATGCTGGCACAAACGGGTTCCTATCTGGCGGGTTCGATCACTCTACGGATGATCTCCGGCCGCATATCCGGTCCTGCCGCGGTTGCGATCGGCATCGCCTTCTGCGGCACGGGCGGCTTCCTGATGCTGTTGTCCGTGCACCTGCTCGATCCGACATTCCTGTCGATCATGGTCCCGGTCGGCATCTGCACCTTCGGTATCGCCTTCCTGACGCCGCATGTCGTCACCTCCGGCCTTGCCGCATTTCCGAAAGTCGCAGGCTCCGCCTCCGCGCTGATGGGTTTCATCCAGATGGGCGGCGGCTTTCTCGGCGGGCTGGTCGCTGCCACCTTCGCAAACCCGCTGACTTCCTTCGGCACGATCATCCCCATCATGGAATTCACCGCGGTCGCGGCCTATCTCGCTCACCGCTTCATCAGCCGCCGGCAATAAAAAAGCCCCGCTGCGGTAACAGCGGGGCCTGATTGGAAAATCGGTAAGCCCGATTATTTCAGCTGGTTGCGCTTGGCGAGCGTGCGCAGGCGCAGCGAGTTCAGCTTGATGAAGCCGGCTGCATCCTTCTGGTCGTAGGCGCCGTGATCGTCCTCGAAGGTGACGAGCGCATCCGAATAGAGCGACTTGTCGCTTTCGCGGCCGATGACCATGACATTGCCCTTGTAGAGCTTCAGCGTCACTTCGCCTTCGACATGCTCCTGGCTCTTGTCGATCAGAGCCTGCAGCATTTCGCGCTCCGGCGAGAACCAGAAACCGTAATAGATCAGCTCGGCATATTTCGGCATCAGCTCATCTTTCAGGTGAGCAGCGCCGCGGTCGAGCGTGATCGATTCGATTGCGCGGTGAGCCGAAAGCAGGATCGTGCCGCCGGGGGTCTCGTAGACGCCGCGCGACTTCATGCCGACAAAACGGTTCTCGACGAGATCGAGACGGCCGATGCCATTGTCGCGGCCATAGTTGTTGAGCTGCGCAAGCAGGGTTGCCGGCGACATCTCGACACCGTTGATCGAGACGGCGTCACCCTTGCGGAAACCGATCTTGATCGTCGTTGCCTGGTCGGGAGCGGCTTCCGGCGAGATCGTGCGCATATGCACATATTCCGGCGCCTCGACGGCCGGATCTTCCAGAACCTTGCCTTCGGAAGACGAGTGCAAGAGGTTGGCGTCGACGGAGAACGGCGCTTCGCCCTTCTTGTCCTTGGCGACCGGGATCTGGTGCTGTTCGGCAAAGTTCAAAAGATCCGTACGGCTCTTGAACGACCAGTCGCGCCACGGAGCGATGATCTTGATATCCGGGTTCAGCGCATAGGCCGACATTTCGAAACGAACCTGGTCGTTGCCCTTGCCGGTCGCGCCATGGGCGATCGCATCGGCGCCGGTCTTCTTGGCGATCTCGATCAGGTGCTTGGAGATCAACGGACGGGCGATCGACGTGCCGAGCAGATAGACGCCTTCATAAACGGCATTGGCGCGGAACATCGGGAAGACGAAGTCGCGGACGAATTCTTCGCGGACGTCCTCGATGAAGATTTCCTTGATGCCCAGCATCTCGGCCTTCTTGCGTGCCGGCTCGAGCTCTTCGCCCTGGCCGAGATCGGCCGTGAAGGTGACGACCTCAGCGTTGAGTTCGGTCTGCAGCCATTTCAGGATGATCGAGGTATCGAGACCGCCGGAATAGGCGAGAACGACCTTCTTTACGTCTTTCGGGAGTGCCATGATAATTTTGTCCGTCTGCGGGTGGCGGCGGAGAAAATTCCGCCGAAATTGGATCGCCGAACTTTTTAGCGAGTTTCTGGGGCCGTGCAAGGAAAACCCGGAGAAACAACGTCAGAGATGACGCCGCACGTTCATCCGCTGGTGAAGGATGCGGATGATTGTGAGATGAGTATCTGTCTGACGATAGATAACGACGTGAGACCTGAAGGACAGCGCGAGATAGTTTCGTTTCAGATTTCGCATCATGCGGCCGGATCGAAGTCCTTCCACAAGCATTCGGCAGACATCCCGGAGTTCGAAAGTGTAGGCCTCGGCTTTCTCGAAGCCCCAATGCTCTTCCGTGTAGTCGTAGATTTCGTCGATATCGGCTTTGGCCTTTGGCGAGAAGACAAGAGCCTTCATCGTTGCGCGCGCTGCACCCTTTTTCGCTCGATGAAAGCGTCGAAATCGAACGGCTGCGGCTCGCCCGAAGCTTCTCCCTCGTCGATCGCAGCGCGCAACGCCTCGATCTCGTCCTCTTCGCTTTCCTTTAGAAGCCTTAGCGCTTCTTCGATCACTTCGCTTTCGGAAGCATAGCGCCCGTCATCCACCTGCTTTTTGACATAGGCGGCCGTTTCTTCATCCACCCTGATCGATATGATCTCGCCCATCGGCTTGGCTCCGCTTCAATATCCCGTCATGTTGACGGAATACCAGGATGTACCATATCCCGCCGGACCTTTGAACAGCAGCGTCATAGAGGAGACCGACCCATGACCGTTACTCATCCCGCTCTGAAAAGGGACAATGTCGCCGTCATCACCGGAGCCGCTTCCGGCATCGGGCTTGCTGCGGCGAAGGAATTTGCTCGGCAGGGCCTTTCCGTCGTGCTTGTCGACCTGGAGGGAGAAAAGCTCGTCGAGGCGACCCGCGAAGTCACCGCACTGGCGGAAGGCGGCGAACACGATGTCGCGGCGATCGGCACCGATGTGTCGAAGCCGGACGAGATCGCAGCGCTCGAACGGGCCGTCATCCAGCGTTTCGGTCGTGTCCATGTGCTGATGAACAATGCCGGCATCCAGCCCGGCAGCAGCATTTTCGGCCCGCAGGCGAATTGGGAAAACGTGCTCGCCGTCAACCTGATGGGCGTCGTAAACGGCAGCCGCATCTTCGGCCCCGCGATGATCGCCCATGGCGAACCGGCGCTTATCATCAATACCGGTTCCAAACAGGGCATTACCACCCCACCCGGCGATCCCGCCTACAACGTCTCCAAATCCGGCGTAAAAACCTTCACCGAAGCGCTGCAGCACGAGTTGCGCAACACCGAGGGCTGTCAGGTCTCGGCGCATCTCCTGATCCCCGGCTTCGTCTTCACCCCACTTGCCGCGGGTGGCCGGACGGAAAAGCCGGAAGGCGCATGGACATCGGAACAGACGGTAGACTTCATGGTCGAAAGCCTCGGTCGCGGCGATTTCTACATTCTCTGCCCCGACAACGATGTCGATCGGGCGACTGACGAGCGCCGCATGGCCTGGGCAATCGGCGACATTATCGAAAACCGTCCGCCACTTTCGCGCTGGCATCCGGATTTTGCCGATGCATCAAGGAAATTCATAAACGGCAACTAATATATTCATTTGGCAGAAGCTCGGCAGCTGGATAACGATGCCATCGATCATCCAGTTGACGAGTGTCGCCATGGAATTCCTGCCAAGCCTTCCCGCACTTCTCGCCTTCACTGCGGCGGGACTTCTCCTTGCGATCACGCCCGGCCCGGACATGACGCTTTCGGTCAGCCGTGCGCTCGGCGAGGGCCGTAGACCGGCCCTCTATACCGTGCTTGGAACCAGTCTCGGCGTCGTCTGTCACACGCTCCTTGTCGCCTTCGGCATCTCTGCACTGATCACCGCCTCGCCGACCGCTTTCTTCATTCTGAAAACCGGAGGAGCAGCCTATCTGCTGTGGCTCGCCATTCAGGCGATCCGCTTCGGCTCCAAACTCTCGATCGAGAAGATTGAACGTGCGGAAAGCAGCGCCTTGGCCAACATCTCGGTTGGTTTCTGGGTGAACATCCTCAACCCCAAGGTCGTGATTTTCTTCATGACCTTCCTGCCGCAATTCGTCTCGGCAAGCGACCCGCATGTGACGGGAAAGCTGATCTTCTTGGGGATCTACTTCATCATTATCGGCATGCCTGTAAACCTGATCGTCGTGCTTGCGGCAGACAGGCTTTCCACGTGGCTGCAAGCCAATCCAAAAATCCTGCGCGGCATCGACTATACCTTTGCCGGCGTCTTCTCGATCTTCGCGGCAAAGATCTTCTTCACTCAGGCACGCTGACAGATGAAGCGCTGACCGGCCTTAGAGCAATTCCAGCAAAAGTGGGAACCAGTTTTGCGTCCGGAATTGCGTAAAACAAAGAGATAGAGCGTTTTCGCGTTTCGAAGAAAGGCGGAAATGCTCTAGCCGATCAGCAACGCATCGTCGTCCAGCGTCTCGCCACGCATCTTGCGGAACATAGCGATCAGGTCTTCGACCTGCAGGTCCTTGCGGCTATCGCCGCTGACATCGAGAATGATCTCGCCGCCATGCAGCATGATCGTGCGGTGGCCGAAGTCCAGCGCCTGGCGCATCGAATGTGTCACCATCAACGTCGTCAGCTTGCGCTCCGAGACAACCCGCTGGGTGAGTTTCATGATGAATTCCGCCATGCCCGGATCAAGTGCCGCCGTATGCTCGTCGAGCAGAAGCACATCCGAACCCGCCATCGTCGCCATGACCAGCGACACCGCCTGCCGCTGACCGCCGGACAACAGGTCCATGCGGTCCTTCATCCGGTTTTCCAGCCCGAGATTGAGTTCGGCGATCCGCTCGCGAAACAGCTCGCGGCGGCGCGGTCCAAGCGCCGAGCGCAGGCCGCGTGTCTCGCCCCGGCGCGCTGCAAGTGCCAGATTCTCCTCGATCGACAGAGACCCGCAGCTGCCCGCCAGCGGATCCTGGAATACGCGGGCGACGAGACCGGCACGGGCGGATGTCGACTTGCGCGTCACATCCGTATTGCCGATCGTAACCTTGCCTTCATTCGCCAGAACGTCGCCGGCCAGCACGCCGAGCAGGGTCGATTTCCCCGCACCGTTGGAACCGATGACGGTGACGAAGGAACCTTCCTCGATCGTCAGGTTGACGCCCTTCAGCGCCTCTTTCTGCAGCGGCGTGCCCTTGCCGAAGGTGACACGGATATCCTTGAGATCGATCATGACGAAGCTCCCCGGCGCAGACGCGGCAGAACGAGCGCCACGGCCACCAGAACGGCGGTAACGAGATTGAGGTCGGAGGCTTTCAGGCCGAGCGCATCCGTCGAAAGCGCCAGCTGGATGGCGATGCGATAAAGGATCGAGCCGACGACGCAGCCTATCAGCGCCAGAAGAATACCGCGTGCACCAAACAGCGTCTCGCCGATGATGACGGCAGCAAGACCGACGACGATCGTGCCGACACCGGAGGTGACATCGGCAAAACCGTTGGTCTGTGCAAACAGCGCGCCGCCGAGCGCCACAAGCGCGTTGGAAAGCGCAAGCCCGAGATAGACCTGCCAGCTCGTGTCGATCCCTTGTGCCCGCGACATGCGCGGGTTGGCGCCGGTCGCGCGCATCGCAAGACCGGCATCGCTTTCGAGAAAGCGCCAGACGGCGATCACTGCGATGACCACCAGCACACCGACGAACAGCGGGCGCACATAAACTTCACGTAAGCCCAGGCCGAAGAACGGGCTCAGCATCGTGTCGGCATTGATCAGCGCCACATTCGGCTTTCCCATAACCCGCAGGTTGACGGAAAAGAGCGCGATCATGGTCAGGATCGAGGCAAGCAGGTTGAGGATGCGGAAGCGGACATTGAGAAACGCCGTCACCGTGCCGGCGGCGGCACCGGCCAGCATGGCGACAACGGCCGCAAGCCACGGATTGATGCCGATTGTGATCAGCACGGCCGCAACCGCGGCCCCGAGCGGAAACGACCCGTCTACCGTGAGATCGGGAAAATCGAGCACCCTGAAGGCGAGAAATACACCGATGGCGACAAAGGCGAAAACCAGCCCGAGTTCCACTGCGCCCCAGAAGGCAATCTGACTAAGCACCTTTGCGTGCTCCCCTCATTACCCAGCACTTGCTGCGCCGGTTGGTCGTCGATCACACCGGATGACATCCCGTCACCCGGTGCGTTGGTAAAATCCGGCTTATTCGACCGTGCGCGTGGCGCGCGAAACGATGGCCTCGGGCAGCGTCACACCCATGCGGGTGGCCGCACCCTTGTTGATGACGAGATCGGTACCGGCAGCAACGGTGACCGGAATATCGCCGGGAGCCTCGCCCTTGAGGATACGGGCAACAATAGCACCAGTCTGCTTGCCGACGTCGAAATAGTTGAAGCCGAGGGCGGCAACGGCACCGCGATCAACCGAACCGGTATCGGCAGCGTAAAGCGGGATTTTGGCTTCTTCGGCAACACCGACAGCAGCCTCGAAGGCCGAAACGATCGTGTTGTCGGTCGGAATGTAGAAGACGTCGGCACGGCCGACGAGACCACGGGCAGCGCCCTGCACTTCGGCCGACTTGGTCGCAACCGACTCGATTACCGTCATGCCGGTCTTGGCGGCTTCTTCCTTCAGCGCGGCGAGGATCGAAACCGAGTTGGTTTCAGCCGTGTTGTAAAGGAAACCGATCGACTTCGCATTCGGCGAGATTTCCTGGATCAGCTTGACATGCTCTGCAACCGGCGACATGTCCGAAAGGCCGGTCACGTTACGGCCGGGCTTCGCCATGTCCTTGACCAGCTGGGCGCCGACCGGATCGGAAACGGCAGTGAAAACGACCGGGATATCGCGGGTGGCGGAAACCACGGCCTGGGCAGAAGGCGTCGAGATCGGCACGATCACGCTCGGTTCTTCGCCGACGAACTGGCGAGCGATCTGCGCGGCCGTGCCGGGATTGCCCTGCGCGGACTCATACATGAACTTCAGGTTCTCGCCGTCCTTGTAACCGGCTTCGACCAGTGCTTCCTTCACGCCATCACGGACGGCATCGAGGGCAGGATGTTCAACGATGGCCGTCACGGCAACGGTGACGTCGGCAGCCTTTGCAGGCATGGCGAGAGCGGTGGCTGCCGCAAGGGCGAGAATGAAAGCGCGCATAGGTTTCCTCCGGGCGGTTCTTGGCTTTTTGGCTTCTTAGGCAGCCGGACATCCGAAATCAACCAACACCTGTCCGCAACAGCCGATCCGCGACACCGGGACAGCTTTTTGGCAGCCATGCAACAATTGCATCACACCCAGTTCGCAAATCCGCTTGCCTAGAAAATACTTTTGATCCAAATAATTTGAATGCACAGAAATTCGAATGATCCAAAAGCCGTGTTCGGCGGCGCTGTCGTCGTCTTCGCCAGAAGGTGGCGCATGTTCGTCGATGAGAAGCTGGCGGAAAGCGGCCTGACCGACGCCAGTTGGACACCGCTGATCTATCTGCATCGGCTGGGTGATGGCCTGTTGCAGAAGGAACTCGCCGCGGCGTCCGGCCTCGATGAATCGAGCCTCGTGCGGCTGATCGATATCCTGTCAAAACGCGGCCTGCTCGAACGCCGGATCGATCTGGACGATCGCCGCGCCCGCAGGCTCCATCTCACCGAAGAAGGCAGAAAAACCGCCGCCGCCATCCGCGCGCAACTCGTGGCGCTGGAGAAAGACCTGCTCGACGACTTCAGCGACGAGGACATCGCGGCCATGCTGCGCATCTGCGAACGCGTCGAGGAAAAAATGGAGAAGGCCAAGGCCGGAATGAAGTCTCAATCATGAAAGCGCTTTCCGCCATCTTCGATATCGACCCGAACCGGTTGCGCTTCACCGCGCGCACTGCGATCGCAGCCTGCCTGGCGCTTGCCATCGGCACCCTGATCGGGCTTGACCACCCGCAATGGGCAGCGATGACCGTCTGGATCACCGCCCTTCCGACACGCGGCCAGCGGCTTGAGCGAAGCCTTTCGCGCGTCACCGGCACGATCGTCGGCGCATTGGTCGGTGTGGGCCTCATGGTTCTCACAGGCAACGACCCGCTTGGCATCATCATCGGCATGATGCTTTGGCTCAGCCTCTGCGCCGGCACCGGAAATCTGCTCACTGGCCCGGCCTCCTATACCAGCCTTCTGGCTGGATATTCCGCGGCGATGGTTGCCCTTCTCGGTTACGGCCATGACACGTCCATCTGGCCGCTGGCGATCGATCGCATGGCAACGGCTTGCCTTGGCGCCGCAGTCGGCACGATCGTCGCCCTGGTCTTTTCTCCCAAACCACAGCCCACCGATCTTTCCAGGCGCGTGAAAAACATCATGCAGGCCTGCCTCGACCATATGGCGGCGGGTGGACCCGATGGAAAAGAACGCTCGCGGCTGATCCTCGAGATCGCCGCGCTGGACGAAAGCCTCGACATCGCCTCGGCCGGCTCACTCAATATCCGCCGGAAGGCCCGTGATATCCGCAGCCTGCTTTCTGCACTGACCGAATTGTTGCTCGACACCCGTTCACCGCGCGAGGCGGATGCAGGCGAACCGCTCGTGACCGGCGGCAGCCAGGATGACCTCTCCGCACGCCTGCACGAAATGGCCGAAAAGCTTGAAACCGATTTTCCGCATCGCGCCGCTCTCCTGAGGGCAATCGTCCCGCTGTGGCAGCGAGCAAACAGGACGGCAGCCGCGATCGGCCCGACATCGGAACGGCCCGTGCCCCAGCATCGAGACTGGATAGGTGCACGTTATGCGGCCCTGAGATCGATGAGCGCCGTCGCAGCGACCGGAATTGTGTGGATAGCGACCGGTTGGCAGCTCGGCCCGTACATGGTCATGGGTGCCGCCATCATGACCTCGGTCTTTTCGACATTCCCGAATCCCGAACTTCAGATGCGCTGGGTGGTAGCCGGCGCGGCAGGCGGCGTCTGCGCGGCGGTTCTTGCGCATCTCTTCATCATGCCGATGGCCGGTAGCGTGATCGTAGCGGCCCTGCTCATCATGCCCTTCACGCTTATCGGCATGCTGCCGATGGCGCATCGGCGCGTGGGGCTGGCGGGCATGGATTACAATCTCATCTACCTCCTGATGATGAACCCCAACGTGCCGGCGAACCCTGAGCTCGGGCATGTGCTTCTGCAAGCCTTCGGCGTATTTATCGGCCCGGTCACGGCCTATCTCGCTTTTGTCGCCTTGCCCATGAACACTGCTAAGCGGCTGGATTTCGTCATAAGGCTGATGGTGCATGAGCTGGCCGCAATGGCGAAGGGCGCGTTCGACAGACCCGATCGTCATCTGCATTGGCGCATGCGCGTCTATCATCGCCTCGTTATGCTGGTTCGCTGGAGCGAACGGAGCGGCAGCGGGGGAAGTTTTGCCGTCAGCGGCGGCATGGGCGCATTGCAGCTCGGAAACAGCCTTTATGCGATCCGCAGCATGATGACCGAAGGCATGATCGACGTACGGTCAAAACGGGCGCTGCGCGCGACGTTATTGAGCATTGCTCATCTATCCCGCAAACCCGAACGGGTCGTGCATGCGTTCAGCAATGCAGCCCGGAAACTGCAGACGGCGTATCCTGAGAACGCCGACCGGCTGAATGAGACGGCCGCTTTGATCGCGGCCAATCAGGATTTCTTCAAGCGAGCCGGCTGACCTCAAGAAGGCTCAGTCGTCGTCTTCGCCGTGACCAGCGATCATCATCGCCTCGAAGGCCAAGCGCTCGGTCTTGCGCATACGCTCCGATTCCGACTTCAGCTGGCCGCAAGCAGCAAGGATATCGCGGCCGCGCGGCGTACGGATCGGGGAAGCATAGCCTGCCGCATTGATGAAATCCGCGAACTTCTCGATCGTCGCCCAGTCTGAGCACTGGTAGTTCGTGCCCGGCCACGGGTTGAATGGAATGAGGTTGATCTTCGCCGGAATGCCCTTCAACAGCTGAACCATCAGCTTGGCGTCTTCCAGGCTGTCGTTCACATCCTTCAGCATCACATATTCGAATGTGATGCGGCGGGCATTCGACAGGCTCGGATAGGCGCGGCAGGCGTCGAGCAACTCCTTCAGCGGATATTTCTTGTTGATCGGCACCAGCATGTCGCGCAACTCGTCGCGCACCGCATGCAGCGAAATCGCCAGCATCACGCCGATTTCTTCGCCGGTCCGGTAGATTTCCGGCACGACACCAGACGTGGACAGCGTCACGCGGCGCTTGGAAAGCGACAGGCCGTCACCATCGGTGGCGATCAGAAGCGCGGTCTTGACGCTGTCGAAATTGTAGAGCGGCTCGCCCATGCCCATCATGACGATATTGGTGACCTTGCGGTCGCCGGTCGGAACGAAAGCGCCGGGCGGCGTATCGGCACCTGGAAAATCGCCCAGACGGTCACGCGCCAAAAGAAGCTGCGACAGGATTTCTTCCGCCGTCAGGTTGCGCACCAGCTTCTGCGTGCCGGTGTGACAGAAGGAACAGGTGAGCGTGCAGCCGACCTGGCTGGAAATGCACAGCGTACCGCGACCTTCTTCCGGAATATAGACGGTCTCGATCTCGACCGGGCGACCGGCGCCGCGTGACGGGAAACGCAAAAGCCACTTGCGCGTACCGTCATTGGAGATCTGCTCCTCGACGATTTCCGGGCGGGCGATGGTGAAATGCTCCTTGAGCATCTCGCGCATGTCCTTGGCGACATTGGTCATCGCATCGAAATCGGAAACGCCGCGGATATAGAGCCAGTGCCACAGCTGGTTGACGCGCATGCGCAACTGCTTTTCCGGCACGCCCTTTTCATGCAGGGCTTTCGCCATCTGCGGCCGCGTCAGGCCGATCAGCGACGGCTTGGAGGTGAAAAGATCCGGATTGGCGACCAGCGGCTTCTTGGCGATGGCGCCGGGGGCAAAGGCCTCTGTGACTGACATTTTTTATCCCGTTCGAGCACATGACCATCGCCACCGCTTTGTTGGCGGAAGGGCTTGGGCATGTCTGTGCGTGAAACCTGTTTCGGCCGCGGCAACATTCGGCCCGACCATGTTGAGCGGGCCTGTAGCATCAAAATGGGGCCAAGTCACGCTGTCTTCAAGAAACACGAAAGGCCGATCCAAGGACCGGCCTCCGTTTAAACCAAAAGGGTTGGCTTACTTGCAGGTTTCGATCTGCTTCAGCGCCGCCGAAATGCCGGCAAGCTGGTACGTGTAGGAAGTCTTCGTGCCGCGGCCGGAAACGGCGCTGACGCTCATCGAGCTCCCGCTTTTCATCGCGGCTACGAGAGCAGGTTCTTCGGCAGCGTTTTCCACCCAGGCAGCCTTTTCCTTGGTGAACATGGTAAAGGCTTTGCCATCGATGGTGACCGTCACCTTAGAATTGGCCTGAAGCGGATAACCGACCATTGCCTGCGGTTCATAGGAAACGCTCTGGCCGGGACGCTGGGAAACGATGAAGAAAATATCGCCGTGATCGACGGTTGCGGGTTCCTTTGCCGTGGGAACCGAAAGGACGTAGCAGACCGTGCTGTTGCCGGACTTGTAGGAATAGGCACCCCATGCCTTGAACTGCTGGATGCGGGTCGGCGTCTGAGCCGAGGCGATGCCTGCGCTTACGAAGGTAAGAGCAAGGGCGAGTGCGACTGTGCGTGCGGACATGGTTTCCTGCCGGGTTTTGTTATACGTGACGCTTCAACAGTGAGGGTGGGTGAAGCGGGCCATGATCTGGTTCATTTTGACTTAATTCTGGTTACCAATCCGTCAACATCGGGATTGGTTGCGCGCTCGCTGCAATATGAAGCCAATGACACAAGGAATAGGGCAACAGTTTGTCCTCTTCCAAACTCCCGCAATGACATTAGTATGGTCGTATAGATGCGAATCTGAGCGTTGAAAGAATTGCGTAGTTTGGATGCAGGGTAACGACCGGGACTACTTTGCGCGCTTGACCATGGCGGTTGCCGTGGAGCGTGATCAGGCGGCCTTTGGCGTGCTCTTCGATCATTTTGCGCCCCGGTTGAAAACTTGGCTGACGAGCCAGAGAATTCCCGTCGATGAAGCGGAAGAACTCGTCCAGGAAGTCATGACGGTCCTCTGGCATCGGGCCTCGCTTTACGATCCGCAGAAATCATCCCTTTCGACATGGTTGTTTCGCATCGCGCGCAACCGGCGCCTTGATGCCCAGCGTCGCGCCAAGGGCAAGGATGCGCTTGGCGATGCGCAATGGCAGATGATGGATATGCAGGCGACCGATGCGCTTGTCGAAGGCGAGGAACGGGATGCAAGGGTGCGCGAGGCGCTGAGCCGCATTCCCGGCGAACAGATGGAATTGGTGAAAGCCGCCTTTTTCCAGGGCCAGACGCACACGGAAATTGCCCAAGCAACCGGCCTTCCCCTAGGCACGGTGAAATCCCGTATCCGGCTCGCCTTCCAGCACCTGCGCCGCGCACTGGAAGATCCGCCAGCCGCGTGACACACACTTATGCCCGGGCTTTTCCCATATCGGGGCCGATGTCAGGGCCCATGTCAGGCCCCATATCAGGATTGTCGGCCAGCGTCTGATCCGCCGCATCGTAATGTCGATCGGCAATATGGCCCTGGATCATCCTTAAAGCCGCCGCCAGCACCGCAACATCATCGGTAAAGCCGACCATGACGAACATGTCCGGCACCAGATCGATCGGCAGGACGAAATAGGCGAGTGCGGCCAGAAGCACGCCGCGCACTCTGGTCGGGGTCTTCGGATCGACCGCACAATAATAGGCAGCGACCAGATCGCGGCTGAACGGCACGAATTTTACCGCCCGCTTCAGCGTCGGCCAGAATTTCGCACGCACCTGTTTTTCGCGGCGATCCTGCGTGTCTTCGTCGCCGGGCAGAAGAATTTCACCGATCTTTACGTCGTCCATGAGCGCTCCGTTGGAGACCTTCATCGATTTCACGGAAGTTCATATGGGGATCGACAATGGTCTTTCAAAGGCGGCGCGACCAAGCTTCGTCCATCAAGGCCGCAAGTCGGAAGTCCCGGTCCGTCAGCTGTTTCTTCACATGCGTGGTGAGCTTGACATCGACACGGGAATAGCTGTTGCTCCAGTCCGGGTGATGATCGAGTTTTTCAGCGGCCAGCGCGCATTCGGTCATGAAGCCAAATGCTTCGACGAAGGATCGGAATTTGAAGGACTTGCGGATCGCAAGGCCATCCGCTGAAAGCTCCCAGCCCTCAAGCCTGGCCAACTCACGTCCGACCTCATCCTGTTCCAACAGTTCATAGCCCATGGGCATGTCGCCCCTCGAAAAACAGTGCCCGTCAGAAATAGCTCTTGGCGGTTTCCACGTCACCATATTCGTAGGCGAAACTGTCATCCCTCAAGGAAAATATCTCTTCCGTCACATAAGGCCCACCACCGACGGATTCCTTCGATGACAGAAGCACGAAGCGCGAGACCTTGAACGGAACGGTCTGAAAATTGCCCCGACCCGAAAGATAATGCACCACATCGTCGAGACGGCAGTGCTTCAATCTGGCAAGCGTCACATGCGGCATGAACTTGCGCGGGTCCGGCGGCAAAGCGATCCGCTGGCAGATCCGCTCGATCTCGGCCTGCAAAGCCAGCATGTCCGGAGAAACGGAAACGCCGGCCCAGATCGAATGCGGCTTCTTAGATCCGAAGGAACCGATACCCGTCAGTTGCGCCTGGAATTCCGGGCGGTCGATCCGGTCCAACCGGTCGACGATTTCGTCAGCTGTCCGGTTATCGACATCGCCGATGAAGCGCAGGGTGATATGGTAATTCTCGACGTCGATCCATCGCGCGCCAGGTATTCCGCCCCGAAGAAGGGACAGACTTAAGGCAACATTGCGCGGCACTT
The DNA here is from genome assembly GCF_019511445.1 of Aliirhizobium wenxiniae. Lineage (GTDB taxonomy): Bacteria > Pseudomonadota > Alphaproteobacteria > Rhizobiales > Rhizobiaceae > Neorhizobium > Neorhizobium wenxiniae_A. Next base: position 177,270 of record NZ_JAEUAN010000003.1, read on the forward strand.
CGAGGGCGGTGAAAAGTCTCGGCATACGCAGAACCTCCTCGAATCTCTAGCAGATATCAACAGCGGAACACGCAATCTCGTTCCGTGCAAGTTGTTATTTTATGTCTGAAGCGATCTCCCCTAGAAATGCTTCCACCATAGGAAGAGTACGCTCCGCCATCACTGCCACGCCCTTCGCATTGGGATGCATGCCGTCTTCGAGCTGCATTCCCGGCACCGTCGTCACCCCGTCGAGGAAGAACGGATAGAGCGGCACCGCATATTTCTCGGCAAGCCGCTTGTAGATCGGGTTGAACTTTTCAGCATAGTCGCCGCCCATGTTCGGCGGCGCGAGAATGCCGGCAAGCAGAACCGGAATGCCGCGCTCCTTCAGCCGCGCCAGCATGGCGTCTAGGTTCTTTTCGGACTGTTCCGGCGCAATGCCGCGCAGCGCGTCATTGGCGCCGAGTTCGAGAATGACGCCGTCGGTTCCGTCCGGCACCGACCAGTCGATGCGCGAAAGTCCGGCAGACGTCGTATCGCCCGAGACCCCGGCATTGGTGATGACAACGTTATGTCCCTTGGCCTTCAGGGCCGTTTCCAGCTGGGCGGTGTAGGATTCCGACGGCGCAAGCTGGTATCCGGCCATCAGGCTGTCGCCGAAGCCGACCAGATTGATCGCCTTCTCCTGCGCTTTTGCCGAGCTTGAGCCGGCAAACAGAGCAACCATGACGATGAAGTGAAGAAGGCTTGCTTTAAAACTCAACTCACGTCTCCTAGATTTCCACGACGACCGCGCTGCAACAAACGCCCGGCGCACCATGGATATAGGGTTATTCGCTTTGACTGAAACCGTTATCGATCTCAAAAATGCCGACCTGACCCTTGGAAGCGCCGCAGCCTCCGTCCATGTGCTGAAAGGCATCGACCTGACGATCGATGCGGGCGAGGCGGTCGGCATCATCGGCCCCTCCGGTTCCGGCAAGTCGACCCTGCTGATGGTTCTGGCCGGTCTGGAGCGGCTCGACAGCGGCGAGATCTTCATCAAGGGCCAGCCCCTGCACAGTTTTTCGGAAGATGTTCTGGCCGAATTCCGCGGCCGCAATATCGGCATCGTCTTCCAGTCCTTCCACCTGATCGCCAACATGACAGCACTGGAAAACGTCGCCGTACCGCTGGAACTGGCGGGTGCTTCCGACGCATTCGCCATCGCCAAGCGCGAACTGACGGCAGTCGGGTTGGGCGAAAGGCTCAGCCATTATCCGGGCCAGCTTTCCGGTGGCGAACAGCAGCGCGTGGCGATAGCCCGTGCCCTCGCCCCCTCGCCGGCGCTTCTGATTGCCGACGAGCCGACCGGTAATCTCGACACTGAAACCGGCAAACAGATCGCCGACCTGTTGTTCGCAAAACAGGCCGAGCGCGGCATGACGCTGCTTCTCGTCACCCACGACAACAGCCTTGCCGCCCGTTGCTCGCGCCAGATACGCGTCCGATCCGGCGAAATTGTCGAGGATAGCGCCGCCCGCACCGTCGGTCAGGCGGTGCCTGCATGAGCGCGGCGGCGGCCCGCATCTCCATCGCCTTCCGTCTGGCGCTGCGCGAAATGCGTGGCGGCCTCGGTGGTTTTTACATTTTCCTCGCCTGCATTGCGCTCGGCACCGGTGCAATCGCGACCGTCAATTCCGTCTCGACGGCGATTACCGGCGCAATTGCCAATCAGGGACAAGACTTGCTTGCCGGCGACATCCGCTTCGAGCTCAACAATCGCGAGGCGAGCGAAAAGGAACGGACATTCCTCGACGGCCTTGGCGAAGTCAGTGTCTCGACGGGCCTTCGCTCGATGGCGCGCAAACAGGACGGCTCCGCTCAGGCGCTGGTCGAGGTCAAGGGCGTCGATGGCGCCTATCCGCTCTATGGCCAGATGCAGACCGAACCGCAGCGGCCGATCGATCAGCTTCTGGCACAGGATGGCACGGCCTTCGGTGCCGTCGCCGCACCCTTACTTTTGGACCGCATGGGCCTTTCCGTCGGCGATGAGCTTCTCCTCGGCAATACCCGCATTGTCATAAAAGGCACGATCACCGACGAGCCGGACGCTCTCTCCGACGGCTTCGGATTTGCGCCGCGGCTGATGATAAGCCGAGATGCGCTTTCCGCATCCGGCCTGATCACCATCGGCAGCCTTGTCGAGCATTCCTACAAAATCCGCCTCGAAAATCCTTTGACGCGGGCAGCGATCGTCACCCGCGCAAACCGTGATTTCCCCGATGCCGGCTGGTCGGTGCGCACCAGCGACCGGGCCGCCCCCTCGCTTGCCGAAAACATCGACCGGTTCTCGCAGTTCCTCACGCTGGTCGGCCTGACCGCTTTGATCGTCGGCGGTGTCGGCATCGCCAATGCCGTGCGCGCCTTTCTCGATGCGAAGCGCACCACGATCGCCACGTTCAAATGCCTTGGCGCTCCAGCCTCGGTGGTGACGATGATCTATCTGTTCCAGATCATGCTTCTGGCAGCTATCGGGATTGTCATCGGCCTGGTGATCGGCGCGATCTCGCCCTTTATCGCCTTCCGTTATCTCGAAGGCGTTCTGCCTGTTCCCGAACAGGCGACCATCTATGGCAGCGCACTTGCGATTGCCGCAGCCTTCGGCCTTCTCGTCACCTTCGCCTTCACCATCCTGCCGCTCGGCCATGCGCGGGAAGTGCCGGCAACGGCGCTGTTCCGTGAACAGGGTTTCGAGGCAAGACGCCTGCCGTCATGGCCTTATCTTCTGGCAGCCGGTGCGGCTCTCGCAGCCCTTGCGGCACTCGCCATCTTCTGGGCCGACGACCGCCGTATCGCCTCCGTCTTCCTTATTGCCGTTGCGGGCGCGTTTCTGCTTCTGCGGGTCGTGGCGGCCGGCATTGCCGCACTTGCCCGAAAAAGCCCACGGGTCAATTCGCCGGCCCTGCGCCTGGCGATCGGCAACATCCACCGCCCAGGCGCGCTGACGCCATCCGTCGTACTCTCGCTTGGCCTCGGCCTCGCACTGCTGGTGACGCTGGCGCTGATCGACGGCAACATGCGCAATCAGCTGACCGGCAGCATCACCGAACGCGCGCCGAATTTCTTCTTCGTCGATGTCCAGAGCGCTGAGGTCGACGGCTTCCGGCAATTGCTGAAAGAGCAGGCTCCGGAAGGCAAGATCTTCGAGGTTCCTATGCTGCGCGGCCGCATTCTCGCGTTCAATGGCCAGGACGTCAGCCAGATGAACGTACCGCCGGAAGGTCGATGGGTTCTGCGCGGCGACCGTGGCATCACCTATGCGAAAAACAAGCCGGAAAGCTCGACACTCACTGCCGGCGAATGGTGGCCGGAAAATTATGACGGCGAACCGCTCGTCTCCTTTTCCGCGGAAGAAGCCGGCGAACTGGGCCTGAAGCTGGGCGATACCGTCACCGTCAATGTTCTCGGCCGCAACATCACGGCGAAAATCGCCAGCTTCCGCAATGTCGAGTGGGAATCGCTGTCGATCAACTTCGTCATGGTCTTCTCGCCCAACACCTTCCGTGGCGCACCCCATGCCTGGCTGGCAACCCTGACGGACCCGTCGGCATCGGCAGCGAAGGAAGCCGAAATTCTGCGCACCGTAACCAACACCTACCCGACGATCACCAGCGTTCGGGTCAAGGATGCGATCGATCTCGTCGATCAATTGGTCGGCCAACTCGCAACCGCCATCCGTGCTGCGGCAGCAGTCGCGCTCATCGCCTCGATTCTGGTTCTGGCCGGTGCGCTTGCCGCCGGAAACCGCGCGCGAACCCATGATGCTGTCGTGCTGAAAACACTTGGCGGCACCCGTAGCATGCTGATGCGCGCCTTTGGTTACGAATACCTGATCCTCGGTGCGGCCACCGCGATCTTCGCACTTCTGGCCGGTGGACTATCCGCCTGGTTCGTGGTTGCCCGCATCATGCGCATGCCCTCGTCCTTCCTGCCCGACGTCGCAGCCCTTACCCTCTTGATTTCACTGGTTCTGACGGTTGGCATCGGGCTTTTGGGCACCTGGCGCATTCTCGGCCAGAAGGCCGCGCCAGTCCTGCGCGAGCTTTAATCAACCATAGAGTGCAAATATGGCATTAATTTCATCAATTTCGCGTCAGAACACCCCACAGGTTGCTAAATTACGCCCTCTATTGGTCTTTTCCCGGAAAGCACCCCTTGTATGCAAAGCGATCTGGCATCATATTCTACGTCAGGCTTGCTGGAGCTCCGCAGCGGCGCCTGGGTCTGATATTAGGGGGCCCGACACCGTAGTAATTCCGGAGCTTAAAGAGGAAACAATGGCTGACTTCAACAACTACCAGAACCGAATGGCGCAGTCCCGTGCGCAGTCCGGTGAGATGATCGACGAGGGCCTTCGCGCCTACATGCTTCGGGTCTATAACCTGATGGCACTCGGACTTGCGATCACCGGTGTTGCTGCATACGGCACTTATGCATTTGCCGCGTCCAACCCCGCGTTTCAGGCACTTCTCTACACATCTCCCCTCCGTTGGGTCATCATGTTGGCTCCGATCGGACTTGTGTTCTTCCTGAGCTTTCGCATCCAGTCGATGAGCGTATCCGCAGCGCAGATGACCTTCTGGGTCTACGCAGCTCTTATGGGCTTGTCTCTCTCTGCAATCTTCTTCGTCTTCACGAATGAAAGCATCGTTCAGACATTCTTCGTCACCGCCGCTTCGTTCGGCGCCCTGTCGCTCTACGGATACACGACGAAGAAGGACCTGTCCGGCCTCGGCTCGTTCCTGATCATGGGTCTGTTCGGCCTGATCATTGCGTCGATCGTCAACATCTTCCTGCAGTCGTCTGCAATGGGCTTCGCGATCTCCGCCATCGGCGTGCTGATTTTCGCTGGTCTCACCGCCTACGATACGCAGAAGATCAAGGAAATGTACTGGGATGGTCACGACTCCGTCACGACCGGCCGCATGGCCATCATGGGCGCACTGACCCTGTACCTCGACTTCATCAACCTCTTCACCTTCCTGCTGCAGTTCATGGGCAACCGCGACGAATAAGCGGAAGAGTGATCGTTACGAAGAAGGCGGCTTTCAAGCCGCCTTTTTTGTTGCCTGATTTTCGGGTCGGCTCTAGGCTCGCTTAGATCCCCAGCCCCAAAGCAAAGCCCCATTCGCTCCTGCCATGACATTTTCCATTCGCGACGCCACGACCGCCGACCTTGCGGCAATCACCGAGATCTATCGTGACAGCGTGTTGAACGGCACCGCAAGTTACGAAATTGCGCCGCCCGATCTGCCCGAGATGACCAGCCGTCAGGCCGGCATCCTGGAAAAGGGATACCCCTATATCGTCGCGGAAGCGGACGACGGCAGCCTTCTCGGTTATGCCTATGCCTCGGCATTCCGCACCCGCCCGGCCTATCGCTGGCTGGTGGAGGATTCGATCTACTTAGCCCCTGAAGCCCGCGGCAGAGGCGTTGGAAAGGCCCTGCTGAAAGAATTACTGACCCGCTGCGAGACGCTCGGATTCCGCCAGATGGTCGCCGTTATCGGCGGCGCCAGCCCTGCCTCAATCGCCGTCCACAAAAGCCTCGGCTTCGAGATGACCGGAACGCTGAAGGGCACCGGCTTCAAACACGGAAAATGGCTGGATACGGTGCTGATGCAGATAGCGCTCGGCGAAGGCAAGGAGACCGATCCGGATCTTTCGGCCTATCCCGGAACATTGTGAGCGCAACTGAGCGGCAAGGCCTGCCGTATGCCCTCCCTCATCCCTGTGCTTGTCACAGGGATCCAGTCAGCCCAAGTCTTTGGGCTGAAAAGACTCTTTTGCGTCGCAGACGCGAGGCCGCTGGATTCCTGTGACAAGCACAGGAATGAGGGCGGTTGGCGAGGCCTTTCGCTTTACATCAGCGCCCCTCAATCGATCAGCTTCAAAGCCTTGTCGAAAACCTTCAGCACCTGCTGCAACTCATGGCCGCGCTTTAAAATCATGCCATTGGTGTTGATCACCGAATAGGCTCCCTGCTTGCCGGCAAGCTTCGGGTTTTTCTCGATACGGAAGAGCGGCATTTCGCCGGATCGTTTGAAGATCGAAAAGACGGCACGATCCTTTAGGTGATCGATCGCATAGTCCTTCCATTCCCCTTCACCGACCATGCGGCCGTAAATCCAGAGGATGGCATCCAGTTCGCGCCGGTGAAATGTCACCGGAACAGGGTCAAGGCTCTGCTTGTATTCGCTGAGACTGACGACAACGGCCGTTTCTTTAGGCCTTGCGCCCGCTGGCAAATCAGACTGATCGGCCATCAAAGCTCCAAACGTTACATGTCTTTGGTATGACAGTGTGCCCGACATGCACGAAAATGCAAGCCATGGCGAATGCCGCAGCGAGCGTCCCCCGGGCGTACCGTGTCGGAACAGATTTTTTCATCTGCCTAAATTCGGACAAAACAGCGCCAAAATCCGCATCCATGTTGCGGCTGTTGGTTGGCGCGTTTAGCGCCATTGGCCCGGTCAGGTGCATTGACCCTTACCCCCAGCCCCCCAATGTTTCCGGGCCGGGCCATCCAACAAATATTCCAAATCATGACGAGAATTTTGGCCGCCTCAGCTCGCAAGCCGAGGACACGGTGTGATTCGTCATGCGAATTAAGGCAGACTGGCCGGGCAAAAATCCGATCAGTCTTTTTTACGGCCAGCCATCAGAACCGTGGCGCCGATGATAGAGGCAGGTTCACCACCGGATCCGGAGGTCTGAAGAAGGATGGCGCACCCGTCCTTCTTGGTCTTGCCCATCGCCTTGCCGGGCAATTTCAGCGTCATCTTCTGCCCGTTCCACATGCCGACCGTCTGCACGTCGTAAACGGCGTGCCAATAGTCCATGTTCTTGCCGCTGTTTTCACCCTTGGTCACATCGACCTGCTGATGCTTGGTGAAATAGGCGACCACGACATCCGCTTGCCCCTGGCCCTCGCCGAGCTCGATCTCGATTTCATCGCCATGCATGGTGGCAGCGACGGGAACCGTCAGCCCCTGTCCGGCTTTCTGCAGGCTATCGACCTTGCCGTTGATGATCGTCTGATCGGTGCCCTTCACATGATCTCGACCATTGATGATCGCCTGCGGCGTATAAACCCCGCTGCGGCCCATCGTCTTGGCATAACCATATTGCCGCTCGGTATTTTCCTTGGAAGACAGCGTGTCGGTCCAGCCCAGATAGTTCCAGTAATCGACGTGATAGGAAAGCACCACGAGATCGCCCTGCGCGATCAGTTGCGGCAGCGTGTTGTCAGCCGGCGGACATGAAGCGCAGCCCTGCGAGGTGAAAAGTTCGACGACGCCCTTTGGCGACCGCGCCTCTCCGGCCGATGCGACACTGCCGACGAGCAGGCTCGCAAGGACGATAACGGCACGCAAGGCAAACGGCATGGATGACGAACCTTTTGACGGGGCAAACACACGAGTTGGTTGCCATTGGCAGGGAAGAGCAAATCTCTGGGCTGGCGGAAAGTAACCATCCACATTTTCAAGAGAAAGTCACGATGGGGTGAGGATAGAGAATGTGACCCGTGATCGCCTTTCGGCGATATATCCGGCTCACTCACGGCCTCTGCGTTATATGAGCTTCAATATGCCTTGAGCCAGATAGACAGCCCCGACGCCGGTCACGACCCAGCGGGTCCAGGCACGGAAATTCGCATCCGTCATCTTCTGCAGGATACTGTTTCCAGCCCGTGCTCCGAGAATCGCAATCGGTGCTGCGATCAACACCGCGATCGCATCCACCGTCGGCAATTGCGAGGCCGCATCCCAGTAGAAGGCGATCTTGGCCAGATGCGACAGCGTCTGGATCGATGCCTTGGTGGCGATCACCTTGCGCCGGTCCATCTGGGTGCGGATGAAGAAGATATCGACCGTCGGCCCGGCGACCCCGACGCTGATCGTCATGCCGCCGGATAACAGGCCGGCGAGAAACGCATGCGAGGGACGCGACGCATCGAGCTGCAGCTTGTTCACCGGCAGCCAGACGAGGATAGGCATCAACCCGACGCCGATCAGAACCACGATCAGGCTTGGAGTGTAGCTGGTGATGAACAGGATGAGCGCGGAAACGGCAACACCCGAGCACAGGATCGACAGGATTCTCCAGTCGATATAGGCGCGCGAAAACCAGGCACGCGACCCGTTCGAGACCATCTGGATGACACCCTGGATCGCGATCGCGGTGCCGACGGGATAGAGGAAGAGCAGAACCCAAAGCAGGATCAACCCGCCGGCCATGCCGAAAATGCCGGAAAGCAGTGACGTCAGAAAGACGGTAACGGCCATTCCGATGAAGATGATGAGAGACACGCGGTGGGAACCTTGAGATATGAGGCCACCCCTAGAAAGAGGTGGCCGGGTCGAGAATATGCAGGTTCCCCTCATCAACAAAATCTAAGACTTAGCCTTAGGCTAAGATCTTGATTTTGTAATCTCTCCCCTTGTGGGAGAGAAAGTGAGGGGACAGTCCCGGACCAGCCGAAGCGAGCCCGGGACCACGATTGTCAGGCAGCTAGATCCCGCAGAACCGTCTGCAGGATGCCGCCATTGTTCATGTAGATGACCTCATCGAGCGTATCGATGCGGCAGAGGATGTTGATCTCCTTCACCGTGCCGTCGCCATAGGTAATCTTTGCGACCTTCCATTCACGCGGCTTGATATCGCCTTCCAGCCCTTCGATGGTGACGGTTTCGTCGCCCTTGAGGTTGAGCGAAGCCCAGGTCGTGCCCTCTTCGAAGACGAAGGGAACGACGCCCATGCCGACCAGGTTCGAGCGATGGATACGCTCGAAGGACTGCGCGATGACGGCCTTGACGCCGAGCAGGTTGGTGCCCTTGGCAGCCCAGTCGCGCGATGAACCGTTGCCATATTCGACGCCGGCGAAGATGACGAGCGGAACGCCCTCTTCCTTGTATTTCATCGCAGCGTCATAGATCGACATCTCCTCCTTCGACGGATAGTGGATGGTGTAGCCACCTTCCTTGCCGTTCGGGCCGAGCATGTGGTTGCGGATGCGGATATTGGCAAACGTGCCGCGCATCATCACTTCGTGATTGCCGCGACGCGTGCCGTACTGGTTGAAGTCGGCAACCGCCACGCCGTTTTCGGTGAGATAGGCACCGGCCGGCGAGGACGCCTTGATCGAACCGGCCGGGGAAATGTGGTCGGTTGTGATCTTGTCGCCGAAGAGACCAAGCACGCGAGCGCCCTTGATATCCTTCAGGCCCGAGCCCTTTTTGCCCATGCCGACGAAATAGGGCGGGTTCTGCACATAGGTCGATTTGTCGTCCCAGGCATAGGTCTCGCCATCCGGGATCTGCACCGCCTGCCAGTTTTCATCGCCCTTGAACACGTCCGCATATTTGCTCTCGAACAGTTCGCGGGTGACGTATTTGGCGATGAATTCCTGCACTTCCGAAGAAGTCGGCCAGACATCCTTGAGGAAAACCGGCTGGCCATCGCTGCCGATGCCGAGCGGTTCGGTCGTCAGGTCCTTCTGCACCGTGCCGGCCAGCGCATAAGCCACGACCAGCGGCGGAGACGCCAGATAATTGGCCTGCACATCCGGCGAGATACGGCCCTCGAAATTGCGGTTGCCCGAAAGCACACCCGAAACGATCAATCCCTTGTCGTTGATCGTCTTGGAGATCGGCGGCGGCAACGGGCCGGAATTGCCGATGCAGGTGGTGCAGCCGAAACCGACAAGGTTGAAGCCGAGTGCATCGAGATCCGTCTGCAGGCCGGACTTGGCGAGATATTCGCCGACCACCTGAGATCCCGGTGCAAGCGAGGTCTTCACCCAAGGCGCAGTCTTCAGACCCTTGGCGACGGCATTGCGAGCCAGAAGACCGGCAGCGATCAGAACGGACGGGTTCGACGTGTTGGTGCAGGACGTGATCGCCGCAATCGCCACATCGCCATGGCCGAGATCGAAGTCCGTGCCTTCGACCGCATAACGGTTTTCAAGCTGGCCCGGCTTCTTGTAGTCGGTGTCCATCGAGCCGGCGAAACCGGAGGCGATGTTTTCCAGCGGAATGCGGCCTTCCGGACGCTTCGGGCCGGCCATCGACGGCACCACGTCACCGAGATCGAGTTCCAGCGTATCGGTAAAGACAAGCTCGGAACCATCGGTGTCGCGCCACATCCCTTGAGCCTTCGAATAGGCTTCGACAAGCGCGATACGCTCCTTGGTGCGCCCGGACATGTTGAGGTAGTTGACGGTTTCGGAATCGACCGGGAAGAAGCCGCAGGTCGCACCGTATTCCGGGCCCATATTGCCGATCGTAGCGCGGTCAGCGACCGGCATATTGTCCATGCCCGGGCCGAAGAACTCGACGAATTTCGACACCACGCCCTTTTTGCGCAGCATCTGAACGACGGTCAGCACCAGGTCGGTCGCGGTGACGCCCTCTTTCAGCTTTCCGGTCAGCTTGAAGCCGATCACTTCCGGCAGAAGCATCGAGACCGGCTGGCCGAGCATCGAGGCTTCCGCTTCGATACCGCCCACGCCCCAGCCGAGAACGCCGAGACCGTTGATCATCGTCGTATGACTGTCGGTACCGACGCAGGTGTCCGGATAGGCGGTAACTTCACCGTCTTCCTCGTTGGTCCAGACGGTCTGGCCGAGATATTCGAAATTCACCTGGTGGCAGATGCCCGTACCGGGCGGGACCACGCGAAAGTTCTTGAATGCCTGCTGTCCCCATTTGAGGAAGCGGTAACGCTCGCCGTTGCGCTGGTATTCCAGCTCCACATTGCGGGCAAAGGCAGTCGGCGTACCGAACTCGTCGACGATCACCGAGTGGTCGATGACGAGATCGACGGGAACCAGCGGATTGATCTTTTCCGGATCGCCGCCGAGCGATTTGATACCGTCACGCATGGCGGCAAGGTCGACCACCGCCGGAACGCCGGTAAAGTCCTGCATCAGAACGCGCGCCGGGCGATAGGCGATCTCCGCCTCGGTCAGGCCCTTGTTGTTCAGCCATTCGGCAACGGAAAGGATTTGCTCCTTGGTAACGGACTGGCCGTCCTCGAAGCGCAGCAGGTTTTCGAGCAGCACCTTCATCGAGAAGGGCAGTTTGGAAACACCTGTCAGGCCGTTCGCTTCGGCCTTGGGCAGGCTGTAATACACGTAGTCCTTACCGCCTACGGTAAGGACGGAGCGACATTGGAAGCTATCGATAGATTTGGTCACGGAAAATAACCCCGCTGATATCAAGAGCCAACACGCGCGTGCGGACGCCTATGCATAAGAAATGCACTATAGGATGCGGGTGCGGCCATTTCCGCTGTCCGCACGAGAAGATTTATGGTCTTCAGGTCCGGCGACAGATGGAACTCACGCCGACCGCTGGCGTGGTTGCTATGTATATAGATAGTTTCTAAGAACCTTCCAGACACTTTGTCGCAGCGTGCGAAAGATTTTTTTAGCGCTAGATGACTGAGAACTTAAACAAGGTTTCCGGGATGCGGCTGACGGCCGAAAATTTGAGCGCCAGACGCGGCGAAGACCTGATTTTCAAGGACATTTCCTTCTCTCTCGAAGGCGGCCAAAGTCTTGTCCTGACGGGGAAAAACGGCTCTGGAAAATCGACGCTGCTGCGCACCGTGGCAGGTCTGCTGCGCCCCGAAAGCGGTCGGGTGATCTGGGAGCAGGAAGGCTCCGAAGCAGGTATGCGCGCTGCCGAAGCCTGCCACTATCTCGGCCATCGCAATGCGATGAAACCCGATTTGACGGTGCAAGAGAACCTCAATTTCTGGAAGGTTTTCTGCGGCAATGACGAACCAGGCATAGCGGCGGTTGCCGAAGCTGCCTGGGAGGTCGGCTTGCCGGATCTTCTGCATTTGCCTTTCGGATATCTGTCGGCCGGACAGCAACGTCGTATCGCCTTCGCCAAACTCCTGGTTGCCGATCGCCGAATTTGGATTCTGGATGAGCCGACGGTAGCGCTCGACACCGGCGCGGAAGAGGTCCTTATACAGTTGATGAACCGGCATCTCGTTATGGGCGGTATCGTCATTACCGCCACTCATCAGCCATTGGCACTGGAGAATGCACAGGAATTGCGGATGACGGGGTTTGCCGGGGTGATGGAGGAGATGTGGTGACCCATTATCGTCTCGCCCAGTCAGCCCCCCTCTGCCCTGCCGGGCATCTCCCCCACAAGGGGGGAGATCAGCTGGGCGCACGCTCCTCAGACCACATTCGCCGCCCCACAAAGCACATCCTTTTTGGAGGATCGAAGGTCAGGCCTCTTGTGATCTCCTCCCCTGTGGGGGAGATGTCCGGCAGGACAGAGGGGGGTAACTCAGCGCACCAGGGCAGCAGCCCGGCACCCATCGCAGGCAGCCACATTCGAAAGTCCACCCAATGACCGCCCTCCTCCTCCGCGACCTGAAACTCTCGGTCCGCGCCGGCGGTGGCGCGTTGATCGGCGTCCTCTTCTTCATGACAGTCGTCGCCGTCATCCCCTTCGGCGTTGGCCCCGATCTCAATCTCCTCTCCCGCATCGGCCCCGCAATCGTCTGGATCGGCGCACTTCTTTCCGCGCTCCTCGGCCTCGACCGCATGTTCCAGACCGATCGCGAGGATGGCTCGCTCGATCTGATCCTGATGCAGGAACACCCGCTGGCGCTGACCGTGCTCATCAAATGCCTCGCCCACTGGCTCGGCAACGGCCTGCCGCTGGTCATCGCCTCGCCGCTACTCGGCCTGTTCATGAACATGAGCGAAGTTGCGATCGGCGCGACCATGCTGACCCTTCTGGTCGGCACTCCGGCGCTCACCTTTATCGGCGCAGTGGGTGCGGCCGTTGCCGTCGCCCTTCCCCGCGGCGGCCTGCTGGTTTCGATCCTCGTTCTGCCGCTGGCGATCCCAGTCCTGATCTTCGGGGTCAGCGCATCCTATGCCGCCGTTGAAGATCCCGCCCCCTTCATGCCGCCTTTTCTGATATTGGTGGCCATCACGATGTTTTTTGCAGTGATCGGTCCTATCGGTGCCGCACTTGCTTTGCGAAACACGGCTGATTGATTAGAATCATTCTTGATCCCGCACTATCCGGTTAGAAAGTCCCATGCCTGAAAGCCTCGCCATCACGAAAATCTCCGATCTGGCCAACCCGACGCGGTTTCTGGGCCTGGCGGCGCGCATCCTGCCATGGATGGCGGGCATCACCGCGATCCTCTTCGCGATCGGCCTTTATCTGACCTTTTCCAGCGAAGGCGATTACCAGCAGGGCATGACGGTGCGTATCATGTATGTGCATGTGCCGGCCGCCTGGCTGTCGATGATGTGCTATTCGGTCATGGCCATGTCGGCGATCGGCACGCTGGTCTGGCGCCATCCGCTGGCGGATGTTTCGCACAAGACCGCAGCCCCGCTCGGAGCCGCTTTCACCCTGATCGCGCTCGCCACCGGCTCGCTCTGGGGCAAGCCGATGTGGGGCACATGGTGGGTCTGGGATGCCCGCCTCACCTCCGTCTTCGTCCTGTTCCTCATGTATCTCGGCCTCATCGCACTCAACCGTGCGATGGATGATCCGGGCAAGGCCGCTCGCGTTTCCGCCGTGCTGATCCTCGTCGGTTTCGTCAACATCCCGATCATCAAGTTTTCCGTCGACTGGTGGAACACGCTGCACCAGCCGGCCAGCGTCATCCGCTTGGATGGCCCGACCATCGACAAGGAATTCCTCTGGCCGCTTTTGATCATGGCCGTCGCCTTCACGCTGCTGTTCTTCACGCTGCATATCGCGGCAATGCGCAACGAAATCTGGCGTCGCCGTGTCTCCGCTCAGCGTCGCATGGCCGCCCGCATGGCCGGCCATGCGCCCGTGAAGACATCGGCAAAGGAGGCGTAAAATGAGCCACACATTCTACATCTCCGCATCCTATGCCGTCGCCGCCCTTGTCACGCTCTGTCTGATCTTCTGGGTCTGGCTCGATGGCCGCGCCCGCCAAAAGGAACTCGCAGAACTCGAAGCCTCCGGCATCCGTCGCCGCTCCGCCCGACCGGCCCCGACGGACGGAGCCGCGTCATGACATTGGACACGGAAGAGACTGGTCTCAAGCCACAGCGAAACCGCGCCCGTTATGCGCTGGCGCTGATCCCGCTCATGGTTTTCGCAGGTTTTGCCGCTGTCGCCGGCAAGATGCTCTACGACCAGGACGTCAACGGGCTGGACGTTTCCGCTATCCCCTCGGCACTGATCGGCAAAAAGGCTCCCTCGCTCAACCTGCCCCCATTGGAAGGCTCCAATACCGCAGCACTGACGGACGAGGCTCTCAAGGGAAAGCTGACGCTGGTCAACGTCTTCGCCTCATGGTGCGTACCCTGCCGGCAGGAACATCCGATCCTTTCGGAACTCGCCAAGGACAACCGGCTCAACATCGTCGGCATCAACTACAAGGACCGCAACGACAACGCGCTGCGTTTCCTCGGCGAACTCGGCAATCCTTTCAACGCGATCGGCGTAGATCCGAATGGCAAGGCGGCGATCGACTGGGGCGTCTATGGAATTCCGGAAAGCTATCTGGTCGGCCCGGACGGCACGATCCTTTACAAGAAGGTCGGCCCGTTCGATGAGCGCAGCCTGACGCAGGATCTTCTGCCCGCCATCGAAAAAGCATCGGCGGCCGCTAAGAGCTGAGACTTACGATACGATCCTGAGCGGCGGCGGCCCTTCCGTTGGCCGTTGCCCCTCGGAAACCACCCTGTTTCGGCCGGAATTCTTGGCGCTGTAGAGGCAGGCATCTGCACGAACGATTGCATCACGCACGAAGTGATCGCCGGGTGCGGTCATGGAAACGCCAAAACTTGCGGTGATCAACCCATCAACCCCATGCGCATGCCAGCTCATGGCCTCGAAGCCAAGCCGCGCCTGCTCCGCCCTCTGCACGGCCTCGGCAAGGCTTGCTCCCGGCAGGAATGCGACAAATTCCTCGCCGCCGAAGCGCGCAATGGCAACGCTTTTGAGGTTCGCCCTCAATATCTGCGCAAAGCCGATAATGACGTGATCGCCTGCGGCATGGCCAAAGCGGTCGTTGACCTGCTTGAAATGGTCGATATCTCCGATGATCACGGCACCGGCGGGAAAATCGCCGCTTTTTGCTGTCGGAAGCGCCTGCTCGAAACCGCGTCGGTTGAGCAGCCCGGTAAGCGGATCGCGTTCCGCTGCATCACGATGGCCCGTGATGACATCTGAAACGACAGAACCAAGCACCGTCAGCGCCATGATAAAGCCGACAATGCTAGCAGCCATCTGCATCAGGAAGGCATATTCGGACGACAGGAACTGGTCGAGCTCTTCAAAGCTGCCCGCAGACGTGGAAAGCAGGAGGGCGGTCACTCGAATGGCGGTCTCCAGAACCACCATTGACGCGATGATCACGAGCATTCGGTCGATCGCCGACTTTGCAAATCGCCACACGGAAGCGATTGCGATGCCAAGCAGCACTGCCAGCGATGAATCGCCGATTGCGAGCTGCGATCTCAGATCCTCTTGTACAAGAATAAACCAGCAGACGACCGCGAAGGCTGCCAGGGTGAAAAGCAGCCGTGGCAGCAGCAATGTCGGGCGCCGGAACCTGACAAGCATGGCGTGGCCATAAAGAAAAAAGGCGGCGTAGAAAAACACGTTCGAAAGAACGGCCTGCGCAGGCAAAGGCAGAGCATAGGCAAGGATCGGAAAAGCAAAGCCGAGCGCCGCCGAGATATAACCCAGCCCCCAGTACCGCGCCGAGCCGTCGGACCATCGGTCGGCGATCAGGAAAATACTGCCGAAAACCAGAAAAATAAAAGGTAGGAGATAGGCGAAATTATCGGTCTGTTCCATTTGACCCTGTGCAGAAAGCCTTCATGCATCCTGTCGGTAATGAACAAGCCCTAGGCCCAGAACGTTAACATTTCAACGATAGACAGTCGCCAAAAGCCACCTCTGCACAGGTTCAACCGATGGCGCCCTGCCATGCCCTGATCGCATCGATGGGCCAGATGAGCATGATGACGTTGAGTGTGAGATTGTCGCGGATCAGCCAGCCGGTGAAAAGCTCGAAGACGATTGCGACCGTGACGGTCAACCAGACAGGCATGCGGGACGCGAACAAAAAACCGAGCGTCATGAACACCGTGTCCATCGCCGAATTCAGAATACTGTCACCCGAATAACCGAGCGCCATCGTCGCATTGCGATAACGATCGATGATGAGCGGCGAATTTTCCGCGATCTCCCATGCCGCTTCGATGAAAACCGCAAACGTCAAGCGTTCGGACATCGACCGGCGGCGCAGGAGCAACCAGCCGAACGCATAAAACAGAAAGCCGTGAATGATATGCGACGGCGTGTACCAGTCCGCCAGATGCTGCGAGTTGCCCGGCGAGTTCACGCCCGGCTCGAACAGTTTCACATAACCGCATTCGCAGATCGGCACGCGGCCCATGAAATAGAGAATGGTGATCTGCAGCAGAAACAGGACGAGTGCCGCCATCAGCCAGCGGCGGGAGAAATCGCCGGTTTCGGGCGAAAGTGTCGTCACTTCTCACCTTCCGCGGCAACGGCGTCCTGCACGGTATGGCGCATGATCAGCGGCATCTGCGCGAGCGTGAACAGGATGGTGATCGGCATCGTGCCCCAAACCTTGAAATTAACCCAGGCTTCGTCCGAGAAATTGCGCCAGACGAATTCGTTGAGCAACGCGAGGAACAGGAAGAATATGCCCCAGCGCAGCGTCAGCTTCCGCCAGCCTTCCGCATCCAGATTGAAAGCGGCGTTGAAGACATAGCCGAGCAACGATTTGCCGAAGAAGAGGCCGCCGAGCAGCACCACGCCGAACAGCGTGTTGACGATCGTCGGCTTCATCTTGATGAAGGTCTCATCCTGCAACCAGATCGACAACCCGCCAAACACCATGACGACCACGCCCGAAACGAAGGGCATGACAGGCAGATGCTTGAAGACGATCTTGGAGATGACAAGCGAGATCACGGTCGCGACCATGAACAGCGCGGTCGCGATCAACAGCGGCCCGCCGATGGCGGACAAGGCTGGAAACTTGCCGACCAGCCATTCGCCGCGCAGGTTACCGAAGAAGAAGACCAGCAAGGGCCCCAGTTCCAGCGCCATTTTCAGACCCGGCTTCTGCTTCTCTTCCTTGGTCGGCTCAATATCGCTTTCGATCGTCTGCATGGGACCCAACTTAGATTCTATGGTTGTGCGGAGCCAAATAGCTTTTCTGTGTCATCAATGCGGCGCAGGCGTAAGCCCCGCAATCGCTTCGGCAAAATCCTTCGCCTCGAACGGTTCGAGATCGTCGACACCCTCACCGACGCCGATGAAATAAACCGGCAGCCTGTGCTTGGCAGCGATCGCGACGAGAATGCCGCCCCGTGCGGTGCCGTCGAGCTTGGTCATGATCAGACCGCTGACGCCGGCGACATTGCGGAAAATCTCGACCTGGTTCATCGCATTCTGCCCGGTCGTCGCATCGAGCGTCTGCAACACGGTATGCGGTGCATCCGGATCGAGCTTGTTGAGGACACGGACGATCTTTTCCAGCTCCGCCATCAGCTCGGCCTTGTTCTGCAACCGGCCGGCGGTGTCGATGATCAAGACGTCGGACTTCTTTTCCTTCGCCTGCACATAGGCGTCATAGGCAAGACCCGCCGCATCGGCGCCGAGCTTGGTGCCGATAAATTCCGAATTGGTGCGATCGGCCCAGATCTTCAGCTGCTCGATCGCCGCGGCACGGAACGTATCGCCGGCTGCGAGCATCACCTTCAGGCCCGAGCCCGAGAGTTTTGCCGCCAGCTTGCCGATCGTCGTCGTCTTGCCGGTGCCGTTGACGCCAACCACGAGAATGACATGCGGCTTGTGATTGAGATCGAGCTGCAGCGGTTTTGCCACCGGCGCCAGAACCTTGGTGATTTCAGCCGACATGATGCGCGACACATCCTCGCCGGTCACATCCTTACCGTAACGCTCTGACGACAAAGTGCCGGTGATCCGCATCGCCGTCTCGACACCGAGATCGGCCTGGATCAACAGGTCTTCAAGGTCTTCCAGCGTCTCGTCATCCAGCTTGCGCTTGGTAAAGAGAGCAGCGATCTGGCCGGTCAGCTGCGACGATGTGCGGGCAAGCCCGGCACGCAGGCGCTGGAACCATGTGAGCTTGAGCGGCGGCACGACGGCGACCACTTCGGGCTCGGCCTTGGAGGTGGAGAAGCCCTTGGGGAGGACATGCGGTGCGGCTTCCGTCGCTTCGGTGGCATCGCCCCCCTCTGTCCTGCCGGACATCTCTCCCACAGGGGGGGAGATCGGCTGGGGGCTTACCGCCTGCTCCATATCTACCGTCGAGCTTTCAGAAACCACTTCATTTTCGGAAAGCTCGACGCCCGTGACCGGAATGTCCTCACCTTCAGCACTGTCACCAGATGCATCCGGCAACGGCGCATCCGTAATCTCCCCCCCTGTAGGAGAGATGCCCGGCAGGGCAGAGGGGGGTGTTTTCGCGGAAACGTCACTACCGGTCTCCGCCGCAGCCTCGGCTTCCAACAGCGACAAAGGCACGACACCGAGATCCGATGTCTCCTCAGGCCCGGCAAGAACTGCAACCGCATCATCATCCTTCGCGACATCGCTCGAAGGACCACCGGCAGTCTCGACCTCGGTCGGCGCAACCGGATCGACCGGCGTGACCGGCAACTCTTCGACGGCAACGGTGCCCGCTGCGGGCGAATGGTCTTCGACGGGCTTCTCGACAGGCTTTTCAACCGGTTTGTCGCCGAAGGTGAAGACGCGTTTTAGGAAACTTGCCATTACTTACAATCCGTTTCGCTCAGGCCGCCTGCTCATGGGCAGCCAGAACCCGCATGTCGAGATGTTTACCGTTATGTCCAGTAATCATAACGCGCTGAATGTCACGGGGAATAAGCCCCGGCGCTGCAACCAGCGAAAAGTTTTCCGTATGCGCCATGCCGTTCATTTCGACGATGACGGTCTGCTCGGTTCCGACCATGCGGTCGAGATGCGCATTATGCAGCGCCTCGCCACGAGCGCGAAGCCTCGCGGCGCGGTCCTTCACCAGCGCCCGATCGACCTGCGGCATGCGTGCGGCGGGCGTGCCGGGGCGTGGGCTGTAGGGAAACACATGCAGGAAGGAGATACCGGCCTCTTCGGCAAGGGTCGCAGCGCCTTCGAACATCTCTTCCGTCTCGGTCGGGAAACCGGCGATCATATCCGCACCGAAGGCAATCGCCGGCCGCAAGCGCCGCGCCTGCTCCACGAACGCCAGCGCCTCGGCGCGGGAATGACGGCGCTTCATCCGTTTCAGGATCATGTCGTCACCATGCTGCAGCGACAGATGCAGATGCGGCATGAAACGCGGTTCTTCCGCGATCAGGTCCCAAAGATGATTGTCGGCCTCGATACTGTCGATCGAAGACAGCCGCAGCCGCAGGATTTCCGGGACCTGCTTTAATAGCGTCTTGGCGAGAGAACCAAGCGTCGGATTGCCGGGAAGATCCGCACCATAGCTCGTCGCATCGACGCCGGTCAGCACGATCTCGCGATAGCCGCCGTCCACGAGCTTTCGCGCCTGCTCCACCACAGCGCCCATCGGCACGGAGCGGGAATTACCACGGCCATAGGGGATGATGCAGAAGGTACAGCGGTGGTCGCAGCCATTCTGCACCTGGATGAAGGCGCGCACATGCCCGTCGATATGCTTGACCATCTGCGGCGCGGTGGCCTTGACGCTCATGATATCGTTGACGCGCAGTTTTTCTTCCGCCGAAACGCCGAAATCCGGCAGGCCGCGATAGGATGTGCTTTTCAGCTTCTCCTCGTTGCCCAAAACGGCATCGACTTCCGGCATGTCGGCAAACACCTGCTTTTCGGTCTGCGCCGCACATCCGGTGACGATGATGCGCGCATGCGGGTTTTCCCGTCGCGCCCGGCGGATCGCCTGCCGCGCCTGCCGCACCGCCTCGCCGGTGACGGCGCAGGTATTGACCAGCACGGCATTGTTCAAGCCGGCCTTTTCGGCCTCGGCCCGCATCACTTCCGATTCATAGGTGTTGAGCCGACAGCCGAAGGTTATGACCTCGACGCCGCTCAATTTGCCTGAGCCTCCGGCTCTGCATCACGCGAAAACGCGCCGGTTTCCGGATCGACCTTGCCCGACCATTCCCATTCGGCAGGACCGGTCATCACCACATGGTCGTTATCCTTCCACTCGATGACGAGCGGCTGACGGCTGGGTGCGGAGGCAACATCGATCGTCACCTTCCGACCGGTGCGACCGGTGCGCGCGGCAGAAACACCGGCAGCGCAGGCCGCCGAGCCGCAGGCAAGCGTCAGGCCCGCGCCGCGCTCCCAGGTGCGGGTGCGCAGGCTACTTTCGGACGTGACCTGTGCCAGCGTGATATTGGCCTTTTCCGGAAACATCGGGTGATTTTCCAGCATCGGCCCGAAACGCTCCAGATCGAAGGTCATCGGATCATCGTCGACCCAGAAAATCGCATGCGGATTGCCCATCGACATCGCAGATGGCGAATGCAGGATCGGCGCATCGATCGGGCCGATCTGCAGCTCGATCCGGCTCGTGTCGAAGAACTCTTCCGAAAGTGGGATCCTGTCCCACTGGAAGACCGGCTTGCCCATGTCGACGGAAATCGTGCCGTCCTCATGCTCCTCAGCATTCAAAATGCCGGCAACCGTCTGGAAGGTAAAAGTCTTGCGGCCGGTCTCGGCGGCAAGCGCCTGTACGACGCAGCGCGTGCCGTTGCCGCAGGCCTGCGCCTTGGTCCCATCGCAGTTCAAAATATCGATCCAGGCATCGGTGCCCTGAGCCTTTGGATCGTGGATCGCCATGATCTGGTCGAACTCAGTGGCCGGATCGGCCGCGAGCGCGATTGCAGCCTCAGGTGTCACCTTGTCGGTGCGACCACGCATGTCGACGACCAGGATCTTGTTGCCAAGCCCGTTCATTCGCGCGAATTCGACCTGTCCTGCCATGATGATATTCCACTCTTCGGGCCGCCAAACCGTCAATGGCCCACTCTTTACGGCGTATATGGCCGAAAGTGCCGCAAATTACCAGTGGCGGTGCACATGCCTAAGGATTGGCGCAAAGCCGCAACGCGTGTTAGGGGAGCCGCAAAAAAGAGGCCTCACGATGTTACCCTGGGTTCAACTGGACAGCGCAAAGATACCGGACGATGGTGGCGAACTGCGCCTGAAGCAGCGCGGCCAGGAATTCTCCATCATGCTCGGTTCGAACGAGTTGATGAACAGCCGATTGAGCGGTTCAGAAGAGGCGCTTGCCACGCTTTCCTGGGAGAAGATCAAGGACCGATCGAAGCCGTCCATCCTGATCGGCGGCCTCGGCATGGGTTTCACGCTCCGCGCAGCACTGGCGATCTTTCCGCCGGATGCCGCAGTCACCGTTGCCGAACTGGTGCCGGCAGTGGTGAAATGGGCACGCGGGCCGATGGCCGAGGTCTTCAAGGGCTGCCTCGACGACCCGCGCACGAAAATCCATCAGGGCGATGTCGGCGAGCTGATCCGCGAATCCAAGAACAGGTTCGACGCCATCCTGCTCGATGTCGACAACGGTCCGGACGGCCTGACACGCGACAGTAACGACGCACTTTATAATGGCCGCGGCCTGCGTGCCGCCCGCGAAGCCTTGCGCCCCGGCGGCGTACTCTCCGTCTGGTCATCCGGCCCGGATTACGGTTTTACCAAACGCCTGAAGGATAGCGGCTACGACACTGAGGTCGTCAATACGCGCGCCAACGGCAAGCGCGGCGCCAAGCATGTCATCTGGGTGGCGACGCGACGCGGATAGTAGCGAAGTAATCGATTATCCGAAAATTTCGTCAACCAGCGCATGCACGCGACGGAAGGCAGCCTTGGCACCTTCGGCAGCTTCCAGCTCTTCCGCTTCGGAGAGCGGCAGATCGTTATAGGCGGCAACGAAATTGCGCCAATGCAGACCACGACCATTGGGATGGCCTGCCAGGTGCCGTGCGCCAAAATCGTCGGACAGACCGATCTTTGCCGCTTCCTTGCGCAGGAAGGCAGCCCCCAGATTGGAACCTTCGGCGACATAGATCCAGCCGAGCGCCTGAGCCGGCGTCAGCGGACCGGTCGTTGCGCCGAGTTCTTCCGGAACGCCACCGAGATCGACGATATCCTGACGCAGGGCATCGTAACGATTGCGCTCAGCCAGGCCAGGCAAGCGACGATTGAGATCCTCGTCGGCAAAAAGCGGCGCGACATCGGCATGGAAATGATGCTGCACCTCGAGGAACAGCGTGTAACGCTCGCGGCTGGCGAACGGCTCGGCGCGCATGATGCGCTTGTCCAGCGTGTCATGGGTCCCGGTCGTCAGCGCCTTTAGGCGCTGGATGCGGGTGGACTCGGTCGGACGCTCTAACTCGATCTGCATTACTTTCCCCATGCACTCATGTTTTTTCGCATCAAGCAAATCAAGGTGCAACAAGTCAAGCAGGACGTGAAGCCGGGACCTCGAAAACTTCGCCCGGCCGCATCGGCCGAAAACGCTCGCGATCGATCTTCCGCGCATCAAGCGCCGAATGCAGCGCCTCGACCGGCTGCTCGATACCTTCGTCGGTGAGCTTCACCGTGCCCCAGTGATGCCCGGCAACAAAGGAAGCACCGCAAAGCTGCATGCCTTCGACCGCCTCTTCCGGGTTCTGGTGCTGGGATTTCATGAACCAGCGCGGCTCATAAGCGCCGAAAGGCAAGTTGGCGAGCCGGAACGGCCCGTGCTTTTCGCCGACGGCCCGATAGTTGCGCCCCTCATGAAACCCGGTATCGCCGATATGATAGATCTTTCCGGCCGGCGTCTCGAACACGAACGCGGCCCAGAGCGCCTCGCGACGATCGCCCAATCCCCGCGCCGACCAATGGTGGCATGGCTCGCAATGGAAAACCACGTCGGGACCGACCACCTCGCTCCCGCCCCAGTCCATTACGGTGATCTTCGCATCCGGCACGCGCGAACGGATGATCGCATCATTGCCGAGCGGTGTAATGAAATGCGGCTTATCACGGCTTTGAAGAACCCAGAGCGTCTCGAGATCCAGATGGTCGTAGTGATTGTGCGTAACCAGCACGATATCGATCGGCGGCAGATCACCGATACGGACGCCCGGCGGATTGACCCGCTTCGGGCCGGCGAAGCTGAAGGGGCTGGTCCTTTCCGACCAGACCGGATCGGTGAGGATATTCAGCCCGGCGACCTGGATCAGCATCGAGGCATGACCGATCATCGTCACCACGACCCGGTCGCCATTGACACGCGTCTCCGGCACCGCCTGCGGGAACGGGCTGACGAATGTTTCCGGCCAGGGAATATTGCCGTTACCGAACTTCCAGCGCAGGAGATCCAGCCCGCCGCGCGGCTCCTCGCCGCCCGGATTAAAGAATGTCTTGCCATCGAAATGGTCGGAAACGGGGCCGGAATAATACTTGTTGCCAGCCATGGCGCTCCTTGCAGTCACCCCGCCGGCAAGCGCCGCTATGGCTGCAAGGCCGGTCCATCTGAAGAATGTGCGTCGGTTCATGTCAACCTATGTAAGTCCCGTTTTCGGCTCCTCAATATTTGTGAAGCACCGATTGCCTAATATTATTCGGCGTCGGTCGATTTCGGATTGGAAGGAATTATCTCGTCTCCGCGCTGCACGATATGCTCTGCGGGGAATGCACCATCCTCGATTTGCTCGAGGAACTTTTTAAGCGCGATCCCGATTGCCTCCTCCTCTGTTTTGGCGCCGAACCGGCGTTTCGCCTCGTTTGCCATTGCAATCACTTCTTTATCGCGGATGCAAAACGGCATGCTCGATCTCCAATTTGAAAAGATTGCATTTGTTGATACGATAACCTTCATTCGGGGCGCTGCAAATGGCCTCGCGCGGCCCTGCACCTTGACTCTCCGCCTCATTTCCTGTTTAAGCCCGGCAATCTGCTGACAAGTCACGACTTGGAGCCGCCGACCGGGGCCGACATACTGAGCCCGGAGGTCAACATCCGACAGCGCGTTGCGCCCTCGGGTGCTTTTTGGCTTTGCGCGTTTCTGACGTCTTGTTTTTGCCGGCAAAAGACCCGACGTTTCCGGGCACGATCTGGAAACGAAGAAGGAAGTGGCGATGTTTGAGAACCTGCAGGACCGTCTTGGCTCCATTCTGAATGGACTGACCGGCCGTGGCGCGTTGAGCGAGGCGGATGTTTCCGCAGCCCTGCGCGAGGTTCGCCGTGCGCTTCTGGAAGCCGACGTGGCGCTCGAAGTCGTGCGCGCCTTCACCGACAAGGTCCGTGAAAAGGCCGTTGGCGCGGAAGTCCTGAAATCCATCAAGCCCGGCCAGATGGTCGTCAAGATCGTCCATGACGAACTGGTCGAGATGCTCGGTTCGGAAGGCGTCAGTATCAGCCTTCAGGCCGCAGCTCCCGTCGTCATCATGATGGTCGGTCTGCAGGGTTCGGGTAAGACGACCACGACCGGCAAGATCGCCAAGCGGCTGACCGACCGCGACAAGAAAAAGGTGCTGATGGCGTCGCTCGATACGCGCCGCCCTGCAGCCCAGGAACAATTGCGCCAGTTGGGCGTCCAGACCGGCGTCGACACGCTGCCGGTGATCGCCGGCCAGTCGCCGACCGATATCGCCGCGCGTGCCGTGCAGGCAGCAAAGCTCGGCGGCCATGATGTCGTCATCCTCGACACCGCCGGCCGTACCCATATCGACGAACCGCTGATGCAGGAAATGGCGGAGATCAAGCGGAAGTCCAATCCGCATGAAATCCTGCTCGTCGCCGACTCTCTGACCGGTCAGGACGCCGTCAATCTGGCCCGCAACTTCGATGAGCGCGTCGGCATTACCGGCCTCGTCCTGACCCGCATGGACGGCGATGGCCGCGGCGGTGCAGCGCTCTCGATGCGCGCCGTCACCGGCAAGCCGATCAAGCTGATCGGTGTCGGCGAAAAGATGACGGAGATGGAAGAATTCCATCCCCGCCGTATCGCTGACCGTATTCTCGGCATGGGCGACATTGTTTCGCTGGTCGAAAAGGCTGCCGAAAACATCGACGCGGAAAAAGCCGCAGCGATGGCCAAGAAGATGCAGTCGGGCAAGTTTGACCTGAACGACCTGTCCGAGCAGCTGCGCCAAATGAAATCGCTCGGCGGCATGGGCGGCATCATGGGCATGATGCCGGGCATGGCCGGCATGAAGGACAAGCTCGCCGCCTCCGGCATGAACGACAAAGTGTTTGACCGCCAGCTCGCCATCATCTCCTCGATGACCAAGGCAGAGCGCGCCAACCCGGACATGCTGAAACATTCCCGCAAGAAGCGTATCGCCGCCGGCTCCGGCACGGATGCGGCGGAAATCAACAAGCTTCTGAAAATGCACCGCCAGATGGCCGACATGATGAAAATGATGGGCGGCAAGGGCAAGGGCGGCATGATGAAGCAGATGATGGGCGGCCTCGCCTCCAAGATGGGTCTTGGTGGCGGCATGGGCATGCCGGATCTGTCGAAGATGGACCCGAAGCAGCTCGAAGCCCTGCAGAAACAGGCGGAAGCAGCCGGCCTGAAGCCGGGCGGCATGCCGGGTCTTCCCGGCGGCGGTCTGCCCGGCGGAATGGGTGGCCTTCCGGGTCTCGGTGGGGCAAAGCTCCCGGGCCTCGGTGGTTTCCCCGGCCTGCCCGGCAAGAAGAAATAAGGGAGGACGCGAATGGTTGATCCTGAAGTGAAGGCACGGCTTTCGAGCTACCGCCAGTCGATCGACAATATCGATGCAGCGCTGGTGCATATGCTCGCCGAGCGCTTTCGCTGCACCAAGGAAGTTGGCGTCCTCAAAGCCAAATACGAATTGCCGCCGGCAGACCCGGCGCGCGAGGAATACCAGATCGAACGCCTTCGCCACCTGGCCAAGGAAGCCAATCTGGATCCGGATTTCGCCGAGAAGTTTTTAAACTTCGTCATCAAGGAAGTGATCCGGCATCATGAAGCAATCGCCGCCGAACACGGCGGTGCGAAAGAGACTGCCTAACCTTAAGCCCGCCTGACGGCGGCCTTGAAAAGAACCGGACCACCGGACGGTGGCCCAAAAGAAAACTAAGGAGTTTAAACAATGTCCCTGAAGATTCGTCTCGCCCGCGGTGGTTCCAAGAAGCGCCCGCACTACACCGTTGTCGTCGCCGACGCCCGTTCGCCGCGTGACGGCCGTTTCCTCGAAAAGCTCGGTTCCTGGAACCCGATGCTCGCCAAGGACAACGCAAAGCGCGTTGAACTGAACGAAGAGCGCATCAAGCACTGGATCGCCAACGGCGCACAGCCGACCGACCGCGTTCTGCGCTTCCTCGCTGAAGCCGGCATCGCAACCCGCGAAGCCAAGAACAACCCGGAAAAGGCAAAGCCGGGCAAGCGCGCCGTAGAACGCGCTGCTGAAAAGGCTCAGAAGGCTGCCGACGCAGCTGCCGCTGCAGAATAATTTCTGCAACGCATGCATTCGACGGGCGGTGCGGCAACGCACTGCCCGTTTTGCTGTTTAGATCACCCCGCGTTGCGCAACAGACCGTTCGCGGCTAAATGAGCACAGACCAATCGGAACACCCGGCATGAAGAAGCTCGAAAACCCAATCCTGATGGCGACGATCGGCGCCGCCCAAGGCCTTCGGGGCGAGGTGCGGGTCAAATCCTTCACTGACGATCCGGCAGCCCTTGGCGATTACGGCCATCTTTACGCCGATGATGGCCGCGTTTTCGAAATCCTCGAAATCCGCGAGGCCAAGAATGTCGTCGTCGTCCGTTTCCGCGGCATCAACGACCGCAATGCGGCAGAAGCCCTGAACGGCCTCGAACTCTTCGTCGAACGGGACAATCTGCCCGACGAAGAGCTTGATGAGGACGAGTTCTTTTATGCCGACCTCGAGGGCCTCGAAGCCGTCGATGCCGAAGGCAAGAGCTACGGCAAGGTCAGCGCCGTCTTCGATTTCGGTGCGGGCGACCTGCTTGAACTGAAAGGCCCCGGCCGCCGCCCGGCGCTCATTCCCTTTTCAGAGACAGCCGTTCTGGAAATTGACCTCGAGGCCGGAAAGATCCTGATCGACCCGCAGGCAGCCGGCCTGATCGAGGATCCGAATGACCGCGATCCGACCGCCGTCGGCAAACGCCAGCCCAAACCCCGCCAGGGACCGACAAAAAAGGCTCCCGGCAAGGACGAAGAATGACATTCCGCGCCACCATTCTGACGCTTTATCCGGAAATGTTTCCCGGCCATCTCGGCTTCTCGCTCTCCGGCAAGGCGATGGAACGCGGCGACTGGGCGCTCGACACGGTACAGATCCGCGATTTCGCCGAGGATAAGCATCGCACGGTAGACGACACCCCTGCCGGTGGCGGCGCCGGCATGGTGCTGAAACCCGACATCCTTGCGAAAGCGATCGACTCCGTCGCAACCGACACCCGCCCTCGCCTGCTGATGAGCCCGCGCGGCAAGCCGCTCAGCCAGAGCCGGGTGCGCGAACTTGCTGATGGCGAAGGCGTCGTCATCGTCTGCGGCCGCTTCGAAGGCGTCGACCAGCGGGTCATCGACGGGCGCCATCTCGAGGAAGTGTCGATCGGCGACTATATCCTGTCCGGCGGCGAACCGGCGGCACTGACTGTACTCGACAGTATCATCCGCCTCCTGCCGGGTGTCATGGGCAACGCCCATTCTGGAACCAACGAAAGCTTCGAGCACGGCCTGCTGGAACACCCGCACTACACCCGCCCGCAGATTTTCGAAGGCCAGGAGATCCCGGCCGTCCTCACCTCCGGCAATCATGCGGCGATTGAAAAGTGGCGGCTGGAACAGGCGCTGAAACTGACGCAGCAACGCCGGCCGGACCTGCTGGCCGACGACTGACGGCTCACGTCAGGCGGTAACAAAATAATAGACCGTCAGCGCCGAGCCCACCGCCACCACGCACCAGCGCAGCACTGCCTGCGGCACGCGCCGTGCCAGCCAGACGCCGGAATAACCGCCGAGCGCACCCGCCGGGATCATCACCAGCGCCTCCGGCCATGCCACAACATCACCGCTGATGAAGACAACGATCGCCACGCCGGCAATCAGCATGGCAAACAGGTTCTTCATCGCATTGAGGTGATGATAGGTGCCGCCGGTCGTCAGTCCCAGAACCGCCAGCATCATGATCCCCATTCCCGCACCGAAGAACCCGCCATAGATGGAATTGAAAAACTGCCCGGCGATGCTGGAGATGCTGCTGGCACTATGCTCCTCGGAAGAGACTCTTGGCTTGAGCAGCGGCCCCGCCGCGAAGATGGCAGTCGCCGCAGCAAGCAGCCATGGCACCAGTGCCCGGAAGGACGGATTGTCGAGAGACAGCAGGATCAGTGCGCCGACAAGCCCACCCACGAGCGATACGACGCCGAGCACCGCGATACTGCGCCAGCGATGCATGATCTCCGCCCGATAGGCGATCGTTGACGTGACATAGCCCGGAAACTGCACGATTGAGGACGTGGCATTGGCCGAAATCGGCGGAATGCCAGCAAGCGTCATCACCCCGAAGGTGAGAAACGTGCCCCCTCCCGCAATCGCGTTGACGGCACCCGACAGGAACCCCGCCGCAGCAAGCAGCAGAACCATCATTATTGTCATTTGGCAATTTCCTCTTCCCGGAATTCCGGATATCCCGTTCCGGGCAAGGCATCAACGATGCACACGACAAAAATTGCGACTGCGGGATGACAAACGCTCCGTATTGGTGTATTTGCCGCCCCGGAAATGGGAAAACTCCCGTCGACCAGCAACAAAGAATGGCGAATTCGCTAGCCCACAAGGCACGTCGCAAGGCCCTCGGATGAGGTGACCAAGGACGGGAAGCGCTCTGGCTGTTTCAGAAGAACTGAAAAGGTTTGACCGATGAACATCATCCAGCAGCTGGAAGCCGAACAGGCAGCCAAGATCGAAGAAAAGCGCAAGCTTCCTGAATTCTCCCCGGGCGACACCGTCCGCGTCAACGTACGCGTCACGGAAGGTTCCCGTACCCGCGTACAGGCTTACGAAGGCGTCTGCATTGCTCGTTCGGGCGGCGGCATCAACGAGAGCTTCACCGTTCGCAAGATCTCCTACGGCGAAGGCGTCGAGCGCGTATTCCCGGTTTATTCGCCGCTCGTCGAAGGCGTCGAAATCGTTCGCCGCGGTAAGGTCCGTCGCGCCAAGCTCTACTACCTGCGCGATCGTCGCGGCAAGTCGGCTCGTATCGTCGAGAACACCGGCACCCGCGCCCGCAAGCTGAACGACGCCGAGCGCGCTGCTGTTGCCGAGGAAAAGGCACGCATCGAAGCTGAAAAGGTTGCTGCAGCACAGGCTCTGGCCGCCGAAAAGGCAGCACAGGAAGCCGCTGAAGCAAAGGCAGCAGCAGAAGCAGCAAAGGCTGCCGAAGCATCTGCAGAATAAGATTTGCCGATCACGGCATGCGAAAAAGGCGACCTTCGGGTCGCCTTTTTTGTTTCCATATTGGCAGATAATGAATGACGCGCAGGCAGGGCAGAAAGGCGCTCTTAACGCCGCTCAATCGTCTCAAAGCTACCGCAGCACGAACCGGTCGCGGCCTGCTTCCTTGGCCTGGTAGAGCGCTTCATCGACCGCCTTCAACAGACCCAGCCGCTCCGAACCGGCATCCGGCGCAAGCGCCGCACCGATGCTGAGGCGCGCGCTGACGATCTTGTCGTCGACAACGAAAGGCCGGCGAAACTCTTTCAGCAGGCATTCGGAAAGCTCGGAAAGGGCTGCGACATCTGGTGGATCGGGTACGAAGATCGCGAACTCGTCGCCGCCCATGCGCACCACCACATCCTGCGCCCGCACGCATTCGCTGATCCGCTTGGCCGCATGGGTCAACACCTGATCGCCGGCATGATGGCCGAGCTTGTCGTTGATCTGCTTGAAACCGTCCATGTCGAGATAGAGCACGCCAAACCCCTGCTGCGAGGAAAGCGCATTGGCAAGCATCACGTCGATCAGCGAAACAAGTGCCGACCTGTTATAGAACCCCGTAAGCGGATCGGTCATTGCCGCGAGCTTCAGCTTCTGCTCGGCAAATTCCATCAGGAACTTCGCCTTCTGCAGCCGCAGGAGGCCGCTGGCGACATCGGCAAACTGGCGCAGATTGCGGATCTCGGCATCGCTGAAATCGCGAGGTTTCGTGTCGATGAGGCAGAATGCGCCGACAGGCATGTCGGGATCGATCGAGATCGGCGCTCCGGCATAACTGCGGAAATGCGGCTCGCCGGTCACGTAGGGCATGTCACGCAACTCGGGATGACGCGCCATATCCGGAATGAGGACGACCTCGTTGGCGAAGACGACGCGCGAGCAGATCGACACCTCGCGCGAGCAGGCGGAAATCTCGATACTGCCGACCTGGCAGGCGACGCGCTGCCAGTCTTCATCGACAATGTTGGCCGCAGCGACCGGGCTGTCGAAAACATCCTTGGCCAGTTGCACCAGCGACGTCAGTTCGGGTGTGGAAAAGCCGCCGGGAGCGATCAGCGACCGGACGGAAAGCAATCGTTCAGCTTCGTTATGCGGAAGCTGGACCGCGAAAGCCATGTGTACCTCCTCGTCGCGCCGCAAGCCCCCGCCACAGGAAATTACGACGCAAAAATAGAGCGTTCTCAATATTTCGCTTCTCGCATGAGCACCCAGCAGAGGCAATTGCCGTGCCGCTAAAAAACTGGTAATAGACCGGCCATGGGATCGAAATTCGGATGCCTCGCGAAAAGATTTATCGTGCTGCAGGACCACAAGCGTCTGCCGGCACGCTTCTTCGCATCCGTATCCGGCGCTCTCAACAGCCGACTTAGCTGACGGTCGCTTAGACGCGACCCGTGCTGCGGCACACGCTTTTGCCGCCAAAATTCCCCTTTTTCAAAAACTGTTCTCGAACGGAATGGCAGCCATGAGCGCACCTCGTACTCTCTACGACAAGATCTGGGACGACCACGTCGTCTCTCAGGACGAAAACGGAACCTGTCTTCTCTACATCGACCGTCACCTGGTTCACGAGGTGACGTCGCCGCAGGCTTTCGAAGGACTGCGCATGGCCGGCCGCAAGGTACGCGCGCCTGAAAAGACGCTCGCCGTCGTCGACCACAACGTTCCGACCACGGCCGATCGCCACGAAGGCATCAAGAACGAGGAAAGCCGCATTCAGGTCGAGGCGCTCGCGCAGAACGCCCATGATTTCGGCGTCGAATATTATTCCGAAAAGGACGTCCGCCAGGGCATCGTCCATATCGTCGGCCCGGAACAGGGCTTCACCCTGCCGGGCATGACCATCGTCTGCGGCGACAGCCACACCTCCACCCATGGCGCGTTCGGCGCATTGGCGCATGGTATCGGCACGTCCGAGGTCGAGCACGTTCTCGCCACCCAGACGCTGGTGCAGAAAAAGGCCAAGAACATGCTGGTGCGTGTCGATGGCAAGCTGCCGGAAGGAGTCGGCGCCAAGGATGTCATCCTCGCCATCATCGGCGAGATCGGCACCGCCGGCGGCACCGGCCATGTTATCGAATTTGCCGGCGAAGCGATCCGCTCGCTGTCGATGGAAGGCCGCATGACCGTCTGCAACATGACGATCGAAGGCGGCGCTCGCGCCGGCCTGATCGCGCCGGACGAGACCACCTTCGAATACATCAAGGACAAGCCGCGCGCGCCGAAGGGCAAGGCCTGGGATATGGCGCTCGACTACTGGAAGACGCTCTATACCGAAGAAGGCGCTCATTACGACAAGGTCGTCGTGCTGGATGCCGCCAACCTGCCGCCGATCGTCACCTGGGGCTCTTCGCCGGAAGACGTCACGACCATCGAAGGCACCGTGCCGAACCCGGACGAGATCCAGGACGAGAACAAGCGCAGCTCGAAATGGCGCGCGCTGGATTACATGGGCCTGAAGCCGGGCACGAAGATGACGGACATCACCGTCGATCGCGTCTTCATCGGCTCCTGCACCAACGGCCGCATCGAAGACCTGCGCGCCGCGGCAAAGGTGGTCGAAGGCAAGAAAGTGGCGTCAACCGTTTCTGCCATGATCGTGCCAGGCTCCGGCATCGTCAAGGAAATGGCCGAAGCCGAAGGCCTCGACGTGATCTTCAAGGATGCGGGCTTCGAGTGGCGCGAACCGGGCTGCTCCATGTGCCTTGCCATGAACGACGACCGCCTGAGCCCCTACGAGCGCTGCGCCTCCACCTCGAACCGCAACTTCGAAGGTCGCCAGGGCTACAAGGGTCGCACTCACCTCGTCTCGCCTGCAATGGCGGCGGCGGCGGCGGTCGCAGGGCATTTCGTCGATATTCGTGAGTGGAAGTAACTTGGGCGGCAGGGATGGATCCCCTCACTTGCGATTTCTAACACTTAGCTGAAGCTAAGATGTTGAAATCGCTTTCTCTCCCACAGAGGGGAGAGATAAGTGCGCCGCACCAGCCGCGAGTCTACCTCTCCCCTTGTGGGAGAGGTTACAAAATCAAGATCTTAGCCAAAGGCTAAGTCTTAGATTTTGTTGGTGAGGGGATAGGCCACAGCCCAGTCACCCCACCACCTTCACCACCGTCCCCTTGCGCAGATGCGGCAACAGCCGTTTCATGTCGCGCGGGTGAACCGCCACGCACCCGGCCGTCGGCTGATACCCCGGCTTGATCAGGTGGAAAAATATCGCCGAACCACCAAAGCGTTTGCGGGACGAAATATTCCAGTCCATCACCAAGCAGACATCGTAAAGCCCGTCCGTGCGCATCATCTCTTCATGGCTTGGCCGGAAGGGCGATTTTACCAGCCGGTTATACGCCGCATGCCTCGGCTCGTCGCACCACAGCATCTCAGCACCGATCCGCCGCATCGAAAGCGGCGTCTGCGGCAGCCTGATCCGTTCGCCGCGGGTAAAGCCCGAGATGAGTTTCATCGCCGCAATCGGCGTCGCCCCGTCCCCTTCCCGCTTGAAAGCCGAGACCCCGGAACGGCCGATTGCCGCCTGCAAAGTGATTCCCTTGAACGACACGATTGCCCGTTTCCGGTCTCGCGGCGCCGTCCGCACCGTCACAACGGATTGTTTTTTTGACTTTTGCACACGGAAAAGCGGCATTTTCTCACGAGGTTTTGCTTTGAATATCATTTTGTTTGAAATCATAGCATCTTGGGCTTTACATCGAGGAGCCCTATTTACGCTTAGATTCCGATAACACGGACGAAAACGGGCGACACGAAAGGCAAGAGCTGTATGGCAAGAACGATACTCCTGGTAGACGACGACAATGACCTGCGCGAGACGCTGGTCGAACAACTGTCGTTGTACGACGAGTTTTCGCTGTTGCAGGAGGAGAATGCCACCAAGGCCATGAACACGGCCAAGACGGCGCAGGTCGACCTTCTGATCATGGATGTCGGTCTTCCCGACATGGATGGCCGCGAAGCCGTAAAGCTCCTGCGCAAGAACGGTTTCAAGGCGCCGATCATCATGCTGACCGGCCACGACACCGATAGCGACACGATCCTCGGCCTCGAAGCCGGCGCCAACGATTATATCGTCAAGCCGTTCCGCTTCGCCGTTCTGCTTGCCCGTATCCGCGCCCAACTGCGCCAGTACGAGCAGAGCGAGGACGCGACGTTTACCGTCGGCCCCTATATCTTCAAGCCGAGCCAGAAGCTTCTTACCACCGACGACGGCAAAAAAATCCGCCTGACGGAAAAGGAAGCGGCGATCATCCGTTATCTTTACCGCGCCGGCCAGAAGGTCGTCACCCGCGATGTTCTGCTGGAGGAGGTCTGGGGCTACAATTCCGGCGTCACCACCCACACGCTTGAAACCCATGTCTACCGTCTTCGCCAGAAGATCGAGCGCGATCCCTCCAATGCCGAAATTCTCGTTACCGAGAATGGTGGCTACAAGATCGTCCCGTAAATGGCACTGAACGACGATATCAGGCTGCTCTCCAGCGTCCCGCTGTTTCGTGAACTGGATGGCGATCAGCTGCGCCTGATCGCCTTCGGCGCAGAACGCCGCGCGCTTGCCGAGACGCAGGAACTTTTTCGCGAGGGCTCTCCCGCCGAAGCAGCCTATATCGTCGCAAGAGGCCAGATCGGCCTCTACGCCGCCGACCGTTATGGTGATATCCGCCATCAGAAGACGGTCGGGCCTGGTACGCTCCTGTCCGAACTCGCGCTGGTCACGATGGTGGAGCGAAAATTCACCGCCGTTGCGGCATCCGATGCCGAAGTGATGAAGATCAGCCGCCAGCTTTTTCAGCGCCTGCTGGAAGAATACCCGCAGGTCGGACGATTGATCGAGGCTCGCATCCGCGAAAATATCGCCGGACTGGCCAAGGCAGCTGCGGCGATGGAACACCGGTTCCGGTAGGTTTTGGAACGCGGCAGCGCCTCGTCCAACGTCCCACCTCGCTCAAGTCCCCCTCTGGCCTGCCGGCCATCTCCCCCACAAGGGGAGAGAAGAATTGCCGCGCCCCCCTGCCTCGATGTAGGAATGCCGAGGGAGCCGCAAGTTAAGCCCTCCCCCTTGTGGGGGTCCGTAAGGACGGGGAGAGACCCGTGGCTCGAGCCAGGTCGGTTGGGAGGGGTCTGTATTCCCTACCCCCCTCAGAACTTGAACACCGCCGTCACCGGCACATGGTCCGACGGCTGGTTCCAGCCACGGGCTTCCTTCAATATCTCGATCCGGTCGAGAAACGGCCCAAGCTCCGGCGACGACCAGACGTGATCCAGGCGACGGCCCTTGTTGGCGGCCTCCCAATCCTTGGCGCGGTAGCTCCACCACGTGTAGATCTTTTCCGGCTCCGGCGTGTACTGGCGCATCAGGTCCAGCCAGCCACCCTTGGCGATCACCTCTTTCATGCCGTCGGTCTCGACCGGCGTATGGCTGACGATCTTCAAAAGCTGCTTGTGTGACCAGACGTCGTGCTCCAGCGGCGCGATGTTGAGATCGCCGACAAGGATCGACGAGACACCGGGCATATCCGCCTTCAACGCCTTCATCTCCTCGACGAAATCAAGCTTGTGACCGAATTTTGGATTGATCTCCCGGTTCGGTTCGTCACCGCCCGCCGGGACATAGAAATTATGCAGCCGGATGCGGCGCGAGCCGCGCTCGAAGAGCGCCGAGATATGCCGGGCATCACCCATGCCGCAATAATTCTGCCGGTGGTCTTCGGCAAGCGGGATCTTCGAGGCGATGGCCACGCCGTGATAGCCCTTCTGGCCATGCACGATGATATGCTCGTAACCGAGATCCTTCAGCGGCTGATAGGGAAACTCCGGCTCCTGGCACTTGATTTCCTGCAGGCACAGAATGTCCGGCTGGTTACGGACGATGAACTGCTGCACGATCGGCATGCGCAGGCGTACCGAGTTGATATTCCAGGTGGTCAGGGAGAATGTCATGGAGAACCTCGATTGTCGGTCGAGGTCTAGGCGATTTTAGAGACCATGAGAAGCAAAAAGGGCCGCGAATGTCGCAGCCCTTCAGACAGTACGAGGATGCAAATCTCAGCCGCGACCGCGCACTTCGGCATAGTCGATGGCAAACACCTTCTCGTCGAAACCGACGCCGGTCTTGACGTTGTAGATCATCACCGACGTGTCCTTGCCTTGGTTGTCGGTGATCGTCCACTGACGCAGGTCATAGGTTTTGCTGTCGAACATCATGGTGATGGTCGAATCGCCGAAGATGGTCTTGTTGCCGAGAACGATCGTCGTCAGGTCGCTTTCTTCTTTCACACCACGTACGGCATCGTTGGAAAGATCGATCCGGTCTGCCAGAAGCAGTGTCAGCGGCGTCTTGGACAAGGGATAGAGGTCCCAGGTCTTCAGCTTGATATTGCCGACGACGACATTCTTTCCGTCGGAAATCACGCGCAGCGGCGACGGGTCCTCGAAATTGAAACGCAGCTTGCCGGGGCGTTCGATATAAAACTTGCCGCCGGTCTGTTCACCGCGCGGGCCGAACTGCACGAATTCGCCCATCATCGTCTTCACCGAAGAAAAATGGTCGGCGATCTTCTGGGCTGCCGCACCGCCTGCTCCTTGCGCCGACGCCATCGACGGCAACACGGCTGA
This sequence comes from Aliirhizobium wenxiniae, assembly GCF_019511445.1. Lineage (GTDB taxonomy): Bacteria > Pseudomonadota > Alphaproteobacteria > Rhizobiales > Rhizobiaceae > Neorhizobium > Neorhizobium wenxiniae_A. The sequence continues at coordinate 213,454 of NZ_JAEUAN010000003.1, forward strand.
AGCGGCAAGGCCGAAAAGGCCTGCGGAAAATTGTCGGCGGTCGATCCGGATGGAAAGGGCTGTTTTTTCTTTGGTCATTCTGGTCTCCATCCAAATGCACTGGGCCGTAAACGCGGCGTCATCATGACTTGCGGGCGGCTTGGCAACCCGCAAGCGGCGTGATCACGAAAGACTTACCGGCGGACTACCGCTCGATAATGTCCGCCTCGGTCGGCACGAGAATCTCGCGCTTGCCGGCATGGTTTGCCGGTCCGATCAGCCCTTCCTTCTCCATCCGCTCTATCAGCGAGGCAGCGCGGTTATAGCCGATGCCGAGACGCCGCTGGACGTAGGAGGTCGAAGCCTTTCCGTCCCGCAGAACGACCGCGACGGCCTGATCATACGGATCGTCCGAATCCGACAGATTGGACGTGCCCGCCGGACCGCTACCACCGCCGTCTTCATCTTCATCGTCAGCCGTGATCGCTTCGAGATATTGGGGCGCCCCTTGCGTTTTCAAGTAGGCGACGATCTCTTCGACCTCGTTATCCGAGACGAACGGCCCGTGGACACGCTGAATGCGCCCGCCACCCGCCATATAGAGCATGTCGCCCTGACCGAGCAGCTGTTCGGCACCCTGTTCGCCCAGGATCGTGCGGCTGTCGATCTTCGACGTCACCTGGAAGGAAATGCGCGTCGGGAAGTTCGCCTTGATCGTACCGGTGATGACGTCGACCGACGGACGCTGGGTCGCCATGATGACGTGGATGCCGGCAGCACGCGCCATCTGCGCCAGACGCTGCACCGCACCTTCGATATCCTTGCCGGCCACCATCATCAGATCGGCCATTTCGTCGATGATGACGACGATATAAGGCATCGGCTCGAGATCGAACTCTTCCGTCTCGTACATCGCCTCGCCCGTCTGGCGGTCGAAGCCGGTCTGCACGGTACGGGTCAGGATCTCACCCTTGTCCTTCGCCTGTTCGACGCGGGAATTGAAGCCGTCGATATTGCGCACGCCGATCTTCGACATCTTCTTGTAGCGCTCTTCCATCTCGCGGACGGTCCACTTGAGCGCAACGACGGCCTTCTTCGGGTCGGTAACGACGGGAGAAAGCAGATGCGGAATACCGTCATAGACGGACAGTTCGAGCATCTTCGGGTCGATCATGATCAGGCGGCACTTCTCCGGCGTGTAGCGATAGAGAAGCGACAGGATCATCGTATTGATGGCGACCGACTTGCCCGAACCGGTCGTACCGGCAACAAGCAGGTGGGGCATCTTGGCAAGGTCGGCCACAACCGGCTCGCCGCCGATCGTCTTGCCAAGCGCCATGGCAAGCTTCGCCTTGCTGCCTTCAAAATCCTTCGAACCGATCATCTCGCGCAGATAGACCATCTCGCGGGTGCGGTTCGGCAATTCGATACCGATCGCATTGCGGCCGGGTACGACGGCGACACGCGCCGCGATTGCGCTCATCGAGCGGGCAATATCGTCGGCAAGGCCGATGACGCGGGACGACTTGATGCCCGGCGCCGGTTCCAGTTCGTAAAGTGTGACGACCGGACCGGGGCGCACATGAATGATCTCGCCCTTGACGCCAAAATCTTCCAGCACGCCTTCCAGCATGCGGGCATTCTGTTCCAGCGCATCAGCCGAAAGCGACGCATCGCGGGCGACGGCCTTCGGCTCAGTCAGCAGATGGACCGAAGGAAGCTGGAAACCGTCTGGACGGATAAACGAACCCTGGGCCTCGCGCGACACGCGGGCACTCGGCTTCGGGGCGCCCGCGGCTGGTGCAACACGCGCAGAACGGCCACCGGATTGCGGCGCACGCGAAGTCACGAACGGCGCATCGTCATCATCATCGTCGTCGGCAAGAATACCGGCCGGTCGGCGCGGCATGTCGTCCATGTCGAACGGCGGGTCTTCGTCGTGATCGTGACCATAGATCGGCGGAGCGGAAACCACCCGGCGCGGATTGCCGGCAACGCGCTCACCCGCACCGTCGAGAGAGGGCTCCATCCGGCGCGTATCGCCACCGGCAGCCTTTGCGCGGACCGGCTCGTTCAGCTTGCCGAATTCGTCCTCGTTGAAATCATAGGGCTGGTCGTAAGTCTGTCGTGCGCGCGGCTTCATGCCCACCATGCGGCGCAGGCGAGCCTGGGTGATGTACCAGTAATGCGCGGCAAGACCGAGCGGCAGGAAGCGTTCGAGGAAGCCGCCGTCATCCTCCTCTTCGTCTTCTTCATCGCGCCGTGCGCGAGAGACGACGGCAGCGACCGGCTTGTCGTCGTCTTCCTCTTCCACATCCAGCTCAAGCGGGTCGCCGACGAGACCGGAGGCAAACAACATCAGCCAGATGCAGGGAATGGTGAAGATACAGCCCAGCACCATGGCGACCATGCCTGTCGGATAAGCGCCGACGAACAAGGCGGGAAAGCGCAGGATCATGTCGCCGATGACGCCACCGATACCGTTCGGGATCGGCCATGTCTGCGGCGCGGGAAAACAGCCGAGCATTGCGGAAGCGAGGATTGTACCGCCACCCCAGGCAGCCAGCCGCGCCGGAATACGATCGAAGCGACGGCCGGAAATCAGCGCGAGAGCAAAGGAAAGCACGGGTAGAAGCGCGATGATGCCGGCAAGACCGAGAAACTGCATCATCAGGTCGGCAAAGGCCGCCCCGCCGAAGCCGAGAAGATTGGTCGGCGGATTATCGGTGGCGTAGGAGAAGCTCGGATCGGCGACATTCCATGTGGCAAGTGCCGCAACCGCCAGAGCCAGGCATAAGAAAATGCCGAAGCCGATCAGCGCGAGCGTCTGCCGGAGCACGAAAGAGCTGAGAACCGAGCGGGTTGACCGGTTTGCCAATGCCGCCGAACTGCTTCTGCTCATCGTGTCTGCCCGCCGCCTGTGAAACGAAATAAGGTGCGCAATCCGGCAAATGCCGTCGCACAATTCCATGACAAGGTAACGCGAGGATGGTTAACGCAGCTTTAACCAGATGATCCGCAGGCCGCTTCCAAAGACGAAAATGGCCCGGCGCAAGGCCGAGCCATCTGATTTTGGCGAAGGATCAGGCCGGCTGAAACCGGCCGCGCCCCTTAGCTGTGATAGGCAGATTCGCCATGTGCGGAGAGATCGAGACCTTCGCGTTCGGCTTCGACCGGAACACGCAGGCCGACGATCAGGTCGACAACCTTGTAGAGGATGATCGAGCCGATACCGCACCACAGGATGGTGACGACGACGGCATAAACCTGCGTCATGAACTGACCACCCATCGTGACGCCTTCGGCATAACCGATGCCGCCGAGCGACGAGGAGGCGAAGATACCGGTTGCGAGCGCGCCGAAGAGGCCGCCTGCACCGTGAACGCCGAACACGTCGGCCGTGTCGTCATAACCGAACTTGTTCTTGATGACGGAGACGAAGAAGTAGCAGATCGGCGAAACGAGCAGGCCCATGATGATCGCGCCCATCGGGCCGGCGATACCGGCAGCAGGCGTAATGGCGACGAGACCGGCGATCATGCCCGAAACGGCACCGAGCAGCGAAGCCTTGCCGCGGGTGAAGGTTTCGACCACCGACCAGGAAACGACAGCTGCTGCGGTTGCAAGGAAGGTGTTGACGGTTGCGAGCATCGCACCGCCCGAAGCTTCGAGGTTCGAACCGGCATTGAAGCCGAACCAGCCGAGCCAAAGCATGGCGGAACCGACGAGCGTCAGCGTCATCGAATGCGGAGCCATCATGTCCTTGCCGAAGCCGGTACGCTTGCCGACCATGATCGCACCGATGAGACCTGCAAGACCGGCATTGATGTGAACGACGGTGCCGCCTGCGAAGTCAAGCGCGCCCCAGCCGAAGATCAGGCCGTTTGCATCCCAGACCATGTGGGCGATCGGGAAGTAGACGAAAGTGACCCACAGCAGGCAGAACAGCACCGCAGCCGAGAACTTGATGCGTTCGGCGAACGCGCCGACGATCAGAACCGGCGTCAGTGCCGCAAAAGTCATCTGGAACAGCATGAAGATGAATTCCGGAATGACGACGCCATCCGTGAAGGTCGTGGCGGTCGTATCAACCGTAACGCCGGAAAGGAACATCTTGGCCGTACCGCCCCAATACGGGGACGTGCTGCCGCCGAAGGCGAAGGAATAGCCGTAAATGACCCAGACGAGCATGACGGAGGAGCCGACGACGGTGCACTGCATCAGCACGGAGAGCATGTTCTTGGAGCGAACGAGGCCACCATAGAACAGCGCAATGCCCGGCATGATCATGAAGAACACCAGAAGGGTGCAGATGAACATGAAGGCGGTATCGGCCTTGTCCGGAACCGGAGCGGCGGCAGCAGCTTCGGCAGCGGGTGCCGCAGCTTCCTGCGCGAAGGCAACAACCGGCGCAAACAGGGCTGCAGCAGCTGCGCCCATGCGTCCGAGGTTGGAAATCTTGGTCAATTGCATGGTTTGAAAACTCCCCTGTAAGCCGTGCTTAAAGCGCTTCGGTGTTGGTTTCGCCGGTACGGATGCGCACGGCCTGCTCGATCGAATAAACGAAGATCTTGCCGTCCCCGATCTGGCCGGTCTTCGCGGACGAGGCGATCGCCTCGATAGCCTTCTCCACCAGATCGGCGGATACGGCGATTTCGATCTTTAGTTTCGGCAGAAAACTGACGGCATATTCGGTGCCGCGATAGATTTCGGTATGCCCCTTCTGACGTCCGTAACCCTTGACCTCGGTGACGGTCAGGCCCTGGATACCGACAGCCGTGAGTGCTTCGCGCACCTCATCCAGCTTGAACGGCTTGATAATGGCCATCACGATTTTCATCTGGCTTCCCATCCTTTGTTTATTTCGGCCAAGGCCGACTCTCCTCATCACGGGCATCTGGACCTGCGACTGGGCGAGTACATTCAAAGGGCGTGCCAGTTTGAAATTGGCGATAAGTATTTGAAAAATATAAACCTAAATATCGCCTTGGAGAAATAAGGCAATTGAGCGCCACAATGTCGCACATTTTATGTGCATTTGGCAATTTTTGCGCAAAATTTATTCATTTGCCTTTTTACGAATCAATCCCTCCTGCGCAACGGATGCGACCAGCAGGCCTGAACGGGTGTAGAGGCTGCCTCGCGTCATGCCGCGACCACCAGAGGCGCTGGGACTATCCTGGCTATAGAGCAACCAATCATCGAACCGGATAGGCCGATGAAACCACATGGCATGATCGAGGCTTGCCGCCTGAAGCCGGGGATCGAACACTGACGTGCCGTGCGGATAAAGCGAGGCATCGAGCAGCGTCATGTCGGAGAGATAAGCAAGGATGGCAGCCTGAACACCGCGGTCATCCGGCACGTCTCCCACCGTCCGAACCCAGATATCCTGCCTGGGCTCCAGCTTTTCAGTCGTCAGGTAGTGCTTCATCGAGGTCGGGCGCAGCTCGATCGGGCGCGGCCGCTCCCAATACCGGCGAATAGCCTCTGGCGCCTTTGGCAAAAACAGTCGCTTGAACTCGGCCTCGTCCATCAATTCCTCTGGAGCCGGCACGTCCGGCAGGGCAATCTGATGATCATAGCCATCTTCGTCACGCTGGAACGATGAAGACAGGGTGAAAATCGCCCGTCCGTGCTGGATAGCCTGCACCTGGCGCGTGGCAAAACTTCCGCCATCGCGGATCCGCTCCACCTGATAGACGATCGGAACGCTCGGGTCGCCCGGACGCACGAAATAGGCATGCAGTGAGTGGATGAAACGATCTGCGTCGACCGTTCTTTGCGCCGCCACCAGCGCCTGCGCGATCACCTGCCCGCCGAACACCCGCTGCCAGCCGATATCAGGGCTCGTTCCGCGATAGAGATTGTGCTCAAGCTGCTCCAGATCGAGAATATTGATGAGCTGTTCCATCGGGCTGAGGGTCGAACCTGGCATTTTTACGAACTCCGGCAATAGGAAGCGACGATCGGATGATCTATATCCACCTCATCAACAACCACAAGACTGACGGGAGCCTTTGAGATGCTGGACATGATGGTGGTCGGAGCGGGATATGTGGGCCTTGCGGCGGCAGTCGCCGTCAAGCAGGCCGCGCCGCACCTCAACATCGAAGTCGTGGAAGCGGCCCCAGCGCATGTATGGGAAAAGGACGAGCGCGCCTCCGCGATCATCACGGCCGCCAGCAAGATGCTCGACGTGCTTGGCGTCTGGGACGAGATCCTCGTCCACTCTCAGCCGATCAACCGGATGATCGTCACCGACAGCCGCACCTCCGATCCCGTTCGCCCGGTCTTTCTCACCTTTGACGGCGAGATCGAGGAAGGCAAACCCTTCGCCCATATGGTGCCGAATGTGGAAATGGTGAGAGCACTGAGGGGGGCAGCAGAGCGGCTCGGCATAGCCATCCGCCACGGCCTTTCCGCCACTGCCTTCACGACCACGAGCACCAGCACGACCGTCACCCTGTCCGACGGCTCCACCATCGAGACCAAACTGCTCGTCGCATGCGATGGCGTGCGCTCGAAACTGCGCGACATGGCGGGCATCCGCACCGTCAACTGGCAATACGGCCAGTCGGGCATTGTCGCGACCGTTGCCCATGAACGCCCGCATGACGGCGTCGCCGAAGAGCATTTCCTTCCCTCCGGCCCCTTCGCCATCCTTCCGCTGCCGAACAACCGCTCGTCGCTGGTCTGGACGGAACGGACGGATGACGCCGACCGGCTGATCGCCTCCGACGATCTCGTTTTCGAAGATGAACTGCAGCGCCGCTTCGGCCATAAGCTCGGTGAACTGACCGTGGTCGGCGGCCGCAAGGCTTTTCCGCTCGGCCTCACCCTTTCACGCGCCTTCGTCGCGCCGCGTTTCGCACTTGCCGGCGACGCCGCACACGGCATTCACCCGATCTCCGGCCAGGGCCTCAATCTCGGCTTCAAGGATGTCGCAGCCCTTGCCGAAACCATCGTCGAGGCGGATCGGCTCGGCCTCGATATCGGCTCGCTCAACGTGCTGGAACGCTACCAGTCCTGGCGCCGTTTCGACACGTTCCGCATGGGCGTGACGACCGATGTCCTCAACCGGCTGTTCTCCAACGACATCACCCCGATCCGCATCGCCCGCGATTTCGGCCTCGGCCTTGTCGAGCGCATGCCGAAGCTGAAGGATTTCTTCATCACCCAAGCGGCTGGGACAGGCGCAGAGGGAAATCCAAAGCTTCTGGCCGGCGAGCAGATCTGAAGCACCGCCCTAAACGTATTCCTCGGGCTTGTCCCGAGGATCTGTCCACGTTGCAACCATCGCAACGTCGTAGATGCTGGGGACATCCTCGGGTTAAACCCGAGGACGAGCATGACGAAAACAACCCTTCTCAGTCCTCGATCTTCCGCGCTTCGGACACCAGCATGATCGGAATGCCGTCACGGATCGGATAGGCGAGACGGGCGCCTTCCGAAATCAGCTCATTGCGCTCGCGATCCAGCGAAAGCGTGCCCTTGGTCAACGGGCACACGAGCAGATCGAGCAGCTTCGGATCGACATTGCTGAGCTTTTCGTCCACCACTTAAGGCCTCACTGTAAAATCGTATCGGTATCCGCCAGCCCTCTTGCCAGCAGGATTTCCGTGATCGCGATCAGCGTTTCCGCCCGCGTCTTCAAATCCGGCGCCTCAAGCAGCGCCTGCTTTTCCGCCGGGCCGAAAGGCGACATCATCGATAGCGAATTGACAAGAGTTCGGTTGCCTGCGCGCCCGACACTGTCCCAATCCACTTCCAGCTTGTTGGCGTCGAGATAGGCCCGGAACACCCGCAGCAGCTCGCGCCGGTCGACAGAAGCCTCGTCATCCTCTTCCGACAGATCGCTCATGAAGGGCGCGAAGCGGAACATGCGGTATGGCTGGCTATCGTCCGCCTCGTCCAGCAGTCGGAACCGGCAGACACCGCTGAGCGAAAGGATATAACGCCCGTCGCCGGTCTCGGCGAAAGAGGTGATCCGTCCTAGGCATCCGACGGAGGAAAGCGCCGGTCGCAGCGGGTCGGACGCATCCGATGGCTCCAAGAGCGACGGCTGCACGACACCGATCAACCGGTCGCCGGCAAGCGCCGCATCGAACATGGAAAGATAACGCGGCTCGAAGATATTCAGCGGAAGCTGGCCGCCCGGCAGCAGCAGTGCTCCCGTCAGCGGAAACACCGGCATGACTTCCGGCAGATCTTCACGTTTCACGTACCGTGCGTTTCCCACATGCATCGGTTCGGCACCTCCCGCAGATTGCTCCTGATCACAGGTTTTCTAAACCGGATATCTGGGGCTCCAACCGCCGATCGCAAGACCGGCGGCAGTGGATAACGTGTTGTTTAGGAAAAGAGGATGGACGAAAGACGGCGACGGGCTGCAATCGTCGCGGGATCCTTCGGACCCCAAACCTCGAAGAACTGCAAAAGTTCCCGGCGTGCGCCATCATCGTCAAAAGTCCGGTCCTTGCGCATGATCGTCAGAAGATGATCAGCCGCCTGTTCGCGTTCGCCCTGAACGTTGAGGATTTTCGCAAGCTTCATCCGCGCCGCATGGTCGTCCGGATTGGCCTCCAGCTCGCGCGTCAGCGCCACCGGGTCGCCCAGCTTGCGTGCTTCGATGATCTGGTCGAGCTTCTTGGAGACAGCCTGGATGGTCGGATCGGCCACCATCTCTTCAGGCAGGGATTGCAGCATCTGGCCTACACGCTCGGTTTCGCCCATGGCGATCAGGCACTGCATCATGCCGGCGGCAGCCTTGGCATTTTCCGGATCGGCCTGCAGCACGGCACTGTAGAGCTGTGCCGCGCCCTCGATGTCGCTCGCGGCAAGCAGGCCATCCGCTTCACCGAGGATCGCCTCGATCTCGGCTGCCTGATCGGCACCGGCCGGACCTGCAACCTTGTCGATGAACTGGTTGACCTGACTTTCCGGCACCGCCCCCATGAAACCATCGACCGGACGACCATCGACGAAGGCGATGACCGCAGGGATCGACTGGATGCCGAGCTGGCCGGCGATCGACGGATGGTCGTCGATATTCATCTTGACCAGCCTGACGCGTCCCTGGGCCTCGTTGACGGCCTTCTCGAGCACGGGGGTCAGCTGCTTGCACGGACCGCACCAGGGCGCCCAAAAATCGACCAGAACCGGCTGACGGCGCGATTCGTCCAGAACATCCTTGGCAAAGCCGGCCGTCGTCGTGTCGCTCACGTAGCCACCCGCCGCCGGAGCGGCCGCCTCAGGGCTTGCCGCAGGCGAACCGAAGCTTGCCGTCTGGCTGCCATATCCGCCGCCATAGGATCCGGCGCCGTAAGATCCAGCGTAGGGATTATCGTTGCCGCTCATGGATGTTCTCCCGGGAAATCAGGGTGCGAACCCTTTTAATTGTCTGCCCGAAACATCGTATGTCAGTCCGTCACTTTCAAGACAAGCGGCGTGTGACCGGTCGCCTCCAGAAAACGGATAAGATCGTTTCGTCCAATCGATGTCGTCGCATCGTTGGAAAGCGGATGACCATTGATGATCTCATGCTTCATCAGGTCTTCATCCAGCACGAAAGTGACGTTTCTGTCCGTATCGCAGAACGCGCCGAACACCGTCACCGAACCCGGCACGACGCCGAGATATTCGAGCATCATCTCCGGTCGGCCGAACGAGACACGGCTCGACGCCCCGATCACCTTGTGAACCGTTTTCAGGTCCACCACCGCATGCTCCTCGACCGTCAGGACGAAATACTGATCCTTCTTGTCCTTCACGAACAGGTTCTTCGTATGCCCTCCGGGGATCTGATCTCGCAGGTCCTGCGATTCAGCCACGGTGAAAACCGGCTCGTGTTCTTTCGTTGTGTGGGAAATATCGAGGCTATCGAGAAAAGCGAACAGATCGGCGGCTGTCTTCGGCATATTTTCGGTCACATCCGGGGTCGGGTTTGGCAGGAAATGCAAACTATAGAGATAAGCCCGATCGCCTCCAAGCCATTCTCCACATATTCACCGAAAGCCAAAAGCCCTGCAAAACAAGGGCTTTAGCAGAAAATGAAAAAATCTTTGCCCGGATCGTCATTTCTCTGTTGCATTTGAAAATCGTCTGGGCCATATAGCGCCTCGTCGGCGGCAACGAGCCACTGACCAGACGGCTCCGAACTACCACACGGACCGACGGATTGATGAGCGGGTGTAGCTCAGTGGTAGAGCACAACCTTGCCAAGGTTGGGGTCGAGGGTTCGAACCCCTTCGCCCGCTCCAGTCCCTCCCAAGAATATAGAAGTACGGTTTATCACTGACTTCTCTTGGGAATAGAAGGTAGGCCTCCGGTTATCACGCTTCGGTCTCGCTGCTCCTTGGTGAAGTATTTTCGCGCACTCGCATCGAAGCGCCCACACACACAAGCGCAGATCATCTTCAGCTTTCAAAGAGGCTGAGAATTCCCTGCGTCGCCGAATTCGCCATGGAAAGCGATTGAACAGCGAGAAGTCTCTGCGTCTGTAAAGCGGCAAACCTGGATGATTCCTCTTCCATGTCAGCATCCACAAGCCGTCCAATTCCAGAATCGATTGCATCACTCATGTTGGCGGAAAAGCGAAGCTGCTTTTCGATCCGCTGTTGTACTGCACCTAGCGAGGCGCCGCCTGAAATCGCCTCGCCGATCATGTATTCGACGCCGTCGATATAGGCATCGAGAGAAATTGCCGAAGAGGTAATATCAATGTCCTTGAAATCAAAAATTGGCGGATTGCTGATGCTATCCCTCACGCCCGAAAACGTGAAGGTAGAGCGATAACCCTGTACGGGGTGAACAGCGGGATCAATATCGATACGCACGCCATATCCCGTATCGGAGATGATCAGCCCTTTGCCCGCCAATTTGTTGTTGAGGATGGCGGCCATATCTGCGGCAGAATCGACGACGCCGTCGGTCGTTCCCAAAGCCGCATCCACATCATCGCGAGTAACAGTGAAACTTTCAGCCGGATCGTTGGTAATGGACAGCTCGAAAGAAAACGTCACGCTCGGGTGAAGCTTGAACGAATTGCCGAACATCATCTGCGTGGAGGCATATTCATTATTGTTGGTTTCGGTCGGACCAGCCTCAAGCCCAAAGGCGTTCCCACCGGTCAAGGTGGAGGTCAGGTTAGCAATAGAAACACTTGACCCCAGCTCACCGGTCGTTTCGCGAGATATGAAACCATAACCCTCGGAACCTCCGCCCGGCTCGTCATATCCATTTGTCGCCGGCACGCCGGCTTGGTACAGCGCGTAGGCGAGCACATTGCTCCATCTCACATGGTTCGGAACAAGACCGTCGTTGCGCCCGGTGACTTGATTGACCAATGCCTGATCGATCTCGACATGGTAGGTTTGACCGGCAGAATAGACACTCGCGTCAACGGTTATGTCGAACTCAACCTTGTCGAAAGCGGAAAACGATGCGGGCCCTGTGAAACCGTAACGATCCCGGCCGAAAAATGCGTACGTATCCGGAGGATTGCTTCGCAACCCTCCTATGTCCCCAATCGCCCGGTCGTCCTTCTGCAGAATACCGCCGCCTGTACTGTTTATCAGTGATATTCCTGACAGGTCGACATCGGTCTGATTGACGGACACGCCGCCTGAACCATCCCGGATGAAGGACGATACGACCGAGGCTTTGCTAAGGCTGGTGTCATACATGTCGGCGATATCTGTATTCAACCAGTTGGTGCCGCTAAAACTCGCACTGCGAGCTATGCCCGACGCATGGTCCTTCAAAGCGTTCAACTCACCCTGGATCTTGTCCAAATCCATGCTGGTCTCTTTCGCCCCAACAAGCTTTGCCTTGGCTTCGCTGAGTACATCGATAACCGATTCCAGTCCGTTATAAGCAACGTCGACTTTTGCCGCGCCAACGCCGAGCGCATCGCTGGCAGCCGAAATTGCCTTGTTATCGGAACGCATCGTCGTCGCAATCGACCAATAAGCAACGTTATCAGAAGCTTCCTGCACCCTGAGACCGGACGATACCCGTCCCTCGGCATTCTGCAGCCCCGCATTTATTGAGCGCAGGGCACTTATTGCGGCAGAGGCAGACGCATTCGTCAAAATGGATGTCATTTAAATGACCCAAGCAAAAAATGATGAATATTGAAGGATTTAGGATCGACACGTCATGCGTCCCAGTAAATTAGAAACTACACAAATCATGGTTAACGAAATCTTACCCGTTCTTGGGATTTCGCAATCGATCTGTGTGGTATCGTCAGTGAAGCCGGCATGCCGATCACCCGGAAGCCTCTCCCACCGAAAGCTGCAACACGCGCTTGGATGAGCCCGACTTTTCCGGACGTGTAATCGCTCAGTGGTGCGCTAACCTTCGCACAAACCAGAACCTGGCAGCGTCGTTTTGGTTTTCAGCTCTTCGAAAACACGTAATCCGTTTCCTGGCGCAGCACCTCGCCCGGGCGCAAAACCGCATTCGGGAAACCCGCGTGGTTGACCGCATCCGGCCAGACCTGCGTTTCAAGGCATAGGCCGGCATAGTTGCCGTATTTGCGGCCATCGAAGCCCGGCACCGGCACATTGACCATCACGCCGGCGTAAAACTGCACGCCCGGCTCCGTCGTCCTCACCTCCATAGAGACACCCGAATAAAGGCTGCGCACCAGCGCCACGGAGCGTTTGGCCACACGCTCGTTCGACAGGCAGTAATTGTGGTCGAACGGCACCTGGCGGCCATCGTCGAGCGTGCGCCGCACCGGCCCCATCCGGCGCAGGTCGAAGGGCGAACCTGTCAGGTCATTGAGCCTGCCGGTCGGGACGAGCCTTGCATCGACATCCGTTATCCTGTCGGCAGCGATCATGATGTCGTGGCCGAAGATGTCGTCGCGACCATCGAGGTTGAAATAGGAATGCTGGCAAACATTGGCAGGCGTCGGCTGGTCAGAGACACTTTCGTAGATGACCGAGAATACGCCATCAGCCTTAAGCTGGTAGGTCGCGGTCACGCTGCAGTTGCCGGGATACCCTGCGCGTCCATCGGCATCGACAATCGTCAGCACCACCTTGTCGGCTTTATGTTCGACAATCGTCCAGTTGCGCTTTCCCATCCCGTCCGAGCCGCCATGCAGATGCGTGACGCCGCGCTCGTTGAGTTCGAGCTGGTAATCGCGGCCATCGATCGAGAATTTTCCATCACCGATACGGTTTGCGCAGCGGCCCGGCGTAGCGCCGAAATAAGGCGAATAAGCCGGATAGGAGGCAAAGTCGTCGAAGCCGAGCACCAGCGGCGCATCATGCCCTTTCAGGCGCAGGTCCTGGATGACGGCACCCCAAGTGATGACATTGGCAGTCAGCCCGCCGCCACTGATCTGCACACGATAGACCGGCTCGCCGTCCTGCGTGGTGCCGAAAACCTCGAATGCCTGCCCTGCCATGAGTTCCTCCGCCTTTTTATCGGCGGCAAACTGCGCGATTTGGCAAAGTCCCGCAATGGGAAACGGCGACGCGCGGCGTCTTTTCCAAACGCCGCCTCAAAAGCCACACCAGTTCTTATACGGTGCCGATCTTGTCCAGATCGTAATGGGTCGTCTGGTACATCTCGTTGATCCAGTTTCCGAACAGAAGATGCGCATGGCTGCGCCAGCGGTTCTGCGGCGTCAGCGTATCGTCGTTATGCGGAAAATAGTCATGCGGCATCTTGATCGGGATGCCGGCATTCACGTCGCGAAAATATTCATCCGCCAGCGAGGTGGAATCATATTCGACATGGTTGAACATGTAGAGCCGGTTGCCCTTTTTCTCATGCACGAGGCAAAGGCCCATCTCGTCGGATTCCATCAGGATTTCCAGATCGGAGGTCTTTTCGACATCCTCGCGACGCACCTCCGTCCAGCGTGACACCGGGACCTGGAAATCATCGGAAAAGCCGTTGAGATAGACCGAGGCCGGCGAAAGATTGCGGTGGCGGTAAACGCCGAAAGCCTTTTCGGTCAGCGCATGTTTCGGCACGCCGTGAAAATGATAGATCGCCGCCATAGCGCCCCAGCAGACATTCATCGTCGAATGCACATTGGTCTGCGTCCAGTCAAAAATCTGGCGCATCTCGTCCCAGTAGCTCACATCTTCATAATCCATCTGCTCCACCGGCGCGCCGGTGATGATGAATCCGTCGAACTTACGATCCTTCACCTCTTCCCAGGTGCGGTAGAAGGAGAGGAGATGTTCCTCGGAGGTGTTCTTCGCCTTGTGCGTGCCGAGCCGGATCAATGAAAACTCAACCTGAAGTGGCGAGGCGCCGACGAGGCGCGCCATCTGCACTTCGGTCTTGATCTTGTTCGGCATGAGATTGAGAAGCCCGATCTGCAGCGGACGGATGTCCTGCCTGACGGCGATCGTTTCGGTCATGACGCGCACGCCTTCCGAAACGAGGGTGGCAAACGCAGGAAGCGTATCGGGAATCTTGATCGGCATGTTCAGGCCCCACAAACAAAAAGCCGGCACGAAAAATCGCAACCGGCCCGTGGGAAGTGAAGTCCAACTTCTCGCGGCCCTTTAGCGACTTTTTTAACGTGGCTGCAAGCCGGCCGGCCAAATCACCACGGAAGTTCGATTTATCAGATAATCCTTGCAGGAGGCGGCGTCAATGGGAGCAAATTCGACCCTACGCCTCATTATGCCAAATGCCCCATGTTGCGACCTTCTGCTAGCCCCCCCAAAACGCCAAGCTCAGCTTCACGTAAGCCTCAAATGAACAAATCGCCGGCAACAGAAAGGCAACTCAAGATGGTTTCGATCACCTCTACGTCTCAGACAAGTATCAGCACACCATATCGAGAGAACCGTAAGTCCGAGACGGTACCGGATTTCAACAACCTTCTGGAACAAGGCACATCCTCATCGTCGGAGAAGTATGACTTTTCCAGCATGTCGAGGCAGGAAATAGCCGACGCCGGGCAGCATCTGTTCCAGCGCGGCGAGATCACCATTGATGATATGTTCCGCTTCCAGCATCCGGATGGCAGACTGCACTTGGATACATCCGGCAACCGGACGGAATTGGATCCATCGCAGCAGATTAATTTCATTGACGAAACCCGTAGCGCGATCACCAATATGGAGATGAGCGGCGAGGCAAGCCGAGAGAAGTCCGGTTACAAACTGATGGTAGAATTGCTGGACAAGCTTGAAGGCAAATCCATCGACTGAGCCAATTTTCAGTCCGAAAAGGAAGTTTTAGGTCCTGCCGCTACTCTAGTGCATCACGATAGCATGAACACTTGAGCTTCCCCTGCCCCCACCCTTTGCGCTATGGGCAATGCCCATGGCCAATTCGACCTTTACAATCCTGCTTGGCGGCAATCTGGCCGTTACCGATCGCGTCAAAAGCGCGATTGCGGGAAGCCGCGTGATTGCTGCCGATAGCGGCATGCGCCATGCGGCCGGGCTTGGCGTTGTGCCGGAGCTCTGGGTCGGTGATTTCGATTCTTCCGATGAAGACCTGATCGCCCGTTTTCCCAAGGTCGAGCGAAAGACCTATCCGCCGGCCAAGAACGAGACCGATGGCGAGATCGCCACGGCCGAGGCGATCGAGCGCGGAGCAAAGCGCCTGATCCTCATCGGGGCACTTGGCGGCGAGCGCTCCGACCACGCATTGCAGCACTTCCTGCTTGCCATGGGCCTTGCCGAACGCGGCTTCGATGTGCTTCTCGCCTCGGGTGATGAAGAGGCCATTCCGTTCCTGCCGGGCACGAAAGTGATCGACCTTCCCAAGGGCGCGCTGTTTTCCGTCCTCGGTTTTTCCACCCTGTCTGGCCTCGACATCCTTGGCGCACGATATCCCTTGCAGGATTTCGCACTGCCTTTCGGTTCATCCCGCACCGTCTCTAATGTTGCGGAAGGGCCGGTCGAATTCCATCTAAAGAGCGGCAGGGCGATGATCCTTGCCCGTCCCCACGATTTTTCCGGAGCATAAACGGTCCTCATGGCACCTCCCATTCTCAAGCTTGACGACATCTTCCTGAGCTTCGGCGGCGCGCCGCTTTTGAACGGCGCCAGCCTGCAGGTGGAACCGGGTGACCGCATCTGCCTCGTCGGCCGCAACGGCTCTGGCAAGTCGACGCTGATGAAGATTGCGGCCGGCATGGTCGAGGCACAGTCGGGCGAAGTTTTCCGCCATCCGTCCGCAACCATCCGTTATCTCGAACAGGCTCCCGATTTCGCCGGTTATTCAACCGTGCAGGCCTATGCCGAGGCGGGCCTTGGCCCGGGTGACGATCCCTATCGCGTCACCTATCTGCTCGAACATCTGGGCCTGACCGGCGAGGAAGATCCGAACCGGTTGTCCGGCGGCGAATCCCGCCGTGCAGCGCTTGCCCGTGTCATGGCGCCGGAACCCGATATCCTTTTGCTCGACGAGCCGACCAACCATCTCGACCTGCCGACCATCGAATGGCTGGAAGACGAGCTGCGCAAGACGCGCAGCGCGCTGGTGGTGATCAGCCACGACCGTCGTTTCCTTGAAAAGGTCTCCAACGCCACCGTCTGGATCGACCGCGGCACGGCCCGCCGTCTTTCCCGCGGTTTCGGCCATTTCGAAGCCTGGCGCGATCAGGTTCTCGAAGAGGAAGAGATCGAACAGCACAAGCTCGGCAAGGCGATCGAGCGCGAAGAACACTGGATGCGCTACGGCGTCACCGCACGCCGCAAGCGCAACATGCGCCGCGTCGGCGAGTTGCAGGCGATGCGCGCTGCCTATCGCGGTCACAATGGACCGCAGGGCTCTGTTCAGGCTTCCGTGGCCGAAGGCAAGGAAAGCGGCAAGCTCGTCATCGAAGCGGAAAACATCACCAAGACCTATGACAAGCCGGTGGTCGCCCCCTTCTCGATCCGCGTCCATCGCGGCGACCGGATCGGCCTCGTCGGCCCGAACGGCGCCGGCAAGACGACGCTTCTGAAAATGCTGACCGGCCAGCTGGAGCCCGACAGCGGCTGGATCAAGCTCGGCACCAATCTGGAAATCGCAACCCTCGACCAGAAGCGCGAGGCCCTCGATCCCGAGGATACTCTGTCCCATTATCTGACCGATGGCCGCGGCGAGACCCTGCTGGTCAATGGCGAGCAGCGGCATGTGGCAGGCTATATGAAGGACTTTCTGTTCCAGCCTGAACAGATCCGCACGCCGATCAAGAACCTGTCGGGTGGCGAACGCGCCCGCCTGATGCTCGCCCGCATGCTGGCAAGACCGTCGAACCTCTTGATCCTCGACGAACCGACCAACGATCTGGACATCGAGACGCTGGACCTGCTGCAGGAAATCGTCGCCGGTTATAACGGCACCGTCATCCTCGTCAGCCACGACCGTGACTTTCTCGACCGTACCGTGACCTCGACCATCGCCCCGGCGACGCCTGATGCGCCCGATGGCCGCTGGATCGAATATGCTGGCGGCTATACGGACATGCTGGCACAGCGCAAGGGCGCTCAGGAAGAGCGAAAAAAGGCGGAAAAAGCGGCCGAAAAGCCGAAGGCCGAAAGCACGGCTTCACCCTCTGACGCGCCCAAATCCAAGGGAAAGCTCTCCTACAAGCAGAAATTCGCGCTGGAGAATATTCCCAAGGAAATGGAAAAGGCCGAAGCCGAGATCGCCCTTCGCGAAAAGAAGATGGCCGATCCCAACCTCTTCACCAAGGACCCGGCCAGCTTCAACAAGCTGGCGGCAGAGATGGAAAAGCTGCGCGAAAAGCTGACGCAGATGGAAGAGGAATGGCTGGAGCTTGAGATGCTGCGCGAGGAAATCGAAGGCTAAAAGGCCACCCACGCAGCGCTTCAACATTAAATATTTGTTAGCCTTAACAGATACTTAATTACAGAAAACAGTGTCTCGCTGCGGAACAATCCCGGTGTTCATCGCGTTTGGTGCCTGTCCGATTGCTAAAACACGCGATCGGCCAGACCCGAGATGAACTCTGGAGATGTCCAATGCTGACAAGTGTATCGCGTCGTCGGCTGGCAAGTGAGGCGATGAACCAGCGTGTATTGATTATCGAGGATGAGTTTCTGATAGCGCTCGACGTGGCGGACACGATCGAGAACATGGGATTGAAGGTCGTGGGGCTGGCAAACGCCCGCAAGCATGCCCTATCGCTTGCCGCCCATGCGGATATCGCGCTCGTCGATGTCAACCTCGCCGATGGCAGGACGGGACCGGAGATCGGCCGCGAACTTGCCGAACAATACGGCCTGACCGTCGTCTTCATGACCGGCAACCCGGAAGATGTCGCGGACGGCATCGAAGGCACTCTCGGCGTCCTGACAAAGCCCGTCATGCCGGAAGTCGTCGAAAAGACGATCAGTTACGCGATAGCCAATCGCCTCGGCGGCATGGCCATCGTCCCGCGCGAACTCAAGGTTTTTCGCGGAAACGCACACTGAGCTGAAATTCCGGCATGGACTTGTCGGATCCTTGCCGCATCTTTCGTCCTTGGAGGAAAGACGCCAACCGATGGCGTCCTTTAATCAAGGAGGAATATCGACATGCGGATGATTTTCGTGAACCTGCCGGTGGCGAATCTTCAGGCTTCGACGGCGTTTTATACGGCCCTCGGTTTCAACAAGAATCCCGATTTTTCCGATGACACCGCGACCTGCATGGTCGTCAGCGAGCAGATCTATGTGATGCTCCTCACCCACGACAAATTCCGCATGTTCATTAATGGCGATATTTCCGATGCCAGAAAGACGAAGGAAGTACTAAACTGCCTTTCCGCCTCGAGCCGCGACGAGGTCGACGACTTCAAGGCAAAGGCACTTGCCGCCGGCGGCGGTGAATGGAAGCCCAATATGGAAATGGGCCCGATGTACGGCTGCAGCTTCCAGGATCTCGACGGCCATGTCTGGGAAGTCATGTATATGGATATGTCCGGCGGGTAATCCGCGGCAATTGCGCCTTACCCATAAAAGCCCCCTCCCAACCCTCCACAGAAGGGGGAGGGCTTAATCCGGACGTCCCGCCTATGCTCTTGAAAGCAAGCGGGTGCGGCAGCCTTTCTCCCCCCTTGTGGGGGAGATGGCCGGCAGGCCAGAGGGGGAATTTCCACGGGCAGAACGATTACGTCCCCCTCTTGCCAGCATGAAGCGAGACCGGTAAATCTTTGCACGCTCTAACGGGGTGCCCTGCGTATGCAGGGCTGAGAGGCTCAACGCCAACCCGCGGAACCTGATCCGGCTAACACCGGCGGAGGGATTAGACGGCTCGCAACCAGCGCCTATTCCCCATATCGACATTTTGAGGAGGCGCTGATGCGCGGGATTTCGACTTTTCTTCTGGCCGCCACGGCCGCGGTTCTTGCCCCCTTTGCCGCTAAGGCTCAGGACAAGACGCTCACCGTCTATACCTATGAGAGCTTCACCTCAGACTGGGGTCCCGGCCCGAAGATCAAGGCCGAGTTCGAAAAGACCTGCGCCTGCACCGTCAATCTTATCGGCGTTGCCGATGGCGTGGCACTTCTGACCCGCCTCAAGCTGGAAGGCGAAGGATCTGAGGCCGATATCGCGCTTGGCCTCGATACCAGCCTGATTTCGGAAGCCAAGGCGACCGGCCTGTTCGAGGCAAACGGCATCGAGAAAAGCGCAGTCAAGGTTCCCGGCAATTACGCAGACGACACCTTCCTGCCCTATGACTACGGCCACTTCGCCGTCATCTACGATACGCAGACAATCAAGACCCCGCCGAAGAGCCTGAAAGACCTAATCGAAGGTGATACCTCGCAAAAGATCGCCATTCAGGACCCGCGCACCTCGACACCAGGCCTCGGCCTGCTGCTCTGGGTCAAGGCCGTCTATGGCGACAAGGCGCCGGAAGCCTGGGCGAAACTCAAGGACCGGGTTTTGACCGTCACTCCCGGCTGGTCTGAAGCCTATGGCCTATTCACCAAGGGCGAAGCGCCGATGGTGCTCTCCTACACGACCTCGCCCGCCTATCACATGGTCGAGGAAAAGACCGATCGATATCAGGCTGCAAGCTTTTCGGATGGCCATTACATCCAGATCGAAGTCGCCGGCATGCTGAAACACGCCAAGGACAAGGATCTGGCAAAGAGCTTCCTGACCTTCCTGATATCGCCGGCCGCACAGGATATCATCCCGACCACCAACTGGATGATGCCGGCCGCCGCCACATCTGCACCGCTGCCGGATGCTTTCGACAAGCTGGTAAAGCCGGCAAACACGCTGCTGATCGGCTCCGACGAAGTGGCGAAGAACCGACAAGCTTGGATCGACGAATGGCTGACCGCCATGAGCCGCAAGTAACACGACAACTGGGATATCGCATTTGCTGACGGCTGCTGAAAGACGACGCGGCATCGGGGCCGGCCTCACCGTGCTTGCCGCCGTCCTGCTGTTCGTCGGCACTGCGGTCGCAACGCTGCTGGCCTGGGATGGCGATCAATCGGCATCCCGGCTTTTCACTTCTTATACCTGGAGCATTCTGCGTTTCACGCTTCTTCAGGCGGCACTCTCGACATTGCTGTCGGTCGCCTTCGCTATTCCGGTAGCACTTGCGCTTGCCCGCCGCCCCCGCTTTGCCGGCAGAACCTGGATCCTTCGCCTCATGGCCCTGCCCATGGGCCTGCCGGCTCTCGTCGGCGCGCTCGGCCTGCTCGGCGTCTGGGGCAGACAGGGCGTGATGAACGGCTGGCTCAACACCGCCGGACTGGAACAGCCGGTCAGCGTCTACGGCCTTTCCGGCATCCTGCTCGCCCACACATTCTTCAACATCCCGCTTGCCGTGCGCCTGCTGCTTGCCGTGCTTGAGCGATTGCCGGCGGAATACTGGCTTCTCTCCGCCAGCCTTGGCATGAAACCAGTCTCGATCTTCCGTTTTGTTGAATGGCCGGCGCTTGCGCGTGTTGTGCCCGGCGTCGCGGGGCTGGTCTTCATGCTCTGCGCCACCAGCTTCACCCTAGTTCTCGTGCTTGGCGGTGGACCGGCCGCGACCACGCTGGAAGTGGCCATCTACCAGGCTCTGCGTTTCGATTTCGATCCCCCGCGCGCCATCGCGCTCGCCTTCCTGCAGATTGCGCTGACCGCAGCCGTAATCGCCCTCATCGCGCTTCTCCCGGCGGCGACCGATACGGTGAGGACCGCAGGCCGGAAGGTGCTGCGCCTCGACGGACGCTCGGCCGCGTCCCGCCTGTGGGATGGGCTCATCATCGCCGCCGCCGTGATCTTCGTCGCCTCACCGCTGCTCTCGGTTCTGGTCGCCGGCCTCCGGGCCGATCTCTGGAAACTTGTCAACGGACCTCGCTTCATCCAGGCAGCAACCACAAGCCTGATAATCGCCGTGACAGCCGGCGTGATCGCAGTGACCGCTTCACTCGCGATCATCACGGCCCGGCAGGCGATAAAGGACCGACGCGATCCCAATCTTGCCGAAAGACTGCTCTCGATCTCGCTCGCCGGCACATCTTCGCTGGTTCTCGTCGTACCTCCGATCATTCTCGGCACAGGCTGGTTCCTTGTGCTTCGGCAACTCGGCAATGTCGCACCTTTCGCCCCATATCTCGTCGCGATCATCAACGCCATGATGGCGCTACCCTTTGCCGTAAGGGTGCTGGAGCCGGCGCTGCAAGACCATCGGCATCAGACGGCACGGCTGGCCGCAGCACTCGGCGTCACGGGTCCGGCCAAATGGCGGTTGATCGATCTTCCCGTCCTGACGCGCCCCGTCCTCACTGCCCTGTCCTTCGCCATGGCGCTTTCGCTTGGTGATCTCGGCGCGGTTGCCCTGTTCGGCTCCAGCGACCTCGTCACCCTGCCCTGGCTGGTCTACAGCACGCTATCGAGCTACAGGACCAATGATGCGGACGGGCTGGCGCTAATCCTCGGTGCAATCTGCCTTGCCCTGACCATTCTCGGCACTGCCGGCCAGAAGGAACACAAGCATGCATGACGGCATCGTGCTGGAACAAGTCGCCCTGAAGCTCGGCACCACAAGCTTCGATTTCGATTGCCGTATCGAAACTGGCGCCATCACTGCCATCGCCGGCCCGTCGGGCGCGGGAAAATCGACGCTGCTCAATCTCATTGCCGGTTTCGAGCGCCCGCAATCCGGCCGCATCCTCATTGCTGGAACCGACCAAACCGTGAGCCATCCTTCGAAAAGGCCGATCTCGGTGGTCTTTCAGGATCACAACCTCTTTGCCCATCTCGACATTTTCACCAATGTCGCGCTGGGCATCAGCCCGTCCATGCGGCTTTCCTCAACAGACAGGGACAATATCGAAACCGCGCTGTCGCGGGTCGGCCTTGCCGGCTTCGGCAAGCGCATGCCCGGTTCCCTGTCCGGTGGAGAGAAACAACGCGCCGCCTTTGCGCGCGCCCTTGTGCGGAACAAGCCGGTCCTGCTTCTGGACGAACCTTTCGCTTCGCTTGACGCCGACCTGCGGCTGCAGATGGCCGATCTTCTCCTCAAACTGCACCACGAAACGGGAAACACGGTCGTGATGATCACCCACGACCGCGAAGAGATCGCCCGCGTGGCGGATCGCGTTGTCAGGGTGGAAGCTGGGCGAGTTATCTCGAACGAGGCGACGATGGACTATCTTCCGCGATTTGCCGCAGCCGTTTCGCCCCCTTCCGGCTCTATGTGAACGAAAGTCATCAAGCGTGCGTGACCACCGCCACAATTTGGACGTGGCCCGATGGCATCGGCGTTCAAGTTTATTTTCTTTTCATACCCAGTGGACGATACATATTCATTTAGGAATATCTGTGCAGTTGGCGCGAAAGACGGTAAGCGACAACAGGCGGAAGACGAGGCCAGACGCGACGGCAGGATGCCGAAGTGTAATTCCGGAGATGATAGTGCAGGCGAAGACTGTAAAGACGGATCGTGCCAGGTGGCCGAAATTTTGGCAGCGTAGCCGCGCATTCCGTTCCGCAGCCACGCTCTTTTTCGCCACCTCGATGCTTTACGGCTGCCAGTCGATCTTCGATCAGGCCTATACGCCGAATGTCTCGCCGTCGGAAAACCCGCAGACTGTCGATCAGGTACAGAAGAACGACCCGCGTGCGGCCATGGGCGCCCGCGAACACCCACGTATCGTCGCAAGCTACGGCGGCGAATATCGCGATGCGAAGACCGAACGTCTCGTCGCCCGCATCACCGGTGCGTTGACGGCGGTGTCGGAAAACCCGACCCAGTCCTTCCGCATCACCATCTTGAATTCTCCGGCAATCAACGCTTTCGCGCTGCCGGGCGGTTATCTTTATGTCACCCGTGGCCTCCTGGCGCTCGCCAACGATGCCTCGGAAGTGGCAGCCGTGCTGTCGCACGAAATGGGCCACGTCACCGCCAATCACGGCATCGAGCGCCAGAAGCGCGAAGAGGCGGAAGTCATCGCCAGCCGCGTCGTCGCCGAAGTTTTGTCGAGTGATCTCGCCGGCAAGCAGGCGCTTGCCCGTGGCAAGCTGCGCCTCGCCGCCTTCTCCCGCCAGCAGGAACTGCAGGCGGACGTGATCGGCGTGCGTATGCTCGGTGAAGCCGGTTACGATCCTTACGCGGCCGCCCGCTTCCTCGATTCCATGGCGGCCTATGCGCGCTACTCCGCCGTAGACCCGGATAACGACCAGAGCCTCGACTTCCTCTCCAGCCACCCGAATTCGGCCCAGCGCGTCGATCTCGCCCGCCGCCACGCGCGTGCCTTCGGCCAGGAAGGTGTCGGAGACCGCGGCCGGGACTATTATCTTGCCGGCATCGACGGCCTTCTTTACGGTGACAGCCCGCAGGAGGGCTATGTCCGCGGCCAGACCTTTCTGCATGGCAGCCTTGGCATCCGTTTCGATGTGCCCGCCGATTTCAGGATCGACAACAAGGTCGAGGCTGTGCTCGCAACCGGACCCGGTGAAAGCGCCATCCGTTTCGACGGCGTTGCCGCCGGCGACAACAATAGCCTGACCAATTACCTGACAAGCGGCTGGGTCGCCGGATTGCAGCCGGAAACCGTGCGCGAGACGACCGTCAACGGCCTTCCTGCGGCAACGGCCCGAGCCTCCGCCGAACGCTGGGATTTCGACGTCACCGTCGTGCGGCTCAACGATCAGATTTTCCGCTTCCTCACGGCTGTGCCCAAGGGAACGACGACGCTGCAATCGACCGCCGATACGCTGCGCAACAGTTTCCGCCGCATGACCCCGGCCGAAATTGCGTCCCTGAAGCCTTTGCGTATCCGCATCGTCACGGTCGGCCCGAGCGACACGCTGGCATCGCTCTCCGGGCGCATGATGGGGACTGATCGTAAACTTGACCTGTTCAAGCTCATCAACGCGCTGCCGGCCGGCGCGACGGTGTCGCCCGGCCAGAAGATGAAGATCATTTCCGAATAAAGCGGTGAAAGCTCACCGCCCGTCATTCAGCAGGCGGCAGCGGCCATCTGCGGATTGGCAGAAACGAGTGCGGACTTCAGCTTTTCGATCGCGCGGCTTTCGATCTGGCGCACGCGTTCCTTCGAAATGCCGAGCTCGGTACCAAGCGCTTCGAGCGTTGCACCGTCATCCGTCAGCCGGCGTGCGCGAATGATTTTCTTTTCGCGATCGTTGAGCTTGGTCAGCGCGCCCTGCAGCCATTTCAGCCGGCGCTCACCGTCGATCATCCCTGAAACCTGCTCGTCGGGAAGCGGCTCGTTGCTTTCCAGCATGTCGAGACGCTCGCCGCTGTCGGAATCGCCGGCAATCGTCGGAGCCTGCAGCGAGGCGTCATTGGCGGAAAGCCGTGCATCCATCGTCTGCACGTCGTTGACGCTGACCCCAAGCGCAACCGCGATTTCCTCATGGATAGCGCGGGCGGTCAGATTGCTGTCGCCCCGTGCCAGCTTGGCGCGCAGACGACGAAGATTGAAAAACAGAGCCTTCTGCGCCGAACTGGTGCCACCGCGCACGATCGACCAGTTACGCAGGATATAGTCCTGCATCGAGGCACGGATCCACCAGCTGGCATAGGTCGAAAAACGCACATCGCGCGCCGGCTCGAACCTTGCCGCCGCTTCGAGCAGCCCTACATAACCTTCTTGTACGAGGTCGCTCATCGGCAGACCGAAGCCGCGAAACTTCGATGCCATGGCGATGACGAGACGCATATGGGCAAGCGCGATCTGGTTGCGTGCGTTCTGGTCCTGGCCGTCTTTCCAGCGGACGGCGAGATCCCGCTCCTCTTCTCGGGCGAGATAGGGAGCCGACATCGCTATCTTGATCATTGCGCGGTCTGCGGACATGGCTGTCATCGTCTTCTCCGTCAACGGTTCTGATATGACGATAAACAGCTGGGAGACAGGCAAATGGCCGCCGAAAAGAACGCCCTTGCAAGTTCTGACTGCTGCTCTCGCCCCCTCTTGTGAAACGACCGGGATATCCTGGCCGCAATCAATTCAGACGGGAACCGAGGGCAGCGTTACGCAGCATTCAGTTCGCCGTTCCGGCGGGTTAACGCGGCAACGGCGCAGAAGTTCCAATAAAAAACCCGGCTCAAGGCCGGGCTTTTTATTATCGCAATTTCGCGTAAATCAGGCAGCTTCTTCTTCCTGCGCGTCATCCTCTTCGAGGCTCTTGCCACGCTTCGGACCCTTGGCGAGATTGACTTCGACAAGGCGAACCGCTTCGGTGTCCGACATCTTGTTGACGGCTGCGATTTCACGAGCCATCCGGTCGAGGGCAGCTTCATAAAGCTGACGCTCGGAATAGGACTGCTCCGGCTGGTTTTCAGCGCGATAGAGATCGCGGACAACTTCAGCGATGGAAATCAGGTCACCGGAATTGATCTTGGCATCATATTCCTGGGCGCGGCGCGACCACATGGTACGCTTCACGCGGGCCTTGCCCTGTACGACCTTGAGCGCACGCTCGACGAAATCCGTTTCCGAAAGCTTGCGCATGCCGATGGCGACGGCCTTTGCAACCGGAACCTTCAGGCGCATCTTGTCCTTTTCGAAGTCGATTACAAAAAGCTCGAGCTTCATGCCAGCAACTTCTTGCTCTTCAATCGCGGTAATCGTACCAACGCCATGAGCGGGATATACGATCGATTCGCCGGTCTTGAAGCCCTGGCGAGCCGGGGAATTCTTTTTCTGCTGAGTCGTCATTCGTTTCAAAAACTCCCTTCTACTCACCCACATCTGGGTCAGGGGAAAGCCGGGTCTGTCAGGCCCGGATGAGACGGGGGAAACCGTCGGGTCACTCCATACTGGTCCGACAAAACGCGCGCGAAAAAACAAATCCCATCGCTGAGCTGCGACCGACAACATGAAACGAGTTTATGTCTCGGAGAGCGCGTGTGATTGATCTGTGCTTTCGTGATGTTTTTTGGGCACGCGAGTGCCGCCTTGTGGAACAGTATTGCTTGTCTACCACAAAAAAGTGCGGAAATCAATAATTTGCTTCACCGAGTCCGCAAAGCAACATCATAGCGCCCTGCCTATGAAAGCAGCAACGCTTGAATGCCGCCTGCGACAGCAAGGCAGGCGCATGCCGGGCTGATCGTCTGGGCTCAGTCGCCCTTGCCCGGTTCCGGCGAGAAATACTTCTCGTACTTGCCTTCTTCGCCGTCAAGTTCCTTGGCGCCTTCCATCGGATCTTTCTTGATCGTGATGTTGGGCCAGATCTGGGCGAATTCGGCATTGACCTTAAGCCACTTGTCCAGCCCCGGCTCGGTATCGGGCTTGATCGCCTCGGCGGGACATTCGGGTTCGCATACGCCGCAATCGATGCATTCGTCGGGGTGAATGACGAGAAAGTTCTCGCCTTCATAGAAGCAATCCACCGGGCAGACTTCGACACAGTCGGTATATTTGCAGCGGACACAGTTATCGGTCACGACGTAAGTCATGAAGCACTCCACATCAACGCGTTGATCAGGCCCGACTGGAACCATCAGGCCAATCGCCGGACGTGAAACGCAACCGCTGGAACCAGAGGCGGGCTATCCGGCATTTTCGAATGTGACCTAAAGCCTTTGCTTTAGCTTAGCAAGGATAAAGCTTTCCGAAAAAGCGTCGCGAGAGGGCAGGTTTTCTAATCATCGCCCCAACCGATGTCGGAACCGCCCACATCAGGAAACAGCCGGTCGGTCTCCCGCCGCTCTTTCTTGGTCGGTCGCCCCGAACCTTTCACGCGTTGCGCCTGTTCGAATGCGCTCATCCGCTCGACCTTTTCGCGCGGCGGGGTAAGGTCCTCGTAGAGCTGTTTGGCCTCTTCATAAGGGCCGCGCCGTTCGCCGCCGGATTTGACGACCAGGATCAGGTCACGCCGATCGAGCGCAATTTCAACCCTGTCACCGACTTTCACCTGAAAGCTCGGCTGGCGGATCGAAGTCCCGTTCACTTTCACATGGCCTGAATTGAGCAGGCCCTGGGCGAGTGATCGGGACTTCACCATGCGGGTGAAGAAAAGCCATTTGTCGATGCGTTGCCGCAAATCCGCTGATGGCTTTTCGCTCATAACCCTTTACTTCTTCATCTGCTCCTTGAGGGCAGCGAGCTTGGCGAACGGAGAATCCGGATCGAGCGGCTTTTCCTTGCGCGGCGGCTTGGCCTCGAAGCGATTGGGCTGATTGTTCTTCTGCCCGCCGCGTTCCGGACGCGGACCACCCTCGTTGCGCTCGCCGCGGAACGGACGATCGCCCTGCGGACGCTTATCCCCCCGACGGTCGTTGTTGCGATCGCGACCCTGGCCTTCGCGCTTGTCCTGCTCACCGCCACGGCGGCTGTCACGACGATCGCCATCACGGCGGCCCTGCGAAGCATTTTCGCCACCGGCATTGCGCTGGCCACCACGATCACCGCCACGGTCTCCACCATGCCCACGACGCTCGCCCTGCGGACGGCCGCCACGCTGGTTGTTTTCACGGCCACCGCCCGGACGCCACAACAGAACCGGCTTCGGCTCTTCAGCTTCCGCGACAGCTTCAACCGGCGCATCGGCAGATGCTTCAGCTGCAGCAGGCTCGGAAACGGCTTCTGCCGCAGCGGCTTCGGCAACAGCTTCCGTCGTCGTTTCCGGCTGGGCTTCCGCAGTTTCGGTCTCAGCGTCTGCCGTCTCTTCAGCGACAGGTGCGTCCGCCGAAGCGGTCTCATCTGTAACTGCGGATGCTGCGGCAGGCGCTTGGGCAGCCAGATAGGCCTGAGCCTCTTCCGCCGTCACGCTGTCGGCGCGATAGCCGAGACCCTTGAGGATTTCTTCCATATCGTCCGGTGTTGCACCAAGGATCGACAGCATGGCCGTCGTCGTGGTGAAGCGGCGACCGTCATAGGCGCCTTCCGGACGCGGCGTCGCACCCGGCTTCCACTGCAGCAGCGGACGGATTAGATCGGCGAGACGCTCGAGAATATCGACGCGCACCGCACGCTTTCCGAGGAAACGGAAACCGGCAAGCTTGTAGAACATTCGCTCATAGGACGGATCGGCAACCACCGACGTACGTCCTGCGGCAAGCGCCGGAATAAGATCGCCGTAGCCCGGCTTGTCGAGACCGTCATTCTTCAGCGCCCAGAGCAGCGTGATGAGTTCGGCCGGAGCCGGCTTCAACAACGCCGGCATGAAGACGTGGTAGGCGCCGAAACGGATGCCATAGCGGCGCATCGAAGCGCGAGCGTCCTGATCCAGGGATTTCACATCATCGGCAACATCACGGCGGAACAGAACGCCGAGATTTTCGACGATCTGGAACGCCAGGCCCTTTGCGAGACCCTGCAGATCTTCAGCACGCGACAGGTCGTCGAGCGGCTTCAGAACGGTTGCAATGTGATGATTGACGAAGCGCTCGATACGAGCGGCCACGTGTTCGCGGGCATTGCCGGTCAACTGTTCGTCCGACAGCAGGATGACGCGCGGACGCATGACATGGTCGCTTGCCGCAAGACGGGCAACCGGATCGCCGAGCCAGCGCACGAAGCCATCGGACCCGAGGGCGAGATCGTTATTGCCTGACGCGTAAAGACGGGCGGCGCGCGCCTCGAACTCCAGCGCAAGCGCCTTCTGTGCGGCGGCCTGAACAGCCTTGGCATCCGGTCCTTCGGTCCCCGAGACCGGAGTAAAGCGGAATCCCGCCAACTGTCCGACGTGATGTCCTTCGACAAACACATCGCCATTCACACTGATTTCTGCTTCCAGCATCGCATTCTCTCTTAGGCGCCTCATGAGCACAGATGTCCTGCGATCAACAAAGCGTTTCGTCAACCTTTCATGTAGCGCGTCCGACAACCTATCCTCGATTTCCCGTGTCTTTTCTTGCCAGTGTGTCGGATCGGCAAGCCAACCGGGTCGGTTTGACACATAGGTCCAGGTTCTGATCTGCGCGATTCGGGCAGATAGGGTATCGATTTCGCCGTCGGTGCGGTCGGCCCGGCGAACTTGCTCCGACATGAAGTCTTCGTTCACCGTGCCGCGACGCACAAGATCGAAGAAAAGCGTCGAAATGAGGTCCGCATGCTGCGCGGGCGCAATTCTTCTATAATCGGGAAGCGCGCAGGCATCCCATAACTTTTCCACCCGCTCGGGGCTGCTGACGATATCCTTTACCTCAGGATAGCGGGACAGATAGTCGAGTGCCTGGCTGTCGGTAGCCGGCAAAGCACGTGTCAGCCCCTGCACCGTCGGATTGGCATCAAGGCTGCGTCGCAACTCGTTCAGCGACGAAAAATTCAGGTTTTTCGAACGCCACTGCAGCACTTTCACGCTATCGAAGTGATGCCCTTCGATCCGCTCCACCAATTCATCATCGAACGGCGCGACCTGCCCGGTGACCCCGAACGTCCCGTCACGAAGATGCCGCCCGGCGCGCCCGGCAATCTGCGCCATTTCGGCAGGGTTGAGATTGCGGAACTGGTATCCGTCGAATTTCCGGTCCTGCGCAAAGGCGACATGGTCAACATCGAGATTGAGACCCATGCCGATCGCGTCGGTTGCGACCAGATATTCGACATCACCTTCCTGATAGAGACCGACCTGGGCATTGCGGGTGCGTGGGCTGAGCGCTCCGAGCACGACAGCCGCTCCGCCGCGCTGACGGCGGATCAATTCGGCGATCGCATAAACCTCGTCGGCAGAAAACGCGACGATCGCGGTTCGCTGCGGCAGGCGCGTGATCTTTTTCTGGCCGGCATAAAAGAGTTGGGACAGGCGAGGTCGCTCGACGATCGTGATACCCGGCAGAAGATTTTCGAGGATAGGCCGCATGGTGGCGGCCCCGAGCAGAAGAGTCTCGTCACGGCCGCGTAAGTGCAGGATACGATCGGTAAAGATATGTCCGCGCTCGAGATCCCCGGCAAGCTGCACCTCGTCGATCGCAACGAAGGAGGCCTTCGTCTCGCGCGGCATCGCTTCCACGGTGCAAACCGAGTAGCGCGCCATATGCGGGGTGATCTTTTCTTCGCCGGTGATCAGCGCAACATTGTGATGCCCGACCTTTTCCACCAGTCGCGTATAGACTTCACGCGCAAGCAGCCGAAGCGGCAGGCCGATCACACCGGATCCATGCGCCACCATGCGCTCGATCGCGTAATGGGTCTTGCCGGTATTGGTGGGTCCAAGCACGGCGGTTACGCCACGCCCGCTAAAAATCATGGGCTGAGAATTCAAAGCGAAGTTCCGCGTCTAACCAACGTCAGGCGAAGTTTTCGCCCAAAGTTCGAGAACACATGGCGACGCATCGCGACAAACGCAAGAAGAAAGACGTTGGAAGCGGTTGAAAACCGGGCCTGCCCGCGCTTTGGAACAAACGCGAACGAATCGGCGACGAATCGAAGACTCGCGGGATTCATGCTCCGTTCTCACAACATATAGGCATCCGACAGAGACAAGCACTCCATATTGTGTTCATGCCCAATCCGCGATGATTCCCGATCAAAATGCCTGGAGGACTCGCATTGCCTGAAGAGTCAATTGCCGGCGACTCGAGATTTTTTCGGTGATCACAATTCGTCTGCATCGTCCGACGCCCTTTAACAGCCGGTAACAAGGAGTGAGAACAAGGACTTCGCGACCAACGGAACAAATGTTTCACAATCACGTTCTCACCGCAAATTCATCCTGGCTTCAGGAAAGCGGAGATAAGCACATGCTCGGAACGGTCCTACTCGTAATTCTCATCCTGCTCCTTATCGGCGCCTTGCCGAATTGGGGTCACAGCCGGAACTGGGGCTACGGACCGTCCGGAGGCTTGGGTCTCGTCGTTCTTATCATCATCATCCTGCTTTTGATGGGCAGGATCTGACCAATTAACGTGGAAGGGAAGGAAACCGAGCAATGAAAAAGATCATGCTGATCGCCGCACTTGTCGGCACTCTCGCATCGTGCACCTCGACTGAAAAGGGAACGGCCATTGGCGCCGGATCCGGCGCACTGATCGGCGGTGCAGTGACCAACAGCTGGGGCGGCGCAGCAATCGGCGCTGTTGGCGGCGGCCTGATTGGCGCAGCAATCGGCGAATCTCAGAAGCGTAACGGCTACTGCGTCTATCGCGATCGTTATGGCCGCACCTACGAAGCACGTTGCCGCTAAGCGGTTTGCTTCAAAAAATTGTCGAGGCCGGGATCGCTATCGTGATCCCGGCCTTTTCTGTTTCAGCTTGCCCAGTATTCAGCTTGCCATGTACTGGCCGCCATTGGCAGTCAGCGTCGAGCCTGTAATGAAGCCTGCATCGTCGGATGCCAGAAACACCACACAGCGGGCAATTTCCTCCGGCTTACCAAGTCGCCCGACCGGGATATGCGGCAGAATCTTTTCCTCCAGCACGTTTTGCGGAATAGCTTTTACCATGTCCGTCTCCGTATAACCGGGGCAGATCGCATTGACCGTGATATTGCGCGATGCGCCCTCGAGCGCCAGCGCCTTGGTGAACCCGAGGTCGCCCGCCTTCGCCGCAGCATAATTGGCCTGGCCCAACTGGCCCTTCTGGCCGTTGATCGAGGATATGCTGATGATCCGGCCAAAGCCGCGCTCCCGCATGCCCGGCCAGACGGGATGGGTCATGTTGAACAGACCGGTGAGATTGGTGGCGATCACCGCATTCCACTGCTGCGGCGTCATGCGATGGAACATGTTGTCCCGCGCAATTCCGGCATTGTTTACCAGAACATCGATCGGACCGAGATGCTTTTCGACCGTCTCGACCCCGACGACGCAGGCGTCGTAATCCGACACATCCCACTTGAACACCGGAATGCCGGTCTCCTCGTGAAATTGCGAAGCCCTCTCGTCATTGCCGTGATAACTCGCGGCCACCCGATATCCGGCATCCTTCAACGCGCTCGAAACCGCAGCGCCGATGCCGCGCGTACCACCTGAAACGAGAGCCACACGCCCCATCACTCTTCCTTTTCTTTAAACGTGCACGGTGTTCAAGGACGTTCCAGGCACATGGCGACACCCATGCCGCCTCCGATGCACAGCGTCGCAAGGCCCCTTGCTGATCCACGCCGCTTCATTTCGAACAACAAAGTGTTGAGAATACGGGCGCCGGAGGCACCGATCGGATGGCCGATGGCAATTGCCCCGCCATTGACGTTGACGATCGACGGATCAAGGCCGAGATCGCGAACCACCGCGCAGCTCTGCGCTGCAAATGCTTCATTCGCTTCGATCAGGTCGAGATCCGCGATCTTCCAGCCGGCTTTCGCCAGCGCCTTGCGTGATGCCGGGATCGGTCCCGTTCCCATGATCTGCGGATCCACACCCGCCGTTGCCCAGGACGCGATACGCGCGAGCGGCTCGATACCCCGGTGATTGGCTTCCTCCTCCGTCATCAGCACGACTGCGGCCGCACCGTCATTGATCCCGGACGCATTGCCGGCCGTCACCGTCCCGTCCTTGTCGAAAGCCGGGCGAAGCTTCGCCATCAGCTCGAGCGTCGCGCCGGCGCGGATATATTCGTCCTGATCGACCGTGACGTCGCCCTTTTTGCCTCGGATGACGAAAGGCAGGATTTCGTCCCGGAATCGCCCGGCCGCCTGCGCGGCCTCGGCCTTGTTCTGCGAGGAGACCGCATATTCATCCTGGTCGTCACGGGAAAGCTGCCATTGACGGGCGATGTTTTCCGCCGTGATCCCCATGTGATAACCGTGGAATGCGTCGGTCAGGCCGTCCTTCAGCATCGTATCGACCATCTTGAAATCGCCCATCTTCACGCCGGAGCGCAGATGCGCGCAATGCGGCGCCATGGACATCGATTCCTGCCCGCCGGCAACGATGATCTTCGCATCACCAAGCACGATCTGCTGCATGCCGAGCGCAACGGCACGCAAGCCCGATCCGCAAAGCTGGTTGACACCCCAGGCAGTCGCCTCCTGCGGCACGCCGGCCTTCATCGCCGCCTGACGTGCAGGGTTCTGCCCCTCGCCTGCCGGCAGGACCTGACCGAGGATGACCTCATCCACCTCACGCACCTCGACACCGGCTCGCGCCAGCGCTCCCTTGATAACAAGCGCGCCGAGTTCATGCGCTGGCACGCTTGCAAAGGCGCCATTGAAGGAGCCGACAGCGGTACGCCCCGCAGCGGCGATGACGATTGAGGGATTGGGCATCTATTTCCTCCGGATGTGTTGGCCGGACACTGGCAAAGCTCGCTCAAGGTGTCAAATGGACGCAAGAAGGACCAACTTGACGCTATTTGCTGCGCAACACGATTTTCGTCGCGCCGCACAAAAACATTGTCTCAAGCCATGGTTGGGCTTACATTTCCGATTGGGAGAAGGGCGTTTGCCCGAAAAATCATAAGCTCGATGCTGTGGGAGGCAAAGCTATGGCGAAAGCCGAAGGCGAGACGATAATCAAGAAATACGCCAACCGGCGGCTGTATAACACCGGCACCAGCACCTATGTCACCCTGGAGGATCTCGCCAAGATGGTGAAGAAGGGTGAGGTTTTTGCGGTGCAGGATGCAAAGACCGGCGAGGACATCACCCATTCGGTTCTGACGCAGATCATCTTCGAGCAGGAATCCAAGACCGGAAACACGCTTCTGCCTGTTTCATTCCTGCGGCAGCTGATTTCCTTTTACGGCGACCAGATGCAGATGGTGGTGCCGACCTTCCTTGAACAGTCGATGCATGCCTTTACCGAGCAGCAGGTGCAGATGCGCGAGCAGATGACACGCGCCTTCGGTGAAACACCGCTCGCCAAGAATTTCCAGGCGCCGATGCAGATGATGGAAGATCAGGTGCGGCGCAACACGGAAATGTTCCGTCAGGCCATGCAGATGTTCGCGCCCTATTCCGCACCACCGGCAAGTCCCGCACCGAAAAAGGCGGAAGCCCGTGATATCGACGAGTTGAAGGAGCAGCTGCGCAATCTCCAGAGCCGGCTGGACAGTCTCGGCGCCTGACTTAGCGACATTTAAGAATAGAAATCCACGCAACAAAAAAGCCCGGTCAGACCGGGCTTTAAAGTTTCTGCTTCAGAAAAACGCTTATGCGCTTTCCTTCGGCGTCAGAACCTGGCGACCGCGGTACATGCCGGTCTTCAGGTCGATGTGGTGCGGACGGCGAAGTTCGCCGGAATTCTTGTCCTCGACGAACGTCGGGGTAGCCAGCGCGTCTGCGGAGCGGCGCATACCGCGCTTGGATCGGCTAACTTTTCTCTTTGGTACTGCCATTTGTGTTACTCCACTTCGTGCAAAACGTAATATCCGGCCTCTGTGAGGCCGAACCCATCACGTCCCGATCTCGGAAATTGGGCTGGCTTATACATGCACGTCAGGGCTTTGACCAGTCCCCACAGGGATTTTTTCGCTGATCCGCCGGATTCGGTGAATCACGGCTTTCAGGCCTCGTCCGCCGGCACGATCCAGGTCTCGGCAAGTGCTGCCGTTTCCCACGTCCTCCACGCCGGATGCGCCTTCATCGCCGCCATATAGTCAAGCACCGCCTTGTCGGAGACGAGATCATAGGCCTCGAACCGGTTGACCACTGGCGCAAACATCGCATCCGCCGCCGAAAATTCTCCGAAAAGATAAGGCCCGCCGGAACGCGCCGTCAGCTCCGTCCAGATCGCCGAAATCCGTGCCACATCTGCATCCACTCCCGCTTGAACATCCGCAGGCAGTTCAAGGCGGCGTTTGCTTCGGCGGATATTCATCGGGCAGGCATTACGCAAAGCCCGAAAGCCGGACAGCATCTCCATCGAGACGGCGCGCGCCATCGCGCGGTGGGCGCGATCCTTCGGCCAGATCACCTTTTCCGGAAAAAGCTCGGCTGCATATTCGATGATCGCAAGCGATTCCCACACGCGAAACTCACCATGGTGCAGGCAAGGCACCCGGCCCGTCGGCGAGATTTCCCTGAATTTCGGATTCCCGCCCTCGTCATCGAAGGGGATCAGCACTTCACCGAACGGCACGCCCGCCGCCGTCAGCGCGATCCATGGCCGAAACGACCAGGACGAATAATTCTTGTTACCGATATAAAGCGTCAGTTCTTCAGTCATCGATTGTCTCCATATCCTCCTCGGTATCGAAGACCAGGATTTCGTGGAAATGGTTCATGTCTTCGAAAACGCAGAATGCCGGCGGGGTAAGCTCCAGTTCCGGCACGCGGCCGGCGATCCTGCCCGGAATGCTATCGAGCATGGACTGCCAAGCCGGCAACGCCGCATCGGAAAGGCGATCGATCGGGTAACCGAATGTGATGTGATAGATGTAACTATCGTGATCTGGGTGACGATAGCCGAGCAGGTTGGCAAATGCATCCCGCCAGGCGCGCATGGCTCGCCGGTCTTCCTCGCGTCGCCCCTCGACCGTCAGCCCGGCCGGATGGGCACCGGAAACGACCACGCGGAACGGATCGAGCGCCTGAAAGGCCACAAGCCTCTCGGCCATGATCTCGTGCATGTCGTTGATCGGCGTATCGAGCGGCAGATCGGCCGGCCAGAAACCCGGCTCGCGCCGATACTCGATAATGCCTTGAAACAATGTCATATGCAGACTGGTGATCGGCGTCAGCAACAACTTGTCGGCTTCCGGCATCTCCAGATAGCCGTCGCGCACATCAACGAGCGCGCGTTCCGTCTCCGAGCCGCTCGCGACATGGCAGACGACCGTATTTCCCGGCTCGCGACGAAAGCCACCTCTCTTGCCGTAGCGTGTACCGAGATGGCTCGGCGCGGCCGGATTGTGAGATGCGGCATAATGAAGAAGTTCGGCAGAAAACTGGTTCTCGGTCATGGCTATCGTCCGGATCAACTCGATATCCGAGCTTCTATGTCATCGATAAGACTGACGCATGACGCCGCCTGTTTCCAACGACAAGTTCCGATCTCACTCATAAATGCATTTGATATATTCGCCCGAATTCCTCGCTCGGCGATCAATCAAGGCAGAAAGGTTTCGCATGCCACGGCCCGGTTTGCTGGCAACACGGGTAAACGGATTGGGTAATGCGACAGCAAGCAACGCCGCCTGGCTACGGTTGAGTTTTGAAGCACTGGTCTTGAAATAATGCTGAGCGGCGGCTTCCGCGCCATAGATGCCCGGCCCCCATTCCGCGACATTGAGGTAGATTTCCAGCATCCGCCGTTTGGTCCAGACCGTATCGGCAGCGATCGCCAGCGGTATTTCCAGCACCTTGCGCACAAAGAACCGGCCGTTCCATAAAAACAGGTTCTTTGCCGTCTGCATCGAGATCGTGCTGGCGCCGCGCGTTGCCTCACCGCCAAGCGCATCTTCCACGACACCGCGCATCTGCCGCCAATCGACGCCGCCATGGAAACAGAACTGCCCGTCTTCCGACATCATCACGGCACGCACCAGATTGGGGGATATCTCGTCGATATCCTTCCAGCGCCGGTCATATCCGCGAAGCAGAAACAGTTCCGACAGCATCAGCGTCGAAACCGGCCGGGTAAAAGGTACGGCGTAAACCGGAATGAGCAGATAGGGCAGGATAAGGAGCGCGGCGATGACAAGAATAGCCTTTCGGGCCACGCGCGAAAACGATCCCGCCTTTTGCCGTCGCGGCATGGCGGGTTCCTCTTCCTCAGCCTGTCGGTCTGGCGTGATATCCAAACGCAGTCCCCAAATCCGCCGATAAGCAACCCGATGTTTCATAGCCAGTATGATCGCGCATGACGAGTCTTTGCCGTTAAACTTCCTGTGGGGTTGGTAAATCCCGTTGCCAGCGCTCTGGCGGCATGCAACACAGCCGCTATGAGCATCATCGACACCGATCAGACATCCTTTGAGACCCGACTGAAAGAGAGCGCCGCGGAAACCGAGGCACTGCTCATGCGCCTTCTGTCATCTCAAACGCAGGATGATGAGATCGCGAGGCCGGAAAACCTGGCGGCCGCCATGCGCCATGGAACGCTGAACGGCGGCAAACGGTTGCGCCCCTTTCTCGTCATCGAAAGTGCTGCCATGTTCGGTGCCGACCGAAAGACTGCACTGCGCATCGGCGCGGCGCTCGAATGCCTGCATTGTTATTCGCTGATCCATGACGATCTTCCCGCCATGGACGACGACGATCTGCGCCGTGGTCAGCCGACGGTGCACAAGGCTTTTGACGAAGCCACCGCCATTCTGGCCGGCGACAGCCTGCTGACCTACGCCTTCGACATTATCGCGGCGCCCGAAACCGAGCTTGCCGCCGACCGCAAGGTCCGCCTCGTCTCGGCACTCGCCCGCGCAGCCGGCATCGGCGGAATGGCCGGTGGCCAGGCGCTCGATCTGGCCGCGGAAAAGAACGCGCCCGATGAGGCGGGCATTCGCACCCTGCAGGCGATGAAGACCGGCGCATTGCTGCGCTTCGCCTGCGAAGCCGGGCCGGTCATCGCCGGCGCCTCCGACGAGGATCGCAAGAGACTTCGCACATTTGGAGAAAAGATCGGCCTCGCCTTCCAGCTCGCCGACGATCTCCTCGACGTGACGTCGGATGCGGCAACGCTCGGCAAGGCAGCCGGCAAGGATGCCGGACGCGGCAAGGGCACGCTGGTCGGATTGCACGGAATGGAATGGGCGGAAAAGACGCTCAATGCGCTGACGACCGAGGCCGTCGATCTGCTCTCGCCCTATGGTCAGAGAGCTGAAATCCTGCAAGAGGCGGCACGTTTCGTCGCCAATCGCCAAAGTTAAGCCGGCACGTAAAAGACGTCACCGGAAATGATACCCCACCGCCAGCCCGAACGGCCGGCGGTGGGTTTTTCTTTTACTGCTGTTCGATCGGCGCGATCGCCACTTCGACGCGGCGGTTCTGCGCGCGGCCGTCCGGCGTTGCGTTGGAAGCGACCGGCTGCGACGGGCCGAAGCCCATGGTCGAGATACGGCGCTGGTCGACACCACGGCCGCCGAGATAGTTGGCGACGGAAGCCGCACGGCGCTCGGAAAGGCCCTGGTTATGCTGCAGGCTGCCGGTGGAATCGGTGTGACCGTTCACATCGATATAGGTCTTGCCGAACTTGTTGAGCACGATCGCCACGGAATTCAGCGTATCGTAGAACGGCGGAATCACCTGATCCTGGTCGGTCGCGAACGTAATGTTCGACGGCATGTTGAGGATGATGCGGTCGCCCTGACGGGTCACCGAAACGCCGGTTCCCTGCAGCTGAGCGCGCAGCTCGGACTCCTGACGGTCCATGTAATTGCCGATAGCACCCCCGGCGAGACCGCCGATTGCAGCACCGATCAGCGCGTTGCGGCCCTTGTTGCCGCCGCCGATGACGAGACCGCCGAGTGCGCCGATACCGGCACCGATTGCGGCGCCGCCCGCAGTGTTGGAAACCTTCTGCTCGCCCGTATACGGATCGGTCGTGGTGCAGGCAGAAAGGAAGGTCGCGGCCAGCGCGACGATGGCAAATTTCTTGAGCATTCGAATCGTTTCCCGTCCTAGGTGGTCGCACTTCCTTACCACGAAATACGGCAAAACAACGAAGCGGCTGCATTCTCCCCGTCGTTGGCCACCGGCGAGGAGTACACATTGCAGTCATCCGCCCTTATGCAGCGGGTGGCAGAATTTCGATATGGTTGCGCAATCCGCTGGCAACGATTGCCGGCACATCCGGCTCGGTCATCGGCGGAAATGCCGTCTGGTGAAGCTCTGTTTTTTCGCCGACATCGACGAAGAAAGCTTCGTGAAGACTGCCCGGCGAATTGATGATCAGCATCCGCGCATCCGTCTTTCCGGGGTTGCGGAAAGCGTGAACCGTACCGGGCACGATATGGACCACCGCGCCGGGACCTTTCAGCTGCCAGGCGCCATCGAGAAAGAACTCATACTGGCCCTCCAGAACATAAAACGCCTCGTTATCCGCCTGCCGATGCAGTGGCGCGCCCTGGCCGGGTGCCGTGCGGTTCTCGATCAGGGTGAACTTGTCGTCGGTTACGGCGCTGCGGATATGAAAGGTCAGCAGGTTGCCGAGAAAATGCACGGTCATCGGACCAGTTTCGGGGGCATCGACCTTGGCGGCCATCATCGTCTTGTCCTCTTCTGGATTTATGATACGATCGCCTCTTAATGAGACGGATTTCTCATAAAGGAAATATGATGACCGGTCAAGTATTGCGCGAAACGACATCCGAGAGGATCAACCAGAAGAAGAGAACCCGTTCCGAACTGCTGAGAACGGCGCGCCGGCTGATCGAGGAGGGAAGCTCGTTTTCCGTCGCCGACGTGGCCGATGCCTCGGGCATTTCTCGCGCCACCGCCTATCGTTATTTCTCCAGGCCGGAAGACATTTTGCGCGAGGCGGCACTGGATGCGATTGCCGAAAACGTACATCTGCCCGACGAGATCGCCAAAGGCGGCACGGTGGAACAGCGGCTGGATGAGATGGTCGGCCAGATTTTTCGGATGGTTGCCGAAAACGAGAGCGTTTTTCGCGCGTTTCTTTCGGCAGCGGTCACCAGCGACGAGATCCCGCGTTCGGGTCGCCGTCTCCCCTGGCTTGCGGAAGCGTTGAAGCCGATTGAAGGCAAATTGTCGAAACCGGCTTACGAGGATCTCATCGCCGGCCTTTCGCTGCTGACCGGCATAGAGGCGATCATCGTGCTGCGCGATGTCTGCGCCATGGATATCGACCGGGCAGAAAAGGTCGTGCGCTGGTCGGCGCAGGCCATGCTCGCAAAAGCTTTGGCTGAAGCTGAGTGATTATTCCGCAGCCGTGCGGTTCTGGCCGAAACGGTTCTCGATATAGTCGTCGACAAGCTTTTCGAAATCACCCGCGATATTCGGGCCTTTCAGCGTCATCGCCTTCTTGCCGTCGATGAAGACGGGGGCAGATGGCGTTTCGCCCGTACCGGGCAGCGAAATGCCGATATCGGCATGCTTGCTCTCGCCCGGACCATTGACGATGCAGCCCATGACGGCGACGTTCAAGGCTTCCACGCCCGGATATTTGTCGCGCCAGACCGGCATGTTCTTGCGGATATCGGCCTGGATCTTCTGGGCCAGTTCCTGGAACACGGTGGAGGTCGTGCGGCCGCAGCCCGGACACGCGGCAACGACCGGAATGAACTGGCGGAACCCCATGACCTGCAGGATTTCCTGGGCCACTTGCACTTCCTTCGTCCGGTCGCCATTCGGCTCCGGCGTCAGCGAAACGCGGATCGTGTCGCCGATCCCGTGCTGCAGAACGTAGCCCATGGCAGCCGACGACGCGACGATGCCCTTTGAACCCATGCCCGCCTCGGTGAGGCCGAGATGCAGCGCATGGTTGGAACGCTCCGCCAGCATCGAATAACAGGCGATCAGGTCCTGAACCTGGCTGACCTTGGCGGACAGAATGATGCGATTGCGCGGCAGGCCGATCGATTCGGCCAACTCGGCGGAAATCAGCGCCGACTGCACGATCGCCTCATGCATGACCTGGCGGGCGGAAAGCGGCGAACCGGCTTCCGCATTGCGGTCCATCAGCGTGGTCAGGAGATCCTGGTCGAGCGAACCCCAGTTGACGCCGATACGAACAGGTTTGTCGTAGCGGATCGCCATCTCGATGATGTCGCCGAACTGCTTGTCCTTCTTGTCCTTGAAGCCGACATTGCCCGGATTGATGCGGTATTTCGCCAGCGCTTCGGCGCAGGCCGGGTGGTCGGAAAGAAGCTTGTGGCCGATATAGTGAAAATCGCCGACAAGCGGCACATCCATGCCGAGCCGGAGCAGCCGTTCGCGCACCTTCGGCACGGCGGCGGCACTTTCGTCGCGATCGACGGTGATGCGGACGATTTCCGAACCGGCCTTGTAGAGGGCTGCGACCTGCGCCACCGTTGCATCGACATCGGCCGTGTCCGTATTGGTCATCGACTGCACGACGACCGGTGCGCCACCGCCCACGATCACCCCACCCACATCGACCGCTACGGTCTGACGGCGCGGTTTCGGATCAAAATCGATGGGTGATGTCATGGTCGGGTCTCGGTGCCTCAAGCAGAGTTGCATTTCAGGTGGCGTATGCGCTGCCGCTTGTCAACCACTCACCTGAGGCACTTTTACGGCATGGCGCTCAATGATGAGCGCCATCCGCATGACGGGCAAGCCGCGACACCGCCAGCACAACGACGAGGAAACCGGACAAAGCCAGAAAGATCGAGGCAAGCCCCGTATGTTCCGCAACGAAGCCGATAACCGAAGGCGCAAGCAGAATTCCCGAATACCCCATCGTCGTCACAACCGACAAGCCAACGCCGGCCGCCATGCCCGGAAGGTTGCCGGCCGCCGAAAATACGATCGGCACCATGTTGGAAATCCCGATACCGGCGAGCGCAAAGCCCACGATCGCGATGGTCGTATTCGGCGCAAGTCCGATAATGGCCAGCCCGCAGATAGCAATCGTACCGCAGATCCTAAGCGTCATGACTGCACCCAGGCGGTCACGGATGAGATCGCCGGCAAACCGCATGATCGCCATGGTGAGGGAGAAACCGGCAAAGGCGAAGCCGGAGAGAGCGACAGACGCCCCGAGTTCGTTGCGCATGTAAAGCGCCCCCCAATCGAGGATGGCCCCTTCCGGGATCATGCAGAACAGTGCGATCACACCGATCAGCCAGGGCAGCGGCGAGCGCGGCAGCCTGCTGCGCGTCTCGTCCTTTGCTTCATCGGGATGCGGTGCGTCATGCAGCACGATCTTCCAGCAGAGCACAACCATCAGCGCGGCAACCAGCGTGACGATGACGGAGTGGTTGAAAACCCCGAGCTTCTGGATCAGGAAACCACCGCTGGAAGCCCCCAGCAAACCGCCGAGGCTCCAGAAGGCATGGCAGGACGACATGATTGCCCGGCGCATATGCTTTTCGGTCGCCACCGCATTGGCATTCATCGCCACGTCCATGGCACCGATCAACCCGCCAAACAGCGAGATCGCAATCGCACCCGTCCAGACATCCCCGGTCAGCGAGAGCAGAAAAAGCATGGGCGTCAGCAGCACGGCCGCAAATTTGGAAACGGTGCTGGAGCCGAAACGGGCGATCTGGCTGCCGGCAATCGGCATCATGATGATCGAGCCGAGGCCAAAGGCTAGGATCATCAGTCCCAGTTCCTTTTCGCTGAGACCGAGACGAGAGGCGAATTCCGGGATTTTCGGCGCCCATGACCCGATCATGAAGCCGTTCATCAGGAAGAGAAGCGCCACGCCGGCCCGCTCCTTGGTCAGGTAGGATCCAAGCGGCCGTGTAGCCTTCTCTATCTCGGATTGGCTCATGGCGTGTTTCCTCTCGATACGCTTTTTCCGTTGCTTGAGGTGGCGGCACCGCATCGATGTGCCTCGACACCCTGAAGAGATATTTTTCTGACCAGCGCCTCATCCGCATCGGCTTCGAACACGAGCGACAGCGGCGCTTGAAGTGCATGCACGTGAAATGCGGCTCTCAACCCCAGCTTGTCCGAGGTGATCGCGGCAAGGCTGTTTTTGCTGGCAGCACAGGCAAGACGCTTGAAGGCTGCGTCTTCAAAGATATCCGCCGCCAGCCCACCTTCAAGCGTCAGGCCGCAAGCACCGAGAATGCAAAGATCCGGCCGTATCGTCTCAAGCTGCCGGATTGCCGTCGCATCGAGCGCCGCCCCGACAGCCGGGTCCACTCTGCCACCGATCATGATCAACTCCACGCCCGGCCGGCCGGAGAGTTCTGCGGCAATTGCCGGCGTATTGGTAACGGCAGTCAGCCCGAAATTTTCAGGCAAGCTGCGGGCAACGGCAAGATTGGTCGAACCGGCATCGAAGAAAACGACGCTGCCTTCGACAATCGATTCCACGACCTTCTGCCCCAGGGCCACCTTGCGATCCGGCTGCTCGGCAATACGCGTCTTCAGCGGGACCGTCTGCCTGCCCGGCAACAACGCCCCGCCATAGACCCTCTCGCATTCACCGCGCCCGGCCATTTCCCGCAGGTCGCGCCTTACCGTATCCTCGGAGACACCGAATGTCTGGGCAAGATCCTGCGCCGAGACCCGCCCCTTGGCGCGAAGTTCGGCAAGGATATGCGCCTGTCTTTCACTGACGAATTGATCCATGCCGAAATCATGCTCGAGTCGGCATAAATATGCAATATCGTGCAAAAACACGAATTATGTCGGAATGCAAAAAGGGCGGCCCGCATGACGAGCCGCCCTTTTATCAAACAGTCATCGGTAGGCCTCAGGCGGCGTAGACCACCAGCAGATCCTTGGCATCGATCTGGTCGCCGGCCTTGACGAGAACTTCGGAAATCACTCCGTCCTTCTCGGCATGTAGCGCGGTCTCCATCTTCATCGCCTCGATCGACAGGAGCACATCGCCCGCCTGCACCGTCTGGCCGGCAGCCACGGCAACGGTCGATACGACACCCGGCATCGGCGCGCCGAGATGTGCGACATTACCGGCTTCCGCCTT
Source organism: Aliirhizobium wenxiniae (assembly GCF_019511445.1). Taxonomy (GTDB): domain Bacteria; phylum Pseudomonadota; class Alphaproteobacteria; order Rhizobiales; family Rhizobiaceae; genus Neorhizobium; species Neorhizobium wenxiniae_A. The sequence continues at coordinate 257,256 of NZ_JAEUAN010000003.1, forward strand.
GCGGCGGATGGCACTGGAAGCAGTGCGATTGCGATCCGGCACTTTGATGCGGCGTGGCTGGCCGTTGAGTTCGAAGAACACCGTCACCATGCCCTGCGCATCCGCAGCGCTCATCGCCTGATTGACGATGACAAGCGTTTTGCCCCGCTCGATATCGGCCAACATCTCCTCGCCATCTGCCAGTCCATAAAAATAGGTGGGCGTCGGCAGCACTGAGACCGGACCATAGGTTTCCGACGCCATTGCGAAGTCGGTGAACACCTTCGGATACATCAGATACGAGGCAAACTCGAAGTCATCGACCTTGCGGCCAAGTTTCTCCTCGACGTCACTGCGCTCCTTGGCAAGATCGGCCGGCGCAAGCAGCGAACCGGGCACGGCCGTGTAAGGCTTCTCACCCTTCAGCGCCTTCTTCTGAAGTGCTTCCGGCCATCCGCCCGGAGGCTGGCCTAGATCACCCTTCAGCATCGAGACGACCGATTCCGGAAACGCGATGTCCTTGTCCGGGTTCTCGACATCGGCCACCGTCAGGTCCTGGGAGACCATCATCAGCGCCATGTCGCCGACAACCTTGGAGGACGGCGTCACCTTGACGATATCGCCGAACATCTGGTTCACGTCGGCATAGGTCTGGGCGACCTTATGCCACTTGGTGTCGAGGCCCAGCGAACGCGCCTGTTCCTTGAGATTGGTGAACTGGCCACCCGGCATCTCGTGCAGATAGACTTCCGATGCCGGTCCCTTGAGATCGCTTTCGAAGGCCGCATACTGGTTACGCACCGCTTCCCAGTAGAACGAGATCTTTCTGATCCATTCCGGATCGAGGCCCGGATCACGCTCGGAGCCTGAAAGCGCCTCGACGATCGAACCGAGACACGGCTGCGACGTGTTTCCGGAAAACGCATCCATCGCCGCATCGACCACGTCGACGCCGGCATCGACGGCGGCAAGCACGGTGGCTGCCGAAATACCAGACGTGTCATGCGTATGGAAATGGATCGGCAGCGAAGTCGCCTCACGCAGGGCCTTGAACAGAACCTTTGCCGCACCCGGCTTCAAAAGCCCTGCCATGTCCTTGACGGCGATGATATGCGCACCGGCCTTTTCCAGTTCCTGCGCCAGCCCGACATAATATCTGAGGTCGTATTTCGGCCGTGCGGAATTGGTCAGATCGCCGGTATAGCAGATCGCCGCCTCGCACAGCTTGCCTTCCTCATTCACCGCATCCATCGACACGCGCATGTTGTCGACCCAGTTCAGGCAGTCGAACACACGGAAAAGATCGATGCCGCCATTTTCGGAACTGCCCTTGGCAGCCTGGCGGACGAAATATTTCACCACATTGTCGGGATAGTTTTTATAGCCGACGCCGTTTGCCCCACGCAGAAGCATCTGCAAGAGGATATTCGGCGCCGCCTCGCGGATCAGCGCTAGCCGCTCCCACGGGTCTTCGGTGAGGAAGCGCATGGAAACATCGAAGGTCGCGCCACCCCAGCATTCCAGCGAAAACAGGTTCGGCAGCGCCCGCGCATAGACGCCGGCAATGCTGGCAATGTCATGCGTGCGCATGCGGGTGGCGAGCAGCGACTGGTGACCGTCGCGCATCGTCGTGTCGGTGATCAGTGCCCGACCTTCGCCGCGCATCCATTCGGCAAATTTCTTTGGCCCGAGTTCATCGAGCTTCTGCTTGGTGCCGGCCGGGATCGTCCCTTCGATGAAGGGCAGGACAGGCTTGGAAATCTTGTCGGACGGCGTCGGCCGGCCCTTCGTTTCCGGATGACCGTTGACGGTGACGTCGGCAAGATAGGTCAGAAGCTTCGTCGCGCGGTCGGCACGCTTCACCTGCTCGAACAATTCCGGCGTCGTATCGATGAACCGCGTCGTATAGGAATTGTCGCGGAATTTCGGATGGGCGATGATTGCCTCGAGGAAGGTCAGGTTGGTGGCGACACCGCGAATACGGAATTCGCGCAGCGCACGGTCCATGCGGCTGATCGCTTCGGCCGGCGTGGAACCAGACGCCGTAACCTTGACCAGCAGCGGATCGTAATAACGGGTGATGATCGCGCCGGTGTAAGCCGTGCCGCCATCCAGACGAATGCCGAAACCGGCCGCCGAACGATAGGCGGTGATACGCCCGTAATCCGGGATGAAGTTCTGCTCCGGATCTTCCGTGGTGATGCGGCATTGCAGGGCATGGCCATTAAGCCGGATATTTTCCTGAGCAGGAACACCCGATTCCGGCGTACCGATCGCAAAGCCTTCGAGAATATGGATCTGCGCCTTGACGATATCGATACCGGTCACGACTTCCGTCACCGTATGCTCGACCTGGATGCGCGGGTTCACCTCGATGAAGTAGAATTTGCCGGTCTCGGCATCCATCAGATACTCGACCGTGCCGGCGCCGACATAATTCGTCGCCTTGGCGATCTTCAGCGAATAGCCGGCGAGTTCCGCCCGCTGCGCTTCGGTCAGATAGGGTGCAGGCGCGCGCTCCACGACTTTCTGGTTGCGGCGCTGGATGGAACAATCGCGTTCGAACAGATGCACGACATTGCCGTGTGTATCGCCGAGCACCTGGCTTTCGACGTGACGGGCACGCTCGACCAGCTTTTCCAGATAGACCTCGTCCTTGCCGAAAGCGGCCTTTGCCTCGCGCTTGGCCTCAACGACTTCACGGGCGAGATCCTTGGGATCACGAATGGCGCGCATGCCGCGACCGCCGCCGCCCCATGAGGCCTTGAGCATCACCGGATAACCGATTTCCTCGGCCATCCGCGCCACTTCCGCGGCATCGTCCGGCAGCGGATCGGTCGCCGGCACGACAGGCACGCCGACCGAAATGGCAAGATTACGGGCAGCCACCTTGTTGCCGAGCTGGCGCATCGTGTCCGGCCGGGGACCGATGAAAATGATGCCGGCCTCGTCACAGGCATCGACGAATTCCGGGCTTTCGGAAAGCAGACCGTAACCGGGATGGATCGCGTCGGCGCCGGAAAGCTTTGCGACCCGGATTACTTCCGGGATCGACAGGTAGCTCTCGATCGGCCCAAGATCCTTTTGAAGATGCGGCCCACGGCCGACCTGATAACTCTCATCCGCCTTGAACCGATGCAGCGAGAGTTTGTCTTCTTCCGCCCAGATCGCGACCGTCTTTATCCCGAGCTCATTGGCTGCGCGGAAAACGCGGATAGCAATCTCGGATCGGTTGGCAACAAGGATCTTCTTTATCTGCAAAGCGCTCTCCCAAGGGCAGAATTGGACTTGTTGCAGCGCAAGAGATCAATATCCCTGAAATTACGCAAGTATAAAGTTGATCGAAAATGGAGCCTCAGGTTGCACAGATTGCCTCAGGCGATCAGTGCCAAACGGAAGGCCAGCGCGATCAGATGCTGCCGGTTGTTCGCGCCGAGCTTTTCGTGCAGGCCGTTAATGTACCAATCCACCGTATGGCTGGATATGTCGAGTTCTTTGGCAATCTCGTTGGAGGTAAGCCCGTTGGCGAGAAGGAGCGTGACTTCCATTTCCCGCCGCGTCAGCTGAGCCTCGCTGAGCGGTGCATTCTCGAAGATCTCGACTTTATGGCGAAGCTCCAGCAACTTCCAGAACACCGCCTTGCCGACCGCATCGAACAGGCTGATTTCAGCCGGCGAAAGATCGACGGGCTTGCCACCGATCGCAAAGCTGCCGATCAGTCCGTTTCGGCCATGGATGGGAAACACATAGCCGTCATCCAGCCCATGCCGCATGGCCTCTTGCAGCATTCGCTTCATCCGCTGCCGATGCGGATCGGCCTTCAAGGTCAGAAGCATCTCCTTCCAGCGAAACGGCCGTTGAGCCAGCCGCAGCCAGCGCAGCGTCGGATCGATCAGCGAATATTTTCGCTGCCTGTAAAGCTCTGTCCAGTTTTTCGGCCATTCCGCAGCCAGAACCGACCGCTGGAGCTTTAGCTGCGGCAATGGCTGGATAAGAACACTGTAAAATTCGAAGCCATATCCGCCAACCAGCTTTTTGGTCTGGCTGGCAACCTGTTCCGGTGTTCTTGCTTCCCCAAGCAAGACCAGGAACTGGACAATCATGGTAATATTCAATACCGCCCCCGAGCCCGAACCGGGCATGCCGAATTACATATGCGACTATCGCCTCGACCGTTCAGGCCGACGGTTAGGATATGTTGAAACCGTAAAGCCAAATCTAGCATTGCTGAAACGACAAACACCACAATTACGTGCATTTATGTTTTTTTACACGACACACCATACTGACACAATCGATCCTACGATAATGGCTTGGAATCGCCTTGTATTGTCCATAAAGCTCAGTGACCCACATTAGGGTGGAAATGACTGAAGAGGTTGAACGGTTGACACTATTTCAGGTTTATGCGCGGGCACTTAGATACCTGGGCAAGAACAAGTGGCGCGTGACGGCTATCGTCATCGCCAACATCGTGCTGGCCGTGATCACCATTGCCGAGCCTATCCTGTTCGGCTGGATCATCGATGCGATATCCTCCGGCGGCGCAGTGACCAATGTCCTGATCTTATGGGCAGCTTTCGGCGTCTTCAATACGATAGCTTACGTTCTCGTGGCGCGCGAAGCCGACCGGTTGGCCCATGGCCGCCGCGCATCACTTCTGACGGAAGCCTTCGGCCGGATCATCTCGATGCCGCTCTCCTGGCATCACCAGCGAGGCACCTCGAACGCCTTGCACACGCTGCTTCGCGCCGCCGAAAGCCTGTTCGGCCTGTGGCTCGAATTCATGCGCACGCATCTGGCGACCGGCGTGGCGATCCTCTTCCTGATCCCGACCGCAATCTCCATGGACTGGCGCCTCAGCCTCGTGCTTCTTTGCCTCAGCATCTTCTACTGGGTCATCGGCGTCGCAGTGATGAAGCGCACCAAGGAAGGCCAGGCATCGGTGGAAAGCCACTATCACCAGGTCTTTTCCCATGTCAGCGATTCGATCAGCAACGTCTCGGTCCTGCATAGCTACAACCGTATCGAGGCGGAGACCCAGGCGCTCAAGGCCTATACCAAGGACCTGCTGAAAGCCCAGTATCCGGTTCTCGACTGGTGGGCGCTGGCAGGTGGCCTCAACCGCACAGCCTCGACCGTCTCGATGGGCGTCATCCTCGTCATCGGCACCATGCTGGTCCAGCGCGGCGAAATCCGTGTCGGCGATGTCGTTGCCTTCATCGGTTTCGCCAACCTCTTGATCGCCCGCCTCGACCTGCTGCGCCAGTTCGCCACCCAGATCTTCGAGGCGCGCGCCAAGCTGGAAGACTTCTTCGTTCTGGAAGATTCGGTTGATGACCGCACCGAACCGGCCAGTGCCGGCGAGCTGCGCGATGTCAGCGGCGAGGTTGAGTTCCGCGATGTGAGCTTCGGTTTCGCCAATACCAAGCAGGGCGTCCACAATATCTCGTTCACCGCCAAGGCCGGTCAGACGGTTGCGATCGTCGGGCCGACCGGAGCCGGCAAGACAACGCTGATCAACCTTCTCCAGCGGGTTTACGACCCGCAGCAAGGCAAGATCCTGATCGACGGGATCGATATCGCAACCGTCACCCGCAAATCGCTGCGCCAGCAGATCGCCACCGTCTTCCAGGACGCCGGTCTTCTGAACCGCTCGATCAGCGACAACATTCGCCTCGGTCGCGAAGGCGCCACGGAAGCCGATATCATCAAGGCGGCCGAAGCCGCAGCCGCGACCGAATTCATCGAGGACCGCCTCAACGGTTACGAGACGGCTGTGGGAGAACGCGGCAACAAGCTGTCGGGCGGCGAACGCCAGCGTATTGCAATCGCTCGCGCAATCCTGAAGAACGCCCCGATCCTCGTTCTAGACGAAGCGACAAGCGCGCTCGACGTGGAAACCGAAGCGCGCGTGAAGGTCGCGATCGACAAGCTGCGTCAGGACCGCACCACCTTCATCATCGCTCACCGCCTGTCGACCGTGCGCGATGCCAACACCGTCATCTTCCTCGATGGCGGCCGCGTCGCCGAAATGGGGAGTTACGACGAACTGAGCCGCCTCGGCGGCCGCTTCGCCTCGCTCTTAAGAACCAGTGGCCTGCTGGACGACAGCGACGATGACGATGCTTCCGGCAAGGACAAGAAGCCCGAGAGCTCGCCTAGTCCGGCGTGATCTGGCTCTGACGGCAAAATCAGAAGACCCGGCGCTTCATTCAGCGCCGGGTCTTTTTGTTTCGGAAAAAGGTCTTGCCCAATGGCTATGACAAATCAGACCATCACTTCGCCGCCAGATAGGTTTCGGCCAGCTCGACCCACAGATTGACGCCGATCGGCAGGGCATCATCGTTGAAGTCGAATTTAGGATGATGCAGCGAAGGATCGTTGTCCGTCTTCGCCGTGCCGAGGAAGAAATAGCTGCCCGGGCGCTCCGCCAGCATATAGGCAAAATCTTCCGCTCCCATCATCGGGCGCTCGATCTCCGCGACATTTTCCGCGCCGACCACCTTTTTCGCCAGATCGCGGACGAAATCCGTTTCCGCCGAATGGTTGATCGTCGCCTCATAACCGCGTTCATAATCGATCGTCACCGACATGCCGTAGCTTGCGGCCTGTCCTTCGGCGATGCCGCGGATGCGCTCTTCCAGCATGTCGCGAACCTTCGGATCGAAGGAGCGGATGGTGATTGCCATCGTTGCGCGTTCGGGGATGACGTTACTGGCAATGCCGGCATTGAAGGCGCCGACAGTGACGACCGCCTGATCGAGCGGATGGATGTTGCGCGACACGACCGTCTGCAGCGCCATGATGATGCTGGCGCCGGCGACGATCGGATCAGATGCCGTCTGCGGTTCTGCACCATGACCGCCACGGCCGTTGACGGTAATGCGAGCCTCATCGACCGCAGCCATCAGCGGACCGTCCTTGACGAAGACCTTGCCGAAGGGCATGGCCGGATCATTGTGCATGCCGAAAACGGCATCGCAGGGGAATTTTTCGAACAGGCCCTCTTCGATCATGATCCTGGCACCGCCGAAATTCTCTTCGGCTGGCTGGAAGATCAGGTGGATCGTGCCGTCGAAATTCTTGCGCTCAGCAAGGATTTTTGCGGCACCAAGCAGCATGGCGGTGTGCCCGTCATGGCCGCAGGCATGCATCACGCCCTTGTTCTTGCTGGCATAGTCCACGCCGGTCTCTTCGGTGATCGGCAGCGCGTCGATATCGGCGCGGATGCCGACGGAGCGCGAGCTGTCACCGTTTCTAAGGGTTGCGACGATGCCGGTCTTTGCCAGCCCGCGCGTAATCTCGTAGCCGTATTCCTCAAGCTTTCCGGCAATGAAATCCGAGGTGTTGAATTCGGAAAGGCCGATTTCCGGATTTTCATGCAGATGCCGGCGGATTGCGATCACGTCGGTCATGTCGTTTGAAAATCGCAGCGTCATCTGGTGGGCCTTTCTGGCTTTCGCGAAGAGAAGGCGCGGGTATAGCCCATTGGCCGCCATGCGCCAATCGAACGCTTGCCGGGTCCGCATTTTTCTCCCGGAATCCAATCGTTTGAATCCGTTCAGCCTTTATTCAGGCAGCCAAGGCTAATGGGGTAGATTGTGTCAATCCGAGCTGTGGCTGGCGATAATTGGTGTCTTTGATTTGCAATATTCAAGCCGGCCTCTATCTCCCTTCGCGCGGATTGCACCGGAGCCCGGCGCCATTTCCCAGATGGCGGCGTGACTTTCCGGCGTAGGCCCGAGAAATTTGGCCGATAAACCCCGATCTTTCATTCAGAAGCGTGTCCATGTCCCTTGATACTCCGAAGCCCGGTTCCTCGCGCGAAACAGACGTCAAGCAGATCGATCACAATGATTCGATCCGTGCGACCTACCTGACGATAGATGACCTGAGAGACTGCGGTGTCAGACTTGGCCGTGGTGAGGCGCAAGAGTTGCCTGGACTGATGTCCTTCGAGTTCTTCCAGCAGCATTCCGATAACGAGAAGGAAATCCTTCGCGTTTATCGCGCAGCGGCTCTCGATGTGGATGCGGGCGCTTCGATCACGCCGGCGGCCGAATGGCTGCTCGACAATTATTACATCGTAGAAGAGGCGATCCAGGAAGTCCGCCGCGACTTCCCGAAGAAGTTCTTCAAACAGCTGCCGACGCGCGTCATAGAGGGGCAGAAGATGCCGCGCGTTCTGGCGCTTGCATGGCTCTATGTCGCGCACACCCATTCGGGCGTGAACCGCGAGACGCTGGCCGCCATGGTCGAGGGTTTCCAGGAGAACGAACCGCTCGAAATCGGTGAACTCTGGGCGCTGCCGTCCTTCATCCGCTTCGTGCTGATCGAGAACCTGCGCCGTATCGCAACCCGCGTCGACCGTTCGCGCAACATGCGCAAGCGCGCCAATGACGTCGCCGACGAAATTATCCGCCTGAACGACGAAACCGAAAGCGCCAAGGTGCTGGCCGGCGTCGCGGATCTGGCGCGCGACAACACGTTTGCGGCGCAGTTCCTCTACCGCATGCGCAATGCCTCGCAGTCGACGACGTTTGCCACGCAGTGGATCGAAGAGCGACTGGCCGAAGCCGGCACCGATGTCGAGACCGTCACCCAGTCAGAGCAGAGCCGTCTCTCCTCCGGCAACGTGACGATGGGCAACATTATCAAGAGCCTGCGCCTGATCATCGATACGGAATGGAGCGTCTGGTTCGAGGACGTCTCGCAGATCGACAAGCTGTTCCGCGAGCATACCGATTACGAAGCGCTCGATTTCGGTTCGCGCAATGCCTATCGCAACCGCATCGAAAAGCTTGCACGGCTTTCCAAGCGCAGCGAGGCGGAAGTCACCCAGGCGGCGATCAAGCTTTCGCAGGATGCTGCCGAGAAAGACCCGGATGTGCGCGAGACCAATGTCGGCGCCTTCATCGTCGGCCGTCACCGCAAGGAGCTTGAAGCGGCCGTCGGTTACAATCCGCCGATCCTGCAGCGGGCGGTGCGCGCCTATCGCAAGCTGAACTGGCTGGCGATTGCGGCTCCGGTCATCCTGCTGACCGTTCTGGCGCTGGTGATTACCGGCCATTTCCTGGTCCAGGCCGCGATCCCGCTGATCGTCGTCTTCTTCCTCCTCCTGATGTTCGCGCTTCCGGCGTCCGAAGGTGCAACAGGCCTGTTCAATACGGTCGTCACCTATTTCGTCAAACCGGCGCGTCTCGTCGGTTACGAGTTCAAGGAAGGCATTCCGGAAGAGGCAAAGACGCTGGTCGTCGTGCCGTGCCTGATCACCGACCGCGATACGGTCGATGAACTGGTGCGCAATCTCGAAGTTCATTATCTCGCCAACCCGCAGGGCGAGATCTATTTCTCGCTGCTTTCCGACTGGCGTGACAGCAAGCTGGAGCAGACCGAGGCCGATCTCGAAATCCTCGATTACGCCAAGCGTGAAATCGCATCGCTGAATGCCCGCTACAAGGATGAGGTGCCGAGCGACCGCTTCTTCCTGCTGCACCGCCGCCGCCTGTTCAACCCGAACGAAGGCGTGTGGATGGGCTGGGAGCGCAAGCGCGGCAAGCTGCATGAGCTGAACCTGCTCCTGCGCGGCGACCGCGACACGACCTATCTTCAGGGCGCCAACACGGTTCCGGCGAATGTCCAGTATGTGATGACGCTTGATGCCGATACCCGCCTCATTCGCGATGCGGCGACAAAGCTTGTCGGCAAGATGCACCACCCGATCAACCGTCCGGTGCTCGACCCTGAGACCAATCAGGTCGTGCGTGGTTACGGTCTGATGCAGCCGCGCGTGACGCCGTCGCTGACGACAGGAACGGAAGCCTCTGTCTTCCAGCGCGTCTTCTCGGTCGGCCGTGGTCTCGACCCTTACGTCTTCGCCGTTTCCGACGTCTATCAGGACCTCACCGCCGAAGGTTCGTTCACCGGCAAGGGCCTTTATCACGTCGATGCTTTTGAAGCGTCGCTGAAGGGCCGGATCGAAGAAAACGCGGTTCTTTCGCACGACCTTCTCGAAGGCTCGTTCGCGCGTTGCGCTCTCGTCACCGACGTCGAGCTGGTCGAGGATTTCCCGACCCGTTACGAAGTGGAAGTGTCGCGCCAGCATCGCTGGGCCCGCGGCGACTGGCAGCTCATCCCTTATATCATCGATGCGAAGCGTGGCGTGACTGCGCTCGGCCGCTGGAAGATGCTGGATAACCTGCGCCGGTCGCTTACCCCGATCGCCTGGTTCTTCGCCTCCGTGCTCGGCTGGTATTTCATGGACCCGCTCGGCGCGCTGATCTGGCAGATCCTGTTGATCTTCTCGCTGTTCGTCGCCCCGACGATCTCGCTTCTGACCAACCTTCTGCCGCGTTCCAGCGACAATGTCGCGAAGGCGCATTTCTATTCGGTATGGTCTGATGTCCGTTCGACCAATGCGCAGGTAGCGCTTCGGATCGTCTTCATCGCCGATTCCGCCTGCATCATGACGGATGCGATCGGGCGTTCGCTCTATCGCCTTTTTGTTTCCCGCAAGCTGATGCTCGAATGGAAGACCGCCGCGTCGATCCAGTCGAATGCGCAGGGCAGCCCGACCGATTATTACCGCGCCATGTGGCATGCGCCGGCAATTGCCGTGCTCAGCATTCTTCTGGCCGCCATTCCGGGCGACAACGCCTTCCTCGTCGGCATTCCGTTCGCCATCCTGTGGATCTTCTCACCGCTCGTTGCCTGGTATGTCAGCCAGTCGGCCGAGACGGAAGACAAGCTGTTCGTGCCGGAAAACGTCTCGGTCGAGCTGCGTAAGATCGCTCGTCGCACCTGGCGTTATTTCGAAATGTTCGTGACGCCGGAGCACAGCTATCTGCCGCCGGACAACTATCAGGAAAAGCCGAACCCGTCGGTCGCCAAGCGGACTTCGCCGACCAATATCGGCGTCTATCTCCTGTCGACCATTTCGGCGCGTCATTTCGGCTGGATCAGCTTTGCCGAAACGGTCGAGCGGCTGGAACAGACGATCGCGACCGTCGAGAAGGCCGACAAGTTCCGCGGCCATATGTATAACTGGTATCACATCGACACGATGAAGCCGCTGATGCCGCGTTACGTGTCGTCGGTCGATAGCGGCAACTTCGCCGGTCACCTGATCGCCATTTCGTCGGCCTGCCGCATCTGGGCGGAAGCGCCGTCGGCGCATCTGCAGGGCAATCTCGATGGTTTGGGCGACGTCGCCGGAATTCTCGGCGAAACGCTGAAGGCGCTGCCCGACGATCGCAAGACGGTTCGCCCGCTGCGTCGCCGCCTCGAAGAGCGGATCAACGGCTTTGCCAATGCGCTGGCCGCCGTCAAGCGCGAGCACGAATTCGCCTCGATCCGCATCATCAACCTGTCGGTTCTCGCCCGCGAGATCCAGAAGCTGTCGCATAACCTGGACCACGAAGTTCGCTCTGCCCAGAGCGAAGAAGTGACCAAGTGGGCGGCCTCTCTGGTCACCACCTGCGAAGCGCATATTGCCGACTCGACATTCGACAACGCCAATGTCGAAGAGCTGCGGGATCGTCTGGCATCGCTTGCCGTGCGCGCCCGCAAGATCGCCTTTGCGATGGACTTCAAGTTCCTGTTCCGCAAGGATCGCCGCCTTCTGTCGATCGGCTACCGGGTCGAGAGCAATGAAGTCGACGAGGCCTGCTACGACCTTCTCGCCTCCGAAGCGCGCCTGACCAGCCTGTTCGGCATCGCCAAGGGCGACCTGCCCAACGAGCACTGGTACAAGCTCGGCCGCCATGTCGTGCCGATCGGTGCTCGTGGTGCGCTGGTGTCTTGGTCGGGCTCGATGTTCGAATACCTGATGCCGCCGCTCGTCATGCAGGAGCGTCAGGGCGGTATTCTCAACCAGACCAACAACCTGATCGTCAAGGAACAGATGAACCATGGCCGCCGTCTCGGCACGCCGTGGGGCATTTCGGAAGCCGCGTTCAATGCGCTCGACCATCAGATGCACTATCAGTACACCAATTTCGGTGTGCCGACGCTGGGCCTGAAGCGTGGTCTCGGCCAAAATGCCGTCATCGCGCCTTACGCGTCGATCCTTGCCAGCCAGTACGATCCGACGGCCGCCGTCGAAAACCTTGCCGAACTGCGCGATCTCGGTGCGCTCGGCATCTATGGTTACCACGATGCGGTCGATTTCACCCCGACCCGCGTGCCGGAAGGCAAGCGCTGCGCCGTCGTCTACAACTACTATGCCCACCACCATGGCATGTCGATCGCGGCTGTCGCCAACGTCGTCATGAACGGGTTGCTGCGCGAACTCTTCCATGCCGATCCGGTGATCGAAGCGGCCGAACTGCTGTTGCAGGAAAAGGCGCCGCGCGACATCCCTGTCATGAGCGCCAAGCACGAGGAAAAGCCGGGCACCGGCGGCGGCGAATTGCTGCGCCCGGAAATCCGCACGATCAACAGCCCGGCCACCAAGGACCGAGAACTGGTTCTGCTTTCCAACGGCCATTACTCGCTGATGATGACGGCGACCGGCTCTGGTTATTCCCGCTGGAACGGTCTTTCCGTTTCGCGCTGGAAGCCCGACCCGACGGAAGACCGCTGGGGCCAGTTCATCTTCCTGCGCGACACTGCAACCAACGACTGGTGGTCGACGACGACCGAGCCGCGTCGTGCGGAAGGCGAGCAGTCCAAGGCCGTGTTCGGCGATGAAAAGGCCGAGTTCCACAAAACGGTCGGCGACCTGACCAGCACGGTCGAGGTCATTGTCGGCACTGAACACGATGCCGAAGGCCGTCGCGTGACGCTGCTCAACATGGGCACCGAAGACCGCTTCATCGAAGTCACTTCCTATATGGAGCCGGTGATTGCCGGTGATGATGGCGATAACGGCCACCCGGTCTTTTCGCGCATGTTCATCAACACCGAGATCGGCAAGCGCGGCGACGTGATCCGCGCCTGGCGCAACAAGCGTGATCCGAGCGAACCGGACATGCTGGTGGCCCATCTCGCCGCCGACCACGCCGGAACGGATCGCCCGACGGAATATGAGACCGACCGCCGAAAATTCCTCGGCCGCGGCCGCACGCTGTCGGAGGCTGCCGCCTTCGATCCGGGCGCGTCGCTGTCGAACACGGACGGTTTCACGCTCGACCCGATCCTGTCGCTGCGCCGCAGCGTCCGGGTGCCGGCGGGCAAGAAGGTAAGCGTCGTGTTCTGGACCATCGCGGCACCGAAGCGCGAGGATCTCGACAAGGCGATCGAACATTACCGCCATGCGGAGAGCTTCCAGAGCGAGTTGACCCAGGCCTGGACCCGCACCCAGATGCAGATGCGCCATCTCGGCGTCACCTCGCAGGATGCTGCCGCATTCCAGCATCTGGCGCGTTATCTCGTCTATCCCGACATGCAGCTTCGCGCCGACCAGCAGACGCTGCAGGCCGGAATGCAGGCGCAGTCGGGCCTCTGGACCTCGTCCGTCTCGGGTGACCTGCCGATCTTCACCCTTCGGATCAATGACGAAGCCGACATGCCTGTCGCCAAGGAAGCGATCCTGGCGCAGCAATATCTGCGTTCGCGCGGCGTGCTCTCCGATCTCGTCATCTTCAACGAGCGGGCATCCGAAGACGCGCAGGACATGCAGCAATCGATCGAGCAGATGGCAACCCGCATGGGCCAGGAAGGCGGACGCCAGCATGTGTTCACCCTGCGTCGCGATCTTCTGGAAGGTGCAGGCGCCGAAGGCATGATCGCCGCTTCTCGCGTCGTCCTGCATGCCCGCAACGGCCAGTTCGGGGATCAGTTGAACCGCACAAGCACGATCTTCGCGCCGTCGACGGAACAGCAGATCGAAGCCGATCGCCGTCCGCTTCTGAACGGCGAGATCTTTGCCGCTCCCGAAGTGCTGCCGAAGGAACCGACGGATCTCGAATTCTGGAACGGTATCGGCGGCTTCTCGGAAGAGGGCAACGAGTATGTGGTGCGCCTTAATGGCGGCCAGTCGACGCCGCATCCGTGGATCAACATCATCTCCAACGATACGTTCGGCTTCCACGTTTCGGCGGAAGGCGCCGGCTTCTCCTGGGCGGAAAACTCCCGCGATTACCAGCTGACGCCGTGGACCAACGACCTCGTCATCAATCGGCCGGGCGAAGGTTTCTACGTGTCCGACACGGCAACGAACAAGGTCTATACTCCGTTTGCCGCACTCTCGCGTCGTTCGGAAGTCCAGTTCGAAGCCCGCCATGGCCTCGGTTATTCGGTCTTCTCATCCGAAGAGGACGGCCTGAAGCTGGAACTGACGCAGACCGTCGACCGGACGCGTCATGCCAAGTTCTCGCATATCAAGCTGAAAAACTCCGGCTCGGAAACGAAGAAGCTGAAGCTTTACGGCTACGTCGAATGGCTGCTCGGTTCGAACTCTGCAAAGACCGTGCCCTTCATCCTGCCTTCGCGAGACGAAGCGACGGGCACGCTGTTTGCCACCAATGCGTTCAGCATCAATTTCAGCCGCTTCGCTTTCCTCGGCATGGCTGAAATGCCGACCGGCTTCACGGCGAGCCGCCGTGAATTCATCGGCCGCTTCGGTTCGGTACAGATGCCGGCGGCCGTGATGGGTGCGTCTTCGCTCAGCGGTTCGCTCGATCTCGACGGCGATCCGTGTGCTGCACTCGCCTACGACGTGGAGCTTGCTCCGGGCCAGGAAACCGAAGTCACCTTCTTCCTCGGCGATGCCGCGACGAAGGAGGAGGCGGTTGCACTCTCCGCCGAGCTCAAGACCGTCAGGTTCGACGGCGCGCTGGCGGCAAACCGCGGCTTCTGGAACGAGTTCACCGGACGTCTGAAAATCTCGACGCCGGACAAGTCGCTCAACAACATGGTCAATCACTGGCTGCCCTATCAGGCGCTCGGTTGCCGCATCATGGCCCGTACCGCCTTCTATCAGGCCTCGGGTGCATTCGGCTTCCGCGACCAGTTGCAGGATACGCTGGCCTTCCTCGTGCACGAGCCGTCGCTGGCCCGTCGTCAGATCATCAATGCCGCCTCGCGCCAGTTCAAGGAAGGCGACGTGATGCACTGGTGGCTGCCGCATAACGGCTCCGGCGTGCGCACGACGATCTCCGACGATGTTGTCTGGCTCGCCTATGGGATCAACCAGTATGTCTCGGTCACCGGTGACCAGACCATTCTGGACGAGCAACTGCCGTTCCTCTCCGGCCCGATCCTCGAAAAGACGAAGCACGATGCCTTCATCCAGCCCGAGGTGACGAACGAGATCGCCGATCTTTACGAGCATGCGGCGCGTGCGCTCGATCTCGCGATTGATCGCACCGGGGACCTTGGCTTGCCGCTGATACTCGGCGGGGACTGGAACGACGGCATGAGCCGTGTCGGCGTCAATGGCCGCGGCATGAGCGTCTGGCTCGGCTGGTTCCTGGCAGCTGCGTTGCGTGACTTCATTCCTTATGCGGAAGCACGCAAGGACAAGAAACGCGTCGACCGTTGGAAGAAGCATATCGACACGCTGAAGGATGCGCTCGAAACCGACGGCTGGGACGGTGCCTATTACCGTCGCGGTTACTTCGACGACGGCACGCCGCTCGGCTCTGCCAAGAGCGACGAATGCCGCATCGACAGCCTCGGCCAGTCGTGGAGCGTATTGTCCGGCGAAGGCCGGATGGACCGGCGCGACCAGGCGATGGATGCGGTGATGAAGGAACTGGTGGACGAGCAAGCGGGCGTCATTCGCCTGTTCACACCTCCGTTCGAGAAAACCCGCCAGGATCCGGGCTATATCAAGGCCTATCCGCCGGGCGTGCGTGAAAACGGCGGCCAGTATACCCATGGGGCTATCTGGGTCGTGATGGCGCTGGCGCAGATGAAGCGCGGGGACGATGCTTGGAAGTGCTTCCAGATCCTGAACCCGATCAACCACGCGCTGACCCGCGAGGCGGCCGAAACCTATCGCGTCGAGCCTTACGTCGTTGCCGCTGATGTCTATGGCGCCGGTGACTACCAGAGCCGCGGCGGCTGGACCTGGTATACGGGTTCTGCGGGCTGGCTCTATCGCGCGGCGATCGAAGGTATTCTCGGCATCAAGCGCAATGGCGATCGACTGACCGTCGATCCGTCGCTGCCGACCGGCTGGGATGGTTTCGAGGCCGAACTGACGATCGACGGCAAGGCTCATGTGATCAAGGTCGCGGGCGGAACGGTCACCGTCGACGGCAAGAAGGCCGGCAAGGATGGCGGGTTCAAGCTGTCGTCTAAATAAGGCCTGCGTTTCGACTATCATTTGATATGGCATCGCCCCGGAGACCGGAATGGTTTTCGGGGCGATGCTTTTCTAGATGGGCATGATCGCAAACTCCCTTGGAAAAGAAGGGCAGCACAGGTGACCGCAACGGGAGATCCCGTCACGGCCGGCTCATTGGGAGAGGCGGGCAGTGCGATAGTGGGTGGTATGGGTGTCAGGCATTCTGCCCGCCCGATCGTTTGGCGTTCCGAAGGTTGGCGGATGTGGCGCATTCCGCTTTTGCCTTCCGGTGGAGGTTTTGCCCTGACGGCATCACTTCCCGCATGACGACCATAATCTCGCGCCGGATCTTGCTCCGTAGGCGTCCGGTTCGCGACCCGGCCCCATGCTCGATGACGGGATCAGGTTACGGCGAAACATCGAGGCGTGGATGATAGGGGAAGGTGTTTTCGGCAAAGACTTGATCGCAAAGAGCGATTTTTGCAGCAATTGCTATTTTCATCCCCGGCGCCAATAGGTTCGCGGGGAAGAATACAGGCCTGCCGAAATACTCCTGCTTTGTACGGAGCTTCGGATACCGCCGCGGCTACTTGCAGCCTGATTGTCATCCCAGGCAGAGCCCCGGGATGACAAGAGGAATGTCTTAGAAAATTCCGAGTGTAACCGCGCCGACGAAGGCGAAAGCCGCCACGGCGAGTGCCAGATGCGTAACAGTCTGCCAACTGCCGTGAACCGTGTGGCGGTGGGAAAGCGATCGTGTCTGAACAGTCGAATGCCGCATGATCTTCCTCCAGCTTTTCTTAAGCCACCATTCTCCGGGTGATGACTGATGCTACCTTATCCCTATCAACTTGGTAGAGATAAAGTTCCAAGCAGAACGAGCGGATTGGAAAATCCTTTTCCGTTAATGCCTGTATTGTGGCGTTAACGGTTTATTATGCCCCACGGTTCCCGACTGCGCCTTTTTGTCGCCTCAATCCGGGTTCCGCTCCAGCGCCATGCGAAAGATGTCGCCATCGACATTGCCGCCCGAGCAGACCGCAATCACGGTGTCACCAAGCGCCTCACCGTGGAAAAGCGCTGCCGCAAGCGCCACGGCACCACCCGGCTCGACGACGATCTTCAACCGGCTGAAGGCAAGCGCCATCGCCTTCAATGCCTCGGCTTCAGTGACGACAAGCCCTGCGCCGCAAAGTTTTGACATGATCGGGAAAGTGATGTTTCCCGGCTGCGGCGTGATGATCGCATCGCAAAGCGAACCTGATTGCCTGGCGTTCTTCTCTATCGTGCCGGATGCCAGCGAACGCGTGACGTCATCGAACCCTTCCGGCTCGCAAGGGTGGACGATAAAGCCGGGCGCCTTGGCCGCAAGCGCCAGAGACACGCCGGAAATAAAACCGCCGCCGCCTGTGGGCACGAGAACATCGGCCTTTTCGATCCCCAATTCAGCCGCCTGTTCGGCGATTTCGAGACCCGCCGTTCCCTGCCCCGCGATCACCAGCGGTTCATCGAACGGCCGGACCAGCGTCAGGTCGCGCTCGGCCGAAAGCCGTGCGCCGATCGCATCGCGATCATCGGTCGCGCGATCGAAAAGCACCACTTCAGCGCCATAGGCACGGGTATTCTCGATCTTGATGCGCGGTGCATCGGACGGCATGATGATGACCGCCGGAATGCCATGCAGCTTTGCGGCAAGCGCCACGCCCTGCGCATGATTGCCGGAAGAAAATGCGATCACGCCCTTCGCACGAACCTCCGGCGCAAGCCCCGAAATTGCCGACCATGCACCGCGAAACTTGAACGAGCCCGTATGCTGCAGGCATTCGGGTTTGACGAAAATCCGGCGTCCGGCGATCTTGTCGAGGAAGGGCGAGGAAAGCAGGGGCGTGCGACGGGCATGGCCGTCGAGACGGGCTCGGGCGGCTTCGATCATGGCAATATCGGTCATGGAAATCCTTGCTCGGAAAGGCTGCGGTAGGTGAATGACAAAAGCCTATTATCGGCTCGGACCCGCGTAAAGCGAAGGTCGCCGGGAAGATTGTCACCCAGTCAATTCAGCAAGCCAATTTCAACGTGCAAGCCTCGCACCGATCTTCACCACTGCCTTGATCGGCAGATGGTCCGATGCCCGCCGGGAAAGCGGCGTATCATGGGTTTCGACACGATCGATCAAGCCCGGCCGGTTGGCCATGATACGGTCCAGCGCCAGCACCGGCAGTCGTGATGGAAAACTCGGCACGGCCGATGGCAGGCCGAATACCGTTGCCAGCGTGTTGAGCGACGAACGATCGCCAAGCCGCCATTCGTTGAGATCGCCCATCAGCACGGTCGGGTGCTCTTCGCGGGCGCGGAGAATATCGAGGATCATTCGCGCCTGCTGCTGGCGGGACCGGTTGAGCAGGCCGAGATGCGCGGCAATCACCCGAAACGTATTTCCGCCTGCAAGGTCGAGTTCCGCCATCAGCGCGCCGCGCGGCTCCAGCCCCGGCAACTTCACCTGGTGCACATCCCGCACCACGCCTTCGCGGAAAAACACGACATTGCCGTGCCAGCCATGCGCACGGGCAACACCGGAGACCGGCACCGGGAAAAGCCCCGTTTCCCGCTCCATCCAGGCAAGATCGAGAAGCCCGCGGCGTTCACCGAAGCGCGTATCCGCCTCCTGCAGCGCAATGATATCGGCGCCGATCTCGCGGATCACCTGGGCGATCCGGCCCGGATCGAACCTGCCGTCAACCCCGACGCATTTGTGCACGTTATAGGATGCGACGAGCAGGCCGGTTGCCGGATCATGGGCGGAATGCATGCCGTTTCCGCGCGTCTTGTGGGCGCGGATCGACGCTATGATGCTGGCCGGCAGGGTTGTACGTTTCTCATGCATCGTCGTCGTTCTTCAGTTTACACCGACGCAGATCACGCCGACCGGTAGAAATCACAGATAGGGTGACCCCAACCAGAGCACCCGTTCAAGCAGACGTTTTGCAAATGGTCGTGAACGAAGACCATGCAGCGTCACCTCTTCCGCAGAGGAAATAGCCAGATCGATCCTTCGTTCCAAGGCTTGCGCAAATCCGCGATCGAAAACTTCAAGATCGACTTCGAAATTCAGCCGCAGCGACCGCGGGTCGATATTCGAGGATCCGACATAGGCCCAGCAGCCATCGATCGCCATCAACTTGGAATGATTGAACGGCCCCGTTGCCCGCCAGATACGGCAGTAGTTTTTCAGCATCTGGTCGAATTGCGCCGTCATGGCGAGATCGACGAGTTTCAGGTTGTTGGCGCTCGGCACGACGATATCGACCACCACGCCGCGCCGCGCCGCCGTGATCAGTGCCGTAATCAGTTCCCGGTCGGGCAGGAAATAGGGAGAGACGATCTTGATCGAGGACCGGGCGATGGAAAAAGCACCCATCAGCATCTTCTGGTTCGTCTCGACGCTGCGATCCGGACCGGAAGAGACGGTACGCATTATCGTTGGCGAACCGGGCTCAGCATCGGGGGTCGGCACCTTCCAGGCCTCGCCCTCCAGTTTCTCGCCTGTCGAGAATTCCCAGTCCGCCGCCGAAATCGCCAATAGATCGGCGACGACCGGGCCGGTTACCCTGAAATGCGTGTCGGCGGCGGATTTTTCACCGCTGAATTCGCAGGAGAACCCTTCGCGGATATTCATGCCGCCGGTAAAGGCTGTTCTGCCATCGATAACCATGATCTTGCGGTGAGTGCGCAGGTTCGCATAGGGCAGGCGCAGGCCGGTAATGACATTGCCGTTGAACACATCGACGGTGACGCCGCCCTCACGCAGCATGCCGAGCACGCTAGGCACCGAATACCGCGCACCGACCGCATCGATCAGCACCCGGACCTCGACGCCGCGCCGCGCCGCCGCACTCAACGCCTCGATGAACCGCGCGCCGATCCGGTCCCTGTCGAAAATATAGGTTTCAAGCAGGATGGAACGGCTCGCCCGCCCTATCTCCTCGATCATCGCGCCATAGGCGGCATCGCCATTGTCGAAAGCCGAAATCGCATTGCCGGTCGTCAGATGATGCCGGGTGACACGATCACCGAGCGTCTTCATCGCCCGGAACCGGTAGCCGAAATCCTCGATCACCTGATCGTCGGTCGCATCATAGGAAGCGAAATCGAAACGCTCGGCTCCTTGCAACAGCGAGCGACGATCACCGATGACATTGCGACGGATCCGATTGACGCCGGCGATCATATAGAATGCGGCGCCGACGATGGGCGACAGCAGGATCACGCCGACCCAGCCGACCGCTGAGCGGACCTCCTCCTTGGTCATGGTCGCATGAATGGCCGCAGACGCGCCGGCCACCACCGAGATAATGAACAGGATGTGCGGCCAATAGGCGTCGAAAAGCGAGATCATGGCGTCCAATATAGGGACGCCATGAAGCTAGGCAATGCGGCCAGACAATTGGAGAAATCAGCGGCTTACGCCGAAAGCTCCCTAGCGAACGTTTCAAGCCCGCGCTCCACCTTGTCGAACATGTCGTCGACCTGCTCGTCGGTGATGATCATCGGCGGGCAAAACGCGATCGAATCGCCGATCGCGCGGCTGATGACGCCCTCGTCCATCAGATATCCGAACAGTTTCGGCCCGAGCTGTCCGGCGGCAAAGCCTTCGCGCGGCGCAAGCTCGAAAGCGCCGATCAGGCCGACGCCGCGGTGTTCGATGACCAAAGGATGGTCAGCGATCGACTTCAACCGCGCCAGGAATTTCGGGCTGAGCGACCTGACATTGCCGACAAGATCGCGTTCCTCGATGATTTTGATGTTTTCCAGCGCAACGGCAGCGGCAACCGGATGGCCGGCAGCGGTGACGCCATGGCCGAATGTGCCGATCTTCGCCGATTCATCCGCCAGCGGCTGATAGACATTCTCATTGATCAAAAGCGCCGAGATTGGCTGATAGGAAGACGAGATCTGCTTCGACAATGTCATCATGTCGGGCTGCAGCGCATAGGTCGTCGTGCCGAACATCTCGCCCGTGCGACCGAAACCGCAGATCACTTCGTCGGCGATGAACAGGACATCGTATTTTTTCAGAACCTTCTGGATCGCTTCCCAGTAACCGGTCGGCGGCACGATGACGCCGCCCGCCCCCATCACCGGCTCGCCGATAAAGGCGGCAACCGTATCGGGACCTTCCTTGAGGATCAGGTCCTCCAGATCCTTGGCGCAACGCTCGACGAACTGCGCCTCGGTCTCACCCTCGGTCTTGAAGGCGCGGTAATGCGGGCAGCTCGTGTGCAGCACGCGCGCGATCGGCAGGTCGAAGGAGCGGTGATTGTTCGGCAGGCCGGTCAGGCTGGCCGAGGCGATGGTGACGCCATGATAGCCCTTGGTGCGGGAAATGATCTTCTTCTTGTCCGGCTTTCCGAGCGCATTCGATCGGTACCAGACGATCTTCATCGCCGTATCATTGGCTTCCGAACCCGAATTGGTGAAATAGGCTTTCGACATCGGCACCGGCGCGATCTCGATAAGCTTTTCGGCAAGCTCGACGGAAGGGCTGTGCGTGCGCGCTGTGAACGTGTGGTAGTAAGGCAGCTTGGCCATCTGCTTTGTGGCAGCCTCGACCAGACGGCTTTCACCGAAACCGACGCCGACGCTCCAGAGCCCCGCCATGCCCTCGATATATTGCTTGCCGGCATTATCGTAGACATGGATGCCTTCGCCGCGCTCGATCACCAGCGCGCCGTCGCGCTCCAGCGCCCGTGCGTTCGTGTAGGAATGCAGATGGTAGGCCTTGTCACGGGCCTCGATGGAATTGGGCTGGATCGTCACGGGCTGTTCTCCTCTCGCACGAACGCGAATAGGAAATTCATAAGAGGAATTAAGCGGATTTCCAGTCCTTAAACGCGATTTGGTCGAGCCCGCCGTTTAAAATAATTGACGGGCTCATGACTAAATTTCATGGGTGCGATCAGCGCACCGACATGGCTGCGATCGGCGGCTCTGCTTCAGCCGGAATCGGGCTCTTGTATTCCTGCCCCTTGTGCCGGCGCTTCAGATCGGCCCATGCGGCTTCGCGCAGCTGCTCGCTGGTCATCGCCGCAAGCCCCGTGGCCGCCATCACCTTTGCAACGGAAGCCATGCCCTTGTGGGCGAGCGCACTCTTGCCCTGCGCAACCACCTGCCAGGTATGCAGCTGCGTGCCGATGGCGAGCGTCGCGCCATAGGCTTGAACGGTCGGCACGACCCAGCTGACATCGCCCACATCGGTAGATCCGCCCATCTGGCGAAGCTCGTTATGGGCAGGCAGAATGAAATCGGCAAGCGGGATATCCCGCTGCTCGAGACGCTCCTGCGCCCAGCTGGCCGCAACATCCTCGGGCGTCAGCGTGGCGCGGATTTTTTCTGCAAATGCAACATCCTCGGCATCGAAGGCCGGCGGCCCCATGCTCTCCCAGATATCCTGCATCACATCCATCAGCGGCGTGTTGACCACGAGGTTGGAAACGCCGGCAAGCGTGACGGCTTCCACTTTGGTTTCGGTCATCAGCGCGGCACCCTCGGCAACCTTCTTCACCCGCTCAATGAGCGCAAAGAGGCCGGAAAGGTCAGCGGCGCGCACGACATAGCGAACCTTCGCATGCGCCTGAACGACGTTCGGCGAGATGCCGCCCGTATCGAGAACCGCATAATGGATGCGGCATTCGGACGGCATATGCTCGCGCATATAATTGACACCGACACTCATCAGTTCGACGGCATCGAGTGCGCTGCGCCCCAGTTCCGGCACGGCGGCGGCATGGGCGGCACGGCCGGTAAAGGTGAAGTCGATGCGGCAATTGGCAAGCGACGTCTCGCGCTGGACGCCGGCAAAATTGCTCGGATGCCAGCTGATGGCGATATCGACATCGGAAAACGCGCCGTCGCGCACCATGAAGGCCTTGGCGGCACCACCCTCTTCCGCCGGGCAGCCGTAATAGCGAACGCGGCCGGGCGTGCCCGTTTTTTCGAGCCAGTCCTTGAGCGCGGTTGCGGCAAGCATCGATGCCGAACCGAGCAGGTTGTGCCCGCAGCCATGGCCGTTGGCTCCTGCGATAAGCGGATCATGCTCCGTCGCATCCGCCTTCTGGCTGAGACCGGCAAGCGCATCATATTCACCGAGGAAAGCGATGACCGGACCGCCACTGCCTGCCTCGCCCATGACGGCGGTCGGGATCTTGGCAACGGCATCGGTGATCCGGAACCCCTGCGCTTCCAGCATCTCGCGATGGGCGGCGGCGGACTGGGTCTCCATGTAGCAGGTTTCGGGCGTCTCCCAGACCTGGTTCGCCAACTCCGTAAACACTTCCGTCTTACGGTCCACGAGATCCCAGACGAGAGGGAGGTTCGAATTGCCTTCTGTCATAAACAGCCGCCTTGAATTTTGGATATGGAATGCAGTCACTGCATACCTATCCCTTTCCGCCGCGAGCGCAACGCATAATGCAAAGAATTAAGGCTATGCGCATCAATTGGGCAGCAGCATCGCAGTTGTGATCCAAACCTAAATCTTACCGTCTCGACAACCGGTCGATAATCGCTATTCTCGCGCGCCACGGGAAGCAGACACGCTGAGCGAGTAATGCTTCACCGCAAAACAAATATGGAGTGAATGCGCAAAGGCCAAGCATGATGTTCTGCATTTCGCAGTCGATATGGAAGATTATTCCTTAGACCGTCGAAAGGCATGACGACCGCATGATCCTGCAGTTTCACCCGAGATGGGGACATAAGTTTCGACCGGCAAGCGTGAAGACCTGCCGGTCAGGAGGTGACGAACACAGGACTTGGCAAAAAGATGCGGCAAAACGCATCATAATCAGGGAAATCAACCATGCTGGCAGAGCCGGCATAGGTAGGGAGACTAATCGATGAAACGTACACTTACTCTCGCAGCGGCAGCGCTTCTGTCCGCAACGTTCTTTGCAGGCGCAGCCAGCGCCAAGACCTTCGTATATTGCTCCGAAGGTTCTCCGGAAGGCTTCGATCCGGGCCTCTACACCGCCGGCACGACCTTCGATGCTTCGGGCCACCCGATCTACAGCCGCCTGCTCGAGTTCAAGCCGGGCACGACGCAGCCGGAAGCTGGTCTCGCCGAGAGCTGGGACATTTCTTCTGACGGCACCGTCTACACCTTCAAGCTGCGCAAGGGCGTCAAGTTCCAGACCACGGACTACTTCACCCCGACCCGCGACTTCAATGCTGACGACGTCATCTTCTCGCTCGGCCGTCAGATCGACGAAAAGAACGCCTGGAACAAGTACATCACCGGCGGCACCTGGGAATATGCCGAAGGCATGGGCTTCCCGAAGCTGATCAAGTCGATCGAAAAGGTCGATGACCTGACGGTCAAGATCACGCTCAACCGTCCGGAAGCACCGTTCCTGGCCAACATCGCCATGCCGTTTGCTTCGATCCTGTCGAAGGAATATGCAGACAGCCTCGAAAAAGCCGGCACCAAGGAACAGCTGAACCAGCAGCCGGTCGGCACCGGTCCGTTCACCTTCGTCGCTTACCAGCAGGATGCGATCATCCGCTACAAGAAGAACGCCGACTACTGGGGTGGCGCTCCGAAGATCGACGATCTCGTCTTCGCAATCACCACCGACGCTGCCGTTCGTTACCAGAAGCTCAAGGCCGGCGAATGCCACCTGATGCCTTACCCGAACGCTGCCGACGTTGAATCGATGAAGTCGGACCCGAACCTGGAAGTTCTGGAGCAGGAAGGCCTCAACATCGCCTACCTCGCCTACAACACGACCCAGGCTCCGTTCGACAAGCCGGAAGTTCGTATCGCGCTGAACAAGGCGATCAACAAGAAAGCCATCGTCGACGCCGTCTTCCAGGGCATGGCAACTCCGGCAACCAACCCGATTCCGCCGACCATGTGGTCCTATAACAACGAGACCAAAGACGACACCTACGACCTCGACGCCGCCAAGAAGATGCTGGCCGACGCAGGCGTCAAGGATCTGTCCATGAAGATTTGGGCAATGCCGGTTTCGCGTCCGTACATGCTCAACGCACGTCGTGCTGCTGAAATCATGCAGGACGATTTCGCCAAGATCGGCGTCAAGGTCGAGATCGTTTCCTACGAATGGGCTGAATACCTGTCCCGTTCGAAGGACAAGAACCGTGACGGTGCCGCCATCCTCGGCTGGACCGGCGACAACGGCGACCCGGACAACTTCCTCGACACCCTGCTCGGCTGCGATGCCGTCGGCGGCAACAACCGTGCGCAGTGGTGCAACCAGGAATTCGACGCTCTCGTGAAGAAGGCCAAGTCGACTTCTGACCAGGCTGAACGCACCAAGCTCTATGAGCAGGCGCAGGTCATCTTCAAGAAGGAAGCCCCCTGGGCAACCCTCGACCACTCCCTGTCGGTTGTTCCGATGCGTAAGGGCGTAACCGGCTTCACCCAGAGCCCGCTCGGCGACTTCACCTTCGAAGCAGTCGATATCGCCGAGTAATCAGGCGCCATCACAACTTTTTGCCGCGGGACGCGTTGCGTTTCCCGCGGCATTTTCTTATGAGATGCCTAAAAATATGGCGGTGACGCCGTTATGACCGGGTCTGTGGCTTGACAAAATCCATGGAACCGGCCCGCTCCTTTTCCGCAAAGGCTTAAAATGTTTGGCTTCCTTCTGCGGCGCCTCGCCGTCCTGATCCCGACTTTCATCGGGGTCTCCATCATCGCTTTCTCCTTCATCCGGCTTCTGCCGGGCGATCCGGTCGCGCTCCTCTCGGGTGAGCGCGTCATGTCTCCGGAGCGCCACGCGCAAATTTCCGCGCAGCTCGGCATGGACCGGCCGATGGTCATCCAGTATTTCGATTATCTCGGCGGCGTTCTGACCGGCGACTTCGGCACTTCGATCGTCTCCAAGAAGCCGGTTCTCGACCAGTTCCTGACGCTGTTTCCGGCGACGGTCGAACTGTCCTTCTGTGCCATCATCATCGCCGTCGCGCTCGGCATTCCGGCCGGCATCATCGCCGCCGTAAAGCGCGGGTCGATCTTCGATCAGGGTCTTATGGGCATCGCGCTTGTCGGTTATTCTATGCCGATCTTCTGGTGGGGCCTGCTTCTCATCATCCTGTTCTCCGGCATCCTGCAATGGTTCCCGGTGACCGGCCGCATCTCGCTGATGTTCTATTTCCCGCAGGTCACCGGCTTCATGCTGATCGATAGCCTGATCTCGGGCCAGAAGGGCGCGTTCGCCTCGGCGCTCAGCCATCTGGCGCTGCCGTCGATCGTGCTCTCCACCATTCCCTTGGCCGTCATCGCCCGCCAGACGCGTTCGGCCATGCTGGAAGTGCTGTCGGAAGATTATGTCCGCACCGCCCGCGCGAAGGGCCTGTCGCCGTTCCGCGTCATCGGCGTGCATGCGCTGCGCAATGCCATGATCCCGGTCGTCACCACCGTTGGCCTACAGGTCGGCGTCATGCTGGCCGGCGCCATCCTGACTGAAACGATCTTCTCCTGGCCGGGCATCGGCAAGTGGATCCTCGATAGCGTGTTCCGTCGTGACTATGCCGTCATCCAGGGTGGCCTTCTGCTGATCGCTGCGATCATCATGACCGTCAACCTGATCGTCGACCTGCTCTATGGTCTCGTCAACCCGCGTATTCGCCACTAAGAAGGAGCAAAATCCCATGGCCGACGCCACTCTTACTGCAAAGGCTGCGGAGCCTGTCTCCTCAGCCCAAATGCGACGCCAGATGCTCAAGGAGTTCTGGTTCTACTTTTCCGAAAACCGCGGCGCCGTCATCGGCCTCTACGTTTTCGTAGCCCTTGTCCTCGTTGCGATCTTCGCGTCTCTGATCGCGCCGCATTCGCCGTTCGAACAATACCGCGATGCCGTGCTGAAGCCACCAGCATGGGTCGAAGGCGGTAGCTGGACCTTTGTCCTCGGCACCGATCCGATCGGCCGCGATATTCTTTCGCGCCTGATCTACGGCGCACAATATTCGCTGTTCGTCGGTCTGGTCGTCACCACGCTGTCGCTGGCCGCCGGCATCATCGTCGGCGTCATCGCCGGTTATTATCGCGGCTGGGTCGATACGATCATCATGCGCCTGATGGACATGATCCTGGCCATCCCGTCGCTGCTTCTCGCACTGGTGCTCGTCACCATTCTCGGTGCCGGTCTCAACAGTGCGATGATCGCCATTGCCGTGACGCTGCAGCCGCATTTCGTGCGCCTGACCCGCGCTGCCGTGATGGCCGAAAAGTCCCGTGACTATGTAACGGCTGCCCGCATTGCCGGTGCAAGCCCGCTGCGCCTGATGTTCCGCACCATCCTGCCGAACTGCACCGCACCGCTGATCGTTCAGGCGACGATGTCGTTCTCCAACGCCATTCTCGATCTCGCCGCTCTCGGCTTCCTCGGCATGGGCGTGCAGCCGCCGTCTCCGGAATGGGGCACGATGCTGGCCGAAGCCCGCGAATTCATCCTGCGCGCCTGGTGGGTCGTCACCTTCCCGGGCCTTGCAATCCTCATCACCGTTCTTGCCATCAACCTGATGGGCGACGGCCTGCGCGATGCGCTTGATCCGAAGCTGAAGAGGTCCTGATCATGTCGCTTCTGCAAATCGATAATCTCACCGTCGAATTCGAAACCTCGACCGGCTGGTTCCGCGCCGTCGACGGCGTCTCGGTTTCCGTCGACAAGGCCGAAGTGCTCGCCATCGTCGGGGAATCCGGCTCCGGCAAGTCGGTCTCCATGCTGGCCGTGATGGGGTTGCTGCCGGACACGGCAAAGATCACCGCTGACCGCATGCTGTTTGAAGGCAAGGATATCCAGAGCCTCTCCGGCACCGAGCGGCGCAAGCTGATCGGCAAGGATATCGCCATGATATTCCAGGAGCCGATCGCCAGCCTCAACCCGTGCTTCACGGTCGGTTTCCAGATCGAGGAAGTTCTGCGCATCCATCTCGGCTTGGGCAAAAAGGAGCGCCGTGCGCGTGCGATCGAACTGTTCAAGCAGGTTGGCCTTCCCAACCCGGAAGAGCGGATGAACGCCTTTCCGCACCAGATGTCGGGCGGCCAGTGTCAGCGCGTGATGATCGCCATCGCGATCGCCTGTAATCCCAAGCTCCTGATTGCCGACGAGCCGACGACGGCGCTCGACGTGACGATCCAGAAGCAGATCCTCGATCTGATCATGGACCTGCAGGCGCGCACCGGCATGGGCCTGATCATGATCACCCACGACATGGGCGTTGTGGCGGAAACCGCCGACCGCGTCGTCGTGCAGTACAAGGGCCGCAAGATGGAGGAAGCGGACGTGCTTTCGCTGTTCGAAAACCCGAAGAGCAATTACACCAAGGCGCTTCTGGCGGCTCTGCCCGAAAACGCCACGGGTGACCGCCTGACCACGGTGTCCGCCTTCTTCGACGGCAACCCGGAACCGGCACCTTCCGCAGGAGCATCGGCCGCAGGAGCATTCGCATGAGCGACGTAAAGACCACCGACACCATGCTCGAAGTCCGCGACATCAAGCGCGACTACGAACTGCCGGGCGGCTTCATGAAGCCGAAGAAGACGCTGCATGCGGTGAAGGGCGTTTCCTTCAGCCTCGAACGCGGCAAGACGCTGGCAATCGTCGGCGAATCGGGCTGCGGAAAATCCACGCTCGCCCGCATGATCACCTTCA
The DNA here is from genome assembly GCF_019511445.1 of Aliirhizobium wenxiniae. Lineage (GTDB taxonomy): Bacteria > Pseudomonadota > Alphaproteobacteria > Rhizobiales > Rhizobiaceae > Neorhizobium > Neorhizobium wenxiniae_A. The sequence goes on from NZ_JAEUAN010000003.1 coordinate 286,146, forward strand.
TCGACGAGCCGACATCGGGTGAACTGATCATCGATGGCAAGAAGATGGACACCCGCCCCGGTCACCTGACGTCGGAAATGCGCCAGAAGGTGCAGATCATCTTCCAGAACCCTTACGGCTCGCTCAACCCGCGCCAGAAGATCGGTGACGTTCTCGGCGAACCGCTGGCGATCAACACCGACATGTCGGCCAATGACCGTCGCGACCGCGCAACCGAAATGCTGATCAAGGTCGGCCTCGGCCCGGAACACTACAATCGCTATCCGCACATGTTCTCCGGCGGCCAGCGCCAGCGTATCGCCATTGCCCGCGCGCTGATGATGAACCCGAAGCTGCTCGTGCTCGACGAACCGGTTTCAGCGCTCGACCTTTCGGTTCAGGCCCAGGTGTTGAACCTGCTCGCCGATCTGCAGGACGAGTTCAACCTGACCTATGTCTTCATCAGCCACGATTTGTCCGTCGTGCGTTACATCGCCGACGAGGTGATGGTGATGTATTTCGGCGAGGCAGTGGAATACGGCACCCGCGACGAGGTGTTTTCCAACCCGAAGCACGAATACACGCAGACCCTGTTCAAGGCGACGCCAAAGGCCGATGTGGAGTCGATCCGCGCCCGCATCGCGGCGAAGAAGGCTGCTTCGGCGGCTTGATGTGACATACCCCCTCACCAACAAAATCTAGCACTTCGCCTTCGGCTAAGATGCTGATTTTGTAACCTCTCCCACCAAGGGAGAGGTAGGGCCTCGCGGGCGCTGCACGCGCCAGTATCTCTCCCCTTGTGGGAGAGAAAGCGATTTCGAAATCTTAGCCAAAGGCTAAGTTTCAGAAATCGCAAGTGAGGGGGTGAGGACTGGTCGGCAAAGCCGACGAAACGATCCAGTGAATCGTTTCGCAGGACGAACGCCTTGAGTTCAAGCGAAAGGCCGGGGCGCACCCCATCCCTCAACTTACTCCACAAACACCCGCACCGTCGCAGCCCTGCCCGCTGCATCGATCACCGTCAGCGTCGAAAACCCCGCCCCTTCCGGTTGCCATTCGTTGGTGCGGCGGCGTGAGAGAGCATCCAGCGGCTTGCCGTTGGCGAGCCAGCGGAACGGCGGGCGGCCGCCCTGCAGTTTCAGCACCAACGGTGAAATATCGCCCGACGAAGCGCCGAGATCGACTTTCGCCCCTTCCGGCGGATAGACGATCTGCGGCGCTGTCTCGCGGGATGACGAGCGGATAAGCCCGCTTGCGGTGACCGCAAACCGTCGCTGGGCAATCGGCAGATCCGATTGCGCCAGCCGCACCGCACCCGGCGGTGCAGAAGGATGCGGCGTGAACGGTACGCCGGAGCGCGAAAACGCCTCGAACAGGATCGGCGCTGCCGTCTGGTAACCGGCAATTCCCGGCACCGCGCCATTATCCGGCCGCCCGACCCAGACACCGAGCACATAGCGCCCGTCATAACCGACCGACCATGCATCGCGATAACCGTAGCTGGTACCGGTCTTGTACGCGATCCCAAGTTTCCGGCTGCCGGTCGGCGGCAGCACGTCGGAAAGAATATCCGTGACATTCCAGATCGCCTGCCGCTCCAAAAGCATCTCGCTGTCGAGCACTGCCGGCTGTTCGTCGATACCGTTGCCGACCCGCATCGGCTGCCCGCCATTGGCGAGCGCCGCATAAGACTGCACCAGATCTTTCAGCGTGATACCGACGCCGCCAAGCCCGATCGCCAGCCCCGGCGCTTCGCTCGGCGGCAGAACCGGGCGCACATCGGCACGGCGAAACCGGATCATCAGCCGCGACGGCCCGACCGCATCGAGCAGTCTAACCGCAGGCACATTGAGCGACAATTGCAGCGCCTGACGAACGGTCACGTCGCCCTGATAGGTCATGTCGAAATTCTTCGGCCGGTAGCCGAAGAAATCCGCCGGTCGGTCCTCGATCATGGTTTCCTGGGAAACCAGTCCCTGCTCGAAGGCAAGACCATAGATGAACGGCTTCAGCGTCGAACCCGGCGAGCGCAGTACCCGCGTCATGTCGATCCAGCCGGAACGTCCCGCATCGAAATAATCAGCCGAGCCGACTTCCCCGACGATCTCGCCAGTCTTCGCATCCGCCATCACCATCGCGAGCGAAACCTTTGGGGCAAGCTTGGCGGAAGCCTCTCGCGCCACCTCCTCCAGTTTTCTCTGGATGCCGCGTTTCAGCGTCGTGCGATACTCTTCCGCCTTCGGCTGCTTACGAATGGCGGCTTCGGCCAGATGCGCGGCCAAGGCCGGCAATTGCAGCCTTTGCCGCGGCACCGCATCAAGCGACGCCCGCTCGGCCTCGCCCTCGCCCGTCATCTCCGCAACCGCAGGGCGCGTCAGCACCCGTTCGCGTGCGGCATGCGCCGCCTGCGGATGGCGATCCGGCCGACGGGATTCCGGCGATTGCGGCAGGGCGACAAGAAGGGCGGCCTCCGCCACCGTCAGCCGTTTCGGCTCCTTGCCGAAATAGGCGAGGCTCGCGGCCCGTACCCCTTCCAGATTGCCGCCATAGGGCGCGTGGGTGAGATAAAGTTCGAGGATTGCCTTTTTGTCGAGACGGCGTTCGATCTGGATGGCGCGTGCAAGCTGTAAAAACTTTGCCGAGAACGATCGGGTCTCGCGCGGTTCGATCAACCGCGCCACCTGCATGGAAAGCGTCGAGGCACCGGAGACGATCCGGCCATTGTTCAGAAGCTGGAAGACCGCGCGCCCAATCGCCAGTGGATCGATACCGCCATGCTCATAAAACCGCCGGTCCTCATAGCCGATCAGCATCGCCAGAAAACGCGGATCGACATCCTCGACATCAGTCTTCAACCGCCAGCGCCCTTGCGGCGTCGCGAAGGCCCGCAACAGTTCGCCATCGGCATCAAGCACTTCGCGAGATGTGACCGTGGTATTCTCGAGCGGCGGCGGATAGGCACGATCGGCCCAATCGAGGCCGAGGGTCGCCGCTCCTGCCAGCAAAAGGCAGGCGGCGAGACCGATCGAGAATTTCCACCTGCGTTTCAAATGTCTGTTCTCATCTCTGGCAATTCCCCCTCTGGCCTGCCGGCCATCTCCCCCACAAGGGGGGAGAAAACTGCGGCATCCGCCTGCCTCGATTGAAGCTCGGCGAAACGGCTGGGTTAAGCCCTCCCCTTGTGGGGGTCCGAGAGGACGGGACGAGACATGTGGCTCGGCCCCGGTCGGTGGGGAGGGGTGTCTTCTTCATGTGCTCCGACGTCACTGCGCCGCCAAAACCTCCATCTTGCCCATCGCCGTCCGGCCCGAAAACTGCGGACGGTACATGTCATCCACCTGGGCGGCCGGGTGATCATAGACGCCCGGCGTCACGGCGCGCACGACGTAAGCCAGCGTGATCTGCCGATTGTCGCCTTGGCTACGATCGAAGGCGGCGACAAAGCGGTCGTTGCGGAATTCCGTATGCGCCGCCTGCACCTCCTCGATCCAGTCGAAATTGGCAAGATTGGCGCTGTTGACGATCGACGGATTGTCGATCTCGAAACCGGCCGGCAGGAGATCGGTGACGACGATGCGCGACGGCCAGTCATTGGTCTCTGTGACGTTCAGGACAACGACATAACGCTCGTTCTGCTTCGCCGCGCTGACATTCGCCTCCTCGCCTTCCATCGTGTAGTAAGTCCGCGAGATCTCGAACCCGTCGCCTCCGGCAGGCAAAGGCGTGGCCGGCGCCGCAACCGTGGTGATCGCGGCAGACAGGGCGTCGCCGCTGTCATTGCGGATGGTCAGGGGATGATCGAGCAGAACATCGCCCGCCATCTGCGACATCAGCGTGCCGCTATGGGCTGCGCCATTGACGTTGAGACGAAGGTTGTCATCGCCATTCTGAAGCGCCCGGGCGGCAAGCAGCATCCAGGTCTGCTCCTGGGTGCTGGTGTATTTTTTCTGCCCCCATTCCTTGGCAACGACTTCCGCCAGCACCGGCACGATCGGCGGCACCGGCCGGCTTTCGGCGGCAAGCGCCAGAACCGCAGCCCCGTCACGCAGCGACGAACCGTAATCGGAACGGGCAAGGCTCACCTTGTGGACCTGCGCATTTTCCGACATCTGCAGCGCATCGTTGAAGATGCTCTGCGACCGCTGTCCATCGCCGTAAAGCGAAAGCGCCGCCGCGATATGCGCCTTCGCAAGCGGCGTCGGGAAATCATTGAGCATCGTATCGGCGTAATACCGGAGATCGCTGATCGCGGCCTTGCGGTTACGGGCAAGAACATAGTGCGCATAGGCAATCTGGTTGCCCTGGTCGCGCACGTTCGTCGTATAGGCAAGCGTGTTCTGCAGGTTTTCCAGCGCCTGCACCAGCGGCTGTTCCGGCACATCGTAACCCTGTTCGCGAGCACGCGAGAGGAAATCGCTGACATAGGCATCGAGCCAGAGATCATTGCCTGCGCCATCCGGGCCCCAGAGGCCGAAACTGCCGGCAGATGCCTGGAAGGACAGCACGCGATAAATCGCATCCTGTACGCGCTTCTTCACCTCGGCATCATCGGCCAGCCCGTTCTGCACCGCCATTTCGCTGAGATAAAGCAGCGGCAGCGCCCGGCTCGTCGTCTGCTCGGCGCAGCCGTAGGGGTAGCGATCGAGGCTCATCAGCAGCGCCGGGATATCGAAGGCGTTGGAACGGCTGACATTGACGCTGACCGATGCCCCCTGCAGCACGCTATCGGCCAACAGATTGCCATCGACGGTGACGCTTGCGCCCGGTCGAAGATCGACCAGCCGCCGCTCCGTTACCGGCATCGCCGCCGGGCGAACCGGGATGTGGAGAACCTGATCGACGGAGAGCCCAGCGTTAGTGGCAAGCTTGATCGAGAGAGTGCCATCGCCTGGCTCGATACCGACCAGCGGCAGCGTGACGCTTGTCTTGCCGCCAGCAGTCAGTTCCACCGGCTTCACCGCACTCTGGCCAATAGCCACCGCATCGCTGGTCTCAATCGTCAGATCGTAGGTTCCCGCCGGGCCATCGGTATTGGCGATGTCGAGCCGCAGATTGCTGTCATCGCCGGGTGCCAGAAAGCGCGGCAGGCTCGACGTGATGACGATCGGATCGCGGATGATGACATCCTTGACGCCGTGGCCGACACCGGTTTTCGACCATGCAACAGCCATGACCCGCGCCGTGCCGTTGAACTGCGGAATATCGAAGGAGACTTTCGCCTTGCCTTCGCCATCCAGCTTCACCGGACCGGAGAAGAAGGCGACCAGCTTTTCCTTCGGCGGGCTTGCCTGCAGCGCCATGCTGCCGCCATCGCCGCCGGTCCTCAACCGCCCGGTCGCACCCAGCGAACCATCGATCAGCCGACCATAGATATCGCGAATTTCCAGCCCCAGACGACGCTGGCCGAAATACCAGTCATCGGGCGCCGGCGGTTCGTAACGGGTGAGGTTCAAGATGCCGACATCAACGGCCGCGACCGTGACATAGGCGTCCTCATTGGCCCCCGCTCCCGCCACCTGCAGCGAAATATCGAGCGGCTGGCGCGGCAGCGTCTTTTCCGGCGCGTCGATGGCAATCGCCAGATCACGAGCCTCGGGATCGACCTTCAGCCATGTGATCCCGATCGCCCGCATCGGCATGCGGTTTTCACGCGCTTCGCCGGGGCGATAAAGGGTTGCGGTGACATAGGAACCTGCGCCCCAATCCGCAGTCACCGGGATTTCGACCTCGCCGCCATTTTCCGCAATGCTGGCGGTCTCGACAGAGATCAACTCTTCCGAACCGGCCATCACCATCAGCTCGCCGACATAACGCGACGAGATTTTCAGCTTGGCGGTGTCACCGATCTTGTAGCTCGGTTTGTCGAGCGCGACTTCCAGTGCATCCGGCGTTTCGGTCGAGGTTGCGGTGACGAACCAGCCGGCATCGAATTCGACGCTGGAGGCCGGGCCGCCGATATCGGCAGTTTCGACCTCGAGGCGATAACGCCCCCATTCGACGGGAACGGAAACGCGGCCACCATCGGTCGTCACGTCGACCGTGCCGTTGGAAACCTGCCGCGTGCGGGTGATCGGTTCATAACGCCAGGAATTGCCGTCGCGATACCACTGGTAATCCCGCTCGACCTTGACGAGCTTCCACGGCAGGCCTTTCAGCGCCTGTTTGGCGCCGGCCTCGTTGACCAAGATGACAGTGAAATTGCCGACCGCTCCTTCCGGCAGGTCACCGGAAAATTCCGGCTTGATACCGATCCGCGGACCATCAGCCTTGACCGGCAGCGACAGGTTGCGCTCGATCGCGCGGCCGCCGGTTTCCTGCATGCGCACGACGATATCCGCGTTGATCAGTTTTGTCGTCGACGGCAGTTCCGCCACATCCGCATCGAACGTGGCCTTGCCGTCCTCGTCCGTATCCTCCAGCGCATCGAGCGGGATGCGGACGGTCTCGGTCTCTTCCTCGTCGGCAAGGCCGAACTGGTAGCCGGGGAAGGCCGGATTTTCGCGGGTCGGCTTCAGGGCAATTTCGCCTTCGAGGCCAAGGCCGGCCGCAGGTGCGCCGTAGAGATAACGCCCGTCGATGGAAACCTTCGCCGGTTCACCGACAACGATCTCCTTGGCTTCGCTCGTCATGTCGAACTCGATACGATCCGGCACAAAATCGTCGACGAGAAATGTCTTTTCGCCGATCGCCGAGCCCTTGGGATCGGTAAACACCTGCATCGTCCAGGTGCCGCGCATCGACGTGTCCTGCAGGGCCAGATCGAGCGTATAGCCGCCGATATCGCCGTTCTTCACCATCCGCCGATCTTCCACGCCATCGGGGCGCAGGAAAACGAAGGTGAGCGGCAGGTTTTCGATCGCCGTTGCATCGACATTGCGAGCAAGCGCGCTCGCATGCACCACCTCGCCGGGCCGATAGATACCGCGTTCGGTCCAGGAGAGAAGGTCGATCGCGCCGGGAGCCGGTCGGCCGGTGACGCCACGGTCGGACAGATCGAAGCCGGCGCGGGTCATATCGAGGAAGACATAGTCCTTGCCCTCGTTCTGCGCGGAAAGCACCGCCGGCACCATCGCCGCCGTGCCGCGCATCAGCCCGGCGGTGAATGTCGCGCGGCCATCCGCATCCGTCTTCGCCGTGCCGAGGATTTCATTGTTCTTGGCGAGAAGCTGCAGGTCCACGTCTGCCATCGGCTTGGCGGACCCGAGCGCGCGGGCAAACACATGCAAGCCATCGGTGCCGGCATAGGTGGTGAGGCCGATATCGGAAACGACGAACCACTGCGTCGCCTTGTTGTCCCATTCCTGATTGACGGCATTGGCAGCGGACGCCGTCAGCACATAGACGCCGGGCTTGCGTTCCGGCAGGGCCTCATCGACCGGGAAACTGGTCGTTACATCCTTGTTGAGGTCTTGCCCAAGATCGATCGTGCCCTGCCAGACCAGCTCGCCGTTTTCCTGCTCGATCCGGTCCGCGCTATAGCCGCTCATCTGGGTCAGGAACTGCGAATTGGTGAGCAGCGGCGCGATATTGCGGTCGCCGATCCGGTAGAGTTTCAGGTTGGCCCGTTCCGTATTCACCGACACGATCGGGATGCCACGGCGCGCTGTGGACGGCAGGACAAAGCTGTCGCCGGTAAATCGCACCATCGGCGAGCGATCCTTGACATAAATGTCGAGATCCACCTGCGCCGGCAGCGGCTCGTCGACCGAGGACGGCAGGCCACGGCGCAGCGAGAGCTTGTAGCGTTGGCCGTGCGTCAGGCCCTCGACGCAGATCTGGTTATCCTTGGCTTCCATCGCCTTCGGCGCCTGACCGTCCAGCGTGACGAAAGGCGCGTAGTCGACACCGGCCTTCACCAGCGGCTCGGAAAATTGCACGCAGGCACGCGGATTGGCGCTGTCGGCATCGACCGTATTGCCGCTGACGCGAAAACCCTGGCGCTCGCGCAGATCGTTATAGGCGGCCTGGACGGTGCGGGCGCTGACAAGCGCGAGGCTCTGCTTGTAGGCGGTGAGCGCCTGACGATAGTTCTGCTGCTTGGCGAGCGCTGCACCGAGCACGGCAAGCGCATCGGCACGCGCCTGGGTGCTGCGTGACAGAAGATAACCGTTGATCGCCGCAAGCGTGCCTTCGCTATCGGCAGACCCGTTGTTCTTGGCGATGCCGGCGGCACGCGAAAGCGCGATCCACAGATCGCCATCATCCGGGGCAAGCGACAGGGCGCCCTTGTAATTGTAGATCGCCGTATCGACCCGGCCGGCGAGCAGTTCGGACTGCGCCACGGTTTTCAGGGTCTCGATACCGTAACCTTGCTGGTTGTCGCCGAGCGCCAGGCCATCCTTCTGCTCGCGCGCCTGTTGCAGCACGTCGTCAGACAGGAAGCTCAGCCGCGGCGGCGCGCCGATATCGGGCAAGACAGCCACTTCGACGATCTTGCCGGCGACGGCACCGGCAAACGTATTGAGCTGGCCGTGGTCGGATTTCAGGAAGCACCACTTGGCTTTTACATTGTAGGTGAAGGCGCGGCACTGGTTGTCGCCGATGCAGGCGGTCTCGCACTGGTCCTGGCTGACATTCTTCACGGTTCGAAGGTCGAAGCCGAGATAATCGCCATCCGCTGTCGTTTCGATCCGCCGCTCCTGCGCAGCAAGCGGAGAGCCGAGAACAAGAGATGAAAGCACAAGAGCTGAAAAGCCGAAGATCGCGCGCCTAGACATGGTCAGTCTCCCCCGTGGCAGCCGTCGGATGCGCTGTTGTCCAATGTGAGGACACGCTTGTCAACGAATCTGATCCCGTTTGTGACGGAGGAAATCAAACCGAAAGTGACGCTGCGAGAAAACTGCTCTACACAAAGCTGTGCCAGAAATGCCGTCTTGCACACTTAGATGACAGTGGCAGGCAGACAGTCTTGTGATGTAGAAGGCAGTCGATATGGCAATTCTGAACCTATTCAAGAACAGGCGTGCGGACGAAAAGGCGGAGAGAGCAAGCTTCGGCGCGCTTCTCGACGGCTATTCGATCGAAGTCATGCCGCGCACTGCGGCAAAGATCGAGAATTTCCGCGAGTTCCTGCCGGCAGGAATGCGCGTTTACATCGCTCATATCGATGGCACGCCGATCGAGGACATGGTTTCGACGGCAAAACGCCTGACGGACGATGGTTACGCGGTAATGCCGCATGTTCCCGCACGTCTCATTCGCGACAAGGCGATGCTGGAAGACTGGATCAGCCGTTACGTGAACGAGGCTGGCGTCAGTCAGGCCCTGTTGCTGGCCGGTGGCCTCACTTCGCCGCGGGGTGAGCTTGAAAGCTCGCTGCAGCTTCTCGAAACCGGCCTGTTTGACCGTTACGGCTTCAAGCGCCTGCACGTCGCAGGCCATCCGGAAGGCAACAAGGACATCGACAAGGACGGCACAACGAGGCTCATCGACCGGGCCTTGAAATTCAAGCAGGCCTATTCGGAAAACACCGATGCCGAGATGGCGATCGTCACCCAGTTTGCCTTCGATGCCGGATCGATAACCCGCTGGGCGGAGCGTATCGCAGAAGCCGGCGTGACGCTGCCGATCCATCTTGGCGTTGCCGGCCCGACCAAGCTGCAGACGCTGATCAAGTTCGCCATTTCCTGTGGCGTCGGCCCGTCACTGAGCGTGCTGCAACGGCGCGCCATGGACCTGAGCAAGCTGCTCATCCCCTACGAACCGGACGAGTTTCTGAGCGAGATCGCCAATTACAAGGCGACCCATCCGCAAAGCCTGATCGAGCAGATCCATGTCTTCCCGCTCGGCGGTATAAGGGCAAGTGCCGACTGGGTGAACGAGCGAAAGCTCAAGAACAGAGTAGCGACACAGTAATCAGGTTATGAGCGTGAAAAGGAAAACGGCGCGATCCGAAGACCGCGCCGCTTTTTATCGCGATGAGAACTGCAATCAGCCCGTGATATAGGGCAGGATTTCATGCGATCCGCGCCAGATCATTTCGAGCGCGACATAAAGGATGACGGCAAGACCGACATAGGCGATCCAGCGATGCTTGTTGAGCAGGCGCGCGATAAAGCTTGCCGCAATACCCATCAGGGCGATCGACAGGAACAGACCGAAGATCAGGACTTCAGGATGCTCGTGTGCGGCACCAGCAACAGCGAGCACGTTGTCGAGCGACATCGAGACGTCGGCGATAACGATCTGCCATGCGGCCTGGGCAAAGGTCTTGCGCGGTGCGCCGCCGGCAACCGTGCCATCGGCATTGAGGTCCTCGTTGGCGAGTGCCTCATTGGCTTCGTCTTCATGGTGATGCGGTGTGCGCAGCTCGCGCCACATCTTCCAGCAGACCCACAAAAGCAGCACGCCACCGGCGAGCAAAAGGCCGACGATCTGCAGCAATTGCGTCGTGGCAAGTGCAAAGCCGATACGCAGCACGGTGGCTGCGATAATGCCGACCAGAATGGCCTTGGCACGCTGTTCCTTCGGCAGGCCGGCAGCGGCAAGACCAATGACGATCGCATTGTCACCCGCCAGAACCAGATCGATCATGATAACTTGCGCGAGGGCGGACAACGCCTCCGGCGTGAAAAATTCCATCATTTGACACCCTATCTCAAGATGGGGTGCCCCATGTCCTGACGAGCCTTGGGAACACTACTGAAGCGCACAACGGGACACGCCCGTGCAATGCACGCTCTTTCAGACCAAAAACCATCACGACACCAGGCACCGGCATTGGAAAAATCCAGTCCGACATCACAGCTTGAAAACAAGCTGCCAGAGGGGCCCGGTCCTGGTCTAGCGAGATTTAGCGCCAGACTTCGCCGAACTCAAGTGGCCCGATCACAAAACCGTCAGGTCTTCGTGATCCATGGAACGACCGCGCAGCTTGGCCGGATGGTTGCCTTATTTCGGCAAACGCTTCTGCAGGCTGTCGAGTATCCGCTTGCCGAGCGCCTGATAATCCTCGTCGAAATGATGCCCGCCATCGATGGCGACAGTTTCCACGCCGGAAGGTTTCATCGACGGGCAAGGATCATCATCCTCCTCGGTACCGTAAATGCACTGCACGAGGCTGCTCTTGATCTTGGCGATATCGTCTGTCGTCGTGCCGCCATCGCCGGCTCCCGCCATGCCGAGCCAGCCGGTGACGGAAATCTCGAAATCGACCTCTTTCGACAGCGCCAGAAGAGAAAGCTGCTTCACCCGTCGCTTCGTCGCCTTGGGCAGAAGATTGTAGGAGGCGGGAATAACATCCGCACCGAACGAATAGCCGACCAGCACGACATTCGAGACACCCCATTTTTCCGTATAGGTGTCGATGATGCGTTTCAGGTCATCCGCCGTTTCCTGCGGCGTACGCTTGGCCCAGAAATAACGCAGCGAATCGACGCCGATGACAGGCACGCCCTGGGATTGCAGATAGGAGCCGAGTTCGCTGTCGAGATCGCGCCATCCGCCATCGCCGGAATAGACGATCGCCATCGTGTCCATAGTCGGCTTTGCTTCCAGCACCGAAAGCGGCAGGTCTAGCGCCCCTTCGGATTTTCCGGCTGCAAGCTGGCTCTGCAGCCATGTCGAAAGATAATCCTCTGCATCGTCCGAAGTTTCCTTGGCGACGATATCCCCATGCGCCTGCTTCAGCGACAGGGCGTGCACCTTGCCGGCCTGATCGGCATCCGGTGTGAACGCGATTGTCACCGGAGCCGGCAGGGCGCCGTCGGTCAGGCCGTAGACGATGCCGGTATCGGTCGGGCGTTTTTCCGCCGGAGTGCAGAGTTGCTTTTTCAGCGGAATGACCTCCGTCGGGTCGACAGCAACGGCACCGCCGATCGTCGCCAACGGGCTTTGCGCGATCATCGCAAGCGCCAGCGCCCCGCCCTCCTTCGCACCGGCCAGGATCGGGTGCCGGTATTCGCGGTTTTCCACCCGGCGCTGCACCTGCTGCGAAAGATCCTCGATATCGGAGACCATGTAGATGCAGTCGCCGTCATCGGCCGCAAGCGACTGCATGTAGGAGGGAAAATCGATACCGACGACGGCAGCACCGGCATCGACGAGATCCTTCGCCTGGGCCTCTTCCACGCCATTCCATCCATTGGCATCGGAAATCAGGAACACCATTCCGGTCAGATCCTGGCCCTGCGGCAGATAGACATGCGGCGAGGGAATGAAGCCGGTGTGATAATCCGCGTTCGCGGCCGGAGCTGAGGTTGAGGCCGGAGCATTGGCTGTAGCTGGCGCTGGAGCAGCTTGCTGGGCATGGACGGCGCTCGATGCAGCCGAAAGGCCGAGAGCAACAAGGACGGCAAGACGCAAACTCATTTACCCACGACTCCTCTCAACCCGCCGCCGATCAGAAGCGTCGCATCCATCATCGCGACCGCCGGACCTATCCCGGAAACAGCAAGATAGCGCGGTTCCCAGCGCGGGTGAAACTTTGATTTGAAGGCTTTCAGACCCTTGAAGTTATAAAACCGCTCGCCGTGTTCGAAAATAACGCTGCCGATCCGGTCCCAGGCCGGTGCCGCCTCGCGCTGCGCCATGCCGGAAAGCGGCGCCATTCCGAGGTTGAACTGCCGGAACCCGGCATCGCGAAGATGCTCCATGATCCGCACGAAGAGAAAATCCATCGATCCCTTTGGCGCATCCGGCGCAAACCGCATCAGGTCGACCGTGCCTTCCTGCTTGGTATCGGTCACGGCAAGCGTAGCAAAGGCAACGATCCGCCCCTCCTTGCGCAGAACGGCAACCGGCTGCGACAGCACGTAGTCATCGCGGAAAGCACCGAGCGAAAAGGTCTTTTCCCGCGTATTGTGTTCATCGAGCCAACTGTCGGAAACTGCGCGCAGCGCTTCCAGATGTTCGGCCACCTGATCGGGCTGCAGCATCTCGAATTCCAGCCCTTCGCGCACACCCTTGTTGATCGCCTGCCGCAGCCCGGCAAGCCGGCTGCCTTTCAGTTCGAATGACGGAAGATCGACCACGGCAAGTTCGCCGAGCCGGAAGGCGCGCATGCCGGCATCGGTGCAGTTGGCGAGAAGCTCCGGCGAGATCTGGTAGAAGACGGCACGACCGCCGCCGGTTCTCGCTTCTTCGACGAAACGCCAGACCAGCTCGCCGATCTCCTCACTTGGGCCGACCGGATCGAACAGCGCAATCCACGAACGGCCCTGGATGCCATACATGATGAAGGCGTTGCCGCTTTCCGAAAACATCAGCCGCTTGTCGCCCATGCGCACAAGGTTGGCATCGGCGAAATCCTGCGCCATGGCGATGTCTGTCGCCTGCACGAGCTCATCCGCAGTCGACATATCCGAACGCCTGACGGCAGGACGCAACAGGCTGAAGATCGAAACCACGGCGGCGACGATGGCAATACCGAGTATTGCGCGCAGCCCGCGCGGCGCTTCTGCGGAAAATTCGAACTGCCACCACAGTTCGCGGCTGTAATCGACCTCGCGATAGACGAAGAACAGGATCGTCGTTGCCGCGGCAACGAGAATGAGCATCGCCACGATCCAGGGCGGTGTCAGCGCCTGACGCAGCATCGAGGCCGGGCGGTTGAACTGTCGCGCACTGAGCAGAAGCCCCGCCAGAAGAACGGTCAGGAAGATAGCCTCGAAAAGCGCCAGCGCCTTGAGCAACGAGAAAAGCAGGCCGAGCGCCGTACAGATGACCGCTGTCCACCACGCCCCGTCGAGCCTCTGGGCGATACCGCGGGCGCTGACGAAGAGCAGGATGCCGACAACACTGGAGAGGAAATGTGCGCTTTCCACCAGCGGAAGCGGCATGTAGCTGCCGAGAAAATCGAGATTGGAATCCGGAGTCGGCGTGACGCTCGAAAGAACAAGCATAGCACCGGCGATCAGCGCGAATGCGGCCAGAAGCAGTGGCGCCAGCCGGAATTCGAGCTTTCGCAAGGTCGACGCGACCGGATGTTTCGACAGCTGTCGGGCTTCGAGGAAAATCACGACCAGCGTCGCGATCAACAGCGGCAGGACGTGATAGATGACACGGTAGAGTACGAGGCTGCCGAGAACCTGATCGATATCGACCGTATTGCCGAGTGCCGCGACGATGACGGTCTCGAAAACGCCGAGACCTCCCGGAACATGGCTGAGCACGCCGGCACCGACAGCCGTCGCATAGATCGCCAGGAACGAGGGCCAGCCGATATTCGTCTGCGGTAAAAGAACGTAAAGCACGGACGCCGAGGCGGCGATATCGAGCGCCGTGACGAGAAATTGCTGCGATGAGGTGCGGCTGTCGGGCAGCCGCAGGTTCACCCGGCCGACGGAGATCCTGCGCCCGTCACGGCCGATGAAGACCAGGATGCTCAACCCGATGATAATGATGAGAGCGATGGCGCGGATAACCGTATCGCTGACGCCGATGATCTGGCCGACCCGGGGAGCGGTAATCAGGCAAGCAAGGGCAGTGACCGAAAGCAGGCCGATACCGAAAGCGAAGGTGACGAAGGCGATGACCCGGCCGATATCTTCCGGCGAAAGGCCAAGCCTCGAATAACCGCGAAACCGGATCGCGCCGCCGCTCAGCGCACCGAAACCCGCCGTATTGCCGACCGCATAGGCGCTGAACGCCGTCATTGCCACCGGCACCGGCGGCAGCTTGCGGCCGATATAGGTCAACGCATTGAGGTCATAGCCGACCAGCGCCGCGAAACTTAGGCCGGTAAAGAAAACGGCAAGCGCAATGGACGACCACGAGGTCGAGACCAGCGCCTGGATAACCTCGTCATAACTGACTTCCGTCGTCAGCTCGTAGATCGCGAACGCGGTAAAGCCGAAAACCAGAAGGACGATGAAGGAAACGAACAGGCCGCGATGGGCCTGGAAAAAATCGCGGACGTGACTGCTAGGACTATTGGACGCCATGGTCTGCTTTGCCTCAGAGACAAGCGGTAAAATCTGGAAACGCGGAGCCTAAGCAACCGGATCACGGCTTAAGTGTGTCATCGGCTGATTTGCGCAATCGCTCCTATCATATGCTCCTTAATATCGCTTGACGGATTCTACGCGGCCCATATAGTTTAAACTTAAAATAATGACATATGGGAACTTCGGGAGATATTCATGCGCATCGTCTGCATCGGTGGCGGCCCGGCTGGGCTCTATTTCGCCCTGTTGATGAAGAAGTTTCATCCCGAGCACTCGATTTCGGTTGTCGAGCGCAATCGACCTTACGATACATTCGGCTGGGGCGTGGTGTTTTCCGATGCCACCATGGTGTCGATGCGCGCCTGGGATCCGGTGAGCGCAGCCGAAATCGAGGATGCGTTCAACCATTGGGACGACATCGAGCTTCTGTTCAAGGGCACCCGCCAGCGCACATCCGGCCACGGCTTCGTCGGCATCGGCCGCAAGAAGCTCTTGAACATCCTGCAGCGCCGCTGCGAGGCGCTCGGCGTCGAACTGGTGTTCGAAACCGATTCCGATGGCGATACCGATTATCCCGATGCCGACCTGATCATCGCCTCCGACGGCTTCAACTCGAAGATCCGCAATCGCTATCCGCAGGTTTTCGATCCGGATCTCGCGGTGCGGCCGAACCGCTATATCTGGCTCGGCACCAACAAGCTTTTCGACGCCTTCACCTTCGATTTTCGCCGGACGGACCACGGCTGGTTCCAGGCGCATATCTACAAGTTCGACGAAAACACCTCGACCTTCATCGTCGAAACGACCGAAGAGGCTTACGAGAAGCACGGTCTCGGCCAGATGGACCAGCAGGGTTCGATCGATTTCTGCCAGGATCTGTTTTCCGAAGTGCTGGAAGGCGCAGACCTGATGACCAATGCGCGGCATCTGCGCGGCTCGGCCTGGCTGAACTTCAACCGGCTGATCTGCGGCAAGTGGAGCCATTTCAACGGCAATTCCCATGTCGTGCTGATGGGCGACGCCGCCCACACCGCCCATTTCGCCATCGGCTCCGGTACCAAGCTTGCGATCGACGATGCAATCGAACTGACCAACCAGTTCAACAAGCTCGGTCATTCGAAGGATGCTATCCCTGAGGTTCTGAAAACCTATGAGGATATCCGCCGCATCGACGTCGCCCGCATTCAGAACGCGGCGCGCAATGCGATGGAATGGTTCGAAGTGGTGGGTGAGCGCTACGCCGAGACGCTGGAGCCGCCGCAATTCATGTATTCCATGCTGACCCGCTCGCAGCGTATCAGCCACGAGAACCTGCGCCTGCGCGATCCTGTCTGGCTGGAAGGTTACGAGCGCTGGTTCGCCGAGAAGAACGGCATCGAGGTGCAGGGCAACGGCCGTACCCTGCCGCCGATGTTCACCCCCTATTCTCTGCGCGGTACCGACCTGCCGAACCGCATCGTCATGTCGCCAATGGCGATGTATTCGGCAAAGGACGGGTTGCTCGACGATTTCCACCTCGTCCATCTCGGCGCCCGTGCTTTGGGCGGCGCTGGTCTCGTCTTTGCCGAAATGACCTGCGTCTCGCCCGATGCCCGCATCACTCCCGGCTGTCTCGGCCTCTGGAACGATGAGCAGGCCAAGGGCTGGAAGCGTTTCGTTGATTTCGTCCACGCCAATTCGGAAGCCAAGGTCGGCATCCAGCTCGGCCATGCGGGACGAAAGGGCGCAACGAACCTCGCATGGGATGGCATGGACCAGCCGCTGGAAACCGGCGCATGGCCGCTGATTTCCGCTTCGGCCCTGCCCTATCTGAAAAACAGCCAGGTACCGAAAGAAATGGACCGGGCCGAGATGGACCGCGTGAAGGCCGACCATGTGCGCGCCGCAAGATATGCGGCCGAGGCAGGCGCGGACTGGCTGGAGCTGCACTGCGCCCACGGCTATCTTCTGTCGAGCTTCCTCTCGCCGCTGACCAATATCCGCACCGATGATTATGGCGGCAGCCACGAGAACCGCGCCCGTTATCCGCTGGAAGTGTTCGCCGCAATCCGCGAAGTCTGGCCGCAAGAAAAGCCGATTTCAGTACGCCTCTCCTGCCACGACTGGGCCGAAGGCGGCAACACGCCGGAAGACGCCGCAATCTTTGCGAAAATGTTCAAGGATGCAGGCGCAGACCTGATCGACTGCTCGTCCGGCCAGGTGTCGAAGGAAGAAAAGCCGGTCTATGGCCGCCTGTTCCAGACGCCGTTTTCCGACAAGATTCGCAACGAGATCGGCATTCCGACCATCGCCGTCGGTGCGATTTCCGAGGCCGATCAGGCGAACTCGATCATCGCTGCCGGTCGCGCCGATCTCTGCGCCGTCGCCCGCCCGCATCTGGCAGACCCGGCCTGGGTTCTGCATGAGGCGGCGAAGATCGGCCTGACCAGCATTGCGTGGCCGAAGCAATATTATTCCGGCAAGCTGCAGTATGAAACGGGCCTTGCCCGTGCCGCGGCATCGGCCAAGTGAAGGAACTGGGTGCATGGCGGCAGACGGTAAGTTCAAGGGACGACATGCGCTGGTAACGGGCGCAGGAAGCGGTATCGGCGCTGCGATCGTGCGCGCGCTCAGTTCCGAAGGCGCACGCATCACGCTTGCCGGCCGCAGGCGCGAACCGCTGGAAAAGCTGGCCCACGAAATCGGCAGCGCAAACAGCTTCGTAGCCGATGGCTTCGACGTTACCGATCGCGCGGCCATTGATGCGGGACTTGCAGAGGCGCGAAAGGCCTTCGGACCGGTCGATATCCTGATCAACAATGCCGGCGAAGCGCCGAGTGCGCCGTTTGAAAAGACCACCGCCGACCTCTGGTCGCAGATCATCAATGTCGATCTCAACGGCGTCTTCAATGTTACCCAGGCGGTTTTGCCCGACCTGAAGGCCCACGGAGAAGGCGCGCGCATCATCAATCTGGCCTCTACGGCGGGCCTCAAGGGGTATGCCTATGTCTCTGCCTATTGTGCCGCCAAGCATGGTGTGATCGGCATGACCCGCGCGCTGGCACTGGAACTGGCGAAGAAGGGCATCACGGTCAACGCCGTATGCCCCGGCTTCACCGACACACCGATCATCTCGCGCTCGATCGCCGAGATCGTTGCCAAGACAGGCCGCAGCGCGGAAGAGGCGTTGAGCGAATTCACCAGAGCCAATCCGCAAGGGCGGCTGGTCAATCCGGAGGAAGTCGCCGATGCGGTCCTCTGGCTCGCCTCTCCCGGCGCCTCGTCGATAACCGGCCAATCCATCGTCGTGGCCGGGGGAGAAATCATGGCCGGCTGAGACACAATGAGCAGAGGGCATAAGCCGAAAACATGATCCAGGTGAACGGGAACGGGGAGTAGCAGATGGAATTGCAGAAAGGCATTACCGAGAACGGTACCGGCTACAACGATGTGAAATGGAACATCCTGGGCCAAGTCTATTTTCCCAAGGCGGTCTGTGACGACACGTTCGCCTTCGAGACCAACAGCGCACCGGGCCAGTTCGTGCCCGTGCATATCCATCCGAACCAGGACGAATTCATCCTCGTCCAGGAAGGCGAACTGGATCTCAAGCTCGATGGAGTGTGGAGCAAGGCGAGGGCGGGCGATCTGGTTCGCATGCCGCGCGGCGTGCCGCATGGCTATTTCAACAAGTCCGACAAGCCCTGCCGCGCACTCTTCTGGGTGTCGCCGGCAGGAAGGCTGGAAGACCTGTTCATCGAGTTGGACGAGAAGACCGACGTGGACGAAATCGTCAGGCTTTCGGCAGCGCACGACGTGGATTTCCTGCCGCCGGCGGCCAACGATTAAAAAGAATGGATCACCATCGGCCGTCCTCAAGGGCGGCTGATGGAGACTGGGAGAGGAGAAGGCATGAGCAATCTGACGGAGCGTAGTTTTCGCGATCACCAGACCCGGCATTTTGTCTGGCAGGTCAGCGAAGACGGCCGTGTCGGCACGATCCGGCTGAACCGGCCGGAGCGCAAGAACCCGCTGACCTTCGAAAGCTATGCCGAGCTGCGCGACCTCTTTCGCGATCTGGCCTACGCGTCCGATATCCGCGCCATCGTCCTGACCGGTGCCGGCGGCAATTTCTCATCCGGCGGCGATGTCTTCGAGATCATCGAGCCACTGACGAAAATGCCGATGCCCGAGCTTCTGGCTTTCACCCGCATGACCGGCGATCTGGTCAAGGCGATGAAGAAATGCCCGCAGCCCATTATTGCCGCCGTCGATGGCATCTGCGCCGGTGCTGGCGCAATCCTCGCCATGGCCTCCGATATGAGGCTGGCGACCCCTGAAGCGAAAACCGCTTTCCTCTTCACCCGCGTCGGTCTTGCCGGTGCAGATATGGGCGCCTGCGGGATCCTGCCACGCATCATCGGCCAGGGCCGCGCCGCCGAGCTTCTGTTCACCGGCCGCTCGATGACAGCAGATGAGGGGCATGCCTGGGGTTTTTACAACGCCCTTCATCCATCGGATGCCCTTGAAGCCGAAGCGCTGAAACTCGCTCATTCGCTGGCCGATGGCCCGTGGTTTGCCCATACGATGACCAAAACCATGCTGAATCAGGAATGGGCCATGGGTCTCGACGAGATGATCGAGAGCGAAGCCCAGGCTCAAGCGATCTGCATGGCGACAAAGGATTTCCGCCGGGCCTTCGAAGCCTTTGCCGAAAAACGCAAGCCGGTTTTCGAGGGCAACTGATGGCAGTGCACTCAAAGCTCCCCGGCCCCGCGCGCGATTTTCTCGACTGGCCCTTCTTCAACGATGATCATAAGGCGCTGGCAGCAAAACTCGATGCCTTTGCAGCCTCCGGCGCGCTTGGCGATATCGATCATGCCGACACCGACAAGGCCTGCCGTGCGTTGGTTAGGTCACTCGGCGAGGCAGGTCTTCTGGATGCCGCAACCGGCGCCGGTGGCAAACAGCCAATCGACAGCCGAGCCGCCTGCCTGACGCGTGAGACGCTGGCCTGGCATGACGGCCTAGCCGATTTCGCCTTCGCCATGCAGGGCCTCGGCACCGGCGCGATCGGCCTTTCCGGCTCGGAAGAACTTCGCGCCACCGTCCTGCCGAAAGCCCGGTCCGGTGAATGGATCGCCGCCTTTGCTCTTTCTGAAAAGGATGCCGGGTCCGATGTCGCAGCCATGGCCTGCGCCGCCCGCAGGGAGGGCGAGCATTATGTGCTCGACGGTGAAAAAACCTGGATCTCCAATGGCGGCATCGCCGGTGTCTACACTGTCTTTGCCCGCACCGGCGAAGCGCCCGGCACGCGTGGCATTTCCGCTTTCGTCGTCTTTGCAGATGACCCCGGCTTCTCCATCGCCGAGCGCATCGACGTGATCGCCCCGCATCCGCTGGCGACGATCCGCTTCGACAATTGCCGCATCCCCGCGGCTCGCCTGCTCGGCGCTCCCGGCGAAGGTTTCAAGATCGCCATGCGCACGCTCGATATTTTTCGCGCTTCTGTGGCGGCAGCGGCCCTGGGTTTTGCCAAACGCGCGCTGGATGAAGCGCTTGCCCATGCGAAATCCCGAAAGATGTTCGGCAATACGCTGTCCGACCTGCAGCTGACACAGGCGGCCTTTGGCGAGATGGCCGCCGAGATCGATGCCGCGGCACTTCTGACCTACCGCGCCGCATGGCGTCGCGATGTGCAAGGCTTGCCGACCACGAAGGAAGCGGCGATGGCAAAGATGGTCGCCACCGAAAATGCCCAGAAGGTGATCGACCGCGCCGTACAAATGTTCGGTGGGCGCGGCGTTCGCGTCGGCGAGATCACCGAAAGCCTGTACCGGGAAATCCGGGCTTTGCGCATCTATGAAGGCGCGACCGAGGTGCAGAAACTCATCATCGCCCGCGAATTGCTGAAGGCTTGACCATGGCTTACACGACAACGCGCCGGCTGAATTTCGGAGATTGCGACCCTTCCGGCATCGCTTACTTTCCCTCCTATCTGCATATCCTGGTCGGGGTTTACGAGGAATTCTTCGAAAGCCTCGGGTTTCCGTGGCCGGAAATGATCAACGAACGAAAGCTCGGTTTTCCGACCGTCACGCTGGAACTGACCTTCATCAATCCCGGTTTCCACGGCGACCGGATGGATTTCACCCTCAATGTCGCAAGGCTCGGCAACAGCTCGCTCGATCTTGAGCACGAAGTCCGCGCTGAAAACCGCCTGCTCTGGACGGCCCGGCAACGGCTCGTCCTCACCTCTCACGAAACAACCAAGGCCTGCCCCTGGCCGGATGATCTGCGCGCCGCGCTGACACAGCATTTGGAGAACGAAGATGCACACCATTCTGCAGCCTGAAGGCTGGGCCAAACCGATCGGTTACGCCAACGGCGTATCTGCCACCGGCCGCCAGATCTTCGTCGGCGGGCAGATCGGCTGGAATGCCCAGTGCCGGTTCGAAACCGACGATTTCGTTGGTCAGGTGAAACAGACGCTGGAAAATATCGTCGCGGTGCTGGCCGCGGGCGGCGCAAAGCCAGAACACATCACCACCATGACCTGGTACTTCACCGACAAGGCCGAATATCTCGGCAACCTGAAGGGTATCGGCCAAGCCTATCGCGAGGTGATCGGCAAGCATTTCCCGGCAATGGCTGCGATGCAGGTCGTGGCGTTGGTCGAGGATCGCGCCAAAATCGAGATCCAGGCGACGGCCGTCGTTCCGGAGTAAGGCGATGAGCGAAGTGACGACCTTCTCCGCCACGGTTTCCGCAACGACCCGAAACGGCATTCTGGTCGTCACCATCGACAATCCGCCGGTCAACGCCACCTCCGCCGATGTCCGCCTGGGCTTGTCCCGGGCGCTCGCCCATGCCGAGGCAGGGGGCGCGATCTCTGGCCTTGTGATCACCGGCGCGGGAAAAACCTTTATCGGTGGAGCGGATATAAAGGAATTCGGCAAGCCTCCGGTAGAGCCGATGCTGCCCGACGTGATCGAGACGATCGAAGCCCTGTCGAAACCGGTCGTCGCGGCCCTGAATGGCGCGGCTCTCGGCGGCGGGCTGGAAGTGGCGCTGGCCTGTCATTACCGCATCGCTTCCCCTACGGCGCAGCTTGGCCTGCCCGAGGTGAAGCTCGGCATAGTCCCCGGTGCCGGCGGCACCCAGCGCCTGCCGCGCCTGATCGGCATTCCGGCAGCGATCGAGCTTATTGCATCTGGACGGATTACCAAGGCCGGAGAGGCCCTGTCGCTCGGCATCGTGGATGAAATCGCCGAGACCGATCTTATCGACGTGGCCATCGACGCCGCGCAAAAGCTGGTGGGTACGCCACTTCGCAGGACGGGTGAGCTGGCTATTGCTTCGGCCGATCCGGCGGAGATCGAAAAGGTATCGGCCAAGCTCCTCGCAAAGGCACGTGGACAGAAGGCACCGGCGGAAGCCGTGCGGCTGATCGCATCCTCGCATCGCCCGCTTGGCGAAGGGCTAGCGGATGAGCGAGCGACCTTTCTCGCCTTGCGAGAAAGCCCTGAAGCGGCAGCGCTGCGGCACGTCTTCTTTGCCGAACGGGAAACCTCGAAGATTGCCGGGCTGGAGGGCGTCGAAGCGCGCCAAGTCAACACGATCGGCATCTGCGGGCTTGGCCTGATGGGCAGCGGCATTGCCGTTGCGGCACTTGGTGCAGGCTACACGGTCATCGGTCTCGACCAGACACCGGAGGCGGCCGAAAAAGGCCGCGAGCGAATCATCGGCCTTCTGGAGCGCAACCTTGCCTCTGGGCGGCTGGACAGGGCCGGATTCGACGCGCAGACGGCCCGCCTGTCGGTTACCGCAACCGATGCTGATCTTGCCCCCTGTGATCTCGTCATCGAAGCCGTGTTCGACGATCTCGACGTCAAGATCGACCTCTTCCGCCGCCTCGACAAGGCGATCCGTTCGGACGCCATTCTGGCCACCAACACGAGCTACCTGAACCCGGACGAGATCGCCGCCGCGACCCAGCATCCGGGGCGCGTGCTCGGGCTACATTTCTTCTCACCCGCTCATCTGATGCGACTGCTCGAAGTCGTGCGCTGCAAAGAGACTGCGCCGGATGTTCTCGCCACCAGCCTTAATGTTGCAAAACGGCTGAGAAAACTGCCGGTGGTGACCGGCGTCACCGAAGGTTTCATCGGCAACCGCATCTTTTCCGCCTATCGCCGCGAGGCCGAGTTCCTGCTGGAAGACGGCGCGCTGCCGCATGACATCGATGCGGCGCTGGAGGATTACGGTTTCCCGATGGGCCTGTTTGCCGTCTATGACATGGCGGGACTGGAAATCGCATGGGCGCGCCGCAAGCGCCAGGCAGCAACGCGCGATCCATCCGAACGCTATGTCGAGATCGCCGACAGGCTGTGCGAGGCGGGGCGCTTGGGCCAGAAATCCGGCCGCGGCTGGTATGCCTATCCGGATGGCAAACGCACGGTCGATCCCGAGGTAACCGCGATCATCGAGGCTGAACGAACGAAAAAGCACATCACACCGCGCAGCTTCTCTCAGGAAGAGATCGAGCAAAGGCTGCTCGGTGCCATGGCGGCGGAAGGCGAGGCGCTGCTGGCGGAAGGCATAGCGGCCCGCGCAAGCGACATCGATCTGGTGATGATCAACGGCTACGGTTTTCCGACCCACAAAGGTGGGCCGATGTTTGCGAAGGGCTAAACGACCCTCTCTGCCGTCATCCTCGGGCTTGTCCCGAGAATCTGCTACGCTTCGATAAATTGCAACGTGGTTGGATCCTCGGGACAAGCCCGAGGATGACGGCGTTTTGTAATTGCCTCTCAAACAGAAAGGGGCGCCGAGACGCCCCTTTCCTAAACAAAATGCGAACCGGCTTATCGCCGCTGGTTATAGACATCGACGCAGACCGCGCCGAGCAGGACCAGGCCCTTGATCACCTGCTGGTAATCGATGCCGATGCCGAGGATGGACATGCCGTTGTTCATCACGCCCATCAGGAACGCGCCGATCACCGCACCCGTCACCTTGCCGACGCCGCCATAGGCCGATGCGCCGCCGATGAAGCAGGCCGCGATCACGTCGAGCTCGAAGCCGGTACCGGCCTTCGGCGTGGCGCTGTTGAGACGCGCGGCAACGACGAGACCGGCAAGAGCTGCCAGCACGCCCATATTGACGAAAGTCCAGAACACCAGACGCGTCGTCTTGATACCCGAAAGTTCCGCCGCGCGGGCGTTACCGCCGACGGCATAAATCTGGCGGCCGAGGATCGTGCGGTTGGTGAAGAAGCCGTAGGCGACGATCAGCACGGCCATGATGATCATCACATTCGGCAGGCCGCGATGCGATGAGATCAGATAGGCGACGAAGGCGATCGCTCCAAAGACCAGAACGTTCTTGGCGACGAAGAAGCCCATCGGTTCGCTTTCGACGTCATGAAGAACCCGGCGCGCACGGCTGCGGAAATTCTGCCAGACCATCAAGCCGGCAACGATCAGGCCGATGATGAAGGAGGTGACATAGATGCCGCCATCCGACGAGATCAGCTCGACGAGGTAACCGGAAGACAGTTTCTGAAAGATCGGCGGGAACGGGCCGATCGCCTGGCTGCCGAGGATCGCGATCATGAAGCCGCGGAAGACAAGCATGCCCGCCAGCGTCACGATGAAGGACGGGATTTTGAAATAGGCGACGAAATAGCCCTGGATACCGCCGATGATGCCGCCGACAACCAAGCAGGTCAGAATGGCGAGCGGCAGGTTGATGCCCCACCTGACCATCAATAGGCCTGCCAACCCGCCGATGAAGCCGGCAACCGACCCGACTGAGAGGTCGATATGGCCGGTGACGATGATCATCAGCATGCCGAGCGCCATGATGACGATATAGGCGTTCTGCAGCACGATATTGGTGACGTTGAGCGGCCTCAAGAGAATGCCGCCGGTGGCGATCTGGAAGAAGATGACGATGGCGACAAGCGAGATCAGCATGCCGTAATCGCGCAGATTGTCCTTCCAGAAACCGGTGCCCGCTTTCGGAGCCACTACTGCTTCCTGTGGGGTGCTCATGGGTTATCTCCCTTTGCGGCGCATGATGGCGCGCATGATATTTTCCTGCGTGGCCTCTTCGCCGGCCACTTCGCCGACGAATTCTCCCTCGTGCATCACCATGATCCGGTCGCAGGTGCCTATCAGTTCCGGCATTTCCGACGAGATCACGACGACGGCCTTACCGGCATCCGCAAGTTCGTTGATGATCGAATAGATTTCGTATTTCGCGCCGACATCGATGCCGCGCGTCGGTTCGTCGAGGATCAGGATGTCGGGACCGGTGAACAGCCATTTCGACAGAACCACCTTCTGCTGGTTGCCGCCCGAAAGCTTGCCGGTCTCCTGATAGACGTTGTGGCTGCGGATCCGCATGCGCGTGCGGAATTCCTGCGCCACCTTCATTTCCCTTATGTCGTCAATCACACCATTGGACGCGACGCCACCGAGATGTGCGAGCGAGATATTCTTGCGGATGTCTTCGGCAAGGATCAGCCCAAGCTGCTTGCGGTCCTCGGTGACATAGGCCAGACCCGCCTTGATCGCCCGGTGGACGTTCGACGTGTCGGCTTCCTTCCCGTGGATCTTCACGGTTCCGGTAATGTCGCGACCATAGGTGTGGCCGAAGACGCTCATGGCGAATTCGGTGCGCCCCGCCCCCATCAGGCCCGAGATGCCGACAACTTCGCCGGCCCGAACCTTCATCGAGACATTCTTGACGATCTTCCGGTTCGCATGCAGCGGGTGGTTGACCGACCAGTTCTCGACTTCGAAAATCACGTCGCCAATCTTCGGCGTGCGGGCCGGATAGCGGCTTTCGAGATCGCGATCGACCATGCGGCGCACGATCTCGTCCTCGTCGACCGCGCCTTCATGGCAATCGAGCGTGCCGACGGTGCGGCCGTCGCGCAGAACCGTGATGCGGTCGGCGACTTCGGTGATCTCGTTCAGCTTGTGGCTGATCATGATCGAGGTAATGCCGCGCCGGCGGAATTCCTTCAGTAGCTCCAGAAGCGCCGCACTGTCGGTTTCGTTAAGCGATGCGGTCGGCTCGTCGAGGATCAGCAGGCGCACATCCTTCGACAGCGCCTTGGCGATTTCAACCAGCTGCTGCTTGCCGACGCCCAGATTGGTGATCAGCGTTTCCGGCGCTTCGGTCAGGCCCACCTTGGCGAGCAGTTCCTTGGTACGGACATAACGCGTGTCCCGATCGATGACACCGAATTTCGACGGCGCATTGGCCAGAAAGATGTTTTCCGCGATCGACATCAGCGGAATGAGCGCAAGCTCCTGGTGAATGATGATGATGCCGAGTTTTTCGGAATCGTTGATGTCGCGGAACTGCCGTTCTTCGCCGCCGAAAAGGATCGATCCCTCATAGGACCCGTGCGGGTAGACCCCCGACAGAACCTTCATCAGCGTCGACTTGCCGGCACCGTTTTCGCCGACGAGAGCATGGATCTCGCCTTCCCGAACGGTGAAGCTGACATCGGAAAGCGCCTTTACGGCGCCAAAGCTCTTCGAAATGCCCCGCATTTCGAGAATGGGCGGCTTTTCCGCCGCGGACAATACGGGATCAAGCATGACGACTCCCAATATGAAGGGGCCGCGCGGCAGGTCGCCGCGCGGCCTGAATGGATTACTTGATCTGGTCTTCGGTATAGTAACCGCTCTTGACCAGGACATCGACATTGGTCTTGTCGATGGCAACCGGCTTCAGGAGGTAGGACGGAACGACCTTGTTGCCGTTGTTGTAGGTCTTGGTGTCGTTGACCTCAGGCTCCTTGCCGCTCATGACGGCATCGACCATATCGACGGTAACCTTGGCGAGATCGCGGGTGTCCTTGAAGATGGTCGAATACTGCTCGCCGGCAATGATCGACTTGACCGACGGGACTTCCGCGTCCTGGCCGGAAACGAACGGCATCGGCATGTCGCCGGAGCCGTAACCGACGCCCTTAACCGACGACAGAATGCCGATCGACAGACCGTCATAAGGCGACAGGACTGCGTTCAGCTTCTTGTCGGAATAGGTCGAGGAAAGGATAGCGTCCATGCGGGCCTGGGCGGTTGCCGGGTCCCAGCGAAGGGTAGCGACCTTGTCCATGCCGGTCTGGCCGGAACCGACAACGAGGGTGCCCTTGTCGATCAGCGGCTGCAGAACGCTCATGGCACCGTCATAGAAGAAGTAGGCGTTGTTGTCGTCCGGCGAACCGCCGAACAGTTCGATGTTGAACGGGCCCTTTTCGGTATCGGCCTTGAGAGCCTTGACCAGCGAGGTCGCCTGCAGAACGCCGACCTGGAAATTGTCGAAGGTCGCGTAGTAGTCGACATTCGGGGTGTCACGGATCAGGCGGTCATAAGCGATGACCTTGATGCCGGCATTGTGGGCCTGGGCAAGCACGTCGGACAGCGTCGTGCCGTCGATCGAGGCGACCACGAGCACCTTGGCGCCCTTGGTGATCATGTTTTCGATCTGGGAAAGCTGGTTCGGAATGTCGTCTTCGGCATACTGGAGATCGGTGGTGTAGCCGCGCTCCTGAAGGACCTTGATCATGTTGTCGCCGTCGGCGATCCAGCGGGCCGAGGATTTGGTCGGCATGGCAACGCCGACGAGGCCCTTGTCCTGCGAGAATGCGGGTGCAGCGAAGGCGATCGAAGCCATCATCGCCGCCGAAGCAAGCAATTTAAGTATTTTCATTGTACACTCCTCCGTAACGGTGGCCCCCAACGGGCCACCGAGTTTGTTTGGGCTGGCTCCTCGCCGCCCTCACGACCTTAAAAAGGACGCCTGCCTTTAAAGGTCAGTGATTGTCGCGCGGCAGACCTTCGGTCTGCGCGATGCGCTGGTATTTGACAGCCGGCTCAAGAACCGCGCCTGTCTCCATCTGTCCGACGATACCGCGCTGGATTTCCTGCCAGGGCGTCTGGTGCTTGGGATAGTGATAGCCGCCATTGGCTTCCAGCTCGCGGCGACGGGCAGAAAGCTCGCCGTCGGAAATCAGGATATTCGCTTCACCGCGGCCAAGGTCGATACGCACCCGGTCGCCGGTCTTCAGAAGCGCCAGGCCGCCACCTGCCGCCGCTTCAGGCGAAGCATTGAGGATCGACGGGCTGCCCGACGTGCCGGACTGGCGACCGTCACCGATGCAGGCCAGCGAATTGACGCCCTTCTTCAGAAGGTAGTCCGGCGCACGCATGTTGACGACTTCGGCCGCACCCGGATAACCGATCGGGCCTGCGCCGCGCATGAACAGTACCGTATGCTCGTCGATGCCAAGCGACGGGTCGTCGATGCGGTGATGGTAATCCTCCGGACCGTCGAACACCACTGCCTTGCCTTCGAACGCCATCGGATCCTTCGGGTTCGACAGGTAACGCTCGCGGAATTCCGGAGAGATGACGCTGGTCTTCATGATCGCAGACGAGAACAGGTTGCCGCGCAGCACGCGGAAGCCGGCACGCTCCTTGAGCGGTGCCTCGTAGCGCTTGATGACGTTCTCGTCCTCGATGATCGCCCCGCGACAGTTCTCGCCCATCGTCTTGCCGTTGACGGTCATCGCGTCTTCGTTGATCAGGCCCTGGCCCATCAACTGATTGACGACGGCCGGAACGCCACCGGCGTGATAATAGTCTTCGCCCAGATATTCACCGGCCGGCTGAAGGTTGACGAGAAGCGGAACCTCTTCGCCATAGGTCTGCCAGTCATCGACGGTCAGTTCGACACCGATATGACGGGCAAGCGCGTTGAGGTGGATCGGCGCATTGGTCGAACCGCCGATCGCCGAGTTGACGCGGATGGCGTTGACGAATGCATCCTTGGTCAGGATATCGGAGGGTTTGAGGTCTTCCTTGACCATTTCGACGATGCGAAGGCCGGTGAGATACGCGACTTCCTGACGGTCACGGTAAGGCGCCGGGATGGCAGCCGAACCCGGAAGCTGCATGCCGAGCGCTTCGGCAAGCGAGTTCATCGTGGTCGCCGTGCCCATCGTGTTGCAGTAACCGGTCGACGGAGCCGACGAGGCCACCAGCTTGACGAAACCGGCATAGTCGATTTCGCCCTTGGCCAGCAGTTCACGGGCCTTCCAGACGATCGTGCCAGAACCGGTGCGCTCGCCGCGGAACCAGCCGTTCAGCATCGGGCCGACGGAAAGGGCGATCGACGGAATGTTCACGGTGGCCGCCGCCATAAGACAGGCCGGCGTGGTCTTGTCGCAGCCGATCGTCAAAACCACGCCATCGAGGGGGTAGCCGTAGAGAACTTCGACCAGACCGAGATAGGCAAGGTTACGGTCGAGACCCGCGGTCGGGCGCTTGCCGGTTTCCTGGATCGGATGGACCGGGAACTCGATCGCGATACCGCCGGCTTCACGAATGCCTTCGCGTAGACGGTTCGCCAGTTCGAGATGGTGACGGTTGCAGGGCGACAGATCGGAACCGGTCTGCGCGATGCCGATGATCGGACGATCGGACTGAAGTTCGGCCTGGCTGAGGCCGAAGTTCATGTAGCGCTCCAGATAGAGCGCCGTCATGTCGACATTGTCGGGATTGTCGAACCAGGCGCGCGAACGAAGTTTGCGCTTAGCAGTGGTTGCAATCTCGGTGGACGGGGTTTTGCCGTGATCTGCCATTGTCAGTCCTCGAATGCTTCAGTTTCGATGCGCCGGCCAAGCATGAAGGCATCGGCCACATGCACCAGCGGCGAAAAGTCGGTATCGCTTTCGCCCTTGGAGACGAGCGCTACGAAATCGCGGTAGAGATTGCGATATTCGCGATCTTCCTCAACGATCTGCGCCTCGCCATCGACGATCAGGCGGCTGCCGCCATGGGTCAGCACGACGGAACCTTCTTCCGTTTCGACGCGGATATCCCAGGTTTGCGGGCCGGTTTGGCGCCAGTCGAACTCGGCGGCGATCGGCAGGCCCGACGCGGTTTCGAACGTCAGGTTGGCGGCGATCGGTGCGGCGCGATTGGATGGGATGGTCAGGTCCGAATGGGTGAGATGGAACGTCTCCGGCATGATGCGGGTGACGATCGACAGCGCGTTGATGCCCGGATCGAACACGCCGAGACCGCCCGGCTCCCAGATCCAGGCCTGGCCCGGATGCCAGTGACGAACGTCTTCCTTCCAGGAGACCGAAGCGCTCTTGATCTTGCGCTTGGCAAGCAGTGCCCGTGCCGGCTCGACGGCGGCAGCACTGCGGGAATGCCAGGTGGCAAACAGGCTGAGCCCCTTCGCCTTTGCCAGCTTTTCCAGCGCAAACACTTCAGACAGCGTAGCACCCGGCGGCTTTTCCAGCATTACATGCTTGCCGGCCTCGATCGCGGCCTTGGCCTGGGCGAAACGCCCCTGCGGCGGCGTGCAGAGCGAGATCGCATCCAGCTCGATGCCGGATGCCAACATTTCATCGATGTCATGAAAGCAGTGAACGCCTTCCAGCTTGGCGTTACGGCTGGCGACAGCCGTCAGTTCGATACCGTCGGTCGCTTCGATCGCGCCGAGATGCTGATCCCTGGCGATCTTTCCAAGCCCGACGATGCCGAGACGAATTTTGCTCATATCCATTTTCCTTAAAGCTTGCGCACGTCAACCGACATCGCCGCGGCGACGGTCAGACGGTTGACGAGCGGCAGCTTAAAGGGCGCAGCATCGATCTCGAACACATCACCTTCTTCGGTCTTGATGCCGTGCGAAACGGACAGAGTAGCCGTGCCGAAGAAATGAACGTGCAGGTCGCCCGGCGCGCGGAAGATGTCGTATTTGAAGTTATGGTATTCGAGATTGGCGATCGAGTGCGACATGTTGGCTTCGCCCGACAGGAAGGGCTTCTCGAAGATCACCTGATCGCCGCGACGGATGCGCGACGTGCCCTCGACGTGATCCGGCAGATCGCCGACCAGAAGCTCCGGCCCGAGCGACGCCTGGCGCAGCTTGGAATGGGCGAGCCAGAGATAATTGCCCTTCTCGGTCACGTGATCGGAAAACTCGTTGGCGAGACAGAAACCGACGCGGAAAGGCGTGCCGTCCGGACCGATGAGATAGATGCCGGCAAGTTCCGGCTCTTCGCCGCCATCGAGCGCGAAGGACGGCGAGACGAGATCGGAGCCGGTGGATTTGAGTTGCGAACCATTGCCCTTGTAGAACCATTCCGGCTGCGCACCGACCTGACCCGGGGCAGGCTTGCCGCCTTCGACACCCGACAGGAACATGCGCATGGAATCGGTCGGCTTGTCTTCAGCCTGCGCGGCCTTGTGCATCTTGTCACGACCATCGGCGGAACCGAGATGCGTAAGACCGGTGCCGGCAACGATGAAATGGGCCGGATCGGGATGCGAGATCGGCAGGCCGATACGGCCATCGCGTGCTGCAGCTTCGACATCAATGTCGCCAGCGTAACCCAATGCTTCGATCTCAGCAGAGAGACCGCGGCCGGCAGCAATCGCCTGCATTGCCAGATCATAAGTCGAGGTCACGCCACTTATGATACGGCCGGAACCCTGTCCCTCCCAGGCAACAACCATGGTCGCACCCGCATCATCGGCAATCTGCAGAATTCTCAGCATCAAACCCGTCATCCATTTTGTCTGATTTGACATGGCGCCTCCACAGGCCATGCCGTCCTCCTATCAGGTCGCGGACCTGACATCTTTCAAAAATACGACTATTGGATTTGCGCCGCCAATGTCAAGAACGTCTTTTTCCGTAAAGGTAAATCGGCATTGATCAATTTTCAGGCTATAGGCCCAACCAATACACGCAATTCGCCAACATTTCCGACAGTTTGATCGATTTTTCAGCAAGTCGTAAAATTGGGGGTTGAAAAAGTATTATTATATGCCAATCCTTGCCTCGCCAGTCAGCTTCATCATCTCTGGGAGGATTAAGATGAAAAAAGCTCTCGTCGCGGCAGCTGCTGCCGCTATTCTTGCGTCTCTAGCATCCGGCGTTTCTGCACAATCACTGACAGTAGGCTTCTCTCAGATCGGATCGGAATCCGGCTGGCGCGCGGCCGAAACGACGGTGACGAAACAGGAAGCCGAAAAGCGGGGCGTCACGCTGAAATTTGCTGATGCCCAGCAGAAACAGGAAAACCAGATCAAGGCGATCCGCGGCTTCATCGCCCAGGGTGTCGATGCAATCCTGATCGCTCCGGTGGTCGCCACCGGCTGGGATGCGGTTCTGAAGGAAGCCAAGGAGGAAAACATCCCGGTCATTCTTCTCGACCGCGAGATCGAGTCCCCCAAGGATCTCTATCTGACGGCGGTCACCTCCGATCAGGTCTTCGAAGGCAAGGTTGCCGGCGAATGGCTCGCCAAGGATGTCGGCTCCAAGGACTGCAAGGTTGTCGAGCTTCAGGGCACGACCGGCTCTTCACCGGCGATCAACCGCAAGAAGGGCTTTGAAGAAGGCATCAAGGCCGCGTCCAACATCAAGATCGTGCGCTCGCAGACCGGCGACTTCACCCGCACCAAGGGCAAGGAAGTCATGGAAAGCTTCATCAAGGCCGAAGGCGGCGGCAAGGATATCTGTGCCGTTTATGCCCATAATGACGACATGGCTGTCGGCGCCATCCAGGCGATCAAGGAAGCCGGCCTGAAACCGGGCACCGACATCAAGATCGTCTCGATCGACGCCGTGCCGGATATCTTCCAGGCCATGGCCAAGGGTGAAGCCAATGCGACCGTCGAATTGACGCCGAACATGGCCGGCCCCGCCTTCGATGCACTCGAAGCTTACCTTAAGGACAAGAAGGAACCGCCGAAGTGGATCCAGACAGAGTCCAAGCTCTACACGGCGGCCGATGACCCGATGAAGGTCTACGAAGCCAAGAAGGGCCTCGGCTACTGATCTCCCGCTGTCCGGCGCTCGAAGCCGGACAGGATCAATGACCGGAGCGGGATTTCCCGCTTCGGTTTCTCATCAGCATGCGGGACGAAGACATGTCAGCATCACACGCTCTTCTCGAAGCCCGAGGCATCGGCAAATCCTTTTTCGGCATTTCCGCGCTTGAAGACGTCGATTTCACCCTAGAGCGGGGTGAGATCCATGCGCTTCTCGGCGAAAACGGCGCCGGCAAGTCGACCCTGATCAAGATCCTGACCGGCGTCTATCGCCGCGACCGTGGCACGATCTATCTGGAAGGCAGCGAAGTTTCCCCCGATGATGTCGCCGCCGCACAGGCCCTCGGCATCGGCACCGTCTACCAGGAAGTCAATCTTCTGGAGAACTTGACGGTGGCGGAGAACCTGTTTCTTGGCCGCCAGCCACGCCGCTTCGGCATGATCGACCGCCGCAGCATGCGCGACCGATCCAAGGCTTTGCTTGCACGCTATGGTCTGGATATCGATGTCGACGCGCTGCTCTCGTCCTATTCCGTCGCGATCCGCCAGATCATCGCGATCGCCCGCGCCGTCGATCTTTCCGGCAAGGTTCTGGTTCTCGACGAACCAACGGCAAGTCTTGATGCCAACGAGGTGAAAGGCCTTTTCACCGTTCTGCGCCAACTGCGCGAAGACGGTGTCGGCATCGTCATCATCACCCATTTCCTCGATCAGGTTTACGAGATTGCCGATCGCGTCACCGTGCTGCGCAACGGTCGGCTGG
The DNA here is from genome assembly GCF_019511445.1 of Aliirhizobium wenxiniae. GTDB lineage: Bacteria > Pseudomonadota > Alphaproteobacteria > Rhizobiales > Rhizobiaceae > Neorhizobium > Neorhizobium wenxiniae_A. The sequence continues at coordinate 319,634 of NZ_JAEUAN010000003.1, forward strand.
TCGGAAGCCGCGCAATCTCCGAACTGCCGCGCCTCGATCTGATCTCGATGATGCTTGGCCGCGAGCTGCAGCACATCACCCGCGATCATCAGGCAGAGCCGGAAACGATCGACGATCGCGGCGCGCCATCGATCCAGTTCCAGAATTACGGCAAGAAAGGCAGCGTCGCCCCCTTCGATCTCGATATCAGGCCGGGCGAAGTCGTCGGCATCGCCGGCCTGCTCGGCTCCGGCCGCAGTGAAACCGCCTTCCTGCTGTTCGGCATAGACCGCGCCGACAGCGGCACCGCCACGATCGATGGCAAAGACGTGTCCATCGCCTCGCCGGAAGCCGCTATCGCCAATCGCTTCGGCTTCTGTCCGGAAGAGCGCAAGACGGATGGCATCGTCGGTGATCTGTCGGTGGCCGATAATATCGTGCTGGCGCTGCAGGCGCGGCGCGGCTGGATGCGGCCGATCTCATCAGCCCAGAAGCGCGAACTCGCCGACAGCTTCATCAAGTCTCTCGACATTCGCCCCGCAGACCGCGAAAGGCCGATAAAATTCCTCTCCGGCGGCAACCAGCAGAAGGCGATCCTTGCCCGCTGGCTGGTGACAGAACCACGGCTGCTCATCCTCGACGAGCCGACCCGCGGCATCGATATCGGCGCCCATGCGGAAATCCTGAAAATGATCGAAAGACTGTGCTCCGAAGGCATGTCTCTCGTCGTCATCTCTTCCGAGCTGGAAGAACTCACGGCAGTGGCCCACCGCGTCATCGTGTTGTCCGACCGCCGCCATGTGGCCGAGCTTTCCGGCCGCCAGTTGACCACGGACGGCATCATCAGGGCGATTGCCGGCACCGGCGAAACGGAGGCCGCGTAATGACCTGGTTCACCCGCCGCCTGCGTCGCCTGGCGCCACAGCTCGTCGCGCTCGCCATCATTCTCGGCATCATCAGCCTGATTGCCCCAGGTTTCCTGACAGTTTCCGTCCAGAACGGACGGCTTTACGGCAGCCTGATCGACATTCTGGTCCGCGCTGCCCCCGTCGCTCTCCTGACGGTCGGCATGACCCTGGTGATCGCGACGCGCGGTATCGACCTCTCGATCGGCGCCGTCATCGCCATATGTGGCGCTGTCGCCGCAACACTGATCAGCGACGGTTATTCGCTACCGGTGGTGATTGCCGTTTCGCTTGGCGTCGGCATTGCCTGCGGGTTGTGGAACGGCGTGCTCGTCGCAGTTCTCGATATCCAGCCGATCATCGCTACCCTGATCCTGATGGTCGCGGGCCGCGGCATCGCCCAGTTGATCACCGAGGGCGTCATCCTTACCTTCAACGACGACACGTTTGCAGCGCTCGGCTCCGGCTCGCTTGCCGGCATTCCGATCCCGATCTATCTCTGGGTAGGGACGGCACTCGTCATCGGCCTGCTGATGCGACGCACCGCCCTCGGCTTCCTGATCGAGGCGACCGGCATCAACCGCCGCGCGGCAAGCCTTGCCGGTGTGCGTGCCCGCTTCCTGCTCTTTTCGGCCTATGCGATTTCCGGCCTCTGTGCCGCCATCGCCGGCATGATCGTCACCGCCGACATTCGCGGCGCCGACGCCAACAATGCCGGTCTCTGGCTGGAACTCGATGCGATCCTTGCGGTCGTCGTCGGCGGCACCTCGCTCAATGGCGGACGCTTCTCGATCACCGCCTCGCTGATCGGTGCGCTGATCATCCAGTCGATCAATACCGGCATTCTCGTTTCGGGCTTTCCGCCGGAATTCAACCTGATCATCAAGGCCGGCATCATCATCGTCGTGCTGACACTGCAATCGCCAGCGATCATGACCCTCTTCGGCTTCATCAAAGCCTCTCGTCGCAGCGAAAAACTCAACCACGGCACGAAGGAGGCGACACGATGATCCACGCCCGCAACCTGCCCTTCGTCACCACGCTGGCAATCTTCGTCATCGCCTACGGGCTCTGCGTGCTGCAGTTTCCCAACATGCTGTCGACACGGGTGATCGGCAATCTTCTGACCGACAACGCTTTTCTCGGCATCGCCGCGGTCGGCATGACCTTCGTCATCCTCTCGGGCGGCATTGATCTTTCGGTCGGATCGGTGATTGCCTTCACCAGCGTCTTCGTCGCCGTCATGGTCGGCTCCTTCGGCGTGCATCCGCTCACCGCCTTTCTCGCAGCTTTGGTCATCTCGACCCTGTTCGGATGCCTGATGGGCGCGATGATCCGCTATCTGATGATCCCGCCCTTCGTGGTGACGCTCGCCGGCATGTTCCTCGCCCGAGGTGCTGCCTATCTCGTCTCAACCCAGTCCGTGCCGATTACCCATGAATTTATCGACACCATGCTCGGCTTCTACATCCGCTTCCCAGGCGGCGGCAGGTTGACGCTGCTCGCCATGGTGATGCTGATTGTCTTTGTCGTCGGCATCATCGTCGCATCGCGCACGCGCTTCGGCGCCAATGTCTATGCGATCGGCGGCAACATCCAGTCGGCGGAACTGATGGGCGTACCGGTGGGTGCGACGACGATCCGCATCTACGCCTTGTCAGGCTTCCTGTCCGGCCTCGCCGGCATCGTCTATACGCTTTACACGTCCTCCGGTTATTCGCTGGCGACGGTCGGCGTCGAACTTGATGCGATTGCCGCTGTGGTGATCGGCGGCACGCTTCTGACCGGCGGCGTCGGCCTGGTTGCCGGCACCTTCATCGGCATCCTCTTGCAGGGGCTGATCCAGACCTACATCGTCTTCGACGGAACGCTGTCCTCCTGGTGGACGAAAATCGTCATAGGCATCCTGTTATTCGTATTCATTGTGTTGCAGCGCACCATCATCTGGTATTCGGACCGCCGACTTGCAGTCCGACAATTGAAGGAGGTTTGATTTTGGGTCTTCTGGAAACGACCATCAGCGGCCGGAAGCGGCGCGGCAACCACGCCCATGTGGTCGCCGAGCTCGGGCGCGGTATCGTCTCCGGCAAGATACCGGAAGGCTCGCTCCTGCCCGGCGATGCGGAGCTCTCAGGCCGCTTCGGCGTCTCCCGCACCGTGCTGCGCGAGGCGATGAAGACGCTGTCCGCCAAGCGGCTGATCGAAGCAAAGGCAAAGGTCGGCACCCGCGTCCTGCCGCGGGACAGCTGGAATTTCTTCGATTCGGATGTGCTCGGCTGGCGTTTCGAGAGCGGGCTGGATTACGAATTCATCGAACATCTTGCCGAGATCCGTCTGGCGCTGGAACCGGCCGCAGCCTCTGCAGCCGCAGGCCGCGCCACAAGCGACGACATCGTAGCGCTCTATGCCATCGCAGCCAAATTCGACAACCTCAACCACACGCCGGAATCGATCGCAAAGGTCGATCTCGAATTCCATCTGGCCATCGCCCGCATGTCCGGCAACCCCTTCATGCGCTCGGCAAGTGCGCTGATCGAGGCGGCACTGGCAATTTCATTTGAACTCTCGTCCCCCGCCGCTTCGCCGGAGACGATCGATGAAGTGGCGACCAACCATTTGCGGATCGTCCATGCCATCGCCTCACGCGATCCCGCCAAGGCGATGTCGGCCATGCGGCACGTGATCGAGGTCGGCAAGAGCCGCATCCGCAGCTCGATCCGCGGTACTGACAGCAACGCGATCGATGCCCGAAAGCCGGTCGCCGTCGACAATAGTTGACTTCACAACTCATGAATGATTTTAGTCCGGGAAGACGACAGACATTCCGGACGACCGCCATGCTCCACCAGACCCGAGGCCGCATCACCCGTGACAACGGCGCCGCAATCGATGCGCTGAAGAAACGTGCGGCGGAATGGGAAGTGCCGCTGACACAGGAAGCAAAAGGTTTCTGCTTCCATGTCTGGAATTCCAAGGCGACGCTCTATCCGGATGAAACCGGCGTCACGATCGAGATCTCGTCACCGGAGCAGCGCCTGCTGCAGACACTGCAGGGCAGCCTGACCGAGCTTTTCGAGGAATGCCTTCTCTGCCCGAAATGGGATGAAGTGGCCGAAGGCGCACTTGCGCCCGGCATGTCGCTGATGCAGGTCGCATCCATCACCAAACGCTCGCCGGGCTTCACCCGTGTGCGCCTCGAAGGGCATGATGCGGAACGTTTCGGCGAAGGCAGCTATCATTTCCGCCTTCTCATTCCCCGTAAGGGCCGGCCGCCGTGCTGGCCGCGTATCGCCGCATCCGGCCGTACCGTCTGGCCCGAGGGTGATGACGCCCTGCACCGGCCCGTCTACACCACAGTGGCGCATGGCCAGAACTGGCTCGAATTCGATGTGTTCGAGCACGCAGGAAGCCCGACATCCGCCTGGCTGGCTGAAGATCCGGTCGGAAGGACGATCGGCATCATCGGCCCGGGTGGCGGCGGATGCCCGGAAAGCCAGAACCTTTTCCTCTTCGGTGACGAAACCGCCGTGCCCGCCATCATCCGCATCCTTCAGGAAGCGCCGGGCGATGTCCGCGCATTCATCCAGGCCAGCCGTAAAGATCTCTGCGAACTCGCTGCGGATGACAGGGTCTCGACCGTCGATGACCTGATCCCGGCTCTGGAGGCGCTTGAGCTGGTCGATGGCGCCTATGTCTGGTTTGCCGGACATGCAGATCAGGCGCGGGCCGCCCGCATCTGCCTGACCGATCGCGGCATGCAAAAACGCGATTTCACTGCCGCTGCCTACTGGAATTGAGCAGCCGGACGGAACTTTGGAAAGCCGAAGCCCTAAGAGGATTGACCGGGCTCGCAGATGTCATGATGCGCGGCCAATTTTGGTACCTATATTTTAAGGTATTCTAATACCCTGAAGCCTCCAAATTGCTCGAATTAACCTTACCGCGTAACCTCGCTTGGTATTCTGGCTTGCTCAAAGCCGAAAAATGGGCACTTTTCATTAAATAAGAGCGCTCGCGGAGCTGATAGTCCCGCAAGGTGGGGACGTCACAGCAATGTTGCGGACGCCCTTTAGTGCGTGTTTCTGAATCGGAAAATTGAGGTGCGGCATGACTTACGAATCCGCCAGACTTATGTCTGAGGCTATGACGCTTTCTTCGGCGGCTGTTCTTTCCTCCTTGATCGATACGTTGGTCGAGAAGGGTATTTTGACCCCGGACGAGGAAAAGGAAATCTACCTCTCCGCGATGGACAAGATCAGTGAAGTCGCCGGTGATGATGAAGACGGGACGCATGAGCTCGCCCGCGAACTCATCGAACAGCAGATAGCCGACCGCGAACTCTGAGCTTTCCGGCTGAGAATACCATCGTCTCTATACCTGGGTTTCCGAGATCGCGGAAACTTTCTAGCAATCAGAAGAATGAAACGGCCAGCACCAGAAGCAGTGAGCTGGCCATCACGGTCGCTGCGAATGCGCCATTCCATTTGAGCACGATCGTCGTGGCCGAAGTGGATGTCAGGCGCGCCATGGTGATCGACATCGCACTAATCGGTGAAAGCGCGATACCAGCCGCCCAGCCAAGCGAAAGTGAGAGCGCCAGAAGCATCGGATGAGCATTGCCGAAGGCGGCGGCCCCGAACAGCTGGGCAAGAAACACCACCACGATCGAATGCGGCACGAAAAGAAGTGCACTTGTCGCGATCGCCACGATGCACAGCCCCGCCAGTACTGAAGGTGGCAGCTGGTTGAGATCCGCCAGAAAATCGCCCCTGCCATCGAGAAAGACTACAGCGGTCGCCCCGATGACGCTGGCCGACAGATAGATCGCGCTCTCCGTCCGCATCACCGACATGTTGCCGACCATGCCCTTTACCTCGCGTCCGAGCCCCGAAATCGGCACACGCTGTTCATAGACGATCCAGCCAAGGGCAAACAGCGGCAGAAGGATCAGCGAGGCGACAAGCGGGCTCACATCGATCGCAGCGTGAATTGCCAGCGTGCCGCCAAACAGCCCGACGCAAGCGCAGAGCGTTACCGCAAGCGGGCCTGCCGATAGCCTGTCCGCGTCATCAGCCGACACATTGATTGTCTGGCCGGTCACCTCGGTATGAAAAAGGGTCGTCACAAGGATCAGCGCCGCAGCAGTCGCAAAGGCTGCGATGATGAAGGCCGTTGGCGCAAGATTGGGAATAGACTGGGTGATGATGGCAAACCCGACACCAAGCGGCGACCAGATCGTCATCAGAACCGTCCCGCGCATGGCCGCAAGCAGGATAGAGCGGCGCTCACCCTGCCGATCCTGCCCCTCTGTCGCCTTCGCCACCATCTGTCCGAGCAGCGAGATGATACCGATATTGAAGAGCAGGCTGAGCAGATGGCTGCCGACCTTGACCGCCTGGTACCGTCTGCGACCGGGCATGCTCATCAGATATTCCGCCGCATTTCTGATAATCTCGGAACTACCGACCGCGTAACGCAGCATGCCGAGCACGGACAGGAACGAGGAAAAGCCGACGCCCTGGTAAAGCGCGCGCTCGACGACCGCAGCTTTGTCGGCGGGAGCCAAGAATTCCGATGTGGCGCAGAGAACAAAACCCGCCGTCACGAACACTTTCGCGATCGTCGCCAGCCGCTTCCAATCGGACAGCACCGCGACCGCAGCCAGCGCAGCAGCAGCCCGGAGCAACCAGATGGAACCGGAGGTCACGCTGGCGATGACAAAGAGAAACGCAGCCGCCAAGGTAAGCACATCTGCCGCACGAACAACCTGCTGCTTCGGCAGCGCGGCGGCTGAGACACCCTTGCTCATGGATGGATAACTCCGGGACAGGCTTCGACCCGACACGTATGTGCGGAACGAGGAGAAAATTCGAAAAGGAATTCAGTAGTATCGGCGATCTACAGCATGCGACGATGCCCTGCCTGCAGGACAGCCGTTCGAATGCTGCATTGCAGCACGAAACCGATAAAGTCCAGCATTCGCAGAGCGAAAGCGCCTGCTGCGACGCAAACAATGCGTGTTTCAGCGAGGCTGACGGCCTATACACACAATTACGAATTGCCGCTCAACGCGGCAGATCGTCTCGGTGGTGATTTTTAGGGCAGATGGCTTCGGAGTCAGGAAGCCTGCGGATCGTCGTCCTTACGGGGACGCTCTTCCGGGCCGATCGGGTATTTGCGCGGAACACCATGACTGCGAGCAGTTCGGTCACGGTGGAGCGCTGCACGCGCCAGCAGCATGAAAGTGATCGGCGTGGTGAAGGTGACGAACGTGCCGATCAGAATTTCATGAACGACGAGGCTCGAGGACGCGGCAGTGAAATAGATCATCGACGCGAGCATGATCCCGCCGATACCCCAGCTCGTACCGAGCGCTGGCGCATGGAGCCGCTCATAAAAGGTCGGCAGACGCAGGAAGCCGATGGCGCCGATCAGCGCGAGCGCCGCCCCGAGCAGCAGGAAGAAGGCCACGGCGAGCGCGATTGGCAGTGAAAGGTCGGATGCAGGATAGATCATTCGATCACCTCCCCGCGCATGAGGAATTTCGCCAGCGCCACGGTGGAGACGAAACCGAGCAAGCCGATCACCGACGCCGCCTCGAAATAGATCATCCGCCCCGTGCCGATGCCGAACGTCACCAGCAGCAGCATCGCGTTGATGTAGATCGTGTCGAGACCGATGATCCTGTCCTGCGCCCGCGGACCGCGGAACATCCGGACCGCAGCAATCGCCATAGCGACCACGAGCATGAACTGGGCGATTGCGACTGCGGTATAGATGATGACGGCACTCATGCGAATATCTCCATCAGCAGCTTCTCATAGCGGTTCTTGATCGTTGCGACCCACTGCTCTTCCTCTTCCAGATCGAGCACGTGCATGAGGATCGAACCGTCATAGGAATCATATTCCAGCCAGACCGAGCCGGGTGTGCTTGTCAGGATGACCGCCAGAAGCGCAAGCGCGGTGCGATCCTTGAGTTCCAGCGGGATCGTCAGGAACCCGGCCTTGCGCCCCTTCTTGCGGCCGCGGATAATCAGCATCGCCACCGCGATATTCGACAGGATGATGTCGAAAAGCACGATGAAGAACAGTTTCGGCAGCAGCCACCATTTCTTCAGCTTCGGCTTGTCGGGCCTGAGCGACGCCATCGCCCATGAGGCAAAGACGGCAACCAGCGAGCCCATGACCAGTTGCCCGAGCGTGAACCCGCTCAGCAGAAGCCACATCAGGATCAGCGATACCGTCAGGATCGGATAGGGAAGCATCAGTGATCTCCCCCACCAAGCTCGCTGTCGACGCCCGGCACGACGATCGCGTTGCGAACCGCATCGATATAGAGGCTCGGAGTACTGAGCGAGCGGATCGTCGTATCCATGTACTGCATCGCCGCATTCGCCTGCACCGTCAGGAAAAGCGTCAGAGCCAGAAGGAACATGACCGGCACGATCTCGATAACGAGAACCCTCGGCACTACGCCTTCAAGCGAGGTCCAGAAGGTGCGGATACCGACGCGGGTCATGGAAATGAGTGCTGCGACACCCGACAGGATAACGAGAATGATCAGCGCCCAAACCGCAGCGGTCGGCGGCACGCCGATCGCACCGGTCCCCATCATGGCAGACAGCATGGCGAACTTGGCGATGAAGCCCGAAAGCGGCGGCAGGCCGGAGAGAAGAATGCCGCACATGGCAAAACAGGTGCCGAGGATCGCCATCGTGCCCGGCATGGTGACACCTTCACCCTCTTCCGGCTCGTCCTCATCGGCATCACCATAAGCTTCCATCGTCACGGCCAGAACGTTTGCACCCGCATCCTGGCTGCGCTCGACAAGCTCGATCAGCATGAAGAAGGCACTGATCGTCAGCGTGGAACTGACCAGATAGAGGAGTGCGCCGGAAGACACCGCACCGTCATTGATGCCGAGAACCATCAGCAGCGTGCCGGACGAGACCAGAACAGAGAAACCGGCAAGCCTGCCAAGCGCCTGCGACGCCAGAACGCCAATCGTGCCGAAGATCAGCGTCGCCATGCCGCCATAGAGCAGCACCGTCGAGCCGAAACCGGCGGAAGGACCGTTGTCGAACAACAGCATGGTGAGCCGCAGGATGACATAGATGCCGAGCTTGCTGAGAATGGCAAAGACGCCGGCAACGGGGGCGGACGCCGCGCTATAGGCGGTAGGCAGCCAGAAGCAGAGCGGCCACATGCCGGCCTTGATCAGGAAGGCGATGCCGAGCACGCCCGCACCCGCCTCCATCAGCATCCGCCGGTCCGCTTCCATGTCCGGAATGCGGGCTGCAAGATCGGCCATGTTGAGCGTACCGGCCGTACCGTAGATCAGGCTGACGCCGATCAGGAAGAGAAGCGCCGCCGCCAGGTTGACGGCAATATAGTGCATGCCCGCCTTCACCCTGAGCGGACCCGATCCGTGCAGAAGAAGGCCGTAGGATGCAGCCAGCATCACTTCGAAGAAGACGAAGAGATTGAACAGGTCACCCGTCAGAAGCGCGCCGTTGACGCCCATCAAGAGCAGCTGGAACATCGAATGGAAATGCGCGCCCATCGCATGCCAGCGCGCCAGCGAATAAACGAGCGCCGCAAACCCGACGATCGCCGTCAGAAGCAGCATCAGCGCGGAAAGCCCGTCGAGCACGAGCACGATGCCGAAGGGAGCCGCCCAGTTGCCGAGCAGATAGACACCTTCGAAACTGTTGGGCCCGCTTTCGATCTCAAACAGGATAAAGGCAACGGCCAGCAGCAGCATCGTCGAGACGAGGCTCACCATTGCCTTGGCGACACGGCGCCTTTCGTCAATGAACAGCAGGATCGCGGCGGCCGCCAGCGGGATGAGGACCGGCGCGATGATGAGATGATGCGACCAGCCGTTCATCGCTTGTCCCCCCTGCCGTCGACATGGTCGGTGCCGGTCAGGCCGCGCGAGGCGAGCAGGACGACGAGAAACAGCGCGGTGGTCGCAAAACCGATGACGATAGCGGTCAGAACCAGCGCCTGCGGCACCGGATCGGCAAGCATGCTGCTGGATGCGCCCTCACCGAGGATCGGGGGAACATTGGTCTTCACCCCGCCGGTGCTGAAGATGAACAGGTTCACCGCATAGGACAGAAGCGAAAGCCCGATGATGACCTGATAGGTGCGCGGGCGCAGGATCAGCCACACGCCGCAGCTTGTCATCACGCCGATCGCGATGGAGAGGATGATTTCCATTAGTCGTCCCTCCCCTTTTCGGCTTCGATGACGCGCAGGCGGTTGATGCGGATGGATTGGTGCGCAAGCGCGACGAGGATCAGAACCGTCGATCCGACGACCAGAAGGAACACACCGAGATCGAAGAGCAGCGCCGTCGCCGCCGGCACCTTTCCGATCAGCGGCACGGTGAGATACTGGAAATGCGAGGTCAGGAACGGGTAGCCCAGGAACCATGCGCCGATGCCGGTCACGGTTGCCATGATGAGCCCGACCCCCATCCAGCGCAGCGGCAGAATGCGGATGCGATCCTCCGCCCAGCGTGTGCCGCCGGCGAGATACTGGAGGAGGAAGGCGATCGACAATGTCAGGCCGGCCGAGAAACCGCCGCCTGGCAGATCATGGCCGCGCATCAGGATATAGACCGCGAAGGTGATGATCACCGGGAACATCCACTGCATGATCACCGAGGGGATCAGCAGATATTCGCGAACCGTGTCGCCTGCATTGCGCTCCGGGCGCTCCTCATCGAAACGGGCCTGGATCTGCTGCTGCTCCGGCATGAGCATCGTATCAGGCGCGGGGCGGAAACGTCGGAGCAGGGCGTAGACGGTCAGCGCCACGATGCCGAGGACGGCGATTTCGCCGAGCGTATCGAAACCGCGGAAATCGACCAGGATGACGTTGACGACATTGCGCCCGCCGCCTTCCGAATAGGCGTTTTCAAGGAAGTAATTGGCGATCGCATCCGGCACCGGCATGGTCATCACGGCATAGGAGATGAAGGTCATGCCGATCCCGCAGATGATCGCGATCAGAAGGTCGCGGAAGCGGCGGAACCTTGCACGGAACGTCACCGACTCATCCATCTTCTCCGTCCGCTTTGGCAGCCAGCGCAACCCGAGCAGGATGAGGACGGTGGTGACGATTTCGACAAGCAGCTGGGTAATCGCCAGATCCGGCGCCGAGAGCCAGACGAAGGTGATGCAGACGATCAGACCGATGCCGCCAAGCATGATCAGCGCCGCAAGCCGGTGGTATTTCGCCAGATAGGCCGTGCCGATGGCAAGGCAGATGCCGATCAGCCAGATACCGGCAAAAACCTTGTCGACGCCGGAGAAGACGAAGGCCCGCGGCTCGAAGCCGGAAAGCCAGAGCGGCAGAAGCCCGGCCATAAAGCCGGTAACGACCACCCAGCGCAGCTGCGGCTGCAGATTGCGCGTACCGAGCCGCTGCTCGGCCATACGCGCCCAGCGCCAGGACACCTCGACGAGAATGCGTTCGAAGATACGCTGGCCCTTCAGCCGGCGCAGAAGCGGTGGGCCATCCTCGCAGGTGGCGAGATAATGGCGTAGCACGAAATAGAGCGCCGCACCGCCGGCAAGCGCAATCAGGCTCATGATCAGCGGCAGATTGAAGCCATGCCAGATGGAAAGGCTGTATTCCGGCGTATCGACGCCCAGCACGCTGACGACCGCCGCCTGGAGGAACGGGCCGATCGAGAACGCAGGTGCAATACCGACGATCAGGCAGATGACCACCAGCAGTTCGATTGGGAAACGCATCCAGCGCGATGGCTCGTGCGGCGTATCCTTCGGCAGATTGGTGGGCGACGGACCGAAGAAGACGGTGTGAATGAAGCGCAGCGAATAGGCGACGCTGAACGCCCCGGCAAGCGTTGCGACGTAGGGCAGGATGACGTCAAGGATCGAATCCGCATGGGTCTCGATCGCTTCGGCAAAGAACATTTCCTTCGACAGGAAGCCGTTGAGCAGCGGCACGCCGGCCATCGCCGCACTCGCGACCATGGCAAGCGTCGCCGTATAGGGCAGATAGCGGAAAAGCCCACTCAACCGCCGCATGTCGCGCGTTCCGGTCTCGTGGTCGATGATGCCGGCCGCCATGAACAGCGACGCCTTGAACGTCGCGTGGTTCAGCATGTGGAAGATCGCCGCCACCGTGGCGAGTGGACTGCCGAGGCTCAAGAGCGTGGTGATCAGCCCGAGATGGCTGATCGTCGAATAGGCGAGCAACCCCTTCAGGTCCTGCTGGAAGATCGCGAAAAACGCACCGATCAGCAATGTGAGGATGCCCGCTGCGCCGAGGATGAAGAACCACTCGTAGGTTCCAGACAGCGCCGGCGAGAAACGGGCGAGCAGGAAAACCCCGGCTTTCACCATCGTGGCCGAATGCAGGAAGGCGGAAACCGGCGTCGGCGCCGCCATCGCGTTGGGCAGCCAGAAATGGAAGGGGAACTGCGCGCTTTTCGTCAATGCGCCGAGCAGGATGAAGACGAGCGCCGGAACATAGAGCGCGTGGCTGCGGATCAGATCACCGGATGCAAGGATCTTGTCGAGATCATAACTGCCGACGATATTGCCGAGAAGCAAAAGGCCGATCAACAGGCAGAAGCCGCCGATACCGGTAATCGTCAGCGCCATACGCGCGCCGTCACGCGCGGCGGCCGAATTGTTCCAGTAGCTGATCAGCAGGAAGGACGAAATGCTCGTCAATTCCCAGAAGATCGACAGAAGGATGACATTGCCCGACAGGACAATGCCGAGCATGGCCCCCATGAAGGCGAGGAAGAAGGAGAAGAACCGCGGAACCGGATCCTCTTCGGACATATAATAGCGGGCGTAGACGGTAACCAGGAAACCGATGCCGTTGATCAGCACGCTGAACATCCAGGCAAAACCATCCAGACGCAGCGAAAAATTCAGCCCGAGCTGAGGAATCCATTCCAGGTTATAGCGAAGGACATTTCCATCGGTCACCTGCGGATAGGCCAGCACGGTGATGACAAGGCAGGAGAAAGCAACAAGAGACGCCAGACGCGACGGAAGGGCCGCGGATGCCGTGTTCAGGAGCATTACGGAAAGGAGACTTCCGATAAACGGCAGGGCCAGCAGCAGAACGAGAAAGTGCGGCGCAAGCGTTATCCCAATGACCTATTCCTTCATTTCCAAGGCATTTCAGTCCTTTATCATGTAATGGGGCGCCCCACTAGCCAATCGGATCAAACTGCCATATATGATTGATTCTGACCAATATGGGCAATTTGGAACAATGGGTCAACCGGATCAGGGAAAGATTTTGTCGCCGGCGCTCTGTCGGGCGGGCCGTGGCTTTCTGGACTGGACGCAATGCGATCTGGCGGATCGCTCCGGCGTGTCTCGCAGCACGATCAGGGACTACGAAGGTGACCGCCATGAAGTCCACCGCTCGACGGAAGCCCAACTCCGCCGAGCCTTTGAAGAAGGCGGCCTAGCCTTCGTCACGGTCGATGAAGATTGTATAGGCATCTGCCCGAAGGAAAAGAACAGGCCAGCCGACTGAGCTTCAGTCAGCCGACCCGAGCCTTCTGGAATTGCTGTCTGTATTCGGACGGCGAAACACCCACCTCCTTCTTGAAGGCTTTGCAGAAATAGTTTGCATCCGCATAGGAAAGGTCTAGCGAGACATTGCTGATCGGCAGATCGCTGTTTTGCAGCAGCACCTTGGCGCGTTCGATACGCTGGCCTTTGAGGTAGGAAATGAAGGTCGTATTCATTTTCTTGCGAAATAGCCGGCTGAGATAGCACGGGCTGACATGCGCGAATTCAGCCGCCTCTTCCAGAGTCACCCCCTTGGATAGGTTGCGCTCGATAAAATGAAGTACTGTTTCTATTCTTTCCCCGGCAGCCCCGCCCTGCTCCTGGCCGGGATCGAACAGAACGTCGATGATCTGACACAAAAGTTCCTGAACCTTGTACTGGCTGCGTACATCGAGACGCTGGCTTTCCAGTTCGTCCACCTGTCGCGCCATCGGCAGGCTCAATTTGCGGCCCATCTCCTCCAGAAGATCCGTCAGGATCTCGGCAAGATCGAGCACCTCATGGCGCGGCGCCACGTCCTTGTGCGCATAAATGCTTTCAAGCCGCATGCGCACGAAACGCAGACAATCCCGATAGGCACGCCTTTCGACCAAGGACCGGATTTCTTCGGCAGTGCCAGCCTCATCGTCCGCTTCATCCTCGGCCACATCCATTGTCGGGACCAGATGCAGGCTCTGCTGCGACTTGTCCGGAGCTGGTAGGGCCAGGCAATCGCGAACGCCGTCGAGCAATGCGTCGGCCCGCACCGGCTTCAGAAGGAAACCGTCAGCCTTGTATTGGATTGCTGCCTGCATGATGTCGAAATAGTCATAGGCGGTCACGATCAACACTTTTGTAGCCAAATGTCGTTCACGCACCATCTGCAGCAATTCCAGCCCATTGGGGCGCGGAATCCTGATATCGAGCAACATCACGTCGATACGCTCGCTCTCTAGCAGCTTGACCGCCTCAGAACCATTTTTGGCCTCACCGACGATCCTTATGTCATCGGCGTTGCGCTCGATGATGGAGCGCAGAGCGCGCCTTTCCAGTTCCTCATCTTCGACGATGGCCATGTTGAACATAAAAATCTCCCGTCAATCTGCCCCCACGCCTTCAGAAGTCGAAGGGCTCGAATTCCAGAGGGAAACGCATGCGCACCAGCGTCCCGCGCCCCTGGCGAAAAGGACTGAGAATCTCCAGCCCATGATCCGTGCCGAAGTAATAACGAAGCCGGCTATCGATATTATAGATGCCTATGCTCTTGCGGCCGCCGCGATCGGCCTCGCCGCGCAGAACAGCCTGCTTGCGCTCCGGCGATATGCCGTCGCCGTTGTCGACGATATCGATGATCAACTCGACCCCGTCGCGATAGGCAGTGATCTCTATCAACCCGCCGCTCTCACGCGGTTCTATCGCGTAATTGATGCAGTTCTCCACGATTGGTTGAAGCACCATCACCGGACAGAGCACGTCCAGAAATTCATCCGGTATGTCGAGAGTAAATTCGAAGCGGTCACCAACCCGAAGCTTCAGCAGATGCAGATAATTGCGGACATGTTCCACCTCCATCCGCAAGGGCACGAATTGCGACCCGCTCTTTTTCAGGACATAGCGCATCATATCAGCAAATGCATGCACGGTGTTTTCGGTTTCCGGAGCGTCTTCGACCAGCGCAAGCCTGCCGATCGTATTCAGGACATTGAACAGGAAATGCGGGTTGACCTGATAGGAAAGCGCCTGCAGTTCCGCCTCGCGAAGAAGTCTTTCAAGCTCTGCCCGCCGTTTCGACTCCTCGGCCAACCGCAGGTTCTTCGCATAAAGCTCCTGGGCTACGCCGCGCGAATAGCTCTCCTCGACGATATGCGATGCGATGTAGAACAGCGAATAGGCAGCCGAGCGCAGTTTCTCATAGGAGACCGAATTGATCCGGTGATGTTCATCCAGCAGCGGCTGGTGTTCTCGCCACGACCCTTCTATCGGGAAAATATTGGAAAGATCGACGAGACCGGTCGCCCCCTCATCAGACGTAAGCTTGACCTGGCCGCAGATGACCGCGCCCAGATATTCCCCGCGCACGATGATGGGCGCCGCAAAATCGACCAGGCTGCAATGGCATCGATAAATGGATGGCTCACCGGTAGAGAGTGCGGTGCGGCCGCCCACCGCGTCGCAATGAAAACACCGCTCCCGCCACTCGGCTCTGGCGCGAACGGCCTGGCAGAATGCCGAAAACCCGGACGGCTTGGTGACAGGAACACCTTCCGGATCGACGATCACCATCGCGACCCCGACTGCGGCACTGAAATTGTCCTGGACCTTCTGGAGCATTTCGGTGCTCATCAGTTCCAGCAGCCTCTTGCGCCGCGCTGCCTTGCTCAGGTGCGCGGTTTCCGCAGGTCGATCCGCCGCAGCAGGAAAAACCTCCGGAAAGATCAGAATCTCCGGATTTATCTGCGGCACCACCTCCTCAGGCTGCCCGCTCGGTCGGTCTGCTCCCATGACCACCCCTCCGCATCTCGGCCGAAATGACCATAGGATGCGGTTTTCTCGAATATCGGACGTCTCAGTCCAAGCACATCGATCATTCCGGATACGCTGAGCGGGAAAAGCTCGCGTATCGCCTCCTCAAGCAAAGCGGAATCGACCGACAATTTCTCCGCGGATGATACCGCGACCATTTCCGGTTCTTTCTGACCTATCGCAAAAGCCAGCGATATTTCGCAATTTGTCGCAAGTCCGGCAGCGACGACATTCTTGGCAATATACCGCGCCATATAGGCGCCAGTGCGATCCACCTTGGTCGCATCCTTGCCGGAAAAGGCGCCTCCCCCATGACGCCCGATGCCGCCATAGGTATCGACAATGATCTTGCGGCCGGTAAGCCCCGTATCGGCCGCCGGACCTCCTTTGACGAAACGTCCCGTTGGATTGATGAGGACCCGCGTATCCCGCTTTAGCCATGGCCCCATCACCGGCGCGATGACCTCTTCCAGCACGCCGCGCAGCAACTGCTCGCGCTCGATCTCTTCTGAATGCTGGGTCGAGACGACAACACTGATCAGCCTTTCCGGCCGCCCCTCCTTATCATGGGCGAATGTCACCTGTGCCTTGCCGTCCGGCCGCAGCCAGGTAAGATTTCCGCTCTTGCGCACCTCTGCCAGCCTGCGCGTCAGCTTGTGGGCAAAGTCGATCGAAACCGGCATCAGGCTTTCGGTCTCGCTGCTGGCGTAACCGTAGAAAATCCCCTGGTCACCTGCGCCGAAATCCTTCTCGCGCACGACGCCCAGCGCAATATCCGGCGACTGTTCATGCAGGTCGGCGAGAATGAAACATCCATCGGCATCGAAACCAAGGTCTGGATCGGTATAGCCGATGCGCCGGATCACATCACGCGCGATACGGATCACATCGACCGAAGCCCGTGACGTCACCTCGCCTGCGATATGGACGGTATTGCCCGAGACCATGACTTCGGCGGCAACGCGCGCCATCGGATCCTGCGCAAGATGGGCATCGAGAATGGCATCCGAAATCTGGTCGCAAACCTTGTCGGGGTGACCTTCCGTCACCGATTCTGCCGTCGTGTAGCGCGCGACCATGATCGCCTCCTTTATCCAGGCCCGGGATGCACGTCCCGGATCATCGTCTTTTTGGTTCAGCCGCCGATGACGCAATTGAAGCCAAGCCCTTCGACAGCCGCCTTGAACGGGTCCATGTCCTCCGGCTTGAGATTGGGAGCATCCGCCATCGGATAAGGCCTGCCGAGCAGCTCGTATTTGTTTTCGCCATAGGTGTGGTAGGGCAGGAGATGCACGGTATCGACGCCCGGCATAAGCTTGGCGAAATTGCCGATCGCTGTAATCGCCTCGACACTGTTGTTCACCCCCGGCACGACTGGAATACGCACCACCGTATGGGTGAGCGAGGCGATGCAGAGCGCGTTTTCAAGAATGATGCGGTTGTCGATGCCGGTATTGGCCCGATGCACCGCCGGATCGATGGCCTTCAGGTCCATCAGCACATGGTCGACAAACGGAATGACATCGCGAACGATCTCGCGCGTCGTGCAGCCCGTCGTCTCCATCGCCGTATTCCAACCCTGTTCATGGCAGGCCATCAGCAGATGCTTTGCAAACTCGTGCTGGAACAGCGGCTCTCCGCCAGACAGAGTTATCCCGCCGCCGGAACGACGGTAATGATGGGCATCCTTGCGCAATTCCTGCATCACCTCGGCAATGCTCATCGTCTTGCCGGCACGTTTCAGTGCCTGTGTCGGACAGACCTTCGTACAGCTTCCGCATTTGATGCATTTGCTGCGATCGACGAAACCGGCATTGCCGGGATCGAGCGCCTTTGTTGGACAGACGGGGATGCACTGGCCGCATTTGATGCAGGCCGAACGCCGGTAGAACAGTTCCGGCTCAGGGTTCTGCGATTCCGGGTTGGAGCACCAACGACACCGCAACGGGCAACCTTTCAGAAACACGATCGTGCGCACACCCGGCCCGTCATGGATGGAATAGCGCTGGATGTCGAAGACAATGCCTTCCTTGTCGTAGTCGATCGTGGTCATTTCAATATTCTGTCTTTTTATGCCGGGTTCCGGCGCCTCCTCCGGCGCCGTTCAGAACTCGGACTGTTGTGCTGCTGCGATGGCATCCATCGCCATGCGGACGGACGAGGTCTCTCCCATGATGGCAAGCGAGGTGACGTGCTGCGGGCAGGTGCCGTAGAGTTCGACGGTGAAAACACCTGCAGCCTTCAATGCGAGATCGGAGAAGTAGAAGAGGTCCGCCACCGGGATCTGCATCAGCCCGACGGAATCCACCCGGTTGGCCTGCACCCAGGCCCGGCCGTGCGGCGGCATCCGTCGCTGCAGCATCTGCAACACGTCGGGATGCGGAGCGTTGATGATGCGGGTCGCCATGGCGGATCTCCTCTCTTCCAATCTTGCTTTCGAAGCGGACGCCCTTACTTCAGTGAGCGTCTTTGCCTCAGCGGACGTTCAGCGCCTCCACCATCACGCATTTGCGACGACGGGCGAACGACTTGGGCGATGTCAGCCCCTCACCGGTCGGCCCGGCAATGGTGAAGGTCGTGTAGCCCTCGCCGCCGACGCCGATGCCGGCATAGGACGGGCCGTTCTTCACGAAGATCGTCGTCTGGATCAGCTTCGCCATCTTGGTAATCTTGCGCACGTCGGTGGAATGGATCATCGCCGTATGGCGGTTGCCATGCTCCAGCTCGACGGCGAGATCGATCGCCTCATCGACATCCCCTGCCCGCACCAGCGGCAGGATCGGCATCATCAGCTCTTCCTGCACAAACGGATGGTCCTTCGGCAGTTCGATCAGAATGACGCGGATGTCCGGACCGACCGAGATCCCGACCTTGTCGAGCAGGTAGACGGCACTCTTGCCGACGCAATTGGTCTGCGGCCCGCCCTTGAGCGTCAGGACCAGTTCCTCGAGCTTCTTCACGATCGCCATATCCTTGACCAGATAGGCGCCGTTCTTCTGCATCTGCGAGATCAGGAAATCGGCGATCTGGCTGACCGCAATCACTTCCTTTTCGGCAATACAGGGCAGGTTGTTATCGAAGCTGCAACCGCTGACGATGTCCTTGGCGGCCTTTTCGATATCGGCCGTTTCATCGACCACGACCGGCGGGTTGCCGGCACCGGCGCCGATGGCCTTCTTGCCGGTCGACATCACCGTCTTGACGATGGCCGGGCCGCCGGTTGCCACCAGCATGCGCACCTTGGGATGCGCCATCATCGCATTGGTATTGTCGATCGACGGTGCCTGAACGGTCACGACAAGATTTGCAGGCGCACCGAGGCCCGCAAGCTTGCGGTTGATCAGCTTGATTGCCAAGAGCGACACGACCTTCGCACGCGGATGGGGGCTGAACACGACGGCATTGCCGGCTGCCAGCATGCCGATCGTATTGCAGATGATCGTTTCCGTCGGATTGGTGGTCGGTGTGATAGAACCGATGACGCCATAGGCGGAATATTCGACCAGCGTCAGGCCGCCGTCACCGCTTTCGGCTTCGGTCTTCAAATCCTCGATACCGGGGGTCTTGGAAGCGGCCAGCCGGTTCTTGATCACCTTGTCGCTGGCATTGCCCATGCCGGTCTGTTCGACCGTCATCCTGGAAATCCTCTCCAGCATGGCCGGATCGAGGAAGATATCGCGGATTCCGTCGACAAAACTCTTTCGCGCGGCCATGGAGCAGAACAGATATTGCCTCTGCGCTTCAGCGGCGGCTTCCACCGCCTCGTCCATGCTGGCGAACACGCCGTCACCGAGGATGACCGCTTCTTCATCCGAAATATCGAGCGAGACCGATGCGGCAGACAAAGCGCAATCACCGCGCTCGCAGCAGGAGCAGTTCACCTCACCGGCCGACTTCGTCACCATGCCGTCTGCTACGATGCAGCCCTGGCTGAATGGTGCGGTCGGATCGGCGGCCGGAGCCGGCCTGGAACCGCCCATTTCAGCGATAATGCGGGCTACCGTATCTTCAACCGAGGATGATGCACTCTTAACCGGAGGAGGAACGGGAACAGGGGTCGGAGCCGGAGCGATTGCGCCGTTGAACCCGGCAAGCACGCGATTGACGGCGGCGTTGATGTCTTGGTCGTTCATAATCCTCTTCCTTCCTCGGGGACCGTTCCCCTTCTTTCGGGAAATCCATCGATCGCGTAGCGGGCGATCTCCATGTCTTCAGCGACCGTTCCGCCACTGATGCCGATGGCACCGATCACGGTGCCTCCAGAGCGGCAGGGAATGCCCCCGCCGAAAAGCACGACCTGGCCTTCGCCCGAGCCGTTGCCGGCGCCGCTGCCCGTGTCGCCAACGCCGAAAAGCATGCCACCTGGCTGTGCCAGCAGCCCGAGTTCATCGGTTCCCATGCGATAGGCGGCAGCGGTCCAGGCCTTGGCGCTCGCAAGCTTCGTGCTGGCCAGCAGGCTGCCTTCCATCCGGTGAAACAGTATTGGCCGTCCCTCGGCATCGGCGATTGCGATGCAGACCGGCACCGACATCTGCCGCGCGCGGCTCTCCGCGCGCTCAGCAATGGCGCAGGCATGGGCAAGCGAAATGCCCGGCGCAACAACACTTCTGTCGGTAATCCGGCCAGCCAATTCGGCGGCAAGTGCCATCTCGATCCGCCGCAGGTCGCAGGGGGCGAAATCACGGGTGGCGAACATCGCTCACTCCCCCGTCTGTTTCGACCGTATCGACAATGCCGACAATCGTGGCGTCGACGACGGACTGTTGCAGCGTGCCGGCAAAGCGGCTGGCGCTGCCGGACGTGACGATGACCGTCTCGCCTTTGCCGGCACCTACCGTATCGACGGCAATTAGCGTCACATCCTGTGGCTGCAACAATTCATTGAGCCGGGTAATGATCAGCAGTTTCGAGCCCGAGAGGCTCGCATCCTTGGTCGTGGCGACCACCCGTCCGATGACTTTGGCGAGATACATGGCTTGATCCTCACTCCCTCACAAGCGCGATGTCGCGCGCGCGCAGTTCTTCCGCAGCGGCCGGCGTGACGATCACGGCATGCCCCAGACGCAGTTCCGTGGCGTTGAGGCTGCGTGCCTCGCGCAGGCCGAACACGCCCTCGGTTCGAACAGCAATGAGCCTCTGTGCAGCTATCGGCGGTGCAGCCGCAAGCGTGTCACCCTCGAAGGCGACTGCAAACCGTGCCGCCCAGCTCAATTCGATGCCGTAACCCATCAATGTCTGCAGATGGCCGCTCATCGTCGCCTGATAGGCCGCATTCGGCAGCAGGCCGCGCGCGCGCCGATCCCGTCCGTTAGGGCAGACGCCATCGCGGGCGGCGATGATGCGGGTACCTCTCTCAAGTCCACCCTGCAGAATTTTCGACAACGGATCGTCGGCAATGCCGAGCGCTACCTTGGCGGCAAGCGAAACGCTGAGCGTCGGAACCAGTATGATCGTGTGACGATCCAGAAGATCCCCGGCCCTGCCTTCGGCTTCGACCATCTCGAACCCGGCAAGCTTATCCGCCAACAGAGGCCGAACCTCCGGCGCAATCACCGTCTCGAATGCCCATCCCGCATCGCGAAGCTGCTGCAGCTGGCCAAGTGCTGCCTCGATCCCGAAATCCGTTTCGGCAAACAGTACCAGCGCCGAGCGTGGCTTGGCCTGCGCTCTGCCACCCATCCGCGCGATGATGCGATCGGACAGAAGATCGAGCAGGATACGATCGAGAGCGGCATCGATGCTCATGCCAAGCCTCCATCTTCATACATCGCGATCCCAAGCGGCGTGACCAGCAGCGGCTCGACGGGCTTGATGACCCGGCGTCCGGTATGGCTGACGAGAACCGCCGCAAAATCCTTGAACGAGCAGGCGCCGCCGACCACATGGATCGTGTCGACTGAAGGGTAATCGGCGAGGAAGTCGGCGACGATGCGCCCCATCTTGTCGGCCACCGGCCGGATGATCGAAAACACATCCCGCTCCAGCGCATGATTGAGCTTTTCAGCCTCCGCATCCTCGAAGGAAATCTTTCTCGCGCCGGCCAGAACCAGCGTCATATGCGTGCCACCGGTCGGCTCGTCGAAAGTGGCAACCACCTCACCGTCCTTGAGAACGGAAATCCCCGTCGTGCCGCCGCCGACATCGACCACGGCACCATTCTCGACGCCAAGCAGGCGCGCCGCAGCGGTCGGTTCATCAACGATTTCCGCCAACTCGAAATCGGCCGATTCGACCACATGGCCGATCGCCTTCGCATTGGATGGGTGGACGCCCGGCGGGATGGCGGTTGCGGCGCGCGAGAGCGGCTGACCGAGCCGCTCCTCAAGCTCTTCCTTCATTCGGCGGACAGCGTGAACCGCGCCGATATAATCGACGACGATGCCGTCACGCACGACGGTCGAGCGCCAGGACGTACCGGCCACAGGATTGTTATCCGCATCGACCACCGAAAGCACCAGATTGGCCGTGCCGAGATCGACGCCAACCTTCAGCCGACCGGGCGCCCATTCCGGCTGCGGCACGATCGTGCCCTGCCGGACCAGTTCCCCGAAAGCTCTGAGTTTGCTGTCGACACTCGACATGACTTCTCTCCGATCAGACCTTGCGGATCCGCACCATCGCGTCGTTCTTCAGGCCGAATGCATTGGCCTCCTCGACATCGATATGCATTTCCATGAATGAGGCTTCGGCAGCGCGGATCGTGACATTGTGCATGATGCCGCCGCGCACGCCGCCAACCTCGACATCAACCTCTTCACCGTTCTTCAGGCCGAGCTTTGCGGCCTCTGCCGGCAGCATGTGGATATGGCGGAGCGCCACGATCACGCCGCTCTCCTTCTTGATCGTCCCATAGGGGCCGATCACCTCTATGCCCGGCGACTGTTCCAGTTTTCCCGACATGCGCAGCGGCGGCTTGATACCGAGCGTGAACCCGTCGGCGACCGAAACCTCGATCTGCGTTTCCTTGCGCAGCGGCCCGAGCACCCGCACCTTGCCGATCTGCCCCTTGGGGCCGCGGATCGTCACGGTTTCTTCCGCCGCATACTGGCCGGGCTGCTTCATCGCCTTCATCCGGGTCAGTTCCGAACCGGGGCCGAAAAGCGCGTCCATGTCCGGCCGCGAAAGATGGATGTGGCGGTTCGACACGCCGATCGGCACGAGCCACGGATCGCGACCCTCATCGCCTTTTGCAAAAGGTTTCGCCTGCTCTTCCGAGGCGGTGAGGCTCTGCGCCAGAAGCTCGGCAATCACGCGGTCGATCGTAGGTCTGTCGATTTGCATTATGGTGTCCTGTACGTCTTGACCCGACATGACGACCGGGCCTGTCATGGGCGCAACAATCCACCCGGCGGTTTTGCCGCCGGTGCTCGCTGTCACCCGAAATTCTCGTCTGTCTGGCGCTGACTACCGCCGGCGATGGCGACGGTCGGCGCGGGATTGCGCATGACTTGCAGCCTGAGGTGCCGGCTCGGCCGCCACCTCGATCTCAGGCTCCACGGAAGCCTCGGCAACTGCCGGCACTTCCGGCTCCACCGATGCGGCTTCCTCTACCGGGGCTTCGGCAGCTTCCGTCACCGGAGTTTCAGGCTCAGGTGACGGGTCGGTAGCAACATCAGTCTCAACGGCCAGTGAAACCTCCGGGGAGACTTCCGTCGGAACCTTCGCCGCAGCAACTGCTGCAGCAAGTGGTTCCAGGCCGACAGTTGCCCCGCTTTCCACGATCTTGCCCAGTCCGTTTGCGGGGCGGGCAATCACGCTGGTGGAGACAACCGTCCCCACACGTGCGGCTTCGGCGGCGGCTGCGGAAACCGCAGCCTTGACGGCCCCGACATCCCCCCGAACCTTGACGACTGTCATGCCGTCGCCATTGGCAAGCTCGTAGCCCACCAGCGTGACATTGGCGGATTTCACCGCCGCATCGGCGGCAGCCACTGCAGCCGTCAATCCGATGGTCTCGATCAATCCAAGGCTATCCTGCAACATGACAGTCTCCTTTCAGGGTCAGATATACGGCTTGGTCGAGGAGACCACCGGAGCAGGATCGAGCGTGCCGAGCACCTGCTTGCCGACATCGCGTGCGGCACGAATTGCCTGACGCACGGCACCGGAATCACCACTGAACATGAAGATGACTTCGTTCGAGTAGCTCGTGCCGCCATTGCCCGGCGAGGCATAACCGACCGGAACGACGGTTGCCGACTTGGCTGCGGTATCCGCCATCAGAACACCGATCGCGGCGGGCGTACCGACCGTGATGCCGAATGCCTGGCCAAGCGGAGCGCCGAAAGCCTTGGCAAGCGCGTGGCTGGCGCGGGCAGTGTACTGGAATTCCAGATGCCCTGCCGGCGTGCCGTAGACATCGCCGAATGTGCGATCCAGTTCCTCCAGCGTCACTTCGACGGCACGGCGGGCGTCGGAAACGTCCTCTGCGCCGAAGATGATCAAGCTGCCGTGGCCGCCGCCGCCTTCCGTGTCGCGCGGCAGTTCGATGAGCAGCACTTCACTGTTTGTGGCTTTCACTGCTTCGTCGGCTGCAAAGATATGCGGACCGGCACCGGTACGTGCGCCAACGATGCCGATCGACCGGTATTTCTTGTCGATCTTCATCTGCTCGTGCAAGAGCGGGTCTACATTTGCAATCACCAGACCGACCGTATGCCCGATTGCCGTGCCGACGAATTCGGTGAGATTACAGGCCTTCGGCGCCGTGGTGCGGGCAGCCGGCTTCTCAGCGGGAGAGGCGGCCGGGGCCGGGGAGCTTTCGCTCCCACCCATCTTCCGGATAACCTCGTCCATGAGTTTTTCGACAAGAGCATCCTGCATTGTCGATCCTCCTTTGTGTGTTCAGGGGTTCAGGCTACCTTGCCTTCCGGCAGGATCTTCTCGACCTCCATGTGAGGGCGCGGGATCACGTGGACGGAAACGACCGTGCCGACCTTTTCGGCGGCGACGGCACCGGCATCGGTGGCGGCCTTGACTGCGCCGACATCGCCGCGGACCATAACCGTGACGAGGCCGGAACCGATCTTTTCATAACCGACCATGGCGACGTTAGCCGACTTGACCATGGCATCGGCGGCTTCGATGGCAGCAACCAGACCTTTGGTTTCGACCATTCCGAGAGCTTCCTGTTGCATGACTTAACTCCTTAGCGTTTCGGTGTTCAGACGTTGATGTGATGACCGTTTCTCGCGGGTTGGACTAAAGTGTCGGCCCCCTCCCTCCCGGCCTAGCCCCCGGCCCGGCCGAGAAGCATCAAAAGCTCCTCGAGCGTGGGCCTGCGTGGGTTTCCTGCGGTGCAGGCGTCCGCCATGGCGGCCGCTGCCATATCGGGCATTGCCCGACGATATTCCTCGGCATCCATGCCGAAGCCACGAAGCGTGGACGGGATGGAGAACCTTTGATTGAGCGCCTGGATGGCGCGGATCAGCGCAATGACGCCGGCCCGCATGCTCGGTACGTCGAGCCCTATGCGCGAAGCGATGCGTGCATAGCGGCCGGCGGTTTCGCGGCAGCCCGGCGCATCGTCCTCAAGACCCGCATTCCAGGCGATGACATGCGGCAGAAGCACTGCATTGATGCGCCCGTGAACGAGATGCATCCGCCCGCCGATCGCATGCGCAAGACCGTGGTTCACCCCGAGCCCCGCCTCGCTGAAGGCAAGGCCTGCAAGGCAGGAAGACTGATGCATCGCATCACGCGCCTCCATGTCATTGCCGTCGTCATAGGCGCGCGGCAGGCTGGCGAAGGCGAGTTCCAGCGACTTTTCGGCAAAGGCATCGGTAAAATGCGATGCGCCATTGGCAACCACGGCCTCGAGCGCGTGGGTGATGACGTCCATGCCTGTATCCGCCGTCACTTTCGGCGGTGCCGTGCGGACGAATTCGGGATCGAGGATCGCCACATCCGGCACCATCTCTTTTGCAATCAGCGGGAATTTCTTGCCCTTGGCCGGATCGGAGATGATCGCGAACGAGGTCACTTCCGATCCCGTGCCGCTGGTCGTCGGAATAGCGACGAATTCAATTCTTTGCGCCGTATCCGTGGCACGAACCACCGACAGGAT
Source organism: Aliirhizobium wenxiniae (assembly GCF_019511445.1). Classification (GTDB taxonomy): domain Bacteria; phylum Pseudomonadota; class Alphaproteobacteria; order Rhizobiales; family Rhizobiaceae; genus Neorhizobium; species Neorhizobium wenxiniae_A. The sequence goes on from NZ_JAEUAN010000003.1 coordinate 345,669, forward strand.
GGCCTTGGCCGCATCGATCGGCGACCCGCCGCCGAGCGCCAGAAGCACCTGCGGACGGAATTCCGCAAAGACACCGGCCCCCTTGGTCACGGTTGCGATCGGCGGCTCGGGAATGGCCTCGTCGAAAACCTTGACCTCACAGCCGTCGAGATGGCGCAACACCCGGTCGAGCGGACCGGACTTCGCCATGAAGGCATCGGTGACGATCCCGACCCGCTGCCCGCGATAGGCATGCAGCCGATCAAGCAACCCTTCGCCGAACACGATCTCGGTCCGGGGGGAGAAGCTTTTGTAGGAGGGCATATGTCACCTGTTGCAGTTCGGGATTGAAGGTATCGTTCGGCCTGGTGTTGCCCGGGCAGGGATGGGACCCGCCCAGGCTGTTTGTTGATCCCGACCCCATTTCAGGCAGGGTCGGGATTGCCGTCTTAGAAATGCTGTTCCGTGCGGCTGATGATGTCGTCCTGCACTTCCTTGGCGAGCACGACGAACTGGGCCGAGTAACCGGCCACGCGAACCACGAGGTCGCGGTGGGCTTCCGGGTCCTTCTGGGCTGCGATCAGCGTATCGCGGTCGACGACGTTGAACTGTACGTGCATGCCCTTCTGGTCGAAGTAGGAGCGGACCAGCGAGGCGAAGTTGCGCAACCCGTTGTCACCGGCGAGAGCCGAGGGCAGGAACTTCTGGTTATACAGCGTGCCGTTGGAGGCGATGAAGTGGTCGAGCTTGGCCACCGAGTTTGCCGCGGCCGTCGGTCCCAGATGGTCCTTGCCCTGGCGGGGCGAGACACCGTCTGCGAGCGGAGCCTTTGCCGGACGGCCGTCAGGCAGAGCACCGACATCCTTGCCGAACAACACGTTGGCCGAGACCGGATAGATACCGGCCTGGAACTGGCCACCGCGCGGGTTCTTGTACTTTTCGACTTCCAGGCAATAGATCTGGGCGCATTTGCGGGCGATCAGATCGACGTCGTCGATGTCGTTGCCAAAACTTTCGGCCGAGTCGAGCAGACGGCGGATGCCTTCATATTTCGACGAGCCGGCCGGAGCCGTGATCGTGTCGGTCGACAGCGTGCGATAGACTTCTTCCTTCAGTGCCGTCACATCCATCGACTTGTTGGACGACAGCACCTTGCGGACGGCGTCATAGATCTGCCCTTCCGTCAGTTCGCCGGCGCCGACTGCATTGGCCTTCTGGCCGATGGCAAGCCCGAAATTGGCGTCGAGTGCTTCCTTCAGTTCAGCCATGGAGATCTTCTTTTCGTCGAAGACGAACTTCTTCATGGCGTAGACGGAGTCACCCGTGTCGGCGACACCAAAGGCCTGCGGACCGGTGAAGTTGTAGAGCGCACCACCTTCCTGCAGCGACTTGCCCCGTCCCATGCAGTCTTCGACCATCGGAGACAGGAACGGCAACGGTGCACGTTCGCCATGGGCGATATCGACGCAGTTGTCGGCTTCCGCCAGATATTTGACGAAGAAGGCCATCTGCTTGTTGAAGGCATCATAGAAGTCTTCAATCGAGGTCCAGCGTTTCGGATCGCCGGTGACCGGGCCGAGCTGTGTCGAACCGACCTTGCCGTCGCTCAGCGTGATTTCGAGAACCTTGGCGACATTGAAGAAGGCGGCATCGTGCCAGCCTTCGGTCTTGTGGATTGCCTGCGGTTCGACGCAGCCGACAATCCCGTAATCGCGGGCGTCGGCCAGCGAGACACCCCGGTTCTGCAGCGCCGGAATGATGACTTCGTCGTTATAGACAGCCGGAACGCCAAGACCGAGACGGATGACTTCCGCAGCACGATAGAGGAATTCATCCGGCGTGCCCTGCCAGACACGGATGGAGAAGGACGGTGCCGGCAGGCGGCAATGAACCGTTGCTTCCATGCACATGTAGGAGACGTCGTTGGTCGCATCGCGGCCTTCCGGCGTCTGGCCACCGACGCAGAGGTTCTGGAACACGGCATAACCGGCAAAGGCCTGGGCCGAAACTTCGTCACGGGTCTTGTTGACGTCGTTGAGCTTGATCCAGATGCAGTCGACCAGTTCCTGGGCAAATTCACGGCTGATCGTCGTATCGGCTTTGAGGAAGGGATACATGTACTGGTCGAAACGGCCGGGCGAAATCGAGTGGCCCGAGGATTCGATCTGCAGCATGCACTGGATGAACCACATCGTCTGGCAGGCTTCCCAGAAGTTGGAAGCCGGATATTCAGGCACCAGGCGGCAGTTCTTGGCGATCTGCTCCAGTTCGGCCCGGCGCGTCGGGTTGCTTTCGCGACCGGCCAGTTCCTGGGCCTTTGCGGCATAACGATGCGCAAAGTCGATGGCAGCCTTATAGGAGATGATGACGGCGTTATAGAACTGCTGCTTCTTGATATAGGATGGATCCATCTGGTCGAGCGCTTCAAGGTGCCGGACCGCTTCTGCAATCACGCCGCTGAAGCCGATATTGAGGATCTTGCCATAGTCGACGCAGACATGGCCGACACCGCCGTAGAAATAGTTGCCGACCGTGAACACACCGTTGGCGATGCAGTCCTTGGCCTTCTGCGACATGTAGGACGAGGCGAGATCGCTGGTGGTGCGGCCCGGCCAGTATTTGAAGGCCTCACGCAGCTCGTCGGCCGTCTGCTTCGGAATTTCGAAGGGATCGGCCATGCGCGTTGCCATGGTCTCGAATTCCTTCTCCACCCAGTCAAACGAGAATTCCGGGCAGATTTCGGTCGAGCGCGGGTTCTTGGTGATGGCGCCGACGACCAGTTCGTCGTCACGGATCGTTACCGGCAGCTCGTTGAAGATTTTCTCGACCACCTTGGCGCGGCGAAGGATCGGCGGCAGGCCCTCCGTTTCCTTATAGGCCTGGGTCGCAAGCACAGCACGCTCGGACTCGACATGCGGCCGCGCGTCGATGATCTGTTTCTTCAACCGCAATATGCGGTCGGTCGGTTTGGAAAAGCCCTTCTCAATCATTACGTCCTCCAGGAGTGAATGTCGTTCCCGCGGCCTTGCCGAACGGGAGCGCGTCTTGCAGTTCAGGGTGTTGGGCAGTTCAGGATGTTGGGCGAAACCAGACGCACGAAGCCGCGCATCAGTTTCGGATGCGCCGGCCAGGCCGGCGCGGTGACGAGGTTTCCATCGGTCACGGCATCATCGGCCGCCACCGAAACGAAGTTACCGCCGCTCGATCGGACTTCCGGTTCGACGGCGGGATAGGCTGTCAGCTTGCGCCCGCGCACCACATCGGCGGCAGTCAGCAACTGCGGGCCATGACAGATCGCGGCCACCGGCCGGTTGCTGGTCATGAACGCCCTGATGATGTTCAGTACCCGACTGTCGAGGCGCAGATATTCGCAGGCACGGCCACCGGCGAGATAAAGACCGGCGTAATTTTCCGGCTCCACCAGCGCGAAATCGGCATTGATCCGGAACAGGTGCCCGGGCTTTTCCGAATAGGTCTGGTCACCCTCGAAATCGTGGATCGCGGTCTTGACCATCTCGCCCCGACGCTTGCCGGGACAGATGACATCAACCTGCAAGCCAAGCATCTGCAAGGCCTGGAACGGCACCATCGCTTCATAATCCTCGGTGTAGTCACCGACGATCATCAGGATCTTGTTGTCGCTGGGCTTTGCCATGAATTTCACTGTCTGCCGGGGTCGTTCACTGCTCGTTCGGTCCGGCACCTCCTGTCGAAAAGGTAGGCCCGCCAAGCTCAGAGGGTCAACGAGACCGCCTTGACCAGCGCGGGTAAATAATTGACCTGACAGGGAAAATAGGAAAATGCCTTAGAAATGAGGCGGTTCGGGCCATCATCGGTGCAATTCGGCGAAAAGCGCATGACAAGGGATGACCACATGCGGTGTTTTCTTGTCATCGCGCGAAACAAGCAGGAGGCTTCCGACGCTGTCCCGCATCGCATAAAAGCCTGCGACCAAAGGCGCAAAGCACTGATTTTGGTAAAACTTTATCCGAATTTCCGACATGGCGGCTGACACTGTCAAGAAACTACCCGTCAAGGCCAAACCCGTTGCGTTGACCCTTTCACGTGCCTCTCGATAACCTTCGCGCTGATCGACATTCCTTAAAACATGGAGCTCGCAAGACGCATCAGCGATTGCGGCGGCTGGGCCTTTGCGCGCAGCCGATGGGGACATGCGCGCGGAGAGGCTGGGATGTCCGGTCGGGACACGAAGAGAGAGGTGTCCAAGAGAATTTGGAAAGGTGACGGCCGGAGCGGCAAGCGTCGACTACCCGGCATCCCAAGGAGGAAATGGAATGACAATGCTCGGTCTGCTCGTCGCTTTTGGCGGCGGGATTTTTGGCGCTGCGATCGGCGCCTTGCCTGCTTTCGCCTTCGTCGGCATCCTGACGATGCTCGGCGTAGGCATCCAGCTTGCGGTTGCCCCCGCGGCGACGGATTTCTTCGGCATTCCCTTCGGCGTGTTCGGCCCCCATGTCGGCGGCTTCGCCTCGGGTGTTGCCGCCGCAGCCTATGCCGCCAAAAAGGGCAAGCTTGATACCGGCCGCAATATCGTCACCGCCGGCATGGGCCTGAACAGCCCGGATGTGCTGCTGGTCGGCGGCGCTTTCGGCATCGTCGGTTACGTGATTTTCTGGCTGCTCACCATGGTGCCGAATTTTTCGCCCACGCTTGCCTGGACCGACCTGCCCGGCATGACCGTCGTCATCTCGGCCTTCATCGCCCGCTTCATCTGGGGCACCTGCGGATTGTGCGGCAAGGCTGAACCCGGCCGCAAGTTCTTCGAACCGACCGATGCCACCAAGTGGCTGGTCTTCCAGAGCGGCGTCGGCCAGTTGGTAATGATCGGTATCGGCGGCGGCCTGCTCGGCGGATGGCTTGGGCTAACCTATGGTACGCCGGGCGCGCTTTTAGCCTTCGGCATCGCCGCATCCAGCCTGCTGTTCCTGACTGTCGGGGTGCTGACACCGGTCACCCACCATATCATGCTGCCGGCTGCCATCGTCGGTGCATCCTCGGGCAGCATCATCTGGGCAGGCATCGCTGGTCTCGTCTGTGCCTTCGTCGGTGAGTTTTTCGCCCGGCTGTTTCTCTGCCACGGCGACACGCATATCGATCCGCCGGCCTGCACCATCGCGCTGATGACGCTGGTCTTCAACGGACTGACCTTCCTCGGCTTCTGGGCGCTGGTCCCGATCCCGGTCTGAACGGGCCATTAGCCCCTTCGGATCGGAGGCGGTGCGATAATCCCTCCCGATCGCGCCGCCGCCAATTTATTGCCAGTCGAGAAGAACGTGCCCCGAAATAAGTCGGGGCACGTTCTGATTCTATTTCAGGCCTTGTCGAGGAAAGCCTGCAGGCGGTCGAAGGAGAAGGCTTCTTCGGTGAGGTAGCGGAAATCCTCGACGACCTTGGCCCGCAGCTGCGGCGTATCGATCGAACGCCCCCAGAAGGAGGTTTCCTGCAGATAGGCGGCAACCATCGCCTCGACATCACCAAGCGCACCGATCGCCTTGATCTTCTCGACCACTTCAACTGCATCGCGCGGCGGCAGGGCATCCGCACCATTGAACCGACCCAGATAGAAAGCCAGCCATGAGGCAAGTGACAGCGTCATCAGCGGTGCCGGCTTACCGAACTTTTCTTGATAGGCGATGAGCCGTTCCAGATTGCGCGTCTGGTATTTGACGATGCCGTTGAGGCTGATGTCATACCAGAGGTGCCGGATATAGGGGTTCTGGAACCGGCGCAGCACGGCTGCGGCAAACTCCTCCAGTTCCGCCTTGGGCAGCGTCAGGAACGGAATGACCTCTTCGTTCAGAAGCCGGTCGAGAAATTTTGCGCCTGCCGGCTGCGTCACGGCCTCACCGACGGATTCGACACCGGCCAGAAGCGAGAGCGCGCAGAGACCCGTATGCGCACCGTTAAGAATCGCCACCTTGCGCGCCTTGTAGGGTGTTGCATCCTCGACAACCAGCGTTCCCTCATCGTAGTCGGCAAGCGGAATCCTCAGATCCGGCATCCCCGGCTTCTTCTCGATGACGAAGAAATGGAAGAGTTCAGCCGCCGACATGAACTTGTCTTCATATCCGAGTTCCTGCATCAGCGCTTCCGCCTCGGCGCGCGGATAACCGGGCACGATGCGGTCGACCAGCGTGTTATAGAAGGCATTGTGCTCCTCCAGCCAGGTGATGAAGGCGGGATCAAGCTTCCATTCGTTCGCATGCTGAAGAACGATACGCCGCAATTCATCACCATTATGGTCGATCAACTCGCAGGCGATCATCTGCAACCCGGCTTCCGCCTTGCCGCCGAACGCCGTCCAGCGTTCGAAAAGAAAGCGGGTCAGCTTGCCCGGGAAAGAGACCTGCGGCGCATCATCGAACTTGACGGTCGGAACATAGGCAATGCCGGCATCGGTCGTGTTCGAGACGACGACGGTGATGTTGGCATCATGCGCCAGAGCCAGAACATCCTTCCAGCTTTCATGCGAGGGAATCTCCTGGCGCACGCAGGCGACCAGCCGCGGCTCGGAGACCTTCTCACCAGCCTCGTTCACGCCGCGCGACAACACCGTATAGACGCCGTCCTGCTCGTTCAGCGTGAAGGGCAGACCGCCAGCGATCGGGCGAAGCACGATGACACCCCAGTCGGCACCCGCTTTTTCATTTAGCAGGTCGATCTTCCAGTCGACGAAGGAGCGCAGGAAATTGCCTTCTCCCCATTGCAGAACACGCGGCGTCGGGCGGGCGCGGCCCTTCAGAAAGCTCTCATCGAGACGTTTCATGTATGTTTTTTCCTTGATGCAAAGGCATTGATGAAAGAGTGACCTGCGATTTGAAGATGACGATTTCAAAAATGTCTTTGATCTCGATACGTGTCGCGGTGCCAATCGCAACTTTCAGGACGTATTCGATAATCTGCATGGAGGGCTGTATCACTCCCATCCAGCTGATGGGGCTGCGCAACGCGCGGTTCTGAAGAAACGCGACTTACTTTGGCCCATGCCGCAATGATCGGATGGGCAGCCAAGCGACATCTGGTCGCGGCTCAGAATCGACGATTAGAACAACCGGAACGGTCCTAAATGAAATAGCCCGGCAATACCACATGCGGCAAAAGACAGGGCAAGAAATACAGCACCAATCACCCCGACTGAGGTCGCAGGCTTGGCCGCGTCCCCGCCCATGGCCTCAGCCCTCTGCATCGCTTGTGAAGCAGGCATCCCAGCGCCGGCATCCAAGGAAGACTGAGCAGATGCAACCTCGTGCACCGCCTCGGCTCGTCTATCGACCGAGATATGTTTGATGGAATTCTCATCCAGTTTGACCGCGAAGGTCAAACGCGGTTCGACCTGGAGCTTCTCCATGACCTTTTCGGCCGCCCTGACCTCATCCTCCGCCTCAACAAGCCCGGTATAGGTAACGAGATAAAACGGCATATGTCTTTCACACCGGACGCGTTTGCATGGAGAAGGCCTGCCGGAAAAGGCAGCACTTAAGTGCCTGATCGCAAATGATTAAGGCAATATCCGGGCCGTAATTAATTCCTGCTTTTTGAGTGCCTCAAACGGCACCCTTGCGGACGCTCGCAATCGTGAAGCCAGTAACGAAGTCTTCCATGGAACCGGCGATTGACAAGCAGAGGGCCATCGGACAGTTTGAAATAATGAATGCATCGGCTGATTGGTTGTCAGAAAATAGCCCGATCAGTCGTGTAAATGCGGCTGAAGCGGTATTCGAGGATTTGCGCTCGGCCATATCTTCCGGCCGTATCGAAGTTGGCACACGGCTGCCGTCCGAAACTGATCTTGCCAGAAAATTCGGTGTCAGCCGTCCGGTCATTCGCGAAGCCCTCCGGTCGCTGCAGACGCTTGGCATGACGCAGACCCGCACCGGCAGCGGAACATTCGTCACGACAGCGGCCCCTTCCAGCGATCTGCGCTACAGCGGCTATTCCGCCCGTGATCTTATCGAGGCCAGACCCTTTATCGAGGTTCCCGCTGCCGGCTGGGCAGCGGTTCGGCGCAGTGATAGTCAGGCTCGGGATCTTCTGAACCTATGTGACGCCATGGATCATGAGGAAGACCCGCATCGCTGGGTCACACTCGATTCGGAATTCCACATGCTGCTGGCAAAATCCTCCGGCAACACATTGTTCGAAAAGATCGTGATGGATGCCCGCGATGCGCTGATGCAGCAATCCGAACTGGTCAACCTGATGGCCAGCCGGCGCTTGGCCTCCAATGGCGAACACCGTCAGATTGCGATGGCGGTGCATGCCGGCTCGCAAGAAGATGCCTCGCGAGCCATGGAGCTTCATCTCGGTCAGGTGAAGCTCGCCGTCACCGAGATTATCGGAGAAGCTCAGTCGGCTCGCTGACGGGCTCGACCCAGGGTTCGACACTGGGTGGCTGGACATTGGCCAGAATTTCCGGCCGCAGTGCCTTTTCCAGCTGTTCGGCAGTCAGGTGACCGCGCTCGAGCACGACCTCGACGATGGTTCGGCCGGTTTCCAGAGCTTCCCGCGCAACCTGTGTGGCGGCGTAATAACCGATCAGCGGATTAAGCGCGGTCGCAAGACCCAGCGATTGTTCCAGCCGCAGTGCCATGATGCCGGGATTGGCGGTAATACCATCGACGCAACGTTCCGCCAGGATGCGGCACGCCGCGTCCAGATGCGCAATACTGTCGCTGAGTGAGCGGACGATCACCGGTTCGAAGGCGTTGAGCTGCAACTGGCCGGCCTCAGCCGCCATGGTGATGGTGATGTCATTACCGATCACCGAAAATGCCACCTGATTGACCACTTCCGGAATGACGGGATTGACCTTGCCCGGCATGATGCTCGATCCCGCCTGCATGGCCGGCAGATTGATCTCGCCGATACCGGCGCGCGGTCCGGACGAGAGCAACCGCAGATCGTTGCAGGTCTTGGACAATTTCACTGCAACGCGTTTCAACACACCGGAGAGATGCACGAAGGCGCCCGGATCCTGCGTTGCCTCGATCAGGTCCGCCGCCGTCGTCAGGGGACGACCGGTGAGGCGGGCAAGATGCGAGCAGGCCAGTGCGGCATAACCGGGCGGTGCATTGAGCCCGGTGCCGATCGCGGTCGCACCGAGATTGATTTCATGCAGCAGGTTCGCCGATTCCAGAAGACGCGCGCGGTCCTCACCCAGCATGACGGCGAAAACGCGGAACTCCTGACCGAGCGTCATCGGCACGGCATCCTGCAACTGGGTACGCCCCACCTTGAGGATTGCATCGAATTCCTTGGCCTTGCGCTCGAATGCGGCCTGCAGGAATTCCATCGATGCCGCCAGCCCGTCGATGGCCTCGATCGTGCCGACATTGATCGCGGTCGGATAGGCATCGTTGGTGGACTGGCTGAGATTGACATGGTCATTCGGGTGCAGCTGGCCATAGTCACCCTTGGCGTGACCGAGCAGTTCAAGCGCGCGGTTGGCGATCACTTCATTGGCATTCATGTTGGTGGATGTCCCGGCGCCGCCCTGGATCACATCGACGACAAACTGGTCGTGCAAGGCTCCCGCCCGGATCTCCCGGCAGGCGGCAACGATTGCGTCGAGTCGATCCTTATCCAGAAAGCCGAGTTCATGATTGGCCTCGGCTGCCGCTTCCTTGACATAGGCAAGTCCGCGAATGACGTGCGGGTAACGGCTGACGGTAATGCCGGTCACCGGAAAATTGTCGACCGCCCTTGCCGTATGGACGCCCCAATAGGCATCGGCTGGAATTTCCTTTGGACCGAGCAGGTCTTTTTCAATGCGCATTGCCATCTCTGGCATCCTCCACCAAAGTTAAATCTGTCATGCTGTATGACAGATTTAGTCAGATAATCCTCTCCGCCCGAAACCGTCAAATGATTTTCGTCAATCTTGACGAAACCACGATTGCAGCTCTATGAAAGCAAAATCTGTATTACAGCATTACAGGCTCAACGACGAAATAGACGTATGATCGAAGAACATCCGGCCCGATCGGCGAAGGATGTGAAAGCTCTAGGGAGGAGCGTTTCAGTGGATACATCGATACAGGCCAAAGCTGAAAAGGGCATCGAGTTCGCCGAGGATCTCGGCTACAAGAAGGCCCTCAAACCCCGTCAAATCCAGATGATCGCCATTGGCGGCGCCATCGGAACCGGCCTCTTTCTGGGCGCGGGCGGAAGATTGGCAACTGCCGGCCCCGCCCTCATCTTCGTTTACGCGATCTGTGGCTTCTTTGCCTTTTTGGTGCTGCGCGCACTCGGCGAACTGATCATGCACCGCCCGACTTCGGGCTCGTTCGTTTCCTACGCCCGCGAATTCTACGGCGAGAAAATGGCCTTCGCGGTCGGCTGGATGTACTGGCTGAACTGGGCCATGACCGCTGTCGCCGACGTGACGGCAGTCGCACTCTACATGAACTTCTTCAAGCAGTATGTGCCCTTCCTTGCAGGCATAGACCAATGGGTGTTTGCGGCCGTTGCACTTCTGGTCGTGCTTGCCATGAACATGCTGTCGGTGAAGGTGTTTGGCGAGCTGGAATTCTGGTTCAGCCTCATCAAGGTTCTGGCGCTGGTCACCTTCCTGATTGTCGGTATCTATTTCGTCATCTTCGGGACGCCGATCGAAGGCCATGTCACCGGGTTTAGCGTCATCACCGATAATGGCGGCTTCCTGCCGAATGGCATATTGCCTGCCTTCGTCATCATTCAGGGCGTGATATTCGCCTATGCCTCCATCGAGCTGATCGGCACCACGGCCGGCGAGACCGAAGATCCGCGCAAGATCATGCCGCGCGCCATCCGCACCGTCGTTGTTCGCCTTCTGGTATTCTATGTCGGCTCTGTCGTGCTCTTGTCGCTGCTTCTGCCCTACAGCGCCTACAAGGCAGGCGAGAGCCCGTTCGTCACCTTCTTCGGCGCGATCGGCATCGAAGGTGCCGATATCATCATGAACCTCGTGGTCCTGACCGCAGTCCTCTCCTCGCTGAATGCCGGTCTCTATTCCACCGGGCGTATTCTGCATTCGATGGCCGTCTCTGGTTCTGCACCGGCCGTCCTTGCCAGGATGAACAAGGCGGGTGTTCCCTATGGCGGCATTGCCGTGACGGCCGCCGTCACGGCGATCGGCATCGTCCTCAATGCCATCGTTCCTGCCATGGCCTTCGAGATCGCGCTTAACCTCGCAGCACTCGGCATCATCAGCGCCTGGGCAGTTATCGTGCTGTGCCAGCTGAAACTCTGGAGCCTCGCGCGTCAGGGCAAGATGACCCGTCCAGATTTCCCGATGCTCGGCGCCCCCTATACCGGCATCCTCACGCTCGTCTTCCTGTTCAGCGTTCTGGTTCTGATGGCACTGGATTACCCGGTTGGCAGCTGGACGATCGGATCACTGATCATCATCATTCCGGCACTCGTGATCGGCTGGTATCTGGCCCGGGACCGCATCGCGGCCATTGCTGCGGAAAATGCAGCAAGGCAATCCGCAACAACGGATCGGACCGCATCGTGATCGCCGTATCGAAAAAGCCTCTGGTGGCGATCATCGCCACCGGTGGCACCATTGCAAGCGAGCGTGGCGCCAATGGCGCCAGCCTTCCGAGCCTCGGAGGTGACAGCCTCCTGGGCAATCTTCCCGACATCGGCGTCGATCTGAAGGCAATCGACCTGATGGCGAAGGATTCCGCCAGCCTGACGCTCGCCGACATGCAGACCATCAGCACGATGGTCAAGGAACTCCTCGCTGATGCTTCCGTCGATGGTATTGTCGTCGTCCACGGCACGGATGCGATGGAAGAGACATCGCTCCTCGTGCAGTTGCAGAACGTCCTCACCAAACCGGTCATATTCACCGGTGCTCAGTTCACCGCCGACCACCCGCAGGCCGATGGCCCTGCCAATCTGGCAGCCGCCATCTCGGCTGCAACCGAACGCAGCAATGCCGAGCGCGGTGTCCTCGTCTGTTTCGGCAGCAGAACCTATCCCGCCTGGGGCCTCTACAAATATTCCGCGACCGATACCGATGCCTTTCGGCAATCACGGACAGAAGAAAACCCGCAGTTTCATTTTCCCGAAAATGTCGATCATCTGCGTGTCGATATCCTGGCGATCTATCCCGGCTGCGACAGCGTGTTCGTCGATGCCAGCCTTGCCGCCGGCGCAAACGGCATCGTTCTCGCGGCGTTAGGCTCCGGCAACGCAACTCCTGCAATCGTGGACGCCGTACGCCGCTGTACCGAGAGACGGATCCCTGTCGTCATCTCAAGCCGCGTCCCCGAAGGCACATTGACGGCAAGTTATGGCGGCGGCGGTGGTGGCCATGATCTGGATCAGGCAGGTGCCATACATTCGGCCAATCTGCGGCCTGGCCAGGCCCGTATCCTGCTCGCGACGATGATAGCCGGCGAAAAAACGGACCAACTCCAGGAAGTCTTTGGCTAAGCCATTTCCGCTTGTCCTTTAAACCCTAAACCAATCCCGCTTCTCTGGAACTGGTTTAGGGTGTTGCCGCATGGCCTGCGGCAACACCCCTTTGCCCGTCAGTCGCGACGGAAGAGCTTTCGATGTAGAGATGACCGCTCGGGAGTTGCCATACAGTGGACAGTCAATGAGTAAGTCCACTGCATGGCATTTGGGCCGACGTTTTAACCCGATCAAGCGGTCATCCCTCTGCTCACATCAGCAGATTGGGCAGGAACAACGAAATCTGCGGGAAGAAGATCAGGATCGCAACCAGGATAAGAATGGTTGCAATATGCGGCAACGCCTCCACCAGATATTCTTCGATCGGGCAATCAAGCAGACCGCAGACGGTGAACATGGCGACACCCACCGGTGGCGTCATGCCGCCGAAGGTAACCATCGTCATCATGACGATACCGAAATGGACCGGATCAATGCCGAGCTGGCTGATGATAGGCAGGAAGATCGGCGTCAGCAGCAACACCAGCACGGTCGATTCAATGAAGCAACCGGCGATCAGCAGGAAGAGAACGATAAGGAACAGGATCACAATCGGATTGTGGCTGAGCCCCAGCATGCCATTGGCGATCGCCTGCGGCGCCTGATCGAAGATGATCGCATAGCCCACCATGCCCGAGAACATGATGATGAGAACGATAAGGCCGTTGTCGATGACGCCGTGCAGCAGCGCTTCCATGGCGTCCGACCAAGTCAGTTCACGATGAAAAACGACGCCGACGAACACGGCGTAAACGACGGCGAAGGCACCAACCTCGGACGGAGTAAAGAAGCCGCTACGGATGGAAATGAGAAGAGCGACAGGGAAAAACAAGGCCCACTTGGCATCCCAGACTGCGCTCCCGATGGCCGACCAGGTTGGCCGCTGGGCGCTTGCCGAACGATAGCCGCGTTTACGGGAAACGAGCCATACCGTCAGCATCAAACCGGCCATCATCATCAGACCGGGTATCACGCCTGCAAGGAAGAGGCGCCCGATGGAAACATTCCCGACAAAGCCATAAAGAATAAGGCCAAGGCTCGGTGGTATGGTCGCGGTGATAAGCGATCCAACGGCGATGGTGGCGCAGGTAAAGCCCCTGGAGTAACCGTTGCGGATCAGGTCAGGGCCAAGGATGCGCGCTTCCATGGCGGCATCGGCAACTGCCGAGCCCGAAACGCCGCCCATGAGCGTCGACAAGACAATGCAGACCTGCGCCATGCCGCCCGACATCCAGGAGACCAGGACTTCCGAGCAACGGATCAGCCGACTGGTAATGCCGGTCTTGTTCATCATGTGGCCGGCCAGCACGAAGAATGGCACGGCCAGAAGCGGAAAACTCTGCGAGGCTGATGCCACCTGCTGCACGCCGATGGAAGCCGGCATGACCGCATTGATGGCGAAGAAAGAGAAGCCGGAGATGCCGATGGCAAAAGCAACCGGCGCTCCGAGAATCAGAAGCCCGAAAAACAGGCTGATGAGGATAAGCATTTCACCGGTCATAGTTCACTCTCCCCGGCGGCGGCGAGGGCCTCTTCCTTGGTACGTGTGGGGGTAAAGATGAGAATGGGTCTGCCGCGCAGTGAACGAACGGCTTCGATGATCTGACCGGCAAGAGTGATCGCCAGAAGCAGGCAGCCGATCGGAACAGCAGCGGTAACATAGCCGTAGCTGATACCGCTATCGCCAAACTCGCGCTCGAGATTGAGCATCACCAGCTTATAGCCGAGCCAGGACAGCGATAGAAGGAAGGCAAGGATGACGAGACTGGTAAGGATATCGATGATGGCCCGGTTGCGGGCCGGGATCCACCGGACAAACAAATCAACTGCAATAAGACCACGCTTGCGCATGGCCATGTCAGCGCCGATGAACGCCGCCCAGACAAAAAATAGCTGCGCTACATCCATGGACCAAACAAGCGGATAACCGAACCAGCGCATCACGCCGGCAATAAAGACAAGACCGACCATCGCCGCGAGCAGAACTCGAGCAATGACGGACTCCACGCGCACGATCACTGTGGACATAGCGCAGACTCCATTTGAGTTTTTGATGTTTCAGTTAGATGCCGAGGTCAGTTCCATTGAGGGCAGCGTATTTCTGCCCTCAATGGCCACCGCGTGAAGTCCCAAGAGCCAGCACGTCGGCGGTCGGGGTAACCGGGACAAATCACTGGGCGAGAATCGCGTCGACTTCCTTCTTCAGATCGGCGTAGCCGAGCTTTTCATAAACGCCGGCGGTTGCTTCCTTGAAGGGCGTGACGTCAATCTCACTGACAGTCATTCCGGCCTCGGCCATCTTCTTCTCGAGGTCAGCAAGAGATGCTTCCGTGCCGTGAGATGCGATATCGCCGGCTTTCAATGCTTCTTCCTTGAGGATCGTCTGCATGTCCTGCGGCAAGGAATCGAACCAGGCAGCTGAGGTGATTAGGCCGGTAATCAGGTTGAAGTGGCCGGTCTTGGTGAGCTGGTTGGTCACTTCGTAGAGGCGTGAGCCATAGCCGGCGGGATCTTGCGCCTCAACGGCGTCGATGACCTGTGTTTGCAGCGCCGAGTATACGTCGGCCCAGGCCATCGGTGCGGGTGTCGCTCCCATCGCGCGCACCGTCTCTGTCCAGACGGCGGCACCCGGTGTGCGCATACGGATACCACTGAGATCTGCTGGCGTCTTGATCGGCTTGTTGGTGAACAGATGGCGTTCGCCCTGCCACCAGTTGAAGGACAATACCTGCAGCTGCGCCTTCTTGCGAAGGTCGACGGACCATTTGTCCATCAGCGGCGATGTGACGACCTTGCGGATACCGTCATACCCGGAGGCAAGATAGGGACCGGAAAGAACGCCGAATTCCTTCACGAAAACGGCAAGACGGCCGCCATCGACAACGACGGCATTGGCCGCACCGGCACGCGCCTGCTCGAGAACGTCCTCATCCTTGCCGAGCTGCGAACCGGGGAAGAGACGGATAGCAAGCTTGCCGCCCGAACGTTCGGCAACATTCTTCTGCAGATCCTCAAGCCCCTTATAGAGCGGATCGGTAGACGTGAGAGCAGTATTGACATTGAGTGTGTAGTCAGCGGCCAAGGCACCGCCGGCCATGAGAGCAGTAAAAGATACGCTAAACACCGTCGCCCTGACGGCTCGAGTCAAGAATCCCATAGATCCCCCTCCCAAGAATGACTCGCCACGCCACCGCGGCGCGACGTTTTGACGAGTAGTATGGTAGAGCCTTAGAATGGCATTGTCTATCAGGATGCAGCGGTGCAAATGTCACACCTATTCCGCGTATTGAATGCTTGTCCGAATTGGATCGGCGTTCAGGACGAGGAAAAAAGTGAAGGCCGCAGGTGTCGTCGGAAGGCCGGTGGGTCGCGCCGAATAGTGCAGCAACGCAAAGAAACAACGAGCTGATCATGTTAGACATTTCAGATACTTCGGTCTCCGGCAGCGAAATGCCCCGTCTCACCGAGCGCGCGCTCGACGGCCTTCCCGCCACCACTCGACCGGCTTACAATCGCCACGCGGTTACCGCCGGTATCGTTCATCTGGGCCTTGGAGCTTTCTGCCGCGGCCATCTCGGCGTCTATACCGATGATGTCCTCGCAGCCGGCGCAACGGACTGGGGCATCATCGGCGTCGACCTGATGTCGCCCGCCATCCGCGAGGCACTGAAACCACAGGACGGCCTCTACACGCTCATCAACCGTGTAGACGGGGTCGATCAGTTCCGGGTGGTGGGTTCCTTCCTCGACATCATGGCAACATCCGACCAGCTTGAAGACGTGTTGTCGGTCATGTGTCGGCCGGAGATCCGAGTCGTCACCATCACCGTCACCGAGAAAGGCTATTGCCACGACCCGGCAACCGGCCGCCTGAATGAAGCCCATCCGGCGATCATCGCCGATCTGGCATCGCCGCAATCACCAAAGACATTGCCTGGCCTTGTCGTGGAGGCGATCCGTCGACGCCGCGCAGCCGGTATCAAGCCTTTCACGGTTCTGTCCTGCGACAATCTTGCCCAGAACGGTATCGTAACCAGCCGGGTCGTCACCCGTTTCGCCGAACTCCGTGACCCGGAACTCGGCACATGGATTGCCGCCAATATCGCTTTCCCGTGCTCGATGGTCGATCGTATCACTCCAGCCACAAAGGATACTGAGCGGACGGCTGTGCTCGACGGGCTCGGCATTGATGACGCTTGGCCGGTCGTTTCCGAACCCTTCCGCCAATGGGCGATCGAAGACAATTTCCCGAATGGCCGCCCCGCCTGGGAAACGGTCGGTGCCATTCTCGTCGAGGACGTCGCCCCATTTGAAACCATGAAATTGCGTTGCCTCAACGGTACGCATTCGACACTGGCCTATCTTTCAGTGCTTGCCGGCATCGAGACAGTCGCGGATGCCATGGCTGATCCTGACCTGCCCAAGGTAATTCGCCGGCTCTGGGACGACGATCTCATCGTGACCGTGCCACCTGTTCCGGACACCGATATTCTTGCCTACACTCACGCCCTGGAGGCGCGTTATCGCAACCCTGAAATCCGTCACCTGACGATCCAGATCTCCTCGGACGGTTCACAAAAGCTCGGTCCGCGACTTCTGGAGCCGGCTGCCGAGCGTATCGCCGACGGCCATGAGGTCAAAGTCGTACCTCTTACCGTCGCCGCATGGATGGCCTTTCTCCTCGAAAGTGATGGCAAGGGCCGGACCTGGAAAGTGGCCGATCCCATGGCCGATCGCCTCACAACACTCGCCCGCGAAAATGCGAATAGCGCCGAAAAGCTTGCCGGCGCACTCCTTGCCATAAGCGAAATCTTCCCGACGGAAGTCGCCGAGAATCCAGCGTTCCGGACTGCCGTCGTCGAATATCTGAACGGCCTGCTCACCCACGGCGTCCGCGCCACCCTCGCATCCTTCGTCGCCGACTGATCGCCGACACTCCCGCAACCGAAAGGACAAAACGATGGAACAAACTTGGCGCTGGTTCGGCCCTGATGATCCCGTAACCCTGACACAAGCCAGACAGGCCGGAGCCACCGGCATTGTCACTGCACTTCACCACATGAACCAGGGGCAGGTGTGGACCTCCGAAGAGATCCTCAAGCGCAAGGCCGAAGTCGAAGCGGCCGGCCTAACCTGGTCGGTGGTGGAAAGCATCGGCGTCGGTGAGGAGATCAAGACCCGCACCGGCAATTACCGCGAGAAGATCGAGAACTACAAGCAGTCGATCCGCAATGTCGCCCGCGCCGGCGTGAAAACCATCTGCTACAACTTCATGGTCATCACCGACTGGAGCCGCACCAACCTGATGTACGAGTTGCCGAATGGCGCCTATGCGCTCCGTTTCGACAGCGTCGATTTTGCCGCCTATGACATCTTCGTATTGAGGCGCAAGGGAGCAGAGGCGAGCTATACGCCGGAACAGCGAGAGGCTGCCTCCGCACGCTTCGCATCCAAGAGCGATGCGGAAATTGCCGAGCTTGAACGTGTGCTGATCGATTGGCTGCCGGCACGCGACTTTGCCTATACGCGCGAAACCTTCCGCGACATGCTCGAGCTTTATTCAAAGATCAGCGTCGAGGATCTTCGCGCCAATCTCATCGCCTTCCTGCAGGAGATCACACCGGTCGCCGAAGAGGAAGGCGCGCGGCTGTGCATCCATCCCGACGACCCGTCCTTCCCCATTTTCGGCCTGCCACGCGTCATGTCGACGGCCGACGATGTCCGTGCGTTGTTCAAGGGCGTACCGCAGGAGGCCTGCGGTCTCACAATCTGCACCGGCTCCTTCGGCTCCAACCTGAACAATGATCTGGTCGCCATGGCCAGGGAGTTTGCGCCGCGCATCCATTTCGTGCATCTGAGAAATACCAGACACGAACCGGATGGTTCCTTTTATGAAGCCGATCATCTTGATGGCGACACAGACCTCATCGGCGTGGCAGCGGTCATGATGGCCGAAGAGGACCGGCGCCGTTCGGTCGGCCGCAGCGATACTGAAATCCCGTTCAGGCCCGACCACGGCCATCTGATGGGCGACGACATCGGCAAGACGATGAACCCGGGATACTCATTTGTCGGCCGTCTGAAAGGACTGGCAGAGCTTCGCGGAGCCATGCAGACGATTGAGGCTTTCCGCAGCGGAAAGTTAACCTGACCGTCTGACAGCGACTGCCCTCACACTACGACCAACGGAGTGCCCGGCCGTTACCGGCCGGCACTCTGGACAGTGTTGATCGAACTGTGACATGGTAGCATTCATTTGGAGAATTCGACTTGTCGCCTGCAAACGCAACCATTGCCCCTTCGGAAATCGACCCCAAACAACCGATCGGTCCGCAAGTCTATGCTCTCCTCAAGCGGAAAATCCTTAGCCTGGCATTAAAGCCGAACGAGGCGCTGAGCGAAAAGGAACTGGCAACAAGGCTCGGTGTCAGCCGCACACCGGTCCGTGAAGCCCTGATACGCCTTGCCGATGAAGCACTGGTCGATATTTTTCCCCAACGTGGTACCCTCGTGTCACCGATAAGGATCGCCGAGGTGCTCGAAGCGCAGTTCCTGCGTGAAGCACTGGAAGCAGCCGTTGTCCGCAAAGCAGCTGAAGAGCCATCGCCCAGGCTCGTGGATGAAATGGCAACGCTCCTGACACGGCAGCAGAGGGCAGCCAAGGGCGCGGATCCCGAAGAATTCATGCGTCTCGATGAAATGTTCCACTCTGCAATCAGCGAAGGCGTGGCCATGCCGCGTGCCTGGCGGATCATCCAGAGCGTCAAGGGACAGATGGATCGTGTGCGCTTCCTCAGCCTGCCGAATAAATCACATCTGCTCCTGTTGACCGAACAGCATGCCGAAATCTTCCACGCCGTCGAAGCTGGGGATCCGGACCGCGCCGAAGCGGCCATGCGTCACCATCTCAAGGAAGTCCTGCAGACGATCCACGCACTCGCCGACGAGATGCCGTCAATCCTCGCCTGAGGTCAGTTCGGCCGCACCGCCACAAGAGCATGCTCCTTTGCCTGCGACGGAAAGGCTCATGGACAACAGGTCCGGGGCATGTCGCCAATCGAATTGGCTGCAATGGCGACAGCATAATACCAGCCTTTGAAAAACCGATAATTATCACGCTCCGTTCACCACTAAGTGATGGCTCGCTGCGTGCTGCTCGCCGTCAACTTGATCTACCGCAATGAAATCATGTCTGATATGCAAGATATACAAGGGTGAGGAATTTACTGTATCGGGCATGTCGAAGCGTGCTTGAATTCGTGGGGGCGAATTGGAATGCCGGGGGGATCATTTGCGAAATCATGGAGAGCAGGCCAAGCGATGAACGCCTCGCAGCTCATCCACCTCCGTCTTCGCAACGAAATCATTTCAATGAGCCGACTACCGGGTGAGACAGTCCATGAAAAGGACATCGCCCAGGAGTTTGGCGTCAGCCGCACACCGGTCCGAGAGGCGCTGTTGCGCCTGTCGGAAGAGGGGCTGGTCGATATCATTGCCAAGTCCGGGACGACCGTTTCGCGGATCCCGGTCAATGAGCTTCCCGAAGCGATCCTGACGCGAAAAGCCATAGAGCAGATGACAGTGCGCATGGCGGCTGAATTTGCCGTCAAAAGCGACATCCTGACGATGCATGCCATTGTAGAGCGTCAAACCGAAGCTCTGATATCGGAAGACGCCAACGGTTTTCACCAGGAAGACGAGGCTCTGCACCACGCTATCATGGCAGCGGCAGGTTATCCCGGAATCTGGGGATTTGTCGAAGACATCAAGGTGCAACTCGATCGGTTCCGGCGGCTTACCTTGCCGCAGGCGCACCGAATGGAGCGTGCACTTGCCGAGCATGTCGAACTGGTGGCCGCCATCGACGCCAGGAATCAGGAAGCCGCCGCAACCGTAATGGGCAATCATCTCGATTGGCTCGGAGAAAGCCTGGCCGAAATTCAGGATATCAACCCGGACTATTTTTCCGGAAACCCTCAGGATGCGCATTTTCGATGGACCAGAAGGTCACGTGCGCAGGCTGCACAACCAATGGAATCTGGAGGCACCCTTTTCAGCGAAATCAATCGTGATCCTCAGATGAGGCACGTGCAAATCAAGGGCCAGGAAGGCGCTTGAACCAGGCGCATGCCCGCCTCAGGTGCCGGCTGCGCTCCTTTTAAAACGACTGCACTTAAGCGGAGGAATAAATGAAGTACACATCCTATATTTCAATGATTGCAGGGGCTGTTGCTCTTTCCGCCATCATTCCAGCCGGTATCAGCGCCGCTTCGGCCGCTTCGGTGAATTTTGAAATCGCCTTCAACCAGACAGAGACTCATCCGCAGTTCAAGGCGTTGCAGATGTTTGCCGAGGGGCTCAAGGAGCGCACCAATGGCGAATACACGGCTGAAGTCTTCCCGAACGAACTTCTGGGTGCCCAGAAGGAAACCGTCGAGATGACCCAGACCGGCACGATCGCCATGTCGGTCGCAGCCGCCAGCCTGCTGGAAAGCTGGAACTCCGATTTCTCGGTGTTCAACCTGCCTTATCTCTTCAACAGCATCGAAGACCAGAAGAAGGTCCTCAACAACCCTGATATCGTTGGCGACCTCTATAAGTCGGTTTCCGACCAGAGCGTTATCGTTCTCGGTTCCTTCACCGCGGGCGCTCGTTCGGTTTACCTCAAGGACCGCTTCGTAAAGACCCCTGCCGATCTCGCAGGCCAGAAGATCCGCGTCATGCAGTCGGATACCAATGTCCAGATGATGAAGCACATGGGCGGCGTCGGTATCGCCATGGGTCAGGGTGAAGTCTACACGGCGATCCAGACCGGTGTTCTCAATGGCGGCGAAAATAACGAAATCGTCTTTTCGTCTCTGAAGCATGCCGAAGTGGCACCGCATTTTTCCAACACGCGCCACCTCATGATTCCGGATTATCTGGTCATGAACGTAGATCTCTACAATGGCCTGCCGGAGAACATCAAGACGATCGTCAATGAAGAACTGGCCAAGGCCTTCGACTACGAGTTCGATGCTTTCGCGGAAGAAGCCGCCAAGGCTCGCGCCGATGCTGAAAAGGCCGGTGCCAAATTCAGCGATGATGTCGACATGGAAGCCTTCCGCGCTTCGGTCAAGCCGCTCATAGACAGCAAGCTGACCAACGACGTCACCAAGACGATCTACCAGAAGATCGAGGCACTGCGCTGATCTTTCGAATTGCCCAGATCGCCGCAGCAATGCGGCGATCTGGGGGATCGTACGCTTCTCTTCGCCACACGAACACTGGCAACCCCGGGCATTTGCCGTTTCCGGGACAGGGATTAAAACAATGGAAACTATCAAGCGCAGGGTCGATCAGATCCTTGCCTCCTGCTGCATATTGCTATGCGGGCTCCTCACGGTCATCGTGACCTGGCAGGTGGTCGCCCGCTACCTCTTCAATAGCCCCGGAGCGCAATCGGAAGAACTCGCCAAGATTTTGTTCGTCTGGCTGACATTGTTCGCCGCAGCACTGCTGTTCGGCGAAAAGGGTCACATGAATATCGGCATCCTCAGCGATGCGCTGCCTGCACGCTGGAACATCTCGCTCCAGATACTGAGCAGCGTGCTGATCCTGATCTTCTGTGTCGCCATTCTTGTTCTCGGCGGCTGGGACGCGGTTGGCCGCACCATGCGCCAGACCAATGCCGCCATGCCTTTCCTGACCACCGGACAGATTTACATGGCATTGCCGATCTGCGGTTTATTTTCCAGTTTTTATTGCATTTACAACATCATCGTCGACGTCAAGCGCCTTGCTGCCGTCAAGTCGGGCGAGAGCCCGCAGCAGGAGGGTTGATCCATGGCGAACGCAGCAGACATCGGCCTGATCATGCTGATCAGTATCCCGATCCTTCTTGCTATCGGCGTGCCGATCAGCATCAGCATGGGTATCGGCTCCGTGCTTGCCATGAGCACGGTCTTCACCTTCGACCGAATGGCGATCACCGCAGCGCAACGTATCTTCAGCGGCGTCAATAGCTTCTCGCTGCTGGCGATTCCCTTCTTCGTGCTCGCCGGCATCATCATGACCAATGGCGGCATAGCTCGAAGGCTGATCGATTTCGCCAAAGCCCTCATCGGCTTCATTCCCGGCGCGCTGATGCAGACCAATATCGTTGCCAACATGCTGTTCGGTTCGATCAGCGGCTCCGGTGTAGCAGCTGCAGCAGCAATCGGCGGCGCCATCGGTCCGCAGCAGAAGGATGACGGTTATGATCCGGCGGCCGCTGCCGCAGCCAATATCGCATCCGCGCCCTCGGGCATGCTGATCCCGCCGAGCAACACTTTCATCATCTACTCGCTGGCAAGCGGCGGTACTTCGGTCGCAGCATTGTTCCTCGCCGGTTATATACCCGGCATCCTGTGGGGTCTCGCCTGTATCATTCCGGCGATGATTTACGCAGTGCGTGCGGGCTACAAGGCACAGGGCTTCGCCAAGTTCCAGGAGAATTTGCGCGTTACCATCGACGCCCTGCCGGCGCTCTTCCTGATCGTGCTGATCGTCGGCGGCATCATCTCCGGCATCTTCACACCGACTGAAGCGAGCTGTATCGCAGTCGTATACGTGCTGGTTCTCTCCTTCGCTTACCGCACGATCACGGTACAGATGATCCCGAGCTTCCTGCTCGATACCGCCAAGACGACCGGCATGATCATCTTCATGATCGGTATCTCAGCAGTGATGGGCTGGATCATGGCCTATGCCAAGATCCCCAACATCATCGCGTCCTCGCTTCTGGGCTTCACCGATGATCCGATCCTGATCATGATCATGATGAACGTCATCATGCTCCTGCTGGGTTGCGTCATGGACCCGACGCCGGCGATCCTGATATTCGCGCCGATCTTCCTGCCGATCGCGATGTCGCTTGGATTTGACCCCGTACATTTCGGCGTCATCATGGTCTTCAACCTCTCGATCGGCACGATCACGCCACCTGTCGGGCCAATCCTGTTCGTCGGCTGCCGAATAGCCAAGCTCAGGATCGAGGATGTGTTCAAGCCGCTGCTGCTCTACTTCCTGGTCCTGGTTGCGATGCTTTTCGTGGTTACGTTCATACCTGCACTGTCGCTGCTTCTGCCCCAGGCCGCAGGCCTGATCCGATAGCGGGAAAAACACTTAACCCCGTCGCGAAAGGCAATTTGAGCCCAACACGTATGAAAACTGTGCCATCACCTGCAAAGGTGGTGGCACACCTCTCTCAACGTCAAACAGGCGTGGCCGACTTAAAAGATGCATCGGCAATGACTCCATCTAGCTGGTCGAGCGCTCCAAAACCGTCGCCGCAACTCATCCAGCAAAACTTGATGAACAGCATTTTCTCCGCGCTGCAATGGTAGTAAGCGATACACTTGTCCGTGGTAGGCGACGTTATCTTGTTCGTTCCATATCAAGGAACAAACGACCGGAGGAATGTGTGTATTCTTTAACTAAAAGTCATTCGATTACGAATTTTTCCCGAAACCTGCGACCACGCTTATATTCGTGGACCCTTTCAGCCTTTCGCCCCCCTTATCGGATATCGACATTCGTTGGCGCGACGTCTGCTTCGCTTGGTCTGTCATCGCCTGCGCTCGCCGCTGACACGCATCTGAATATTGACGGCAGTGCGCTTGGGCTGATCTGGGCCGTTCCCTTTGTCGGCATGCTTCTGTCAATCGCCCTGCTGCCGCTTTTGGCTTCGCATTTCTGGCACCACCATTTCGGCAAGGTGGCCGCATTCTGGGCTTTGGCGTTTTTCGTTCCGTTCGTTGCCACGCATGCGTCCGGTATCGTCGCCTCGGAGATGACCCATGCCATTCTTCTGGACTACGTGCCATTCGTCATTCTGCTGACGTCGCTGTTCACCATTGCCGGCGGGATCTTGGTCACCGGCAACCTGCATGGGTCGCCCCGTCTCAATACGGCATTGCTAGCCATTGGAACCTTGCTCGCGTCGGTGATCGGAACCACAGGAGCTTCCATGGTGCTGATCCGTCCGTTACTTCGAGCCAATGATGGAAGGCGGCACAATGTCCATGTCGTCGTCTTCTTCATCTTCCTCGTTTCGAATATCGGCGGTTCGCTGACGCCGCTTGGCGATCCGCCACTCTTTCTCGGTTATCTGCGCGGCGTGGATTTCTTCTGGACCACCGTACATATGCTACCGGAAATGGGCTTTGCCGCGCTGATATTGTTGATCCTGTTCTGGTTCCTCGACAGCCATCTCTACAAGGGAGATACGGATTTTCGCGGTGTTTCCGACCCAACTCCCGACACATCGCGCATCGGGATTTCCGGCAAGATCAATTTCGCTTTGCTGATGGTTGTTATCGGCGCAGTGCTGATGTCCGGTTCGTGGAAACCCGAAGTCTCCGTTCCCGTCTTCGGCCTGCACTGGGAGCTGCAGAACATCGTGCGCGATCTTATCCTGATCGCTGCCGCAATTGCCTCCCTCATGCTGACACCAGCCGGTGTTCGCGAAAGAAACGGCTTCGAATGGGGACCGATGCTGGAGGTCGGCAAGCTGTTCGCTGCGATCTTCATCACCATCATTCCGGTTATCGCCATGCTGAAGGCGGCCGAAAACGGTGCGTTTGCACCACTGGTCGCGCTTGTAACCGCACCAGACGGTGCCCCGATCAATGCCATGTATTTCTGGATGACCGGTCTTCTGTCGTCATTCCTCGACAATGCGCCGACCTATCTGGTGTTCTTCAATCTGGCGGGTGGTGATCCGGTTGAATTGATGGGTCCGCTTGCCAGAACCCTTGTCGCTATCTCCTGCGGCGCAGTGTTCATGGGCGCCAACAGCTATATCGGCAATGCGCCGAATTTCATGGTCAAGGCGATTGCCGAAAATGCCGGCGTCAAGATGCCGAGCTTCTTCGGCTACATGGCTTGGTCGGTCGGCATTCTCGTGCCGGTCTTCATTCTGGTAACGCTGGTATTCTTCCGCACCTGATGCGGCATGCCTGCCGCTTATCATCGCCTACGAAACAAGAAACCCCGGCCGCAGCCCCTCGCGGTCGGGAAATCTGGCAAAACACGCGCCGCTCGAAGCGCCATCATCTAGCGGGATGCAAGCCCCTCGTAGCGCTGGGCAGCCTCGTCCGAGACGCAAGCATTGCCACGATCTGCGGCCGCGTCGGGATAGCGGATAAACATTGTTCGAAGACCGAAGTTTGGACCGCCCGAATTGAGATCTTCCGGCTGTGGTCACGATGACGGCTGGTTGCGCCACCGGAGTTATGCATCTCGATCAGGAAGTTATACCCGATTTGTCCTGTGAGGACGATCCTCGTTGTGGTATTGACGCCAATCCCCCAAATTTTCGCGCGAATCCGCAAGGTTCAGGAGCCAATGGACGTTCAGGTACTCGCCTACTGCTTGCCGTTGAAGGTGAGGAGGGACAAGCAATCGATCCAGCGAGCGTTCTCCCCATACGCGATGAGGCCATTATCCCTCGACTCTCCGGGCTGCAAGAAGTCCAGCATAACTTTTTTTGGCATGGGCCCGCTGATCCAGATCATGGGAGATGAACTGGCTGCCAATCTCCATCCGGATCGTCTTTGGATATCCGGTTGATCTGCGGCGGGTTGTTTATGATGAAGTCTGTTTTGGGGTATTATTGGTTGCGGGGGCAGGATTTGAACCTGCGGCCTTCAGGTTATGAGCCTGACGAGCTACCGGGCTGCTCCACCCCGCGCCAAGCGTAAATCCCTTTGGGATTTATCGCGACTACGCCATCGAGAAGCGATGGCGGACTGTGCCGGAGCAAAACCTTTAGGTTTTGTCTCCTGTAAGGCGGGCACCAGACCAAGACCTGTGGGCCAACCTTATTTCTTTTGTTCTGCAAACGACAAAGGGTCGCTTTGGGCGACCCTTTGGTATTGGCCAGGGGCCGTTAGATTTCGTAATGAGAAGATTGTTTTTTACATTGCCTTTAGAAGACCTGGCAGCGACCTACTCTCCCGCGTCTTGAGACGGAGTACCATTGGCGCTGGGGCGTTTCACGGCCGTGTTCGGAATGGGAACGGGTGCGGCCGCCCCGCCATGACCACCAGGTCATCTAAGGGCAATGTGAAGAGAAGCTGGTTCACTCTTTCGAGTGATTGATTAGAACACGTCTGAACCTTTCAGTCTGTAGGATGCTTTTGGCAGCCATACAGGCCAGAGGCCGTCGCCGATCGTTCGGCGGGCCGTCCGCAGCGTAGCGACGAAGTCGCGACAGCGTCAGGACAAGGTTAAAGGCTTATCATTGCTGCGCTTTGCGCAGCGATGATGAGCATTGATCAATGAGAGCGATTAAGCCAATCGGGCTATTAGTAAGGCTAAGCTTCATGCATTGCTGCACGTCCACACGCCTCCTATCAACGTGGTCGTCTACCACGGCCCTGATAGGGAATA
>NZ_JAEUAN010000030.1 GCF_019511445.1 Aliirhizobium wenxiniae
TCACGAAAATCGATCTAAATCCGTCGCGATAACTGTCCGCGACTTTCTGAAATCACTGTCCCGTACTTACTGAAATCGATGTCCGCGACTTACTGAAATGCCTGTCCGCGACATACTGAAACCCGCAAGAAGCGCACCTAATCGAGGAGGAGCAATCAGCCCGCTGAATAAAGTCAGGTCGCCAATTATCGCCTTCCAGCATGCTCCCGGTCCTCAGATACCCGAGCAGAAGGCACCACGCTGGACGGCGATTTTTAGACGACAGGAGTGAGGTGTATGGTTTCGGGCGTGGATCATCTCCACCTAGCGTCTTGCGGCTGAAAACTCAGCGCCAAGGTCACCATCACGGGCAGCGACCTCGGCACCTTATTGCAAGAAGTCATGCAGTAAGGGTGACGGTGCGATTACCACGCACTCAAGGGAAGAACCGAACCGCCTTCGATTACCCCACCCTTTGGGAGAAGGAAGAAAGGGAGAGGTTGTGGCGACAGAAGAAATGCCACCTAAAATTACCGCCCACTTAAGGGAAGACCAAGGGAGCCTCGATCCAATTACCCCTCACTTAAGGAGAAGCCCGAGGGGGAGACCATCATTTGGAATGAACTGGAACAGAGGATGACTGATGAAATCAGGATGATCTCTGTCTCGATATTCATTGGATGATGATCGTGATGAAACCCTAATCCACCTATTGTCTCCCTTAATGTCCACCTAGAGGTTTCCTTCACAGCGAACCCTCGACCACCTCCAACCCCGCACAGTCCCCATCATGGACGCTCGACTTCCGAGAGTGCCGTTTGCATTTCACCGCCCCGGAACCATCACCACCATAGAACCCTGAGACAATCATCATGCACAACGCAACTTCCCTTCGTCGGGAGGATGGCGAAGCCATGCCTTCAGCCGCCTCGAACCTGCAAATTATCATCCGGCCTGCCAGCCTCGATAAGCTGGGGCAGAACTACTCGGTCTCCTTCGAAGGTGAGATCATCATCGACAAGACCCGCAATCCCTCCGCCGATGCCTGCCGCCGTCTGGTCGCTGTCGGCCATTCCGGTGGGCTTGAGGTCTGGAGCATAAGTGAGCCGTTCCCCCGCCTCATCATCCGCAACATCGAGACGGCAGCAGGCCTGACGATCGCCGAGAACACGGCACACGGCCCGAGGGTCGCAGCCTACCAGCCCTTCAACGCCTCGGCTCTTGCCGTCTGACGCGACCATCACCGCTAAACCGAGAGAAGACACATGACCCTTCCGCCTATTCGGACCATGACCATCGACAGCCATGACAACGATGTCGCCATCAGTCGTTTCCTCGCTATCCGTTCCAGTCATATTGCCAAAGCCGGAGAGCTTCGGAAGAGGACTTTCATGGAGCAGGTAGTCTGGACGTCAGTTGCGTAGGTGTCGTCTAGGCCTATACGGAAGACTACAACAACTTGAAGAATGACTGACCGAGGTGACGGCATAGCCTCGGAGAACACTCGGAATATTTTGCCGGAAAAATCCGAGACCCCAATTAGATATAAGGCTTTCCCGGCTTCCCCCGGGTAGGCCCTCCCATCGCATTTATTCACGATTTCAATGTCTTGACTGCGAAATATCCCTCTGCAATCCCACAGGAAAGCCGAAGGAGATGAGCCGCGATGGCCAGATGATCGATACGACACCCTCATACAAGAAGGCCCTGCATGACGCATTCCGGCTCCTCGAAGCGTTCCGCGAGCTGCGCCCCGACATGCCCATGCAGACTGCCTCGGTCTTCTTCCTCGTGGCTATGAAGCCAGGGATTGGGCAGCGTGAGTTGCTCGACCTGATGGACCTCAGCCAAGCAGCCATCTCCCGCAACACCTACGCCCTGATGGCGATTGACCGACACGGCAAGCCGGGGCTGAACCTCATCGTCCAGCATCGCAATCCCGCCGATGGTCGCAACACCATGCTCTACCTTACGCCCGAGGGGAACGCGTTTCTCGCTCGCCTGATGGCGATTGGCCGTCCTCAGAGATCGACCGACCAGACCTGAATGCCATCTCGCTCGAACCGCTCCAGCCGCTGGGTACCAGGGAAGGCGGGCGACATGAAGAAAACATAGCGGTGCTGCTCTCGGCTGCCCGCAAGCTTGTCGAGGTCTTTGGCCAGCTTCCTGTTGTTCTGTGGTCGTACCGCCGCGAAGGTCTCGGCACCGACCAAGCCCGGGACCTCGCTCATAACGTCAAGTGGTTGCGATGCGTGGGCACCGGGAGCGAGATGAAACGCACCGGCATCAGGATGGAGGTCAAACAGTGTCTTTGCCGCCAGAAGGGCAGCCGCATACGTCCACGTCTGGTTGACCTGCTCTATGACATTTAAGGGGCTGTGGGTGACCGGATGGAAGCCGACCAGATCGAATTTCATGTGCCGGATGAGATCGAGAGGCCGACCATCAAAGGCTGAGACCCATGCGGCAACACGGGAGGCCGACTGCTCCAGCTTCACGAGCCGTTCGTCAGCCTCTTGCGCCGATCGCACGATGATATGTTCACTGACTTCCTCGGTAATCATCCCGCAATCCATCGTCCTCAGTCCGCAAGCATTACCATCAGGCCGAGATATATGTCAGTGCCAATAGGCCTCGCCAATGTGGCTTCTCAGAAAAAGGTCTAAAAGCGTCCCACACAAGTGGTGCTTGACTTTTGGAACGAGCAGTGTCAGAAGCCCTTAAACTTATCTGACACTATCGGAGCCGTTCAAATGCCCACCACCATTATTGGTTATGCCCGTACTTCGACCCTCGACCAGACCTATGGCCTCGAAGCTCAGCTCAAGGAGTTGGAAGCGGCAGGTTGCAAGAAGGTGTTCAAGGAGCAGCTCTCCTCGGTCGATAAGGAACGCCCCGAGCTGACCCGTGCGCTGGACTATGCCCGAGAAGGGGATGTGTTCATCGTGACCAAGCTGGATCGTCTGGCCCGCTCTATGGCCGACCTTGTGAGGATCAAGGACACGCTGGAGACCAAGAGGGTCACGCTCAAAATCCTCAACCTCAACATCGATACCTCGACCCCCACCGGCAAGCTGATGCTGAGCCTGCTGGGTTCCATCGCCGAGTTCGAGCGTGACATCATGCTGGAGCGGCAGCGGGAGGGCATTGCTAGGGCGAAAGCTGACGGCAAGTACAAGGGCCGCGCTCCGACCGCTCAGCGGAAAGCCGACGATGTGAGGCGGCTGAAGGCCGAGGGGAAGACCGCTGAGCAAATAGTTGTGGAATTAGGCATCAGCCGTTCGAGCGTATTCAGGGCGCTTCGTGCGGAATAATCACCGGCCCGTTTGTCATGGGGTGATTATGTGTTTTCGTGGCATCTCGGCCGCGTGGCTGCAAATCGATCACTCTGGTCGGCACCTTCATTGGTTTGTATGATGCTTCTCATGTGTTGATGCGAGGGGGATGGAGTGGGGCCAGATTTCACGAAGGCGACAGTGGACGTGCTTGCGCGGCGAGCGCGTTTTCAATGTTCAAACCCTGACTGTGGGGTTCATACGGTCGGACCGAATTCGGCAGAGGACAAGGCGACTACACTAGGCGAGGCTGCCCACATTTGTGGAGCCAAGCCCACGTCCGCACGGTTCGACGAAACCATGTCTGATGCTACAAGGGCTTCTATAACAAATGGCATCTGGTTATGCCCCACCTGCCATGGCCTCGTGGACCGAGATGGCTTGCGGTTTCCTTCGGAGCTTCTCTTTGCTTGGCGTAAGGCGCACGAGGAGCGCGTTTCAATGGAGTTGGGTACGAGGGGGGAGCGTATTCGTTACGAGGTGGAAAAGGCATCAATCCATTTCCTCGACGGATACCCCCAAATCGTCCAAAGAATTGCTACCGACAAGCCGATCGGATGGGAGTGGCGGCTGGCTGCTGAATTGCTCAGATACCTCAGCGCACCTCACGTCAAGCGCTTCCACAACCTTCTGGCTGGTCATTATTATCGGCCATATCCCCGCATAACGAGCGAGGATTTTGCTGGTTGGCTGGCCGGTAGGGCACATATCATGGCCAACCTTATCAGTCCGCTTGCTCCCCTTTATGATCGACTGATTGCGGCCTTCGGTCCACCGGGGCAAAGCGGAGACATGGAGGAGATACACGATGTCTGTGTGTTGCTCAGCGAGGTGATGAGCGAGATCGTAAATCACGAGGAAACTCTACGCTTCACACAGGTTCCTGAGGAAGGGGAAGAACTGCGGCAAATTTTGATCGATGCGCTTGGTAACAACCTTCTGGGGCTGACAGGGGCTGCCGCTGCCCTTGATGAGGTGGTGTCCTTGATAGGAACCGACCATGGAGGGACCATGGAGGAACCTAGAATAGTTACGTGGATTGCGAAGTTCGAACTGCCCGAAGATTTCACGGCGAGCTACGAAGCAGCATTTCGCCGCTATGAACGCGCTATCGGACTTTGAAGGCCTGTCGTCGCGCTTTCAACTGTTTGCGGCGGCATCTAGTGGGGGCTTTTCCACGGTTCCAACGTCACCTGCATCTTCGGCTGAACTCGCTGCCTTGCCAGCCGCTACAAAGATCGCTACAAAGCAGCCGACACGCGATGAAAATAACGCTGTAAAATCAATGATTATGGTGCGGGTAATCGGTTCCCCGCCGTCCGCACCAGACACTCTACTCATTGAGATGAAATAACGCGGATTTGCGGTTTCGTGCCCGTGACTGCACCCTAGACAGGAAAAAGGGAGCAGCAAACGCTGCTCCCTATATTTCGGCCTTGAAGGCTAATCGAGATCAGGCAGAAAGCTTGGCCGCGATCTTTGCAACATGCGCGCCCTGGAATTTTGCGGCTTCCAGTTCGACTTCGGAAGGCTGGCGCGAGCCGTCGCCGTCGGTGATGGTGGAGGCGCCATAGGGCGAGCCGCCCTTGACGGCTTCAACACCCATCTGGCCCTGGAACGCATAGGGAAGACCGACAACCGCCATGCCGTGGTGAAGCAGGGTTGGAATGAAGCCGAGGATCGTTGATTCCTGGCCGCCATGCTGGGTGGCCGACGACGTGAAGACCGAGCCGACCTTGCCGACCAGCTTGCCGCTTGCCCACAGGCCGCCCGTCTGATCCCAGAAATTGCGCATTTGCGAGGTGACGGTGCCGAAACGCGTGCCTGAACCTACGATGATCGCATCATACTGGTCGAGTTCGGCGGGGGTCGCGATCGGTGCGTCCTGATCGAGCTTGAAGTGTGAGGATTTGGCAACCTCTTCCGGAACCAGTTCCGGGACGCGCTTGACGGTGACATCGGCACCGGCAGACTTTGCGCCTTCGGCGACAGCGTAGGCCATCTTTTCGATATGGCCATAGGAAGAATAATAGAGAACCAGAACCTTCGTCATTTTCTTCGTTTCCTCTAAGGGTGTGGACGCTGTTGCAGAGCTTACAGAAGGTGCGCCACTCAACAACTTTTTCAAGAACTCGATGATCATCGATCTGACCTGTAACAAGCGTGTGGCTGAAAACTAACGGACAGTCGCACGCGCTGCCAGACAGCAGCACCACGACGCAGTGTTCACTGTTTTTGAACGATCGCGAAACACCGTATTCAATTTGCGCGTTGTCAAGAAATATCATGGGATTGCATTCCGCGGTGGGCGGATTAACGTCCAACCATTACAGAAAGCGAGCCCACCATGTCCGACATTCCCGCCTCCTCCACCATTGTTACCGCCGCCATGCTCGCTATCGGCGATGAACTGCTTTCGGGGCGCACCAAGGACAAGAATATCGGGCATCTGGCCGATATGCTGACGCTTTCGGCGATCGACCTCAAGGAAGTTCGTATCGTTGCGGATGAGGAAGATGCGATTGTCGAGGCGCTCAATGCCTTGAGGGCGCGTCATGACTACATCTTCACCTCAGGCGGGATCGGCCCGACCCATGACGATATTACTGCCGATGCCGTGTCCAAGGCTTTCGGTGTCGACTGCATTTATGACCCGGATGCGATGACGCTGCTTGGCGAGATGTACAAGCGGCGCGAGATGGAATTCACCCCTGCCCGGCAGCGCATGGCGCGGATGCCGGAAGGGGCGAAACATATCGCCAACCCGGTTTCCACAGCTCCCGGCTTCATCATCGGCAATGTCTATGTGATGGCCGGCGTGCCGCAGGTTTTCCAGGCAATGGTGGACAATGTTCTGCCGACCTTGCGCAGCGGAGCCAGGATGCTGTCGCGTGCCGTCTCCTGCCCCTATGGCGAAGGAGATATCGGGACGCTGCTTGCCGATATCCAGAAGGCGCATCCCGAAACCAGCATCGGCTCCTATCCACGGTTCGACGGAAAGAAATTCTCGACGGAAATCGTCGTGCGCGCACGGGATGAACAGGCGATGGACGCGGCGGCCGAGGCCGTTTCGGAGATGATAGAGACCCTCGATCGCAAGGGGATTTCGGCCAATCCGACTGCCGATGCATGACACTTTGGCAGCGGCCGTTGACCCGTTCCGCGGCAGCACCACCTTATTAAATGCAAGGCTCGACACGAAGCCGATGATGAGGAGATGTCCATGTCCTACAAGACTGTTCTTGCCGTTCTCGACACGCAGCGGAATGCAGCCCAGATCACCGATTTTGCGGTCGCAATCGCCGAGCAGTTTTCCGCGCATCTCGTTGGCGTGCATGCAGAGACGCTCACTGCCGTGCCCTTGATCGCTCCGATGGAAATCCCCGATCCGACCGCAATCGAAATCCTGCAGGAAAGTGCACAGCGGGAAACCCAGGCGATAGAGCAGATCTTTCGCCAGAAGACGACGCGCGAGGGACTTTCATCTGAATGGCGCAGTTACATGCTGGCAGCCGGTTATGCGTCCAGTTCCGTCCAGGAAGTCGCTCGGACCGCAGACCTTATCGTTGCCAACCAGAGCAGCCCCTCCCAGGCAGATCATCGCGCCGATCTGGAAACATTTCTGTTCGAAAGCGGGCGGCCGATGCTGCTCGTCCCCTATACGCTGAAACAGCCAAAACCGATCGAGCGCGTGCTGATCGCCTGGAACGGTTCACGCGAGGCAGCGCGCGCCGTCTTCGATTCGCTGCCGCTTCTGAAGCAGGCCTTATCGGTCGAGGTTCTGGTCATCGATCCGCCTGAACGGGGCGACCGAGATCGGGAGCTTGCCGGGGCTGAGCTCGCCGCTACCCTTGCACGCCATGGCATAGACGTGACCTTGACGACGCAGGACAGCGGCGGCAATTCGCCGGCTGCGGCGATCGAAAACCGGCTTGCCGACAAAAGCATCGATCTTCTCGTGATGGGCGGCTACGGACATTCCCGCTGGTGGGAAATGTTCTTCGGAGGGGTTACGCGCAGCCTGCTCGATTCGATGACAGCGCTGACGCTTCTTTCACGCTGAACAGTGAGCAGCGGCATCCGAATGCCGCTGCCGCCAAAAAGCAAAACGACTATTTCCGACCGAAACTCTCGCGCTTCCCGTCTTCCTCGGTGATCTCGCGGATGACGCGTGCCGGGTTCCCTGCGGCAACGACATTCGGCGCAATATCGCGCGTCACGACGGCACCGCTGCCGATTACCGCGCCGTCTCCAATCGTCACGCCCGGCATGATCGAGACCCCACCGCCGATCCAGACATTGTTTCCAATGGTGATAGGAAGTGCATATTCGAGGCCCGCGTTGCGGCGCTCAGGATCCAGTGGATGACCGGCAGTGTAAATGCCGACATTCGGCGCAATGAAGACATTGTTGCCGATCGTGACCTTTGCGCCATCGAGAATGACAAGGTTGACGTTGGCATAGAAATCGTCGCCGATTTCGATGTTGAAGCCGTAGTCGCAGTGAAATGAACCATCAAAGACGAAGTTTTTGCCGATCCGACCGAGCAGGCCGCGAAGCAACTTCACGCGCTCGTCGTTGTCATCCGGCGAAAGCGTATTCAACCGATGCAGGATGCGCTTGGCCGCCTTACGCTTTTCCAGAACCGCCGGGTCGTAGTTCGCATCATAAAGCAAACCTAGGGCTGCTTTTTCCAGTTCGTCCATCGCATGCTCCATTATGGCTTACGTGCATGTCGTTATGCAGAGGATTAAGGCCATATCTGGCCGCGTGTGCAGCCGTTCCTGCAAGCCCGCTTGCCTTCCTGCCGCATCTGCCGCTATTAGCGAGAGCCAACGAAACTCTCTAGTACTTGGCAGAACCCTATGTCTCTTCCCGAAAAAGCCTTCCCCGTTTCCTGGGACCAGTTTCACCGCGATACCCGTGCGCTTTCCTGGCGTCTCTCCGGCCTTGGCCAGGAGTTCAAGGCGATCGTCTGTATTACCCGCGGCGGCCTTGTGCCGGCGGCGATTATTTCGCGCGAACTCAATATTCGTCTGATCGATACGGTCTGCATCGCCACGCGGCATGACTATATCAATCAGGGCGATACGATCCTGCTCAAGGGCATTGCACCCGAGCTTCTGGAAAACGGCGGCGAATGCATTCTTGTCGTCGATGACCTGACCGACACCGGCAAGACGGCAAAGGAAGTGCGCGAAATGCTGCCCAAGGCGCATTTCGCCTGCGTCTATGCAAAGCCATCGGGCGTGCCGACGATCGATACCTTCGTTACCGAGGTTTCCCAGGACACCTGGATCTATTTCCCCTGGGACATGGGCTTCACCTATCAGGAGCCGATCGCGAAGGGACACAGGGGTTAACCTTATTCGCACAGAGAGCCACAACAGATAGTGTCTCGCGCAGATAACAACCACCAGCAGCACGATATGCGTTAACACACACCCTGCCCTGCCGTTTTGGTGTCAATAGCTGGTCCGTCATCCACAGGATGGCGGACTTTTCTACATTTGGATGGCCGTGTTACCCATATGTCTCAATATGGTATGGCCAGATGCTAAAATGCCCGTTCAGAAAGGGCTTCCAGCGCCACCGCTCTGCCCCGATCGCGCCACAATCCAAATCGGCAAGCCTCGCGCAAGTTTCAGCCTTTTCCGCCAAGCATTTGAGAATCCTAGCTGTTTTTTATTCCCCGTTATCCACAGGTACCGGCCACAATATCTTGTGGTTTAGAAACTCCTACCGGCTACGTCTTGACCGAATCAGCCCCTTTCCGGCATGAATAAACACATGTTGCGGCGGCGACTGGACCGGGAGTAACGAGGCCGGTTCTTTTTCGAGTTTTATGGAAACAATCGAGCGCAGGGCGTGTTTTGACAGACAGCCGGGCGACGGGTTTTCGTGCGCTTAGAAAATCGCTGCCAAGACGATGATTGGGCTGGCATAAACATGTTGTTAATACTATATTTAGTGTTGGCAGCCATCATCCAGCACAATATACAGATAGACATCCAATGAGTCTGGATGGAATTTCAGCCGGCTGCCCATGATGGAGAGCGGCCGCATCGAACACGTGCGCCTATATGGCGACAAAGGATGAGGGACTAGAGGCAATGCGCATCGAACGTCGTTTCACGAAGCCTGAGACAGGCGCTTACGGAACCATCGAGTTCCGCAAGGCGACCAGCGAGATCCGCAATCCGGACGGCTCGATCGTCTTCCGCCTTGCCGATATCGACGTACCCGCGCAGTTCTCTCAGGTCGCGACCGACGTTCTGGCCCAGAAATATTTCCGCAAGGCCGGCGTTCCGAAATTCCTGAAGAAGGTCGAAGAGAACGATGTTCCTTCCTTTCTGTGGCGTTCGGTTGCCGATGAGAAGGCTCTGAAGGATCTGCCGAAGGACGAGCAGTACGGTCCCGAGACAGATGCCCGCCAGGTGTTCACGCGTCTTGCCGGTACCTGGACCTACTGGGGCTGGAAGGGTGGATATTTCTCCTCCGAAGACGACGCAGCCGCCTTCATGGACGAGCTTGCCTATATGCTCGCCACCCAACGCGTTGCTCCTAACTCCCCGCAGTGGTTCAACACCGGCCTGCATTGGGCCTATGGCATCGACGGCCCCGGCCAGGGGCATTTCTATGTCGACCCCTTCACCGGCAAGCTGACGAAGTCCAAGTCGTCCTACGAACATCCGCAGCCGCATGCCTGCTTCATCCAGTCCGTCGGCGACGATCTGGTCAACGAAGGCGGCATCATGGACCTTTGGGTTCGCGAAGCGCGT
The DNA here is from genome assembly GCF_019511445.1 of Aliirhizobium wenxiniae. Taxonomy (GTDB): domain Bacteria; phylum Pseudomonadota; class Alphaproteobacteria; order Rhizobiales; family Rhizobiaceae; genus Neorhizobium; species Neorhizobium wenxiniae_A. The sequence goes on from NZ_JAEUAN010000030.1 coordinate 10,097, forward strand.
CTGTTCAAATACGGTTCCGGCACCGGCTCCAACTTCTCCCACCTGCGCGGCGAAGGCGAAAAGCTGTCCGGCGGTGGCCGTTCCTCCGGCCTCATGTCGTTCCTGAAGATCGGCGACCGTGCAGCGGGCGCGATCAAGTCCGGCGGCACGACCCGCCGTGCGGCCAAGATGGTCGTTGTCGATATCGACCATCCGGATATCGAGGAATATATCAACTGGAAGGTCAAGGAAGAGCAGAAGGTTGCTGCCCTCGTCACCGGTTCGAAGATCGTCGCCAAGCACCTGAAGGCGATCATGAAGGCCTGCGTCAACTGCGAAGGCTCGGAAGATGATTGCTTCGACCCGACCAAGAACCCGGCCCTGAAGCGCGAAATCCGCGCTGCCAAGAAGGACCTGGTTCCGGAAAACTACGTCAAGCGCGTCATCCAGTTCGCCCAGCAGGGCTACAAGGATCTTGAATTCAAGACCTATGACACCGACTGGGATTCGGAAGCCTACCTGACCGTATCCGGCCAGAACTCCAACAATTCCGTCTCGCTGAAGGACGATTTTCTTCGTGCGGTTGAAAACGACGGCGAATGGAACCTGACGGCCCGCAAGGACGGCAAGGTAATGAAGACGCTCAAGGCCAAGGATCTGTGGGAACAGATTTCTTACGCCGCATGGGCATCTGCCGATCCGGGCATCCACTTCAACACGACGATGAACGACTGGCACACCTCGCCGGCCGGTGGCCCGATCCGTGGCTCCAACCCGTGCTCGGAATACATGTTCCTCGACGACACGGCCTGCAACCTCGCCTCGCTCAACCTTCTCCAGTTCAAGGACAAGGCAACGAAGAACATCGCGATCGCAGATTACGAACATGCCGTTCGCCTGTGGACCGTCGTTCTCGAAGTGTCGGTGATGATGGCGCAGTTCCCGTCGAAGGAAATTGCCCAGCTCTCCTACGAATACCGCACGCTCGGCCTCGGTTATGCGAACATCGGCGGTTTCCTCATGTCGTCGGGTATTCCCTACGACTCGAAGGAAGGCCGTGCGATCGCCGGCTCGCTGACCGCGATCATGACCGGTATCGCCTATGCGACCTCGGCTGAAATCGCCGGCGAGCTTGGCCCGTTCCCGAATTTCGCCCCGAACCGCGAAAGCATGCTGCGCGTCATGCGCAACCATCGCCGCGCCGCTTACGGCGAGACGACCGGCTACGAGCAGCTCTCGGTCAACCCGGTTCCGCTCTTCCATTCGGAAAACCCGGACCAGACGCTTGCCACCCACGCCAAGGCTGCCTGGGACAAGGCGCTCGAGCTCGGTGAAAAGCACGGCTACCGCAACGCCCAGACGACCGTTATCGCGCCGACCGGCACGATCGGCCTCGTCATGGACTGCGATACGACCGGCATCGAGCCCGATTTCGCACTCGTCAAGTTCAAGAAGCTCGCCGGCGGCGGTTACTTCAAGATCATCAACCGCGCCGTTCCGGATGCGCTGCGTTCGCTCGGCTATTCGGAAAGCCAGATCGCCGAGATCGAAGCTTACGCTGTCGGTCACGGCAACCTGAACCAGGCTCCCGGCATCAACTCGTCGACGCTTGCCGCCAAGGGTTTCCCGGCTGACAAGATCGAAGCCGTCAACGGCGCCCTGAAGTCGGCCTTCGACATCAAGTTCGTCTTCAACCAGTGGACGCTCGGCGCCGACTTCCTCAAGGAAACCCTCAAGGTTACCGATGAGCAGCTGTCCGACATGAGCTTCAACCTGCTTGAGCATGTCGGCTTCTCGAAGAAGGACATCGAAGCTGCCAACGTTCACGTCTGCGGTGCGATGACGCTCGAAGGCGCGCCTTTCCTCAAGGAAGAGCACCTCGCCGTCTTCGATTGCGCCAACCCCTGCGGCAAGATCGGCAAGCGTTATCTCTCGGTCGAGAGCCATATCCGCATGATGGCGGCTGCCCAGCCGTTCATCTCGGGCGCGATCTCCAAGACGATCAACATGCCGAACGAGGCAACCGTCGAGGATTGCGGCGCAGCCTACATGCTGTCCTGGAAGCTGGCACTGAAGGCCAACGCCCTCTACCGTGACGGCTCCAAGCTGTCGCAGCCGCTCAACGCCTCGCTCATCGACGAGGACGATGCGGAAGAGGCGATCGAGGAACTGGTACAGGCTCCGACCGCCGCCCAGGCCGTGCAGATCACCGAAAAGATCGTGGAACGCGTCATCGAGCGCGTTACCCGCGAGCGCGAAAAGCTGCCGAACCGCCGTCAGGGTTACACCCAGAAGGCCAATGTCGGCGGTCACAAGGTCTATCTGCGTACCGGCGAATTCGGTGACGGCCGTATCGGCGAGATCTTCATCGACATGCACAAGGAAGGCGCTGCCTTCCGTGCGATGATGAACAACTTTGCCATCGCCATCTCGCTGGGTCTGCAATACGGCGTGCCGCTGGAAGAATATGTCGAAGCCTTCACCTTCACCAAGTTCGAGCCGGCCGGCATCGTGACGGGCAATGACGCGATCAAGAACGCCACGTCGATCCTCGACTACGTGTTCCGCGAACTCGCCGTCTCCTATCTCGGCCGTCACGATCTGGCTCACGTCGATACGTCGGACTTTTCCAACACGGCGCTCGGCAAGGGCATCAAGGAAGGCAAGACGCAGCTCGTTTCGACCGGCTGGACCCGCGGCTACAAGCCGACCCTGATCCAGGGCGGCGCAATGGGCGCATCGGAAGCCAAGGGTTCGGCCACCGCCGCCCCTGCCCGCGCCTCGGCCAGCGTTACCTCGATTGCCGGTAATACGGCCCGCAAGCTCGAACCGGCAATGGCCATCTCGACCTCGGAAGTCGTTTCCTTCAAGCGCGATTATGAAGAGCGCGCCAAGGAACTGGCCGAAGAGATTGCGGAAGACGCGGTTGTTGCCGATGAAGGCAAGCAGGTCGCAACCGCACTCTTCTCCGACAAGGCCGAGGCTGACGCGGCCGCCGCCAAGACCGAAGCCAAAAAGGTCGAAGCCGACCGCCGCATGAAGTCGATCATGCAGGGTTATACGGGCAACATGTGCTCCGAGTGCCAGAATTTTACGATGGTGCGCAACGGGACGTGTGAGAAGTGCGACACTTGCGGCGCGACGAGCGGTTGCAGCTGATTTCTGTGAATAGCTGAGGATAATCTAGCCCGGAGGAAACTTCGGGCTAGACAACTAAGAGGCGTCCAACTCAGATTAAAGTAAGAATACGAATCACTAAACAAGTAAAAACAAACACTCTAACAGCGACAAGATCCAAAAGTACGTAGAAAATAGAAAAAACCTCCCTAGCGAGGATTTTTCTATTTTTTATGTAATTTAATGCTTTACGAAATAAAGCCATCCGCCGACTTGAGACAATAAAATAATTATTGACTTAATTCGCACACGGATATACAAACCCTATTCTGCAGATCCATAAAAATAATTCTTTACAAAGAATTAAAACTTCGCTACTGATTCTATGTCTCGAAATCGCTTTCGGGGCTAAATCAGAAACGGAGGCAATATCGCATGGCTACGAACCCACCTAACGGCGATGGACGCCGTATTGGAGCGGTCCGCGATCGCTCACAGGTTCACAATCCCAAAACCGACACCTGGACCAAACGCGGCCCTGACGGGAAGTTTATGGACGGGAAGAAAGACGGAACGCCGTTCAAAGGCGTCAGAAAGGAGCGTTAACGCTCCGCTCGTGCCGTGACCAAGCGCCAACTCGGCCACGACACGCCGCGAAAGCCAAGGCAACGCGGGGCAAAGAGACCTTCGTCCCTATACCGTAGCAAAGTGAATTATAGGATCAGAAGGCTTAGAGTCGAGTAGCCTGGCACCTTTTTTACAAGGACGCCCATAATGGCACCTATACCCACATTCGGTTTCTCTGCGTTTATCGGAATGCTCTTCCTAAATGAACGCCCTCAACGAACCAAAATAAAGAACCGCATTGCACCCTCAAAAAAGGGCGGCGTGGACTACCACACACCATTCCGACAAGCTGCCCATAAATTGATATCGCAGGGAAAACCTCTCGAAGAGATCGTCGCCTCTATGCAGAATATAAAGCAGAACGCCCGAAGGGAGTCTGCAATAAACGGAATAAAACGCCTACATGCATGGCAGTTACTCCGCATATACATGCCTATGAATTTTGGCTCAGCAATCTACCAAAGCCCAAATTCCGTCTTCAAAATTCGCTTCGAACCTGACCTTGGCCTAGACATTGATGGCCGCCACACCGCGATACATATCTGGAACAATAAGGCTGACATAGATCCCACACTGACATTGGCCGCGCTAACTTTTCTGAAAGATAGTTACGCTGGCATGCGAGGCGGACCTGATGATTGGGCCGTGCTGTCGACCAAGGATCTAATTCTATATCGACATTCAGAGGCCAGTGAGAATCATCGTTCCTTGGCAAAACTGCTTTCCGCTAAGCTTGAAAAGACGTTCGCCAACGTACGGTCTGAAATTGAGGCCACAGAAGAGAAGCCATTTAAACGCCCCGAAGACCATCCAGACGAGCCGTTTTAATTTCGATGCGAGGCACCCCATAGGTGCCTCGCATCGCACCAATCGCGCCGAAACTGAATCTGATGACGACAACGGATACAGAGCCCAAAGCAACCGACTGGTCCCACCTCGACGCCATGACCGACGAGGAAGCGGAGGCCAATGCACTGGCTGATCCCGACAATCCGCCGATGACGGAGGAGCAGTTTCGCACAGCACCCCGCATGCCGCGGGTGAAGGTCATTCGTCGGGCGCTTGGTCTGACGCAGGAGGAGTTTTCGGCGCGCTATAAGATTCCGCTCGGCACGTTGCGGGATTGGGAACAGGGGCGCTCTGAGCCGGATCAGCCGGCGCGGGCCTATCTCAAGGTGATTGCCGTCGATCCTGAAGGGACGGCCAAGGCGCTGGTGGCTTAGTCGCTGCTCACCTTCTTGCGACAGCGAAAATTCGGACAGGAAAAGCCGGGCACCCGAAAATGCCCGGCGCAGTATTCAATCAAACAACCTTCGCCAGTGCGTCCACCGCAAAGATCGCGTCGGCCACTTCCTCAGCCGTGAAATCGCTGCGCAGGTTCTGCAGCGTGTCGTCCTTGCTGTTGGCAAGCTTTCCGACCTTGATCAGGTCTTCGCGGGAAACGCCTTCCAGGTGCAGTTCGGCCAATGTCACCGGCATTTTGATCGAGCGGTAGAAGTCGATATAGCCGGCGATCTCGTCGTCGGGGCGCTGTTCGAGGATCATGTGGGCGAGCGTGCCGTAGGCGACCTTTTCACCGTGGGTGAGGTGGTGGATATCACCGTTCAGCGCCGTGAAGCCGTTGTGGATGGCGTGGGCTGCGGCCAGACCGCCGTTTTCGAAACCGAGGCCGGAGAGAAGCGTTGCGGCTTCGACGACCGCTTCGACGGCGGGTGTTACCAGCTTCTGTTCGACCGCCTGATAGGCGCTGACGCCGTAGGTAAGCAGCGTCTTTTCGCAGGCTTCCGCAATCGCCATGCCGGCGATGGTGGCGGAGCCGCCGACCATGGTTTTCGAATTGGAGCGCTGGACGGCGAGTGCCTCGACGTAAGTGGCGAGACCATCGGCAATGCCCGACGCAAAGAGGCGAACCGGCGCCTGGGCGCAGATCCAGGTATCGACCAGAACCAGATCCGGGTTCTTGGCATAGAAGCGGTATTTCTCGAACACGCCGTCATCGGAATAGATGACCGACAGCGCGCTGCAGGGCGCGTCCGTCGAGGCGATCGTCGGCACGATGATGACGGGGCTTTTCAGCTCGTCGGCAACGGCCTTGACCGTATCCAGCGTCTTGCCGCCGCCGATGCCGACGACGAGGTTGGTGCCGTTCTTCTTCGCCACCTCGACGAGACGATTGATCTCGTTGGTGGAGGCTTCACCTGAGAACTTTTCGCGGGCGAACTCGACCTTGCCGGAGACCGCCGCCTCGACCTTCGTGCCGATCAGGCCCCAGACGATATCGTCGGATACGAGGAGGGCCTTGGTGCCCATTTGGGCAAGGTAATCGCCCAGTTCGGCAATGACGCCGCTTCCCTGAATATAACGGCCGGGGGAGGCAAAAATTCGCTTGGTCATGTCTGTCACTTCCAGTTGATCAATAGAAAAACTACCAGGTGGATATCGACCGGCTGGCGGCCCAAGGCAAGACTTTTGGTCGCAACCAACGAAACAGTTACCGATCAACATGGAGCGGCAAACGGATAATTCATTGAGGCCGACCATCGCAGGCGAAGGGATTTTTCTCTGCAAAAACAGAGGTCCATACCTACGAATTACATTTAAGCGCAGATGCATCCCCCACCGCTCGTACAGAGCATGGACACTGTGTTTCCAAACTGGAGCACCTGCAGCCGGGATTTCGGAAATCTCAGTTTTCCATGGACTGAAACTGCTGCTTGAGGCGGGCAATGTCAGCGGGCGAGACGGCGGGATCGGTCAACGGAATCCAGGCGTCGATATAGTGTTCCGGCGCGTAGACGTGGCCGTGGCCGATCGGGGAACTGGTGGCGATCGCCATATCGACGGCCAGTTGCAGGCCGGTGACGACCGGGATCCAGGTGAAGCTTTGCGAGACATCCGGTCCGCGGGGGTCTTTCAACCAGGCAGGCTCGCGAAAGAAGGAGGACGGATCGAAGAAGGTGACCGGATCGCTTGCATATTGCAGGTAGATCATGCGGATCGGCCCCCAGGGCGCAAAGCCGTTTGAAGCGGTTTCCAGCTGATTTGCAAAACGCACGATCGATCCATCGCGGAATTTCGGCAGCCAGGCGGGAGATCCCTTTTCGCGCATCGCGGTGATCGCATTCCATCTTGCGCTGCGGAATGGCGGGCCGCTCCACAGAGCCCCCTGGAACGGATCGGCGACGACGTCATAAATGTCGGTGGAGAGCTGCGAGTTCAGTGCGCCTAGGCTGAGGCCATGCAGATAGAGCCTCGGGCGCGTTTCCCTCGGCAGGGTTTTCCAATAGTCGTAGATGGCCTGAAACAGTGCGCGCGCCGCATCCTGGCCGTTTTCCGGTTCGACCAGCAGGGAGAGCCAGCTCGACAGATAGGAATATTGCAGGGCGACGCTCGCGACATCCCCGTCATGCAGATATTCGAGCGTGTCCATCGCGGCCGGATCGACCCAGCCCGTGCCGGTAGGGACAACGACGACCAGGAGCGAGCGCTCGAAGCCGCCTTGCCTCTCGAGCTCCTTCAGGGCCAGAGCCGCACGTTCCTCGACCGTTTCGGCACTGTTTAGCCCGGCATAGACACGTATCGGGTCGAGAGCCGGCTTTTGCCAGAACTCACCGATGGCTTCGGCTTTCGGGCCGGTCGAGACGAATACCCTGCCCTGCCGGCCGAGCGTATCCCAGCCGACCAGCGATCCCGGTCCTCCAGTCACGGTGGGGCTTGTCGGCGGCGTCTCGTCCGGCTCGATCAACGCATCGGCCTTCTGGAACGAGGCATCAGTCGCATCGAGCGCCCATCTGACGAGCAGCCCCTGCCCGATCAACCAGAAGACGGCGATCGCAAGCGTCAGGCCGATAACGTTGGACACCCGGCGCGGCATGATCGCATCGAGCCAATGGGAAAAACGACTCGCGGCCAGTTGGAACAGCCAGCCAAGCGCCAGCAATATCGCAAAGGTGATTGCGGCAATCCCTGCAAGGCGAAACGGATCGGCGCTTTCCTGCGGCTGCATCTGCCAGAGCGTGCGGATGGAATTCTGCCATTCGACGGCGTGCCAGAGGAAAGCAATCGATACGATGATGGCAAAGAGAAGCGTGGTTGCCCGCAGCGGAGCCGCGTGTTTCGAAAACCAGGGAAGCTCCAGATATCGCCAGAGCCAGCCGATGAAAACGCCAAGCGCATAACCCGTCGCGGCGCAAGCACCGGACAAGACGCCCTGGATGAGCCATGAGCGAGGCATGAGGCTTGGTGTGAGGGACGCCGCGAAGAACAGAAGCGCGAGAAGCACGCCCGTTGCACTCAGGGACCCTAAAAACCGCAAAACAAACCGCAATATTCGCCCGCCCAACTGCTCGAAACACCCCAACTCTCGTCATCAAGGCAAATAGCGCGCGGGGTCGCAAGATCCAGCGCGCCACGGCCATTCATCTGCGCAACCTGCACGACTTGGGCGGGAAAATCCACAAACCTCTGTCGGCATTTTTCTGGCGGCGCCGATAGGCAGACCTGATTAAAAACTGGCCCAAGGAGCAGCCCCCATCTTCACGAAAGCGTGTCGGGGCGGCACAGCTAATATTTCGTCAACCTCCTATTAGCATTTCATTGACCATAATCGCGGCTTCGTTGCCGGGGTTTCGTTGTTCGTCCCGGTTGTGGTGATCTTGGCGTAAAGCGAGTTGTGTCGTGTTCCAGCCCCTGTCGAATGCTCCCCTTAAGAGTGCGATCAGCACACTTCTGGGCCACGCCGCCGATACGGCATTCACCCTCGCCAAGGTCTCCTGCGCTGCCGTGTTCGCGCTGTCCGCTTTTGCCGGGACCGCCGCGATGGCATTGGCCGAAGACCGGACGCTGAAACTGCATTTTACCCATACCGGCGAGCGGGCGGCCATTACCTACAAGCGTAACGGCCGCTTCGACCAGAAGGGGCTTGCGCAGGCCAACCGGCTGCTGCGTGACTGGCGCAAGAACCAGTCGACACGCATGGACCCGCGTCTGCTCGATCTCGTCTGGGAAGTTTACCAGCGCAGTGGCGCCACGGACTATATCCGCGTCGTCTCCGCCTATCGTTCGCCTGCCACCAACAGCATGCTGCGCGGCCGTTCGCGCTCCTCGGGCGTCGCCAAGAAAAGCCAGCATACGCTCGGCAAGGCGATGGATTTCTATATTCCGGGCGTGAAGATCTCGACACTGCGCCGGCTTGCCATGCAGGCGCAGGTCGGCGGCGTCGGCTTCTATCCGACCTCCGGCTCCCCCTTCGTGCATCTCGACGTCGGCAGCGTGCGCGCCTGGCCGCGGATGTCGCGCAAGGAACTGGCGGGGATCTTTCCAAACGGCAGGACAATGCATCTTCCGGCAGACGGCCGGCCGCTCCCCGGATACGATCAGGCCGTAGCCGACTACAAGCGTCGCGTGGGGTCGCAGTCGATCCAGATCGCCAGTACGGCACCGGATGACGACGAAGATACCGGAAGCGCAAAACGCGGCGGTAGCGGCCTGTTGACCGCCATGTTGCCAACCCCGAAGAGCCGCGCGGCGGAAGCGCTTGCTGAACAGACCAATCCAAGAGCCATAGCCAATGCTTCCGGCCGGAAGACGGATCCGGAATTTGCCGATCTTGCTCAACTTTCCGCACCGCTGCCGATCCTGCGGCCGGGACGATCCGGCACCGTCGATCCGATCCAGACCGCATCGCTTGCGCCGACCCCGAGCCTTGCGCCCGTCATCGCGGCAAGACCAGTGCCTGCCACCCTGCCCGCAGGCACGCCCGCCTTCAGCGCGCTTGCCGCTCTTACCCCTCCCGACGGTATGAAACTGCTGCCTACGCCGGAAGGCTCGATTGCATCCCTGCCGATCACCGGGCCGGATCTCGATATCGAAGACGAGTTCGATGGCGAGGATACGCTTTTGTCATGGGCACTTGCGGCTCCTGGCAGCGATATCGGCATGGCCGCACCCGTCGTCATCGGCCGCACGCTGACAGATCTCACGGCAGAAGCTTCGCGCAGCACGCCCTTGCCGCTTTCGATCGCCGAAGAATTCGATCACGACAGGTTCTGGTCCGGTGGCTGAAGGCCGTTTCAGCACAACCAAGCCTGCACGATACAGCGCTCATAGATTGCATCCGATTCGTAGAGCGATACTGCCGAATCGCCTAGCGTCCTCACCGTACCAATCGGGAGGACGATATGCCGAGTTGCAAGGACAGTAACGGGGATACCTGGGATATCTATCAGAGCGGCAGTCAGTGGCGTTGGCGCCGCACCGCCTCGAATGGCGCTATCGTGGGCGCCTCAACCGAAGCCTATGTGAACCAGAGCGACTGCATCGATAATGCCAGGCGCAATGGAATGAAGTGTAATCCGATCTGATGTGTGTCGGGACCCTTCGGGTTCGCTCTCAGGCCTTAGATCCCTGTCTTGTCGCATGGTCTTTGCCCAAGACCGCGGCGCAAGCTTGAGCGGCGCGCTGTAACGCAAAAACAAATACGGGCCTTCGCCGCGAGGGATCGAAGGCCCGTGAACATTGCGTGTAAACTTACCGGCTCAAGCCGGCGAACAGGCTAGAATTCAGCCCACTCCGTTTCCTTGACCGCAGCTGATGAGGCCGCACCGCCTCCGAACGCGGAAGCAAGCTTGCGACCCAGCGAACGCGCCGGAGACAGGCGCGGCCGCTCGTCTTGCTCGGCAACACGTACGGGTGCAGCCGGGCGGGACATCTGCCGATCGGCCGGACGCGACGATTGCTGGCGTTCATTTCCGACCTGGAACTGGCCGAGCAGCACCATCAGAGCCTCGGCATCCTTTGCAAGGCTGTGGCTGGCGGCCGTCGATTGTTCGACCATTGCAGCATTCTGCTGCGTACCCTGATCGATCGCGTTGACTGCCGTGTTGATTTCCTGAAGCCCGAGCGACTGCTCGCGCGAAGCTTCAGCAATCGCCTGAACGTGCCGGTTTATCTCATGCACTTCGGAGACGATCGCATCGAGCGCCTTGCCGGTTTCACCGACCAGATTGACACCCTGTTCGACATGGCTGCCTGACGTATTGATCAGGACCTTAATTTCCTTGGCGGCAGCGGCTGAGCGCTGGGCCAGTTCACGGACTTCCTGCGCCACGACGGCAAAGCCTTTGCCCGCATCACCGGCACGCGCCGCCTCGACACCGGCATTCAGCGCGAGAAGATTGGTCTGGAAAGCGATATCGTCGATGACACCGATGATGTTGCTGATTTCAGACGAAGAGCGCTCAATCTGATGCATCGCATCGACGGTGTTGCGGACGATTTCGCCGGATTTCTCGGCACCTGCACGGGTGCGGGCAACGAGCTGGCTCGCCTCCTCTGCACGGCTTGCGGCATCCTTGACGGTGGTCGTGATTTCCTCCAGCGCCGCGGCCGTTTCCTCGACGGAAGCAGCCTGTTGTTCGGTGCGGCTGGACATGTCGTCGGCGGATGCGAGAAGCTCGTTGGCGCTGGCAGTGATCGCGTTTGCGTTGATGCCAACAGACTGCATGGCTTCACGAACCTTGCTCAGCGATTCGTTGAAATCCCCGCGAACCCCATCAAGATCAGCGACGAAGGGTGTGTCGATGGTCGTGACCAGATCGCCGGCAGCCAGACGTTTCAGGCCGTTACCCAGCGACTGCAGCGCGAACTGCACATTGCGAGCCTCGGCGGCCTTTTCGAATTCCTGGCGCTCTCTCTCGCTTTCGGCAAGACTTCTCGTGGTTTCGGTCTGCTCCTCCAGACGGACACGCTCAATCGCATTTTCCCGGAAGACGGCAACGGTAGCGGCCATCTCGCCAATCTCATCGCGCCGATCATGACCGACGATCTCACCGGAGGTTTCACCCTGCGCCAATTGCTGCATCCGCTCGCGCAGAAGATGCATTGGCTTGGTGACGCCCTGCTGGACGAAATAGGCGGCAAGCAACAGAACGACAATAATACCGGCAACCATGGCAACCATATTGGTGACGATCGTGTCGTGGACCAGCTTGGCCAGACGATCCGTGCCAGCGGTCTGCACTGCCTGCAGAGCGCTGTTGCTGTCGTTGAATTGCTTGGAGATGCGTGTGGTCAGCGCTTCGAGCGCTCCCATGCGCAGGACGGCCGCCTGGTATTGTCCTTCATTGCGAAGCTTAACGATGTCGTCGAGCAGTGCCCTGACGCCGTTGATATCGACGAACAGGCTATCCATCGCCGGCTTGGTGGTGGGGACAAGCTTCGACAGTTCCTGCATGCGGCCGACTGCGATCCCGAGCAGGGAATCGAATTCTTTCTGTGCCGTTTCGAACTGCGGCGCGTCAGGAGAGAAGATCAGAAGACGCCCGAGACGAACGGCGGCACCGTTAACCCCGGAGCTTGCTCTTGCCGATAGGAGGGCAGCCTTCGCCTCGGTATTGAGGAAGTCATTATAGGCCAAGCTGGCTTCATCAAACTTGTATGCAAAATAGGACACTCCGCAGAGAGAAATGAGTGCCAACACGCCAATGGACAAGAGGATCTTGGTTCTGATGCGTAAATGCTTCAACATCGAATATTACCTATGAAATCGACCGGTTCGGAAATGCGCCATAACCGCAGCTCGATTTGCATCGGCTTCAAAGAGATGGCGAAAAATAGGGGATGGTTCGCATCATGCGACGGATCATTGCAGGGTCACCTGCACTGCCACCAAAGAACCGCAGATGGATTAATGCATCCAAAATAAAACGATATGAATACCTTGATTTCGCATGACAAACGTCAACTACATGACGTTAATTTCAACATAGACCATGACGACACCGAAATATACTTAAGTATAATTTCTGAAATTAAAAAACCAAATCAGTGCGGCCTCGGTAATTATCGACGCCAGAAGCACGGTATGCGCGCTCATCCTATCCATGCGGACCGGCACCATGTCCGCCGCAAAACGAAAATGGCGCCGCACACGTGAAGGTGTGCAGCGCCATCGCTATTTCATTCGCGAGCCTTAGCGGCTCAAGATTTTAGAACTTGTAGTTCACGCCAGCCTTGATGGTGTGGTCGCCGATCGTGCGCTCAGACGTACCGGTGTCGGTGCGGAAGCTGCGAACATCGCTGGTCTGCGTGTAGTTGTACTCAACGCGGCCCGAGAGATTGCCGGTAATCTTCTGCTCGACGCCAGCGCCAACCAGCCAACCGGGCTTCCAGCCATCCGGACCTTCCGTGGCGCCGTTATCGCGCAGGCTGGTCATTGCCACACCGGCGGTACCGTAAACCAGCGTGCTGCCGAGCGGCGCACCGACCTTGGCCTTGGCCGCGATACGGTAACGTTCCTTCAGCTTGCCGCCGCGCACGCCCACTTCCGCATCACCAAGGTGAGAAAGCTCGGCTTCTCCGCCAACGACCACACCGTTGATTTCGGTGTTGTAACCGCCATGGATGCCGCCGGTGAATTCAGAAGAGCTGGAAAACGGGTTCAGCTTGTCCGAGGCCGTGCCTGCATGAATACCAGCGTAAGCGCCGCTCCAGTCGGAGGACGGGCCAGAAGGCTCGTTGTAAGCCGGCGGCTCATAGGAACTCGTCAGGTCAGCAGCGGATACAGAAAGTGCAGAACCGGAAACGAAAATGGCGGCGATCGCCAAGGCGAAGGGCTTCTTGGTCATGATACAGTTACTCCATACACAGCCTGCGTCTGGCGGATGGGCAGGCGATACATCCAGCTTTCAAGCCTCGGGTCGTCATGCGGATTGCCCTACCCCTGGCCGCATGTGCGATCCCGCACCGATAGGCTTCTATTTTCATGAATTTATAAACACTCCATTAACTGCGACTGACAGGCGCAAAAAAGACGTGCGCCAGTTCGTCACAAGATTGCGAGGAGCCTGTCGACCTCCACCCACAACCCAACATATCGCCCTCTGCCTTGACCAAAAAACGACCACCCAAAGCAGCAAGATATCTGGCCGACACACCATTCGCCCCCTATCTTCCGGCCAATACACCAGGCCCGTCAGCCACTAATCTTGAGGCATCATGGAAACCGGAAAACACCCGAGCCAAAATCGCTTCGTGCTGCTCGACGGCCTGAGGGGCATTGCCGCGATCTTCATCATCCAGCGCCATGCCGAAGACCTGTTGGGGGATGCCCTGCCCTCCAGCTATCTCGGCGTCGACCTGTTTTTCGCGCTGAGCGGTTTCGTGCTGGCCCATGCCTATGGCGCATCGCTTTCCGAGGGGCGTATTTTGCCGCTTCAGTTCATGAAAGCGCGGCTATTGAGGCTTTATCCGCTCTATGCGATCGCGCTCGCGCTAGTTACCGCCTATTATATTCGAATGTATTTTGCCGGCGTGCCGGTCATGGCGGATGAATATGTTGTCCCGAGCGAGCTGCTGCTTGCTTTCCTGACCGGGCTTTTGTTTTTGCCCTCGCCGATTACCATCTCGTTCAATGCCGCTCTGTTTCTGGTTCACCCGGCGTGGTCATTGTTCAATGAATTGGTGGTGAACCTTGCTTATGGCCTACGCGGAGCAAGGGCGACACTAACCCAGATCGGCGTCGTCATCGGCGCCAGCGCAGTGCTTTTGGTGATTGCCGCATTGCAGTTCGACCGCCTTCATGCTGGCTTTCGCTGGCATGAAATGTATGCCGGCATGGCGCGTGTCTTCTTTTCGTTTTTCATAGGAGTCGTGCTCTATCGATATCGTCGCAAGACACCGGTGATGCGTCCGGGGCAGGCACTCATCTGCCTCGGGTTGCTGATTGTCGTACTCGCCTTCCCGACGCCGCGTGACTGGCGCTGGATTTTTGACCTTTTTGTCGTCTTCCTTGTCTGGCCTGCCCTGATTTACTGGGCAAGCGCCATTACTCCCGGCCCGAGAACCGCATCGATCGCGAATTTTCTCGGAACAGCATCCTACGCAGTCTATGTGCTCCATACACCGCTGCTCGACTGGGCACATGTGATTGCGCCCGACATCACCTCATCGAACCTGAAACCGTTTGCGGGCATGATGCTTGTCGCATTGGTCGTTTTGATTTCCTGGGTGCTGACCGTCTGGCTGGACCAGCCACTGCAGAGGCGCATCAAAAGTCGAATTTCCCAGACCTATCAGCTCGCAAGAAAATAAAATCAGTTTCCGCGGAACTTTTTCCGCTCTGACGAAATTGACAAGGACCCGCGCAAAAACAGAGAGGAGAACTGCATCCATGCCTAACGACGCACGCCAATCTGTCGCCTCGCCCAAAGATCACGTCCTTACGGTTCAGGAGGCACTGGAACCGCTGTTTCTTGCCCTCGAACAGGAAGCCGAACTCAAGATGCTTTCGGCGGCGCTCAATGCGGGCTGGCCACTGGATGAGGCCGTAACGGCAATTGATGAATTGCGGCGCAACGAGCTTTTGCCGCTCAGCCGCCCACATTAACTTGGCCGGCGCCTGCCCCGGCGAGATTGATACATCACAAAAACTCGTTCGCATCACCGTCACCGCTGCTCTACGTTTAAACCGCAAAACAGCAGGCAGCGAGGGACGATGAGCATAAAGACGATTTGCATTTATGGCGCGGGTGCGCTCGGCGGAGCATTCGCCACGAATATTGCCCATGCGATGGGCGACAAGGTCACGGTCTCCGTCATTGCGCGTGGAGCACAGCTTGAGGCAATCAGGGATCGGGGTCTGAGCGTAGTTTATGACCGCGGGGATTTTACTCCGATCTCGGCCCGCGTCACGGCAACGGATGATCCGGCAAGTCTTCCACCGCAGGATCTGGTGATCACCGGCCTCAAGGGGCATCAACTTTCCGCAGCAGCCGATGGAATTGCGTCTCTTCTCCACCCGCAAACGCGCGTCATGATGATCCTCAATGGCATACCGTGGTGGTATTTCCATCAGGACCAGGACAGTGGATTTGCCGAGCGGCAACTGCCGCAACTCGATCCGGACGCGAGATTGTGGACGTTGCTAAAGCCGGAACGGGTTATCGGTTGCGTGGCCTATCAGGGCGCCGAAGTGATCGAGCCCGGCTGCACCAAACTCAACGGCAAGGGCCATTTCTTTCTCGGGGAGCCCAATGGCGAACGCTCAACCGATCTTCAGTCGGTAGCAGACCTGCTCAGCGAGGTAGGCCTCGATATCCGGCCAACAGAACGGATCCGCGACGAGATCTGGGCAAAGCTCAGAGGCAACGCCGCCTTCAATCCGATCAGTGCGCTGACACGGGCCTTGATGGTCGACATGATGGCCAATCCCGACCTGGCGCAGATGGTCCGCAAGATCATGAACGAGGTCCAGGCTGTCGGTACGGCTCTCGGCTGCCGTTTCCAGCGATCCGCAGACGAGCAGTTCGCCAGCGCCCACGGTTTTGGCCCCGTCAAGACCTCGATGCTCCAGGATCTGATTGCCGGAAAGGCTCTCGAAATCATCCCACTCAACGGAATGGTCGTCGAACTCGGAAGGCTCGCAAACGTACCGACACCGATCTGCGAGACGGTTCTGGCGCTTGCACAACAGCTGGATGTCGAGAACCGCCGTTAATACGGTGAAAAGAAAACCTCGCCGAGGGGACGCGGCGAGGTTAGAATTGGAGGTCGGCTTTTATTTTTCTCAGGCGGCGCAGGGGACGGGCACCGCACACTTTATTCCTGTGACATCGGGAGCGATTGCTCCATGATCTGCCATTCCTCTATATAATCCGCCAAACCGGGTTAGGTTCCACCAATCCTTAACCCGGTAGCGACTAAGGTCGCGAAACTCTGGACAGAGGGTAGCAAAGAGACTGACATGGCGGGGCCGAATTTCCGTTTCACCCATTACGACCTCAAAGCACAGCGCGCAGGGACTGCGATCGAGGTGACGTTGAGTGCCGTCAACAACATTCGCCTGATGAATGCGGTGAACTATCAGCGTTTTACGGAACGGCTGGACTTCAAATATGTCGGCGGGGTCTCGCGCAAATCGCCTGTTCGTATGGTTATCCCCGAAAACGGGCACTGGCACCTTATCGTCGACGCGGAAGGCCACCATGGGCTGGCAGAATCTTCCGTCAAACTCATTCCCACTCCTGCCATGCAGAGCCCGCAAAAGCAGGATTCCTGATTACCATAGCGCAAGCCCAAAGGCGCAAGAGATACATGATGCGTCAAGATGCGTGGTCTCATCATCTTGATTGCGCAGCGCTATTTGAACACCATGCGTAGCTCGTCACCGGGACGTGACGAGAATACTGCATGGAGGAGACAGCTTTGGTGAAATTGCAATATCTTGAGACCGGAGTGAATGGGGAGATTATTCCTCTTTCGGATGGAGCCGCAAATCAGCTCGCCGGTTCATGGCCGGACCGAAACTACGAAAATGTCCACCGGCTCGAACTGTATGCCTACCGTGTTGCCAAGCCGAAAGCACAGGCACTCGTCTATCCCGGAGGCGGATATCTGAAGCTGATGCACGACAAGGAAGGTGTCGAGGTCGCGCTATGGCTGAACTCGCTTTCGATAGACGCCTATGTCGTCACCCATCGCCTGCCGGGTGCGGCAGCGGCTGACGGCGTATATCCCAAAGACATTGCGTTGACCGATTCTCTCGCATGCCTCGATTATCTGCATCGCAGCGGTTCGAAACTGCCGCTCTTCCATATCGGCTTGTCGTCGGGAGGGCATCTTGCCGGTGTCATGGCCTGTCAGGATCATCCGCTCGATGCTAAGGGTGCAATCATTGCCTATGCACCGGTGAATGCCAATCACAGGGATTACAAGGCGCCTGCAGGAAAGCCAGATTACCCGCCTGCCGAGAAGCAGGCTTTCTACGATGACTGGCCGATCGGGGTTGCGGCCGTGCCGCATGGCATGCCGAAGATCCCATTATTCCTGGCCTATGCGCTGCATGACCAATCGGTGCCTGTAGATCACGTTCTCAACCTGATCAGATCGGCGCAAGAGGCCAAGCGCGAGGTGGATGCCCATATTTTCGGGACCGCGCCGCATGGGTTTGCGCTTAGAGACAAGTCCGGAACACATGCCGCATGGACCGACCTTGCGGAACAGTGGATGGAACAGCATCTCGGATGAGATCTTCTACGGCTCACCGCGCTCCCGGCGCAGCTTCGCCCACCAGTCCAGCCGCCTTCTGATCTCCCGCTCGAAGCCACGCTCCGGCGGATCGTAAAAGGTCTGGCGGCCCATTTTTTCGGGGAAATAGTTCTGGCCGGAAAAGGCATCCGGCTCGTCGTGGTCGTAGCGATAACCGTCGCCATAACCTTCCTGCTTCATCAACTTGGTCGGTGCATTGAGGATGTGCCTGGGCGGCAAAAGCGAGCCGTTTTCCTTGGCAGCGCGCATGGCGGACTTGAAGGCAATATAGACCGCATTGGATTTTGGCGCGGTGGCGAGATAGACGCAGGCATTGGCGAGCGCCAACTCACCTTCCGGTGACCCAAGATAATCATAGGCATCCTTGGCGGCATTGCAGACGACAAGCGCCTGGGGATCGGCGAGACCGATATCCTCGATCGCCATCCTGACGAGCCGGCGACCGAGATAAAGCGGATCCTCGCCGGCATCGAACATGCGGGCGAGATAATAAAGCGCTGCGTCCGGATCCGAGCCACGAACGGCTTTGTGCAGGGCAGAAATCAGATTGTAATGGCCGTCCTGACCTTTGTCGTAGACCGGTGCACGGCGCTGAACGATCTCGGTCAGGCCGGGAGTATCGAAAACTTCCCCTGCCCTTGCGGCTCGCCAGACTTCTTCTGCCAAAGTCAGCACTGCGCGGCCATCACCATCCGCCATGCCGATAAGGGCGATCCTTGCCTCCTCATCGAGTGGCAGCGGCTTCTTTTCCACGTCTTCCGCACGCTTGAGAAGCTCCGCGAGGCTTTCCTCATCATGTGCCTTGAAGGTCAGGACACGGGCGCGCGACAGAAGAGCGGCATTGAGCTCGAAGCTCGGATTTTCGGTGGTTGCACCGACGAGGATGACCGTTCCGTCTTCCATGACCGGCAGGAAACTGTCCTGCTGGGCACGGTTGAAACGGTGGATCTCGTCGACGAAAAGAAGCGTCTGCCGGCCATCCATGCGGCGCAGGCGGGCCGTCTCGAAAACTTTCTTCAGGTCGGCGACGCCTGAGAAGATCGCCGAGATCTGCTCGAAGGCAAGGCCGGTCTCGCCGGAGAGAAGCCGGGCAACGGTGGTCTTTCCCGTTCCCGGTGGTCCCCAGAAGATCATCGAGCCGAGCGTGCCGGATGCGATCATGCGGCGCAAGGCCCCGTCCTCTCCCGTCAGATGAGACTGGCCGGTGACCTCGCTGAGCGAGGTCGGGCGCAGCCTGTCTGCCAGCGGTCTCCGGCTGGCGACATCATCTGGAATACGCGGAGAGAACAGGTCGTTGCTCATCGGAAGAATTGCCGGATACGCTGGCCGCCACGCTCGATTTCGACGCGCCAGAAGCTTGGGTCGGCATCCAGCATGTCTTCGAGCGTCTTGGTGGTGTTGACCGTGCTGCCGTTGATGGAGACGATGATATCGTTCGGCTGGAAACCAAGACGGGCGGAGGGCGATCCGCGGCTGACGTCGGTCACGACGACGCCGGTCTTTTCGGTCGACAGGCGCAGTTCGGTTGCAAGCTTGGGCGAGAGGTTCGCGACATGCAGACCGGAGAACGGGTTGCGGCCCTCCATCAGGCGCTCATCACGCGGCGTGGTTTCCGGTGCGGTATTCAGCACAAGCGTCATCTGCCGCTGGCCGTCACTGGTCTGGACGGTGAGTTCCGCCTGTTTTCCAAGGCCGGCCGTCGTCAGGCGGTAACCGAGCGCATCGGGATGCTCGACCGCAACGCCATTGACGGCGGTGATCACCTCGCCGGGCTTGAGACCAGCCTTGTCCGCCGGGCCGCCTTCGACGGTGCGCACGACCAATGCGCCACGGGCGGCCTTCAGGCCGAGCGCCTCAGCCACATCAGAGGTCACGGCATCGAAAGTCGCGCCGACATAGGGGCGCTCGAAAGTCGTCTTTCCATCTTCCGCAGCGACCAGAAAAGCCTTCACGAGATTGGCGGGGATTGCGAAACCGACGCCGTTGGAACCGCCACCACGGGAGAAGATAGCCGTGTTGATACCGATCAGCTCTCCGTTCATGTTCGTCAGAGCGCCACCGGAATTTCCCGGATTGATCGAGGCATCGGTCTGGATGAAGAAGCCGAAGTCACCGCTCGACACCTGATTGCGTGCGAGTGCCGAGACGATGCCGCTGGTAACCGTTTGGCCGACGCCGAAGGGATTGCCGATCGCCAGGACCAGATCACCGACCTCGGTGCGGTCGGAATCTCCGATGGCAAGAACCGGGAAATTCTCCTTGCTCTTGATGCGAAGGACCGCGAGATCGACGCTCTCATCCTTCAGCACCAGTTCGCACGGGAACTCTCGGCCATCGGCAAGCGCAATCTTGATGTCGTCCGCCCCCTGGATAACGTGATTGTTGGTGACCACGAGGCCGTTATGCGAAAGGATCACGCCGGAGCCCAGCGAGGACTGCTTCTCAGATCTGTTCGGCATGCGCTGGCCGAAGAACTGATCGAAGAAGGGGTCGCCGGTCATCATGCTGGGGCGCCGGACGAGACGTTCGGCATAGACATTGACCACGGCACCGGCCGTCTGCTTGACGAGCGGCGCGAAAGACAGCTGCATCTCCTGACGGTTCTGCGGAACCGTTTTGCTCTCCTGCGCATAGGTGGTTACGGGACAAACCACGGCTAGCACGAGAACACCGACCGAGAGACGCTTGAGCAGGTTGGGCATTTGATTCCTCTTTGCGAATTTCCGGATCGATTTTTAGCGCCGGAGGCTGGAAAAGAAAGGTGGCGATACCAGACAAAAGGGCGATCTGTTCGTCTATATGGCAGTGACCATCACCGGGATAAGAAGATGCTGAAAAAGGCAAAAGCATGGGCAAAGGCCCTCAAGCGCGACATCATCGCCCTGTGGCTTGCCGCGCGTGATCCGCGCGTGCCGCTGAGAGCCAAGCTGGTGGCGGGTGCAGTTGCCGCCTATGCGCTTTCTCCGGTGGACCTGATCCCCGATTTCATTCCTGTTCTGGGCTATCTCGACGACCTTGTTCTGGTGCCGCTCGGCATACTGATCGCCATCAGGCTGGTGCCGCAGGACTTGATGGGCGAGTTCCGCCTGGCTGCCGAACAACGCTCGAAGCGCCCAACCAGCAGATCGGGCCTCACCTTCATCCTTGCCATCTGGCTTGCCTGCATCATCTTTCTCATCTGGAGCCTGAAGGATCTGTTCTGAAAGGTCTCCGACGCAAGATCAGGAGCCTCCATGAAATCGAAACTGTCTCTCTTGGGCGTTATCGGCATTCTCGCCACCGCCACCCTTCCCATCCCTGCTTCTGCAGCGAGTTTCGACTGCGAGAAAAGCGATCTTGCCGCTGACGAAAAGGCAATCTGCGATACGCGCGCGCTCAACGACGCCGATGTGAAGATGGCTACGACTTTCGATATCCTCACCAGCCTGCTGGCCATGGGAACCCGCGACGCGCTTCGCGACGAGCAGAGTACATGGCTGAAGAAACGTCAGGCCTGCGGTGGCGATGTGGCCTGCCTGACGACAGCTTATGAGGAACGCATGAAGCAGCTCGTCCAAGCCTTCGAGGGGCTGAGCAGGCCGTTGTGAGCGGGTGCGAGATGATCCGCAGCCGCGGCAATCGTGATAAAACCGGCCGAAAGCAGGCCTGAAGAAACCGATCCGCCGCCAAGCCACGTCTTGCACTGAACACCTCAAAGAAAAAGCCGGCGCATGCGCCGGCTTTTTCGAGTTGAGAGGCTGTAATCGTTACTCCGGCAGGATCCGGACGGCACCCTTGTCGGCGGAGGCGGCGAAGGCGGCATAGGCCTTGAGAGCTGTCGTGACATTGCGCTTGCGGGGGGCGGCCGGCTTCCAGCCGAGTGCGTCCTGTTCGTGACGGCGAGCGGAAAGCTCGGCGTCGGAGACCTTGAGGTTGATCGTCCGGTTCGGAATATCGATCTCGATCAGATCGCCTTCCTGCACGAGGCCGATGGCGCCGCCCTGGGCGGCTTCCGGCGAGGCGTGGCCGATGGAGAGGCCCGAGGTGCCGCCTGAGAAGCGGCCATCGGTGATCAGCGCGCAGGCCTTGCCGAGGCCCTTCGACTTCAGATAGCTGGTCGGATAGAGCATTTCCTGCATGCCGGGGCCGCCCTTGGGGCCTTCGTAGCGAATGACGACGACGTCGCCGGCCTTGACCTCGTTGGAGAGGATGGCCTTGACGGAGGCGTCCTGGCTTTCGAACACGCGGGCCGGACCGGAGAACTTCAGGATCGATTCATCGACGCCGGCGGTCTTCACGATGCAACCATCGAGAGCGATGTTGCCGTAGAGCACGGCCAGACCGCCGTCCTTGGAGAACGGCTTTTCGACCGAGCGGATAACGCCTTTTTCAGAGTCGGTGTCGAGCTCATCCCAGCGAGAGGACTGCGAGAAGGCAACCTGAGTCGGCACGCCGCCCGGAGCCGCCTTGAAGAAGGTGCGGACGGTTTCGGAATTGGTGCGGGTGATATCCCAACGATCGATGGCGTCACCGAGCGTCGCCTCATGGACAGTGACGCAATCGCGGTTGATCAGGCCGCCGCGATCGAGTTCGCCCAGGATGCGCATGATGCCGCCGGCGCGGTGGACGTCTTCCATGTGGACATCCTGCTTGGCCGGCGCGACCTTGGAGAGGCACGGAACGCGGCGCGACAGCGCATCGATATCTTCCATGCCGAAATCGACGCCGCCTTCATAGGCAGCGGCCAGGATATGTAGAACCGTGTTAGTCGAACCGCCCATGGCGATATCGAGCGACATGGCGTTCTCGAAGGCCTGCTTAGTGGCAATATTGCGCGGCAGAACGCTCGCGTCGTCCTGCTCGTAATAACGGCGGGCGAGATCGACGATCAGGTGACCGGCTTCGACGAACAGGCGCTTGCGATCCGAATGGGTGGCGAGCGTCGAACCATTGCCGGGCAGAGACAGGCCGAGAGCTTCGGTCAGGCAGTTCATCGAATTGGCGGTAAACATGCCGGAGCAGGAGCCGCAGGTGGGACAGGCGGAGCGTTCGATGGTCTCGACTTCCTCGTCCGTATAGCTCTCGTCGGCTGCAGCAACCATGGCGTCGACGAGATCGAGCGCGACCTTCTTGCCATGCACGGTCGCCTTGCCGGCTTCCATCGGACCACCGGAAACGAAGACGGCCGGGATGTTGAGGCGCATCGCGGCATTCAGCATGCCGGGGGTGATCTTGTCGCAATTGGAGATGCAGACCATGGCATCGGCGCAGTGGGCGTTGACCATGTATTCGACCGAGTCGGCGATGATTTCGCGTGACGGCAGCGAATAGAGCATGCCGTCATGCCCCATGGCGATACCGTCGTCGACCGCGATCGTGTTGAATTCCTTGGCGACACCACCGGCAGCCTCGATCTCGCGGGCGACCAGCTGGCCGAGATCCTTCAGGTGCACGTGGCCCGGCACGAACTGGGTGAAGGAGTTGACGACAGCGATGATCGGCTTACCGAAGTCACCGTCCTTCATGCCGGTGGCGCGCCAAAGGCCGCGTGCGCCGGCCATGTTGCGGCCATGGGTGGTGGTTCTGGAACGATAAACAGGCATGGTCTTTCCTCACTCGATCAGGCCCCTGGTCTATCCGCTCCTCGGCAGAGACACAAAAGGCCCCATTTTTGAAAAATGTCCTAACCCAACTGCTGATCGCTGTCACTGCCGGTTATCGGCAAATCAGTACGGTACGGTACGGTACGGTTCGTACTTCACGATCTATCTGAGGTCTTCGCGCTTCATGCCAAAGTGATCGAGGATGACGTCGAAGTTGCGGCGATGAGACTTGAAGAAAAGGTCGAAAAGGTCACCGGCTACGGGAACACTGCCAACAACGGCATCCACGCCGAGATTGCCGAGCATCTGGACGAGCTTCGTCGGCGGCACGCCCATGCGGCGCGCTTCGTTGATGATGTAAAGACCGACCAGCGCACCACCCGCATCGCCAATCACAGGGATCAGACCGAAGACGGAATCTGCGCCAAAACGAATGCCGGTGCCCGGGATGCGGATCGCCGTATCCATCAGGCGTGCTATACCGTGCAGCCGACGCAGGCGCCGCAGTTTTTCGACTTGATCCAGATCGTCCTTGATGAACCGCTCGCTGGCGGCATCCCAGGTCTTCGTCGCCATCCGGCAGTTCTCCATCTTCATTCTCAGCTACAAATGAGAATCGCGGGTGTCGGTTCCAAGGTGGCTGGGCGGAGAATATGCGGTTTTTCTCACGCAAATGTGGTTTCGGCAAAAATCCGGCATCTGTGAAACCGCCTTGATTGGGATTACGTATAGACCTGAAGAACGGCATCGCGCCCGAGGAGACATCCCATGCCCGCCTATCGTCCGCCGCATATCGCATCTTCCGAGATCACGCCGAAAGATATCTATCTTTCCCGCCGCAACTTCATCGGCGCGGCTGCAGCCGCCGGGTTTGGTCTGGCGGCGAGTGGCGAGGCCTGGGCTGCCCCCTTGAGCACCGTGCCCGGCCCCTACAAGCTGAATGAGAAACTGACGCCGAAGGAAGCGGTGACGACCTACAACAATTTCTACGAGTTCGGGGTCAACAAGGAAGATCCGTCGCAGAATTCCGGCGCCTTCAAGCCGACCCCATGGTCGGTCAAGGTCGAAGGAATGGTCGGCAAGCCGAAGGAATTCGGGCTTGATGAGATCATGAAGATGAAGCTCGAGGACCGAACCTACCGGATGCGCTGTGTCGAGGGCTGGTCGATGGTGATCCCGTGGATAGGGTTTCCGCTTTCGGCCATTCTCGATCAGGTCGAGCCGCTCGGCAGCGCAAAATATGTCGCTTTCGAAACCGTGGTGCGGCCGGAGGAGATGCCCGGTCAGGGCGGCCTCTTCCAGCCCCTGCCCTGGCCCTATATCGAGGGCTTGCGGATGGACGAGGCGCGGCATCCGCTGACCATTCTTGCCGTCGGGCTTTATGGCGAAACGCTGCCGAACCAGAACGGCGCACCGATCCGGCTTGTCGTTCCGTGGAAATACGGGTTCAAGAGCATCAAGTCGATCGTCAAGATCAAGCTTGTGGAAGAGCAGCCGCAGACCACCTGGAAGAATTCCAACGCCCGGGAATACGGCTTCTATTCCAACGTCAACCCGGCGGTGGACCATCCGCGCTGGAGCCAGGCGACCGAACAGCGGATCGGTGAAGGCGGGTTCTTCGGGACAAAGCGGGTCGATACGCTGCCGTTCAACGGCTATGCGAGCGAGGTGGCGAGCCTTTACTCCGGCATGGACCTCAAGGCGAATTACTGAAAATGGCCTCGATCTCTGCCGCCATCCCTGCCCTGCCGCGCAAATATCATGCGGCCAGCATATGGATGCTTTATGTGATCGGCCTCTGTCCGGCTGCCTGGTATTTCTATCAGGCGGCAACCGGCGGGCTCGGATTCAATCCGGTCAAGACCTTCGAACATCTTCTCGGCATATGGGCCTTGCGGCTGATCATCGCGACGCTTGCGATCACGCCGTTGCGTGATCTCTTCGGCATCAACTGGGTGCGATATCGGCGGGCACTGGGATTGCTCGCCTTCTACTACGTGCTGATGCATTTTTCCGTCTATCTGCTCCTCGACCTGCAGCTCAATTTCGCGGCGGTCGGCGGCGATATCGCAAAGCGGCCCTATATCACCATCGGGTTTGCCGCGCTGCTGTGCCTTATTCCCCTGGCGGTGACATCCAATAACTGGTCGATCCGGAAGATGGGACAGGGATGGATACGGCTGCACAAGCTGGTCTATCTGATCGCGATCGGCGGGGCGATCCATTATGTGCTGGCGGTCAAATCGGTGACATCGGGGCCATTCGCCCATGTCGCGCTGATCGGCATCCTCGTCGCCTACCGCCTTATCCGGCGGCCGCTGATGAACTGGAAGCGCGGGCGACGTCAGCCGGCACAGGTCGCCCGCTGACGTCGCCACAGAGAGACAGGCTCACACAGAGCGGGTCAAACCACCGTCAACCTTGAGGTTCTGGCCGGTAATGTAGCCTGCACCTTCGGAAGCCAAAAAAGCGACGGTGGCTGCGATTTCCTCGCTCGTACCGTAGCGCTTCATCGGCACGCCATCACGACGCTCTT
This sequence comes from Aliirhizobium wenxiniae, assembly GCF_019511445.1. Taxonomy (GTDB): domain Bacteria; phylum Pseudomonadota; class Alphaproteobacteria; order Rhizobiales; family Rhizobiaceae; genus Neorhizobium; species Neorhizobium wenxiniae_A. The sequence continues at coordinate 35,984 of NZ_JAEUAN010000030.1, forward strand.
CGGTGGCCGGCAGGCTGTCGATCCAACCCGGCAGGACATTGTTCATCCGCACATTATCGGCGGCATAGGTATCGGCGAAGATCTTCGTGTAGGCGGCGAGACCGGCGCGAAAGACGGCAGAGGTCGGGAACATGGACGAAGGCTCGAAGGCCCAGGCAGTGGAGATATTGACGATGCTGCCGGATTTCTGCGCCTGCATGATCGGTGCTACAAGGCGCACCGGGCGGATGACGTTCATCAGGTAGACATCGAGGCCGGTGTGCCATTGCTCGTCGGTGATTTCGATAATCTGGGCGCGGGGGCCGTGGCCGGCGCTGTTGACCAGAACATCGATGCGGCCCCAGCGATCCATCACCGTATCGACCAGACGCTTGAGGGCGTCATTGGACTGGTTTGAGCCCGTGATGCCGATGCCGCCGAGTTCCTGCGCCAGCGCTTCACCCTTGCCGGAGGACGACAGGATCGCGACCTTGAAACCATCTGCCGCGAGTTTCTTTGCCGAGGCTGCGCCCATGCCGCTGCCGCCCGCCGTTACGATCGCTACCTTTGCTTCCGACATGTCTTCAAGCCTTTCGATGCTATTGGATGACAATGGGTAACGCTGCTGCGCGCAGAACGCCAGCGCGGGTTTTGCCTAATCAGGAGCGGCTTTTCGACTTTGCCTTGGCAGCATTCAGCGCAGCCGCGTTGCGGATCAGCGTCATGAAGGCTTGCTCATCAATCGTTTCGCCTTGCCGCAGGTCGATCGCCCGGCGGGAATTGCCTTCGAGGCTGGCGTTGAAAAGCCCGGACGGATCCTCGACGGACGCTCCCTTGGCGAAGGTCAGCTTGACGACCGCCTTATAGGTCTCTCCGGTGCAGATGATGCCGCCCTTCTCCCATACAGGAACACCACGCCATTTCCACGTCTCGACGACATCCGGGACGGCTTTGCGGATGAGAGCCCGCAAATGAGCCAGCAGTTCTCCCCGCCAGTCGCCGAGTTCCGTTATGCGTTGATCGATCAGGCGAGATGCATCCAGTGGCTTTTCGTCGTCATGGCTGCTCATGGCGTCATCCTATAATTTTTCGCCGGGCAGCAGGCTCGCCTGCCTGATCCAGGTTTCGAGTTGAGCCTCGCTCCATTCGTCGACTTCATGGATATGGAAATAGCGTGTTTCCGGCGTCCGGGAATTTTCCGGCGGAACAGGATCAAGCGACGATCCGCGGAAGAAGGTAAGCTTCACATATCGGTTGAAGCAGTGGAAACCGAGAAACCAGCCCTGCCCTCCGATCCCGTACAAAGGCGTATTCCACTTTACCGCCTTGGCGACTCCTGGAACCGTGCGTTCGACAAGCGCGTCCAGCTTGCGTCCGACATCGCTTTTCCAGCCCGGCATCGCGGCGATGTAGGCTTGCACCGGTTCGTTGCCATAACCTTTCGGAATCTGGGGATTTCCACCCGTCAGAAGCTTCGGCTTGAGTGTACCGGACCTCTTGTTGTCATCCATGAGCCGGGCCTCCTCCCCACCAACAGATGTCAATCATCATAACGCCGCAGATCGCATCGTCTATCCCAACCAGATCGGTGCCTGATCGACGGTGCATATTGGCAAATGGAGTTCCTGGTCGCTGCTGGTGATCATGACCTTCACCATCGTCGCGCATTTGAAACACATCAAACGCCGGATCGACGTTCCCGAGTGAGGCGCAGTTCGATGAGCGCCGCTCCCGCGATGCCCGCGGCATAGGCCAGAATATTCCAGAGCGAGAAGACGCGCCCGAGCAAGAGCTTGCCGGCCGTGGTCAGCCGGAAGGTGTCGAGCGTGGGCGTGTGGTAGAGGCGGGAGAATTCGACGGTCATTGCGATGGCCAAGGCAATCAGCGCAACAAGCCCAGCCCTCGCCGAGCCCGACAGAACCCCAACGAGCAGGAAAACCATGGCTCCCCAGAGAATGGAGCCGCCGTATTTGACGACCGAAAACGGCATGCCGAGATCATAGCCGAAACGGCGCAGTGCAAGGCCTGCAGCGATCACCACGAGAACAGCGACAGCGCGCCCGATACGCTTCGATAGCCTGCCCGTCATCAACGCTCCTCACCCCCTGGCAAAAGAAAAGGCCGGGCGTTTCCACCCGGCCTTAGAATTCTCGATCGAAGATCGATTAAGCGGCTTCAGCAGCTTCTGCTTCAGCGGCAACGCGAGCCTTGTCGGCTGCGCCCTTGGCAGTGACGTCGCGTTCAACGAACTCGATGACTGCGAGCGGAGCGTTGTCGCCCTGACGATAGCCAGCCTTCATGATACGCAGGTAGCCGCCGTTGCGGGTTGCGTAACGGGAAGCGATGACGTCGAACAGCTTGCGAACGGCGTCCTGGTCCTGAACCTGCGAGATCGCCTGACGACGAGCGTGCAGATCGCCGCGCTTGCCGAGAGTTACGAGCTTCTCGACGATCGGGCGAATTTCCTTCGCCTTCGGCAGGGTGGTTACGATCTGCTCATGGGTGATGAGCGATGCGGCCATGTTGGTGAACATAGCCTTACGGTGGCTTGCGGTGCGGTTAAGCTTGCGGCCTGCTTTTGCGTGGCGCATGTCTGGTCTCCTTCACTTGCAGGCATTCGCCTGCAGTCTGATTAATTAGTATTGGTCTTCGTAACGCTTAGCGAGATCTTCGATGTTTTCCGGCGGCCATGCAGGAACTTCCATACCAAGATGGAGGCCCATGGATGCCAGAACTTCCTTGATCTCGTTCAGCGACTTGCGACCAAAGTTAGGAGTACGGAGCATTTCCGCCTCGGTCTTCTGGATGAGGTCGCCGATATAAACGATGTTGTCGTTCTTCAGGCAGTTGGCCGAACGGACGGAAAGTTCCAGTTCGTCGACCTTCTTGAGGAGTGCCGGGTTGAACGCGAGTTCAGTGACGGACTCTTCTTCCTGTTCCTTCTGCGGCTCGTCGAAGTTGACGAAGACCGACAGCTGGTCCTGAAGAATGCGTGCGGCGAAGGCTACGGCGTCTTCACCAGTGACCGAACCATCGGTTTCGATGGTCATGGTCAGCTTGTCGTAGTCGAGAACCTGGCCTTCGCGGGTGTTTTCCACCTTGTAGGACACTTTCTTGACCGGCGAGTAGAGGCTATCGACCGGGATGAGACCGATCGGGGCATCCTCAGCACGGTTACGCTCGGCCGGGACGTAACCCTTGCCGTTGTTGACCGTGAATTCCATGCGGATCTCAGCGCCGTCGTCCAACGTGCAGATCACGTGGTCGGGGTTCAGGATCTCGATGTCGCCAACCGTCTGGATGTCACCAGCGGTAACAGCGCCCGGGCCCTGCTTGCGCACGACCATGCGCTTCGGGTCATCGCCGTCCATCTTGATGGCGATTTCCTTGATGTTGAGCACGATGTCCGTCACATCTTCCCGAACGCCCGGGATAGAGGAGAACTCATGCAGGACGCCGTCGATCTGGACAGCCGTGACGGCTGCACCGCGGAGCGACGACAGAAGCACGCGACGAAGCGCGTTGCCGAGCGTCAGGCCGAAGCCGCGCTCAAGAGGTTCAGCAACAAGCGTTGCCTTGGTACGACCGGACGAGGTGAATTCCACCTTGTTCGGCTTAATCAGTTCCTGCCAGTTCTTCTGGATCATGACCTATACCTTCCGTTCGTTGCCACCATCCAATCGTGGCAACCGAGCACGAGGAACACCGAAAGTAACCCTCCGGCGATACGGTGAAAGCCGCCTCGGCCCCTGCAGGAGACAAAGCGGCTATTACCGAGTTCAGATGGTGCTCGCTTGAAAAGCGAGCACCAATACGTCCATTAGACGCGGCGCTTCTTGCGCGGGCGGCAGCCGTTGTGCGGGATCGGCGTGACGTCGCGGATGGAAGTGATCATGAAACCGGCAGCCTGGAGAGCACGAAGAGCCGATTCACGGCCGGAACCCGGGCCGCAAACTTCAACTTCGAGCGACTTCATGCCGTGTTCCTGAGCCTTCTTGGCGCAGTCTTCAGCGGCGATCTGAGCAGCAAACGGGGTCGACTTACGCGAACCCTTGAAGCCCTTTGCACCGGCAGACGACCAGGCAATAGCATTGCCCTGCGCGTCGGTGATGGTGATCATGGTGTTGTTGAAGGTAGAATTGACGTGGGCAACGCCCGACGTGATATTCTTGCGTTCGCGACGACGAACGCGGGTGGCTTCCTTGGCCATTTTATCCCTTTCGTTGATCTCTGCACCGCCGTAGTTCCAGCGGCTCCACCTTGAGAGGCAGTAGGTTTTAGGCAGCAAACAATTGGGCTTTCACCCAATGCCTATTGGCTAATGCCTCAGAATTACTTCTTCTTACCGGCGATTGCCTTGGCCGGACCCTTGCGGGTACGAGCGTTGGTGTGGGTGCGCTGACCGCGGACCGGAAGGCCACGACGGTGACGCAGACCACGGTAGCAACCGAGATCCATGAGGCGCTTGATGTTCATCGCAGTTTCGCGACGAAGATCACCCTCGACGGCGTAGTCGCGGTCAATGGTTTCGCGGATCTGAAGAATTTCAGAGTCCGTCAGCTGATGGACGCGCTTTTCAGCCGGAAGACCGACCTTGTCCATGATTTCCTGCGCAAATTTCGGGCCGATCCCGTGAATGTAGGTCAGCGCGATAACAACGCGCTTCGCAGTCGGGATGTTGACGCCAGCGATACGTGCCACGTCTATTCTCCTTCGTTCCGGTTGCCATCCGGCAAGCGGTACTTTCCATGATAGCAGCCTGATCAAGGCCACCAGTTCAACAACACCAAACGAGACAGGTCAAAACGACCAGCCCCGGATATCCTTGCGGAAATCCGCGCCAATCGCTCAAATCTGTCGCGAGTTGGCGCGGTGTTTAACGGAATCAGCGCTGAATTGCAACCGCCGAGCCCGAGATTCTTTAACAGACCTATGACAGCTCAAAGAGCCGACAAGGTCTTTTCGATTTCGGCGGTCACAGCCTTCACATCAGCCATGCCATCGATCGTCTTCAACTGGCCGGTCGATTCGTAATGAGCCGAGAGCGGAGCAGTCTTTTCACGATATTCAACCAGACGCTTCTTGAAGGCTTCCGGCATATCGTCGGCGCGAACCTTGCCGCCAGCGGCAATGGTTTCGGCCACGCGGTTTTCGATTCGGCCCATCAGAGCCCCCTCGTCCACCTTCAGTTCAATGACTGCATCCAGAGGGCAGCCCTTTTCCTGCAGCATCTTTTCCAGCGCGATGGCCTGGGGCACGGTGCGCGGATAGCCATCGAGGATGAAACCATTCGAACAGTCGTCGAGATCGATGCGCTCGGCGACGATGGCATTGACGATATCGTCGGACACCAGTTGGCCGGCATCCATGACCGCCTTCGCCTTCAGACCGATCTCGGTACCTGCTTCCTTGGCAGCACGAAGCATGTCACCCGTGGAAAGCTGCGGAATGCCGTATTTCTCAGTCAGCAGCTTTGCCTGCGTACCCTTACCGGCGCCGGGTGGCCCCAAGAATATAAGTCTCATCGTCCCCTCTTTCCTCCGCGCAGTTTCGACTTCTTGATCAGACCCTCATACTGCTGCGCAATGAGATGTCCTTGAATCTGTGCAACCGTATCGAGGGTTACACTGACAACGATCAAAAGCGAAGTACCACCAAGGGCTAATGGCACGCCCGTGCGGGCGATCAGAAACTCTGGCAGAATGCAGACGAAGACGAGGTAGATCGCACCGATAACTGTGATGCGGGTCAGTACATAGTCAATATATTCGGCGGTCCGTTCGCCCGGACGAATGCCCGGAATGAAACCACCGTGTTTCTTCAGGTTGTCGGCTGTGTCCTTCGGATTGAAGACAATGGCCGTGTAGAAGAAGGCAAAGAAGGCGATCAGCAGGCCGTAAAGCAGCATGAACAGCGGCTGGCCATGGCCGAGGGCAGCAATGGCAGCGGTTGCCCATGCAGGCAGGTCGGAATTGCCTGCGAAGCCAGCAGCCGTTGCGGGAAGCAAGAGCAGCGACGAGGCAAAGATCGCCGGAATAACACCGGACGTGTTGAGCTTGAGCGGCAGGTGCGAAGTATCGCCCTGGAACATGCGGTTGCCGACCTGACGCTTCGGATACTGGATCAGAAGACGACGCTGGGCACGCTCGACGAAAACGATCAGGCCGATGACGAAAATCGCGACGAGAATCACGGCCAGGATAAGGCCGGTCGACAGAGCGCCGGTACGGCCGAGTTCCAGCGTGCCGGCGAGAGCCGACGGAAGACCTGCAGCAATACCTGCGAAGATGATCAGCGAAATGCCGTTGCCGATGCCGCGCGAGGTGATCTGCTCACCCAGCCACATCAGGAACATGGTACCGCCGAGAAGCGTGACCACGGTCGACAGACGGAAGAACATGCCGGGATCGTTGACGATGCCCTGCCCGCTCTCGAGACCGGCGGCAATGCCGTAGGCCTGAAGCGTGCCGAGGATAACCGTGCCGTAACGAGTGTACTGGTTAATGATCTTGCGGCCGGCTTCGCCTTCCTTTTTCAAGGCTTCGAGCGAAGGAACGACAGAGGTCATCAGCTGCACGATGATCGACGCGGAAATATACGGCATGATGCCGAGCGCAAAGATCGCCATACGCTCGACAGCGCCGCCGGCAAACATGTTGAAAAGACCAAGAATACCGCCAGCCTGGCCGCGGAAGGCCTGCGCATAGGCTTCAGGGTTCAGGCCCGGAAGCGGAATATGCGTGCCGAGGCGATAAACGAGGAGAGCAGCGAGGGTAAACCACAGCCGCTTCTTGAGATCCTCTGCCTTGGCGAAGGTCGAAAAATTGAGATTAGAGGCAAGTTGTTCCGCTGCAGACGCCATGCGTTTCTCCGCCCGATCACCTCCCCCGGCGCAAAATGCCTGGTCGGAAAAGTGGTCGCAAATTCTGGTTCAAAAAACCGGGCGCGGAGATTGCGGGAGCAATCGGGTGCCTCACCCTGTTTTCATGTGATCGGCGCCCATTGGGGCCGCCAAATCGTGAGGCTCACATATGGACATAAAATCGCCCGGTGTGAAGCACACACCGGGCGATTTTAAACGTTTTACTCAGCTGCAGCTTCAGCAACAGCGAGAAGCTTGACGGAACCGCCAGCCTTTTCGATCTTTTCGACGGCAGCCTTCGAGGCACCGGCAACTTCGATCGCAAGCTTTGCCTTCAGTTCGCCGTCGGACAGAACGCGAACGCCGTCCTTTTCGCGACGGATAACGCCGGCAGCCTTGAGAGCTGCCGCATCAACCGTTGCCTTGGCGTCGAGCTTGCCAGCATCGATCGCGGTCTGGATACGGCCGAGCGAAACGGTGACGTATTCAGAAGCGAAGATGTTGTTGAAGCCGCGCTTCGGCAGGCGACGGTAGATTGGCATCTGACCGCCTTCGAAGCCGTTGATGGCAACGCCGGAACGGGCCTTCTGACCCTTGACGCCGCGACCACCGGTCTTGCCCTTGCCGGAACCGATACCACGACCTACGCGGATACGGTCCTTGGACGAACCTTCGTTGTCCTTGATCTCATTCAGTTTCATGATCAAACCCTCACTTCTCGTCGACGACGCGGACGAGATGCTGAACGGCCCGGATCATGCCACGAACGGAAGGCGTATCTTCCAGCGTGCGAACCCGGTGCATCTTGTTGAGGCCCAGACCGACCAGCGTTGCGCGCTGGATAGCCGGACGGCGAATAGGCGAACCGATCTGCTCGACCGTGATCGTCTTTGCTTCAGTCTTCTTCGTAGCCTTAGCCATGGGTCAGACTCCTCTTATTCTTCCGACGCATTGCCGGAAGCGGCACGGCGAGCCTGCAGCGTAGCATACTTCATGCCGCGCTGTGCTGCGATGTCCTTCGGATGCACCTGGTGCTTGAGAGCGTCGAACGTTGCACGGATCATGTTGTACGGGTTCGACGAACCGGTCGACTTTGCAACGACGTCGTGCATGCCGAGGGTTTCGAAAACTGCACGCATCGGGCCACCGGCGATGATACCGGTACCGGCCTTTGCGGAGCGCAGCAGAACCTTGCCGGCGCCGTGACGGCCATGAACGTCGTGATGCAGCGTACGGCCGTCACGCAGCGGTACGAAGATCAGATCGCGCTTTGCAGATTCGGTTGCCTTGCGGATGGCTTCCGGCACTTCGCGTGCCTTGCCATGACCGAAGCCAACGCGACCCTTCTGGTCGCCAACGACGACGAGAGCAGCAAAACCGAAACGACGGCCGCCCTTGACGACCTTGGCGACGCGGTTGATCGCGACCAGCTTGTCGACGAATTCGCTATCGCGCTCTTCACGGGCCTGACGATCGTCGCGGCCCTTTCTTTCCTGTGCCATTGTCCTTGTCCTTTTTCTTTTGCGGGTAGAACGGCAGGTTAAAGATAACCCGGAGAAATCCGGGCGGTGCGGAGAAACCGCAATTTCGCCCGGCCTCCCCTATCGAGGGAAACCGGGCGAAAATTCTTAGAAGCTCAGACCGCCTTCGCGGGCAGCTTCAGCAAGTGCCTTGATGCGGCCGTGGTAGATGAAGGCGCCGCGATCGAACACGACTTCCTTCACGCCAGCCTTGGAGGCGCGCTCTGCAACCAGCTTGCCGACGGCAGCAGCTGCTGCAACGTCCGCGCCGGTCTTCAGCGACTTGCGCAAGTCGGCGTCGAGCGTGGAGGCTGCAGCAAGCGTGCGGCCGGCCACATCGTCGATGACCTGTACGTAGATGTTCTTGGACGAGCGGTGAACCGACAGACGCGGACGGCCATTTGCGACCTTCTTGATCTGACGGCGAACACGGCTCGCACGCTTGGTGAGTGCTTCTTTCCGAGTAGCCATTGTTCCGCGTCCTTACTTCTTCTTGCCTTCCTTGCGGACGATCCGTTCCTCGGCGTACTTGACGCCTTTGCCCTTGTAGGGCTCGGGACCGCGGTATTCGCGGATTTCCGCTGCAACCTGACCGACCTGCTGCTTGTTGATGCCGGAGACGATGATTTCCGTCGGCTTCGGCACGGCAATGGTGATGCCCTCAGGGGCTTCGTAGACTACGTCGTGGGAAAAACCGAGAGCCAGCTGCAGGTTCTTGCCCTGCATGGCCGCGCGGTAACCGACGCCGTTGATTTCGAGCTTGCGCTCGTAACCGTCCTTAACGCCCTTGAAGATGTTCTCAACCATCGTGCGGGACATGCCCCACTTGGAACGAGCATCCTTGGAATCGTTGACCGGGGTCACCGAAACAGCGTTGTCATTCAGCTCAACCTTGACTTCGTCGTTAGCAACGAAGACGAGTTCGCCCTTCGGGCCCTTCGCGGTGATCTTCTGGCCGTCGACCGAAGCCGTTACGCCTGCAGGAACCGGAACGGGCTTTTTACCGATACGAGACATTTTGTTATCCTGTCTGTCCGTTATGGAGATCCTTGCCCAGTCTTAGAAGACCGAGCAAAGAACCTCGCCGCCTACGTTCTGTTCGCGAGCCTGGTGATCGGCCATCACGCCCTTCGGGGTCGAAAGGATGGTGATGCCGAGGCCGTTCGCGACCTGCGGAATGGACTTGACCGAGACATAAACTCGGCGGCCCGGCTTGGAAACGCGGCCGATCTCACGGATCACGGATGCGCCTTCGTAGTACTTCAGTTCGATTTCGATTTCGGACTTGCCGTTACCGTGATCGGTCTGAGTGTAGCCGCGGATGTAGCCTTCAGCCTGCAGAACATCCAGGACACGAGCGCGCAGGCGCGAAGCCGGCGTCGTGACGGAGTTCTTGCGGCGGGAAGCGCCGTTGCGGATACGGGTGAGCATATCGCCCAGGGGATCAGTCATGGTCATCGAACGATCTCCTTACCAGCTCGACTTAACAATACCCGGCACCTTGCCGAGGTTGCCCAGCTCACGAAGCGCGATACGCGACATCTTGAGCTTGCGATAGAAAGCGCGCGGACGACCGGTGACTTCGCAACGGTTGCGGATACGCGTCTTCGAGCCATCGCGCGGCAGGGAAGCGAGCTTGATAGTTGCCTTGAACCGTTCTTCGATCGGAAGTTCCTGGTTCATGATGGTTGCCTTCAATGCAGCGCGCTTGGCGGCATGGTCGGCGACCGTCTTGCGGCGGCGCTTGTTCTTTTCAACTGCGCTGGTCTTCGCCATATCGTAGTTCCTTTTTAACGCTCGTCGTTACGGTTACGCACGGAACGGGAAGTTGAACTCTTTCAGAAGAGCCCGAGCTTCGTCGTCGTTCGTAGCCGTCGTGCAAACGATGATGTCCATGCCCCACATCTGATCAACCTTGTCGTAGTTGATTTCCGGGAACACAATGTGCTCCTTGAGGCCCATGGCGAAGTTGCCACGACCATCAAAGGACTTCGGATTCAGGCCGCGGAAGTCGCGAACGCGCGGAAGCGCGATGTTGACCAGGCGATCCATGAATTCATACATGCGGGCGCCGCGGAGAGTAACCTTCGCGCCGATCGGCATCTGTTCACGAACCTTGAAGCCTGCAATCGAGTTGCGAGCGCGCGTGATAACCGGCTTCTGGCCAGCGATCGCAGCGAGGTCGGCAGCAGCAATCGTGGGCTTCTTGGAGTCGGCAGTTGCCTCGCCCACGCCCATGTTGATGACGATCTTGTCAACCTTCGGGATCATCATCTCGTTAGCGAACGAGAACTGCTCCTGAAGTGCTGCACGGATGCGGGTGACGTATTCGGTCTTGAGCCGCGGCTCGTAATTTGCCTCAGCCATCGATGACATCTCCCGTACGCTTGGCTACACGCACCTTCTTACCGTCGACAACGGAGAAACCAACGCGGGTCGGCTTACCGTCTTTCGCAGCAACTGCGATGTTCGACAGGTGGATGGATGCTTCCTTGTTGATGATGCCAGCTTCCTGCGTCTGAGTCTGACGCTGATGGCGCTTCACCATGTTGATGCCACGGACGACCGCACGGTCTTCCTTCGGCAGAACCTGGAGAACTTCACCGGTACGGCCCTTGTCCTTGCCGGTAAGTACGACGACGTTGTCGCCCTTCTTGATCTTCTGCATGGGTCCCGCTCCTTACAGTACTTCTGGAGCCAGCGAGATGATCTTCATGTGGTTCTTGGCGCGAAGTTCGCGCGGAACCGGTCCGAAGATACGGGTGCCGATCGGCTCTTTCTTGTTGTCGATGAGAACCGCTGCGTTGTTATCGAAGCGGATGACGCTGCCGTCGGCGCGACGGATGTCTTTAGCGGTACGCACAACAACCGCCTTCATCACGTCACCCTTCTTCACGCGGCCACGCGGAATAGCTTCCTTGATCGAAACGACGATAATGTCGCCGACCGAAGCGTATTTACGCTTGGAGCCGCCCAGCACCTTGATGCACATGACACGACGTGCGCCGGAATTATCCGCCACGTCGAGGTTTGTTTGCATCTGAATCATGTCAGGTCGCCTTTTTCTAATGACCGGAACACCACACACAAAAGCGCGTGGAGCCGGCTATGAACAGATTTTCAGTGTGCGCGGGATGGGTCTTGCCAAGGTGGTTTCCCTGAAAGGGACCTTCCGTGCGCTCAAAGCAAAAGAACGCCCGTTTCCGAGCGTTCGACGCCAGTGGCGTGCTTCATACAGGATTCTCCGCCAGACGCAAGGGCCTGGCGGAAATTACTGTCTTGTTAAGCCTGGGCGGCAATTACCGTCCAGCGCTTGTCCTTGGAGATCGGTGCGCATTCCTCGATGGAAACGACATCACCAACCTTGTACTGGTTGTTTTCGTCATGGGCCTTGTACTTCTTGGACCGACGAACGGTCTTCTGAAGCAGAGGGTGAGCGAAGCGGCGCTCGACGCGGACAACAACGGTCTTCTCGTTCTTGTCGGAAACGACAACGCCCTGCAGAATGCGTTTTGGCATATTATTCTTCCTTAGGCCTTGGCTTCTGCCGCCTTCTGGCGGGCAATGGTTTTCACGCGAGCGATGTCCTTGCGAACTTCAGTGATACGCGAGGACTTCTCGAGCTGGCCGGTGGCCTTCTGGAAGCGCAGGTTGAACTGCTCCTTCTTGAGCTCGGCGAGCTTGTCCTTGAGCTGGTCGGCGCTGAGGCCGCGTACTTCTTCGGCTTTCATCGTGCCTTCTCCTTACTCTGCGATGCGCTGAACGAAGCGCGTCGTGACCGAGAGCTTGGCAGAACCGAGGCGCAGTGCCTCGCGCGCGATTTCTTCCGAAACGCCGTCGATCTCGAACATGATACGACCAGGCTTGACCTTGCAAGCCCAGTATTCAACCGAACCCTTACCCTTACCCATACGGACTTCCGTAGGCTTTGCAGTAACCGGGACGTCAGGGAAGACGCGGATCCATACTCGACCCGCGCGCTTCATATAACGGGTGATCGCGCGGCGGGCCGCTTCGATCTCGCGAGCGTTCACGCGGTTCGGTTCCTGAGCCTTCAGGCCGAATTCGCCGAATGCCAGGTCAAAGCCGCCCTTTGCGACGCCCTTGATGCGGCCCTTGAACTGCTTGCGATACTTGGTACGCTTTGGCTGCAACATTTTCTTACTTCTCCGAGCTTATCTTTCGCCAGCGATAATCAAGCGTTTTCGCGTTCGCGGCGACGATCGCCACGATCACGGTCGCGGCTTGCCGGACCCTGCGCATCGCCTTCCAGCGCGCGACGTTCGGAAGCCATCGGATCGTGCTCAAGGATTTCGCCCTTGAAGATCCAGACCTTGATGCCGCAAATACCGAATGCGGTTTCGGCTTCAGCCGTACCGTAGTCGATGTCTGCACGCAGCGTGTGAAGCGGAACGCGGCCTTCGCGGTACCATTCGGTACGAGCGATTTCCGCGCCACCAAGACGGCCGGCGCAGGTGATCTTGATGCCTTCGGCGCCAAGACGCATTGCGGACTGAACAGCGCGCTTCATCGCACGGCGGAAAGCCACGCGGCGTTCGAGCTGCTGAGCGATCGACTGGGCAACCAGCGTCGCGTCAACTTCCGGCTTGCGCACTTCAACGATGTTGAGGTGCGTTTCGGAGTTGGTCATCGTAGCAATCTTCTTGCGAAGCTTCTCGATGTCCGCACCCTTCTTGCCGATGATCAGACCCGGGCGAGCCGAGTGGATCGTAACGCGGCACTTCTTGTGCGGACGCTCGATGACGACCTTCGCGATACCGGCCTGCTTCAGTTCCTGCATGAGGTATGCACGGATCTTCAGGTCTTCGTGGAGCAGCTGGCCGTATTCCGAGTTATCGGCGAACCAACGGCTGTCCCAGGTGCGGTTAATGCCGAGGCGGAAACCGATCGGATTAATTTTCTGGCCCATTATGCGGCCTCCCCTTTTTCCTCGACTTCGCGAACGACGATCGTCAGATGCGCGAACGGCTTTTCAATGCGCGATGCGCGGCCGCGACCACGAGCGTGGAAACGCTTCATGGTGATCGACTTGCCGACGTAAGCTTCCGCTACGATCAGGCTGTCGACGTCGAGGTCATGGTTGTTTTCAGCGTTGGCGATAGCAGACTCGAGGGTCTTCTTCACCGTGCCGGAGATGCGCTTGCGCGAGAACTCGAGTTCTGCGAGAGCGCGCTCTACCTTCTTGCCGCGGATCATGGCGGCAACCAGGTTCAGCTTCTGCGGGCTGACGCGAAGCGTACGGGCTACTGCCTGTGCTTCATTGTCCTTCAGCCGGCGTTCGGTCTTTGCCTTGGCCATGATTACTTCCTCTTCGCTTTCTTGTCCGCGCCGTGACCGTAATAGGTCCGGGTGGGAGCGAATTCACCGAACTTGTGACCGACCATGTCTTCGTTGACATTAACCGGGATGTGCTTCGAGCCATTGTAGACGCCGAAGGTGAGACCGACGAACTGCGGCAGGATGGTGGAGCGACGGCTCCACATCTTGATCACTTCGTTGCGGCCGCCTTCACGTACCTTCTCAGCCTTGGCGAGAAGATAGCCGTCAACAAACGGACCTTTCCATACTGAACGAGCCATTGAACGACTTCCTCTCTTACTTCTTCACGTGGCGCGAGCGCATGATGAACTTGTCCGTGGACTTGTTCGAACGTGTGCGCTTGCCCTTGGTGGGCTTGCCCCAAGGCGAAACCGGATGACGGCCACCCGAGGTACGGCCTTCACCACCACCGTGCGGGTGGTCGACCGGGTTCATGACAACGCCGCGGTTATGCGGACGCTTGCCGCGCCATACGGTGCGGCCGGCCTTGCCGTCGTTGATGTTGCCGTGATCCGGGTTGGAAACGGCGCCAACGGAGGCGAGGCAAGAACCCGGAACGAGGCGCTGCTCGCCAGAGTTCAGACGAAGGATAGCCATGCCGGCGTCACGGCCGACCAGCTGTACGTAGGTGCCTGCAGAGCGAGCGATCTGACCGCCCTTGCCCGGCTTCATTTCGACGTTATGAACGATCGAACCAACCGGAATGTACTGCAGGGGCATGGTGTTGCCCGGCTTGACGTCGACAGCCTTGTTGGAAGCGATGACCTTGTCGCCGGCAGCAAGACGCTGCGGAGCGATAATGTAGGCCTGTTCGCCGTCCGTGTAGGTGACGAGCGCGATGAACGCGGTGCGGTTCGGGTCGTATTCCAGACGCTCGACCGTGCCTTCAACGTCGAACTTACGACGCTTGAAGTCGACCAGGCGGTAGGTACGCTTGTGACCGCCGCCGATGAAGCGGGCGGTGATGCGACCGTTGTTGTTACGGCCGCCGCTCTTGGACAGACCTTCCGTCAGCGCCTTGACCGGCTTGCCCTTCCACAGGCCCGAACGGTCGACGATGACCAGCTGACGCTGGCTCGGGGTCGTCGGATTATAGCTTTTCAATGCCATTTTTCTTTACCTCAGAGACCGGTGGAGATGTCGATCGTCTGACCTTCGGCCAGGGTGACAACAGCCTTCTTGACGTCCTTCTGCTTACCGATGAAGCCCTTGAAGCGCTTCGTCTTGCCCAAACGGACCAGCGTATTGACGGCAGTGACCTTCACACCGAAGAGAGCTTCTACGGCAGCCTTGATTTCCGGCTTCGAAGCAGTCTTGGCAACGTTGAAGACAACCTGATTCTGCTCAGACAGCAGGGTCGACTTTTCGGTGATCGAGGGAGATACGATCACATCATAGTGGCGAATATCGGTCACTTGAAACGCTCCTCGAGGGCTTCAACCGCTGCCTTGGAAAGCACGAGCTTGCCACGACGCAGGATGTCGTAAACGTTGATGCCCTGAACCGGCAGAACATCGATGTTCGGGATGTTCTGGGCTGCGAGCTTGAAGTTGTTGTCGAGTTCGGCACCACCGATAACCAGGGCATTGGTCAGGCCGAGCGACGCGAACGTGCCGACGAGAGCCTTGGTCTTTGCTTCCGTCGCGACCAGGTCGTCGATGACGATCAGGTCTTCAGACTTCAGCTTGGCAGAGAGCGCGTGACGCAGAGCCAGAGCGCGAACCTTCTTCGGCAGGTCGAAGGCGTGGCTGCGGGAAACCGGGCCGTGAGCCTTACCACCACCGCGGAACTGCGGAGCGCGAGCCGAATGGTGACGAGCGCGGCCCGTACCCTTCTGCTTGAACATCTTGGCGCCGGTGCGGGAAATTTCACCGCGGGTCAGCGACTGATGCGTGCCCTGCTGCTTCTTGGCAAGCTGGTAGCGAACCATACGAGCGAGGATGTCCTCGCGTGGGTCGAGGCCGAAAATCGCGTCGGACAGGGAGACCTTGCCGGCGTCTTTTCCCTCGAGGGTCTTGACGTTGAATTCCATGATAATGGCTCCCTTACTTCGCAGCCGACTTGACGGCGTCGCGAACAACGATCCAGGCGCCCTTGGAGCCGGGGACGGCACCCTTGACGAGGATCAGGCCGCGGCCTTCATCGGTGGACACGACTTCGAGGTTCTGGGTGGTGATACGGGTCGAACCCATGTGACCAGCCATACGCTTGCCCTTCCAGACCTTGCCCGGATCCTGGTTGTTACCAGTCGAACCGTGCGAACGGTGCGACACGGAAACACCGTGGGTAGCGCGCAGACCACCGAAGTTGTGGCGCTTCATGGCGCCGGCAAAGCCCTTACCGATCGAGGTACCAGTCACGTCGACCAGCTGACCGGCCGCAAAGTGATCAGCCTTCAGCTCGGTGCCGACTTCGATCATGTTGTCTTCAGAAACGCGAAACTCGACGAGCTTCGACTTCGGCTCGACGTTTGCAGCAGCAAAGTTGCCACGCATAGCCTTGGAGGTGTTCTTCACCTTGGCAACGCCTGCACCGAGCTGAACAGCAGTATAGCCGTTCTTCTCTACGGTGCGGTGTGCAACGACCTGGCAGCTGTCGAGACGCAATACGGTAACCGGGATATGCTCGCCGGCGTCGTTATAGACGCGGGTCATTCCCACCTTTTGTGCAATTACACCTGAACGCATCGGTTCAATCCTTCCAAATCGGCTCTGATCGCTCAGAGCTTGATCTCAACATCGACGCCGGCGGCGAGGTCGAGCTTCATCAGCGCGTCCACCGTCTGCGGTGTCGGGTCAACGATATCGAGGAGGCGCTTATGCGTGCGCATCTCGAACTGCTCGCGGCTCTTCTTATCGACGTGGGGGGACCGGTTTACCGTAAACTTCTCGATGCGGGTCGGAAGCGGAACGGGGCCCCGGACACTTGCTCCGGTGCGCTTCGCCGTCGACACGATCTCGCGCGTAGAAGCGTCGAGAATCCGATGATCGAATGCCTTAAGGCGAATGCGGATATTTTGGCCGTTCATTCGACGTTATCCTTGTTTTCTGTTCTCCCGAAGCCAAACGTGATGGCACGGGTTGTTCGTTTACCTAAGGCGGATCACCGGTTTCAAAGATCGAAGAGGGCACCGCTTCCAGCAGGCACCCCATTCCAGTCTTCAGGCCCGAAGGCCCACCTTAAATTCTTGTGCAACTTCCTGAATCGCCAAAGCGAAGCAGGCGCAAATCGCGCTTGGGCGCCATTTGCAATGTTTTTGTGTCATAAGCAAGTCGCAATAAGCCACATGCTTAAAAAAAATGAAGCGGGCGGTATCTTAAAGATACCGCCCTGCCCCTATCGATTACTCGATGATCGAAGCGACGATGCCGGCGCCGACGGTACGGCCGCCTTCGCGGATAGCGAAGCGCAGCTTTTCTTCCATCGCGATCGGAACGATCAGTTCAACAGCAACCGTGACGTTGTCGCCCGGCATAACCATTTCCGTGCCTTCCGGCAGCGAAACGATACCGGTAACGTCCGTCGTGCGGAAGTAGAACTGCGGACGGTAGTTGGTGAAGAACGGAGTATGACGGCCGCCTTCTTCCTTCGTCAGGATGTAGGCTTCTGCCATGAACTTCTTGTGCGGCTTGACAGAACCCGGCTTGCACAGGATCTGGCCACGCTCAACGCCGTTACGGTCAACGCCGCGAACCAGTGCACCGATGTTGTCGCCGGCCTGGCCCTGGTCGAGCAGCTTGCGGAACATTTCAACGCCGGTAACCGTCGTCTTCGAGGTGGCCTTGATGCCGACGATTTCGACTTCTTCGCCAACCTTGACGATACCGCGCTCAACGCGACCCGTCACAACCGTACCACGACCCGAGATCGAGAACACGTCTTCGATCGGCATCAGGAACGGCTGGTCGATCGGACGCTCAGGCGTCGGGATGTAGGCGTCAACCTGAGCCATCAGCTCGCGAACGGCGTCTTCACCGATGGTCTTGTTCGAGTCTTCAAGAGCGGCCAGAGCCGAACCCTTGACGACCGGAACTTCGTCGCCCGGGAAGTCGTAGGACGACAGAAGTTCGCGAACTTCGAGTTCTACGAGCTCGAGCAGTTCTGCGTCGTCAACCTGATCGACCTTGTTGAGGAACACGACCAGAGCCGGAACGCCAACCTGACGAGCAAGCAGGATGTGCTCGCGGGTCTGCGGCATCGGGCCGTCGGCTGCCGAGCAAACCAGGATCGCGCCGTCCATCTGGGCTGCGCCGGTGATCATGTTCTTGACGTAGTCGGCGTGGCCGGGGCAGTCAACGTGAGCGTAGTGGCGGTTCGGCGTCTCATACTCAACGTGGGCCGTCGAGATGGTGATGCCGCGTGCCTTTTCTTCCGGAGCAGCGTCGATCTGGTCATACGCCTTGAATTCACCGAAAAACTTCGTGATCGCAGCCGTCAAAGACGTCTTGCCGTGGTCAACGTGACCGATCGTGCCGATGTTGACGTGAGGCTTATTGCGCTCAAACTTGCTCTTTGCCATTGCAGGCTCTCCATTTTATGTGGGCCATTTCAGGCCCTAATTCTTGTGTGATCGCCCCGGCTTTAAAGACCGGGGCGTAGTCTGGTTCGGTGAACCGATTACTTCTGGCCGGAATACTTGGCCTGAATTTCGGTCGCAACGTTCGACGGAACCGGTGCGTAGTGATCGAAGGTCATCGAGTACTGCGCGCGGCCCTGAGACATGGAGCGCAGGTTGTCGACGTACTTGAACATGTTGGCGAGCGGGACGTGAGCGTTGATCACGATCGCAATGCCGCGCTGTTCCTGACCCTGGATCTGGCCACGACGGGAGTTCAGGTCGCCGATAACGTCACCGACATAGTCTTCCGGCGTTACGACTTCGACCTTCATCATCGGCTCGAGAAGCTGTGCACCAGCCTTCTTTGCTGCTTCACGGAAGCAGGCACGCGATGCGATTTCGAAGGCGAGGACCGAGGAGTCAACGTCGTGGAAGGCACCATCGATGAGGGTAGCCTTGACGCCGAGCATCGGGAAGCCAGCGAGCGGACCAGAAGACAGAACGCTTTCGATACCCTTCTGAACGCCCGGGATGTATTCCTTCGGAACAGCACCACCGACGATCTTGGATTCGAACTTGAAGTCTTCGCCTTCCGGGTTCGGTTCGAAGATGATCTTGACGCGCGCGAACTGACCGGTACCACCGGACTGCTTCTTGTGCGTGTAGTCTTCTTCGTGCAGCTTCGTGATGGTTTCGCGGTAGGCAACCTGCGGAGCACCGACGTTGGCTTCAACCTTGAACTCGCGACGCATACGGTCAACGAGAATGTCGAGGTGAAGTTCGCCCATGCCGGCGATGATCGTCTGGCCGGATTCCTGGTCGGTCTTGACGCGGAAGGACGGGTCTTCAGCAGCGAGGCGATTGAGCGCGAGGCCCATCTTTTCCTGGTCGCCCTTGGACTTCGGCTCGATCGCGATCTGGATGACCGGTTCCGGGAATTCCATGCGCTCAAGGATAACCGGCTTCAGCGGATCGCAGAGCGTATCGCCAGTGGTGGTTTCCTTGAGGCCGGCCAGAGCAACGATGTCACCAGCAAAGGCTTCATCGATATCTTCACGGCTGTTGGAGTGCATCTGCAGCATACGGCCGACGCGCTCGCGCTTGTCCTTGACCGTGTTGATGACCGACGAACCCTTTTCGAGCTTGCCGGAATAGATGCGTGCGAAGGTCAGCGAACCGACGAAGGGGTCGTTCATGATCTTGAACGCGAGCATGGAAAGCGGCTCGGCGTCGTCAGCATGACGTTCGATCTCTTCTTCGGTCTTGAAGTCGATGCCCTTGATCGCCGGAATGTCGATCGGCGACGGCAGGTAGTCGACAACTGCGTCGAGAAGCGGCTGAACGCCCTTGTTCTTGAACGCGGTACCGCAGAACATCGGGTGGAACTTCACGTCGATGGTGCCGCGGCGAACGAGTTCGCGGATCTTGTCGTTGTCCGGCAGGTCGCCGTTCAGGTAGGCTTCCATCGCTTCTTCGTCGATCTCGACAACGGTCTCGATCAGCTTTTCACGATATTCGGCAGCCTTTTCCTTCAGGTCTTCCGGGATCTCGACAACGTCCCAGGCAGCGCCCAGGGACTCATCGCGCCATACGAGCGCGTTCATCTCGATCAGGTCGACAACGCCCTTGAACTCGGACTCTGCGCCGATCGGGAGCTGCATGACAACTGCGGTGGCGCCAAGACGGGTCTTGATCATCTCAACCGAGCGGTAGAAGTCCGCGCCGGTCTTGTCCATCTTGTTGCAGAAGATCATGCGCGGGACGTTGTACTTCTCAGCCTGACGCCAGACGGTTTCCGTCTGCGGCTCTACGCCGGCGTTGGCATCGAGAAGAGCGACCGCACCGTCGAGCACGCGCAGCGAACGTTCGACTTCGATGGTGAAGTCAACGTGGCCGGGGGTGTCGATGATGTTGAAGCGGCGCATCTTGCCGTCACGGCCCTTCCAGAAGGTCGTGGTGGCAGCGGAGGTGATCGTGATGCCACGCTCCTGCTCCTGCTCCATCCAGTCCATGGTGGCAGCGCCGTCATGAACTTCACCGATCTTGTGCGACTTACCGGTGTAATAAAGAATACGCTCGGTGGTCGTGGTCTTGCCGGCGTCGATATGCGCCATGATACCGAAGTTGCGGTAGTCTTCGATTTTATATTCGCGAGCCATAATGACTGCCTTTCGAAATTCGATCGGTTAAGATTACCAGCGATAGTGCGAGAATGCGCGGTTCGCGTCTGCCATCTTGTGCGTGTCTTCACGCTTCTTGACGGCCGAGCCACGGTTGTTTGCGGCATCCATGAGTTCGCCCGAGAGACGATCGATCATGGTGGTTTCGTTGCGCTTGCGGGCTGCAGTGATGAGCCAACGGATGGCGAGTGCCTGGCGGCGTTCCGGACGCACGTCAACCGGAACCTGATAGGTGGCACCACCAACGCGGCGCGAGCGAACTTCAACATGCGGCGCGACATTGTCGAGTGCCGAATGGAAGATGCTCAGCGGGTCGGCCTTTGCTTTGCCCTGAACAGCGTCGAATGCGCCGTAAACAATGCTTTCAGCCACGGACTTCTTGCCGTGGAGCATGATGGCATTCATGAACTTGGTGACGATCAGATCGCCGAACTTCGGGTCCGGGTTGATCTCACGCTTCTCTGCACGATGGCGTCTGGACATACTAATCTCGTCTCTTAAACGTTACGGGCGCTTTAACACGCGGAGAACCTCGCGCAGCGCCGGATTGATGAAGGCAAAGTCCGAAGGATTACTTCGGACGCTTTGCACCGTACTTCGAACGGCGCTGCTTACGGTTCTTGACACCCTGGGTATCGAGAACGCCGCGGATGATGTGGTAACGAACGCCCGGCAAGTCCTTTACGCGGCCGCCACGGATCATGACGACAGAGTGTTCCTGCAGGTTGTGGCCTTCACCCGGAATGTAACCGATGACTTCGAAGCCATTGGTCAGACGGATCTTGGCAACCTTACGCAGAGCCGAGTTCGGCTTCTTCGGGGTCGTGGTGTAGACGCGGGTGCAGACGCCGCGCTTCTGCGGGTTTTCCTGCAGAGCAGGAACCTTATTGCGCTTTACGTTTGCCTGACGCGGCTTACGGATCAGCTGGTTTACGGTAGGCATATACCCATCCCTTGCAAAATCTTCTTCAAAGGCCCTTTGGGGACCTCGCGATGCCGTTTCCGGCAGAAACACCCACATTCCTCAAGCACAAACGTGGCCCGATCCCGTTTTCGGATGGACCACGGAAGACAGAGGACGCATTATTCATGCGTCGTGCGTGCAACATTCATGTAGTCTACGTGCGTTTTAGGAGCCTGTTTGAGACGTATTGCAGAGTGTAGTCACACTGCAACCTTGAGCCTCACATGGCTTCCGATGCGGGGGCGTTTACTGTTTTAACCCTTCTGCGTCAAGGGCCGGGGCGAAAATAGTGGCGCAAAGCCAGGTTCTGCGGGCCTTGTGAACACAAACCGGGGAGATCCCCCTCGCCTTTCGTAACGATTGCCGATTGTGTTTGGGAATCGCCTGACACAAGTCTAAGGGAAGATGGAACTTTCATTGCCCGGCCGTCTTCGTATCCCGATGGCCTTATTCAGGAGAATATCATGATTTCGCCCGCCGACAACGACAACAGCGACGATCCGATGGTGTTCATCATCATCGGCAAGGGATATGAGGTGAAGGGCGGCGAAGGCGTCGAGCTGCACATCATGCTCAAGGCGCCGGACGACGATTCGGCTGTGCGCGAAGCGCTGAACGCGCTTTCCGAAGAGGGCTTCCTGGAGGCGGATCTCGACCAGATCGGCGTCATGCAGGAAGAGCCGCCGGAAGAGCCGCACGCCTCCGCCTATCAGGGCGCGCTGGAAGGCGAAGTCGCCATCATCCGTTTCGACTGAAAGCACGAAGACCGCGCCGGATGCCGGCGCGGTCTTCTTTTCCTATTTGCGATCAGCCTCAATTCGCTGGCATGATCTGGCTAACCGGTTTCGGCGTCGTTGCGGTTTCGGCCGGCAGTATCGGATAGGTCACATCCGGCGCCTTGCCCGTCAGGCTATCCAAGAACGCGACAATCAGATCGACATCCTTGTCTTCAAGCGTTTCACCCAGCTGTGCCGTGCCCATGATGGCGACCGCTTGTTTCAAATCCCAGACTTTGCCGGAATGGAAGTAGGGAGCAGTCAGTGCGATGTTGCGCAGAGGTGCGGCACGGAAGACGTAGCTGTCGTCCGCCGTCTTTGTCACCGCAAAGCGACCCTTGTCATTTTCCGGCAAGACATCTGCACCGGGCTTTTCGATCAAGCCAAACGGATAATAGCCCTCCCCGCCGACATTGATGCCGGCATGGCAGGAGGCACAGCCTTTATCCATGAACAGTTGCAGGCCCTGCTGCGCGTCTGCCGTCAGGGCTTCATCGTCACCGTTGAGGAATGAGTCGAATGGGGCCGGCGTGATCAGCGTTGCCTCAAAGGCTTCGATCGCCATGGCGAAATTGTCGAAGGTAACCGGATCTGCCTCACCCGGGAAAGCAGCCTTGAACCACTCTACATATTGCGGCATCGATTTCAGCGTCGCCACCACCTGGCCGGGCGTATTAGCCATTTCGACACCGGCCTGAACCGGCCCCTTGGCCTGAGCCTTCAGGTCTTCGGCGCGACCGTCCCAGAACTGGGCGATATTGAAAACAGCGTTGAAAACCGTCGGTGAGTTACGTGGCCCCTTCTGCCAGCCGTGACCGATCGAGGTCTCCAGATTGTCATCACCGCCGGTGCCGAGGTTGTGGCAGGAATTGCAGGAAAAGACGCCGGATGCGGACATGCGCGGGTCAAAGAACAACGCCTTGCCCAAAGCGATCTTTTCCGGAGTGATCTTGTTGCCCTTTACTGCCGGAACGGTCGAAGGCAGCGGCTTGAACAATTCCTGCGCCTGTTGTCTCAGTTCAGTGGGGTTGGGATCAGCAGCATAAGCAGTCGTTGCCAAGAGTAGACAGGCAGCGACGGAAGTCATTAGCCGTTTCATTCGAGCCTCCATCTTCATCGAATTCAGGAAGCTTAGAACGGCTCCAGATTGGCGCCTTGTCTTCGATCAACACTTTAGAATTAGTCAAAATAAAAACGCCCGGATTGCTCCGGGCGTTTTTGAATGCGTCGCGAAAACAGGAGGAAATCCCCCTCGCCTGCCTTATTCGGCAGGCGTGTTTTCCGGGTTCAGGTTCTGCAGCATCGGCGTTGCCGAGTCTGCACCAGTGCCCTTCTTGCGCTCGTCCAGGATCAGGTCGTCGCGCGTGGTGGCGATACGACGGATCTGGGTCATGGTACCGCCGGTACCGGCCGGGATCAGACGGCCGACGATGACGTTTTCCTTCAGACCCTGCAGCGTGTCGATCTTGCCGGCGATTGCAGCTTCCGTGAGAACCTTGGTGGTTTCCTGGAAGGATGCAGCCGAGATGAACGACGGCGTCTGCAGCGATGCCTTGGTGATACCGAGCAGAACCGGCTCGCCATAGGCAGGCTTCTTGCCTTCTTCGATCAGCGCGTCGTTGGCATCTTCGAGCTCGATCCGGTCGACATTGTCACCGACGATGTACTGGCTGTCGCCAGCATCGGTGATCTCGACCTTCTGAAGCATCTGACGAACGATGACTTCGATGTGCTTGTCGTTGATGACAACGCCCTGCAGACGGTAGACTTCCTGGATTTCATTCACGAGGTAGGAAGCGAGTGCTTCCACGCCCTTGATCGCCAGGATGTCGTGCGGCGCAGGATTGCCGTCGAGGATGTAGTCACCCTTTTCGATGTAGTCGCCATCCTGAAGATGGAAGGGCTTGCCCTTCGGGATCAGGTATTCGACCGCTTCGACACCGTCTTCCGCCGGCTCGATCATGACGCGACGCTTGTTCTTGTAGTCGCGGCCGAGGCGGATCGTACCATCGATCTCAGCGATGATGGCGTGGTCCTTCGGACGACGAGCTTCGAACAGTTCTGCGACGCGCGGCAGACCACCGGTGATGTCCTTGGTCTTGGCGCTTTCCATCGGGATACGTGCAAGCACGTCACCCTGGGCGATCTTCTGGCCCGGCTCGACGGAGAGGATCGCTTCGACCGACAGGTTGAAGCGAGCTTCGCCACCACGCGACAGCTTCATGATCTGACCAGAAGCGTCCTTGATGACGATTGCCGGCTTCAGATCAGCACCGCGAGGCGTCGAGCGCCAATCGATGACCTGACGCTTGGTGATACCGGTGGATTCGTCGGTCGATTCCAGAACCGAGATGCCGTCGACGACATCTTCGAACGAAACAGTACCGGCGACTTCCGTCATCATCGGGCGTGTATACGGGTCCCACTCTGCCAGACGCTGACCGCGACGAACCTTGTCGCCGTCATCGACGTGGATCTTCGAACCGTAAGCGACGCGCTGCGAGGAACGCTCGACACCGCGCTCGTCGAGAATGGTGATGGCCATGTTACGGCCCATCGCAACGAGAACGTTTTCCGAGTTCCGCAGCATGTTGCGGTTCTTGATCAGGATCGTACCTTCATACGACGCTTCCAGGAACGACTGGTCAACCACGTTAGCCGTACCACCCAAGTGGAACGTACGCATGGTCAGCTGAGTGCCCGGCTCACCGATCGACTGAGCGGCGATGACGCCGACTGCTTCGCCCATGTTGACCGGCGTACCGCGAGCAAGGTCACGGCCGTAGCAGACAGAGCAGACGCCCGTCTGTACCGCGCAGGTCAGTGCGGAGCGAATACGGATCGACTGGATGCCAGCCTTCTCGATTTCGATGACATCCGGCTCAAGGATCATCTTGCCGGCGTCTACGATACGATCGCCGGTGACCGGATGATCGATATTGTCGAGAGCCGTACGACCGAGAACGCGGGCGCCGATGGAGGCAACAACCTGACCGGCATCAACGATGGCAGTCATGGTGAGGCCGGTATCGGTACCGCAATCCACGAGATTGACGATGCAATCCTGCGCCACGTCGACGAGACGACGGGTCAGGTAACCGGAGTTAGCCGTCTTCAAGGCGGTGTCTGCCAGCCCCTTACGGGCACCGTGGGTCGAGTTGAAGTACTCGTTAACGGTCAGGCCTTCCTTGAAGTTCGAGATGATCGGGGTCTCGATGATTTCACCCGACGGCTTCGCCATCAGGCCGCGCATGCCGCCCAGCTGGCGCATCTGGTTCGGAGAACCACGGGCACCGGAGTGGGACATCATGTAGATCGCGTTCATCGGCTTCTGGCGACCGGTCTCGGCGTCGAATTCGACGGCCTTAATGCGGGCCATCATGTCTTCGGCGACCTTTTCGGTTGCCTTGCCCCAGGCGTCGACGACCTTGTTGTACTTTTCGCCCTGAGTGATCAGGCCGTCATTGTACTGCTGCTCGTATTCCTTCACGAGAGCTTCGGTGTCACCGACGATCTTCACCTTCGAATCCGGGATGATCATGTCGTCCTTGCCGAACGAAATGCCGGCGCGGCAAGCATGGGTGAAGCCGAGCTGCATGATCCGGTCGCAGAAGATGACCGTGTCCTTCTGACCGCAATGACGGTAGACCGTGTCGATCATCTTGGAGATGTTCTTCTTGGTCATTTCCTGGTTGCAGGTCTCGAACGGCACGTTGACGTTCTTCGGCAGAAGTTCGCCGATGATCAGACGGCCAGGCGTCGTGTCGTAGATCTTGGAAACCAACTTGCCGTCGGCATCCATGGTCTTGAAGCGACCCTTGATCTTGGAATGCAGCGTGACGACCTTGTTTTCCAGCGCATGGTGCAGTTCGCCCATGTCGGAGAAGGCCATGCCTTCGCCCGGCTCGCGCTCGTTCATGATCGACAGATAGTACAGGCCGAGAACCATGTCCTGCGACGGAACGATAATCGGTGCACCGTTTGCCGGATGCAGGATGTTGTTCGTCGACATCATCAGGACGCGGGCTTCGAGCTGAGCTTCGAGCGACAGCGGCACGTGAACAGCCATCTGGTCACCGTCGAAGTCGGCGTTGAAGGCCGTGCAGACGAGCGGATGCAGCTGGATCGCCTTGCCTTCAACCAGGGTCGGTTCGAAGGCCTGGATGCCCAGACGGTGCAGCGTCGGTGCGCGGTTCAAGAGAACCGGATGCTCGCGGATGACCTCGTCGAGGATATCCCAGACTTCCGGCTTTTCCTTTTCAACCAGCTTCTTGGCCTGCTTGACGGTGGACGAGAAGCCCTTGGCGTCAAGACGGGCGTAGATGAACGGCTTGAACAGTTCGAGCGCCATCTTCTTCGGCAGGCCGCATTGATGCAGCTTCAGTTCCGGACCGGTCACGATGACCGAACGGCCGGAATAGTCGACGCGCTTGCCGAGAAGGTTCTGACGGAAGCGGCCCTGCTTGCCCTTGAGCATGTCGGACAGCGACTTCAGCGGACGCTTGTTGGCGCCGGTGATGACGCGGCCACGGCGGCCGTTGTCGAACAGCGCGTCTACAGATTCCTGCAGCATGCGCTTTTCGTTACGGATGATGATGCCCGGAGCGCGCAGTTCGATCAGGCGCTTCAGACGGTTGTTACGGTTGATGACGCGGCGGTACAGATCGTTCAGGTCGGACGTCGCGAAACGGCCGCCATCGAGCGGAACGAGCGGGCGCAGATCCGGCGGAATGACCGGAACGACCTTCATGATCATCCATTCCGGGCGGTTGCCGGACTCGATGAAGTTCTCGACGATCTTCAGACGCTTCATAAACTTCTTCTGCTTCAGTTCAGAAGTCGTTTCAGCAAGGTCCGAACGCAGGTCGCCGGCGATCTTTTCGAGGTTCATCGAAGCGAGCATCTCGTAGATGGCTTCCGCGCCGATCATCGCCGTGAACTGGTCTTCACCATATTCGTCGATGGCGAGCATGTACTCTTCTTCGGAGAGAAGCTGGTTCTCCTTGAGAGCAGTCAGGCCCGGCTCGGTGACGATGTAGTTCTCGAAATAGAGAACGCGCTCGACATCCTTCAGCGTCATGTCGAGCAGGGTCGAGATGCGCGAAGGAAGCGACTTCAGGAACCAGATATGGGCAACGGGAGCAGCGAGCTCGATATGGCCCATGCGCTCACGGCGAACGCGCGACAGCGTAACTTCAACGCCGCACTTTTCGCAGATGATGCCCTTGTACTTCATGCGCTTGTACTTGCCGCACAGGCATTCGTAGTCCTTGATCGGGCCAAAGATACGCGCGCAGAAAAGACCGTCACGTTCCGGCTTGAACGTACGGTAGTTGATGGTCTCCGGCTTTTTGATTTCGCCATAGGACCAGGAGAGAATCTTCTCGGGGGACGCGATCGAAATACGGATCGAGTCAAAGTGCTGCGCAGGCATCTGCGGATTGAAAAGGTTCATGACCTCTTGGTTCATGCCTATCTCCTTTGGGGCGAAGAGCCCTCGGCTTGCGACAGTGCCATCCGGTTCCCGCGATGGATGGTCTGTCACGTCAGTACGGTGCTAGCCGCAAAATGCGGCAAAACTTTCCCTGTCACCCGGCGGGACCGGTGCAGGGAGCGGCGCGCGCGAAATTGCGCGCGCCTCCTTGACGATTATTCGGCTGCGTCCGGCAGCTGACCTTCGGCAGGCAACTCGACCTTCGAGTTTTCCAGCTCGACCGACAGACCGAGCGAGCGCATTTCCTTGACGAGAACGTTGAAGCTCTCCGGAATGCCCGCTTCGAACGTGTCGTCGCCACGGACGATCGCTTCGTAGACCTTGGTACGGCCGGCCACGTCGTCCGACTTCACGGTCAGCATTTCCTGCAGGGTGTAGGCAGCGCCATAGGCTTCCAGAGCCCAGACTTCCATTTCCCCGAAGCGCTGGCCACCGAACTGCGCCTTACCACCGAGCGGCTGCTGGGTGACGAGCGAGTACGGACCGATCGAACGTGCGTGGATCTTGTCGTCGACAAGGTGGTTCAGCTTGATCATGTACATGTAGCCGACAGTGACCTTGCGGTCGAAGGGCTCACCGGTACGACCATCGTACAGAACCGACTGACCGCTTTCGTGCAGGCCTGCCTTCTTCAGCATCGAAGCAACGTCCGGCTCATGCGCACCGTCGAAGACCGGCGTTGCGATGGAGACGCCCTTGCGGGACTGTTCGGCAAGCTTGACGAGCGCGTCGTCGTCGAAGTGAGCCACTTCGTCCTTCGCCTCGCTGGAATACACGTCCGTCAGAACCGTCTTCAGGTTCGTGATGTCCATGGTCTTGCGATACTCGTCGAGCATCTCGCCGATCTTCTTACCCATGCCGGCGCAAGCCCAGGCAAGGTGGGTTTCGAGGATCTGACCGACGTTCATACGCGACGGAACACCGAGCGGGTTCAAGCAGATGTCGACATGGGTACCGTCTTCGAGGAACGGCATGTCTTCGATCGGCACGATACGCGAGACAACGCCCTTGTTACCGTGACGGCCGGCCATCTTGTCGCCCGGCTGGATCTTGCGCTTCACAGCGACGAAGACCTTGACCATCTTCATGACGCCCGGAGGCATTTCATCGCCGCGCTGGACCTTTTCGACCTTGTCCATGAAGCGATGCTCGAGCAGCGACTTGGACTCATCGTACTGGGCACGA
This sequence comes from Aliirhizobium wenxiniae, assembly GCF_019511445.1. Lineage (GTDB taxonomy): Bacteria > Pseudomonadota > Alphaproteobacteria > Rhizobiales > Rhizobiaceae > Neorhizobium > Neorhizobium wenxiniae_A. Next base: position 64,842 of record NZ_JAEUAN010000030.1, read on the forward strand.
AGCGCTTCGATCTCGCCCTGGACCTTTTCGTCCTCGACGGCGAACATCCACCACTGCGAGCGGGGATATTCGGAAACGACAGCGTTGGAGAGCTCGACGCCCTTCTTGAAGCCCTTCGGACCGGCAACAGACATCTGGCCACGCAGCATATCGACCAGGCGGCTGTAGACGTTACGGTCGAGGATCGCCTGTTCGTCGTCGCGGTCCTTGGCGAGGCGTTCGATTTCCTCACGCTCGATCGCCATCGCACGCTCGTCCTTTTCGACGCCGTGACGGTTGAAGACGCGAACTTCGACGATCGTGCCGAACGTGCCCGGAGGCATGCGCATGGACGTGTCGCGGACGTCGGAAGCCTTTTCACCGAAGATCGCGCGCAGAAGCTTTTCTTCCGGCGTCATCGGGCTTTCGCCCTTCGGCGTGATCTTGCCGACGAGGATGTCGCCAGGAGCAACTTCCGCACCGATGTAGACGATACCGGCTTCGTCGAGGTTCTTCAGCGCTTCTTCCGAAACGTTCGGAATGTCGCGGGTGATTTCTTCCGGACCAAGCTTCGTATCGCGGGCTGCGACTTCGAATTCCTCGATGTGGATGGAGGTGAACACGTCGTCAGCGACGATGCGTTCAGACATCAAGATCGAGTCTTCGTAGTTGTAGCCGTTCCAAGGCATGAACGCGACGAGCGCGTTACGGCCGAGTGCCAAGTCACCGAGATCCGTGGACGGACCGTCAGCAATGATGTCACCGCGGTTCAGAACGTCGCCAACGGCGACCAGCGGACGCTGGTTGACGCAGGTGTTCTGGTTGGAACGCTGGAACTTCTGCAGGCGGTAGATGTCAACACCAGACTTGCCGGCATCGAGATCTTCCGTAGCACGGATAACGATACGCGTCGCATCGACCTGGTCGACCACGCCGCCACGACGGGCAGCAATAGCAGCACCGGAGTCACGCGCAACAACCGGTTCCATGCCGGTACCGACGAACGGAGCTTCGGCGCGAACCAGCGGAACGGCCTGACGCTGCATGTTCGAGCCCATGAGAGCGCGGTTGGCGTCGTCGTTTTCGAGGAACGGGATCAGAGCGGCAGCAACCGAAACCAGCTGCTTCGGCGAAACGTCCATCAGGTTGATGGTGTCGCGCGGGGACAGCATGACTTCGCCGGCATGACGGCAAACCACGAACTCTTCAACGAAGGCGCCTTCGGCGGTCAGCTCGGAGTTGGCCTGAGCCACGTAATACTTGGCCTCTTCCATCGCGGAGAGGTAGATCACGTCCTTGGTGACGACGCCGTCAACGATCTTGCGATACGGGCTTTCGATGAAGCCATACTTGTTGACGCGGGCAAAGGTGGCCAGCGAGTTGATCAGACCGATGTTCGGGCCTTCCGGCGTTTCGATCGGGCAAATACGGCCGTAGTGGGTCGGGTGAACGTCGCGGACTTCGAAGCCTGCGCGCTCGCGGGTCAGACCACCCGGGCCAAGAGCCGAAAGACGGCGCTTGTGGGTGATTTCCGAAAGCGGGTTCACCTGGTCCATGAACTGCGACAGCTGCGAGGAGCCGAAGAATTCGCGAACGGCAGCAGCAGCCGGCTTGGCGTTGATCAGGTCCTGCGGCATGACGGTGTCGATTTCGATCGACGACATGCGTTCCTTGATCGCGCGCTCCATGCGAAGCAGGCCGAGACGGTACTGGTTTTCCATCAGCTCGCCGACAGAACGAACACGGCGGTTGCCGAGGTTGTCGATGTCGTCGATCTCGCCCTTGCCGTCGCGCAGTTCGACAAGCATCTTGACCACGGCCAGGATGTCGTCCTTGCGCAGAACGCGAACGGTGTCTTCAACCTGCAGGTCGAGACGCATGTTCATCTTGACGCGACCGACGGCGGACAAGTCGTAGCGCTCGGCGTCGAAGAACAGCGAGTTGAACATGGCTTCCGCAGATTCCATGGTCGGCGGTTCGCCCGGACGCATGACGCGGTAGATGTCGAACAGGGCGTCCTGACGGTTCTCGTTCTTATCCGCCGCAAGCGTGTTGCGGATGTAGGCGCCGACATTGATGTGGTCGATGCCGAGAACCGGGATCTCGTCGAAGCCAGCTTCGAGGATGATCGGCAGGGTCTTTTCGTCGATTTCGTCGCCGGCTTCGAGATAGATCTCGCCGGTCGAGTAGTTGACGATATCTTCCGCCAGATAGTTGCCGTAGAGGTCTTCGTCGGTCGCCTTCAAGGCCTTGAGGCCCTTTTCGGTCAGCTGACGGAGCAGACGCGGGGTCAGCTTCTTGCCTGCTTCAACGACGACTTCACCGGTATCGGCGTCGACCATCTCGGACAGAGCCTTGGCGCCCTTCAGCGTTTCGGCCTGGAACGGGATGCGCCAGCCATCGCCGGAACGCTCGTAGTTCGACTTCGTGTAGAAGGTCGACAGGATGTCTTCGCCGTCCATGCCGAGGGCCATCAGCAGCGACGAGACCGGAATCTTGCGGCGACGGTCGATACGGGCAAAGACGATGTCCTTGGCGTCGAATTCGATATCGAGCCAGGAACCGCGATACGGGATGACGCGAGCAGCAAAGAGCAGCTTGCCGGAAGAATGGCTCTTGCCCTTGTCGTGATCGAAGAAGACGCCCGGCGAACGGTGCATCTGGGACACGATAACGCGCTCGGTGCCATTCACGATGAACGTACCGTTATCCGTCATGAGCGGCATGTCGCCCATGTAGACGGACTGTTCCTTGATGTCCTTGATCGACTTCGCGCCCGTATCCTCGTCGATATCGAACACGATGAGGCGCAGCGTCACCTTCAGGGGTGCTGCATAGGTCAGGTCGCGCTGACGGCATTCCTCGACGTCGAACTTCGGCGGATCGAATTCGTAGGAAACGAATTCAAGCATCGAAGCGCCGGAGAAATCCGTGATCGGGAAGACAGACTTGAAGACCGCATTAAGGCCTTCGTCCGGACGGCCGCCCTTGGGCTCTTCTACCATCAGGAACTGGTCATAGGATGCCTTCTGAACCTCGATCAGGTTCGGCATCTCCGTGACTTCAGGAATTTTACCAAAAAACTTGCGTACGCGCCTGCGACCATTAAACGAAAGGGTCTGCTGAGCCATCGTCGCTCCTTCAAAATTGCATCCGGGCCTGCAACGGACGGCTATCGGAGGCCAACCGATATACCGTCGAACATGGGTCTCAATCTCGTCCCGCTTGCCGAGCCCCTAGGCCGGATTGCCTAGCGTTTCGGTGGAGACCATCCTCTTGAGAACCCATTACCCAGGACCCGTTTTCATACGGATCCTGGGTAATAAGTTCAGATGAAACGGGCGGGAGAGAAATAGGTTCTCTCCCGCCGCATTCCAGTATTACTTAACGTCGACCTTAGCGCCGGCGTCTTCGAGCTTCTTCTTGAGGTCAGCAGCTTCAGCCTTGGAAACAGCTTCCTTGACAGCCTTCGGAGCGCCTTCGACGAGGTCCTTGGCTTCCTTGAGGCCGAGGCCGGTGATGCCGCGGACTTCCTTGATGACGTTGATCTTGTTGGCGCCAGCGTCAACCAGGATAACGTCGAACTCGGTCTTTTCTTCTTCAGCAGCAGCCGGTGCGCCAGCGCCGCCAGCAGCAGCAACTGCTACCGGAGCAGCAGCGGAAACGCCCCACTTTTCTTCGAGAAGCTTGGAAAGCTCAGCAGCTTCCAGGACGGTCAGGGCCGAGAGGTCTTCAACGATCTTTGCGAGATCAGCCATTTTGTAGTTCCTTCTGTTCGGTTCGAACTGGTTTTAAATAAACAGCGAAGTTCCGCCTTACGCGGCTTCGTCCTTCTTGGCATATGCTGCAAACACGCGAGCAAGCTGACCTGCCGGTGCCTGTACGACGCCTGCGATGCGGGTAGCCGGGGTCTGAATCATACCCAGCAGCTTTGCACGCAGTTCGTCGAGCGAAGGCAGGGTCGCAAGCGACTTGACTGCATCCGCGTTCAGCGAGGTCGCACCCATGGCGCCACCGAGAACAACGATCTTGTCGTTGGTCTTGGCGAAATCCATGACGACCTTCGGAGCCGTAATCGGATCATCGCTGTAAGCGATGAGCGTCTGACCCTTGAACAGGTCAGACATCGATTCGGATTCCGTGCCCTGAAGAGCGATCTTGGCCAGACGGTTCTTCGCGACTTTGACGGTGCCGCCAGCAGCGCGCATCTTCGAACGAAAATCGTTCATCTGTGCGACTGTGACACCAGCATAGTGGGCCACGACAACCGAACCAGAAGCCTTGAAGACTTCGTTCAGCTCCGTGACAAATTCGCGCTTTTCCGCTCTTTCCACTGTCTGTCTCCAGTTGGTAGGACCGCAATCCTGCAAGTCCCACCGGGTTGCCTTTGCCTCAAACGATCTCGGGAGAGATCGCAAGTGGCGGTTGAGGATCCTGTCCCCCCGCACTGAAACCAAAGGCTCCAGGCACAAGGCACACTAGGCTCGAACCGAATATCGAAGCGCTATACGCACTTCCGAATTCTGGGTTCTTACCCGTCTCATGCAGGTCATTCGATTAAGGCATCATCCAGAAGGATTTCAGCCACCTGCAATCTCGGACAGGAATTCCGGATTTCTCCGGAAATCCCCTTCCCCAGGAACAAGCCCTTGGGTCGGGAATTCATGCAACCGAAGCCCAGAGAGAACTCTGAGCTTCGGAAATTCGATCATTAAGCAGCGGTGACCGACGACGGGTCGATCTTGACGCCCGGACCCATGGTCGAGGAGATCGCTACGCGCTTGACGTAGTTACCCTTGGCGCCAGCCGGCTTTGCCTTGACGACGGCGTCAGCGAAGGCCTTGATGTTTTCTTCGAGCGCCTTGGCGTCGAAGGAAGCCTTGCCGATGCCGGCGTGAACGATACCGGCCTTTTCGACGCGGAACTCGACAGCGCCGCCCTTGGAAGCCTTAACGGCACCAGCGACATCCATCGTAACCGTACCAACCTTCGGGTTCGGCATCATGCCACGCGGGCCGAGAACCTTACCGAGGCGACCGACGAGCGGCATCATGTCCGGGGTTGCGATGCAACGATCGAAGTCGATCTTGCCGCCCTGGACGATTTCCAGCAGGTCTTCTGCGCCGACGATGTCTGCGCCAGCAGCCTTGGCTTCGTCAGCCTTGGCGCCACGTGCGAAGACGGCAACGCGAACGTCGCGGCCGGTGCCGTTCGGCAGGTTGACAACGCCGCGAACCATCTGGTCGGCATGACGCGGGTCAACGCCGAGGTTCATCGCGATTTCAACGGTTTCGTCGAACTTGGCGGTTGCGCGTTCCTTGACCATCGAGATGGCGTCGGAAAGGGCTACGAGCTTGGTCGGATCAACGCCTTCGCGGATCTTCTGAATACGCTTTGCAAGCTTTGCCATGTTATGCCACCACTTCCAGGCCCATGGCGCGGGCAGAGCCCTCGATCATGGCCATTGCGCCTTCGATATCGGCAGCGTTGAGATCCTTCATCTTGGCTTCGGCGATCGACTTGATCTGAGCCTTGGTGAGGGTACCGGCCTTGCCGCCCTTACCAGGCGTCTTGGAACCGGAGGTGATCTTCGCTTCCTTCTTCAGCCAGTAGGAAACCGGCGGCTGCTTCATGACGAAGGTGAAGGACTTGTCTTGGTAATAGGTGATGACGACCGGGATCGGCATACCCTTTTCCATTTCCTGCGTGGCGGCATTGAACGCCTTGCAGAATTCCATGATGTTGATGCCACGCTGACCAAGCGCCGGGCCGATCGGCGGGGACGGGTTTGCCGATCCTGCCTTGACCTGAAGCTTGAGCTGGCCTGCTACTTTCTTAGCCATATCTCTCTGCCTTTCACTAACGGGGCGGTTTCCCGACCCAACTTGCCGGATCGCTCCGGCGGCTGCGGTTGCGTGGTCCGGATCATTGGAGCCCGGCTAAGACCCCTCACCTTCCACGCGGTTCGCGGCTTTCGCCGCGCGAGGCCCGACATGCGGGCCCCAACTTTAAAATCAGACCTTCTCGACCTGAGCGTATTCCAGCTCGACAGGGGTGGCGCGACCGAAGATCGAGACCTCGACCTTAAGGCGGGCACGCTCTTCGTCGACATCCTGAACCACACCGTTGAACGATGCGAACGGACCATCGGAAACACGAACCTGCTCGCCGATCTCGAAGGAGATCGAGGACTTCGGACGCTCGACGCCTTCCTGGACCTGACCGAGGATGCGCTCAGCTTCGAAGTCAGGGATCGGAACCGGCTTATTGTCGGAACCGAGGAAGCCCGTAACCTTGGGCGTATTCTTGATCAGGTGATAGGCTTCATCCGTCAGGTTGGCGCGAACAAGCACGTAACCCGGGAAGAACTTGCGCTCGCTATCGACCTTGCGGCCGCGGCGCACTTCCGTCACCTTTTCGGTCGGAACGAGAATCTTTTCGAACAGATGCTCAAGCCCCTTCTGGCGAGCCTTGTTCTCGATGTCGTCTGCGACCTTCTTCTCGAAGTTCGAATATGCGTGGACGATATACCAGCGTGCCGCCATCTTCACTCTCCAGTCTTAAACGCTGACGTTCAGGATCAGGCGCAAAAGCCAGCCCATCAACTGATCCGCCGCGAAGAAAAACAGGGCAGCAAAGACAACCATAACCAGAACCATAGCCGTGGAGATCGCAGTCTCGCGGCGGGACGGCCAAGTGATTTTCAGACCTTCGGAACGAACCTGCTTAAAGAACGTGACCGGATTGGTTTTGGATGCCATCGATTTTCCACGCAATTACGGCACGTAAAGCCGAACACGATCAGCCCCACGCACCGCGTGTCTGTTTTTCCCTACATAAACACCGCATCCTCTTTGCACAAGAGGAAAAACAATGCTCGATTAAATTTCGCCGAGCCACTCGGCACAGCCACGGCGGATCAATCATCCAGCCTGACGAGCTTTATTGAGTGGCAGGGGCAGCCGGGCTTGAACCGACGACCTGCGGTTTTGGAGACCGCCGCTCTACCAACTGAGCTATACCCCTTCGCCCTATCCGACTGCAAAATCACATTCGATTCCGCGTCGTCTTTAAGCTAGGCGCTCCCTTTACGGTGCGACGCCCGACTTGGCAAGTGTGTTTTTTTGTTTCCAGCACGTTCAATACGCATCGCCGCGCCGATCGCCGGCATCGACGGCTCGAACTGCCGCGAAGGCGGGTTCACTACCGCCGAGAATATCCCCGCCGGCCAGATCGATGGCTCCGGGCAGAATAGTCGAGGCACCCTTCTGCTCCTGCGCAAGGGGAAGACGCCGCCATGCCAGCCTGGGCGGCTGCGAGACATAGGCGTCCGGCTCGTTGACAAGCCCGCCCGTCACGCGATCGACAATCGTTGAAATCCCGAGTTTGCGGCCTTCGGGATGGTAAAAGTTGCCCTTTACCTGGATTGCCCCGGCCAGCGCCTTGATGAAACAGGCCAGAAGGCTGCGGTCGATTCGCTCCGGATGTCGCCAGAAACTATCCAGCCCGCCCTGATGCGTCAGTCCAGGGATATCGAATACCGCGGCACCCAGAACAATCGTCGGAACATCGGCGCGGAGACTATGGAGGCCGGTTGTCGAATTGACCACGATGGAACCGTGGCATTCGCGCAGGATTTCCGCGAGATTGCCTTTCTCGATGAAGGCAACGCGATTTTCGATTCGATACTTGGCGGCCAGCTGACCGACGACCTTGCGCCAACTCTCCAGATCGTTGTCGAGCGGATGCTGCTTGATGATCAGCCGACCGTTTTCAGGCGCGTGCCGCGAAAACGACTGCATGACCTGATCCAGCATTTGAGACAGATGCCGGTAAGGCGAGTTCGCGCGGATCTGGTAATCACTCTGGAGCTGCAGTGCGAGCAGGTAGTTTCGCTTCAGCTTATCGTCGAAATACCCCTCGGGCAGATCATGCCGTTCACGGAACATGCGCGGCAGCCAGGACAGATAATCGAATAGCGGATCGTAATATTTGTCCGATCGATAGAAAGGGAACATCATCCGGCCGAAATAAGCGACCAGATTGTAGATCACTTCATTCGTCGCTTCCTGCCCGAACGTGTGCGGATAGCGGTTCTTCAGATCCGGATCGGCGACCTTTGCTGCAATCTGGCGAATACGGTCAGGATCGTTGGGGAAATGGGAAAAGCGGCCCATGCCGTCACGCTCCAGCGTGATCCAGTCGGGTCGGAGATAGCCAAATTCAACCGCGTGACAGCGGACGCCGAGTCGCTTGGCGACGCGCGCGGCAAGCCGATGGTAAGGCAGGCGGTCGGCGTAATAGAGAATGTCCGTAATGCCTTCGCGCTTCAAAAGAGCGGCGAGATATCGCGGCCATGCCTTCAGCGTGCCGCGATAGTTGATCGCACCACGCTTGAACCAGTAGGCCTGATCACCAAAGGAGAAGTTCACCCTCCTCGTCTCCACGCCCCTGGCTTCGAACCCTTCGGAAAGTTCGCGCCAGAAAACCGAAGGAGGACCTTGCAGAAAGAGAACTTTGGTCATACGCGAGTCGGTACCTTCTAGACCGTGATGCGCCTAAAGATCAGACACAGAAAGCAGTGAGTTTCAGCTATTCATCGCCACGTGGCTGGAATTCTCATCAAACCCGTGGTGCCGTCAATGCAAATACGGTTTCAGGCTGTTAATTTCGTGTAAGCACTTTGATATGAAGACTCGTACTTTCCTCTTTCTTCAAGGCCCCGCCTCTCCCTTCTTCCGGCTTGTCGCGAACAGGCTGGAGGCCGCGGAAGCGCACGTCGAGCGCGTCGACTTCTGCCTTGGCGATATGATTTTCTGGTGGCCGAAAAGAGGCGTGTTCTTTCGAGGAGAAAAAAGCGAGTGGCCTGATTTCGTTGCAAATCTCATACGTCACCGCTCAGTGACCGACATCGTCATGCTCGGCGACGGCCGGGATTATCACGCCATGGCGGCTGAAATTGGCCAGGCTCTCGGCGTCAGGATCCACATTGTCGAGCATGGTTATCTGCGCCCGGATTGGCTGACCGTGGAACCTGACGGCATGTCTGCCCATTCACGTTTTCCACAGCAGGCGGAGGCGATCAGGATGCTGGCAGAAGGTGTATCGCCTGTGGCGCGCGGCGGCCTGTTTCGATCAAGCTTCCTCACCTACGCCCTCTACGATCTCGCCTACCATATTCCGAACGTGCTTTTCGGCCCCCTGATCCACCGCCATTACCGGACCCATGGTGCGGCCCATCCCGTCATCGAATATAGCGGCTGGATCAGGAAAGCATTGCTGGCCGGTTCGAGACGGAGGCAGGCGGAGAAGGCTATTGCGGCAGCCACCCAATCTGAGGCTGGGTCCAGCGCCCGCTTCTTCCTGTTTCCACTGCAATTGCCGGGTGATTATCAGATCATTCGCCACTCACCGGGCGGCGACTTGTTTTCTATCGTCGAGGCCGTGATCGCCTCCTTCGCCCGCCATGCAGACGCCAACAGCCGGCTTCTTTTCAAGGTTCACCCGATCGACAACGGCCTTTCGCGCTGGCCGCAAAGGATCGGCGATGCGGCCTTGCGACTGGGTGTCGGCAACCGGGTCTTTGTGGCTGATGGCGGCAATACCGATATGCTGATTGAAAAATCGGCAGGCGTCGTCACGGTCAACTCCACGGTAGGGCTTACGGCCCTCGGTCTTGTTCGGCCTGTCATTGCGCTCGGCTCGGCTATCTACGATGTCGAAGGCCTTACCTCGCAATCAACCCT
>NZ_JAEUAN010000031.1 GCF_019511445.1 Aliirhizobium wenxiniae
GCCGTTTGGCTTTCTGGCGAAGCGCTTCAAAGCATGCGAACAGGCTGACGATGTCACCGCCCTCGATGGTGTGGCGGGACATCTTCTCGCTACAAGGGGATAGGGCTGTCACCAGCCAGGTTGACTTACTAAGTTCCAACGAGACGAAAATTGCGCCAAGATCGACTAGAGTAGCGGTCTGTGCTTGAGATTGATCTGATGTCATCGGCATGGTTGGCCTCCAGAGAGTTTTCTAGCAACCTCACTCTGCCACGGAGCAGGCCGCTACTCACCCCTGATGGGATCTCAAGAGCTTAAACCATAAAAAACGGGCAAGCTCGCTCTGGCACAGAGCGAAAATCTTCTAGCCCTATGCCGTTCACTTTACTACGGCGGTCGATCCCCTGTCGGATTTCAAAACAAGATTTAGCCTGTAACCAAGCGCGTCAGCTACCTTTGCGATCGTCCCAAACTCTGGATTACCATCCCCACTTAATGCCCGGTAGAGAGCAGGTCGTGTAAGTCCGGTATTCCGAGAAAGGTCTGACATGCCGCGCGCGCGCGCGACAACACCAAGAGCGCGAGCAATATGGCTTGCGTCTCCATCTTCGCTTGCAGCTAGAAGATATTCAGCAATCGCTTCCTCACTTCCAAGGAATTCCGCGGAGTCATACTCAAACGTGTCAAGTGGCATGCGATTACTCCTTCAATTGCTGTGCTAGTTTTTTCGCTAATCGAATGTCTTTGTCCTGGGTACTGTTGTCGCCACCACAGAGAAGAACATAAACGATCGACCCGTCCCGGACAAAATAGACCCGCTAACCGGGCCCATAATTAATGCGGAGTTCGCTCACGCCTTCACCGACTGGTTTTACATCCCCAGGATTTCCTGCAGCGAGACGGTCTATGCGGTCGGCAATTCGAGCTAGAGCACGAAAGTCCTTCAGCGTTTTTATCCAGTCCGCAAAATCACGGGTGCGCCTAATCGTGAACATGAAGTTATGTAACCTATGGGAGACAACATATCAAGTCTGTGGTTATCCGGGAATATGGCTGTTTGAGGCTTGTGCCATTAGTTTGGTCAGCCCAATGATTGAACAGGTTCAATCTTCATCACGCCATGATGGCCCCTCTTATGCTGTCGCTGTCCGTACGCGTTTTGGCCCCTTAGGTCGGCCTAAGATCGGCCATTCCGAAGGGAAAACTGCAGAAAATATAACTGATCTAGCCGATGGGCCGGCGGTTCGTATCCGCTCAAGAGTTTATCTGCCGTCTCGCCCTTAGGTTAACTGTCGAAGAGTCCGTGCTGCATCCGGCGTCCAGTTCAGCGTCGGTTTGGTCAACTTCAGCTACATGACCGCTTCTCATTGTTTCATTGGGTGCAATCAATTCGATACTATTATCTCAATTGTGAGCGTGACCTGCTGGCGGCAATATCGCTGCTGTCAGACGAGCTACGGCCGCCCAGGTTTGCGTCGTCTCGCATCACCCTCATGCGCGATTAGCGCTGCCTACGACTGGAACCGAACATGACGAGTACCCGGATCAAAAAGAAAATCGCAAACCACGGCGTCGCCTGGGAACAGGCTTTCGGATACGTTCAAGCCGTACAAGTGAAGGATACGATCTACATCTCCGGACAGTTGAGCCATGACGGCGATGGCAAGCTTATTGCGCCCGCCGCCCTTGATGCCGCAGGTCGGCCAATCGACTTCAACCAGATGGAAGATCAGATCCGCCAGACATACGTCAATGCCAAGAAGCTGCTAGCCGAGTTCGGTGCCACTCTTGAGGACGTTGTCGAAGAGACGCTTTTTGTCCTCGACGTTCCAAGCGCATTCGCAGCCGGATCCAAGGTCCGCAAGGAAATGTACGGCACGGACACGCCGCCTGTTGCCAGCAACCTGATCGGTGTGAGCGAATTGGCCTTCCCAGAACAGATCGTCGAGATCACGTTCCGCGCCGTGGTCGACATCCCAACCGCTCCATAAACCTAATTGTCCCAGCGAGAGCCGCCGCGGCGAGAACGCTTCGGCGGCTCCATCTTTAAGTGAGTTTCGAAATGTCGAGAACGCGCTCCGGCAAAACACGGCTAGCTGGCACCTTGCATCTGACTTCCGATCTTGTCGCCAAGACGCTGAGGGTGGTCGAAGAAGAAGGCCCGGAACCGAACTGGACGCCCGTCTCGCGCGACCAGCTAGACCAGCTTGTCCGGCGGGTAGAGGAAGAAGCTGGCGATGAGGAAATCTGGGTGTTCGCCTATGGCTCCCTAATGTGGAACCCCGGCTTTGAGGTGGCGGCAAGTGATAACGCTGTTGCATTCGGCTGGCATCGCGCGTTTTCGCTAAGGATTGAACGTCTGCGTGCCACGTCGGATGCACCGGGCCTCATGCTGGCGCTTCAGCCAGGAGGAAGCTGCTCCGGTCTAATTCTCAAGCTCCCATGCGCAACGAAGAAAGAGGATCTGCGTACGCTGCTTGCCCGCGAGATCCGGTATGCCGAAGTCTGCGATATGGTGCGCTGGGTCTCGGTCAAAACATCGAAAGGCACACGTCGGGCGTTGACGTTCTGGGCGAGCCCAAAGCAGTCTCTACTGACTGACAAGGTGCCGCTTGATGAGGCCGCCCAATTGATTGCCCAGGCATGCGGTCCCGCCGGATCCTGCGCGGAATATTTGCATCGGACGGTTCTCGACCTGGCGGAGCGTAGGATCTTCGACCGAAACCTTTGGACGTTACAAAAATTCGTAGCGGAAAGGCTGGAAGACCTCCCGCTACGGGATTGATCGATGAGAACGCGGCACCACCTCTCGTCAATCCAACATGACCATGTGCGACGCCACCTGTTCTTCGAAGAATTTCGAGAACGAGGCGATGCGGGGCGGAAGCGCCTGATAGGGTGGATAGAACAGTGTTAGCCAAAGATCAGGCGGCGCCCATCCTTTGAAGACATGGACGAGCCGGCCGCTTCTGATGTGGTCGGCGATGTTAAAGCCCGGAAGAAGCGCTACACCCGCTCCGTCGGCGGCCATATCAGCCAGAACCTCACCGCTGTTGGCGCTGAAGGCGCGCCCCGCAGAAATGGTCATGCTCGATCCGCCATCGGACAGGACCCAGTTCTCGCGTCGGCTTTCCCCGCTATAGGCAAGGCAGTCGTCTGGCCTCAGCTCGTTCGGGTGCTGCATATCAGCGAACCGGGTACCGGGTGCAGCCACCAGGATGCGTGGGACCTTTCGAATCTTCCGCCAGATCGTGAATTTGTCCGAAGGCTGGGATGAGATCCGGATCGCAAGATCATAGTCGTCGTCGACGATGTTCACCAAGCCATCAGACAAGGAGATCTCGAAGCTCATCTTCGGGTAGCGTTCCTTGAAGCCTGACAGGATCGGCGGGAGCACCGTCTTGCCAAACCAGGTTGGAGCACTGATCCGCAGGCGTCCTTCGTCCGCCTTATGTGCATTCATGACATCGCGTCGAGCTTCTTCGAGCGTTTTCACAGCCGGTTGGATCTGTGCGGCGAAGATTGCACCATCGGTTGTCAGTGAAACCTGCCTTGTTGTGCGGACAAAGAGCTGCACGCCAAGTTCTGTCTCCAGTGCTGCGATCGCGCGCGTGACGGCGGCTGGTGTCATGTCCAGTTCGCGGGCGACCTGAGCGAAGTTCCGCTTTTCGGCAGCGAGCAAAAAAGTTCGAAGTGCTTTATAATCGTTCATGTGATTGTTTCAGTAATTGCAATTCATTCTCAAGAAATATTGCAATTTCCCGCGCCGATCAACTGGCTTATCTTTCAATCAACATCGGAACACAACACCAATTGAAGGGCATCGCCATGATCAAGGATATCGCACTGTGGGAGCGTATGAGACGGCTCGCCTCGCGTTGGGTCCGCGACTCTCAGCGACCCACTCTGCTCCCCGGTTCGCAACTGCCGCCTGAATAGTAGAGATGACCAGAGTTCGGGACCGGGCTTGGGAAACCGAGCCCGGACTGCATCCGCGTCTAGGGCGCCAGACATTCGTCACATATGCCACACCCATCCTCGTCCATAGTGGAGCGCGGGCGCGGGCGACAACAACACGCGCAGGTGACTGTCTCGTCCGCGCTGCCATGCTCTGGCGACAAAATCTCAAGTTCAAAATCCGCGTCTGTGGTCGTCGTTAGTTCATCCATCTCAGTACTCCCAAGGCGAGATACGGGCATCGAGATAAGAGCCGGTGTAAACTCCGCCAAGAGGCAATTCATTGGTCCAAAAAAAATCGGACGAGGTGTTGAACTGCAAAATCTCAAAAACCAAATCGATCGGCGCCGACGGTCCATAGGGTGTCGGTTGACCGAGGGAGCGGACGTTCGCTCCCTTCCATGTTGCTTTACGGAGGATATGGCTATGAGAACTGTACTTGATTTCGCCCCGCTCTATCGTTCGAGCATCGGTTTCGACCGCGTGTTCAATCTGCTGAGCAATACGCAGCGCCTTAACGCAATAGAGACCTGGCCGGCCTACGACATCGTCAAGAACGGCGATGACGACTATCGCATCACGATGGCGGTGGCCGGCTTCGCCGATGGTGATCTGGATATCACCCAGGAACGCAACGTCCTTGTGGTCAAGGGCGGCAAAGCCGATTAACTCCAGGGCGAGTATCTTCATCGCGGTATCGCAGGTCTTTCTTTCGAACGCCGGTTTGAGCTCGCTGATCATGTGAGGGTGGAAGGCGCAGACCTGAGGAATGGCCTGCTGACCATTGCTTTGAAACGAGAGGTGCCGGAAGCTATGAAGCCGAGAAAGATCGAGATCGGCGTTGAGTCCGCCGCCCGCGAGCCCCTTCGTCTGGAAACGGACCGTGAGGTCGCCTGATAGTACCACTGTCGGGTTGAGATGACGCTCGACGCAGGTACCTTGCGTATCGTTACTCGGCTGGCCCCCTCGCGGGGCCGGTCTCAAAATTTCATGCAGAGCAAGAGGAGGAAGTTGTGATGTCATTCGCTCTGTTCGACAAACCGATCTACGCGCAGCGCCGGTATTTTGTTCAGGAGATAACCGGGCTGGATGATGTGTTCGGCTTTCTTGACGAGTGGCCGCAGGCAAAGCGAAATCTCGCTTATGAGACCCTTCTCCGATATTGCCGGGAAGCGGCTGCTGGTCACTGGCCAATCGACGCAGTCCGAGAGAACTTCCAGGTTTTTCTGAAACAGGACGGCAAGCTTGCCGAACTCGAAGATGTGCCACCCCATCTCCAGCGAGACTCTGCCGCTTAGATTGGTGGGGTATAGGCAAGCTCGATCTCGCGGCTGTGGCTCAACAGAAAGACAGTACGAACTGCCGTCGTGGTGATGCGGCCGCGATCACTTGATTATCGCCTGCTAAAACACACCTATCGCGGTAAAGCTCTTGTCTTCGGAGGAAAGATGGCAGCGGAACCTTATACGGCTGACGATCCCGAAACCCGCCTGGCGCTTTTCGACTTTGCATTCGAGAACGCTCCCACGGGATCGTCCTTGTAGACCTCGAGGGACGTATAATTCGCGGCAATGCTGCGTTCGCTAAGCTCTTGTCGCTTCCTCCCGACAAAATACTTGGGACGCAGTTTAAAGATTTCACTCGCCCCGAAGATATCGAGGCCGACTTGATCCTGTTTCAGCAGGTGCTGCAGGGAAGGCGGGACGGCTATACGATCGAGAAGCGATATCTACGACCCTCCGGAGAGATCGTCCACGTTCTCATCCACGTGGCGGCCATGCGGAATGCCGAAGGTAAGGTTGTACGCTTCATCTCGCAGATCGAGGATATCACCCGTCATGAAGAACATGAGCGCCAGCTCGCCGAGCGCGCGGCTCAGCTTGAGTTGGCGCTTGAGGCCGTTCGTGGCGGCTTCTGGCAAATGGACATTCAGAGCGGCAAGTTTGAGACTTCAGATCGGTCGGCGCAATTTATCGGTGGGCCAACCGCCGCGCGGCTCGACCTCGAACGTTACGTCAATCGCGTCAATGTCAATGATGGCGCCCAGGCCGATCTGACGCCTCTGATCGCCGGTGAGCAGGATCAGAATGTTGCCGAGTATCGCCTTGATACCGTCCATGGCGAACGATGGATGCGTTGTGACCGTCGGCTTCTCCGTGACAGCGACGGCCAGCCGGTGAAGATTGTCGGCATGGCAATCGACTTCACCGAGGACCGGCGCCGGATCGAGATGCTGGAGGAGACAGCACGAACCGATGCACTGACCGGGCTGTTAAACCGCCGCGGACTGGCGGTGGAATTTGCCTCTCTACGGTCTGCTGACGGTTTTGCGATCCTTGCACTCGACCTCAATGTTTTCAAGGAAGTCAACGATGCTCATGGCCACGCAATGGGAGATGCCGTTCTGCAAACACCACCACACGTCTGATATCTGCCGTTAGAGAGCAGGATCTTGTGGCACGAACGGGCGGAAATGAACTGTCGTGGTGGTCGCGGGTAGCCAGTCGTCGGGTGAGCGGCGGCCGAACGTATTCTCCAGCGGATGCGCGAGCCCATTGCGATTGCCGATGAAAATGCTGACATCCGCACGAGCATTGGAGGGATCTGGACAGACGCGAAGCGCGATGTGTCAGAGCTGCTGAAAGAGGCCGACCTGTATGAAGCAAAAGCAGTGGGCAAGGATGCCGTTCGATTTCAATCTGCATCGCGGACAGAGTTTCAAAGAGGATCAGCCTCTGCGTCGAGTCACTGATCCCCTTCGCCGGTCGAAGATGTCCTTCTTCCGGCGCCTCTCGCAGACCTTGACTGGTGCGCTCGACGCGCAGCGAGATCGTTATAGCCGGACCTAAGCTCGGAGATTTCGTACGCGCCAGCGATCCATTGCTCTACCCAACCGAGAAATTCAGGGTCATCGTCGATTGGCACGCCTCTTGATGCCGCCTTTAGCCGAACCTGGTTGAAAATCACTCGCCGCTTGTCGCTGTCGATCGCCAATCTTCTTTCCTCGATGATGTGGAGATTGCTAGAGGAAAACCGCGATACTTTCCGTGTTCACGACATGAATGAATTCGTCCCACGCCTCTTGAGCGGATGCGAACGGGTCATTCCAGTCGGTAACCTGGTCTTCCAGGCTGGTGACTTCCATTCGCCAAGTGTCACCTCCCCACGGGCGGAAAATTTCCACAAGGACGGTTATGCCGTTGTCTGTGTAATGGCGGGAAAGCTGTGAACGTTCGCGAGAGGGCAGATCTGTCTCAGTCATGAGTCTCACACGTTTGATCGGCGGACTGAAGACTTCATGAGCGCGCGATTTAATGCAAGGCGGCTAATTCGCTATGTCGGGCGCGACGAGGTCGCTTACGGGCGCGAGCCAACAGCGTTGGATGCCTAGCTGCGGCACTATGAGACGGACGGCTATCAAGCGCAGCAATAGGATAATTGAAAGAAATCAGCGGTCTCCCAAACGTAATGAGGGGGGCGTTGATGCGGATCTCATCAAGAGCTTAAGATGGGATCAAGAATGGCAACGCTACCGATTGCTCGTTTACGGTTGTTACTGGAATGTCGAAACCATAGATCCTTTGAAGCATCCCGGTGGTGATGACCTCCTTTGGCTTGCCATCAGCAATGACATGGCCATCCTTCATGGCAACGATCCTGTCTGCAAAACTGCCGGCGTAGTTGATATCGTGCTAACGATCACCACCGTCTTGTCCCGCATATCGGCGATCGTTCGCAGCGACTTCATCAATTCACTCGCGAAATACATATCCAGGTTGTTGAGCGGTTCATCGAGCAGGAGGTAGTCGGTGTCCTGGCAATAGGCCATGGCGACAAGGCAACGTTGCCGCTGTCCACCGGAGAGAGTCTCGAGAAACCGCTCTGAAAAATTGGTAAGATCAAACAGTTGAAGCGACTCGTCTATAATGTGTCGATCATTCTCGCTCAGGTGACCGCAAATATGGGGAAAACGTCCGTCATATTAATCGTGCGCTGACGTGATTTGTCCTCGCTCTCTAACCCGCCAGCACAAGTTAGGTGATGGGGCGAGCCTTCATAACGCAGAGCGTGTTGCAACCTTTATGCAAGAGCGGATATTCGGGCTGGCGGTGCTCTGCTGTCGCACATGAACCTGCCGTTTGATATGCGTCCGAAAGTGGTGAAGCGTGTCGGCAGATCGTCGAACGAGGTCCAGTCTACAACGATAACGGCGGGTCGAAGGTTCGCATCCGCTCAAGACCGTGAAGTTTATTTCGTCAGTGCCGGAGCGCGTGAGCTGGCTGCTCCGCCCGACCGCCCTCAATAGGCGGCACAGGCGTCGATTGGCGTTTCGTGATGCGAGCAGATCGTTGCGTCCTCTTGTGGACCTCTTCTGGCTATGCCGCTTAGAACGGTGGATAGACGGAGTTGGTCCTCATCACGTACCTCTCACGAGCGTAATTCGTCCAAGACTTATCACTGACCGCTACCTATTCTCTCTGATTGGCCGCATTTGTTCAGCGGATACTTTCTTCGCAGCGGTAAAGCTTGCACCAGCTGCCATGACCAAGGCAAAGATTACGAGAGCCGAGACGCTTCCACCGACATCCCATAGTAGGCCGAAGATCGGCGCCCCGACGGTTTGACCGATAGCAACAATGAGAAAGGGTACACTCAGCCCTAGTGCAGGGTGTCTGGTGTAGATCGATACACCCCAAATGAGAAGGGCGCCCGTTGTGACGATGTAGCCGAAGCCGAACAAACCGAGAGCGATGAAGGCTAGGTGGGAGTATCCGATCGCTGCTGCAAGGAACGCGATGGCTATACCCATCATTGCGACCGAAAGGCGGTGAACGGCAGGAAGTCCGAGATGCTGCACAAGTGAACCCGTTGATGATCCTCCGATACCGACCACTCCTAGTACAATCCAGCTTGTAGCGATCTGGTACCTGGAGAAGTCCATTTCATCCTGCATTATGTTTGCGCCGAAAGTCCATACCGCGGTACTAGCAAAGCCGACGATGAACGACCCGGCCATGAGATTTCGAGCGCCCGGAACATGAGCGTTACCCCAGTGCAACTTTTCTGCGACGTTTTTGCCGTTTCGAGGCGGGATCGTCCAGAAAAGCCAGAAAGTTATAATCAGTCCAAGACCAGCAAAGGCCGCATAGAGCGGGCGCCAGCTACCATAAAATGCGAGCGCCGCTGCACCTGAAATCACTATCCCGACTGCCGTACCAGAATTGATGAGGCCATTGGCCTTGGGCTGGTTAGGATGAGAAAAAGTTCTTGCCACGGTTGATGCGAGGGGAGGTGATGTCAATCCGGTGCTCAGGCCCCCTAGTGCCATGGCGAAGCTCAAGCTCCAGCCCGACCATGACACGGCGATTATTGCCATAGCGCCAGTCGCGCACGAGCCTGCCAGTACGGTGATGCATCTCTCGCCGAAACGGTCAACCAGGGTGAACGCCATAACAACCCCTAGGCAATACGATGCGAAGGCCAATCCGCCGATCCAGCCAGCTGATACTGCATTCAAGTTAAGGTCAGTGCGGATCGAAGGTAGCAGAAGGCCGTACGCAAACCTCGTTAACCCGTAGGTGAGGGCTGTGAGAGCAAAGGCCGCCGCCACCATGTTTGCGTGGCGCTTCATGGCGTGTACTCCCGACGTGCACGTATCAAAAGCGCCGCGGCCTCTTTCCCGGTGTCAAGGGCGAGTGTGCCTCTCAAGCCTAACAACGCCGTCGCGCCTTCAAACAAAAGCCAGATTTGCATTGCAAGATCCGCGTCAGGAAAACCGAGTGCTATCTCCAAGCGCCGTCCGATCTCAGTTCCAAATTGTCGTTTATGATCGTCGACGACGGCGGTGATCTCCGCGCTTATCGCGGCGTATTCGCCGCGGGCGCGCAAAAACATACAGCCGGAGTTAATATGCCCATCTGTCCACCTACGCTGGATTTCGAACAGCTGCCCTACAGGGTCCGAAGGGTCCGCCTCTCTCAACAACTCCATGAAAGCAAGATGCCTGTGCTTTAAGACCTCAATCACGAGGCCATCCCGAGACCCGAAATGCTTATAAAGCGTTCGTGTTGATGCTCCCGAATGGGCGAGGATTTTGTCGACCCCAATCCCTCGAAACCCTTCGGCTTCGAACGCCCGCTCCGCGCCTTCAATAATCTCTTGCTGCTTTTCCATAACTTTGATGTAAAGCGATCGTTTTACACATCAAGGGAGGGTTTACAGCGAGGCATGATTTTCACCTCTTTGCGTCAACAAGATCAGTGCGAAATCGTACGCTGAGCGAATTTCTGCAAGTTATCCGCAGTTTGCTGTCCATGCTAAATATGAAGATTCAGTGCGAACTGCTGTGTACGCCCCTATTTTGAGACAGCTCTCGATCTCGTCAATCGCTTCTCGGCTAAACGCACGATTTCACACTGATCTTGTTCTGGCCCTTAGATTGCGGAGGCGGCAAAGCCAACGCGTCATTCGCTGAGCCAATTAACGCGGCCGCGGTGCGATCGGATCGCAGAAGGGTATCGCTCGAAGGACTGGATGGAGGTGCCGATCTTTATTGTGCGCCGCAAGGACGTCCATCGCTGCTCCGACATTGCTGTGTGGCTACGGTGGCTTCGGAATTCCTCAAGTGCTCTACTACAACCCGATCCACCTCGCTTGGGTGGAGCAGGGCGGGGTATTGGCAATCGCCGGCATCCGAGGCGGCGGAGAATACGGGAGAGCCTGGCACCGCGCCGGAAAGCTCGCGAATAAGCAGAATTCGTTCGATGACTCCTTTCCAACTCGGATCTTCGTACTCGGGGCTTCAGACCTTCATTACGACTCGCCCAAGAGGCTTTGCCCTCTCTGCGTGCTCATGCGCCGAGGCGGCATCCTTGAGTGAGAATGTCCGATCAATCACGACCTCCAAGCGTCGCTCGGCCGCTGCTCTCAGGAGGATGTCGACCGTTTCGTGTACCGCACGCCTTTCGAACAGGGCTCCCATGAACACGCCGTGCAGCGTTTGGTTATTCTGCATCGGTTGCCAAAGATCGACGGCTAAACCGCCTCCCCCTGCATTGCCGACGAAAACCAAGCAACCTTCTGGCGCGAGCGCCATCAGCGAACTCTGCAAGGTTGAACCGACCGGATCAATCACGAGATCCGCACCCTTGCCACCCGTCAGCCGCTGAACCTCTTCAACCACATCCTGGTTGTGGCGGTCGATAAGATACGATGCACCGAGCGCGCGCAGGCGCGCCTGCCTTTCATTGCCGCTGGCGACAGCAATTACCTTCGCCCCTGTTTGCCGTGCTAGCTGAACCGCAGCAAGCCCGACACCACCCGCGGCCGCATGGATCAACACCGTCTCTGCCGCCCGCAACTGTCCCTTGGTGATTACACAGTGATAGGCCGTTCCGAACGAAATCGGCAGTATCGCCGCCTCGGCCATGCTCAAACCGTCGGGGACTAGCCACGTGCGTGTCTCCGGCACGGCCCAGAGCTCGGCATGCGATCCTTGCATGTTGAAGGCGGCCACCTTCTCACCAACGGTCCGGTGCTGCACGTTTTCGCCGACTGCGACGATCGTCCCCGCGGCGGCGTAACCGACGATCCACCGGGATCGGTGTTCTGTGGAACGCCGATTGATGAGGTCGCCGCCCTCGACGGAGATAGCCTCCACAGAGATGAGTACATCGCGAGGCCCACAGACAGGGTCCGGCATATCGACATATTCGAGAACGGCCGGAACACCAGGGGCGTCATAGACTGCAGCTTTCATCTGTTCTTCCTTTCCCGTAACGGTATGAGCTAACTATCCTTCACCGAAAACCCAATTGGCAGCGATCAGCCCAATCTGCTCAATATTCCACTGATAGGATTCCCCGGCGATTTGGGGCGCGGATCTTAGTCGTTCCACCAATGGTACGGGGCGCCATCTGAAGTGCGAAAGGCCAGATGCCCGTCGGCGATGTGGCCCAATGCAGTTGCTAAAGCGGCTCAGCTACCCGCTTGAAGAAATAATGAAAGACGAAATGCGCTGGTGAAACGACCGCAACCAATTCCCACCCGGCTTCACCAAGTTCGTTCATCTGCTGATTATCAAGTGTCTTGTCGACTGTTAGGTATTCCCATTTCATGATGGACCTCGTTCATTGTTGAGTGATTGCTAGAGACTGGTGAAGAGCTTTTTTCAGGGCGCCGTGTTCTGTGCTGTGTTGCTCTTCCAATAGGTGTCGATGATGTTGCGACAATTCCGAATGACATGTTCGCCAACCTCAGGGTTTCCTCCGCGCAGAGTATCTGGATTGCCACCGCAAAGGCGCACGAACGTTGCCTGCTGAACCGCAAACATGAAGTAGCCTTCGCTGGTCGTTTCAAGGTCCAAACCAGCGTCTTGCACGTTCCTCCTGACTTCGGCTGTCGCATCGGAAATAGCGCGCGACACCTTCTCAATCATCGTCCGTTCGGCCGCTCGTTGGATTGCGAGGAAGGAGCGCTCCTGCGGTGTGGGAATGGGGCAACTGTCGTGGGTCTTCATAACATTCTCCTTGGGAGGTTGATGTTCTGATCGCATTGAGGTGGTCACAGGCTGTGCTCATGGGTCGGTTGTTGCTAAACGCGACTGGTCTTTGCACCCTGATGCAGCCTTGGCTGGCGCCAGTGTCATTCCAGGATGGCAGTGACACGGATCTCGATTCGCATAGCAGGGAGCCCAAGGGCTTCTACGCCGGTCTGCGTCCATATTGGAGCGCGATCGGGCATGTACTGGCGGAAAAGGCCGGCGATCGTCTCGTTCACGATCGGAGGAAAGCCCCCAACGTGATAAGAATTGACATGGACGACATCTCTCCACTCGGCGCCAGCCGTGGCCAAAGTTCGCTGAGCATTCTCAAAGGCTTTCTCGATCTCGCTCACGATGGAATCCGGAATTTCGAGATCGTCATTCCACCCACCTTGGCCGGAAATCTCGATGCGATCACCCATCCTTAGCGCTTGCGAAAAGTGTAGGAGCTCATGGAATTTCTGCCCATACCCTGGTGTGACGAACAGTTCAGGCTTGGCCATTGAAGTCTCCTTTTGTAAGGAACGTAAATGAATGGAGATGGCGCCTACCAAAAGAGACCGCCCCGTACGGCCGGGTCTTCGAAACGTGGGCACCATCACTCTGTCAAAGTCTTGCACGGCAGATCAGGCGATCGCACCGCCGTCTGCGGTTAAAATGGCGCCCGTAATGACACTCGCGGCTGGACTTGCGAGGAATACGACCGCGTTCGCAATTTCCCGCG
This sequence comes from Aliirhizobium wenxiniae, assembly GCF_019511445.1. Lineage (GTDB taxonomy): Bacteria > Pseudomonadota > Alphaproteobacteria > Rhizobiales > Rhizobiaceae > Neorhizobium > Neorhizobium wenxiniae_A. The sequence continues at coordinate 13,203 of NZ_JAEUAN010000031.1, forward strand.
GTTCGCCATAACGTCCAAGGGAGGTCAAGCTTTTCTGGAGCTCTGAAGCTGGTCCGTCCGCCGGGTTGCTTTCCGTATCAGTAGCGCCGGGTTGTACCAGATTAACGGTGATACCATTCGGACCAAGTTCACGCGAAAGGCCGCGCGTGAAGGATGTGAGTGCTGCTTTAGACATGGCGTAGGGTGTAATGCCGGGGAACGGTACTCGCTCACCCAGAGCCGAGCCGATTGTGACAATACGGCCGCCTTTGCCGAGATACGGGATGACGGCCTTCGCGAACAGGACCGGAGCTCGCACGTTCACATCCATCAACGTCTGATATGCAGAAACATCAAGGTCTGCGATCATGCCGCTGTGGCCAATCGCAGCGCTGTTCACAAGGATGTCCAGCCCGCCCAAAGTGGAGACGGCCTCGCTTACGGAGTTGGCAATTGCCTCTGGGTCGGCACTGTCAGCCTGGATCGCAGCCACACGGCGCCCCAACTTTTCGATCGCTTCCGTTACCTTTGAAGCCTTTTCAGCGGAGCGTTGATAGGTGAACGCGACATCCGCGCCATTTTCCGCGAGCGACAACGCGATTGCAGCACCAATGCCTCGCGAGCCGCCGGTTACTAATGCTCGTTTGCCTTCAAGATTGATCATATTTCTGTTCCTTTCTTTCTAGATGAGTTGGTGTGTTTCAGGTCGTCTGCGAAATTGCCGAAGCGGCGAACCGAAGGAGCAACCAATATTTCGTGGGGCTTCTGGCATTCTGTAGGTACGCGACGCGCCAATCTCTGTTGCGAAAGCTGGAACGCTGGGACAGGCTCATACGGCCCCTGTGTTCCTGCGAAGGTTCCCCCTTGTCTATCTTTGGTTGATCCTAGAGCCGGACTTGACCGGTAGACTGTGTCCCGAGCTCAAACGTGTCTGATCAGGAAGCTCTGGATGAACTGAGCGATCTCATCAGCATGTGTTTCCAGGGCAAAATGCCCGGTATCGAGCAGATGGACCTCCGCGGCGGGCAGGTCACGCTTGTAGGCCTCGGCACCCGCCGGGACGAATGCTGGATCATGTCGGCCCCAGACCGCCAGGAACGGTGGTTGATGATTCCGGAAGTACGTCTGAAATTCCGGATACCGGTCGATGTTTGTCCGGTAGTCGAGGATAAGATCGAGTTGAATGTCTTCCGCTCCCGGCCGCGACATGAACGCGATATCGAGTTGATAACCATCAGGCGAAAGGCGCTCCTTTGATGTGCCGGTGCGGTATTGCCAGTTCTCGATCACCGCAGGAGATAAGGATGCCCGACATGCCTCTCTGTTTTCGTCGGAGGGGTCCCTCCAATAGGCCTCCCACGCGGTCCACTCATCGCTGAACCCTTCGGTGTAGGCGTTGCCATTTTGGCTGATTATGGCGGTGATCCTCTCGGGATTGGCCATCGCCATCCTGAACCCGACCGGTGCACCGTAGTCGAACACGTAAAGTGCAAAACGGGTGAGGCCGAGCGCCTCCGTAAACCCAGTGATGACATCGGCGAGGTTATCGAATGTGTAAGCAAAATTACCACGTTGAGGCGAGGTCGTTTGACCGAACCCGGGAAGGTCAGGTGCGATGACGCGGTATCGATCTGCCAGTAGCTGGATCAGATCACGGAACATGTGGCTGGAGGATGGAAAGCCGTGGAGCAGAAGAAGGACTGGCGCGTCTCTTGAGCCAGACTCTCTGTAGAAAACCTCGACGTCTTTTACCTTTTGCGTTTTGTAGTTTACGGCCATGCTAGAACTCCTTCTGAAAGGTCTTGGTAAATCAACAATAGACGATGCATGCAAAATACGACCGAACGGTCGGTTGTCAACCCTTTGAGGGTGGTGTATCAGGCATCGGAGAAGCTTGGCTCGGAGAAACCGCATGAAAGTTATGAGAGAAACAATTGTATCGACTGCGAGGGAATTGTTTCGCTCGAAAGGGTACGCCGGCGCGTCGATGAATGATCTCGCGGATGCCGTGGGTCTGAAGAAATCATCGCTATACGTCCGCTTTCCCAGCAAGGAGGCTCTCGTTCCGGCAGTACTCGATCTCACCTTGCAAGAAACATTCGGTCAGAGAGACCCAGCCTCTGGGCAGTGGGATGATGAATTTGTCGAGGTCATCGAGCTAATTGCGACCACTCTTACTGATCGCGGCCGATGTGTGGGCCTTCACTTAGCTTACGGTACAAGTGACGAGACCCCGATAGCCAAGGATGCTGTTCGAGCGTTTTTCCAAGCACATCGCGAGCATTTGTCGAGCATCTTGTCACGCGCCATGCCTGTTGATGTCGCTCGCGAAATCGCGACCGACACGTTAGCCCGGTTGGAAGGTGCCACGGCTTTTGTTGCGATATTCGGCGAGGCCGATGCAATGAAACGAGCGGTTCGCCTATCCATCGAAGAAGCCAAAAATGCTGCTACCGCGAAGTCACCGTCGAAACGATAGCTTTTGACGATTAGGCCGTTACGATCTGTGCAGCAATCATCTTTCCGCTCTTCCTCGTCGAGCGACATGACGAGCGAAAGCGGGCGACGCCTTTCGACACCATTTCCGTCAGGACGGCATTGTCGCACGCCCCACGCCTGCCGTCGCGGCGCATAGATGGCGTTACGGGTTATGTAACCCTGCGCCGACAGCGCCCGCCCCGCGCTTCTGAAACTGAGATCTCCACCGTCAGGAGCGCGCCGCCGACACCGTTGCGATAAAGGCGCGCAGGTCGGCCAGCATCAGCTCCGGCTCCTCCAGCGCGGCGAAATGCCCGCCCCGCGGCATGTCGGTCCAATGCACGATATTGTAGGTCTTCTCCGCGAACGAGCGCGGCGGCGGCAGGAACACCGGATCGGGGAAGGCCGCGAAGCCGGTTGGCACCTGGATGCGGGTACCGGCCGGGAGCATCCGCGATTCCTCAAGCCGGCTGCCGTAGTAGAAACAGGTTGCAGTCACGAACGATGCGGGCGCGATGTAAAGCATGATGTTGGTGAGGAGTTCCTCCTCGGAAAACTTGCTCCAGATGTCCGGGTCGCCATCGGCGGTTGTTGGTAGATCGGCCCACTTGCCGAACTTCTCGAGTATCCAGCCCGCCGCTCCTACCGGGCTGTCGGCCATCGCGACGCCAAGCGTTTGCGGACGCGTTGCCTGCTCGTGAAAATAGGCGCTCTCCCGATCGGCAATTGCGGCCCGCTTGGCGGCGAAGGACTTCTCCTGGTCGGTCGTCGCAGCGGCATTCTCCGCATGCACGGTCATCATGTTGATATGGATGCCGAGCAGGGCGTCCGGACGATCATGCGCCGCCCAGACCGCGAGGGCGTGGCCCCAATCGCCCCCTTGGATGAAATACGGCGCGTCGCCGAACAGTTGGATCATCAGCCCATGCATGAGCGCAGCAGCCCGTCGCGGGCCGATCGGGCCCGTGATCGGGTTGGAGAACGCGAAGCCAGGAAGCGAGGGGACGACAACATCGTGCCCGTCTGCTGCGAGCGGCTCCAGGAGCCGCTTGAATTCGAGATACGAGCCCGGCCAGCCATGGAGAAGCAGGACGGGCGGCTTCGAGCCGTCGCCCTTCACATGAACGAAGTGGATGTGCTCGCCTTCCACGTCGGCCGTGAAGTTGGGGCGTGCGTTGAGGCGGCGTTCGACCGCACGCCAGTCATAGCTGTTCCGCCAATACTCGACGAGCCGCTTGAGGTCATCAACCCCGACCCCCGCTGACCAGCCTCCCGCATCGCGCAGCTGGCTCCAGTCATAAGCCTCGACCTTAGCTCTGATCGTGGCGAGCCGTTCGTCAGGGATGTTGATCGTGTAGGGTGAAATCATGACGTTTTCCGCTTAGGCTGAAGGGAAACCGCTCTATTCCAGCGCATTTCTAGAAACACCGCGTCATTTCTATCGATATTCGTGTTACGGGAGCCACGGACCCGTCCGGGCGATCCACGGGAATACAGGTGCGGCTCCGTCAGTCAGCAAAGCACCTTGCCTTCGAGCGCGGCATGCCGGCAAGAACAACGCCGCCGTGGCGCCACGGCGGCGGGTTTGCGATCTGGCTATCTCTTGAGAAGTGAGACCTGCCTCTCGAAGTCGGCCAAATCGAAATAGTCGCGCCAGACAGTGATTTCTCCGTTTTCCACGGTGATCGTACCCATGACCGGCAATGTGATCGTCCCGCCACGTTCATGGGTGAACACATCGATCCGCTCGTTGAGAACAATATTCCCAGATGCCGCGATGTTGGTCACAGCCCAGTCTACCCTGAACGCCGTCCCAACCCCGAAGTCCTCATGGAATTCGCGAACGTTGTCTCTCCCTATGATGTTGGGCAGCGGGACGTTGTCGTAGAGGACGTCATCCGACAGCATCGCAAGGGCGTCCTCAATGCGATTTGCACTCCAGTGGCCGAAGAAAGTGGTCGCGATATCGATAGGGTGAGTGGACATGGTTGCTCTCCAGAGAGGGGTTAGGAAACTAGACGAAATTGTTTGCCGGTAATGGGCGGCCGGGAAGCTGCGCGAGCGGCCACCGATGAGGTGGGTCCAATGTTCCACACGATGACGTAATTGCTGCCGGCATATCCCAGTCGCCTCTCTGGTGGCAGACTGATCCCAGTACCAACGGGAGGACATCACGATGAAACAGTATGTCGGATTGGACGTCTCACAGAAGGAGACTTCCGTTTGTGTCGTTGACGAGAACGGCCGATTGATCTTCGAGGGCCGGGCGAAGTCCGATCCGGGAGCCTTAGCGACCCTGCTGGCGAAGAAGGCTCCTGATGCGGAACGAGTTGGCTTCGAGACCGGTGCTATGTCGAGTTGGCTCTGGCATGAATTGAAGCGGATCGGCGTGCCGGTGGTCTGCATCGACGCACGACACGCCCACGCTGTGTTGTCGGTCCGAATGAACAAAAGCGATGAGAACGACGCGCGTGGCTTGGCCGAGCTGGTTCGCATCGGATGGTATCGCGAGGTTGCGGTGAAGAGCGAGGCCAGTCAACAGGTTCGCTCACTGCTAGTTGCGCGGTCCCGGCTCGTGACGATGCGACGTGATCTCGAAAATCAGATCCGATCGATGTTGAAAGAATGCGGGTTGCTTTTCTCTCGCGCTATAGCAGGACAATTCCAGCGATGCGTCACCGAATTGACCGGGGACAGACACGCGCTCTGGCCGGTTTTGCTACCACTGCTTTCCGTGCATGGGCATGTTTGTCGAGAACTAGCCGGTTTGGACCGCCAAGTCCGATTGATGGCTCGCGCAGACGACACGACCAAGCGACTTATGACCGTGCCGGGCATCGGCGTGGTGACGGCCCTGACCTTCCGCCATACCATCGACGATCCGTCTCGCTTTCGAAACGCAACCTCCGTGGGAGCCTATTTGGGCCTGACGCCACGCCGCAAGCAATCGGGTGAAACGGACACTGTCGGCCAAGTCTCGCGATGGGGAGATCGTTTGCTGCGGACTTATCTCTTCGAGGCCGCAAGCGTGCTGCTCCATCGGACGAAGCGGTGGTGCGCGTTGAAGGCCTGGGGACTCCGGTTGGCGAAACGCAATGGCATAAAAAAAGCGCAGGTGGCAGTCGCGCGAAAATTGGCCGTTATCCTGCACTGCATCTGGATCGACGGGACCTCATTCCAGTGGAGCAAGGAACCAGCCTGATCCCTTACTACCTAAACCCAAAATCGCAGGGCTGAATTGGCCTGTGATGTCCCGCCGGGACGGTGGTTGTGGTGACCTCGTTGTTTCGGCTGCTGGCGGCTACGACAGTACAGCGCTCCACACGTTGAGGCATCCGACCCGAACATCATCATGAGGCCATGACCTCGAAAAGGACCATGACCCCGGCACTGACAAAACAGGGTTGACTAAGTCCCGCAATTAAAGGGCCGAAACACACAGAACGTCCTGAAGGAAGAGCATCTCGGGCTGAGTTGCGCAGTCGGCTGGCGTGACGTGCCGGTGGAAGCCCAAAGATGCGCACGTAGTCGCGACTGAATTACGATCGGCGGCCGTATCCCTTCGAACCGCCATTCACATGTGCGCGCTTCTCACACAGATCCATGGCATCCCCTTTTATGCAGTGATCGATGCACAAAGGGGTAGCGGCATTGCAAACTACGGTCAATATATTTATGCAGTGATCGATGCAAAAACATGTTTCGATACCTCAAGCGAATTCACCGTCGACGCGTCCTCCCCGCGGGCGGCCGCGAGAGTTCGATCGCCAGGCAGCGCTTGCCGCGGCGACACGGCTCTTCTGGATGAGGGGATACGAGGCGACCTCAATCGCCGACCTGACGGAGGCAATGGGGATCGGTACCAAAAGCCTTTATGCGGCCTTCGGTTCGAAGGATGCGCTCTATGCCGAGGCCCTACGATACTATTACACGACCTACGAGGGGTTGGTGTGGACCCGCTTCAGGGCTGCTTCGACAGCGAGGCAGGCCGCACTGTTCTTTCTGCAGGATGAGGCGATCGCGATGACCGGTGGAGATCTCGATCTACCCCATGGGTGCATGTCAACGCTCGCGACCGTGGGCAGCGAAGGGCACTCCGAACTGGGCGAACTCATGCGAGCGACTCGTGCAGGCGGTTTTGATCTGCTCAAAGCGCGCTTCGATCGAGCGAAGAACGATGGTGATCTAAAGGCTACGGTGGACACGACCAAACTGGCGAGGTTCGTGCAGACAGTCCAAAGCGGCATGGCGATCCGTGCCCGGGATGGAGCGGACCGCGCCGAGCTGCACGATGTGGCGGAAATTGCGCTTTCCGGCTGGGACAATATCACAGCCAATTGATTAAACCTGCTCGGCGAGGCCCGATCCTATGCCAGTGAAAACAATAGACCGGTAGCGGGCTTCAAGGGGTCAGAACGAGGGCAGTCCAAATCGTACGCCAAGGGCGATCCGAATGAGAACTTAAGCGGCCCGCTGCAGCTTGCGAGAACAACTTGCCCATCAGCTTGATGAACATCGTCACAGCATCAACCGTGAGCTTCTGGCAAAGCTTGATGACTTGAGCCACGATCAGGAGCGTGGCGACGGCGTCTTTGCTGGAGCAGTATCCGCGACAGACGGGATTTAAGGAAATGGTGGAGACCCGGATTACCAAGTGGCGTCTGAGGTCGGAACGTCCGCGCTTGCCGATATGGTCCTGCAGCCTCTCTTAATTTTGCGGGCCTCCTACAGTCACAGCGAAACGGCGCGCAGCAGCCGAAGCCTGAGCGCTACGCTGCCTGGTTATGAAGGGATCAGGTCGATTTTCTTAGACGACGGTGAAGTAGTGCGGCCTGGAGGCATCCATCCTACCATGTCACACAGTACCTGCGCCATTATCCCTGTGCTGTTGGACGGATGACGATGCTGCCGACCTCCACCTCTGGAGGCTGTTCGATTGCAAATAGAATGCCTCGCGCGATAGCATCCGCGGACATGCCAGTTGCCGCTAGATCATCCTCAATCTTTTTCTTCATCCCGGGATCCGTGATGCTGTCGCCAAAGTTCGTGGCGGTCATTCCCGGCGATATTTCGGTGACGCGGAGGTTTGGTCCTGCTTCTTGGCGCAGGGCCTCCGTTGCGGTCCGAACGGCGTTCTTGGTGGCCGCGTAGACCCCCATGGTCGGCACGATCTTTAGCCCGGCCGTGGAGATAACGTTGATGACATGCCCGAAGCCTTGCTGAGCAAATACGGGTAGTGACGCGGCAATGCCATAGAGCGTACCTCTCAGGTTCACGTCAATCATCAGGTCCCAGTCTTCGACCTGCAGGTCATCGAAACGAGAGATTGGGCCGACGCCTGCATTGTTGACGATTACGTCAAGCTTGCCGCCTTCCTGAACGGCAACCGAAACCAAGGCTTCCAAGTCGCCACGTTGCCGAACGTCCGTTTGCTTGAGGGCGACCCTGCCGTCTGCAGCTAGGATCTCATCCGCGACCATCTGGAGCGGTTCCAGTCTTCGCGCGCCGAGCACCACGAGCGCGCCTTGTTGCGCAAGCAGCTTCGCTGTTGCTCTGCCAATACCGCTGCTCGCTCCGGTTATGACGATGACTTTATCTTCGATCCTCATCGACTGTCTCCTCTTGGACTTTGATCAGTTGAACCTAGATCAGGGTCTTGAGAGCATCTATGCCGAAGGGTCTTGTGTTTTGCCGCAATCGTCTATGACTGTCCGGGATCCACTGTCTGATGTGCTCGAGGTGCTCGGCGCACATGTGGTTAGACGAACTCGCATGGAAGCAGGTGGATCATGGGCATACTCATTCCCGCTCGCGAACCGCTTGAAGTTTGTCGCGATTCTTGAAGGCGAACAGTGGATGCTCCCATCAGGGCAGTCGCGCTACCTGATGCAGAGGGGCGACGTCTGCCTGATAGGTCGCACGAAGTACGTCGTGGCAAGCGATCCGGAACTGGAACCGCAAGACGGGGCAGCCCTCTACCCGGATGGTGGCTCCGACGTGGTCAGAGTGGGTTCTGGGAGCGGCGTCGTTGCAATCGGCGGCTCGATCGCTTTCCCGGACCAGATCGGCGAGTTTCTTATCGACATGCTCCCCGTGTTTTTGCACGTAGGACGTGAGGCCAGCGCGTCGGGAGCTATTTCCGCCGTTCTCGACTTGATAAGCAAGGAATTCCTTCGGAATGCGATGGGCGCCGATACTGTCGCTTCCCGTCTCGCGGACGTCCTTGTGGTGGAGGCGCTCCGGACGCTGTCTGACGATGAGGAGCGGAGCCGGACCGGGTGGCTCGGAGCGATCTCCGATCCACGTCTCGGTCGCGCGTTGCACGCCATCCACCGCGACGTCGCGGTTCCCTGGACGGTTGCCGCGCTGGCGGAAATAGCCGGTATGTCCCGCGCAGCGTTTTCGGCGAAGTTCAGCCAGCAGGTTGGAACACCGCCTCTAGCCTATCTACGCTACTGGCGGCTCACCCTTGCAAGAACCCTCTTGCGCAAGGATGTAGATACCGTTGAGGCAGTTGCGCGGCGTGTCGGCTACACATCGCAGAGCGCGTTCACCAACGCTTACAGACAGGCTTTTGGGACAACGCCGCGATCACACCGCGTGCGATCCGACTGAACCTCCCGGACAACACTGTCGAATGCTTCAATAAGAAGCTCAGCCATTGGCCGCGCGCCCTTCTCCAGGTTGAAGATGTCTCCGGCAATGCGCATCGCTCCAACGGACAGCATGGCGACGACACGTAATGCTGTTGATCGCTCAGGCTCGGGCCACCGCTCTTTGAGCGCTTCATAGATCTCACCTTCCTGCTGGACGTACGAGACCTGCTTGCGTGCCTGGACGCTGGGGCTCGCCCGCATCAAGCGATCCATCTCGATCATGTCGTTCGTAGGAATGGCATTGCAGACGCTCACAACCGCATCCCGAACAGCGTCGAGGGGCTTCGATGTCGCGGGAGCCTTCCGCACCGCATCGGCCAACATCTCGCCAATCCCGCTTTGCAGAGACAGCAAAATCTCGTCCTTCGACGTGAAGTAATAGAAAAAGGTTCTGCGCGAAATTCCTGCGGCCGCGGCGATTTCGTCAAGCGTCGTGTGGTCGAACCCTTTCTGAAGGAAAAGAGCGATCCCGCTTTCGGTGATGCGCTTTTTTGTTTCGCGCTTCTTTCGTTCTCTCAGGCCAACGCCTGCTCGAACGCTATCCTCGACTCTCTCCACCACGCCCTCTTGTAATATTACACTCAGTGCGATATTTATTTTACACCAAGTGCAAAAACGAGGAAAGAGGTTTGTGATGGCAAAGTGGAGCGAGACTGACATACCCGAGCAGCGCGGACGATCCGCTGTGGTTACCGGGACCGGGGGATTAGGGCTGGAAACCGCGCTGATGCTCGCCCGGGCCGGTTGCGACGTGATCATCGCCGGCCGCAATCCGCAAAAAGGCGCCGACGCCGTTTCACGCGTCCGACGCACGGTACCCCGTGCCGCAGTGCGGTTCGAGACACTCGATCTTGCCGATCTCTCATCGGTCGTGTCGTTCGCGCAGCGGATGAAGGACGACCGGGAGGGGCTGGATATTCTGGTGAACAATGCCGGCATCATGGTGCCGCCGACGCGGCAGGAAACCCGCGACGGCTTCGAAATGCAGCTCGGGACGAACTACCTTGGCCATTTCGCACTGACCACTCACCTGATGCCTCTGCTGGTAAAGGGGGTGGACGCCCGTGTCGTCACCGTGTCCAGCGTCGCAGCGCGCGCTGGGAGGATCAATTTTAACGACATCAATTCTGAGACGCACTACCGTCCAATGGAGGCCTACAGCCAGTCAAAACTTGCATGCTTGATGTTCGCGCTTGAGCTTCAAAATCGAAGCCAAGCTGCAGGATGGGGTATTTCAAGCTTGGCTGCGCATCCGGGGATTTCTCGAACTGATCTGCTGCACAACGCGCCCGGTCGACATAGCTTGCAAGGTCTGGTCAGAACCTTCCTCTGGTTTCTGTTCCAGCCTGTTGCACAAGGTGCCTTGCCGCCGCTTTTTGCTGCCACCTCGAAAGAGGCAAAGTCAGGTGGCTACTATGGTCCAGATAGACTCGGTGAGACACGGGGGCATCCAAGACCGGCACGTATTCCGCCGCAGGCACTCGATCGCGCCGCCAGCAAGCGGCTCTGGGAGGTCTCCGAAATCATGACCGGGCTGCAGATAAATCCAATCTAGGAACCCAGGAGAACAGGTGCATCGCACTGCCGGACCTGTGCTGGTAAGCCGAAGGAAGGGCCATGTGGGACTAGGCGACGCGGCCATCAAGCCGCTGATTTTCCCGAAGGTGCCGACCGAGGCGTACTTGAAGCACGCGCACGACCAAGGCCATTACATCATCGGTAGAACCGGCAGCGGACAGCAGCCGACCGGGCAGAAAAGCGCTTGCGGGCGAACCAACCGTCAGAAGTCTGGTTAGTACCATCTCGAAATCGCGTCCTCGGAGCCAGCTTCACTCGACTGGCAAGCGCCGCCGCTCATCCCCTTTCCGTCGCTGACGTGAGGCTAGTTCAACCGCGCGCGCGCGTTTGACTGCGCATCGCGAATGAGACCTGCGTACATCTGATCCTTGTCGGGGTACCAGGGCATGCTACCGATGGAGGCAAATGCAGGAATCGTTTCCATATGCGCGACCATCCGTCGCCGCATCGCTTCGTCTGGCAGCGACCCTGTCATCGCTTGAAGGTTTTCCGTCATGTGATCGGGATTTGACGTACCGCACAAAACGCTGGTGACAGCTGGATGGGCCATGACCCACTTAAGGAAAAATTGAGCCCAGGTGCCGGCCCCGAACTCCTTCGCGAAATCTGGCAGCGGGCGTCCCTCAACGACTTTCAAAAGGCGAGCTTTTTCCAGCGGCAGGTTGATGAGGACACCGACGCCTTTTTCGGCCGCGGCGGGCAAGAGACGCCTTTCCGCGCTGCGGTCAAAGATCGAGTAGTTCGTCTGAACGAAGTCTACACTGCCGCTCTCGATGAAACGGATCAATTGTTCCTGTGCGGCAGTCTCGTGATGCGTTGCGCCGACATGCGCGATTTGTCCGTCCATCTTCCATGACTGCATCAGCGGTATTACCACTGCCGCATTGGTGAGGCTGTGACACTGCATCACCTCGATCTTCGATCGCCATGTGCGCAGCTTTGACTGCCTGAAGCTTTCAACAGCGTGGCTCTCGTCGCCGAGATATTCGCCTGTTGACCAGATCTTGTTGGTCAGAAAGATGTCGGCAGCGTTCGGGCTTTCGTTCAGGAACTGACCCACACTGACTTCAGCGGATCCATAGAGTGGTGATGTATCAATCACACGTCCGCCGCCAGCAACATACCGCTTGAAGACTTCCCGTAGGTCATCGCGCTGCTCGCCCGGCCTGCGGTCAAAGGTTAGAAAGGTGCCGAGGCCGAGAAGACTAACTTGCTGGCCGGTTTTGGGAACCGCGCGGGTGAGGGCAGGGGCAACTCCTGAGGTGGATAGCTCAGATGATGCGCTTGTGCTCCCTTGCGCCTTCACACTGCCAGCGATGGTCGCTCCGGCTGCAGCAGCTCCGATGCCGCCGAGCAGGTGTCTTCGATTGATGATTGCCTTCATCGGTCGCTCCTTCTTGTGCCCGCGGTCATTTAGAATTGCCAGCCGGCCGGAACCCAGGCGTAGCCGGTATCGGTCTTGAGCATGTATCCAAGCCCGGGAAATGGGTAGTGGAAGCCGAGTACAGGTACACGATCGGTCGCGGCCATGTCGAAGATGCGTCGGCGCGAGGCGAGAGCCGTGTCCTTGTCCCGGTCGGGACCGGGACGCCAAGAATTGTTGACGTTGACCACGGGATGATATGCGAGGTCAGCGGTCAGCAGCAGTTGCTCGTTACCCGAATGGACCAGGAAGGTCGCCATGCCTGGTGTGTGTCCGTAGGCAGCGATCGTGTTGAGGCCTGGCAAGATCTCCGCGCCGGCATCGTAAAGCTCGACCGCTTTTCCAAGAGGCGCAACACTCTGCTTGATCGCCGCGCCGAACCGGCGCCGGAAGTCTTCCGGTACGGGCATATAAGAAAGGTCTGGGTCGTTGCTGATAAAGAATTCCCAGTCTGCTCGGGGGGCGTACACGGTCGCGTTGGGGAACGCTCGTCCACCATCTGCTCCACGTAGATTGCCCACGTGGTCGGGATGCGTGTGCGACACGACGATCGCGTCGATGTCCGCGGCGGAGAGTCCGATCGCCGACAGATTCTGGAAAATCCGGCCACCGTTCGGGCCCATGGTCTGGCCGGCGCCGGCCTCCAGCAGCACTCTCCGGCCGCCGACCTCGATCAGCAGCGTGTTGAGGTTGAGTGTCAGATGGTCGCGGGGCAGGAAGGCACGGCGCAACACCTCCTGCAGTTCCGCCTCGGTTGCGTCGCTGGCGTAAATGCGGGGTGGCCCGCCGATCACACCATCGCTCAAAACTGTTGCACTGATCTCGCCGATGCTGAACCGGTAATAGCCGGTATTGCCGGCAGCGACAGCCGAGGGTGCTTGCGCGTGAACGGGTCCGATAGCGCTGCCGAGCATCAAGCTTGAGGCTCCGGCTGCTGCCGCCGTCAGCATGATTCTGCGCCTGTTTATCGTCAGAGGAGCCATTCCACGAGATCCTTACGTTTTTGAGCCTGCGTCCAGAGGCGGATGCATCACAAGATGACGCATAAACAGTGTTCTGATAAGCCGGGGGAATGTGCGCGGGTTGATAAGGCAGGCTTCTCAATGGATCAGGTTCGGCTCGATAATCTGGAAGTGTTTGCTTCTATCGTCAGATGCGGCGGTTTTCGCGCGGCGGCGCTCGAAAGAGGTATTTCTTCTTCTGCGCTGAGCCAGACGATCAATGGTCTGGAAGAGGTTCTGGGGATCCGGTTGCTCAATAGAACAACGCGAAGTGTCTCACCCACGGAGGCCGGTGAGCGCTTGCTCGAGCGGTTGGTTCCGGCAATCGCTGACATCAGGAAGGCGGTCGACGATCTCAACCAGTTGAAGGAAAAGCCCTCCGGGACCTTGCGTATCAACGCGCCGGCGCCCGCCGTCGATCATCTGCTATGCCCACTGGTGTTCGAGTTTATGCGGCTGCACGAAGAGGTCAATGTCGAGATCGTTAGTGACGCAGCGGTGATCGATATCGTCAAACAAGGTTTCGACGCGGGAGTTCGTTTCGGCAAGCAACTGGAGCAGGACATGGTCGCGATGCCCCTCGGACCATCTCTGCGTTATGCAATTGTTGCGTCGAGAAGCTACATCGATGGAAACGGCCGTCCAACGAAACCGGCGGATCTCGTGCATCATCAGTGCATCCGTCGCAGATTTCCAGGTGGTGCCCTCGCGACCTGGCAATTCGAGAAGGAAGGCGAAAAGATGGAACTCGTTCCTGACGCCCGCCTCACGCTCAACTCTGCGCAGAACGAGCTTCAGGCAGCTCTAGCCGGGAATGGGCTGGCTCACGTTCTAGAGGACTATGCAGCTCCGTATGTAGAAGACGGCCGGCTCGTGGAGGTGCTCGAAGACTGGAGTCCGATATTGCCAAGCTGGTTCCTGTATTATCCCAACAAGCGGCACTCCAGTGCCGCCATGCGGGCTTTCCTGGACTTCGTGCGAGCCTACACAAGATCTACCGCAGATCATCCCCAGCCCTAATTCCTGGCGTCACTTGAATGGAGCCGCAACGCCGACGGCGGGGTGGGTCCGCCATGGCGAGCGTCAAATGAGGGAGTTAAAGGCAGTCTCCCTGACTAGGTCGTTAGTCGGCACAAAAAATGGCGTAATGCGATGTCTGGAACTGCGGGTCGAGGGTTCGTATCCGCTCAAGAGCAGGATATCCGAGTCTGGAGTCGTCGGTCAGACCTGGGCTAAATGGGCAGTGTCATGGCAGGTGCTACCCTACGTTATTGGCGAGGAACCGCGCGAGGTACTTCGCTTCATTTGACAAACTTGCTCGACCTTTCACCAGCGCCATTTCGGATGGGGTCTGATCGTCGAATCCGTCCAGAGGGCCAAGTTGCCGATGTTCGGGAAGCACCGCGTCGGATGGCAACAAGCTGATCCCGAGGCCGGAGGCGACTGCGGCCTGCACACCCATCAAACCTTGGCTCGTATAAGAGATCCGCCAGCGGCGACCGCTTTGCTCGATCGCGCGGATTGCGCGATCCCGGTAGATGCATCCGACCGGAAAGACAGCAAGCGGCACTGGGTCTGCCGCAATAGAACCGCTTGCACCTTGGACCCATATCAGCTTTTCCGTCCAAGTGGCGAGACTTGCTCCACTACCAGGCTCGCGCTTGATCAACGCGAGGTCGATTTCCCCCGCGTCCAATTGACGTCTAAGCTCCGTGCTCCAGCCGCTGACAGTGTCGAGTCTGATGTGGGGCGAGGCGGCAGAAAATCCCGACAGTAGGTCGATCAGGCGCCGGCCCGCAAAATCCTCCGGCACTCCGAGGCGCACGGTTCGGGGTGCGGAGGGTTTCCGCATTGCTTCGCTAGCTTCCTCTGCGGTCGCAAGAATTCTGCGGGCATAGCTCAAAAGTCTTTCGCCGGCCTCGGTCGTCTCGACAGTTCCGGACGATTTATCCCGTAGCAGCAACACAGAGTCGATGTTTTGCTCGAGCTTCTTGACCTGCTGGCTCACCGTCGATTGCGTCAAATGCACTCTTTCCGCAGCCTTGGTGAAGCCGCCACAATCGACTACGGCAGCAAACGTTTTCAGGAGATCCAGGTCAAAGCCGAAGCTCATTTGATTCCTCGATTGAGAGTATGACGAAATTTAATTTTCCAATGATTGCGGTGTTTGTCAATCTGCCGGAAACACAGGAGACTAGACATGACATTGCCAGGTCCGAAGCCAACATGGTTGACCTTTGATTGCTACGGGACCCTTATCCAGTGGGACGAAGGGCTGCTGGCGGCAATGGACAGGATCCTGTCCGCCAAAGGTGGCAACATCGATCAGAAGACGTTCATTTCGATCTATGACCGGCATGAGCATATGTTGGAGGCAGAGCGTCCTCATAGAACATTTTCCGAGGTCAGCGCCCTTGCCCTGGAACGGGCTATGGGGGAATTCGGGCTGTCGTTCGAGACTGCTGATGCCGAACTCCTGACCTCCTCAATCGGCAAGATGCCACCGTTTCCAGAGGTCGTCGCAACGCTTCAAGAGTTGAAGTCTGCAGGTTTCTACCTTGCAATCATCTCGAACACGGATGACGCCATCATCGCCGGAAATGTCGCCCAATTGGGCGGCTCCATCGACCGGGTTATCACGGCTGAACAAGCTGGCGCCTATAAACCCTCCGCCCAGACGTTTCGTCACGCCTGGAACAGCCTTGGGACTGGAATGGGCGATCTGGTGCATATCTGTGCCAGCCCGCATCTTGATCTTGCTGCAGCGCGTGAGCTTGGATTTCGCACCGTTTGGGTCGATCGTGGCACGGGCCGCAAACCGCTTTCTGACTACCAGCCCAATGCAATCGTCCCGACACTCGACAAGGTGCCCGATATCTTTGCCACGGCCGGCTGGATTTAATTCAAGGAGAAACAGATGGCACATGAATTGAAGCTTTCGAAAGCATGCAGCAATCCCCACCACAATCTCCCGCTGGATAGCGAGGAGATCTGGCAGGCGAGAATGGACCTTGCGGCTTGTCTTCGCATGGCTGCGCGCCTCGGTCTGGAAGAGGGGATTTGCAATCATTTTTCGGCCGTCGTACCCGGGCATCCCGATCTCTTCATCGTCAACCGCCTTGGCTGGGCCTTCAAGGAGGCGACGGCGTCATCACTGCTGATCTGTGATTTCGCGGGGAATGTGGTGGCTGGAGACGGCGTCCCGGAGGCGACCGCCTTCTACATCCACGCACGTCTGCACAAGATGGCGCCAAGGGTGGGCGCCGCCTTTCACACCCACATGCCGAATGCGACCGCGCTCAGCATGGTCGAAGGCGAGCCACTGGTCTGGGCGGGGCAGACGGCGCTTAAATTTTATGGTCGTGTCGCGATCGATGAGAACTACAACGGTCTTGCGCTCGACGAGAGCGAGGGTGACCGAATTGCCTCGGTGCTTGGCGACAAGGATATCCTGTTCATGAGAAATCATGGCGTGATGGTCTGTGCACCCAACATCGCCGAAGCCTGGGATGATCTCTACTACCTCGAGCGGGCGGCCGAAGTTCAATTGAAAGCAATGGGGACGGGCCGCAAACTCCTGCCGGTTTCAGCCGATATTGCTGCCGAGGCGGTGCGGCAGATGCGAGAAGGGGACCCGGACAGTGCCAGGTTGCATCTGCTGAGCATCCGGCGTCAGCTTGACCGGGAGGCGCCGGACTACCGAGATTGATCTGGGGGAGAAAGCAAAGCCTGCGCGCGCCCGCCTTCCTACTGCTTCTAGGATCAGGACGTGCCATTTAACACGGGTGAAGCACGCAAGATCAGCATCATATATTCGATGAATGCCCGGACGCGGTGTGGCAGGGGACCGCCACCGACATAGACGGCGTGAACCAGTTCAAGGTCGCCTGGGTTTTCTTCTTCTAGCAACGGGATCAGCCGACCCGCCGCAATCTCATCTGCCACGTGAAATAGCCCGACCCGGGCAATACCGGCGCCGGCCAGCACCATCTGCTTCATCGTCTCACCGTTGTTCACGACGACACTGCCTTTGACCGGCTGTACAACATCCCGACCGCCGGTGCGAAATGGCCAGGAGGGTGTTGCACGGCGGAAATTGAATGTCAGGCAATCGTGATGCGCGAGATCTGCCGGTTTCTCCGGTGTCCCCTTACGCGCGAGATAGTCGGGTGAGGCGCAGATCACGCGCCGGCTCTGCCCGAGCTTGCGCGCGATGAGCCCGCTGTCGGGTAGATTGCCCATACGGATGGCAACGTCGGTCTTCTCCGCCACAAGGTCCACAATCCCGTCGGTCAACGAAAGATCGACGACCAGACCAGGATTGCGCGCAACAAATTCCGGGACCGCGGGAGCGAGGAACATTGTTCCGAACGGTATTGTCGCATTAATCCGTAACCGCCCGCGAACCGCACCACCGGCCACCTCTTGATCCGCATCGTTCAACTCCTGCAGGATCCGCAGCGCCGCGTGATGATAGGCCTCGCCTTCTTCCGTGAGCGTGAGAGCACGGGTGGTCCGCACTAGAAGGCGGGCGCCGAGACGGCTCTCCAGTCGCGCGATTAGTTTGCTGACTGCCGATGGAGTAAGATCGAGATTGCGGGCGGCGGCGGAGAAGCCTCCATCTTGAATAACCCGTACAAAGACTTCCATTTCGCCGGAGCGTTCCATGAGGATGCGTGGCATTGATGAACCTCATTCACAGGTGCGTGTCTTTTGCAGGCAATAGTCCAAGCGCGGCTTAGATCATAGCTTTTCTCCAGCAGCAATCTGGAGACATAAAAATGGATCTACAACTCAACGGAAAGACCGCACTTGTAACTGGCGCAACCGCCGGCATAGGCTTGGAAATCGCTCACACTCTTGCGACGGAAGGCGCGCGCGTCGTTATCACGGGACGCGATAACACCAAGCTCGAAAGCGCAATTGCATCCATCAAGACTTCCGGCGGTGCGAACATATCCGGCATCGTGGCAGACGCCGCAAGCGCTGACGGTGCTGCGGTCATCGCCAGCGTCGAGCCGTCGATCGACATCCTCGTCAACAATCTCGGCATCTATGAGAGCAAGGCCTTTGCCGATATCACTGACGCCGACTGGAGCCATCTGTTCGACGTCAATGTGATGAGCGGTGTGCGGCTCTCTCGCGCCTTTATCCCAGGCATGCTCGACCGCAATTGGGGGCGCATTGTATTTATTTCCAGCGAAGCGGGCCTCGCAATTCCCGGTGACATGATCCACTACGGAATGACAAAGACGGCTCAGCTGTCGGTTTCGCGCGGCTTGGCGCAGATCACCCGTGGCACGAACGTAACCGTCAATTCCGTTCTGCCAGGCCCGACCCGATCGGAAGGGATCGAGGCTTTCCTCCGCAGCCAGGCGAGCGACCCATTCGCACCAATGAAGCAGATCGAGGCTGAGTTTTTCGCCACCGCCCGCTCCGCATCCATCCTCCAACGGATGGTGGATGCGGAAGAAGTGGCCAACTTGGTTGCCTATCTCGCCAGTCCGCGTTCCTCGGCCACCAATGGTGCCGCCCTTCGTGCTGAAGGCGGGCTCGTCAATACCATCGCGTGAGGAGAACTGCCATGTCGAACTCACCTTTGACCGTTATCGCAATCACTACGGCAAAACTGGGAAAAGAGGCGGCCTTGGGCGCCGCCCAGGAAAAACTCGTCGCCGAAACCTTAGTCGAAGACGGCTGCCTTCGCTACGAACTGCATCAATCGCTTGACGATGGACGCGTCCGCATCTTCGTTGAGACTTGGGCAAGCGAGGCACACTGGCGCGCCCATATGCAGGGCCCTGCGATGCAGCGCTTTCAGGCGAGCGGCGTTGGCGACGACTTCGCCGACTTTTCACTGCACCGCCTGATCAAGGTGGCCGGCTAAACCTGCCGCGAGCACTCACTTTTCGAACTGACATCTATCCCTTGGGAACCAAGTCTATGACACTTTTGCGCAGTCTTGCCGTCGCACTCGCCATTAGCGCGAGCGCCATAAACGCTCACGCCGGAAACGTGCTGATCGTCCTGTCCGATTCCGATCACCTCGATCTGCAAGATGGCAAGGTCTTCGAGACAGGTTTTTATCTCAACGAACTGATGCAGCCGGTAACAGCGCTGCGTGATGCTGGCCACAAGATTACGTTCGCCACGCCGAAAGGAACGGCTCCATCAGTCGACAGAACATCAATCGACAAGATGTATTTCGGTGGCGACGAAGCGGCGATGAAAGCCAGCGAGGAAGCGCTCGCGGACCTGCAACTCACATCACGCGACAGGTCGCCCGTCATTAGCTTCGCGCGGGTCGAGCAGATCGGCTACGGCCATTTCGATGCCGTCTATGTGCCGGGCGGTCATGCTCCGATGCAAGACCTTCTGGTGAGTGCCGAGCTCGGCAAGATCCTGACTTACTTCCATGAGAGTGGAAAGCCGACCGCCTTGGCCTGTCATGGTCCTATCGCCCTGCTTTCGACTCTGCCCGACGCACAAGCGTTTGTCAGAGAGTTTGAGACGAGCGGAAAAGCAAATCCGCAAACTCGCTGGGCTTACGATGGCTACCGTTTTACCGTCTTCAGCAATGAGGAGGAAAAAATGGCCAAAGGCCTTCTGGGCGGCGGCGAGATGAAATTTTATCCGCAGGATGCACTCACTCAGGCGGGTGGTCAGTACAGTCAGGCTGACGCAGCATTTTCAAGTCATGTTGTGACTGATCGCGAGCTCATTACCGGACAAAACCCGGCATCAGCATTGGCGGTAGCGAATGAGTTATTGGACCGGCTGAAGTAAGCAGGAGCGGCGCAGGCATGCAATGTCGTCGGACCCAATCCGGCCGTTCATGCCTGTGGCCAGCCTTGCTTTCTGAGACGGATCTTCTTGTCGCGTATCCCGTTTCCGCTGATCATCTTCGGCGTCTTAACCAAGCAGATGCACAAGTTTTGCTACCGGAAGGAGCCAGAGCGCTGCCAACGCTCTCTCGAATTTCTAACATAACAGCTTATCACACCCACGTTAGGTCGGCTTGCTGGATGCCGCCTGTCGATCCACCTGTGCCTGGCGCTCGCATGGTGCACGCGCTTCAACGGGATTACAAATGACCAGGCATTTCCTTCTTTCGTCCCTACTCGGATCCGTTCTGCTCGCCGGCTCATCGGCAGTCGTTTTCGCTCAGGCGGACAGCGACCGGTCAAGTTCACAGCAAGTGACCTTCGGTCCCAGGCTTGAACGGTTCGACTATCCATTCAAGACTGAAATCATGACGGTTTCGAACCAGGGTCAGGAACTTGAAATGTCCTTCATGGACATAGCAGCTGCCAACCCGAACGGGCGGACCGTAGTCCTGCTGCACGGTAAGAACTTCTGTGGCGCCACATGGGAGGGTACGATCAATAGCCTGACACAGGCCGGGTACCGGGTGATCGCGCCGGACCAGATCGGGTTCTGCAAATCGAGCAAGCCGCAAGCATACCAGTTCAGCTTCCACCAGCTGGCCGAGAACACCAAGGCTCTCTTAGATAGCCGCGGCGTTGAGAAGGCAACGGTGCTCGGGCACTCGATGGGCGGAATGCTCGCCTCGCGGTTTGCATTGATGTATCCCGAGGTGACCGAACAGCTGGTGCTGGTCAACCCGATCGGACTTGAGGATTGGAAGGCAAAGGGAGTTCCCTACCAGACGATTGACGCGGCGTTCGAGGGTGAGAAAAAGACCAGCTTCGAAGGCATCAAGCAGTATCAGCAGAAGTTCTATTATTCCGGGCAGTGGCAACCGGAATACGACAAGTGGGTGGCCATGAGCGCCGGTATGTATCGTGGCGAGGGCGGCGATCAGGTGGCTTGGAACCAGGCGCTTACTTCCGACATGCTGTTCACGCAGCCAGTCGTGCATGAGTTCAACCAGATCAAAGTGCCAACTTTCCTCATGATCGGAATGTCCGACAAGACGGCGCCGGGTGCCAATCGCGCTCCGGCCGAGATTGCGTCGACGCTCGGCGATTATACTCAGCTCGGCAAGCAAGCGGCGCAGGCCATCCCAGGGGCAAAACTTGTTGAGTTCGAAGACCTCGGCCATTCGCCTCAGATTCAGGCTCCCGACAGGTTTCACAAAGCTCTTCTCGACGGTCTGAACAGTCTTTGATCGGGAAGGGGAGGTCAAGCGGCCTCCCCTATCTCACGACCACTGCTTGTTTCTTCCCGGCAGAACCGAGCCCGCGCCCTCTCCAGCAGTTGGCAGGTAAGGCTCTCGCATCTAAGCCGACGCGACGAGTGAAGGATGTCCTGAAGAGCGCGTGGCGCCCCAATATGCATAGTCATGCAATCCGATAGGATCAGGCAATACGGACGCAGTCTTGTTCTACCGCCGCGTGGACATGATGAAAGACATTGGCTTCATCAGACAAAGATGGAGTTGATCATGTTCAGCGATAGCGCAGTCACATTCATCGGGCCATTCCTGGGCAAGGAGCTGTTTTACGGACGCTGCTAGAGCATGATGCCATGCAGGAGTGTTCGGATATGCCGCAGCGAGCAGAGATCTTGACCTGCGACGTCGATGCAGACTTCATCTGCCTGAAAGAGACGCACGACACCGGCTTCATCTTCATGTCGGATGAAACCAAATGCTGCATCGCATCATTGATGGTGGTTATGGGTGGAGATGTGAATGAAGCACTGTTCCATTAAAGCCCCGCGCAATCATCGGGGCGATCCTGGCCCCGCTTAAGAGAGGGTCCGCATTGGCGAATATCGAAGCACCCCTTCAAACTGATGTACGTCCCATTCCAGCAATTGCTGGAAAGCAAATACATCCCGCAGCCGGTTTGCCGGCGTGTGAACAGGTTGCTGTAAGGCCCGAGCGGACATCCCCGCTTGGGCTTGAACAGTATATAGCAGGCCGAACAATGGTGAGTGGCGATAGCCCGGCCTGGACCGATATGTTCGTGCAGGTCTACTCCCGCCTAAACAAGCAGGAACCGTTCTTGGTTCCTGCCGTCGCCGAACCCCTCATTGTTTGGGTCATGTCTGGAGAGGCCGTCGTCGAAGAACGTGACCTCGACGGCGAATGGGTTGCGAACACCGTAACCGTGGGTGATTTCTTCCTCACCCGCTCAACCACACCTTATGAGATGCGCTGGCGCGCTGTAGGGGATGCGCCGTTCCAGGTCATGCACCTTTATCTCTCGGTTCCACTCTTCGAACGCGTCGCATATGACGTGCTTGGCTGTAACGCTCCGCCGGCACTGCGTGACATCTCAGGTGGTAAGGATAAGCAGCTCTCCCACCTGCTGGCACTCGTTCACCAGGAGCTGACCGCCGAAGGGATGGGAAGTCAGTTATTCATTCAGGGCCTTGCCCAAAGCCTTGCTGTTCATTTGATCCGCAATTACGCGTCTGGCGAGGCGCTCGACGATCGCCAGAATGCGCTTCCGGGATTCAAGCTCCGGCGTGCAGTCGCTTATCTCGAAGAGCACCTGGCCGAACCCTTCAATCTGGCCCAGCTTGCTGAGACCGTCGGGATGAGCGAGTTCCATTTCAGCCGGCTGTTCAAAAAGGCCACTGGCGTGTCGCCATCTCGCTATTTCATTCGCCAACGCGTAGCACGGGCACAATTGCTCCTGCAGGAAACGGAAACAAGCATCATCGAGATTGGTATGTCCGTCGGCTATTCGAGCCCGAGCCACTTTGCGCAGGTATTTCGGCGCGAGACCGGCTTGCCACCGAGCCACTATCGCAGGGGCTAGTTTTTTCACCTGTCGCGGTTTTGAGCAAAAACGCGACAGGTCGAGCAAGGGCCCGAGAGAAGGGCCGCGCTCAAAAGCATAGTTTCATCCTTGTCACAACGAGATGCCCACAGTGGTGGTGGGCTACAGACAAGGAGTAAAGACAATGACCAACCTCAACGGAAAGATCGCACTGGTCACCGGCGCATCGAGCGGCATTGGCGCTGCTACCGCCGTCAAGCTCGCTGAAGCCGGTGCAAAAGTCGGCATCGCAGCCCGCCGCACCGAAAAACTTGAAGACGTCAAGAAACAGATTGAAGCCAAGGGCGGCGAAACGCTTGTCATCCAAATGGACGTTGTGGACACCGCCTCGATCGAAGCGGGCGTCAAGAAGCTCGTCGACACCTATGGCTCGATCGACATCCTCGTCAACAACGCCGGCCTCATGCCGCTTTCCGATATCGACCAGTTCAAGGTCGACGAGTGGAACCGCATGGTCGACGTGAACGTGAAGGGCCTGCTCAACACGACAGCCGCCGTCCTGCCGCAAATGATCAAGCAGCACTCCGGCCACATTTTCAACATGTCTTCGATCGCGGGGCGCAAGGTGTTCAAAGGCCTGTCCGTCTATTGCGCGACAAAGCATGCTGTCACGGCCTTCTCTGACGGCCTGCGCATGGAAGTCGGCCAGAAGCACGGCATTCGCGTGACCTGCATCCAGCCAGGCGCCGTTGCCACCGAGCTCTACGATCACATCACTGATCCGGGCTATCGCAAGCAGATGGACGAGCTGGCCGGCCAGATGACCTTCCTCCAGGGCGAGGACATCGGTGACACCATCGTGTTCGCTGCCCAGGCTCCGTCGCATGTCGACGTCGCCGAGCTGTTCGTCCTGCCGGTTGAACAGGGCTGGTAACCAGCTAGCTCTAATGGGTCCCTGCCACTGGCAGGGATCTCTTCGAGGGAGATTGGAATGAAGGAGATACCCGCAACCCAAACCTATCGCGTCTTGGAACCTGGACCGATTGTCATGGTGACGACCAGCGATAAGGAAAAGCCCAATGTCATGAGTATGGGCTTTCACATGATGATCCAGCATACGCCACCGCTGATTGGCTGCGTGATCGGTCCATGGGACCATAGCTACGAGACACTTCGCGAAAGCGGCGAATGCGTAATCGCCGTACCCGGTCTCGATCTTGCCGAAACGGTTGTCGATGTTGGGAACTGTTCCGGCGACCGCGTCGACAAGTTTCACCGGTTCGGATTGCAGACCCGTAAAGCCAAGGACGTATCCGCGCCTCTTATCGCCGACTGCCTAGCAAATATCGAGTGCGTGGTCGTCGATCGACGAAATGTCGATCCGTACAACCTGTTCATCCTGGAAGCCAAGCGCTTGTGGGTGAATGAAAGCCGTAAAGAACGTCGAACCCTCCACCACCAGGGAGATGGATCGTTCGCCGTCGACGGAGGCACGCTCGATCTCAAAGACCGTATGGTCAAATGGCGCCACCTCCCCTGAGGGGCGGCGTCACTAACCCCACCTAACAGATTGAAGGAGAAAAACATGTCTGCCTATCTCGTCGTCGACCTCGATATCCACGATATGGCATCGATCGAGGACTATCGCACCAAGGCATTGCCGCTCGTCGCCAAAGCCGGTGGCCGTCTGATCGCATTCGACGCCGAACCGCTCGAGCTTGAGGGTTGGGAATCCACCAACATGCTCATCATCGAATTGCCGAACAAGCAAGCCATCCGCGACCTCTTCGCGTCGCCGGAATATGCCCCCCTCGCCGTACAGCGGCAGGCTGCGGCCAAATCGAGGATAATCGCACTCGAAGGTGCGTAAACCCGTATTTGGCCGGGAGTATGGACATGGCCGAACTGACCAACGTAGCCTTCTTCAAGGCCAAGCCCGGGCGATCGAAGGATCTTGGAGAAGCGCTTCTGGCACTGGTTTCGCCTTCCCGACAAGAGCCGGGCTGCTTGCGCTACGAGATCCATCAGTCGACGGTTACCGCCGAAGACTGGATAGGACTTCGGCCACAAGATCGGACTGCTGGATATCATCCTCGATACGAAAGGCCTGATCGCGCGCATAGGCGCCGATCTCGAATAACCCTCAACAGTCTGGAAGCCCTGACATGAAGAAACTGATGATCTATGGAGCCGCCGGCTATACCGGCGGCATGGCCGCCGAGCATGCCGCCGCGGCGGGCCTGGCTCTTGTCGTCGCAGGACGGGAAAAGGACCGATCGAAGCTTGCCGAACTTGCTGAGCGCCTTGGAGCAGAGGTTTGCATCTTCTCGCTCGATGAACCCGCCGATACCAAAGAGGGCCTGCTCGGCGTCTCCGTCGTGCTCAACGCGGCCGGGCCATTCATGAACACGGCCGAACCTCTGATGTCCGCCGCAATCCGCATTGGCGTTCATTACCTTGACTTTTCGGCCGAACTCGACACTTACCGCGAGGCGCTGGCGCTGGACGGGCAGGCACCCGCGGCAGGGGTGATGCTGCTACCCGGAAGTGGGGGCAGCGTTGCCATGCTTGGCAGTCTTGCTTCCCACGCAGTCGCCCGTGTAGAAGATCCGCAGAAGATCCGCAGAAGATCCGCAGAAGATCCGCAGAAGATCAGCGTCGCGCTGCATGTTTCGGGCTCGATGTCGCGCGGCTCGGTGACCAGTGCCAGACAGGGTATGGTCACGGAAATGCTTCACCTCGTCGATGGAGAACTCGTTTCCCGCGACCCCGGTGAGGTGCGTGAGTTCGATTTCGGTCGTGGTCCGCAATCGTCATTCCCGGTGACGCTCCCCGATCTCCTTACCAACTGCCATACGACCGGAGTGAAGAACATTGACACCTATGTTCATGTCAGCGCGGGGGTGTTTCCGCGGGAGAGCTGAAGGAGCTTCCTGATGGTCCCACGGCCGCCGAGCGCTAGGCTAACCGCTACCACGCCGCAGTCGAAGTTCTGGGAGCCGACGGCACTACCGTCTGCGCTGTGCTGGATTCAATGAACGGCTACACCTTCACGTCAATCGCGGCGGCCAAAGCGGCTCGACGCGTTGTGGCAGGCGAGGTTAAACCAGGATTCCAGACGCCAACGGGGTTGTTTGGGGTGGGTTTCGCTCAGACGATTGCCGACACCACAATAGACGATTTCTGAGAAATCTCCACGGCTGGAAGCGTCAAGTTTGGATATGCCTTTTGTCCGTCAGCGGTTAGATATCATCCAACACGATGGAAACGGCTTTCCACGCCGGTATCGCTCTCGCGTGGCTGGACGCGTGCAATGCCGATTCACTGATCGCTTTGGCTTATTTGCTATCGCTTCACCGCGACGCATTTCACCTCGGCAAGCAATCCGGGATGTGCGAGTTCGGAAACCCCGATGCGGGTCCATGCGTATGTTCCTCTTGGGAAAACTTCGTTCTTCGCCGTCCGGAAGACATCCATGTTCTTCGACATGTCCACATGATAGCTTGTCATCTCCACCACGTCGTCGAAGGTGCAGTTTGCGGCCTCAAGGACAATGCGGAGGTTTTCCCACATGGCGCGAAACTGTTCTTGTGGGTCCTCAATCACCGTAAGGTCCCGAGTGCGGCCGACTTGCCCGACGACGTAAATCGTATTGCCGACTTTAACTGCCGGAGCATATCCTGCGCGGGCAACGATCTCGCGCATTTCCTCCGGAATAATGACTTCGCGATCCATAATGCTGCACCTTTTCCTGAAAGAGAGGCGGCCCAATTCAAGAAGGGCGTCGCCACGACATCACGCCCATTACCTAGCGTCAGGAAATATCACTTGCAATAGGAACTGAATGGTTCCATATTGGCGTCATGGTAAAAAGCACTCAGACATCTCCGTCCGTCGGCCGTCCTCGTGAATTCGAACTTGATGACGCCGTTCGGAAGGCAATGAGCGTGTTCTGGGACCGAGGATATCACGATGCGTCGTTGCCCGACTTGCTTGAAAGCATGGCACTGTCAAGAGGCAGTTTCTACAAGGCGTTCGTAGACAAGAGGGGCGTCTATCTCCGCGCGCTTGATGTTTACATCGACGATGCCATTCGCAAGACTGGGGAAATCATGCATTCCAACCCGTCGCCGAAAGCTGCAATCAAAGAAGCATTCTCGCGGCAGGTGGAAGAGTCCTCAGGCAAGGAGGGACTGCGTGGATGCTTTGTCGTGTTGTCGGCAGTGGAAATGCTTCCAGCGGACGAAGAGGTTTCCGCTCGAATTGCGCGCCTGTTTCGGCGACTGCAGGATCTGTACGCGGCAGCGATCATCCGAGCTCAAGCCCTGGGTGAGATTGATCCAGGGCTGGACGAGCGAACACTGGCGCGGTTTCTCGTCTGTCAGATCCAAGGGATGAGAGTTCTGGGGAAGGCGGGAGCGGATCGCGATGCCACCAAGGCAATGGTCGACTTCGCGCTAAAACCGCTTGACTGACTCTAAATAGGAACCAAATGGTTCCGAAGTTGCGCATTTTGCAAGCCGCTGTGCGGCTTCGCTTCTCGATATGGAGAGAGAATTGACACATTCCCATCAGGCCATGGGCGGTCTTGATCCGCACAGGTGGACGGCGTTGGCCATCTTGTTGACGGGCGCTTTTCTGCCGCCATTGGATTTCTTCATCGTCAACGTGGCCCTGCCCTCGATCCGCGAGGATTTCCATTCCTCCGCATCAACGATGCAACTGATCATCTCGGGCTACGCCACCACCTATGCCGTCATGCTGATCACTGGCGGCAGACTTGGGGATCTCTACGGTCGGCGGAATGTTTTCCTGGCAGGGATGGGCGCGTTCGCAGCCGCCTCCGCCTTATGCGGCTTTGCCTGGTCTCCAGCGGCACTTGTTTTCGGCCGGATCCTTCAGGGGTTTGCTGCGGCGATCATGGCGCCGCAGGCTCTGGCATCCATCAACGCAATCTTTCCCGAGCACGAAAAATCAAAGGCGCTCAGCTTCTACGCGCTGACATTCGGTATCGCGTCGATGGCTGGGTTGTTTCTCGGTGGGGCTCTGATAGCGCTCGATATTTTTGGGCTCGGATGGAGGGCTATTTTTCTCATCAACCTTCCGGTGATCGCCATAGCTGCGCCGTCTGCGATGATGGTGCTGCGCGAGACGCGATCAGATCGCGCAAGCAGACTGGACCTCGGCGGAGCAGTGCTGATTGCACTCGCGCTATGTGCGCTGATCTCGCCGCTCATCGAGGGCCGTGAACAAGGCTGGCCGGTCTGGTCGCTCCTGATGCTTGCGGCTTCCCTGCCACTTCTTTTCCTGTTTTGGCATCACGAGCAAAAGGTGGAGGCGGCCGGAAGAGATCCGATCATGGCACCGCGCCTGCTTCGGGTTCCAGGATTGAAGCGCGGGCTGCTTGCCGCATTGTTCTTCTATGCCTTTGCGGCCTTCTGGCTGACATTCTCGGTGTATCAACAAGGCGGGCTCGGTCGCACACCATTCGAGGCCGGGCTGGCAATCCTTCCTGCGGCGGTCGGCTTCGTTCTGGGGCCATTCGCGAGTGGCCGTATCTTCCGGCTTTTCGGCAGATATTCCACCGCCGCAGGCATGTCGCTGGAAGCGGCCGGATTGTTCGGCACGGCAGCCCTGATCTCGTCCGGGGCGCCGGAACTCCTCTTCGTTGCATTGTTCATCGTTGGTGCCGGACAAGGAATAGCGCTTCCAAATCTCGTGAGGACAGTCGTCCAGCGGGTTGATCCGACGCAGTCTGGTTTGGCTTCCGGACTGGTCAATTCGATGCTTCAGATTGGGGGCGCTCTAGCGACAGCCCTGATCGGAGGATTGTTCTTTTCGATCCTGGGCTCATCAACAGATGTTGGATCCATCGGTCATGCCTATAGCGTCGCAGCCGTCGCGATTGGTCTTTGTCTTCTCGTTGCAGGTTGGCTTTCTGCCGACCTCGGACAAAAGAAAGAGGTCGTCCAATGAGCGCACCTCGGTGGCTTCGGTCATCGGCAGGCCCGTTGAGGGCAAGACCGCGTCCCCTGCCTCGCCTGCTAGCGGCACACAATCATCTCCCAACTAATTCAAACCCAACATTTAGAGGTAACTTTCCATGGATATCACCCCCAACCTTCCTCTTGCCGGGAAGCGAGCACTCGTGACCGGTGCAGCACGCGGTATCGGTGCGGCCATCGCGCTGAAGCTGGCTGAGAATGGCGCCGATGTGGCGATCACCTACGAGAAGTCAGCCGAAAAGGCCAAAGCTCTTACCGCCGAGATTCGCGCGACGGGCCGCAGAGCTGTCGCCATTCAGGCCGACGCTGCGAGCGCGGAGACCGCGACGGCCACTGTAGATCGGACAGTCGCCGACCTCGGCGGCCTAGACATTCTGGTCAACAATGCCGGCGTCCTTTTCGTTGGCGATTTCGCCACTCAGCCGCTGGAAGAGATTCAGCTACAGTTGGACGTCAATGTCCGCGGCGTCTTCTTGATGACGCAGGCGGCGCTCAAGCACATCCCGAATGGAGGGCGCATCATCAGTACCGGCAGTAACGCGGGCGTGGCTGTCCCGTTCGCAGGGATTGCGGTCTATGCAGCGACCAAGTCGGCTTTGGAGAGTTTCACACGTGGTCTCGCACGCGAACTGGGTCCGCGGGAGATTACCGTCAATCTGGTCCGGCCTGGCCCAATCGACACCGACATGAACCCCGCCGACGGCGACTTGTCCCCTGCTATTCTGCCAAGTCTCTCTATTGCCCGCTACGGTCGGACCCGAGAGGTCGCGGAAGCCGTCGCCTTCCTCGCCGGACCGGCCGCTGGCTACATCACCGGCTCAGGGATCCTCGTGGACGGCGGCATAAGCGCTTGAGCAGGATGTAGGAACCCATCGCCTGCAAGGACCCAAACATATAGAATTTCGCCGCAGAATTGGAGATAGTCATGGAATACACGCGCCTTGGAAACACTGGTGTTGAGGTTTCCCGGCTTTGCCTCGGGTGCATGAGCTATGGCGAGCCCGGTCGGGGAAGTCATCCATGGACACTGACGGAAGATCAAAGTCGACCATTCATCCGCCAAGCGATCGAAATGGGTATCAATTTCTTCGATACCGCCAATGTCTACTCGGATGGGACGAGCGAGGAAATTCTCGGCCGCGCCATCAAGGATTACTCAAAGAGAGATGACGTCGTCATTGCCACCAAGGTCAATGGTCGGATGAAGCCGGGACCAAATGGTGCCGGCCTATCCCGAAAGGCCATTTTTTCGGAAATCGATGCCAGCCTGAAGCGTTTGGGGACCGACTATGTGGATCTCTATCAGATCCATCGGTTCGACCATAACACGCCGATCGAGGAGACACTCGAAGCTTTGCACGACGTCGTCAAAGCCGGAAAAGCCCGTTACATCGGAGCGTCGTCCATGTACGCGTGGCAGTTTTCGAAAATGCTCGCGGTTTCAGCGGCTAGCGGATGGACACGCTTCGTCTCCATGCAGAACCACGTAAACCTGCTATACCGCGAGGAGGAGAGAGAAATGCTTCCACTCTGCAAAGCTGAGGGTATTGGTGTCATCCCGTGGAGCCCCCTCGCACGGGGCCGGCTGACCCGCGACTGGGACGCACGAAGTGATCGCTCTGAGACCGACGAGATCGGAAAAGGCCTTTACACCTCGATGACAGAGGATGCCGATAGGCGCGTGGTAGAGGCGGTGGCAAAGATCGCCAAGGTGCGAGGGGTTCCCAGAGCGCAAATCGCACTCGCTTGGCTTCTCGCGAAATCCGAAGTTTCGGCGCCTATTATCGGCGCGACCAAATTGCATCACTTGGATGACGCTGTCGCAGCGCTTACCATCAGGCTCAGTGCTGCTGAAATCACAGAGCTTGAAATCAGTTACATTCCTCACCCTGTCGTCGGGTTCTCCTGACGACAGAGCTGGCGGCGATAAACTGAAACTTCTGAAGATGGACGAAACATTTGAAGACGATCGGAATATTGGGCGGAATGTCTGCTGCCTCGACCCAAATTTATTATCGTGAATTGTGCAGGCTTACCCGCGAGAGCCTCGGTGGACTTCATTCTCCTGAGCTCCTCATACGCTCTGTCGATTTCGACGAGATTGAACGGTTGCAGGCGTCCTCTGAGTGGGGCGCTGCGGCAAAAATCCTGAATGAAAAGGCCATCGCTCTGGAGCGCGGAGGTGCCGACATCCTGATCATGGCGACGAATACCATGCACAAGGTCGCCGACCAGATCTTGAGCGGGGTGTCGATCCCGTTCTTGCATATTGCGGATGCAACTGCGAAAGCGATCCTTGAACGCGGATTCCGGAGGCCAGGATTGATGGCGACCGCATTCACGATGGAGCAGAACTTTTATGTCGACCGACTGGTCGCTCAAGGTCTTTTGCCATTAATCCTGAGGATCACGATCGGGTGGAAACCCATCGCATCATCTATGACGAACTTTGTCGCGATGCTAGCCGAGAGGAAAGCCGCTTGGCGTATGAACGAATTGCGCGGCGGCTGATCGCCCGCGGCTGCGATTGTCTCATCCTCGGGTGCACCGAGGTGGGCATGCTGCTAAGCCAGGATAATGTGAGCGTCCCCGTCTTCGACACGACCCTGGTTCATTGCAAAGCGGCGCTTCAGGCTGCTTTGCAGTGAGAACCCAGCCACTGTGATCGTGCGCTCCGCTCTCGAGAATGCCGCAGGGGCAGCGTCAGATCTGTTCTCCAAGGTGCTGTCGAACCCATTTCACTTCTTCCGAGGCCGTGCGCCCGAAATGCCGCCTAAAGTCGCGACTGAACTGCGCCGGACTGACGTAGCCGACTGAAGTGGCAACCGTTGCGATGGTGCCGCGTTGGCCGGCGAGCATAAGTCTTGCGTGATGGAGGCGCATCGCCTTCACATATTGCATCGGGCTTGAGCCGGTCAGGTTCTTGAAATGCACGTGGTAAGAAGGAACACTCATGCCCGCATCTCGGGCCAGATCCGCGACCGCAATTTCGGAGCCGAAGTTGTCTCGCAGCCACAACACGCTCTCAATAATTTTTCCGGACGTGCCTTTGCGCTGAAGCGCCGCAATCACCGCTCCGCCTTGCGGACCGACCATGATGCGGTAATGCAATTCTCGCAGGATCGGATCACCGAGAACGGCGACATCGATCGGGCTGCCGAGCGCCTTTAGGAGGCGCAGCAAGACGTCTTCGATATCGCTCGCCATTCTGCTCGAGAACAGGCCTCTGGGCTCGGTCGTATCGGGACCAATATTTTGTTCGAGCTGCAAAGCAATCTCGGCCGCCATCTGCATGTCGAATTGGAGGTAGACCGCCAGCAGTGGTCGCTGTGGACTTGCCGTAGACGTCATCCGGAAGGGAACGGGTACCGAGACGGCAAGATAGTGGTCCTCATCATAGAGGTAGATTTCCCCATCGAGTATGCCGTGCTTGCTTCCTTGCAATACGAAGACTGCTCCCGGTCGGTAAAGAACCGGAATGTCGTTGAGCACCGCTTCCGTACGCAGGATACGGACGCTCTCGATGGCGGTTTGATTGTACCCGAGACGTGGAGCTAGGCGTCCGGCGAAGGCAACAAGCTGATCACGCGTGGAGCGAGTTTTCTTATAATTCATAGGATTTGGCAAGGATTGGAAAGGAATTGCAATCGAAGGAACCCTTACTCCTAGAATATCTGTCACATGCAAGATTGATCAAGGAGTTTCAGAGATGTCGAGCAAAACCTTCTTCATCACCGGTGCGAATTCCGGTTTCGGCCTCGCCATTGCCACGGCCGCGGCACACGCCGGCCACACCGTCATCGGTACCGTCCGCTCCGAAGCCTCGCGAGAGATGCTATCAAAAACGCTTCCCGAGCTCAAAACCGTTCTTGCTGATGTTACCGAATTCGATCGCATTCCGGATGTGGTCCAACAGGCGGAAGAGGAACACGGTCCAGTCGATGTCTTGATCAACAATGCAGGATATGGGCACGAAGGCGTGCTCGAGGAATCGCCGATCGAGGAGATGCGTCGCCAATTCGACGTGAACGTATTCGGCGCGGTCGCGGTGGCCAAGGCGTTTCTTCCAAGGTTTCGAGAGCGCCGCCGGGGGTTCATCGTGAATGTTACGTCTATGGGCGGCATGATAACGATGCCTGGAATTGCTTATTATTGCGGTAGCAAATTTGCGCTTCAGGGTATCTCCGAGGTCATGCGTTCTGAAATGGCGCCCTTTGGCGTTCACGTGACGACGCTGTGCCCAGGCTCGTTTCGGACAGACTGGGCAGGGCGCTCTATGGTGCGCACAGGGCGTTCGATTACAGACTACGATAGTCTTTTTGATCCGATCCGCGAGGCGCGCCAGGCAGTCAGCGGAAAGCAACTGGGCGATCCGCAAAAATTGGCTGCGGCGTTATTGACGCTGATCGCGTCCGAAAATCCTCCACCGCAACTTTTGCTCGGGAGCGATGCTCTCAAACATGTGACCGCACGGATAGATCGTCTACAGCAGGAGATCGACGCTTGGAGGGCCCTTACAGTTTCCACAGACGGCTAATCTGAAAAATCCGAAAAGATTGCCATTGACGTTCTGCCTACTAGAAGGTAGATACGATCCATGAGCAATCTTTCGAGCACTTCTGACGACATCTTGGCCTCCGCCCGCAACCTGATCATGAGCGGAGGCTACAATGGATTTAGCTACGCTGACATCTCGGAAGTCGTTGGAATTCGCAAGGCAAGTATCCACCACCATTTCCCGAGCAAGGTCGATTTGGTGCGTGAGCTGGTCAAGCGTTACCGTGAAGACGGCGAGACGAACGTTGCCGCCCTTGAGCAAAACGTGCCAGACGCTCTGGACATCCTCAACGTCTATGCAAACCATTGGGCAAAATGTATCGAGGATGCCAGCAGGCCATACTGTGTGTGTGCGCTGCTTGCCAGCGAACTGCCATCCCTTCCGGCGGAAGTTGCAAAAGAAGTCACGGCATTCTTTCGCTTCATTTCGTCCTGGCTAACGTCAGTGATGGATCGGGGCTCCAAACAAGGCACGCTCAATCTTGCAAATGCTCCCGAGATCGAGGCCGAGGCATTTTTGGCGACAGTCTACGGAGCAATGCTCTCAGCAAGAGCTTACGGCAAACCTGAAGTGTTCGCAGTAATACTGCAGCCCGCCCTCAGCCGGCTGACTCCCTCCGCCTCTCATTAATCCGCCGGTGGTATGCCACCGGCGTCAAAATGCGCCCTTCAAAACTACCAACTAGTAGGAAGAATACGATGAAGAGAATTATCACTGCCTTCGCCTTCGGACTTACGGCGGTCCTGTCCGTGCCCGTCCATGCTGAAGATAAAAAGACCGCGCCTATCCACGTTCGCGGAAGTATCGTCACCTACGCTGGTTCTACGCTCAAGGTGAAAACACGCGAAGGCGAGACCGTCGATGTTGCGCTTGCTGACGACTGGAAGGTGGCAGGCGTAGCAAATGCCAAGGTGACAGACATCAAGCCGGGTGATTTCGTCGGCATTGCATCCCTGCCGAAGGCCGATGGTGGCGATGGTGCGCTGGAGGTTCTGATCTTCCCACCGGCTATGAAGGGCACGGGAGAGGGTAGCTATAGCTGGGATCTCAAACCCGAAAGCAGCATGACCAATGCGACCGTCGCAGATGCTGTCAAAGGCGTCGATGGCCGCACCGTCACAGTCAGCTATCACGGCAAGGAAAAGAAATTCGCCATTCCCGATGGCACGCCCGTAGTGACCATTGCTGCGGCCGCAAGGGAAGACCTCGTTCCAGGCGCCGTAGTCTTTATCACCGCCGAAACGTCAGACGCCGGCCCGATCGCTCATCAGGTGGTCGTTGGCAAGGATGGCGTGGTTCCACCGATGTAAACCACGTCGCCACTGGCCGGAGCAGCCGCCCCACTGCTTCGGCCAGGAACTGATCCTTGCTGCTCTGCAGCCATGAGACGTCAGAGACAAGAGACACTGAGATGAGCGAAACCGCCTCCAATGACAATGTCCGATATCCCCGGACGATCTTCATCCGCCGCCACTCTGTTGTGACCAGGCTTACCCACTGGCTGAACGTCCTTTGCCTGAGCTTCCTCCTTCTGAGTGGGCTCCAGATATTCAATGCCCACCCGGAGCTCTACTGGGGGCACTACGGCGCCAATGGCGACCCTGCTGTCCTTACGATCGGCTCTAATGATGATCGTGGCACGCCTAGCGGCTTCGTGCGTATCGTAGGCCTGCAGATCCCTACGACCGGCGTTCTGGGCATTTCTAACGTCGATGGAGAGCCATCTGCACGCGCTTTCCCGTCCTGGGCTACCATCCCGTCGTTCCAGGATCTCGCGGCCGGACGTCGCTGGCATTTCTTTTTTGCCTGGTTGTTTGTCATCAACGGCATTCTCTACCTTGGCTTCAGCCTGCTGACTGGGCATTTCCGGCGCGATCTCGCTCCAGCGACGCACGAGCTTTCACCCCGTCATCTTGGTCGTGAAATCCTTGACCACGCCAGGCTCCGCTTCCCTGAAGGGGATGAGGCCAGGCATTACAATGCACTTCAGAAACTCACCTATCTGGCCGTCACCGTTATTTTGCTGCCTCTTATGGTCCTGACGGGTTTGACCATGTCACCCGGAGTGGATGCTGCGTTTCCGGCCCTTGTCGATCTCTTTGGCGGACGCCAGTCCGCGCGCACCATCCATTTCGTTACGGCGTCAGCGCTTGTCATCTTCGTCGTCGTTCATGTGGCAATGGTCGTCCTGTCCGGCACCTGGAATAACATCCGTTCGATGATTACCGGGCGCTATGCAATCCAGCTAAAGGGCCCGAAATCATGAGCACGCTTTTTACGAGACGACGCTTTTTGGTCGGTGGCACACTTGGCACCAGCGCTTTGGCTCTTTCCGGTTGTGATGTGCTGGATGAGAACGCGGACGTCGCCAATGTCCTTCGCTCAGCCGAACATTTGACCATGAAGGCACAGAGACTTTTTCAGGGTCGCGATGCCCTCGCGCGGGAGTTTGATGAAAAAGACATATCCCCATCGTTTCGGGTAAATGGAACGAGCGCTCCTGACAGCGAAGACTATGTTGAACTGGCCGAAGGCAATTTTGCCGCCTGGCGATTGAAAGTTGACGGCCTTGTTGAACGTCCGCGAGAGTTTTCGCTTGCCGATCTGAAGGCGCTCCCGGCCCGCACGCAAATCACCCGGCATGATTGTGTCGAGGGTTGGAGCGCGATCGGCAAATGGACGGGCGTGCCCCTTGCGAGCCTGTTGCGTCTGACCGGGCTCAAACCGACTGCGCGCTATGTCGTGCTGCATTGCGCCGATGAACTGGAAAAGACGCTCGACGGGAGCGGCCGTTATTACGAAAGCATCGATCTCATCGACGCCGTCCATCCTCAAACCATCCTCGCCTACCAGATGAATGGCGATGACCTCAGTGTCGGCCACGGCGCACCCTTGCGTCTCAGGGTGGAGCGGCAGCTGGGTTACAAGCAAGCAAAATACATCATGCGCATCGAACTGGTCGACAGCTTCGCAGGCCTTTGGGGCGGAAACGGCGGTTACTGGGAAGACCGCGGATACGAATGGTACGCCGGCATCTAATGCGGTCGACCAGTCAGCCGAGTGGGACAATTCATGAGCAATCGCAAAGTTCAGAAAATCATGCCGATTTCAGCGACCGCGTCTTCACGCCAGGTCGAGATCGGTCAAACCTATTCGATCCTCTCCGATCCCGACGGCAGATGGGTCGCGAAGCGGCAAGAAGCGATCAATGAAGGGTTCGAGAAACGCATGCGATCAGTGAGCAATCAACAAGGTGGGTCGAAGACAGCGTCTTGCGGCGGCACACGGGATGACTCCTCACATGAGCTATCCGGCACACTGTCTGGCGAGAGCGAGCGGATCGGTCGACGTGATTGGAACAAGAATACGCCATTTGGCAAGCATGTCGGTTTCTTCTGAAAGATCCGAGTGAACAATTTCATCATCCAAGAAGGTGGAAGATAACAATGTCAAACAACCAAAATGTCTATGCCGCGAGCGGCAACGAACAATGGCTGAAGCAATATTATCTTGCCCGAGCAGCGTTCTCAATATTGTGGGTCATAGCTGCACTGACAGCCGGCCAGCATTCGTTTGCGGTGGCTGCCACGCTGCTGATTATTTATCCGGCTTGGGACGCTGCCGCCAATGTGGTTGATGCGTTAAGGAGCGGAGGTCTGGCGATCAACCGGAGCCAAGCGATCAACGTTACAGCAAGCGCGGTGATGACGATTGCCGTGATTTTGGCACTTACGATGAGCATGAACTGGGTTCTCGGCGCATTCGGCCTATGGGCGATCTTCTCGGGTCTACTTCAACTTGGCACCGCTCTCCGGCGTTGGAAAACGAGTGGCGGTCAATGGGCCATGATCTTGAGCGGTGGCCAGTCAGCTGTCGCGGGAGCGCTCTTTCTATTTCAGGCGCAGATGCCGCAAGAACCGTCGATCTCAACTGTCGCCGGTTACGCTGGTGTCGGGGCATTCTATTTTCTGGTTTCGGCAATATGGCTGAGTGTGACCCTCTCGCGACGCAGCGTGAGTGGATCAGAGGTTTAAACTATCTCCGCCCGTCGTCATCTCCATTTGACTGACGAGCATCGTGTCCTTGCGATGAAGATCCGCAAACGATCACCAGCATGACAAACTGAGCCCTGCCGCAGCCGTCGGTTTATATTAAATCAAGCTGCGATTCAGCGCGTTAGCTATAATCATGATAGACGGGTCTTGGGTTCACATCCTCTCAAGACCTTCTGAACTCGAACATTTTTTGGATCGCGATCCTGGAAAGACCCATCTGTTCAGTGCTCCATGAGTGGTCAGGCAGCCTCGTTAACATTCCTTATTGTTAGTTGCTGCATAATCTCTTCAGCACTCTGCGGTCTCCCAAACAGGTAGCCTTGTCCTTCCTCGCATTGCAATTCGGCGAGAATCCGTCGCTCTTCTTCCTTCTCAATACCTTCAGCGACGAGCTTCAGCCCGAGGCCCTGAGCGAGAGAGACTACCGCTTTTACGATCAGAAGAGACTGATGGTCGGTCGTCAGCTTGCGGACAAAAGACTGGTCTATCTTCAGCTTGTCCAACGGGAAACCAGCCATGTAGCTGAGGGACGAATATCCGGTACCGAAGTCGTCAAGTGCGATACAAACTCCGAGGCTTCGTAACTGTGAAATGACGCCCAATAAACGCTCTGTTCCGTCCAGGAAAGCGGATTCGGTGATCTCCAGGTGAAGGCGGTGGGCGGCCAGCCCGCTTTCTGCCAGAGCTCTTTTCACCTCCTCCACGATATCCGTCTTGGCAAACTGAAGGGGCGAGACGTTAACTGCGACGGTCATATAAGGTGCCCACGTCATCGCCGTCGCACAGGCGTTTTGAAGCGCCCATGTGCCGAGTTCGCACACGACACCACTGCTTTCGGCGACAGGAATAAACTCACCCGGCGAAACCAAGCCAAAATCGGGATGCTTCCACCGCATGAGCGCCTCAGCCCCTACCATCCGTCCCGTGGGCAGATCGACCTGCGGCTGATATACCAGAAAGAATTCACCCCGCCTCAGACTTGAGCGCATCGCCTGTTCGAGCTTTCTGGCTCGAAGTTGATCTTGGGCACGTTTTTCATCGTAGACGATCCAGTTGGAATTCGGGTTAGACCTCGCGTCGATAAGTGCTGTTTCGGCGTGGTCCACAGCGGACGCGGCCGGAAGCCTAATGTCGTTGAACAATGAAATGCCCAGACGAGCGTCAACATAGATTTCGGACCCATCGGCTTCAAAAGGAAGCGCGAACTGTCTCAGGACGGCTTCCGCTTGCATCTCGTGGAAGTCCCGAGTGTGCAGGCTCAGTGACATCGCAAAGCAATCACCATCGACACGGCCCAAATGCGAGACGCGCGAGACGCTGGACAAACGGCCAGCGATTGCACGCAGCAGCTGGTCGCACGCTGAGCGGCCCAGAGTCGCACTGAGCTCAGGAAATCTGTGCAGTCCAACAGCGACGACAACCTGCGGTTTGATCATGGACTGAAGGCGATTGATGAATTCTCTGCGGTTGAGCAGCCCAGTCAGTTCATCGATTTGGGATATACGTAGAAGGTCTGCATCGTGCTTTCGACGGGCGGTAACATCTCGAGCGATAACGCTTCCCAAAAACCCGTTGATTTGCTCGCCGCTATCGTCGAGACGTTCTGAACGAGATATTGTAATCGATGCTTCAAAATGGGCCTCGAAACCTCTGCGAACCACCTCAAAGTCTGCAGAGACCGAATAGGTGGGCGATTGGCCTTCTCTGAAACGAAGGACGGCCTGCTCGACATGCCGCATCAACGCTTTGGGAATAGTTTGACGGTCGTCGTCACCTTCCTCATGCTCTAAGTCGAGGTCATCAGCAGACGCACTCCGATCAAGAACGCGAAGGTTTTCATCGAAAACGAGGACGACGTCGTTGCTGTCCGCAATTATGGACTGAAGTATGTTTTTTGAAGTTTGAAAGTCAGCAACGGCGATCCGGCTTCGGACGTGGGCAAAATTACTTCTCTCGCTGAGGGCGAGTAAGAGAGAGAGCCCGACAAGTATCCAGCTGTTTGCTGTTCGCAGTGCATAGGCATCATTGGCTTGCACAATGAATGCGATAGTTTCCATTGCTGAGATGGTTATGACGGCAGTCGCGAAAAACGCGACGGGACGGTACACTCTGAAGGCTATAGCTAGCCCTATAAGCGCCGCTGCAAGGAGCAACTCTGGTATTGTCTGATCGACGCCCGAAGCCAATCGATGCTGCAAAATCGTTTCTGTCGCCAGGATATGGATCAGGGGGCCCGCTAGAGGCCCGTACATTGGTACTGGATAGACATCCTTCAGTTCAGTAGCGTAAGCGCCGACAACCACCGCTTTATCGGCGAAAACGCTTGG
Source organism: Aliirhizobium wenxiniae (assembly GCF_019511445.1). Classification (GTDB taxonomy): domain Bacteria; phylum Pseudomonadota; class Alphaproteobacteria; order Rhizobiales; family Rhizobiaceae; genus Neorhizobium; species Neorhizobium wenxiniae_A. The sequence continues at coordinate 52,958 of NZ_JAEUAN010000031.1, forward strand.
TGAAACCGTTCCATCTATCAGCTCAGAGGCAGAAACAGTGGGGATTGTTGAAGGGTCGATGGAATAATCTATGAGGTAGGTGCCAGCGGTGTCGTCGACCTGTGCCAAGACGGCAGGTACGGATTGCGTTACCTTGCCGTCCAATCGGTCGGCCATTTTGAATGTCGTTATCAGCCCGCTTTCCGCAAGTTCAACGTTAGCGAACGCGAGCCAAGCATTCGAGGCGAGGGCGGGGATGGGCCTTGTTACGCTTGTGGACGATCCGGGTACGGCGCTTTCGTGTTGCCGGAATACGGGCAACACAGTGCCTCCGCCGGCAGCAACGAGTGATAGCCTTAATTTCTCATCTTCCGGGGCGGACGACGGGCTGCTGAAGTCGATATCGAGAAAGACGTCACGAGCACCTCCCGCTGCCAGTCGATCGATGATCTCCGAGTGAATGCCGCGTGGCCAGGGCCAGACGCCTATCGCATCAAGACTTTTCTTATCGATTGCCACGAAGACAACGTCGCCACTCGCCGGCCGTTGCAAAGCTTTGAAACGAAGGCTGGCAATCACGTTGTCGACGTGATCGGTGAATGGCTTTACTGTGGTCCAAACTGGCACGGCGCACATAAGTGCGACCAACGCGGCCCGAACCGCGAGTGACGTCTTCACTTTTCTCCAAAAACTCACCTCGTCCCCCTAGACACCCGATAACGACTTTAGTCGTTCCCGTTCCCGTTCCCGTTCCCGTTCCCGTTCCCGTTCCCGTTCCCGTTCCCGTTCCCGTTCCCGTTCCCGTTCCCGTTCCCGTTCCCGTTCCCGTTCCCGTTCCCGTTGCCGTTGCCGTTGCCGTTGCCGTTGCCGTTGCCGTTGCCGTTGCCGTTGCCGTTGCCGTTGCCGTTGCCGTTGCCGTTGCCGTTCCCGTTGCCGTTGCCGTTGCCGTTGCCGTTGCCGTTGCCGTTGCCGTTGCCGTTGCCGTTGCCGTTGCCGTTGCCGTTCCCGTTGCCGTTCCCGTTCCCGTTCCCGTTCCCGTTTCCATTTCCGTTGCCGGCACCATTGTCACTGCTTCCGCTCTTCGAATGGCCAGCGTTGTCGGCGCGATTGCTGTTCGTCGAGCCTGACGTGGTAGAGTTTTTTCCAGCGGCCGTGGACTGCGTTTGGCCGTTTAGCGCTGTTGCGCCAACAGCCCGCACGCTCGCTACTGAAGGCTCTACTGAGCTTATTGCGGGTGCTGAAACGGCGCCGGCGACAGTCATTCCTTTGACGGCGTCTACCGCAGCACGTTGACCAGGACCGACGGAGGAACGCTGACCGCTGGCAAAAGAACTCACCTGGACGAGCCCACGCGCTACCGACACGCTTGCCGTCGTGTTTGTGACTGACACGCGAAACGCTGTGCCTTTCACGACAGCCGCAAGGTAAGGTGTCTGGACCGTGGTATGAGGTCTGCTACGCTTTTCGATTTCGAGGTCGAGCGTACCAGTCTGTTGGCGCACTTCGGTAGTTTTCTGAAAAAAACCGGAGGTAGTAATGCTTGCCAACGTGTTTGGCTGAAAGGAAACAGACTCCACGCCTCGGGAGAGCTGAATTCGTCCCTTCGGTCCTGTGGAAACCCAAGCCTTATTCGGGATTACATCGCCGACTTTAACTGCAAGCCAGGTTTTCGAATCGGTCGTGTAGTTCACCTGCCTTGTCGTCATAGTGACTTGCCACTCCGTCGGAGAGGCGTGAGCAGAATGTCCCGTAGCGAAAAGAAAGCTCAGAAGAATGAAAAAGCGATGCATGTATGGTCCCCCGCAGTCGATGGAGGGAGCCATAGTTAGATTAACAGGTGTTGAATTAGCTCTTTCGAGAAGTCACTAGCCTTAACAAAACGATAGTAAGATCAGCCCATAGAGCGGCGAAATTTCCGTGATCGCTTCGGGGGCGCACGCCATGCGGAAACGACAAAGCCGGGCGACACCCGATAAGATAGAATAGACCCGATTTACCGAATGTCTTTACCGCCTCATTTCAAGAATAAAGCGGAGGAAGGCACGCGATTCTGTCCGATCTCAAGGTCGTCGAATAACACGATGTTTCCTTTGGGGGTCTTCGCGTTGGTCCTGTATTTTTTCGCCGTTCTGTTTATTGGTGCTCGCAGGCCGCGTTCCTCGCCTTTGAAGCCTGTCAGATTTTTTCTCGGCCACGCTGTCTAGAGCCTGCTGGACACGATCATTTCGAATCTCTCTAACCATTTGCAATTCCTAGATGGACACGCGGCCAACCGGGTAGTTGGTCGGCACCGAGGCCTATTTAGAATCATTCTTAGAGTAGGCGGAACGTTTCGGCAAACATATCTATTTGATCATGCCATCCCCCGCGTCGTCGGACAGATTAAAAACATCCGTTCAGGTCCACTTCAATCAAGGCAGTGACGATCAATCTTTCGCTGCCCGCGAAGTTCCAAGAATCCCGCTCCCGGCCAGCTCTCCGAACCGTCTTCGGCGGGGCGCGCGATGTCGCGAGACCAAATACTTCAAGAGGACCTGGGGTGTGACGCCAATGCAATACAATCGGTGATTTGGCTACCAGTAAGTCCGCAACGGCAAGTGAACCAGGACCACAATGCGCCGGCATTTCGCTGACGATACGCGCCCTATTTCAGGACGCTCTTGGAAAGCGTTAACTCATTCGCGACGGCTTTTTGGATCGTTCTTCTTTACGCCCTATAGTTCTCCGCTCACAAAGGGACGGGAAACATGTTCAGTGGCGCTATCCCCGATCGCAGCCGTCGGGCCGCAATCCTGTGGCTCCGTCGCGAGCAGCAGAGGAAATTTAGGTCCGCGCTCGCGCAACACTTCGATGAAATTCGTAAGATCAGAGGGCAGCAAAGCCGCTCAGTCACAGACAAGAAAGATGGGTTCGAACCGCGAAGTTAGGCTCTATCCGGCTTTGACCGAGAGGCTGCGCGACGAGCTGGACGCCCCCGTTGTTGCAAATGCTTCCGCAACACGATCTGCGATAAAGCGAGTTGCAGAGTACCGATCGACTTGAAGCTCCAGCCGATGTGAGAATTTATCGGATTGATGAAGAATGGACGCTGACTGCGTTCCTTACTAGCACGGAAAATTTGGCGCAAGCCGTTGTCGACATCGACCCAAAGCTCGGCTGAAAGATAAGGCGATTGTCACCGTTTTCTCGCCACAATCATGTTTAGAACGCCGTTCACGCGGTGCAATGATTGCATCTGCTTTTCGGACATCCACATGTAGTTGGATGGTTGCGCCATGTACCCCTCTGGCTTCGGCCTGTTGGCGACTAACCCGGCCCTTGCGGCCGGGTTTTTCTTTTGTACGTTGTGCGGGCCGCTGAACGAGCGGGAACTAATTTTCAAGAGCGCGGTTCGGCAGCTGTGGTTAGGTTCAAGAAACCTGACTTATCTCCAGAAGTCGCCAGTGCAGGTCCAGTCATTCAACCCCTCACGATTGGACCTGCACGCGAACCTCTCAAGTTCCCCGAACCTCAACTTGGCCCGCTCACGTAGGGCCTCTTTTTGTTCTGCGGAATAATCAGTAAACCTTATTAATCCGATCTGTGTCACCATACGCCAACGCCTGCGCACGAATGATCGTGTTTGTGGTCGGAAAATCCCGCAATAACCAGGGTTCGTCCTTCTGGACATTCGCGGACTTGCAATGTCTACCGAGGTCCATATATCCGCTCAGAAGTCCCGTCCGGTCATCAGAGCCGAATTGTCGCCCTTTTGATGCCGCTAGCCGCATCTCTCGCAGTCTTTGCGTCTTCGAGAGTCGTGCGGCAGCTTCTTCCTCTATCAAAAGTTTGGCTGCCGCATTGGTCTCTTCAAACCGACGGGTCCTGCCGTCGAAGGTAGCATAAGGATTAGTATGGTCATGGTCTTCATCGATCATATGGCGCAGATGTCGTCGGCCGTGTCGCAATCAAGTCGCGAGGCGGGCGATCATTTCGTCTGCATTAATGATCTCTTATATGCCTGTCCAAAAGCTGGTTTCGGGCGCTGCCGAAGGACCAACTCGTCGAGATCTTCGTGATTTGAGCCTACGAGAATTCCATGAGGCCTCGTGGCCATTCGGAAGGAACGAATGATAGTATAGGGTGTCGTGCTATTCTCCGCCCCTCATAACGATCCACGTGCTTTGCGTAATCCCGAGCAATGACGTCGTTTCTCTTTCAGGGCTTCGGCTCATGCCGCGAGGGCCTTAAGTAACACGAGACGAACCTATGGGAGATTCTGAGCGTGAACAAAGCATAGCTTATTGCCCTCGGGATCGCGGCAATAGGCAGCGAAAAAGTCCTCGCTGTATTGTTGGCGAATGCTAGGGGTGCCTTCGTCTGATCCGGCGTAGGCGATGGCGGTCTGCCAAGCCGCAACGACCTCTTCTCGCGACGCCGCTGCGAAGCTGATCTGGACTCCGTTCCCCACAGTGGCCGGTCGACCGTCGAAGGGGCGTCTCAAGGCAAACTGCGGCCATCGTTGTCCGCGCCGTTGCCAGATCACTCCGGCCGGGCAATCGAGCGGCTGAACCGGGTTACGAGCGAGTCCGAGCGTGGTTAGTACAGCATCGTAGAAGGTCACCATTGCGACAAGATCATTCGCACCAATCATTACGTGGCTAAACATTCACAACCTCATATTGATGACTTGATCACAAATCGACATACGTCGCGCCGACGCCAATTCGGCCGTGGCCGTTCGGTTTGGACGGCTGCGAAGCAGTCATATCAGTGACACAAACTTCCGGATCAAAGGCTCGCTGCCCGGGAATCTCTAAGGATCTCAACAGCGGTATGTGATTAGAAACCGATGCCCCTGTCGTCAGTGCGTTAACGTCGCACTCCACGACCGCTAGTGGTGCCCATACCAACAATAAGTGCCGTCTTCTTGGAAGGGGGGTGTCGGAGCAGCCGCAAATCGCCTCTGGGCAAAACTGTCGGCTTCGGCGAACAGCCGGGTCAATCGAATTCGGTCCTCTCGGGAACGTTGCAACATTTGCTCGACGTGTTCACTGAACGCACGATCTGACGTGCGCAAGGTTCCAAGGGTAGGGGCCGGGGAGAAACTAATCCGTTGCCCGACGCCCGGTTGGAACTGCGCGAGCAACTTGCCCACCGACACGAGACGCCGTCTGCGGGCGTCTTGCATTGTTGTCGCAATGGAAAGCCGAAATCCGCTTTCAAGGCTCTGCTTTGGTGAGGGGAGGAGGCTTGCATCAAGAATGTCTTCCCCGGGCGACAGCCATTCGATGATCGGCAGGCAGTCATCTACCATATGCGCGGCGGCTTCCAGCACCTGCGCGTCTGTTATGTAGGAATCTCGAACTCGTGTCGCATCGCAGCTCGCACGCATCTTAGCACCTCCGGCTTCAAAACGTCGTCGCTAGGGAAAAGTTGCGAGAGGCAATCCGGCTGCACGCAGAATCATTCCGGTTATCACGGCGGGGTCCTCCAACCGACATCGGCATTCTGAGTGCGGGCCTACAGAACGCCCGCGACGGTTTCGGATAGCCAATGAGCCCCGAACAGGGCTTCAGCCGACGGCTATCTACTCAGACGATGTACGTTGGCAGCTGCGACCCGGAGTGCCCGTAGCTTGGCACTCTTCTCTTCAAGAAGAAGGCGCTCCTCTTTAGCCGTTTCCTGCGCCACTTTGTTCGTATGCTCGAACGCGGCCGCGTGCTCTTGCACGGTCGGAGTCCTGCCGATCCTGCTTACCATGAGGTCATCTCGTCGTTTTTGAGGATTTCCTAATAAATGGTCGGAAAAGCAAACATCTTCAACAGCGATCCCGCGATGGCAGTCATCACGCAAGCGCATGGCTTCGCCCTTGCGTGCTGTATCTACAAGTACCATCTAATTTACGCCGCCCCGCAATCAGCGCAGTCTCCGCAGCGACCTCTCCGTCGCACGTCGATAGCCGCGCACGGGGTATGAGGGCGCTCCCGGAAACGGTCGAGCGCCCTCGGCTTGTTTTTCGTCATTCATGGGATCGGCATGTCAGCAAAGAATAGTCTCGTCATCTTTTTCCACGGCATAGGCGCGTCCGGAGCGCAGTTGATGCCGCTCGCCACGTCCTGGCGAACAGCACTTTCCAATAGCCGCTTTGCCGCTCCGGACGCTCCGTTCACACATTGGCGCGGTCACCAATGGTTTCGTGTCGATGGCAATCCGCTTGCTCCCGAAAACATCCGATCAGCTCGAGACGGGTTCGACCAAACGGTGTCTGATATCATTCGTGAAGAAGGCTTCGGGGGAACGCATGACCGCATCGCCTTCGTCGGCGTCTCACAGGGTGCAATTGTCGCTCTCGATGCCGTCGCTTCCGGCCGTTGGCAAGTAGGAGCACTCGTCTCCTTCGCTGGCCTTCTCCCGCCGATGAAGATTTCCGCCAAAAGTAATCGAACCCCAGTCCTGCTGCTACACGGGAAGGATGACCGGACGATACCGGCTGTCGCGTCAACGGTGGCGGCCAACCAGCTCGGCGCCGCAGGTTTCCATGTCGAAGCCGAGATCTTACCGGCTGTCGGCCATACGATTTCACCGGGCGGCGCAGAGAGGGCGCTTTAATTCCTGCAGAAGTCGCTCGCGTGATGGAAACCGCCACGCCTGCCGGACGTTTCCCGCAATGAACAGTGAGGACGAACACGAGGAAGGGTCCCATTCGGAACTGGAAACGGTGTCGTTCGCGTTCGACCGGATGACCGTCGCGCGTTTCCGAGAACGTTCCCGCGCGCTCGCTGGAACGACGCCCTCCAGGCATGGACGGTCCCTGGCGCCACCGCACGTCGACGCATCGACCGCTGGCTGGCGAGTGAAGCTTCCCGCCGAACTCCCTACGAGGAGGAGCGCGGACGCGACGCCTACGAGTTCGAACCCATCCTCAGCCCTTACTTGATGGTCCACGACCGCGGCTTTCGGATCAGGACACCTTATTCGAAGGCCGTCGTCGAAGAGCTCAGGCAGATCCCGTTCGCGCGGTGGAATAGAGAAGGGAAGGTGTGGGAGGTTCCTTACGCCGCCTATGACGAGCTGCAGCATCGTTGGGAGACGATTGAGGCGGCTGCAAAACGAAATGAGCCGGAAGAGCGGCGCAAGCGCGCCGAGGCTCGGAGAGGGACTGAGGAAGAGGCGAAGGCTAAGCGCCGGTCCGTGGAACGCCGGAAAAAACGCTTGTCCGTGCCATGTGACGACCTGCCGCCACCTGATCGCCCCGTCGCGGCGGCCCGGTACGGGATCGTCGTCTTCATCGAGGTGACGGGCGAACGGGTCGATGCCGGAGAGGTTGCCGAACTATCCGCACGCGGATGACGAACACGTCTGGGCCTTATGGCGCTCGCCCACTACTGACGAACTCGTCCACACATGGCCCACACGAGCGGAACCGGGAAATTACGAACGGGAACGTGGCTGGTGGCAGCCTACCCTTGAGGAGCTTCGCGACGCCCGGCGAAAGAAACGCTGTCAACGCGCCAAGCTCCTTGTAGAGTGATTACGCTTTTTTCACAGATGTTTACCGGGAACAGATGGGAGACATGCGGGTTGTAGGCGCAAACAACAGGAGAGACCTCATGAAAAAGATCCTACTCGCCTCCGCCTTCATCCTGACGGCCACCGGTGCCTTCGCCCAGTCCGCCACGGAATCAAGCGGTGTGAACTCTGCGCTCGGCGTAGCGCCGAAGACTGAAGACTTCATCCTGCAGGCGTCTGCCAGCGACATGTTTGAGATCGAATCCAGCAAGCTCGCGCTTCAGAAGGGTGACGAACCCACCAAGGCTTTCGCTCAGCAGATGATCACTGAGCACGAGAAGACCTCCTCCGAGCTCAAAGCCCTTCTGGCGGGCGGCAAGGTTCAGGGCAACGCGGTCACGGCCTTGACGGAAGACCACAAGGAAGAAGTAGACGAGCTCGCCAAGTTGGACGGGGCTGAATTTAACGAGGAATATATCGACGATCAGGTCGAAGCCCACGAAGATGCCGTCGATCTCTTCAAGCGCTATGCAGAAGAAGGCGAGAACGCCGAGTTGAAGGCTTGGGCTGCGAAGACGCTGCCTGCACTGGAACATCACTACAAGATGGCCCAGGATCTCGATAAGTAAGCAAGCGACATGGCTCCGGTCAATTCGCGGCTGAACAATGGCCGTGTTGAAGAGAGTGGCGAAACTATGGAACGGAACCTGGTGTTTCGTATTAATTGCTTTGTTACTCGACGCTCGTGACCACGGATGTAATGGCACCGGTGAAAAGGCGACAACGAGGAAGGTCGGTGCGAACTCGTCCGGCCTTTTTTCGTTGCCTGCAATAATCGGCGGCATGGTCGAGACGTTGTGTGAACTGTCTGTAGGACTCTTGGAGCCAAACAGGTTTAAAAAGGCTGCGTCATCGCAACACGTCAAATCGAGCCCGATGCCGTCAATACCTCGTCGGTCGATAGACTTACACGCGCCATGAGGGTCGTGGGCTGTGAGCATCTGTCGCTGTATAAACTGGCTCAGTTGCAGAAAAGGGTAGTCAGGCTTGAAGGGCTGCTCGTGTCACCGCGTCCGAAAGCTCTGACTGCAGGAATGGTTTATCCAGTTTGATGAATTGCCGCGCGCCATGACTTGGCAACTCGGCATAGCCGGTCGCGAGGATGACAGGTGTCTCTGGTTTCAGTTTTTCGACGGCCTCGACGAGCTGAAGGCCAGTCATTCCCGGCATGGCATGATCGGTCACGATGAGATCGATCGCCTCTTGCGCGAGGATCTGCAGGGCTTGTTTGCCGGAGGTTGCCTCCACGACGATGTGACCCAAGTCCTCCAGCATCGCCGCTGTGTTCATCAAAACGAGTGCATCGTCATCAACGGCCAGAACCTTCAGCGATTTTTGGTGCAGGCTCTCAGTTGTGAGAACCGGCTGAGACTGCGAGGTCATCTCTTCGTCCTGGTAGGCCACAGGAAGCCACAACTCGACTGCTGTGCCTGTACCTAGTTGACTGCGCAGGACGAGGCGGCCGCCAGACTGGGCGGCAAGACCATCCACCATGGGAAGGCCGAGGCCCGTTCCCTTTCCAACACCCTTCGTCGTAAAAAACGGCTCGGTTACTCTGGCAAGGGTAGCTTCATCCATGCCTTCTCCCTCATCCTCGACGGTCAGGCAGACGTAGTTGCCTGGAGTTAGATCTTGACCTTCAGGCGTGCACACCTCCGCCGGCCGCGCGGAAATCCGGATAGCGCCACCCGCCGGCATCGCGTCTCGCGCATTGGCGATGAGGTTCAAAAGCGCCGTTTCCAATTGTCCAGGATCGGTCAGTGCGTGCGGAAGGGCGCGTGGAATGCTGGTTTCGATCCGGATGTTGGCCGGGATCAACTGGTTGAGCAGTTCCTGCATGCTGTAGATCGAAGCGGCAAGATCAACAGGTTGTTGTTGTAGATCCTGGCGGCGAGCGAATGCCAGCATTCGCTGTGTCAGAGACGCACCCCTCTTTGCGCCTTCGACGGCGTTTTCCAGAAGTGCCTTGGCACGCACGTCCTCCTGCGGCAGGCGTTTACGCAAAAGTTCCAAACTACCGAGGACTGCGGACAAGAGGTTGTTGAAATCATGAGCGGCCCCACCTGTGAACTGACCGACCGCTTCCATCTTCTGAGCTTGCCGTAGCTTGGCCTCGGCCTCTCGTTTTTCTGTGATATCGCGGGTGATCTTTGCGAAGCCGACGAACTCTCCCGCATCATAGATAGCGTCGACGACGACACTGGCAAAAAAGCGCGTTCCGTCTTTCCGGACGCGCCAGCCTTCGCTTTCAAATCGTCCCTCCTTGCGTGCAGATTTCAAGGCGAATTGCGGGCGTCCATTTGCCAGATCCTCGGCGGTATAGAAGGTTGAGAAGTTCTTTCCGATAATCTCCTCGGCGTTGTACCCTTTTATCCGCTCAGCACCGGCATTCCAGCTTTGAACATTTCCATCCGGATCCAGCCTATAAATCGCATAGTCAGAGACGCTGTCGATCAAGAGTGCGAGATTGCTCTCAGTATCCTGAAGTCGCTGTAGCGTGTTTTGAAGTTGGGCCGTTCGTTCCTGAACCCGTTGTTCAAGCTCGTTGTTGAGGGTCTGAAGTGAATTCTCGGCAGCCTTGCGGGCGCTAACATCGCGCGTGAGTGCGAGCTGGCCTATGCGGCCGTCATCGAGTTCAATCGGGACGGCGTGGGTTTCCATGTGCCGTCTGGTGCCATCGAGACTGATTATATCGAATTCCCAACCGAGCCGCTCGCCTGAGCAAACGCGATCGTGGTGCTTCAACCAATCGTCCCGATGATCTTCGGCTATAAGATCGAAAGTACAGGCGCCAGCGACACGATCCCAACTGTCCGAGCCAATCATAGACAGGCCTGCGGCGTTCATATGCAGCAAGTCACCGTTGGGAGCGACGACCTTGATGCATTCGGGGGTCGTCTCGATGATCGCCTGAAGGAATGCGTCCGAGCCAGACCTGCTATCAAACGAAAATGCCTGCGCCAACCCTCTGAGTAAATCCATCCCAACCCTTTCCTCTCGCCCTATAGGACTCGGCCGCGATATATAAGGCTCTCTGTATGAACAGCAATGCTTGCGGCCCCTAGGAGCCATCCTCGCGAAGTCCACTGTCGTGTTGGTCCGATAGCGTACGGTACTCAACAACCAGTATGTTTTGTCACGGAAGGCGTTCAGTCCTGACAACATCCGGCTCCTTTTGTCCGAGATGGCCGCTAATCGGCGACGTAAGGATAAGTTGCGCGTCTCAAAATTGACGTGGCGCGGCAGCTCCAGCTTGTCTTCTTCGCGCTCTGCATCACAGTTCTCGCAATAGCGCCTTAGAAATTCGCGTGCTATTTGTCCCGCGAACGGGGGGATCACGATGAGGCTGAAGCTCATTGCGGTAGCAGCGGCAGCGCTTGTGCCAGTGGTTACTATGCTCGGCTACAACGAAATCGTAATGCGCCAGCAGCGTAACGATGAGGTCCGCGCCCTGGCCGCTCAGGCCGCCCGCCAAGCGTCATCAGAAGTGGAGCGCATCGTCGAGGGGCTGCGGTCTCTTCTCGTGGCAATTACCTCGATGCCGGCCGTGCGGCATCTTGATACAGCGGCGTGCAACGAAGCGCTCGCGTCTCTTGCTACGAACGTTCCCAATATCCGGACAATCTTCGTCCTTCGCCCGGACGGAAGCGCCGTCTGTGGTAGCACGCCGATGCCAGCAGGGGCATCCTTTGCCGATCGTGACTACTTCCGACACGCGGTCGCGAGTAAAGGCTTTGTTGTCGGCGGGTACACGAAAAGCAGGATTTCCGATGCCGCTGTCTTGCCTCTGGCGATGCCGCTTCTGGATGGCGACACTGTTACAGCCGTCGTGGTCAGCGGGATCCGATTGGATTGGCTGCAGAATCGCATCACAGAACGCGGTGTTCCGCACGGAAATGCCGTGACAATCGCAGACGGATCAGGAACGATCGTGGCGCGCGTGCCATTACCCGAGAAGTTTGTAGGGACTGTCATTCCAGATGCGTTCCAGCAGCTGATCCACGCGGATCGACCAGGTGTCATTGAGGTAGAAAGTCAGGATGGCACGCAGCGGGTGCTCGGCTATCGGCCGATCGCACTTCCGTCCAGCCCGCTCTATGTCAGTGCCGGCTTTTCAACGACCGAGGCCTTTGCTCCCATCAATCGAGCGACGATCACTAATGTTCTTGGGATTGTCGGTGGTGCTCTCATATCCCTTTTGCTGGCGCTCTTCATTGGCAGCCGCTTCATTCTGGTCCCGATCTCCCGGATCGCGACCGTCATGGACAAGTGGAAGGCGGGTGATGCCGTAGCTCGCACCGGAATGAGACCGACCGACGAGCTACATGCCGTTGGCGCAGCGCTCGACAACCTCCTCGACGAACTGGATTGCCGACGAATACAGAACGAGAAAGCCGAAGAGGAGCGCATGCTGCTCGTGCGTGAGCTGGCGCATCGGGTGAAAAACGGTTTTGCCCTGGTGCAAGCTATCGCGCGGCAGACCTTCGCCCGCTCCGATCCCAGCCAATACAAGTCTTTTTCCGAACGGCTGACCGCGCTTGCCAGCACCTATGACTTGATCCTCTCGAAAGAGAGCTCAGCTGCGCAAATCCGTAAGGTTATCGGATCTGCCCTGCGCGCGCACTCGGCTGACCCCAATCGGATATCCCACGATGGCCCTGATGTTGTGCTGGCTGCAGACCTTGCTCTGCCTCTGTCGCTTATCCTTCACGAGTTGGCCACCAACGCGACTAAGTATGGAAGTCTGAGTGTCGAGGAGGGCAAAGTCACCATTAGCTGGAAAGAAGAAGATGGGCGCGTCGTGCTCCTTTGGCAGGAAAGCGGGGGTCCCGCCGTCGCAACGCCATCCCGACGGGGTTTCGGTAGTGTCCTCATTGAAAGAGCGTTTCCAGCTGCAGCACAAGCTACAAGCGATGCCGAGTTTCATCCTGACGGCCTCATCTTCCGGCTGAGCTTTCGCTTCGCGGAACAAGTCCTCTCCCCCGACGTTCATGGCGGTCGAGATGACGAGGGTGCTCATGCGTAAGTCGGTGCTGATTGTTGAGGACGAGCCGCTCTTAAGAATGCTCGCTGTTGATCTTGTCGAGGAAGCGGGCTTCACTGCGCTCGAGGCGTCAAACGCTGACGAGGCGATTGCCATGCTCGAAACAGACACAAATATCCGGATCTTGCTCACGGATATCGATATGCCCGGCAGCATGGACGGTCTCAGACTTGCGGCCGCGGTGAGAGACCGTTGGCCACCTATCGAAATCATTGTCGTATCCGGCATGAGGAAGCCGGGAGCACATGAGCTTCCCACGCGGGGCGTTTTTTTCTCAAAGCCGTATGATGTCCGAAAGATATCGGCGCAGCTCTTGCTCATGGCGTCGTGATTGGACAGTGCCTCCGGATCGTTCCGTCGAAATTCCCGACGCTGCATTTTGGTCGCGTCGCAGCTCGGTTGAATCTGATTGCGTGCAGCCTGGCTCTAAATTAGAAAAGCCTAAACGTGATTCGGAATTACCTTCATGCGTGAGTTCACCTTCGACCAAGCATCCGCCTCAGCTTTTCTCGACAATCTCGCCAGTCCCGTGCGCCTAGAAATCCTGCGTATGTTGACGGAAGGCGAGAAAGCGGTGACCAAGATCGCCGTCAGCCTGAATATGAGCCAGTCAGCGATTTCACAGCATTTGCGCAAGCTGCGCGATGGTGGAGTGGTTCAGACGCGTCGCGACGCGCAGATGATCTTTTACTCGCTGCCAGAAGAAAGCTCTATCCCGACGTTCCTTGCTGTTTTGGACGAGGCCATGAAATCCTCGGCCGATATGTCGGCGCCCCTGCATCAGGTTGCCGCTTGAGACTATTTTGCGTCGCTGTAGCAGCTCCTCACTACAAGGGGCAACTGTGCGGCCATTGGCGCAATCGCGTTCTTGCAAAATCTCGTACTGGAACGTCCGCATAAGCGCTGCATATGTGTGGTTTTTTCAGTAGGAGTGTTGGTTTCCACGCAGAACTGAGCCGGTTAGGCGCATAATTTCCATTGAGAATTGAGCCATGTGAACCTTCCCCCAACGCGGAGAGCGACGGGGGCAACGGAGTGATCCACATGGGACTTTTAAATATCATTCGTCGGATGGCGCTGCGTGAGAAGCAGTCGATCCGCGAGATCAGCCGGCGAACAGGGCTGTCGCGGAACACGATCGCGAAGTATCTGAACGCTGGTACAATCGAACCAACATTCACCGTACCGGAACGACCGAGCAAGCTTGATCCTTTTGCCGACAAGCTGGCGGCCTGGCTGAAGACAGAGGCCGGGAAGTCGCGCAAACAGCGACGAACACTGAAGCAGGTTCATGCCGACCTGGTGGCTCTTGGCTTTACCGGCTCCTATGGTCGGGTTGCCGCCTTCGCCCGTGATTGGCGAGCGGAACGACAACGTGAGCAGCAGACGACGGGCCGCGGCATATTCGTTCCGCTGTCTTTCCGCCCAGGCGAAGCATTCCAATTCGATTGGAGTGAGGACTATGCGGTCATTGGCGGCGAGCGCACGAAGCTGCAGGTCGCGCATATCAAGCTATCGCACAGTCGCGCGTTTTTGGTCAGGGCGTATCTGCTGCAGACGCACGAGATGCTGTTTGACGCCCATTGGCACGGCTTCCGTGTGTTCGGCGGCGTCCCTGCTCGCGGCATCTACGATAATCTATGGACGCCTCCCGGGCGAGAAGAATATTTGGCGGCAACTCGGCATTGGATGCGTGAATCTATCCGGCCTATCGCTGGAGCGATCACGCTCCTGGCCTTGATGGGAGTCCGCTACCTCTGTC
>NZ_JAEUAN010000032.1 GCF_019511445.1 Aliirhizobium wenxiniae
GATTGGCCGCGATCCGGCCGTAGCATTTCACGGGAGGGGCAGCATGACATCGCAGATCGTATCGGCCTTCGGGGCGGTCATTGCCGGCGTGTTTGGCTGTGCGCTTTATTACTGGCTTTCCGACAAGCTGCTGCAGATCGCGCTTCCAGTGCGCTCGGGCGATGTGCAGCGGATTTCGGCCAATCTCAAGCGTCACGCAGCGATCCGGCCCTGGCTGTTCCTCGGCCCCGCTCTACTGCTGATGATCGTCTACCTCGTCTATCCCGTCATCGCGACCTTCATCCTTTCCTTCTATGACCGGTCGGGCGGTAATTTCGTCGGGCTTTCCAATTACTGGTGGGCCGCGACCGACGCGCAGTTTCGCCAGTCGATCTTCAACAACATCCTCTGGCTCGCGGTCGTGCCCGCCGCCTGCACCTTCTTCGGTCTCGTCATCGCGGTACTCACCGATCGCATCTGGTGGGGCAATATCGCCAAAAGCCTGATCTTCATGCCGATGGCGATCTCCTTCGTCGGCGCCTCCGTCATCTGGAAATTCATCTACGAATATCGCGGCGCCGACGGCACACAGATCGGCCTCCTCAACGCCATAGTGCAGTATTTCGGCGGCGATCCGCAGGTCTGGATCGCCATGCCGATCTGGAACAATTTCTTCCTGATGGTGATCCTGATCTGGATCCAGACGGGGTTTGCTATGGTCATCCTGTCGGCAGCCCTTCGCGGCATTCCCGAAGAAACGATCGAGGCGGCCGTCATCGATGGTGCCAATGGCTGGCAGATCTTCTGGAAAATCATGGTGCCGCAGATCTGGGGCACGATCGCCGTCGTCTGGACGACGATCACCATTCTCGTCCTCAAGGTGTTCGATATCGTGCTCACCATGACCAACGGTCAGTGGAACACGATGGTGCTGGCCAACCTGATGTTCGACTGGATGTTCCGCGGCGGGGGTGACTCAGGCCGCAGCGCCGTCATCGCGCTCGTCATCATGGCCGCGGTGACGCCGATCATGATCTGGAACATCCGCCAGGCCAGCGAAGACCGGGGAGGGCACTGATATGAACGCAGCGATCAATCTCCGCCGTATCGGCTTGCCCCGCCTCATCGTGCATTTCTCGGTTCTGGTCATCTGCATCCTCTGGCTCATCCCGACGATCGGCATCCTCGTCACGTCCCTGCGTGACCCCGGCCAGATCGCCTCCTCCGGCTGGTGGACTTCGTTCAGCGGCGCTGCCGAAACCAGTGCGGCACGATTGGGAGACCCGTCGACGGCAAGGCAGGACGGCCCGAACTATGTGATTTCCGGTTCGGTCTTCGATGGCACCGAGGGCGGAAATCCGGCAGGCGTCGTCCGTGCCTTCGGCACCAAGGTCGCCGCCCCTACGGAATTCACAGCCGGTGAGGCCGCCGATATCGGTGACGGCGAAAGGCTGACCGTCAACGAGGACGGTACCTACGTCTACTCGAAGAACGCGCCATTTGACGACAAACGCGGCAAACGCGTCTATCTCTCCGTCGCGCAACCGCCGTCCTTCACACTCGATAACTACCGCACGGTGCTGACCTCTCAGGGCATCGGTCAGGCCTTCATCAATTCGCTGACGGTTGCCATTCCGGCCACCATCATCCCGATCCTGATCTCGGCCTTTGCGGCCTATGCCCTGTCATGGATGCATTTTCCCGGTCGCGCGATCATCATCGCCGTCGTCGTCGGCCTGATCGTCGTGCCGCTGCAGATGTCGCTGATCCCGCTTCTGAAAATGTATAACGAGATCGGCGCCTTCTTCGGCATCGCGTCACGCAGCTATGTCGGCATCTGGCTGGCGCATGCGGCCTTCGGCATGCCGCTCGCCATCTATCTCTTGCGCAACTACATCGCCGGTCTGCCGAAAGAGGTGATCGAATCCGCCCGTGTCGATGGCGCCAGCGATTTCGAGATCTTTGTCCGCATCGTGCTGCCTCTGTCTTTCCCGGCGCTGGCATCCTTCTCCATCTTCCAGTTCCTCTGGACCTGGAACGACCTTCTCGTCGCCATGGTTTTCCTCGGTACCGGCAAGGACCAACTGGTGCTGACCGGCGCGCTCAATGCGCTGCTCGGCTCCATGGGCGGAAAGTGGGAAATCCTCACCGCATCCGCCTTCATCACCATCATCGTCCCGATTATCGTCTTTTTTGCCCTGCAGCGATACCTCGTCCGCGGCCTCCTCGCGGGCTCAGTCAAGGGCGGCTGATCCATTCGAACGAACAAGGATATTGAATGAGCATTTCCGCAGCAGCAGTCGCGACGCCTGACAACGGTTCTGATCAGGACTGGTGGCGTGGCGCTGTCATTTACCAGATCTACCCGCGCTCCTTTCAGGATTCCAACGGGGACGGCATCGGCGACTTGAAAGGCATTACCGCCCGCCTGCCGCATATCGCAGCGCTCGGCGCGGATGCCGTGTGGATTTCGCCCTTCTTCCCGTCGCCGATGAAGGATTTCGGCTACGACGTCTCGAATTATATCGATGTCGATCCGATGTTCGGCACGCTGTCCGATTTCGATGGCCTGATCGCGGAGGCCCATCGACTTGGCATTAAGGTCATGATCGACCTCGTGATGTCGCATTCCTCCGATCAGCATCCCTGGTTCATCGAAAGCCGGTCCTCCAGGTTTAACCCGAAGGCCGACTGGTATGTCTGGGCCGATGCCAAACCGGATGGCTCGCCGCCCAACAACTGGCTGTCGATCTTCGGCGGGTCCGCTTGGCACTGGGACCCGACACGCATGCAATATTACATGCACAACTTCCTCACCTCCCAGCCGGACCTGAACCTGCATAATGCCGAGGTGCAGGATGCGCTTCTCGATCTCACCCGCTTCTGGCTGAAGCGCGGCGTCGATGGTTTTCGCCTCGACACGATCAACTTCTATTTCCACGACAAGGAATTGCGCGACAACCCGGCGCTTGACCCTTCACGCCGTAACGCCGCCACGGCCCCGGCGGTAAACCCCTATAATTTCCAGGAGCATCTCTACGACAAGAGCCGCCCGGAAAACATCGACTTCCTCAAGCGTTTCCGCGCCGTGCTGAACGAGTTCCCGGCGATTGCCGCGGTCGGCGAGGTGGGCGACAGCCAGCGCGGGCTCGAAATCGTCGGCGAATACACATCCGGCGGCGACAAGATGCATATGTGCTACGCCTTCGAATTCCTGGCGCCCGATGCCCTGACGCCCGCGCGCGTGCAGGAAACTCAGCATGCCTTTGCCGCGGCGGCACCCGAAGGCTGGGTCTGCTGGGCCTTCTCCAACCACGACGTGGTGCGCCATGTCAGCCGCTGGGGCCAGGAGGTTCTTGATCGCGACGGCTACGCAAAAATGCTCTCCGCCATCCTTCTGTCGCAGCGCGGCTCGGTCTGCATCTATCAGGGCGAGGAATTGGGCCTGACGGAAGCCGATATCGCCTATGCCGACCTTCAGGACCCCTACGGCATTCAGTTCTGGCCGGAATTCAAGGGCCGCGACGGCTGCCGCACGCCGATGCCCTGGGATGCGCAGGCGCTGCAGGCCGGTTTTTCGACGGCAGAACGCACATGGCTGCCCATCCCGGTCGAACATCAGTTGAAGGCCGTCAGCGCCCAATATGGCGATCCGGCTTCGGTGCTCGAACAGTATCGCCGTTTCCTCGCCTTCAGAAAGGCAAATCCGGCCCTGTCGAAGGGCGAGATCTCGTTCCTGCCCACCGAGGAGCCGCTGCTTGCCTATGAAAGGCAATATGGCAACGAGACGATCCTGTGCATGTTCAACATGAGCCCTAATTCCTTGTCCGCAACCTTGCCGAACGGAAATTGGGAACTGCTGGAAGGGCATGGGTTCGAGGCGTCGCTGGAAGGCCGCACCATCGAACTGCCAGCCTGGGGCGGGTTCTTCGCCCGGCAGGTTTAAGAAAGAGAAATAGGGGAGGAGGGAAGATCATGACCGGCGTAACGCTCAAGGAAATCCGAAAATCCTATGGTCAGGTCAAGGTGCTGCACGGCATCGATCTGGAAATAGACCAGGGTGAGTTCATCGTCTTCGTCGGTCCGTCCGGCTGCGGAAAATCGACCCTGCTTCGAATGATCGCCGGGCTCGAAACCGTCACCTCCGGCGAAATGTCGATCGATGGCGAGGTGGTCAACGAAGTGCCCCCCTCGCGTCGCGGCATCGCCATGGTCTTCCAGTCTTATGCGCTCTATCCGCATATGACCGTCTACGACAACATGGCTTTCGGCATGCGGATCGCCCGCGAAAGCAAAACCGAGATCGACCGCCGTGTCCGCGCGGCGGCCGATACTCTCCAGCTCACGCCCTATCTCGAACGTCTGCCCAAGGCGCTTTCCGGCGGCCAGCGTCAGCGTGTCGCGATCGGTCGCGCCATCTGCCGCAATCCCAAGGTCTTCCTCTTCGACGAGCCTCTGTCCAACCTCGATGCGGCGCTGCGTGTTGCGACCCGCATCGAAATTGCCAAGCTCAAGGAAAAGCTGGCCGACACGACGATGATCTACGTCACCCACGATCAGGTGGAGGCGATGACGCTGGCCGACCGTATCGTCGTGCTGTCGGCGGGCAAGATCGAACAGGTCGGGCCGCCGCTCGAACTCTACGAGCGCCCGGCCAATCTTTTCGTCGCGCGTTTCATCGGCTCTCCGGCGATGAACATCCTGCCTGTCACGGTCAGTGAATCTGCCGCCAAGGCGACGGTCACGCTCAAGGGCGGCAGGGCCGTCAGCGTGCCGATCGCCGTGCCGCCTACTGACAAGGGCAAGCCTGCAAGCCTCGGTGTGCGTCCTGAAGATCTCGAGATTTCGACCAGTGACGATTATCTTCTTGAAGGTCGTGTCCTGCTGGTGGAAGCGCTCGGTGAAGTGACCTTGCTTTATCTCGAAGCGGGCAGCGGCGAAGAACCGGTCATCGTTAAATTGCCCGGCACATCGGACGTGTCCAAGGGCGATATCGTCCGCCTCAAGACCACGGCTGAAAAACTGCATCTGTTTAATGCCGAAGGCAGGACATATAGGGCCTGACCGGTAAGACTGAGTTCACCACATTTCACGAACCGGACTATCTGCCTGTGCACAAATGGGACGCGCCAACCGCTTGTTAAACTTCACGGCCTAGGCTTGATCCGCAAGTATAGGAGTATAGTCGTGGGTGCGGCGCCAATTAACAAAAACCATTATCTGAACAAGGAAGAGTCTTTTATGTATGACCGCGAACAGCGGTTCAAGATGGAAGACACGATGAATGCGGGTCGCATCGAATATACCGAAAAGGCCGTTCTCAACATGGCGCAGCGCCGCTGCGACGTCGTGCAGATCTCCCAGAGCGGCGCAGTCCTGAGCCTGCTGACCCAATATAATCTTCCTCAGCAATTCTATCTCGATATCCCGGATGCCCGCATCAACAAGGTCGGCTGTGTCCTTATGCGCGTCAACATGAACAACACGGCAGATGTTCGCTTCCTGCGCCTGCTGACCGACAAGGAACTGAACCGTATCTTTGTCTTCTCGACCCATCCGAGGCATCGCGACCACAAGATGGATATCCGGACCTGGTGACAGGCGGATAGGCAACAAAAAAGGCGGCCACTGAGCCGCCTTTTTGCTGTTTGATGCACTGCCTCAGGCAAATACGCTCGCGCCTTGGTCTGCCCGGCCGACATTGCGGCGGAAGGCGGAGAAGAGTTCGCGGCCCATCCCGAATTCGTTCTCGGAAAGATCGGCTTCTGCCGGTATGCGCGCATCGAATTCCGCAGCATCGACCAGCACTTCCAGCGTGCCCGAAACCGCGTCGAGGCGGATCATGTCGCCATCGCGGATCTTTGCGATTGCGCCGCCATCGGAGGCTTCCGGCGTCATGTGGATCGCTGCCGGTACCTTGCCGGATGCGCCAGACATGCGCCCGTCGGTGACCAGCGCCACCTTGAAGCCGCGGTCCTGCAGCACGCCGAGCGGCGGCGTCAGGCGGTGAAGTTCCGGCATGCCGTTCGCCTTCGGTCCCTGGAACCGGACGACGGCGATGAAGTCACGGTTCAACTCGCCGCGCTTGAATGCGTCCTGCAGTCCATGCTGGTCATGGAAGATGACAGCCGGTGCTTCGATGATGTGACGTTCCGGCTTGACGGCGGAAATCTTGATGACACCATGGCCGATATTGCCGGACAGCATCTTCAAACCGCCGGTCTTCTGGAACGGCTGATCGACCGTCGTCAGTACCTTCGGATCGCCGCTGACTTCAGGCACGCTTTCGCGCGTCACCTGTCCGTCGGCGCCAAGCTTGGCTTCCACCGTATAGGCTTCCAACCCGTGGCCGAAGACGGTGCGCACGTCGTCATGCACATAACCTTCTCGCAGCAACTGCTTGATCAGGAAACCCATGCCGCCGGCGGCATGGAAGTGGTTCACGTCGGCAAGCCCGTTCGGATAGACGCGGGCGAGAAGCGGCACGGCGTCCGAAAGCTCGGAAATATCCTGCCAGGTCAGATGAATGCCGGCAGCCCGCGCCATGGCGACCAGATGCATCGTGTGGTTGGTCGAACCGCCCGTCGCATGCAGGCCGACAACGCCGTTGACGATCGAGCGCTCGTCGATCATTTCGCCAGCCGGCGTGAATTCGTTGCCCATGGCGGTAATAGCCAGCGCGCGCTTGGCGGCCTCACGGGTCAGCGCTTCGCGCAGCGGCGTGCCGGGATTGACGAAGGATGCGCCGGGCATGTGGAAGCCCATGATCTCCATCAGCATCTGGTTGGAATTGGCCGTGCCGTAGAAGGTGCAGGTGCCCGGGCCATGATAGGACTTGGATTCGGCCTCCAGAAGTTCGGCACGACCGACCTTGCCTTCAGCATAAAGCTGACGGATACGCGACTTCTCGTCGTTGGGCAGGCCCGACGTCATTGGACCGGCGGGAATGAACACGGCCGGCAGGTGGCCGAAGGAAAGGGCGGCGATGACGAGGCCGGGCACGATCTTGTCGCAGATGCCGAGATAGACGGAGGCATCGAACATGTTGTGTGAGAGGCCGATCCCGGCAGACATCGCAATTGCGTCGCGCGAAAACAGTGACAGTTCCATGCCCGGCTGGCCCTGCGTGACGCCGTCGCACATGGCAGGCACTGCACCCGCTACCTGCGCAATGCCGCCTGCTTCCCGCGCAGCGTCACGGATGATCTGCGGAAACGTCTCGTAAGGCTGATGCGCCGAGAGCATGTCGTTATAGGCGGTGATGATGCCGAGGTTCGGAACGACGTCTCCGGAGAGCGCGTCCTTCTCGGCGGGGGAACAGACGGCAAATCCATGAGCCAGGTTCCCGCAGGAGAGGACGGCCCGGTGAGGCCCCTTGGCGACCGCCCGTTGCAATCGGTCGAGATAGGCCTCTCGATGCGGTTTGGATCGTTCGATGATCCTTGCCGTGATCGCCTGAATGCTGGAATGCGCCGCCATGTCAAAACCTCCTTCGGTCAATCCCGGCTTGGGAGAGGCCGAAGCCACCGGGATCCACAGGTATCTTAGAACTGTCGGTGTCCGTCGACTTTGATCGGACACCGTGAAGAGCGCCTCAGGGCGCCCAGTAGATTTCGAGCGGAGAGGCCGCTCTGTTGAGCACGGCGCGGATCGGCATGTCCGTTTCGTCCGAACCGGCCTGAGCCTTCGTCAGCACGTCTTTCTTTTCCTGGCCCTCGATATGCAGCACCAGCAGGCGCGCATCGGAAAGAGCCGAGAAGGTGAAGGTCAGTCGTTCTTCGCCTGCACCTTCCGCCGCCATGGTCATCACTCCGCGGGGCGTCGAAAGATCGAGCGCCCTGGCGAGGTGATTGCCCCGCGGAAAGAACGACGCAGTATGGCCGTCGCCGCCCATGCCGAGGATCGCGACATCGAACGGCTTGCCGATCGACGACGTTTCCTGTGTGGCGATTTCCGCGGCAGCGTCTATCGAGGCTGCCTGGTGGTAAAGGGGAATGAAGGTCGCAGCCGCAGCCTTGTCCTTCAACAAATGCGTCGCGACCAGAAGATGGTTTGAGCGCGGGTTGTCGGCCGGCACGAAACGCTCATCAACCAGCGTCACGGTGACCTTCGACCAGTCGATATCCTTGCCCGAAAGCGCCTCGAAGAAACGTTTTGGCGTCGACCCGCCGGAAACGGCGATGGACGCCGTTCCCTTGGTCGAAATTGCTGCGACAAGCTGCTTGGCAATCTTGTCGGCTAGCGCTGCGGCGAGATCCGCTCCATTGGCAAACTCGTGAAAAGTCGATGCCATGGTCTTCAGCCTTCGTGCCAGGTGCGGCCGTCACGCTCGATCAGGGCGATAGCCTGGCTCGGACCCCAGGTGCCGGCGGTGTAACCCTGCGCAACCTGTCCGGTCTCTTCCCAGCCCTTGAGGATCGGATCGACCCATTCCCACGCCGCTTCCACTTCGTCGCGGCGCATGAACAGCGTCTGGTTGGCGCGGATCGTGTCCATCAGCAGGCGCTCGTAAGCGTCCGGGCTGCGGGCATTGAAGGCTTCCGCAAAGCTCATGTCGAGCGAGACATTGCGCAAGCGCATGCCGCCCGGGCCCGGGTCCTTGATCATCAGCGACTGCTTGACGCCTTCATCAGGCTGCAGGCGGATGATTAGCTGGTTGGCCGAAATGCGACCCGCTGCCGTGTCGAAGATGTTGTGCGGCACCGGCTTGAAGGTGATGACGATTTCCGACATCCGCTCCGTCAGGCGCTTGCCCGTGCGAATGTAGAAGGGAACGCCTGCCCAGCGCCAGTTGCCGATCTCGGCCTTGATGGCGACGAAAGTCTCGGTGTTGGAAACGCCGCCTTCCAGCTCTTCGAGGTAACCCTTGACCGGGCCGCCAGCCGAAGCGCCGGCGCGGTACTGGCCGCGCACTGTCATCACTTCGCAATTGTCCGCCGTGATCGGCTTCAGCGCCCGCAGCACCTTCAGCTTTTCGTCACGCACCGCTTCGGAATTCATCGACGACGGGGTTTCCATCGCGACAAGGCAAAGCAGCTGCATGATGTGGTTCTGCACCATGTCGCGCAGCGCGCCAGCCGTATCGTAATAACCGGCGCGGCCTTCCAGACCCACGGCTTCCGCCACGGTGATCTGCACATGGTCGATGTAGTTGGCGTTCCACAGCGGCTCATAGAGCGCGTTGGCAAAACGCAGCGCCATCAGGTTCTGAACTGTCTCTTTGCCCAGATAATGGTCGATACGGTAGATCTGTTCTTCCTTGAACACCTTGCCGATCGTGTCGTTCAGTTCCAGCGCCGAGGCGAGGTCACGGCCGATCGGCTTCTCGACGACGATGCGCGTCTGCTTGGTGATCAGCTTGTGATCGCGGATCTTTTCCGAGATCGCGCCGAAAATTGCCGGGGCGACGGCCAGGTAGAAGGCGCGGATGCGATCCTTGCCGGTGCCTTCATCGAGGATCTTCTTCAGCTTGTCCCAGCCCTGATCGGACTTGGCGTCGACGGGAACGTAGAAAATGCGTTCGCAGAAGGTCTTGACCTGGGCTTCGTCATATTCGCCCTTCTTCAGATGCTCTTTGAGCGCATCCTCGGCGAACTTGCGGTATTCCTCGTTGGAAAGCGCGCTGCGGGACGCACCGATGATGCGCGTCGGCTCCGTGAACTGGCCTTCGATCTGCCGGTGATACAGCGCCGGAAGAAGCTTGCGCTCTGCAAGGTCGCCGGTCGCGCCGAAGACGATGCAATCGAATGGTTCCACTGGAATGATCTGGCTGCTCATCGCTCAACTTTCGTCGTATGTGGTTGGGGTGTGTCTTATGCTAATCGATTTAAAAAGGCTAGTCCGAATGTCGGCCTCAAATGCGGTCTCTTAGCGCAAACCAGGTTAATGCAAGGAAAAGCAGTGGTTTACGCATCGCATGTCCTCCGGGAAATGCTGGAATTTTGAGATCGGCAAGCACGTCAAGCTCACTCTTTCGCCCGGCGACCATTTCAGCATAAAGCTTGCCACAATAATTTGACAGCATCACGCCATGGCCGGAATATCCGCCGATGGAGGTAACACCCGGCATGACCTCGCGCACGAAGGGCCGGCGCGGCAGGGTGATCCCGACATTGCCGCCCCATGCATGGGTTATCCGCACGTTCTTCAAGGCCGGATAGGTGGTGACGATCTGCTGGCGTATCGCTTCTGCCGTATCGCTCGGATCTTTGGAACTATACACCTCGCGGCCGCCGAACAGCAGCCGGTTGTCCTTCGACTTGCGGAAATAGCGCACCACGAAGCGGCTGTCGCAGACTGCTTCCATGCCTGGAATGACATGCGGAAAGGCGTCGAGCGGCTCGGTCGCCGCGATGAATGAACCGATCGGCATCACATGCGCTGACGTGACCGGTTCCAGATCGCCGATATAGGCATTGGTGGCGATCAGTACCCGGTCGGATGTCAGCGTGCCTTTCGGCGTCTCGACCTTGATCTTGCCACCCTCGCGGCGGATCGCCGTCGCCTTGGTATTCTCGTAAATGCCGGCGCCTGCCGCCTTGGCCACCTTCGCCAGACCGATCAGGAATTTCAGCGGATGGATATGGCCGGTGCCGGTATCGCGCACGCCGCAATAATAATCCTTGGTGCCAACGCGCTCTTCCGTCTCCGCCTTGTCCATGAAAGTGACGTGCGGATAATTGTAGCGTTCTGCGGCGATCTCCGCATTAGCGCGATACTCGCGGTCATGTCCCGGTTTGTGTGACACGTTCAGTTGGCCCGGCATGTAGTCCATGTCTATGCCATGCATTGTCGCAAAATCGTGGAGATGCCGCTTGGCGTTTTCTGCCATGTCGAACAGAAGTTTGGAGCGCTCAAAGCCAAGCTCCTTCTCGGCATCCTCCGGCCACCAGCGCTGCCCGGTGCCGAGCTGCCCGCCATTGCGGCCTGAGCCGCCATCGCCAAAATGCCCGCCCTCGATCAGCGCCACCGAAACGCCGCTGACCGCAAGACTGCAGGCCGCCTGCAATCCGGTGTAACCACCTCCGATGATCGTCACGTCGACCGTCTGCGAGCCGTCGAGCGTCGGATAGGTGGGGCGTTCCTCGACGCTCGCCTGATACCAGGAAAGACCCGGCGCGATCGGGCTCTGCCATGTATCCATGCGGCTCACCTTATACGTTGAGAAGCAGGAACTCGCGCTCCCACGGGCTGATCACCTGCATGAATGTCTCGAACTCGCCGCGCTTGACGCCGGCATAGATGCCGATGAATTCCTTGCTGAACACCTCTGCCAGAGCTGGCTCCTCCTCCAGCAGCGAGACGGCCTTCAGGAGATCGCGCGGCAGGTCGATCGCACCTTCGTTGGCGGATTCGTCGGTCGGCGGCGTCGGGTCGATCTTGTTCATGATGCCGAGCAATCCGCAGCCGAGCGAAGCGGCAAGGGCGAGATAGGGATTGGCATCCGAACTCGGCAACCGGTTTTCGACACGTCGCGCGACCGGATCCGACACCGGCACGCGGAAAGCCGTCGTGCGGTTGTCGTAACCCCAGGCGGTGTTGACCGGTGCGGCCATGTCCGGCGTCAGGCGGCGGTAGGAATTCACGTAAGGCGCCATCATCACCAGCGCCTTCGGAATATAGGTCTGCATCCCGCCGATGAACTGGAAGAACTCTTTCGACGGCTTGCCGTCCTTCTGCGAAAAGACGTTCTTGCCCGTGTCGATATCGACGACCGACTGATGGATATGCATGGCCGAACCCGCCTGGCCCTGCATCGGCTTGGCCATGAAGGTGGCGTAGATGCCGTGTTTCAGCGCCGCTTCGCGGATCGTCCGCTTGAACATGAAGACCTGGTCGGCCAGTTCCACCGGATCGCCATGGCGAAGGTTGATCTCGAGCTGCGCCGGTCCTTCTTCATGGATCAGCGTATCGATCTCCAGTCCCTGCTTTTCGGAGAAGTGGTAGATGTCGTCGATCAATTCGTCGAATTCGTTGATGCCGGCAATCGAATAGCCCTGACCACCGAGAATGGCACGCCCCGAGCGGCCCTTCGGCGGATGCAGCGGATAATCCGGGTCATCGTTCTTGGCGACCAGATAGAATTCGATTTCGGGTGCCACCACCGGTTTCCATCCGCGCTCGTTGTAGAGCCTGACGACGTTTTTCAGCACGTTGCGCGGCGTATAGGCGACGGCCGTCCCTTCGGTATTGACGATATCGCAGATCACCTGCGCCGTCGGGTCGGTTTCCCAAGGAACGACGGAAAGGGTGGAGAGATCCGGAAGGAGCTTGAGATCGCTGTCGCGCGGCTCGTAACGGAAACTTTCAGTCTCTTCCGGGTACTCGCCGGAAATCGTGTGCCGGTAGAGGGCGGATGGCAGCGCCAGCGATGTGTTGGAGGTGAATTTCGACGACGGCATCATCTTGCCGCGCGGCACGCCGGCAAGGTCGGGCGTGATGCATTCGATATCCTCGATCCCGCGCGCGCGCAGCCATGCTGCGGCCTCCTGCCAGTCCGCCACGCCGCGAAGCGAGGTCAGCGTTGGTTGGGCGACGGCGGCCTTTGCGACCGTACCGACTTCAGCTGCAGCAGGATTGGCTTTCTTTGTTGGCATGACACACCGGGTAAGGTTGATCGAATGTTCCCATCATAGCCACCGATCGCCAATTGGCGAGGGGGAGGCGTTGACTTTGGGTGAACTATGGCGAACAGCGAAGGCGGCAACCACCAAGCAGCCCGAGGGAGTGATGATTGGCCCGTAAATTCGATGTGGTGATTTTGGGCGCAGGCGCGGCCGGCATGATGTGCGCCATCCGCGCCGGTGCGCGTGGCCGTTCCGTTCTGGTTCTCGACCATGCCAAGGCGCCGGGCGAAAAGATCCGCATCTCCGGCGGTGGCCGCTGCAACTTCACAAATATTCATGCGAGCCCGAAGAACTACCTCTCTTCCAATCCGCATTTCGTCAAATCCGCGCTCGCCCGCTATTCGGCGCAGGATTTCATCGATCTGGTGAACCGTCACGGCATCGCCTTCCACGAAAAGACGTTGGGTCAGCTTTTTTGCGATGACAGCGCCAAGGATATTATCCGCATGCTGCTCTCCGAGATGGAGAAAGCCGGCGCAAAGCTCGAACTGCAGAGCGGCGTCACCTCGGTCGAAAAATCCGCCGATGGTTTTCGGATTGGCACGTCCTCCAGCGAGACGATCGAGGCCCGCTCCGTCGTCGTCGCTACTGGTGGCAAGTCGATCCCGAAAATGGGCGCGACCGGTCTCGCCTATGACATCGCAAAACAGTTCGGCCTTAAGCTCGTCGAAACCCGCCCCGGTCTCGTGCCCCTGACGCTCGATCCGGGTCTTCTCGAAAAGCTTGCGCCGCTTTCGGGCATCGCCGCGCCTGCCGAAATCCGTCACGGCAAGACCGCTTTCCGCGAGGCACTGCTTTTCACTCACCGCGGCCTCAGCGGGCCCGCGATCCTGCAGATCTCATCCTATTGGCGAGAAGGTGACGAAATCGCCCTTGTCATAGAGCCGGACCGCAGGATTGCCGATGACCTGAAGGCCGCCCGAAAGGCAAATGGCAAGCAACTGGTGCAGACGGCGCTTTCCGAAATCCTGCCCAAGCGGCTGGCGCAGTTCTTTGCGGAAAAGCATCCGGCGGCAATGAAGCTTGCCGACTGTTCCGACAAGGTGTTCGAAGCGGTGGCAGCCTCTATCCAGGACTGGCGTATCCGCCCGGCCGGCTCCGAAGGTTATCGCACGGCAGAAGTCACGCTCGGTGGCATCGATACTTCGGAACTGGATTCAAAGACGATGCAGGCAAAGTCTGTTCCGGGCCTATACTTCATCGGTGAATGCGTCGACGTCACCGGCTGGCTCGGCGGCTACAATTTCCAATGGGCGTGGTCATCCGGCCATGTCTGCGGCGAGGCCCTCTGATCGGCAACCGCCGATCGGTTGTGTGGCCTTCGTTCAGCACTTCTTAATATAGCTGATCGATCCTGCCACATTACCAGCTTATTTCCGTGGTCAAAATTCAAATAGGCTGCCACTATAGGTTTGATTATCGTCTCGGAGTACCCATCCATGCCGAATGCTCGCCGTGCCCGCGCCATCGCAATTGCCAAGGCGGATGACCGCGCAAAACTCGTTCGCTATAGCCTGCTGATGATTGCCGTCGGCACCACGGCTGCACTTCTGGCCGTACCGGTTCTCTTTTAGGCGGTACGCTAAATTAGTCTGATTCAAGCGTGCCCCAAGGCGCGTTGTTTATGTTGCGCCGCAACTAAACTCTGGCTTTTGTCAAATTTAGCAAAAATTTCACTTATTTCGGCGATCAAGACTGGGAAATTTCCTCCCATAAGGGTTCGCCATGAAAAAGATCGCGCCTTCTTCGGTCGTTACTAAAATTGTATTCCTCTGCCTCTTTCTCATCGTAGTTGCAGTCTCTGCCGTTTCCGGCCTCGCCTACAACACGTTTCGTAAGGACATTATGGAAACGGCAGTTGAGGACACGCACAAGTCCGTAAGGACGATGGCGTTGATCTATGAGACGAGCCTCGCCGGTGCAAAGACGACGCTGGCCGAAGGCAAGCTGTCGAAGGTCACCGCAGGCGAGGGGGCGCTGCAGGGCCATGATCTCGTCGATCGTACCGCCGGTTCCATCGGCGGCGTCGCGACAGTGTTCGAAAAGCAGGGCAGCGACTATGTCCGCATTTCCACCAACGTGAAGAACGAGAAGGGCGAGCGCGCCGTAGGTACTAAGCTTGTTGCCAATCATCCGGCACAGGCAGCACTCGCCAAGGGTGAGGCCTATTACGGCCCCGCCGTTCTCTTCGGCCGTGATTTCATGACTGCCTATTACCCTGTCATGAACGCATCCGGTGCCGTCAGCGGCGTACTCTTCATCGGTATCCCGATGG
This sequence comes from Aliirhizobium wenxiniae, assembly GCF_019511445.1. Lineage (GTDB taxonomy): Bacteria > Pseudomonadota > Alphaproteobacteria > Rhizobiales > Rhizobiaceae > Neorhizobium > Neorhizobium wenxiniae_A. The sequence continues at coordinate 14,881 of NZ_JAEUAN010000032.1, forward strand.
AAGTCTACTTTGCCCATATCGCTTCTGCCGGCACGGCACTGATGATCTCCTCGCTGCTCGCGCTGCTTTTCATTGCCGTTGCCAGCTACTTCGTCATTCGCGCGCTTGTTCGCCCGCTCGGCGTGCTGACCGGCTCCGTGCGTGCAATTGCCGATGGCGACAACAAGTCCGACATTCCCTACACCGCACGGGGCGACGAGTTCGGCAACATTGCCCGCGCCCTGCAGGTCTTCCGCGACAACGCGCTCGAAAAACTGCGCATCGAGCACCAGAGCGCCATGGAACGCGCCGAGGCTGAAGCCGAGCGTGAACGCAACGACAGCGACAAGCGCATGGTCGATGGCCAGATCGATCAGGCCGTGGCCGCACTTGGCACGGCCCTGTCGCGCCTTTCCCAGGGTGATCTCTCGGTCACCATCGACCAGCCCTTCTCCGGCAAGCTCGAACCGCTGCGCACCGATTTCAACGGTTCGATCCTTAAGCTGCGCGACACGCTCTCGCATATTCGCCAGAGCACGATGGCGATCCAGCGCAGCAGCGCCGAGCTCAGCCATTCGTCGGCAGACCTGTCGCGTCGGACCGAAAGCCAGGCCGCCTCGCTGGAAGAGACTGCCGCAGCCGTTGAGGAAATCACGGCAACGGTACGGTCATCGGCCGACCGCGCCCGCGAAGCGAACGAGGCCGTCGGCCACACGAAGAAGAATGCCGACAATTCCGGCACCGTCGTCAAGAATGCCGTCGAGGCCATGGGGCGCATCGAGGACGCGTCGCAGAAGATAGAACTGATCATCGAGGTGATTGACGATATAGCCTTCCAGACCAACCTTCTCGCTCTGAATGCCGGTATCGAAGCCGCGCGCGCGGGCGAAGCCGGCAAGGGGTTTGCGGTCGTTGCGCAGGAGGTGCGTGAACTGGCGCAGCGCTCCGCCGATGCCGCCAAGGAAATCAAGGGATTGGTCAACCAGTCGACCCAGGAGGTTGATTCCGGTGTCTCGCTCGTCCAGCAGGCCGGCGAGGTTCTGGCCACGATCAGCAGCGAGATCGTCGTCATCAGCCAGCATGTGGAAACTATTGCCACCGCCAGCCGCGACCAGTCGGCAGCGCTGTCCAACATCAACCAGTCCGTCAATCAGATGGACCAGATGACCCAGCAGAACGGTGCCATGGTGGCCGAAACCAGCGATGCCAGCCGTCGTTTGGCCGACGAGACCGAAGCGCTCTTCGGCCTGCTGCAGCAGTTCCGCATCGATGCCGAAGCCGCGTCTGTGGCGCAACGCTACAACAAGGCCGCCTGACCGGCGCCTTCGAAAGACGAGCAATCAGATGTGAGAAAGGGCGGCTTCAGGCCGCCCTTTCTCGTGGCAGGGAGATGAAAAGGTATGGGTGGCCTAGGGGCTCCCGAAGGCTCCCCAAGGGCTCCATTGGCCCGGCTCTTGTCAGGCCGGTGTTTGAGGCAATTCCAGCACGAGTTCAAAAGCCTGGCTGCCGGATTTGCGACAAATTGCAGGACGGCGCGGTCTTCGCCCCGACAATTTCCCCGGTGCTATTGCAGCCGGTTGGTCATGACGACGGGAACCATCAGGTCGCCCCAGTGGCCGTCACCGCCATGATGCCGCGCCGAGCGGATCAGCTCGACCGATACGCCTGCTTCGACCGCCTTCATAACGGCATGGTTCAACCGGTGCAGATCGTTGGCCAGCGAGCGGATCGCAGCCTGCTGGTCGGCGGTCATGGCGCTTGCCTGCTCCTCCGCCCGTTCCTTGACATGGGTCTTGATGGGTGTCTGGATCGTCATTTGGGGTCTCCTTTCGTTGGTTTTGCGGTCTTTATATTTCGTTCGCTTACATGTTCACGGAATGAGAAGTCCCCCTCTGGCCTGCCGGCCATCTCCCCCACAAGGGGGGAGAAAATTCGCGGCAGCCGCCCATTTCACCTTCGAGCACTGGCCGTGAGGCTGGGTTAAGCCCTCCCCCTTGTGGGAGCCCGTAAGGACGGGTTGAGACCGGTGTCTCAACCCAGGCGTAGTGGGGAGGGGACTTTGCGGCTCACTCCGCCGCCGGCCGGAACTGCGCATGCTCGGTGGATTCTCCCATCGCGGTCGTCGATGACAGTCCGCCGGTGATCGCCATCGACACGGCATCGAAATAGCCGGTGCCGACTTCGCGCTGGTGCTTGGTCGCCGTATATCCGTTGATCTCGGAGGCGAATTCCGCTTCCTGCAGCTCCGAATAGGCGGCCATCTGCCGGTCCCTGTAGCCGCGGGCCAGCTCGAACATGCCGAAATTCAGCTGGTGGAAACCGGCCAGCGTGATGAACTGGAACTTGTAGCCCATCGCCCCCAGTTCCCGCTGGAACTTTGCGATCGTTGCGTCGTCGAGGTTCTTTTTCCAGTTGAACGACGGCGAGCAATTATAGGCCAGCATCTTGCCCGGATGGTCCCGATGCACGCCCTCGGCAAATTTGCGCGCCTGCTCCAGATCCGGCTTCGACGTTTCGCACCAGATGAGATCGCAATGCGGTGCATAGGCGACAGCGCGGGCAATACACGGCTCAAGCCCGTTCTTCACCCGATAGAAGCCTTCCGCAGTCCGACCTGCATCATAGTCAACAAATGGCCGGTCGCGCTCGTCGATATCGGACGTGAGCAGCTTTGCCGCTTCCGCATCCGTACGGGCAATCACCAGCGTCGGCACGCCCATGACATCGGCTGCAAGTCGCGCTGCCGTCAGGTTACGAATATGCGCCGCGGTCGGGATAAGCACCTTGCCGCCCAGATGGCCGCATTTCTTTTCGGACGCCAGCTGATCCTCGAAATGAACGCCCGCAGCACCCGCTTCGATAAACGCCTTCATGATCTCGAAAGCGTTGAGCGGCCCGCCGAAGCCTGCCTCCGCATCGGCAACGATCGGCGCAAACCATGTCTCGACCGAAAGTCCCTTGCCTTCGGACGTCTCGATCTGGTCGGCACGCTGCAGTGTCCGGTTGATCCGGCGAGCAAGTTCAGGCGCAGCATTGGCCGGATAAAGCGACTGGTCGGGATACATGGAGGATGCGGTATTGCTATCCGCCGCCACCTGCCAGCCGGAAAGATAGATGGCCTTCAGGCCCGCGCGCACCTGCTGCATCGCTTGGTTGCCGGTCATGGCGCCGAGCGCGTTGACGAAATCCTCGCTTCTCAACAGTTCCCACAGCCGGTTCGCACCCTTTTCCGCCAGCGAATAGCGGATCTCGATCGAGCCGCGCAGCCGCTGCACGTCCTCGGCCGAATAGGGGCGGGTGATCCCGTCGAACCGGCCTTCAGGCGCATTGGCAACGAGCTTGTAAAAATCCGTCATCTGTCTCTCTCCCACAAGATTTGAACTTCTGGATCTGGCCGAAAGTCCATGTGAAAGATTTACAGAATGACGAATGTTAATTCTATAAGTGTATGATATAAAAGAAGTTACGATGTCACGACTTACACAAACGCGAAGGTGATTTTGTAAAATTTGTAAAATAACGACTGCGTAAAACTTTGGCAGGAGGAGGTCTTGAGTGGAGCGTAAGGTATTTGCGGGAGGGCGTGTCCGCCGTGTCCGTCAGGGGCTGGGCCTCACCCAGACGGCAATGGCGGGCGCGTTGGAAATCTCGCCCTCCTATCTGAATCTCATAGAGCGCAACCAGCGGCCCCTGACCGTGCAGTTGCTGTTGAAACTCGCCTCCACCTACAAGGTCGATCTCGATGCGCTGCAGGGGGAAGGCGGCGGGCTTGCCGCGCAACTGCGCGAGGTCTTCGCTGATCCGCTTCTGGCTGGCGAAATCCCCGGCGATCAGGAGATCGTTGAAGTCGCGGAAGCGGCCCCCAATGCAGCACTCGCCGCCGTAAAACTCTACCGTGCCTATCGCGAACAGGCCGCCCGCCTGTCCGACCTCGCAACCCTGCTTGCCAGCGAAGGCCTTGAAATGGCGGCAACGGGCAGTCGCATGCCGATCGACGAGGTGCGTCAGTCTCTGGAGCGTCGCCCGAACTTTTTCGCCCGCATCGAGGATGCCGCCGAAGCACTGGCCAAGACATTTGCATCCGGCGACGATACCCCATCGGCCTTGCGCGGATGGTTGAAGACCGAACGCGGCATCACGGTGCGCACGCTTCCCACCCATGTCATGCCGGACCTGCGCCGCCGCTACGATCGCCACAGCATGCGCCTCTTCCTCTCGGAACGGCTTTCGCCCTTCGACCGCAACCGCGAACTCGCCATGGAAGTGGCACTTCTTTCGATGACCGCCGAAATCGATGCCGAACTGGATGATCTCGCCCTGCAGACGGCCGAAGCCCGCCGCATCGCCCGGTTCGAGCTTGCCCGTTACGCCGCCCATGCGCTGCTCATGCCCTATGGCGCATTTCTCGCGGCCGCATCCCGCGCCCGTTACGATATCGATATCCTGCGCTCGCGTTTCGATGTTTCTTTCGAACAGGCGGCCTCCCGCCTGACCTCGCTTTGTCGGCCGGAAGCCGCGGGCATTCCGTTTTTTCTCATGGAGATGGATCACGCCGGCAATGTCGTGCGCCGTGCAGGCGCGCAAGGCTTTCCGCAATCCCGTTTTGGTGGTCACTGTCCCAAGCTCGGCATCCATTCCGCCTTCGCTGAACCGGGTCGCATTCTGGTCGATCGTGTCGAACTGCCGGAAGGGGATGTCTTTCTCACCGTGTCGCGAACGCTGGAAGGCCCGCAGGCCGATTTCGGCGAGCGCATTCGCCGTACCGCGATCCTCATCGGCTGTGATGTCAGGTTTTCGGGAGATATCGCCTATGCCGCAGCTCTGCCTGAAGCAAGGTTCGCCGTCGCCGCCGGACCCGCCTGCCGCATCTGCGAACGCAAGGCCTGTCTCTCCCGCGCCGAGCCGCCGATCACCCGTCCGCTCGGGCTTGACGAAATGGTGACGGGCCTCAGCGCCTTTGACTTTCAGTAGGTTCTTGGACAGATTGCACAATAACCCTTGGGGGCAAGTTATTCCGCAGCGCACATTCCCACTTGTGGCTCGGAAAAATCCTTTCTACTCTGACTTCAAAATACAGAGGGAATTGCTGTGCTCTGTGGGGCGCAGAGAAAAAAAGAAACAGGAGAAATCATGAGAAACCATCTTCTTGGCATGGCAGTCGCACTTGCCGCGACCGCCCTCGGTTCCTCCGCTTTCGCGCAGGAAAAGGTCGTCCACGTCTACAACTGGTCGGACTATATCGACGAGAGCATTCTCGCAGATTTCACCAAGGAAACCGGCATCAAGGTCGTCTACGACGTCTTTGACAGCAACGACCTCGTCGAGACCAAGTTGCTTGCCGGCGGTTCCGGTTATGATGTCGTTGTCCCGACTGCGCCCTTCCTCGCCCGCCAGATCCAGGCCGGCGTGTTCCAGAAGCTCGACAAGTCGAAGCTGCCGAACATGACCAATCTCTGGCCGCTTGTCTCAGAGCGTCTTGCCAAGTACGACCCCGGCAACGAATACGCCATCAACTACATGTGGGGCACAACCGGCATCGGCTACAATGTCGACAAGGTGAAGGCAGCCCTCGGTGATGTGCCGGTCGATAGCTGGGATATTCTCTTCAAGCCGGAAAACGCTGAAAAGCTGAAGTCCTGCGGCATCAACATCCTCGATGCCTCTGATGAAACCTTCGCCATTGCCATGAACTATATCGGCAAGGACCCGGACAGCAAGGAAAGCGCCGATCTGGAAGCCGGTGGCGAGGTCTACAAGAAGATCCGTCCCTTCGTGAAGACGTTCAACGCATCGGCCTATATCGATGAACTCGCCAATGGCGACAGCTGCATCACCATCGGCTGGTCGGGCGACGTGCTGCAGGCCAAGTCGCGTGCCGAAGAGGCCGGCAATGGCGTCAACGTCGAGTTCGTCATCCCCAAGGAAGGCACTTATATGTGGTTCGACAACCTCGCCATCCCCGCGGATGCGAAGAATGTCGACGAAGCCCATGCCTTCATCAACTACCTGATGAAGCCGGAAGTCATCGCCAAGGCCTCCAACTACGTCCAGTATGCCAATGGCAATCTTGCCTCGCAGCAGTTCATCGACAAGGAAGTTCTGGACAACCCGTCCGTTTACCCGCCGGAAGAGGTCGTGAATAAGCTCTTCACAATCTCGCCTTATGGTCCGCGCGAACAGCGCGTGCTGAACCGGGTCTGGACACAGGTCAAGACCGGCAGCTGAGGCTGATATTTGAAGGGCGGGCTTCGACCCGCCCTTTTCATTTTAGGGATAATCTGGGGCAAGGTATCACGTATGGCGAAATCTCTCGGACCGGTTAAACGCAAATTCTCTCCCTGGACCGATCCGAATGCGGTCCCCTTCATCCGCTTCGAGAACATCACCAAACGCTTCGGCGATTTCGTCGCCGTCGATAATCTCACCCTCGATATCTACGAGCGCGAATTCTTCTCGCTGCTCGGTCCTTCCGGCTGCGGCAAGACCACGCTGATGCGCATGCTCGCCGGTTTCGAAGAGCCGACCGAAGGCCGCATCCTGCTGCAGGGGCAGGATATCAGCGGCGTGCCGCCCTATCGCCGCCCGACAAACATGATGTTCCAGTCCTATGCGCTTTTCCCGCATATGTCGGTGGAAAAGAACATCGCCTTCGGTCTGGAACAGGACAACATGCCGAAGGGCGAAATTACCGCCCGGGTTCAGGAAATGCTGAAACTCGTCAAGCTGGAACAGTTCGCCAAGCGCAAGCCGAACCAGTTGTCCGGCGGCCAGCGCCAGCGCGTTGCTCTCGCCCGTTCGCTTGCCAAGCGCCCCAAAGTTCTCCTCCTCGACGAACCGCTCGGCGCGCTCGACAAGAAGCTGCGCGAGGAAACCCAGTTCGAACTGATGGATCTGCAGCAGACGCTGGGCATGACCTTCCTCATCGTCACCCACGACCAGGAAGAGGCGATGACCGTCTCCGACCGTATCGCCGTCATGGACAAGGGCGTCATCATGCAGGTGGCGACACCGGCCGAGATCTACGAGGCGCCGAACAGCCGTTACGTCGCGGATTTCATCGGTGACATCAACATCATCGAAGGCAAGGTTGCCGATACGGCAAGCGCGCTCGGCGCACCGGGCGCGGTCAAGATCGAAACCGAAGGTCTTTCCATCACCGTCGATCAGGAATGTCAGGCCGTGAAGGGCGATCATGTCGCCTTCGCCATCCGCCCGGAAAAGGTCCGCATCTCGCCGGATGCCCCGGCCGATCCGTCGGTCAATGCGTTTTACGGCGAGGTCTGGGATATCGGTTATCTCGGCGATTTCTCGCTCTTCATCGTCCGCTCCGAAGATGGCCGCTTCATGCGCGCAGCGCAGGCAAATGTCTCGCGCCTCGTCGACCGGCCGATCACGTTCGAAGACAAGGTCTGGCTCACCTGGCCGCGCGATGCCGGCCTCGTTCTGACACGATAGGGAAGGGGAGAGCGAATATGGCAACTGTCGCTGAAACCAATCCTGCCCCCCATTCCGCCAAGGGTACCGGCGGTCATTCCTGGACCCGCTGGCTTGTGGTCGCGGTGCCCTATATCTGGCTGATCCTGTTCTTCGTCGCGCCGTTCCTGATCATCTTCAAGATCTCGCTGTCGGATACGGCAATCGCCATGCCGCCCTATCTGCCGACCTTCGATGGCTTCGGTTCGATCGGCGAATTCTTCTCCGAACTGGATTTCGAGAACTACATCTTCCTGACGGATGATCCGCTCTACATCATGTCCTATCTGTCGTCGCTCAGGATCGCGGCGATCTCGACCATCCTTCTGCTCTTGATCGGCTACCCGATGGCGCTCGCCATGGCCCGCGCCCCGACCTCGATCCGCCCGACGCTGGTCATGCTGGTCATCCTGCCTTTCTGGACGTCCTTCCTCATCCGCGTCTACGCCTGGATCGGCATCCTGAAGCCCGATGGCCTGCTGACGCTGGCGCTGCAGACGATCGGTCTGATGGGTGAGGGCGAGCAGGTGCAGATCTTCCGCACCGACTATGCCGTCTTCATCGGCATCGTCTATTCCTATCTGCCTTTCATGGTTCTGCCGCTTTATGCCGCGCTGGAGAAGATGGACAATACGCTTCTGGAAGCAGCAAGCGATCTCGGCTGCCCGCCCTGGAAAGCCTTCTGGAAGATCACTTTCCCGCTGTCGCTTCCGGGCGTCATCGCCGGCTCGATGATCTGCTTCATCCCGATCACCGGCGAATTCGTCATCCCCGATCTTCTGGGCGGCGCCGACACGCTGATGATCGGCAAGACGCTCTGGACCGAATTCTTCGGCAACCGCGACTGGCCGCTCGCTTCCGCCGTTGCCGTCATCCTTCTGGTCATGCTGGTCGTGCCGATCATGATCTTCCAGAACCAGCAGAAGAAGGTGGTGTGATGAGATCTCCCCGTTTCGACACTACCGTCCTGACCCTCGGTTTTGCGTTTCTCTACATTCCGATCATCATCCTGGTCGTTTATTCCTTCAACGCCTCGCGCCTCGTCACGGTCTGGGGCGGGTTCTCGCTGCATTGGTATTCGGCCATGTGGTCGAACCAGGGCCTGATGGATGCCGCATGGGTGACAGCCCGCGTCGGCGTGCTCAGCGCCACGCTTGGCACCATCTTGGGCACGCTGGCGGCCCTCGCGCTCACGCGATTTGCCCGCTTCCCCGGCCGCATGGCCTTTTCCGGCATGATCTATGCCCCGCTCGTCATGCCCGAAGTCATCACCGGCCTGTCGCTGCTATTGCTCTTCGTCGCCATGGGCGTCGATCGCGGCTTCTGGACCGTCACCATCGCCCATACGACCTTCACCATGTGCTATGTGGCGATCGTCGTGCAGTCGCGGCTGTTGACCTTCGACCGCAGCCTTGAGGAAGCGGCACTCGATCTTGGCTGCCCGCCGGTCAAAACCTTCTTCAAGATCACCCTGCCGCTGATTTTCCCGGCCGTCATCGCCGGCTGGATGCTCGCCTTCACCCTGTCGCTGGATGATCTGGTGATTGCCAGCTTCAACACCGGCCCGGGCGCCACCACGCTGCCGATCAAGATCTATTCGCAGGTCCGCCTCGGCGTGACGCCGGAAATCAACGCCATCTGCACTATCCTGATCGGCCTCGTGACTATCGGTGTCATCGCCTCATCGCTCACCACCAAACGAGCTGAAATTCGCCGAATTCGCGACGAGCACCTCGCCATCCGCAACGCAGCGTCCTGATTATTCGCCGGGTTTGGCTATCGGCACGTTCATCGGCCAGAAGATAGGTGTAGGCCACGCTCCGCCGATGAAGAAGTTCAGCTTTTGGCTTGTGTCCTTCGGAGTGATTGTGGCGGAAAGCGCGAGGCTGCTGTTTGCAAGCGGCACTGCTCCGGTCAGCGCGATCGTCTCGTTGCGTCCGGCAATCTCGGTATCTTGAAGATCGGCGATCCCGTTGCGGATCGTGGCGGTCGCCTTGATGCTGTCGAACTCGACCGATCCGGTCGCCGTATCGCTCAAGGTGAAATAGGGTTTTTGCGTCGCCAGTTGGCGAATGGCCTGCATGTCTATGCCATTCAGCTTTCCGGATCCCGTCTGGAAGTTGATCGTGCCGACCGCTGCATTCCAGGCGTCCTGATTGATGGGGCGCGGCACATCAATCAGGAGGTCCAGCGAACCCTGCGCTGCCGGTATCGGGCCTTTGAGCTGCAGTTGTTGTGCAATCGCGGCGAAATCGACGCCGCGGATGGCTGCGCGAAAGGCAACGTTCTGTACGTCATTTTGTGTGCCGGTACTTGCCTTGAGCGTGCTGATCCGGCCCGTCATGCGTCCCGGCTGCAGGTCGCTGTCCAGAATGTCGAGGCGGAACTGCTGGGCCGAACTCATCAGCCCCAGAGCGACGTCGTAAAGCTGCAGGCCGCCCAGTGACGCGACCTGTGAAGACAGTCTGATGTCGAGATCCAGATTGCTCACCAGCGAGGGCAGGGCGTGTTGATCCCTGCTGATCGCCGGCTCAAGCGCGATCAGCAGGCGGCGAAGATCGATATGGTCGAAGGCCAGCGTGCCTGAGAGCTTGGAGGGGCCGGGAACAGGTGTATCAAGCTCCAGCAGGCCGCTTGCATGTTCGTTGTTCAATCCGAGCGAAAGCTCCTCGAACCGCAGTTCCTGGCGGTCGGCAATCAGCCGGGCTGAAACGGACGCCGATTGCAGCCCGTCGACAAGCCGAGGATCGGCCCCGAACCAGCGCAATGCAGCGGGCATGTCCGACGCGCGCAGTTCGGCATTGCCGGAATAATAGCCTTTGGGCGTAAGGCTCGCCAGACCGTCGAACTTGGCAAATCCGATATCAGCGCTGACCGTGCCTTCAAAATCGCCGCTCCTGCCATCAAGCAGAAGCAACGGCTGGGTGCTGCGAATATCGACGCCGATCTTCTTGCCGCGGACAACTGCCTCGCCCCGGATCGTCGCCGTGTCGGAAAGCTGAGGCCAGTCCATCACGCCGTTGATCGCCTCGAAACGGACGGTGCCTCCGTCCGTCTCTCCGGTGATCTCAACGACACCGTTCTGGACCTGCACCTCTCCGATTGGCGCGTCGAGCGCCTGATCGAGCCTCTGCCGATCGCCATTGGCGGCCGCCTTGGCCATGGCATCGGAAAGTCGCCCGCCATTGGCCCAGTGCACCCGTCCATCCTTGTCGCGGCTCATGAACACATGCGGTTCTGTAAGACGGAAATCCTCGAAGACCGGCTGACCGAGCAAGGCTTCCATCAGGTCGAAGGACGCGGACAACTCACTGATCGTCGCGAGTGTCTTGTGCTCACCTTGGGCGTCGCTGTGAATGGTAATGTCGGTGAGCGTAACTTCCGGCTCCGGCCAGAACCTGATCGTGGAAACGCCGCCGATCGTCGCATTATGGCCGGTCCATTGTTCGACGGATTGCTCGATGCTTTCCCGCACGACATTGGTGGAAATCAGGAACGGCGTGACAACCCTGAAAACAACGGCTACCGCGATGACCATCGCAAGCGCGATCAGCACCGTGCGACCGACTGGCCGGCGGGCATGCCTGCGGAATGTCTGAACGGCTTTTGTGAACATGCAAGGCGCATATAGGAAACGGCGGCAGGGCGCAATTCGGCTGCTGGCGCGCCAACGCGATGTATGTCGTTTCCATGCAACAAGTTGTGCATCTCGGCCGGGCGTGGACCGGTCGTCAGTTTGAGTTGGCTAAAGCAATCGAAAGCCGCCGGCTCGAAGCGCTGGAGATGTTCCCCAATCCCGATTAGCCGAAACCTTGCCGATAACTCGCAGCGTCCGATACATGATCTTGCTGCGGCGCAGCAATACAATCCGATGATCCGGATCGGGACAGATTTAAGGTCTTGTTGAGTGACGTTCCTCAATTCTGGCGCAAACTGTCTCGTTTGGGTCTATAAAGCTGACACACGATGAGATTTTGAGGCGCGACGTCTTTTGCGCTCCTATCGTCGTTGAACAGCACAATCACTCAAGGGCAGCCATGGCTGCCCCTTTTTTAAAGACACCTACACGCATACCGCGAATATATGAGTTTGTGTCGTATTTTGCGAGTGAGGTTTTCGTTGGCACCCGGAAGCTGAGGCGCGCAAGCCGAGGCTGGCAACAGCCTCCTGCTCATCATTTCAACCCAATTCCAGCAGCAAAACCGGCGCCCGCTTTTGCCGGAATTGTTTTAGCTCGCCAGTACCCGCTGTGAAGGGAAGGTGATTTCCACCAGCGTTCCCTCGTTCGGTGCGGAGGTGATGGCGAAATTCGCCCGGTTGGCATCCACCATCGCCTTGGTCAGCGGCAGTCCCAGCCCCGTTCCGTCGCCCCGCTTGCGAGATGCGCCTGCCACCTGCCGGAACGGCTTCATCGCCAGTTCCAGCTCTGGGCGCGTCATGCCGATGCCGGTATCGCGGATTCTCAACACCACGCTGCCATTCGCCTCATAGGCGGTGGAAACGACAATCTGCCCGCCCGACGGCGTAAACCGGATCGCGTTGGAAAGAATGTTGAGCACGATCTGCTTGATCGAGCGAAGATCGGCCACCACCTGCGGCACGGATTGCGACAGCGCCGTGCGGATGATCACCCGCTGGCCGTTTGCCTGCGGCTGCACCAGCGACACCGCCTCGGATACCGTTTCGTTCAAGCCCACCGCGATGAAATCGAGATCCAGCTCACCGGCCTCGATCTTGGAAATGTCGAGCAGGTCGTTGACGATATCCAGAACATGCCGGCCCGAGCGGCCGATATCGTTCGAATATTCGATATAGCGGGGATGGCCGACCGGTCCGAGCCGCTCCGATGCCATCATGTCGGCAAAGCCGATAATGGCATTGAGCGGCGTGCGGATCTCATGGCTCACATGCGCCAGGAACTCGCTCTTGTGCGCATTGGCGGTTTCGGCCGCGCGTTTCGCTGTTCTCAGTTCGTCTTCCGTCCGCTTCCACTGGGTAATGTCGCGGATGACGGCGCAATAGCCGTTGGACGAGGTCAGCCGGCCGATCGTCATGAACAGCGGAAGGAAACCGCCCGATGCCTCGCGGCCGATCACTTCGCGTCCGTCATTCAGCACGCTTGCCACGCCATAACCCGAAAGCCCGGAAAGATAGTCGAGGATTGCCCGCTGGCTTTCATGCGCAAACAGCGTGACGAAAGGCTTGCCGTTGATATCCTCGCCATCGAAATTGAACAGCGCGCTCGCCGCCCGGTTCATCGACCGTACTTCCCTGTCCGAGCCGATGATGACGACGCCATCCGTGGCCGTCTCCAGAATGGCGCGCAACTCCTCCACTTCGACCTGCAGCTTGGCCAGCTGGTCGGCGCTGCGGATCGGGCGAAGCGGCAGCACTTCGGCCGTTGTGCTCTCTGGCGGTTCCACCTCGGCGGCAACCGGCATCAGCGCCAGCATAAGAGCCGATGTGTCATTGAAGCGGATCGACTGCAGCCGTGCCGTGACGGGCACGATCACGTCGTCGGCGCGCACCACTACCATGCCGCCGGCATGCGTCGTCTTGTCTTCCAGTTCCTGCCGCTGCAAAAGCGCATCCAGCCCGCCGACATCGCCAAGCGCTTCAAGCGAGGAATAGCCCGTCAGCTTCAGGAATTCGCCATTCGCATGGATCAGCGTGTCGCCGGCATGCACCAGCAATGCGACCGGCATCTGGTCGACGATCTCTTCGGAAAGCCCGGTACGATCCCGGCCGGGCAGCATCGCGGCAAGCGCTGCGGCATCGACCGGCTCATGAGTTTCGTCTTCAGCCTCGTCCTCGAAGACCTCATCGGATGTTTCCGCCGCTTTTTCATCAAACAGCGAAACGACGGTATCATCCGAAGCCTCTACCGAATGGGCTGCCTCAGGCTCATCGCCCTCTTGGGAGGCCTGCAACTCTTCCGGCTGCTCCCCGTCGAGTGTCTGCGGCTCCTCTTCGTCACTCGACATCGAGGGCTCAACCACCTCATCCGTCTCGGGGATGAGGTCTTCATTCCCGTCGAATTCCGTCTCGCGAGAACGGATATCGTCTTCCGATGCAGTGGAGGCTGCCGCGTCCACGATGGCGTCTTCATCACCGGCAACTTCGTCGGTTTCTGCCTTCGAGCGATCCGTCCATTTCACGAACCGATCCAGCCGCCTTGCAATTTCCTGAAAATTCGCCTGCTCACCGGCGCTGAGGCGCGAGCGCCGCTCCTCGAGCTGGACAACCTTGTCGGAATGTCTCCTGCCGGGAGTGTCGGCCAGCGTCAGGGCAGGGGGCTCGCCTTCCGGCCAGTCAGCGGCGTTCTGCTGGTTTTCAGTCTCTGCAAGCTTGGCCTCATCATCGGAGATTTCTTCGCTCCGATCGTCGCCATCAACGACAGGAGCAACAGAATCAGTCTCCGCGGCCAATTCATCAACCGGCTCATCGCCCGCGCCTTCATCGCCGACATTCTCATCGATCGCTTCGGCATCTGTCTGCCAAATCTCGTCCGTTATCTCGTCGGCGGTCTCGGCAGTTTCATTGTCTTCCGGCAGTAGCGCCACGTTCTCTGATAGAGTTGTGTCGTCGTCAGCCGGCGGATTGTCCTGCTCGATAATGACAGGTTCGGCGATAAAATCCTCTTGCGCCGCGCCGAACGAAAGGCCGGCGGCATGCGGGTCTTCCGCGGCATCGCCCATCCGCACGATGCCGAACCCGCGAAAACCGTCGAATTCGCGCGAGCGTGTATAGGTTGGAAGTGCAGCCAGATCGACCGGCACGATCTTCGACGTGCCTTCTACCGGCCACCAGATCGTCTTGCCCGACCATGTGTCGCGGCGGCTGAGCAGCTCGGCGATCTTGCCTTCCGGGTCCAGATTGAACAGAGCGGCAAGATCGGCAAAGGCCATGCCGGAAATGTCGGCCGCATGCGGTCCGACAGCCTCGGCGAACTCCTTGGAAACCTCGCTGAATCGGCCGTTTTCATCGATCTTCCAGACGAAGCGGACAGTGCCCGACCGCCGCACGGGCGCGACAACAGGTTCCGGCTTCAGGTCCGGTGCCAAGTCGGTTTCGCCGTCTGGCAACGCGACCACACTAGCCGGCTCGCCCGTCTCTACGGCGGTGGCAATCTCTGCGGAGGAAACCTGGTTATCACCGTCCTCAACCGCGACATCGTCCTCGACGGTCTCGTCGTTACGCTCGTCGACAAAATACCTGTCCTGATCGGCAGAAATCTCCTGCATATCGGTCTCGGTGTCATTCTCTTCGGCAACGTCCCACAGCGTCGCGTTTTCCTCGGATGGCTCCTTGACGGAAACCTCTGCAAGCTCGCTCTCGGTCACTTCGGCATCTTCGAAGAAAGGCAGAGCCGTTTCCTCGACCACAGCGTCATCGTCGGCAATCTCGTCATCGGCCAGCGAGACCGAGGGTGCGTCGATATCCGCGGCCGCCGGCACTTCCGTCTCTTCAGCCTCGGTTTCAATCTCCAACGAAGACGTTGCCTCCGATGCGGTTTGGTCGGTGGCAATAAGATCCGCAGCATCCATTTCGGCCGCGTCTTCGAGCGAGATCTCCTCCTCGAGATCGGGATTTTCCTCAATCGCTGCCACGGCGCTCAGGGCATCGTCATAATCCGGCACGTCAACGACATCCGTCCTGTCGATGTCTGCCTCCGATGTGTCTGCTTCCTCGGTTCCCTGCACAGCAGGAATGATTGCGCTCTGCGTCTTGGCGGCTCCAACGACGAACAGCAGATTGAGCGCCGGCTCTTCCGAAACCTGACCGATTGCAGCGGGCAGATATCCGCCCGAGGTGGCGATCGGGCGCTTGATCAGCCGGTGACGATCGTTGCCGACCATCGATACCAGCATTCGAGTCGTCTGGATGGAGATGCTGAGCGCCGAAAACTGGCCGGATGCGGCAAGGATGTTGCCCTCGGCATCGAGCACGGCCATATGCGTTTCGGGATCGTCGAACCCTTCGATCAGGCGCGCCGCACAGTCCCTCAGTGACAGGTTCTGGTTATCGACCGGCACGGACAAGAGGATGCACGGCTTGTTCTGCACCCGGATCATTTCGCAGCGAGCCTGCACCGCCACGCGAAGGAAGCCGGAAGCGATGCGAATGGTAAACGTACGGCGGTCGCCGATGGAGTGTAGCGAACGGGCGATCGGCTCTACCTGGCGGAACATCAATTCGCCACGGTCCAGTCCCTGGTCGAGAAAATCATAGATCGAACCGAAACCGAAAAGCGCCGCACCCCGGCCATTTGCCCAGGAGACGGATCGCAGATCCGCCGAGAACAGAACAACCGCCATACCCGCGGCAAAGGCCTCGCTGACACGGTCGTGTACGGCGACGTCGATGAATGGGTATTGCACGTCCGACATGGGCAAGCCTGTAAAATTACGGGTCGGCCTATAAGGCCATGGAATTAACCTCTTGTTAATATCCCCACCCCCTTGCAGGGTCCACAGAGGAGAGAAGGAACGCGCAAACAGGGTTAACGTCGGTCGGTTGTGCTGCGCCGCAAATATTGCAATGCACAATGGCATCGGCTATATATTTACGGCAGAACAGGTTCGGCATTGCCTGTTTTTTCGCCGGACCGGATCTTTTTGGAGGAAAAGGTTGTGGCTTATACTGACGATATCTTCTCGTTTTCGGCATTCGATCCGGCAAAGCTGACGCAAAGCTGGCGCGAATTTGCAGAACAAGGCACGACCCATTCCCGTGACGCCTACGGTAAGATGAAAACGGCCGCGGAGGAAGCCTCCCGCACGGTTGAATCCACAATACATTCTGCCCAGACAGGCACGATGGAATTCGGCCTGAAGGCGATTGACGCGCTGCGCGCCAATACGGAAATGTCGTTTTCTCATATGGAAAGGCTCATGGGAGCCAAGTCGTTTTCGGAAGTGCTCGAACTTCAGGCGGCTTTCGTTCGCAAACAGGCCGAATTTACGGTAGAACAGGCAAAGACGATGCAGGAGGCCGCGCAGAAGATGGCTGACGAAGTCGCAATGCCCGGCAGACAGGCCGCCGAAAAGGCCATGGATGCTTTCAAGCCATCCTGATCACCTGTTCTCGGGATGTCTTGTCCACATGCTCTGGGCAGACTTGATCGTCAGGATCGAATTTGTCCGATTGAAAGGACTTGCAATCTTCATTCGATGGCCGTATGTGACCGGTCAACATCGCTTCGGCGATCTATGCGGTTGTAGCTCAGTTGGTTAGAGCGCAGGTTTGTGGCACCTGAGGTCGGTGGTTCGACCCCACTCAACCGTACCATTCCCCTCTCCCGATAAGTCTTTACGTCACTAGGACTTCCCGGGAGAGGGGAAATTTTCCTTCCGAAATTCTTCGCTAAAATCGCCCCACGGGGATTGCGCGCGGGCCGGTGTTCGTGACACCCGACTTTCAGGATTTCCAGAGACCTGGCGTTGTCCTCGCGCATCCATGGCGTGGCTGAGCACAGGCACGCGCTGCGCTTCAAATTGTCTCTGCGAGTTATCTGAAAGTGTCATCGCGGTTGCAGCAATCGATCCTGTGGTCGGAGCCCCATCAAAATCGTGGGCTTGCCCGCCGAATGTCACACACGCCGCGGGAAGCGAGTTTCCAGTTCCGTCGTCTCATCGCAGCTGAGCGGCCGGCTTTGTTGGCCTTGCAGCATGGGGAGAGCTTGGCCGTCTCCTCCAGCTCTTCGATGGCATAAACCGCGTCGCTCAGATCCGCGCCTGCAACAACAGGTCCGTGATTGGCCAAAAGGACGGCATGGATTTCGGAAACCATGGTCGTCCCGTCCTTGAAATGCTCACGCACGCCGATGTCAGGGTCTGCCTTTTCGAAGTCATTGATCATTTCGACCACGACGTCGCGGTTTGGCGTCTGGTGGTGCCAGAACTCGAGGGTGACTCGGCCGCTTAAGCGGACGTTGCCGCAAGCAAGCCCGACATGATGCCGATAGAAGCGAAGAAGCTGGGCATTGGATCTTCCGTGTGGTTTCAGTGCGCGTGTCCAATTACGGCCGAATGTAACAGGCGTGTGAATGCTTGATCTTCTTTCGATCATAGCTTCAATCGCATTCGCGGGAGATCTTCACGCCATCCAGCCGACCGAGAGCACGCCACGGTGGCTAAACGCCAGCTACGCTGATCGATGAGCATATCGATGGATTTGTTGGGGATCCGGGGCCTGGCAGACCCTTCAAGAAGACCTATAGTCGCTCCATGTCAGAGCAGTTTGACGACGGCCTCGGCTGTTGCCTCATCCGTAAACGACCAAACAGGCTGCGCCCGTATTGTGCGCAGCCACGCCTCCGGATTTCGGTCTTCAGCTTTGGCAGAGTGCCCTGATGTTGAGCAGTCCCCAGCCAAACACCGCATCTTTGCCCGGTTCGCCCATGTCGCTCGCCATCTGGGTCATTTCTTCCGCAACCTCTTTCGGGAGCATCTGTGGGTTGGCGCCAAGCATGAGAGATGCAGCGGCGGTAACGAAGGGGGCTGCAAAGGATGTGCCGCTCTTTTGTCGGCCGCCGGAAATGGAGGCCGCCGTCCAGACGCCTACCCCCGGAGCGGCAATGTCGATATGGTCGCCCCGCACCGCGCGACGATAGGGTTTCATCTGCCGGTCGACGGCAGTCACAGCAATGACGTCCGCATAGGCGGCCGGATAAACCGGTTTTGCTTTGGGACCTTCGTTGCCGGCCGCAGCAATCAGGATTGTGCCCTTGTCGATCGCCGCCCCTACAGCCTTCTCGAAAAGAAGGTTATGCGGTCCGCTGAGGCTCATATTGACTATTCTGATACCGCGCTCCGCCATCAGGTCGAGCGATCTGATCAGATCATAGACATCCGCAATGTCGGCAGCTTTGCGATAGCGTTGGAAGGCATCGATGGCCACCAGTTGCGCAGTGGGAACAAGACCCGGCGCACGGCTGCCGACCGCTCCGACAAGCAGGGCTGCCACGGCCGTTCCGTGCTGTTCTGCCGATTGTGGTGCCTTATCGCTCGAAAGCCGGATCACGTTGATCCCGGCATCCGCCAGAGAAGAGTGTCTCTCGTTGATGGCCGTATCGATCAGCCCGATCGGGGCTGGTGCCGCGCAGCTCGTCATCTCGGCTGTTGTCGCCTGCAACGGCCAGCCCGCTATGTGGCGGATCAGCGTACAGCCGTTGCCGGTGCAGATCGGGGCTTCCTGTTGCTCCGGCTGATAGAAATGGTTGAAATCCACCGAAGCCGAAGGGGCGGCATCTGCCACCGCCTGCCGCGCGGTGACGAGCGTCATGCCCGGCGGGATCGTCAATCTGACCAGTTCACCACCGGTCAGCGCGATCGGTTGCCGGCCGTCCACCGCAAAGCCGTCCTGCGTCAGGTCGGTGATTGATGCCTCGCTGAGACCGATGGCGACGATCTCGTTCGGCGCGCGATCCGGTATGATCGGCGCCTGCCGTCGCGGCTGGTTTCGTTCAGCGCGCTGGAAGGGCCAGCGGAAGAGTGAACGCAGGTCACCGCGAGGGCGATCGTCATCGTCCCGGTCGCCGCCGCTGTTTCCGCCACCGTCGCCAAAGCCGCCTCTACCACCGCCGTCGTCGTCTCCGCCGTCATCATCATCGTCGGCGAAAGCAAACGCCATGCCCGGCAACAGGCCGGCCGACTGGATGATAGGCTGACCCACCACCCCGCCCCAGGCGATTGCGAATACGAGCAAAACTTGCAAGGCAGAATGTGTGAGCTTGAGCAATTTTCTATCTCCGGTAGAAAATATGGCCGTGTGTTATCGATATTACCTGATATCGTTACCCTGGGTAGACGTTTGAGTGGACAGATTATTCCAAGCCGTGCCAGACAAATTGCATGACGAATGAAACGCCGACTGTTCCACAGCGATTGATCGCCTTTCTGCCCAACCTGCGGCGGTTTGCGATCTCTCTCTGCCATTCGCGCGAACTTGCGGATGATCTGGTTCAGGCCGCCTGCGAACGGGCGATCATTGCCGCTGAAAGCTTCGCTCCTGATACCCGTTTCGATGCTTGGATGTTTCGTATCCTCAGAAACCTATGGATCGACCATCTTCGCCGTGTGAGAACAGCCGGCCCGCAGGACGAGCTGGAAAAGGCCCACGACGTCTCCATTCCATCGGGCGAGGCTGCGGCCCATGCCCGTATGGAGCTCATGGAAGTCACGGCTGCGCTGCAGAAATTACCTGATGAGCAACGGGAAGTGCTCATCCTGGTCTGTGTCGAGGAACTGAGCTATCGCGATGCTGCGGAGGTTCTCTCCATCCCCATCGGCACGGTGATGAGCCGCCTGGCTCGGGCGCGAAAGAATTTGGCCGAGTTGACGGGAATAAGTCTCGGCGAAAAACGTTCGTCCGATACGAAAGGCGGCGTTGCATGAACATCGAACATTTTGACGACGAAACCCTGATGGCATTTGCCGATGGCGAACTCGACGATGTGACCAGCCTCAGGGTCGAGGCGGCGCTCGAACATGACGAGGTTCTGGCCGCGCGGCTTGCCGTCTTCCTCGACACGCGGCTGGCCGTCGCGTCCGCAGTCAAGCCGCTGATCGACGAGCCGGTTCCCGAGGCGCTTGCCGCCTCTGTGCGCCGCATGGCGCAGGATGCCGAAGCATCGAAAGCTATAACCGACGAAAAGAATGTTCTGGCTTTCTCTGCCCATAAAAAGCGCCCGCAAGGCGAACGCAGCCAATGGTTGATGCCGATTGCGGCCTCGATTCTTGCCGTTGTCACCGGCGTCGGCGGTTTCATGGCCGGTAGAAGTGGCGAGCAGCCGCGCGGCGCTTTTGAAACGGCGCTTTCGACCGCCCTCGATGCACAACCCTCCGGCAGTGAAGTTGCGCTGGGGAACACTGAGACACTGCACATCGTCGCGACATTCCTCGATGGGCGTGGCGATCTCTGCCGGGAATATGATCTGCGACGGGCCGAGGAAAACACGACAACCGTCGCCTGCCGCGCCAACGGTGCCTGGGTCACGCGCCTCGCGCTCACATCACCCCGTGTTGAAGGTTATGTCCCTGCGTCCTCGCAGGATATGGTCGATGCCTATCTGACCTCGATCGACGCCGGCGAACCGCTTGCCTCCGACGCGGAAAAAAATGCCCTCGCAAAGGCCGAATGAATTTTTCGGCACGCGGCGGGAATAAGTTCTCTGCCGCATCGTTCTTCCCTGCATGAGCCGCGAGGAGAACGATTATGGCACTGTCGCTTCTGAGGAAACCCGAACCCAAACTGACCTTCCTCTGCCGCAAGGAAGATGAAGGCATTATCCCGGCGCCGGTGCGCGCCAAGACTGCCCTGCCGGAATGGTTCCGCAAACTGCCTCCGGTCACGGAATCGCGTGTTTCCGCCAATGACAGCGGACTGACCGTCAAGCGCTGCATGCCCTTCCTCGATGCCATGACCACCGGCTGGGTGATCGGCCTGGCTGCTACGGTGCGCATGGAGATTTCCGACGAGGGTCGCACGGTGGATTGCGGTTGGGATTTCGACCGTACGCTGGTCAGCAACCACGCCAGCCACCAGGTGGCCGGCAATCCGCGTGATCCGATGCCGCCCTGCAAGTTCCACAATTATTGGACCATCGTCACTCCGCCGGGCTGGAGCTGCCTGTTTGTACCACCGCTCAACAGGCCGAATGGCGCCTTCGAGATCGTCTCTGGGGTTGTCGACACCGATACCTATCAGTCGGAAATCCACTTCCCGTTCTTTGCTACCGGCGAGGATGGGCTGCATGTGCTGGAGCGGGGCACGCCGATCGTCCAGGTCATCCCGTTCCGGCGCGAAACCTCCGATCTTGCAGCCGATATTCGATCCGAAAGCGAGGAGGAGGCAACGACGCGCAAGACGATCCTGCGCAAGACCCAGGCGTCTGCCGGCTGGTACAGGAAATTTGCCCGCGCCCAGCGTTGAACCGAAAAGACCGCTGTCATGCGTCGATATCCGGCCCTCCGCCGGGTGTCGGCGCATGTCTTTGTTTTTTGTTTAACTCTATGAAATTATTTTATTTTTTTCTCGGAATAAACTGCGGGCCGCACCGTTTCTCCCATGCAGTCGGGAAGACTGCGTGATCTCTAGGAGAAACACCATGAAGAAAATTCTAGCCGTACTCAGCACAATTCTCGCAGCCGGCATCTCCGCGCCTGCTCCGGCAGTTGCCGATGATCCGTTGACGCGCTTCCTCGACAAGACATTCAAGAATGACAGAGCAAGCTACAGTTCACGCCGCGACCGCGACAATGACCGGCGCGGCTGGTCAAGTTCGAACTCGAACCGGAACAGTTCGTCCAACTCGTCGCGGAATTCCAGCTCCAACGGCAATTCGAATTCCAGCTCCAACAGTTCCTCGAACTCTTCAAGCAACTCGAATTCGAATAGCAACTCGAACAGCAGTTCGAACTCTTCTTCGAATTCGTCATCCAACTCGTCCTCGAATTCCTCCTCGAATTCGTCCAGTAACTCCTCGTCCAATTCCTCCGACGATGATTGAGCCATCTGCTGTCTGGTCAAATAAACAGCCCGGCCGGGATAAACCCGGCCGGGCTGACGTCTGCTGACTTGTGATTGCCGACCCTAGTTGATCGACCATTTCCAGTCGCGGATCTCCGGCATGTCCTCGCCATATTCGCGCACATGCGCATGGTGCAGGGCAAGCTTGCCGTTCAGCATCTCGATCACATGCGGAACCTTTGCCTTCAGCTCCGGCACCCGTTCGATGGCCTCAAGCGCAAGATGGTAGCGATCGAGCTGGTTCAATACCGTCATGTCGAAAGGCGTCGTGGTCGTGCCTTCCTCGATGAAGCCGCGCACATGCATGTTGCTGTGGTTCTTGCGCTTGTAGCTCAGCCGATGGATCAGGTACGGATAACCGTGATAGGCGAAGATGACCGGCCGCCCCGTGGTGAACAGCGCGTCGAACTCCTCATCGGTCAATCCGTGTGGATGTTCCTCCTTCGATTGCAGCGTCATCAGGTCGACGACGTTGACGACACGGATCTTCAGGTCCGGGATCGCCTCGCGCAGGATCATCACGGCGGCAAGCGTTTCCATTGTCGGCACGTCGCCGGCGCAGGCCATCACGACATCCGGTGCAATGGCGCCATCTTCATTGCTGGCCCAGTGCCAGGTGCCGATTCCCTTTTCGCAATGCTTGGCCGCATCCTTGATCGAAAGCCATTGCGGCTCCGGCTGCTTGCCGGCCACGATCACGTTGATCCGGTCCCAGGTATTGAGGCAATGGTCGGCCACCCAAAGCAGGGTATTGGCATCCGGCGGCAGATAGATGCGCACCACGTCTGCCTTCTTGTTGGCGATCAGGTCGACGAAGCCGGGATCCTGGTGGGAGAAACCGTTATGGTCCTGCCGCCACACATGCGAGGTGAGCAGGTAGTTGAGTGAGGCGATCGGCTTTCTCCACTCCAGATCACGCGTCACCTTCAGCCATTTGGCATGCTGGTTGACCATACTGTCGATGATGTGGATGAAGGCTTCGTAGCAGGAGAAGAAGCCGTGACGACCGGTCAGCAGGTAACCTTCCAGCCACCCCTGGCATAGATGCTCGGACAGTACCTCCATCACCCTTCCATCGGGCGCAAGATGCACGTCATAGGGCTCGATCTTTTCCATCCAGACGCGGTCGGTTTGTTCGAACACCGCACCCAGCCGGTTGGAATCGGTCTCGTCCGGCCCGAAGATGCGGAAATTCTGTTCCGCGTCATTGAGCTTCAGTACGTCGCGCAGATACTTGCCGAGCACTTCCGTCGTCTGGACGATCTTTTCGCCCGGCACCGTCACGTCGACGGCATAGTCGGCGATCGGCGGGCATTTCAGGTCCTTGCGCAAAATGCCGCCATTGGTATGCGGATTTGCCCCCATGCGACGATTGCCGGTCGGAGCAAGCGCTTTCAGTTCCGGCTTCAGGCTTCCGTCGGCCTCGAACAGGTCTTCGGGATTGTAGCTCTGCATCCAGTCTTCGAGAACCTTGCGGTGACTGTCATTTTCGCGGCAAGTGGCAACCGGAACCTGGTGCGCACGCCAGAAATCCTCAACCTTCTTGCCGTCGACTTCCTTCGGCCCCGTCCAGCCCTTCGGGCTGCGCAGGATGATCATCGGCCAGCGCGGGGCTTGGGTGGAGGGAGCGCCGGAGCGGGCCTTTTCCTGGATCGAGCGGATCATGTCGGTTGCCAGATCCATTGCATCGGCCATCAGCCGGTGCATCGCTTCCGGCTCATGTCCCTCGACGAAGATCGGCGCGTAGCCATGGCCTTCGAAGAGCTTCTTCAGGTCATCATGGGGAATGCGCGAAAGCACCGTAGGGTTGGCGATCTTGTAGCCGTTCAGATGCAGGATCGGCAGAACCGCGCCGTCGCGCACCGGGCTCAGGAACTTGTTGGACTGCCAGCTGGCTGCCAGCGGCCCGGTTTCGGCCTCGCCGTCACCCACCACGCAGGCGACGATCAGGTCGGGATTGTCGAAAGCTGCGCCGAAGGCATGCACCAGCGCATAACCCAGTTCGCCGCCTTCATGAATGGAGCCGGGGGTTTCCGGCGCCACATGGCTCGGCACGCCGCCGGGGAAGGAGAACTGCCGGAACAGCTTGCGCATGCCCTCTTCGTTTTCCGCAATATCCGGATAGATCTCGCTATAGATGCCTTCCATCCAAGTGTTTGCGACCATGCCCGGTCCGCCATGGCCCGGCCCGCATATATAGATGACGTCGAGATCGCGGTTTTTGATCACACGGTTAAGATGCGTATAGATAAAATTGAGGCCGGGGGTCGTGCCCCAGTGGCCGAGGAGTCGCGGTTTGATATGCAGCGGCTGAAGCGGCTCACGCAGGAGCGGATTTTCGAGAAGATAGATCTGTCCGACCGAAAGATAATTGGCTGCCCGCCAATACCGGTTCATCAGCGTCACTTCGTCTTGTGAAAGCTCGGTGCGCGGACGTGTGGGATCAAAATACTCTGCTTGGGAAAATGTGCTGTCCTTCTGGACGATATGTTGCTGCATTGAAAACTCCTCTTTTTTCCTCATCTCCGATACTAATCGATTTAGATGGCCTGCTTCATGACATGGATCATGGACTTGGCGATTGTCCGTCTTCCAGGAGGCGTCGCGCTTTCGGCAGTGTGGATGTTTTATGTGACAATCAGTCAATTATTGCGCGATCGCCGTCAGAATAGGGCAGGGGCTGATGATTGCCAGCTTTAAGGCCGATATTTCTGGCCTCCTCTGCCTGCCGTCGCAGATCGGGCATGACGGTTCGCCGCACCGGGACACCATGCGATACGCGGTCGCACGCTTTGATGCGGCTCAACGCGCTTCCGTTCTTTCTGTACTGTTCGCCATGCAAGGCGCTGCGGCGTGCTGTGTCTCTTGGCCCGGCGCCGGGTTGTTGGCTGGTGAAACGGCGCTTTCGTCGGAGTGCTGATCGGCCGTACGCATCCACTTCTCGCTCGCATGGACGAGCATATCTTCAAGAAGGCGCCGACACTTCGGGTACTGAAATCCTGGTAGCTTCCTGACCTGAAACGCGAAGACCCGGCCCATGAATATTGGGCCGGGTCCCTCCTGGACGACACGGCCTCCGTCGTGTCGTCCCAGCCCACCGTTCAGGCAAATGTGGAGAAACCCGCCACCGTCCGGCTCCGATGGAACCGTTTTGAGCCGCTCGAATATATCCTTGATATCGTCGAGCGGGGCTTGCGTATTTCAGACTGCACCATGCCTTCGGCGGCAAACACGATGCTTGCGCTATGCAGCGCACATCGCTCTCAACCTCCGTGATCTGGACGTTACACGGATCACGGGCGTCTTCATTGACTCAGCGCAACGCTCGGCTGAACGCCGTCTTATGCATCATGGATCGGCTTGTGTTCGGCGATATCGGCCGCATGCCCGAATATTCGCACCAGCCTGGTCCGATCCTCTCCATGCCGCATCAGCGCACGATCGAGCCTGCGGATCTGACCGGGGTCAGGTCGCCAGCGTCCGTCGCTCGGCTTTTGCGTGGTTGTCGCGGGCGCGAACGACATGCGTGGACCGATATTGTCCTGAAACTGCGCAAGCGTCATGCCGGCCTTGACCAGCAGGGCGCGCACGCCGGACCGGCTCTCCGTCGCAATCACCACCCGGAAAGCATTGATCAGGCTTCCCTTGGAAGCGGGAAGCTCGCATGTGTCGTAAAGATCGCTGCCGGTTTCATGCTCGCGAAGATACATCAGATACAAATCTACGAGATGATGCGCGGCCTGCAGCAACTGTGCGTCGCTCCCGATTTCGCGATAATTCCCATACGTCGATTTTGGCGAGACTGAATAAGGCATGATCCTGTCCTCTATTGCCTTGTAAACGCGCAGGATCTGCTTTGGTTCTGCCGTATTTTTAATCGCCGAAAATACGGAGGTGCCGCCGTCTTTTCCCGTCTGATGTTGTGCAATGCAACATCGCCACTTGCACAAACCGGATTATGGCCTATGTTTGTCCTGCGACCGCGTGTCGCATCATGGGTCATTTGACCCCCTTCACCCGCCGAAAATGCCGGGTTTTTTCAAGAAGGATGAAACCATGACAGTCTCAATTAGCAACATTAAGGCATCCCAGAGCGGCGCTGTTCTTTCGGGTCAAGTGGCACGAGCCGTTGCCGAAGCGCGTCTCGCCGCCGGCTACAGCATAGATGACCTTTCTTTGACCACCGGCCTCGTGCACGACGAAATCGTCGGCGTCGAGGAAGGCCTCAATGCCGATCCGGCCAAGTTGAAACGCATTGCCGTGGCGCTGAAATTGCCCCCGTCAGCGCTTCTCGTCGCCTGATTGAAAAGGCACATGAAAGCCCGGCTCAGGCCGGGCTTATTCATTTTGTGGCGAAGCGTTTCTGATACCTCGCCTGGTGGCTCTAAACGCAAGCCCTTAGTCAGTTATATGAGTACCCGATGAACCTGATCGCTCATGTTGAGATACCGGTTACCGATCTTGAGAGAGCGATGCACTTCTATCATGCCGTGTTCGGCGTGACTTTTGGCGATGTCGTGACCATACATGGCAGCAGGATGGCTTACTTCCCCTTCGAGGAAGGGAAAGACGGCGCCAGCGGAGCACTCGCGCAAGGCGACATTTACGTGCCCTCCCGAGAAGGGGCGGTCGTTTATTTAAGCGTCGAAGATATCGACGATGTTCTCGCCAAGGCCGCCGCGCAGGGAAGCGAGATCCTTTTTGCCAAGACGGCGATCAATGACACCAGCTTTGTCGCAGAGATTGCCGATAGCGAAGGCAACCGCATCGCCATCCAATCACTCTGACCGAACGCAGGCCGGTATCTGCTAGGATGGTTCGGCGACGAAGATATGGCTTTCCGCGGTCACCAGTTCGCGAATGTAGTCGACCACGATCCGAAGCCTTGCAAGGTCGCGCGATGTCTCGTGATAGGTCGTCCAATAGGATCGCCTCAGCGTCACCTCGGGCAACAACCTGACGAGCTCGGGATACTGCCGCGCCACATAGTCATGCAATATGCCGATACCCGCTCCAGCCTTGACCGCCTCGGTCTGGCCGATCGCGCTCGAAATCTCGAAGCCGGCATCCCAGTCGCGCATGATCTCGCCGGTAAAATTCAGCGAGGGCGAAAAGATCAGGTCTTCGACATAGCCCACCCGCGCATGTCGTCTCAGGTCCTCGGCCGTCTTCGGTTCGCCCGCCGCGTCGAGATAGGCCCGCGAGGCATAAAGCCCGAGCGTGTAATCGGTCAGCCGGGAAGAGACGAGCCGCCCCTGTTCCGGCTGCTCGATCGTGATCGCAATATCCGCCTCACGCTGCGACAGCGAGAAATGCCGCGGCACCGGCACCAGCTGGATTTTCAGTTCCGGATGACGGCGGGTGAGGTGGCCCATCCGTGATGCGAGAAACGACACGCCGAAACCGTCCGGCGCACCGATCCGCACCGTTCCGGCAATCACCGTGTCGGTACTGGCCGTGCGCGCCTGCGCCGAAAGCATCTCGGTTTCCATCTTTTCGGCCGCGGCCAGCAACACTTCGCCTTCCGCCGTCAGCGTGCAGCCATTGGTTCGCCGGACGAGAAGCCGCGTCTGCAGCGCATCCTCCAGCGCCGTCATCCGCCGCCCGAGCGTCGCATGGTTGATGCCGAGCCGCCGCGAGGCGGAAAGAAGTTGGCCGGTGCGCGCCACCGCCAGAAACATCCGCACATCATCCCAGTCCACGGACGCTACCCTCTGATGTCGAAATTTGCACAACAGTTGCGTAAACTATCGCGTTGAATTGCGCAATTTCGAGTGACATTCTGCCTGCCATAGAAACTAGGAGGAACCCATGCAGGAAATCGGTCATTTCATCGGCGGCAAGCATGTCGCCGGAACCAGCGGTCGCACCGCCGACGTCTTCAATCCGGCAACCGGCGAAGTGCAGGCCAAGGTCGCGCTCGCAAGCGCGTCCGAAATCCGTGCAGCGGTGGAAAATGCCAAGGCCGCGCAGCCGGCATGGGCGGCCACCAATCCCCAGCGTCGCGCCCGCGTCTTCATGAAGTTCGTCGATCTGCTCAATCAGAACATGGATGAGCTTGCCGTCATGCTGTCGAAGGAACACGGCAAGACGGTCGAGGATAGTAAGGGTGATATCGTCCGCGGCCTGGAAGTCTGCGAATTCGTCATCGGCATTCCGCATCTCTCCAAGGGCGAGTTCACCGAAGGGGCCGGTCCTGCGATCGACATGTATTCGATCCGCCAGCCGGTCGGCATCGGCGCCGGCATCACGCCGTTCAATTTCCCCGGCATGATCCCGATGTGGATGTTCGCGCCGGCCATCGCCTGCGGCAACGCCTTCATCCTCAAGCCGTCCGAGCGTGATCCGTCCGTTCCGCTTCGCCTCGCCGAACTGATGATCGAGGCCGGTCTTCCGGCAGGCATCCTAAATGTCATCAATGGCGACAAGGCCGCCGTCGACGCGATTCTCACGGATCCCGATATCGGCGCCGTCTCCTTCGTCGGCTCCACCCCGATTGCCCGTTATGTCTACGGAACGGCAGCGATGAACGGCAAGCGTGCCCAGTGCTTCGGCGGCGCCAAGAACCACATGATCATCATGCCGGATGCCGATCTCGATCAGGCCGTCAACGCGCTGATGGGTGCAGGTTACGGTTCGGCCGGCGAGCGCTGCATGGCCGTCTCTGTCGCTGTCCCGGTTGGCGCTGAAACTGCCGACAGGCTGGTCGAAAAGCTGATCCCGAAGATCGAGAGCCTGCGCATCGGCCCCTATACGGATGACAAGGCCGACATGGGACCGGTCGTCACCAAGGCGGCGCAGGAGCGTATCAATGGCCTGATCGACAAGGGTGTCGAAGAGGGCGCAAAACTTCTCGTCGATGGCCGCGGTTTCAAGCTGCAGGGCTATGAAGACGGCTATTTCGTCGGCGGCTCGCTGTTCGATAACGTCACGCCGGACATGGAAATCTACAAGCAGGAAATCTTCGGCCCTGTTCTTTCCGTCGTCCGCGCGACGAATTACGAGGAAGCGCTGTCGCTGCCGATGAAGCACGAATATGGCAATGGCGTCGCGATCTACACCCGTGATGGCGATGCCGCCCGCGATTTCGCGTCCCGCATCAATATTGGCATGATCGGCATCAACGTGCCGATCCCGGTTCCGCTCGCCTATCACTCCTTCGGCGGCTGGAAGGCCTCGTCCTTCGGCGATCTGAACCAGCATGGCACGGATTCGATCAAGTTCTGGACCAAGACCAAGACGATCACCGCCCGTTGGCCTTCCGGCATCAAGGACGGCGCAGAGTTCGTCATGCCGGTTATGAAGTAGCGGAAATACAGTTGATGGCGGGTGCTGCCGTACCCGCCATCGAATCCTCTCATGTAAACTATCCCTCACGAAAGATTGACGTGACCGTCAGTTGCCCTAAATTGGAGCGGGTAGGAGTGGGAGTTATGTCATGGTTTACGAGTGGGACGAAAAGCGTGCCCGTCGCACGCATCTGGCGCGTATTGGCCTCAGCATCCTTGCAGCCGCAATAACTTTGGGCGTATCCGCCGCGATTGCCATCGCCATGTCGATCGGCTGAGAAATAACCGGAATTAGCATTCTTTCTGCGGTCCGAGGCCGGTTCTTCGGCTCGAACCAGCCAGCCTCGACCTCTTCCCGAGGCAAGTATGGCGGCTGAGCGAGCCTATTGTCACAGCTTTAGCGAATATGACTTTTATCAAGGAGCTGCTGCCGGTGACGGTGTAAGCAGGATCGATCGTTGCAGGGCAAACTGCACTCATCGGTTGCTTTATGTTGATTTTTGCATTCAGGATTTGCTTTTTTGTGCATTCGGTGAATTAGTGCACTTGAAAACAAGCTTCCGATTTCCCTATTTTGGAATTGTTCAAAACTAGGGAAGCGTCTATATAGAGCTCTCTCGAGTCTTCGGAGACCATCATGCGCCTGACAAAACAGACCAATTATGCCGTAAGAATGCTGATGTATTGCGCAGCCAATGACGGGCATCTCAGCCGCATTCCGGAGATTGCCAAGGCCTATGGTGTGTCCGAGCTCTTCCTGTTCAAGATCCTTCAGCCGCTCAACAAGGCCGGGCTTGTCGAGACCGTGCGTGGCCGCAATGGCGGCGTCAAGCTCGGTCGCGCTGCCGACAAGATTACCCTGTTCGATGTCGTGCGCGTCACGGAAGACAGTTTCGCCATGGCGGAATGCTTCGAGGATGACGGTGCGATCGAATGTCCGCTGGTCGATAGCTGCGGCCTCAACTCCGCGCTTCGCAAGGCGCTGAACGCCTTCTTCGACGTTCTGGCCGAATACACGATCGATGATTTGGTCAAGGCGCGTCCGCAGATCAACTTCCTCCTCGGCCTCGATGCGGTCGATATGAAGAAGGTTGTGGCTCCCGCCGCCTGATAAGTAGCGCTCTGTATTTGATGGAAACGCCGGTCACTCCGGCGTTTTTGTTTATCTGGGCTGACTTCGGTTGACCTTCCTGCTCCTGCGGCTAGAACGGATCCTGCCTTGCCATGCCGGCAGCCTGCCGCCTTGGCAGCCTGTTGCACAGACAGGTGTCAGGACCGGTTTTTATGAATTTTCCAGAATTACGTCAGTTTTTGCTAACGTCCATTATTGGAACAGCCGGTGCGCTTGTTGCCATCGCCATCGGGTTTCCGGCGCCTTATCTGATCGGCCCGGCGGTCGCCGTCACTTTCGCGGGGCTTGCCGGACTTCACCTCGGCGTGCCGCATCTCATTCGCAATGCCTGTTTCATCGTCATCGGCATATCGATGGGCTCCACCGTCACGCCGGAGATCTTTGTCGCCGCACGCACCTGGCCGCTCAGCTTCATCATGGTCTTTGTGGCGGTCTTCATTCTGCTGTTCTCCGCCGCCTGGGTGCTGCAAAAGCTGTTCCGCTACGATCGCACGACAGCACTTCTCGCAGCCTCGCCGGGCCACCTCAGTTACGTTCTCAGCCTCGCCGCCGAAATGCGCTGCGATCTTCGCGCGGTCAGCATTTCCCAAAGCGTGCGCGTGCTGGCGCTGACGATCAGCGTGCCGTTGATCGTCGAAATCTTCGATCTCGCTGAAAATGACGTGATCGTCCTGCCCCAATCGATGAGCATGCCGGTCTTTGTGGTCATGGTTATTGCCTCGGCCGGGTTCGGCCTGCTTTTCCGGCGCTGGAAGTTTCCGGCAGCCCTTCTGGTTGGCGGTGTCTTCGTCTCCATCTCCACCCATGTAACCGGTTTCGTCTCAGGCGCCGTTCCCAACTGGCTGCTGATCCCGATCTATGTTCTGCTCGGCTCGCTGATCGGTTCGCGTTTTTCCGGCCTGTCCTTTGCCGATCTGCGCGTCGCGATCGTTTCCGGCCTGGTCGTCACTGTCGTCGTCATGGCGCTTGCCGGGGGCATCGCTGTGACGGTTTCCTATTTTGCCGATGTGCCGCTCGATGCGGCGCTGATCGCCTTTTCTCCCGGCGGGCTGGAAACCATGGCGGCCATGGCCGTCATGCTCCATGCCGATCCCACCTATGTCGGCGCTCACCATGTTTTGAGGTTGATGTTCCTGTCTGTGTTGATGCCGCTCGTCATCGGCCGGGATGCGAGGTTGAAATAGAATTCGTCACGCGATATGCGCAGATGACATGCAGGGAGAAGAACAAATGACCAAGGCAATCATCGTCATGGGCGTCAGCGGCGCCGGGAAAACCTCGATCGCTGATATGATGGCCAAGCGACTTGGCTGCAAGTTTGTCGAAGGCGACCAGCTGCATCCGGCATCGAACGTCAAGAAGATGGCAGATGGAACGCCTTTGACCGACGAGGATCGCTGGCCCTGGCTGGAAATCATCGGCAACGAACTCAAGGCCTCACGTTCCGCCGGCGAAGATATTATCGTGACGTGCTCCGCCTTGAAGAAGATCTACCGCGAAAAGCTACGTTCTGCTGGCGGCGAGCCGCTTTACATCGTCTTCCTCAAGGGATCCCCGGAACTGCTGGCCTCCCGCATGGGCGCACGTAAGGGCCATTTCATGCCGGCCTCGCTGCTGCAGAGCCAGCTTGCAACGCTGGAAAGCCCTGAAGGCGAGACGAATGTGGTGACGGTCGATATCGACGCAACGGTGCCCGAGATCGTTGAGGATGCAATCGCCCGGCTGGAGAAACTTTGGCGGGAAAATATTTGAGAAATAGATCGCGCCGATCGGAAATTCTTGGTGAATTAAACTTTTATTCACATTTTTTGCTCGGTCAGGTGATCTGAACCTGCCTTTTTTACGTATAACGCTCAATTAGCGTTTCCGGTTTAGCTGGTGACGCATGGTCTAATGAGCGTTGTTGGGAAAAGGGATCGCATGCAGGAGTCGAGTCAGGGCGCGGGACGTGCCGCGCTTCGCCGGGTGCCGAAACAGGAAAGAAGTCGTGAGCGTATCGGCGAGATCCTGAAGGTTGCGAAGGAACTGATCGGTCAGAAGGGCATCGATGCCGTGACCATGAAGGAAATCGCGGCTCTTTCCGGTGGCCCGATCGCTTCGGTCTACCAGTATTTCCCCAACAAGTCGGCCATCATCGCCATGCTCTACGAGCTTTATGTGGAAGAGGTGCGCGAACTGATCGCCGGCCACGTTTCACGCATCGAGACAGCCGATGATGCTCTCAAGGCGACCGACGATCTGTTCGACATCTATTACGAGCGCATGCGTCAGGAACCGTCCACTCAGGATCTCCTGAATGCGATCCAGGCCGACAAGGCGCTGGCCGACCTCGATATCGCCGAAACGCGGGCTCAGGCGGAAGTTTTCTATCAACTCACCCAGCATTTCGTCGCCGAACCACTGCGTGAAAACTATGCGCAGACCTTGTTCGTCATGTTCCACATGGCGGGTGCAACGCTACGCCTCGCACTGATGGTTCCGGCGGAAGCTGCGCAGATCTCGGCACAGTTCAAGTCGATCGTGCGCACCCACGCGACCTACTTCCTCAAGGGGCATTTCCCCGCCACCGCATAGGTGTTTGGGCGTTATCAGACGCCCAATTTATCCCTGATCCCGTAATACCATGCACCGAGTGCCGTCAGCGGCACCCGGAACATGCGCCCGCCGGGGAAGGGCAGGTTGGGCAGTGATGCCCAGACATCGAACCGCTCGGCATGACCGGCCACGGCCTCGCCGAGGATTTTTCCTAAGAGATGCGTCGTCGTCACCCCATGGCCGCTGTCGCCATGAGAAAAATAGACCTTGTCCGACAGCTTCCCCATATGCGGAATGCGGGTCAGCGTCAGCGCGAAATTGCCGCTCCAGGCATAATCGATCTTGGTGTCCTTAAGCTGCGGAAACGTTTTGAGCATGTTGGGACGGATCACGCCGGTCAGGTTTTTCGGATCATTGCCGCCATAGCCGATACCGCCGCCATAAAGCAGCCGGTTGTCTGCAGTGCGGCGATAGTAGTCGAGAATGTAATTGGCATCCTCGACGCAGTAATTCGCCGGCAGCAGCTCCTCGATCATTGAGGCCTCGAGCGGTTCCGTTACCATCACTTGGCTCGATACCGGCATCATCCGGCCATGCACCTGCGGGAAAAGCGGCGCCAGATAGGCATTGCCGCAGATCAGCACATAAGACGCCGTCACCGAACCCGCTCCCGTGCTGACGACCGGTCGTGCCTTGTCTGTATCGACCGCAATCACCCGCGAGCCTTCGAAAATCTTCGCGCCAAAATTTTCCGCCGCGCGCGTCTCGCCAAGCACGAGGTTGAGCGGATGGATATGCCCACCGAGCTTGTCGATCATCCCGCCGGCATAGCGGTCGGTCTTCACATATTGTCCGACATCCGCCTTCGACACCATCTCAAGACCATGATGCCCATGCCGTTCCCAGTCGGCCTTGTGATGCTCCATCTCGCGGATCTGCTTGTCGGTAAAAGCGGCAAAGAAACCGCCATGTTCGAGGTCGCAGTCGATCGCATATTTGGCCACCCGCTCGCGGATGATGTTGCCGCCTTCGAGCGACATTTTTCCAAGTTCGATCGCCTTGTCCTTGCCGTAGCGCCCGGCGATCGTCTCCAGGTCACGGCTGTAGCCGTTGACGATCTGCCCGCCATTACGCCCGGATGCGCCGAAACCGATCCTTGTCGCCTCCAGCACCACGACCGAAAACCCGCGTTCGACAAGCTCCAGCGCCGCAGATATGCCGGTAAACCCGGCACCGATGATGCAGACATCGGTCTCGATATCGCCGGCAAGGGCAGGGCGCACACGCTTGTCATTGGCGCTTGCCGCATACCAGGAGCCGGTATGGCCGGGATTGGTGGCGCTGTCTCGAAACGTCATCTCATACCGTCCTTATATAGGCGTCATATTCCACGTCGGTGACGCGTAGCGAAAACTCGGCCAGTTCCTGTGCCTTGCAGGCACTATAAAGCGACCGGTATTTCGGGCCGAGTGTGGCATAGGCGAAAGTGGATCGGGCAAACTGCCGCAGCGCATAGTCCCAGTTGGTCGGCAGCGGATCATGGTTGATCGCGTGCTCGTCGCCGGTAATCGCACCGCCCGGGTTGCGCTTCTCCTTGATGCCGGAGAGGGCGGCATTGAGGATCATCGCGAGCGCCAGATAGGGGTTCACGTCGGCACCGGCTACCCGGTGTTCGATCCGCGTTGCCGGCTTCGAAGCGGTGATCACCCGCACCGCCGCCGAGCGATTGTCGAACCCCCAGGACGCATAGGTCGGCGCATGTTCGGATGGCCGAAGCCGCCGGTAGGAATTGGCATGCGGCGCAAACACCGCCATGCTCTCCCCCATATTCTCCAAAAGTCCGCCGACCGAATGGAACAGCATTTCCGAAGGCCCGTCCTCACCGGCATAGACATTGCGCCCGGCCTCGTCGATCAGCGAGAAATGCACATGCATGCCGCTGCCAGCCTGCATGCCATAGGGTTTCGCCATGAATGTCGCGTCGAGGTCATTGGCGCGCGCCACGCCCTTGACGATCCGCTTCAAAAGCACCGCATAATCGGCCGCCCTCAGCGCATCCGGCACATGGTTGAGATTGATCTCATATTGGCCGGGACCGTTTTCGCGCACCACCATGTCGGCCGGTATCCCTTGCGCCCTTGCGGCACTGGCGATGCCGTGAAAGACCTCTTCGAAATCCTGAAGTTCGGAGATCGAAAGCACCTGCGTCTGGCCCGTATGCCAGCGCCCCTCGCGCGAATTCGGCGGCCGCACAGGATCGAGTGCCGAGCGCAACGGGTCGATCAGGTAGAATTCCAGCTCCGTCGCCACGACGGGTGTCAGCCCGATCTTCGAAAACCCTTTCAGCACATTGGCCAGCACCTGCCGTGGATCGCCGTAGAAGCCGGACCCGTCCGGATCGCGCATGCCGAGCAGCACCTGCGCCGTCGGCCGGGTGAGCCAGTTGATCCGCGACAGCGTGCCGGGGATCGGAAAACACAAGCCGTCCGGATCACCGGTTCCCTGCGCCAGCCCGGCGGCATTCACATCGCGGCCCCAGACATCGAGCGCATAGACCGAGCGCGGCATCGCCATGCCCTTTTCCAGCACATCGAGCGCCCGTTCGCGCGGTATCCACTTTCCGCGCGGAACACCATTCGCGTCGATCACGAAGGCTTCGAGAACCTCGATATCGGGATTGGCATCGAAAAAGCTTTTGGCATTGGCAACATCATTCATGAAACACCAGAAAATCAACTCGAACCCAAGGCGGAAAACGCCCGCTCACGCCTGCAATGAGGCGCGCTAACGGTCGAGAAATCTGGCGTCGTAGATGAGATAACGTGCCATTGCCATGTCGTCCCGGCAGATCAGGGCGATCATCCGGGCATCGTTCCCTTTGATTGTTCCTTAAAGCCTAACCCGGCTTTTTGCCAAAAACCAGCCCGGCCGAGGCGATCGTCATTCAGGCGAAAAACACTAAGCGTTGAACCGCTCCGGCCGGTAGGCCGAAATGTCGATCAGCGTCTTTTCGCCCAAAATCGCCTCGGCGATCACCTGGCCGGTCACCGGTCCGAGTGTCAGCCCGTGATGCGCATGGCCGAAAGCGAACCACAGGCCGTCATGCCGCGGCGCCTTGCCGATCACCGGCATCATGTCCGGCGTGCAGGGCCGCGCACCCATCCACGGTTCCTTGTCCAGCTTCTCGCCAAGCGGAAAGACTTGCCCCGCCACCGCTTCCGCGCGGGCCAACTGCACCGGCGTCTTCGGCGCATCGCGGTGGGCAAATTCCGCCCCGGTCGTCAGCCTGATCCCCTGGTTCATCGGCGCCAGAAGATAACCGCACTCCGCATCCAGCAGCCAGCCGTTGAGCGTTGCATCGCCCTTTGGCGCGTAATGCATGTGATAGCCGCGCTTCACCCCGACAAGGAAATTGTAGCCGAGCGGTTTCGTCACCACATCCGACCACGGCCCGAGCGCCACCACCACGTCCTTCGCTTCCACCGTGCCGTCCCCGGCAACGACCCGCCACCCGCTCGTGGTCTTCGAAAGGCTGCGCGCATCGCCTTTCAGCACCTTGCCGCCGAGCTTCTCGAACAGCCGCACATAGGCCTGGCTGAGCGCCAGCGGGTCCTTTACCGACCACGGATCTTCCCAGCGCAAGGCACCGGCGAAACCTTGCGAAAGATGCGGCTCCCGCGCCGCCAGATCCTTCGGCGAAAGCGCCTCGAACGCCACGCCGTATTCTCGCCTCAGCCTTTCGGCCTCGCGAAGCTCGCCATCCCGTTTGGCCGCTGTGCGAAAAAGCTCCGTCCAGCCATCCTTGGCGATCAGCGCCTGCGCGCCGGCTTCCTCGATCAGCTCGTTATGGGTGGAAATCGAATGCTCGATCAGCGGCGCATAGGCGCGGGCGATGAGTTGATGGCGGGAAAGGTTCGAGTGCCACCAATATTTCGCCAGGAAGGAAGAAACGGAAGGAAGCGCCCGCCAATGAAAATGCGAGTCAATCCGGTTGTTCATGGCATTGCGCAATATCTGGCCGAACTGCTGCGGAAAGCCGTAGGGCACGACCCCCTCGCGCTGGATCAGCCCGGCATTGCCATAGGATGTCTCGCGCCCCGGCTCGCCCCGATCGACGAGAACCACAGCCTTGCCGCGCCGGGCAAGCTGCAGGGCCGTCGAAATGCCGACAATGCCGGCCCCAAGTACGATGACATCCGCAGCCGTCATGATCTTTCGTCTCCACACGCATCCGATCACCGGAACATGCCGCCCCGGTGATCGCCGCGCAAACGAAAAATAGTGAAGTCGCGGTGGTTTAGCCCTTCAGCGCCTCGGCCGAAATCCAGAACACGGCATCCTGAGATTCCGCCGTTTCCAGCCAGAGGAATTCCAGATGCGGATATTCCTCTTCGAGGATTTCGCGGCCAGAGCCGATCTCGCAGATCATCCCGCCTTCAGGGTTCAGATAGTCGCCGGCCTGTTCAAGGATCTGCCGCACCAGATCAAGCCCGTCCTCGCCGCCGTCATGCGCCATCGCCGGTTCCGCCTGATGCTCGGCCGGAAAGCCGGCCATCGAGGCATGGTCCACATAGGGCGGGTTGGTGATGATCAGGTCATAGGTCTTGCCCTTCAACGGGCCGAACAGATCGCCCTGATAAAGCGAGACCTGCTCTTGAACTTCATGTTCGGCCACATTGATCTTCGCCACGTCCAGCGCATCGGCCGAAAGATCGACTGCATCGATCGCCGCATTGGGGAAGAATTTTGCCGCAAGCACCGCAAGGCAGCCCGAACCGGTGCAGATATCGACGGCACTTTCCACCATGAAAGGATCCGGCAGATAGGCCGAACCCTGCTCGCCCAGATATTCCGAAAACAGGATCTCGCCGATATGCGACCGCGGCACGATCACCCGCTCGTCGACATGGAAGCGCACGCCCTGGATATAGGAGTGTCCGGTAATATAGGACGAAGGCTTGCGCGTCGTCACCCGCGTCTCGATCCGCTCGGCCAAAAGCTTGCGTTCGGAGGGCAGAAGCCGCGCATCGAGAAACGGATCGAGCGCATCGATCGGCAGGTTCAAACTGTCGAGCAGCAGAAAAGCCGCATCGTCGCCTGCCGTCGTCGTGCCATGGCCGTAACCAAGCTCCGCCGCACTGAAACGGGAAATCGCATAACGCCAGTAATCGCGCAGCGTCACGAGGTCTGTCGTAATGTTATCCTGGCTCACCGGCGTCTCTCTTCGTCACAACTGGGTTTTCATCATGTCCACACCATATAGGGCTGGACGAAGCCGGGCATAGAATGGCAAGGGCGGATGGGTCAACAGGTAGCGCTATGCAATTACCCCTCCAAACCCTCCCCACAAGGGGGAGGGCTAAGCAAGCCGCTCCGTGGAGGCCCAGATTGAGGCTGGCGGTTGCTGCAGATTTTTTCCCCACCTGTGGGGGAGATGGCCGGCAGGCCAGAGGGCGCGCCGCAAACTCAAAGTCGAGCGAAGGCGCGGTGGCCTGCACAGGAATCGTATGAAATGAACGAAAAAATCCGACGCCCCAAACCGACGCCGAACCGCAGGCCCGCCGCCGCCCTGCCATCCGCC
>NZ_JAEUAN010000033.1 GCF_019511445.1 Aliirhizobium wenxiniae
ATTTAAAAGTCCCATGTGGATCACTCCGTTGCCCCCGTCGCTCTCCGCGTTGGGGGAAGGTTCACATGGCTCAATTCTCAATGGAAATTATGCGCCTAACCGGCTCAGTTCTGCGTGGAAACCAACAAAACGACCTTTGGCCCGCCCGAACTGGAAATCATCGACGTCGCCTTGAAATCCTGGCGAAATCGGTATGGTTTGAGTAAAGATGACCCCGACGCAGTAATCGCTGCCGATATCTGCCTCAATCTATTCCGCGAAGGGCATAATACACTGCCCGAGCTGGTTCAGGCTATGGACGGTCACAGGGGACTGACTGATATCGCAATGGATCACGAGCTATCGGAGTTCGGCAACTGACCAGGCGCTCATCATCCCATGAATTGTCTCCATAATCTGCTCTTCTCGGTAGGGTTTCGAGAAGAACATGGTTTCGGCAGGAATGAGATTGCCCGGATCCTCGACATGGCCGGAAACGATGATGATTTTGATCGGTGGCCAGCGGTCGCGAATGATAGCTGCGAGCCGCATCCCATCGACGCCACGTGGCATGTCGACATCGGTCATGACAACCCGAATATCGTTGCGGGCTTCTAGGATTTTTACGGCCTCGGTTGCGTCGGCTGCGGGTATTGCCTCGTAGCCGGCCATCTCGACAAGATCAATTGCTGCCAGCCGCAGCAGCGGCTCGTCCTCTACGACTAGGACTACAGGTGGTGTGCGCGTTTCTGACATTTCGCTCATCATGACTGTCGCAACTGGGAGACCAGTCCCCGCATTTCAACTTTCAACCCTTTAGGCTCGTAACTGACGTCGACACCGCCTGTTCCCATGAGGCCGAGACGAATGAGTTTAGAGCCAAAACCTTTGCCGGCAGGTGCTGCAACTGCGGGACCGTCACTCTCTTGCCATAAAAGGACGAGCGTGTCGTCGCCGTTCCCGGTCTCGGTGCGCCACGTA
Organism: Aliirhizobium wenxiniae; assembly: GCF_019511445.1. Taxonomy (GTDB): domain Bacteria; phylum Pseudomonadota; class Alphaproteobacteria; order Rhizobiales; family Rhizobiaceae; genus Neorhizobium; species Neorhizobium wenxiniae_A. The sequence continues at coordinate 961 of NZ_JAEUAN010000033.1, forward strand.
ACTGAAACCCGACCTTTTTCATTGGACCACGCGCCGTATTTCAGCGCATTGGTGCCGAGCTCATGCATAAGCAGCGCCAGCGACAAAGCGGTCCTCGGGCCAAGCTCAAGGTCGGGCCCTTCGATCTTGTATCGTTCGGGCAGCGCCATCTGGCGGAGGACTGTGTCCATCACCTGAGTCATGCGCGCCGATGTCCAGTCCTGGCCTAACAACACTTCGTGGGCCTTGGACAAAGCGTGCAGGCGATTTGTGAAGGCCTCTACCGGCGCCCGATCGGTGATCGGTCTCAGTGTCTGCGTTGCGATCGCCTGGACCATGGCCATGGTATTTTTCAAGCGATGACTGATTTCGTGATTGAGGATCTGCTGGTCTTCCTCGGCGCGGATACGGGAGGCAGCTTCACGCGTCCGATCAGCAATCGTTCGCACGAAATCCCGCTCTTCGGGCGTAAACTCGTGCGGCTTGTCGTAATGGACAAACATAACGCCCACAAACACGCTGTGCTCAATGATCGGAATATTAACCAAGGTAGCTAGCGAGATCTGCCGAAAGAGATCGGCGGAGCCCGCAGTGCGTGGATCAATTGTTACATCTGGGATGATTATGTTGTCGCCGCGCTTCAGGTCGTCGATAAAGCTCCCGTAATCGCGGAAGTGATGGAGCCCTGCAACTGGATCGATGTCTGGAGCGCACCAGCCCGGCAGCATTTGAACGGTCTCGGCGACAGCATCGACCATCCCGTAGCCCGCGCGAGTTGCGCCCTCAAGGTTGCGCACCATAATTTCAGATGCAGCAAAGGCGACCTCGGTAACAGTCTTGAGCTCCCGGATACGGTCGCCAAACTCCAGGAAAGCAAGCTGCCTATCCTGCGACTGTTTCTCGAGCGTCGCGTTTCGGGCAATCTTGATATATCCACGAACGGCACCACTCTCCGTTACGAGCGGCCGGACTGTCCCGTCGAGAAAGGCGTGCGTGCCATCTGCCCGGATATGCCAGCGCCGGTCTATTGCGACGCCTTTCTCCGCGGCCCTGGCGAGCTCGAGATCGGGAATGCCCGCAGCTTGATCTTCGATCGTAAAAATGTCCGAAAACGGCCGTCCCATCATCTCGGCTTCTGTGCGGCCGAATGTCTCTTCTGCCCCGCCATACCAGCTCGAAATCCGGCCGTCGAGATCAGTTGTCACAATGACATAGTCCTTAGCCCCTTGTATCAGCACTCTCAGCCGCTCTTCGCTCTGTTGCAGAGCTTCCACTGCGGACATGCGCTCGGTGACGTCCAGGAACATGGTAATGAACGTGTCTTCGCCCGTGGCTTGAATGAACCCGTCAAGCCAGCGACCGAGGGAGTCTACGGACCGGGTAAACCGCTTCGACTCGCCGGTCGCTATCACCTCGGCGACGTCGGTGACCCAGTCATCCTCGATCCCTGGAAGTACCTCGCGGATTGTCCTGCCAACGGGCGGTTCTGTCGAAATCCCAACAAGCTGAGCCCAGGCTGGGTTCACATTATCGTGGCGCCAGTCAACGATGTTGCCTGTGGGGTCGCGAATGACAGTGCCAAGAACAATCCCTTCTTCGAGCTGGTGAAACAGGTTGCTCCAGCGCCGGTCCGAGACAAGCGCGGCAATGTGGTTGCTGGCGATCTTTCCGAACTGCTTCAGCAGGCCAAGTTCAGACAGGCTCCAGTCTCTCGGTTGCCCATCTATTGCAGCGATCGCTCCGATGATCGTGCCGTCCGGGAGGTTTACGGGGACACCCATGTATGAAACTACACCCAGGTCTCCAATAGCGAGGTTGTCGCGAACACGCTCGTGCAGGGTCGCGTCTCCGACGATGAAAGGCTGCTTGTCATCGACCACATGTTGGCAGAATGAGTGCGTCAGCGGCGTTTCCCCGCGCTCCGCCCAGGGTGCGGGCAGCCCGACATGTGCCGCGAACACCTGCCTGTCTTCGTCGAGAATAGATACAATCGCAACGGGACAGTGCAACGCCGTCTTTACGGTCTCTACGATGTCGTTAAACTCTGACTTATGGTGAGGCTCGAACAATCCGGCATTGCGCGCGGCACGAATGCGTTTGGTTGTATTTAGCAAGTGCGCGAGTACCTCATGTGATGTTCGGTCAAGTGTTCGGACAGATATTATTTTGCCGTCACGTTTCTAGATGGGAGATCGGGTAGAAAAGACAATTGCGGATCTAGGATGAATCGGCATAACCAAAGACGCTTGCTCTAAGACTTCAAATGCGGGCAGAGCACGTTCGGACAGGAAACTCGCGCTTGGACACGCTTTTTGCCTTCCGTGCATTTCGATGGCCTCGCTTCAAAGAGGCTGGTTCGGCTGATGGCTGAGAGGTCATGGCAGACGACTTAGCGTATGTCCCAGCGCCAGCACACTTGCTTTTCTTTCGAATACCGGACGCAAATTCGCGGTATGACGGTGAAAGTGACGGCATCCAAAAGAAAAGTTCACGTCAATGAGCTGCGGACCTCGAATGCGTGAGGAGAAGTCTTTGTGTTAACGCAAACGGTTCGCGTCATGGCCAGAGCCTGAATCGCCACCCTGGAGGCCCATAAGCAATAGAATTCATGCCGCCTGAGCGGAGCTCGCGAGGACGAGGCTCGGGGGCACTTGTGCGCCACGCATCCCACCGACATAGGCTACCAGATAGGTGAGAGCGTTCTGGAACCCGTTGACAGTGTAGGGCTTCTCGATGCCGCCAATCGCACCCGCGTAGTCGTCGGGTATTCGCTTGAGGTTTCCCGACACGAACACATAGGGCACGCCTTGCGATGCCAGCTCCCTGCCGACATCAATGCCTGTCGGGCCATCCAGTAGCTGGATGTCGACGAACGCAAACTCTGGAGCCGCGGCTCCGATCAGTTCTTTCGCAGTTTTGCTCTCAGCGGCAAGGCCAACCACTTCGTGACCAGCGGCCTCGAGTTCGCTTTCCATTTCCAGCGCCAACAGCGCCTCGTCTTCCACGATCATGATACGCATTCTTCAGTCCTTATGTTCGTCAACGAGAAGGGTGATGCGGACGTCCGTCCGATGGCCTTCGACGGTCTTCTCGATCTTGGCACCCAGCTGTCGTGCGGAAGTCTCAAGCATCATGGCGCTGAACGCTTGTTCTTCCCTATCTGCTTCTACTGGGGATACCGTATCGGAGACCCTGATCAGGAAGTGCCCGTTCAGCCGCCGGACCTCGAGATGTATTTCGCCGCCACCGTCACCCAGTCCGCGCCGCACGGCATCGCCGATCAGTTCGTTGACCACCAACGCGATGGGAGAGGCCTTAGCGGCGGGAACGACGACTTCGTGCAAATCCGTGGTTACGCGGATATCGCTCCGCCTTAGTGCGCTAACTAGGTCGTGGACCAGCTCCTGCGCGAAGTCGGCGACGTCGAAATGCCCAACGTCATCGTCGTTTAGTAGCTTGCGCTGCACGGTACTCAGCGCCTCAACGCGGTTGAGAACCGACCGGAGTGTCTTTCGGGCAGTGTCATCCTCCGACATGCGCGCTTGGAGCTTGACGATGGACGCGATGGTTAAGAGGTTGTTCTTAACCCGATGATCAACCTCATGAACCAGGAGGGTCTTCGCCTTAAGTGCGTTCGTCAGGTCGGCGGTGCGATCAGCAACCTCTTCTTCTGCAATATGGCGGGCGCGCGCCAGCTCCGCCTCCTTGCTCTTAATGTTTGTAAAGTCGAGCTGAGAGGCGAAAAAGTAGATGACCTCGCCCGCCTCGTTTCGGACCGGACTAACGAAGAGTGCGTTCCAGAACGGCGAGCCATCCTTGCGGTAGTTCAGGATGTCGATAGAAAGGTCTGCCTCCGCAGCAATGGCCTGCCTGATTTTGGCAATGGCTTCAGGGTCCGTGTCTGTGCCTTGCAGCAGGCGGCAGTTGCGGCCGATCAGCTCTTCTTCACTATATCCCGAAAGCTGACAAAAGGCAGTGTTGCAAAAGATAATCGGATTGTCGTCCTGGCGGGGATCCGTGATCAGCATTGGCATGCGGGTTGCCTTGAACGCTGCCGCGAACGGGTCTTCCGACATGTGTTCGGCGAGAAGTCGTTGGCCTGCCTCGCGTGCAAGACGGGTCTGTTGCGTATCGTTCATTCGGGTGTCCGATCGAGTGCAGGGTCAACGGGTAACTAATGATGCCGCCGATAACGTCAATACACGCGTTTCACTAATAGGTTACTTCAGCCGCAACCCGTGGTTTTTGATCGTCATTCCAGCTTGTGCTAATCAACGGAGGAAACGCCGGTCTCCTGCAGGCGTCGTCGGCATTGCCGGCTTGTTAGACAACGCGCAAAGGCACGCTATGCTTCAACAAAACGTCACGGCCTGCGATGTCGAGCCGATCCATGTTCCAGGCACGATCCAGCCGCACGGCATCATGCTGATCGCAGACGCCCGCTCACTTGTTTGCGTAGGTGAGGCTGGCGACGTTGAGGGCATCCTTGGACGAGCCGCCGTCGGCCGCCAGCTCGGTGATATCCTCGGAGCATCCGCTTTTGGACGGATGTCAGCCATCACCACCGGGCATCTCGCCGTCCTTGGTCGGATCGTGGGGAGGGTTCTCCCCCTGAATGCCGTGGCCTACCGCTCGGGTGAATTCGCCGTCGTCGAAATGGACCTGGCCGAGGAAACGGCCGTAGAGGCGGTTCCCTATCTTGTCGATCTCGACGCCGCCAGCGCCCGCTTCGAGCGATCCGCCAGCGTCTCCGAACTCTGTCGAAGTGCCGCGACGGTGTTCCGCGATCTAACGGGCTACGATCGTGTGATGGTCTACCAGTTCCTCGACGACGACGCAGGTGTCGTAGTCGGCGAAAGCGTGGCGCCTGGAAACTACAACTTCATGAACCACCATTTCCCTGCTTCGGACATCCCAAAGCAGGCGAGGGCGCTTTACCTCCGAAACAAGGTCAGGGTCATCCCGGACGTGGACTACGTGCCGCAGCCAATCACCTCGGACAGGGATCTGCGGGACATCGACCTCAGCGACTCTGCGCTCCGCAGTGTCTCGCCGATCCATATCCAGTATCTGCAGAACATGGGCGTGAAGGCCTCGGCGTCCTTCTCCATCATCAAGGACAATGTCCTGTGGGGCCTGATCGCCTGTCATCACCACCAGCCGCGGACGATTCCGCTCACCGCTCGAATGGGTTGCCAGACGCTCGCGAACTCGCTGGCCCGCAAGATCAAGGCCAAGGAGGACGCCCAGCTTCACCGCGAGCGCATTCGCCTGCGCTCGCTCGAAGACGGTATTCTCGCTCTACTCGGACCGGAGAACTCCCTGGACGAGCTATTCGCCAAGTCTGGCGAAAAGATCGCCAGGATGCTATATGCCGATGGGTTTGCGGCGGTGCAGGGGGACGAACTCTACGTCCACGGCAAGACGCCTGATCCGATAGACATCCGCAAACTCGCTGACCACCTCAAGGTCCCGGCATCCCAGCAGACCTACGCGACGGCAAGTCTCTCTTCCAAATGGGACGAGGCGTCGGCCTACATGGACGTGGCCAGCGGCGTGCTGGCGGTCACCATGTCGACCGAGGTGCCGACGATCCTGATGTGGTTCCGGGCTGAACACGTCGAAGTTCTCAAATGGGCGGGCAACCCGCACAAGGACACGGCGCATGACCCCGCCGCGGTCCTGACGCCGCGCTCGTCGTTTGAGGCGTGGAGCGAGAGTGTCCGAGGCAAGGCTCGGCCCTGGACGCATGCGGAGGTGGAGTCTGCCGGTCGTGCCGTGCGTCTGATGCTCGAACATCGCAACAATCAGCGTCTTCGCGAGCTTAATCGCGAGCTGACCATCAGCCTGCGTGAGAACCAAGGCTTGGTCTCCCAGAAGGACTACCTTCTGAAGGAGGTCAACCATCGTGTACAGAACTCGCTTCAACTTGTCTCCGCGTTCCTACGTCTGCAGGCCAGGGGCGCGACGAACGACGAGGTGAAGCATAACCTTGACGAAGCGCAAAAGCGGCTGAACGCCGTGGCGCTCGTCCATCGGCGTCTCTACCAGGACGAAAGCGTCGAGATCATCGACCTCTCGCGCTACATCGAGAGCCTGATCGAGGACATGACGTCCACGATGGATTCCGATTGGCGTGACAATCTGGAGCTTGATCTCGCGCCGATCCTGATCGCGACCGACAAGGCCGTCAATGTCGGTCTGGTCCTCACGGAACTCGTCATCAACGCGCAGAAATACGCCTACGACGGCGCACCGGGGCCACTTGCCATCAAGCTCGAGCAGCACCGCAACTCGTTGCGCCTGATCGTCTCCGATGTCGGCCGTGGCAAGACGAAGTCGGCCAAGTCGAATGGTTTCGGATCGCGCATCCTCACTGCCATCATGGACCGTCTCAAAGGGAATATCGACGAAGAGGACAACGCGCCGGGACTGCGGGTCATCGTGACCGCGCCGATCCAGTGATGAAGTGGGGCGCCTAATCAAGATCGGTTTCCCGTTTGACGGATTGCTTGCGGAAATCTGCGCCACTGCATCGCGTCCGCCGCTTGTGAGCCGTGACGCGGTCTCGGTCGAGGCGATCTTGTCGCGACTGGCCATCATCGCGAAGTGTGAGGCGTCACTGACGAAAACGATTGAACCAGAAACCGCTGCTATCACTCAGCTCGAAGACGGCACCAGTAAAGATTGAAGGGGTCCCGGCTTCGTCACGAAGACATCGACCGTAAGCTCCCACTCGCACAATTGACCGTCTGCGCTTAACGCTAAATGTGATCGTATCGAATTTGCCGCTCAAAATAGTTGCATGCGTTCGCCTTGCGGCCTTCTCTCGGTCTTCTTCAAAGATAAGATTGATTATGCTTTCGATGTTCATTCCTCTAGCGAGTTTACCGGGGTCAAGGCCATAGATGGCTGCGTAATTTTCATCTGCAACAAGTCTGTTGTCAAAGAGGCTCCAACTGAACAGGCCAAGAGAAGGTAATCCAAACTCTGGAAACGAATGGTCTGGCAACGGTGTCCTCCTGTATCTTGCGTAATCGCACCACTCGTCATCGGAGTATAGTGCACGCCATTACAGTGGAAAGTACCGTCGCGAAGGGATTGTCGTTCGCGTCGAAGAGGAAAAGGATGCTCCCGCCTTAGACGAATTCAGGGCCTCGCGAAAAGTTTTCGCCGGTCGCCGCCGCCCTCGGAAACGGGGGGTTATCCACAAGCATCAAACTGCTTGAACCCCATCGCAACCTCTATAAAAGTTACAATCTGTTAGTCAGTGGAGAGCATCGTCCTGGACAACACCAATGAACCCAAGACCGCTGTTCCGGTAGCCAGACTGCTCGAGACGGTAGACTGGGCGGCCGGTCCGGTCGGCCCAAAATCAGACTGGCCCGCCTGTCTTCAAGCTGCGATCGGCATCATGATCCCATCGCAGGCACAGATTGTGATGTTCTGGGGACCCGAATTTGTCGCGTTCTATAACGATGCATACGCCCCGACGATTGGCGATAAACATCCACACGCATTTGGAAAGCCGGCGCGCGAATACTGGAGCGAGCTTTGGAGCGATTTGGAGCCGTTGCTGAAGCGCGTCCTCGACAAGGGCGAAACCGTTGCTGCGAAGGATCGGCCGTTTTATATCGAAAGGTTCGGCTATCCCGAAACGGCGTATTTCGACATCTCGTATTCTCCGGTCTCGGACCAGGATCGCACTGTGCGTGGGGTGCTCTGCATCGTCAACGAAACGACCGAGCGGGTCAAAGCTGATTCAGCATTGCGTGAGAGCGAGGAACGCCTTCGAGCGATATTTGCTCAATCGGCCGCTGGGATAGCGCTTGGCGATCTGACGGGAAAGCTGATCAGTGTGAACGACCATTTCTGTCAGATCGTTGGGCGTCCCCGCAGCGAATTAATCGGCATGCCGATGCAGGACTTTACGTATGCAGACGACCTACCGGAGAACCGGCGCCTGTTCAAGAACATGGTCGAGACGGGAGACAGCTTTGAAATCGAGAAGCGCTACATTCGCGGTGATGGCAGTCTTGTCTGGGTTTCGAACTCGGTGTCGGCAATCCGGGACGAACGCGGCAACATCTCGCAGGCTGTCGCTATATCTATCGATATCGGGGAGCGACGGCATGCACAGGAAGTCGAAAGGCACCTCGCCTCAATGATCGCGTCGTCTAACGACGCGATCCTCGGTATCGACCTGGACATGACCATCACCAGCTGGAACGCGGCGGCGGAAAGACTCTACGGCTATAAAGCGGAAGAGGCCATAGGAAAGACAGTTTTGATGCTGGTTCCGGAAGAAAGGAAGGATGAGGAACCAACTATCCTCAGACAGATCAAAGCCGGGCAAATCGTGGAGCCTTACGAAACCCAGCGCCTTCGCAAGGATGGTGGGCTTGTCGATGTTCTACTCAGCGTATCGCCGATCCGTGACGCCAGAGGACGTATCACTGGCGCATCCAAAACAACGCACGATATAACCAGCCGCAAAGATGCTGAGCGTTTGAAGGCTATTCTGATCAATGAACTTCATCACCGCGTGAAGAACATTCTCGCAACCGTGATTGCAATTGCCAGACAGACGCTTGGCCGCGACAAGTCAAATCGCGTGGATGTCGAGGCCTTTGAAACCAGGCTCGCGTCGCTAAGCAGGGCGCAGGACCTCCTGATCCACGGGGAGGGCCAGTATGCCGACATCAACGCCGTTGTTGAGCAAGCGATCTCGCCCTATCCGGCCGAAGCCTTCAACATAAGCGGACCAAGTGTACCGTTGCCGCCGAAAGCGGCTATCGCGCTTTCACTCGCACTACATGAGCTCGCGACGAATGCCGCGAAATACGGAGCGCTTTCGGTATCTGACGGTCGCATCAGCGTTTCGTGGCATTACGAGCCGCACCAGAACTGCAGGCTTACGATCATATGGGAAGAGCAAGGCGGCCCAGAAGTCGCACCGCCCGTGCGTAAAGGGTTCGGCTCGACATTGATCGAGCGACTTCTCTCAGCCGAGCTGAGGGGCCACGCGAAGGTTTTTTACGAAAGGAGCGGCGTGAGATGCGTCGTTGAGGCAGACATGTCGCAGGTCGGGGAGGTTCCATCAGCATAAGTTTGGGACACCTAAAACACGATGGATCTCCGATCGTCCCGCGCAGAGCCCCCGGCCCCAAATTTCACGGGGATTTCTCTTCAGCTCTCACCTTAGTGTCTTGTTCGCCATTGACTGACTTTAGGGCAGCGTTGAAAAGCTCGTCACGATCGTGCATACCTTTGTTGTAAAGTCTGGCAACCGTTGCGGTCAGGCGACCAATTGCTGCGGGATCGCGCAGGATGCCTTGAGCGCGTGCCACTTCCTTTACGACACCTGCACAGAAAAGTGCATCCTCTTTCGAAATTGGTGCTGTCATATCATCCCCGCCAGAATAGCCCGCCCCTCGGTGGGGCGGGCGTTGGAACTGGTTAGAAGTCCATGCCCGGACCAGCGGGCAGGGCGGGGACGGCGTCCTTCTTTGGCTTTTCGGCGATCATCGCTTCGGTCGTCACTAGCAAACCTGCGACCGAGGCCGCATCCTGCAGGGCGGTGCGAACCACCTTTGCCGGATCGATGACGCCCTGCGCGTAGAGATCGCCGTACTCGCCGGTCTGCGCGTTCCATCCGAACGACAGATCGGTCTTTTCCCGAAGCTTGCCAACGATGATCGAGCCTTCGGCGCCAGCATTCTCAGCGATCTGACGCACAGGTGCCTCAATTGCCCGGCGGACGATGTCGATGCCAACCCGCTGATCGTCATTAGCAGTCGGGAGACCATCCAGCGCCTTGACCGCACGAAGCAATGCTACGCCGCCACCAGGCAAAATACCCTCTTCGACGGCTGCACGCGTCGCATGCAAAGCATCGTCGACGCGGTCCTTCTTCTCTTTCACCTCGACTTCGGTAGAGCCGCCGACGCGGATGACGGCGACACCGCCCGCGAGCTTGGCGAGACGCTCCTGCAGCTTCTCGCGGTCATAGTCGGAGGTGGTCTCCTCGATCTGCGCGCGGATCTGTGCCGCACGTCCGTCGATCTCTGCCTTGGAACCGACGCCGTCGATGATCGTAGTGTTTTCCTTCTCGATCGCCACCTTCTTGGCGCGGCCGAGCATGTTCAGCGTGACGTTATCGAGCTTGATGCCGACGTCCTCCGAGATGACAGTGCCGCCTGTCAGGATGGCGATGTCTTCGAGCATAGCCTTTCGGCGATCGCCAAAGCCGGGAGCCTTGACGGCAGCGATCTTCAAGCCGCCACGCAGCTTGTTGACGACGAGCGTTGCAAGGGCTTCGCCTTCAACATCCTCGGCAATGATCAGCAGAGGCTTGCCGGACTTCACCACGCCTTCCAGCACCGGCAGCAAAGACTGGAGGTTGGAGAGCTTCTTCTCGTGGATGAGAATATATGGCTCTTCGAGCTCGACCCGCATCTTGTCCTGATTAGTCACGAAGTAGGGCGAGAGATAACCGCGGTCGAACTGCATACCTTCGACGACTTCCAACTCGGTCTCGGCGGTCTTGGCTTCCTCGACGGTGATGACACCTTCGTTGCCGACCTTCTCCATCGCTTCGGCCAGATACTTGCCGATCTCCTCGTCGCCATTGGCCGAGATGGTGCCGACCTGGGCGATCTCCGAATTGCTGGTGATCTTGCGGGCGTTAGCTTTCAACTCTTTGACGACAGCATCGACGGCGATATCGATGCCGCGCTTCAGGTCCATCGGGTTCATGCCCGACGCAACCGCCTTGGCGCCTTCCTTAACAATGGCCTGGGCGAGAACAGTTGCCGTGGTGGTACCGTCGCCGGCGAGATCATTGGTCTTCGACGCCACCTCGCGCAGCATCTGCGCGCCCATGTTTTCGAACTTGTCTTCCAGTTCGATCTCTTTGGCGACGGAAACGCCGTCCTTGGTGATGCGTGGCGCGCCGAACGACTTGTCGATGACGACGTTGCGGCCCTTGGGACCAAGCGTAACTTTTACCGCGTTGGCGAGAACATCGACGCCACGCAGCATGCGTTCACGGGCGTCGGTGTTAAATTTGACTTCTTTCGCAGCCATTTGTTCACTCCTTCAATAGGCAGCTTTTTGACTGATGGGCGGCAGTGCGTGTTTACGCAGCCTGCTGCTGATCAACCTGCGCTTCGATAACGCCCAGGACGTCGCTTTCCTTCATGATCAGCAGATCTTCACCGTTGATCTTGATTTCGGTGCCTGACCATTTGCCGAACAGAATGCGATCGCCCGCCTTGACGTCGAGCGCCTGGATCTGGCCGGCTTCGTTGCGTGCACCAGGACCGGCGGCGACGACCTCGCCCTCGGATGGCTTTTCCTTGGCGGTATCCGGAATGATGATGCCGCCTTTGGTCTTTTCCAGCGAATCGACCCGGCGGACGAGAATGCGATCATGAAGCGGTCGGAACGACATGTTTTCCTCCGTTGAGCAAAAATGATGACGTTGAAGACCCTGGCCGGACCGGGTGACCAATCCGGACGGGTGCGAACCTCACTCGAGCGCTCGCGGGCAGAATTTATTTTTGAGATTTTTCGATTTCAAGAGGGTTTTCTGAAAAAACTAGCACTCGCTCAATCCGGCTGCTAACACACTGCGATTGTTGGTTAATTTCGACAAGAATAATGGTTCCATCTTGAAGCCGCTCACAATCTGGGTCACCTTAGCGTTGTCACGAAACGGAGATGAAGCATGCAATTCTCATCGGACATTGATCGACAGCTCAATGGCTACGGCCTTACGACCGCACACATCCTCTATCGTATCCCGGACTATGAATTCGCTCTTCAGACCTATGTCTGGCAGGACTACGATCTCGCACCCGATTTCCCCGAGATGCGTAAGTTCCTGGATTTCTGGAAGACCTCTCTCGATGGGCCTTTGCATTCTGTTCGTTACAGCCACCAGCGCCTGATCGGGCCGAATGAATGGCGACGCGTCGATGGCGAATTCAAGCTGCAGTGAACCTTGAATTCGATTTCTCGCCCTCCTAGCTGAGCGGCGGCCGAGGCTTGATGAGCTCGGTCGCTTTCCAAGTCTGTATGGAGTCGAGACCGCATGGAACAGAATATCGAGATCATGAAAAACGCGAGCGTGTCCGAGAGGGAGGAAATCATTATCGATTTCGTCCGGTGGCTCGAGACAACGTCCCAGGACGCTCTAGTATATGGTGAGGGACGTTTTGCGTTGATGTCTGCGAATTTGGCTCAGGCGATCCGTGCCAACGCTGATGACCTTGCGCGCGATACGCCTGAAACGGCTGTGCGACTCTTGCAGCAAGCATGCGCAATGATATCGCAGTTCAAGGCCACTTATCCATATCGCGTCGTAAGCCGCTTGATCCACTGATACAGTCGATTCTTTTCGCGACAGATCTTGAATCGAAAAATCGGCAAACCAAAATCGAATGTCGCCAGCCGCTCAATAATGGGCTGGCTTTGCCGGGAGCGCCGCTTTTGGCATTCCCGTACCCATGTTGCTTCAAGGAGGATATGGCTATGGCAACATCTTACGATTACGCACCGCTCTACCGTTCGAGCGTCGGCTTCGACCGGATCTTCAATCTTCTCGAAAACGCTCAGCGCGCCCGCTCGTCGAATGACTGGCCGCCCTATGACATCGTGAAAACCGGTGACGACACCTACCGGATCTCGATCGCGGTAGCGGGCTTTGCCCAGGACGATCTCGACATCACCTTCCAGTCCAATCTGCTGACGGTTACCGGCAAGAAGCAGGAATCCCCGACAGAGGGCTACCTGCATCGCGGTATCGCAGGTCGTCCCTTCGAGCACCGCTTCGAACTGGCCGATCACGTCCGAGTGAATGGAGCGGACTTGAACAATGGCCTGCTGACGATCGAGCTTGTTCGCGAGATCCCGGAGGCTCTGAAACCGAGGAAGATTTCGATCCAGAGCACGCCTGCATTGACGTCGGTCGCTCCAGCACGGATCGAAGCCCAAAAAGCGGCGTGATCCTGAAACTCGTTCATTCGGTCAGGGCGCCACTGCGATGGCGCCCGTCAACATTGCGGGTAGGGAAGGAGAAAACGATGAAACCCGATATGTTCAGAGAACCCGTAACCATTCTGGTCGGCCTGGGATTTCCGGCGCAAGTTCCCGGAGTGATGGATGCCTATCAACACCTTGTCGAGTGGCCAAACTCCTTTAGGGATCGGGCTCACGCTGTTGCCCTGAAGGCGTGCCAGGCTGCGCTGCGGGGCGAGATCGAAGCAGAGACGGCGCGGGGCCTGTTCGTGGCGTTCGCGGAAAAGCATGAGCTTCTTGCGGCTGAGACACCGCCGATCGTCGCTGCTCGGTCGCGCGGCGACAGAGATCCCCATGTGCAGTGAGGGCGCAGGTATGACAGAAGCAATCATGCAGCAGTTTGTCGACAGAGCGGTGGCCATGGGGCCTGTGGTTCTAATGCAAGGCATGCATCTTGAACGGCCTACAGATGTGGTAGAGGCGCCGTCGCTGTCTATCGATGACAAGCGGGCAATCCTGGCTGCCTGGGCATCTGATCTGTATGCTGTCGAGTCAAAACCGGCGCTGCGGCAGTTGCCCGGAACCGACCCAGTGCCTATAGATGAGGTACAATCTGCGCTTATCGAACTCGATCAGCGCTGCCGTCCCTAAACACAGTCGGTTGAGATTTTTTTCATGGCCGCCGGACATAGACGTGGGCTCGCCGGCAGTCTCGGCTGCTCCCGCGCGCCGGCGGCAGAACCTGCGGTCACGAGACCAGGTCGCGCGACAGCGTGCGGGGCCAGGGGCTATCCCATCGCCTGCCAAGCGATACCTGCAGTTGCCGAAAGAACAAGTGTAGCGATAACGGACAGCTTGAGGCGGAAGATCGCGAACGCCGCCAATAGCGTCAGAACCACTGACGGCACAACAATCGATGAAAACGCAGGTACGTCGAGTTCAAGCGGCCCATAGTTAATGGCCCTCACTTCGGCAAACAGGACGTGCAGCCCGAACCATGCCGCAAGGTTCAGGATCACCCCGACGACCGCAGCAGTAATCGCCGACATCGCGCCGCCGAGGGCCTCATTGCCGCGCATCTTTTCGATGAAGGGTGCGCCGGCGAATATCCAGAGAAAGCTTGGCAGGAACGTCACCCAGGTCGTCAGTAACGCAGCAAGGGTTGCCGCCATTAACGGCGAGAGCGCCCCCGGATCGCGATAGCCCGCAAGAAAGCCGACAAATTGCGTCACCATGATCAGCGGTCCCGGCGTCGTTTCGGCCATGCCAAGGCCGTCGAGCATCTCGCCGGGTCGAAGCCAACCGTAGTTTTCGACCGCTGCCTGAGCCACGTATGCGAGGACGGCGTAGGCGCCTCCAAAGGTCACCACGGCCATCTGACTAAAAAACAGACCGATCTTCGAGAAGATGTTGTTCCAGCCTAGCAGCAGAACGAGCGTGGCCACCGGAACAAGCCAGAGCGCTGCCAATGCCCCAGATACCTTGAGTGACCACGCCAGATTGGGTTTGGCGTGCTTCGGGATGTCTTCCCCCAGCACAGAATCCTTGTCCTCTAGAGGTGCGTTCGGGCCAGACTTATGTCCGCCGCCCGGCGTGAACCTTTTAAGCCGGGCCTGGCCGCCAAAGTAGCCGATGATGCCGGCGCCGATGATGATCAGCGGAAACGGGATATGGAAGAAGAAGATAGCCACGAAGGCTGTCGCCGCTATAGCGACCATCACCTCATTTTTGAGTGCCCTGCTGCCAATCCGGAAGACCGCCTGGATTACAACCGCTAGTACCGCGCATTTGAGGCCAAAGAACATGCCTTCGATTGCATTGACGTCTCCGAAGATGACGTAGACGTAGCTTAGCGCAAGGATAGAGAGGAAGCCGGGAAGGACGAACAGCAGGCCAGCGATCATGCCGCCCTTGGTCCTGTTAAGCAGCCAGCCGATGTAGATGGCAAGCTGATGGGCCTCGGGTCCCGGAAGCACCATGCAGTAGTTGAGGGCGTGGAGGAAACGCTGTTCCCCGACCCAACGTTTCTCGTCGACGACGATGCGGTGCATGACTGCAATCTGGCCTGCGGGGCCGCCAAAGCTAAGCGCCGCCACACGCGCCCAAACCTTTACCGCTTCAGACAGCGGAACGACATCTTCGCTTGCCGCTCGGTCGACATGAGCACTCGTCTTAGTGAGGTCGGTCATCATCTCATCCCTTCCTCGCGTTGGGCCAGTTATGCGTTTCATCGGTCGCATCGCGGCACCATCTGTAGAAGGCATCATAGAGAAGCATGCCCGCTTCGAGCTGCTCCAGGTCATCGTTAAACATTCGGGAAAGGCCGAGGGATGCTGCGAGCAGCCCCGGCACTTCTGGCGCAAGCTCGGGCCTTGCGGTGTCGGCGCCGCGGACGATCGCTGCGAGACGAAGCAGTGGCGCGGTCCCTAAACCGAATTCTTCCACCATGATATCGAAGGTGCAAAGCTCGCCGCGGTGGCTCCAGGTGGCTCCCTCGATGTCGAATGGCGTCGCATTGAAGCGGTCAGCGACCCCGGCTACCTCGGCTGCGGGGACGAACAGGAAGACGGCAGAAGGATCGACGAAGCGTCTGATCAGCCAGGGGCAGGCGATGCGGTCGATCTTCGGCCGGGAGCGCGTGACCCAGACGGTTCTGCCGCGGTCGTCGCGCGGAGGAAGCTTGTCCTGCGGTACCAGAGCCGCGCTTGATGCGCGCCAGGCCTCGAAGCCACCTTCAAGGACTTCGGCGGGTTTGCCGAGGGCACGGAGATGGGCAGCCACACCGTGCGCGAGTTTCTGACCCTTCTGGCAGAGTACGACGGAAGGTCCGCTGAAATCGTCGGCCCACTCGGCGACCTTGCGATAGTCGCGGCGTACCGACCCGGGGATGAGACGGGGATCGGCTGAGAAGTCCCCGTCGTCGCGGACGTCGATGATCGTAGGCGCGGTTGGCGTGCCGATAATTCGGTTCAGCTTGTCGGGCGTGATCTCAAGAAATGACGGCATAGCGCGCCCCTCCGGTTGCTCGGGTTCAAAGGACGCGATGCTTCAGCCGTAGCCTCGTGGGGCGATCCCTACCCCATGCATAAAAGTTCCATCGGACTGGCTCAATGTCAATATACAGATGACTGTGTCGATCCCCCGCAGCCTCTATAATACGGCGTTAACCATCGCGAGGAGGCCGAGCCTCGTGAGCATCATATCGAAAACCGAATGACCGCGGTAAAGCCGTTAGGCGCGTAGCTGCGTCCCACGCTTCCGCCAAGATGCGACGCAAGTCCCTCGATCAATTCCGTTCCATACCGTGTACCTTCGGGTTGATAGACCGACGGGCCGCCTTCCTCACGCCAATGGCAGACGAGAAGCGTCCGATCTCGGTTGCCTGCTTCCAGGTACCAGGTCACGTGAACCTTACCCTCCGAAACCGATGCAGAGCCATACTTTATAGCGCGGCAATCAGGATGAGACGCTTGCGACAATCTGGATGAGATTCTTAGGTCGCGGTCGGGATCAAATTATCATGCTGATTGCCGCTGACAAGTTCTTCGTCGTTTTCTGATTGCCGCTCCGCGACAGACAGCGTGGAGGTCCTGATTGTCGCAAACGAGGCCGGTCGGCCCCGCTGGCGTTTCTCCTCAAGCGCAGTTCTGCGACCATAGCTTTCGACGTTCATCTCGAAGATCGTGGCATGGTGCACGAGCCGGTCGACTGCGGCGAGCGTCATGGCAGGATCGGGAAAAACCCGGTTCCACTCACCGAACGGCTGGTTGGCGGTGATCAGGATCGATCTATGCTCGTATCGTGCCGAGATCAGCTCGAAGAGCACGCTTGTTTCCGCCTGGTCCTTGGTGACGTAGGCGAGATCATCGAGGATGAGCAGGTCGTACTTGTTGAGTTTATCGATGGCGGATTCGAGCTGCAGTTCCCGGCGGGCGACCTGGAGCTTCTGCACGAGATCGGTGGTCCGGGTGAACAGGACCCGCCATCCGTTCTCAATCAGCGCAAGACCGATGGCAGCGGCGAGATGGCTCTTTCCTCCGCCGGGCGGACCGAACATAAGGATGTTCGCTCCCTTGGCGAGCCAACTGTCGCCGGCGGTAATTGCCATGACCTGCGCCTTCGAGATCATGGGTACAGCGTCGAAAGCGAAGCTGTCCAGAGTCTTTCCGGGCGGCAGGTGCGCTTCGGCGAGATGCCGTTCAATTCGGCGATTGGCACGTTCTGCCAGCTCATGCTCGGCAATGGCCGACAGGAAGCGAGCTGCTGGCCATCCTTCCCGGTCTGCCTGTTCGGCAAATTGCGGCCACAGCGTTTTGATTGTCGGCAGCCGAAGTTCGGTTCCAGATCCCAGCTGGTAAGGTGTACCTTTCGCCCATCAACGACTGCTTTGACGGCATGGTCATCAGCTGGTCCATCGGAACCCAACCAGATGCGGGTCTCGTCAACACCATGCTGGATGCAGCCATCGGAACCGTCGCCAACTGCGAGGACGGCCAATCATCCATTCCGATCGCGGAGCCCATTATTGATGGCCGGGCTGGCTAACCCGTATCAGTGAAGCGAGACTGGTTCGCTCGATGTCCCGAAAGGGTTGCTCGCAAGACAACGCCGCGTGCGAAGGGTTCTTCGGTCGGTTGAAAACCGAGCTCTTCTATCCACGAGACTGGAAGGTCATCACGATCGAGCAGTTCGTGGCAGAGGTGGACGCCTACATCCGATGGTACAATGAAACGCGCATCAAAATATCACTGGGATCACTCAGCCCGGTCGAATATCGTAAGAGCCTCGGCCTGAGCATTTAAAACAGTCCAAGTTTTTATCCGCATCCCCACCGGCTCAGTTCTGCGCGGAAACCAACACCTGCAGATCAGGCTATGGAATTTGTTACCCGAAATGGTCGCCGGTCCTGCAAGATTGCGGTCTGACGAAGGTTAAGTTGTAGCCAAGAGAAATAGACACTGCTTGGAAGGACAGGCCGGTGTGAGCACGAAGATCGCAACCGCTACTCAGTCGAACTCGCGAAAGCCTCGGAATTTACCAAAAATCAGGCCACACCATAGCATCTATGGTGCACGAGATTGTTGTTGATATGCCCATTCCTTTACCAGAGCGCATCGCCGCCTCAGGGAGAGGGAAGACAATAAAAAACGCCCCGCTCAAGCATAGCAAGCCGCGGGGCGAAGTCGGACCACTCGATGGGGAAGCA
This sequence comes from Aliirhizobium wenxiniae, assembly GCF_019511445.1. Taxonomy (GTDB): domain Bacteria; phylum Pseudomonadota; class Alphaproteobacteria; order Rhizobiales; family Rhizobiaceae; genus Neorhizobium; species Neorhizobium wenxiniae_A. The sequence goes on from NZ_JAEUAN010000033.1 coordinate 19,169, forward strand.
ATAGAGTGTGGCTCTCTCAAACTAAGCGGCATGGTAATAGTTCCCTCCCCACGCGCCTTCGGCTGACACATCGCATTTTATTAGTCGAAAAGGGTTGCCGCCATTCGCGCGCTGAAAGGTTTCCGTCACCTCGCTTGAGGGAGTGAAGCGCTGAAGCCTTCATGCCGCCGAGGTGGCATAGCTGACCATAAGGCATGAGGCGTCAAAAGGGCCACCTGCCCGAGATTCGCATAGCGGCTCCCCCTCAGCGTACGTGACCAACTTGAGATCCAGTCTTGGACGCACACGAGGAACTTCTACCGGTCTCGATTGTTTTCTGCTGCGTTCGGGAGGGGAGATCGCACTAATGTCGAAATCGATGCAGCGCGGAAGATCTAAAGCGCAAGAGCCCAGGACCTTCCTAGTTGGGCTTGGCAGAGGGGCCGCGGGTGCGTTGCTGTTCGGCATCCCGATGTTGATGACGATGGAGCTATGGGAACTCGGATTTTACATGGAGCGCCATCGCCTGTTTCTCCTGTTGCTCGCAAACGTCCCACTGCTTATCTTTCTGGCCGATCGCGTCGGGTTCGAGCGAACTACCACGCTCATGCAGGCGTGCCGAGACGCTAATATTGCTTATGGCTTGGGCGTTCTTATGAGCGCGGGGATTTTGATCCTGTTTGGTGATATCAAGATAGGCATGCCCTTTTCCGAAATTGTCGGGAAGATCGCCCTTCAGGCTGTTCCTGCGAGTATCGGAGCGCTTCTCGGCCGTTCTCAACTTGGCGGATCCTCTGACGATCAAGGCGACGAAAGAAGCGACGTTTCCAATAACGGTGATGCTGCTGCCCGTGGTGATGATGAAGACGCCGTCCCCGATAAGCTATCGACCAGCTACGCCCAGGAGTTGATGCTAATGGCGGTTGGCGCGCTCTTCTTGAGCCTCAACGTAGCGCCAACCGAAGAAATCGTCTTGATTTCGTTCAAAATGACCCCGTGGCACGCCTTAGCAACGATGATAATCTCGATCGGGATCATGCACGCTTTTGTTTATGTCGTCGCCTTCAAGGGGACACACGAAATGCCGGCCGGTACGCCCTGGTGGCACGCATTTTTTCGATTCACGCTGCCCGGCTACGTCGTTTCCATGTCGATCAGCTTTTTCGTTCTATGGACCTTCGGAAGATTGGACGCTGTCGCTTCTACACAGGCGCTGATGTTTGTGATCGTGCTATCGTTCCCTGGGTCAATCGGCGCGGCGGCAGCTCGCCTGATCCTCTAGGAGGTTCCATGACAGAAATATCTCGCCGACCTCATTCCGAGAGAAAGGATCCGCATTGGGTCGAATGGGCTGTCGGCATTGTCTCCGCGCTACTGATCTTGACGGTCATGGCCTGGGTTGGATTCGAGGCAATCACGGAAGAGGATCAGTCTCCCAGTTTTCGAACCACCATCATCGGAAAAAATGCGATTGGGAGTGGCGTGCGTGTCGAGTTCGAGATTGATAATCTCTCCACTCGTACTGCTGCTGCGGTGGTAGTTCGGGGCGAGGTACGGGACGGGAATACCGTGGTCGAGTTGGCCGAAGCAACGATTGACTATGTTCCGGCCCAGTCGAAATCTTCTGGAGCGATTATTTTCTCTACCGATCCGGGCGAAAAGGCTGTTTGGGTGCGGGCAGTCGGATATAGCGATCCATAAATTAGAGCATCGAACGTAGAATGTTCATGAGACATCCGATCCTCAAAAGTCTACGCGCATCGCAACCCGGTGGACGTGTCGCCTCGGTGAGCGGATTGGCAGCTGGCAATCATTGCTCATCAATCCAAACGGTTGAGCCGCGCTACGGCTAGAGCGGTTTCCGCGAGCGGTGGGACGGTGTCGCGTACCGTCTTTAGGCGCCACTGGTGATTGGATGCGAATTCTTCCTTTGACGGAAGTTACCTGTCTGAGGGTAGATTAAAGATCTGGCGGCTAACGATGCTGAGGCCGCGATCAGGTCCTATTCGATATCGCTCGACGACTCGATTTCCGAAGCTATTGGTGAATTCATGGTCGAAGCTACTTCCAGCAGGCGACTTTGTAAGCCGGCTCTTGGGTTGCCCACTATATGTGATGCTGCCTGGAATAGGCTTGATGTCGGACCCGAAAGCGCGTGCCGCCAACTCCGGATCGCCGTCAGCGCTGCACGCTGTGAGCATGGCGACAGCAAGGAAAGTGAAAGGATTTTTCATCATCGTAGAGTCTCACCTTCCGCCTGTACAACTGTTAATTCGCGTTGGTTGGGTTTGAAACCATATACACCGATACAAACAGATATAGTCCAAAGGCTATTGCGGCATAGCAGGCTAAGGCAATGATCACGCCTCTTCCAATTCGCGCCCTTTTCTTGCGTTCAGCTAGTGGAGCAGACTTGCGCTCCAGCGCTGGCTCATCTTCCGGTTTTATCATTAGCTTTTCTCCGAAAACGATTAGATTTTGGCGAGGTAGAGGATGACGCTGCCAGCTACAATGACGGCGAGTATAATTGCGGCCGCTCTGACCGTGCCAGCATTGCTGCTCTGACTTCCAAATATTGCGAACCACCATTTTGGCCCTTGGTTTCCGTGCGCCATTTCTCGTCCAATCAAATCAGGCCATAAACGACAAAGCCCAGAAATAGGGCAGCAACAAAGATCGCCCCAATGGCGATCAGACCAATGCTGCCGCCGCCAAACTTTGGCCTCGCAGTTCGCCGTGAGGCCTCAACCCTATCACGCAGAGCATTTTTATCGGTCATCAAGACCTCCTACCGCTTTCGCTATTTGGTTGTCGCTTCACGTGCGCCGGGGTGATGGTCTGCCTCACGCTCTTGCTTTGGGGTCTTGTCCACGTTGACGAAGTCACGGTATCGGCCCTTACCGATCCCGCGGCCCACGTCCGGCTGTCCGGTATCTCGCCCCTCAGTTCCGGTCTCCAAACTCGAATGTGCGGTATTGGCAGAGCGATCTAAGGTTTCCTTTGACATTGATCTTCTCCTTCTAACCCGGCACGAACAAACGGCAGAGCGGATAGTTCCTTGACAAAAACTTCGAGCAACTCGTGCTATTCGGGACGTTGACGCACGTCCATAGCTATCGTCGGCGCGGTCTCGCCACCCAGGATCGTCTTGAAAGACGCGGTCTGCAGTGGGGTAGACGAGACACATGACGCCTCACTTGGTATCTGCAAAGGTGGCGCCCGAAGGCCTTGCCGGTGCGCAAGACCACGGGACGCCGGAAAAATATCAACGTCTTACTGCCTCATCTTCTTTACCAGAATGAACAACGAAAGAAAGAAGCAGGAGGCGTTCGTCAATATGATCGGCCATTCGCCGCGCATTACGCCGAAGGCTGTCCAAAGGGCAAATCCTGTTACAGTAAGACAGTACATCCTCGCTGAAATTGCTTCGGTGTCGCCGGTCTTGATGACCTTCCAGACCTGCGGAATGAAACTGCAGACCGAGCATAAGGATGCGAGGTAACCGATGATAAGCGCTGCATCCAAATCGAAGTTCCTTTTCATGGGTGTGTCCAGGCGCTCGGGAACTATCCGTGGGCATGGTTGTTCCAAAGACCCTCGTCTCCCAATGGCGCAGGATTGGAGTGGGATGTGGATACTGAACTGGATCTGCAACGAAGGGATTGCGTCATCATCGGTGGTGGGCCAGCCGGGCTGACGGCCGCGATCTATCTGACGCGTTACCATTTGTCCGTCACGGTCTTTGACGACGGGACCAGCAGGGCAGCCACCATCCCGATCACCCACAATCATGCGGGATTTCCTGGCGGCATCAGCGGCGAGGATCTGCTCATGAGGATGCGTGTTCAAGCCCTGACCTATGGGGCTGAGATCTTACAAGAGCGGGTAAGCGCGCTGACCGGGCGATTAGGTGAATTCGCGGTCCGTTTCGGGGATCATAACCTGCCGGCCCGGACCGTCCTTATCGCTACTGGAGTTATCAACCGCCCGCCCACCATTCTGAAGAACAAACACGATGATGCGGTCCGTCGCGGCCTGATCCGCTATTGCCCGGTATGCGACGGTTTCGAGGTGACCGACAAAAAGATCGCGGTCATCGGACAGGGCGCTAAAGCATTCCAGGAAGCCGTTTTTCTCAGAAGCTATACACGCCACATCACCTTGCTTTCGCCAGGGCCGCCCAACCTTGAGCCGGGACACCGGGCACGGTTGGACGAGCTGGGGATACCGATCGCAGCCGGCTCTTTGGAATTCGAGCTCGAGCAAGACGCCATCGCCGTTCGAACATCAGAGACCAAATACCGCTTCGATTCCGTATATCCGGCATTGGGATCGAAAGTCAGGTCCGAACTCGCGTCAGAAGTCGGAGCGGCACTGACGGGAGAAGGGTGCCTGCGCGTCGACGATCATCAGCGAACGAACGTGAGAGGCCTGTACGCGGCGGGAGACGTAGTGATCGGCCTTGATCAAATCAGCCACGCCGTGGGGCAGGCGGGTGTCGCCGCGACGACGATCAGGAACGACCTGTCTGATCAGTCACCACTCGTGCGGTGATTTCTTTGGTCGAGGCTTGGTGTGCCTCTGGTCGCTCGAACTATCGAACTGCGATGACTGACCTTACGCAAGGTCGAGGAATGCCGTGGGATGAACGATCTTCATAGCATCCGCGCTGCACGCCCAGTCCGTCGCTGACCACTATTATAGTAGCTCGATGCCTGCTGAACGGATTTCTGCCGAGATTGCTCCATGGCGTCGGGAACGGAGATGCCGCGATTGGCGGCCTTAGATGGGGGCGGCGTACATGGAGGCTGGGCGCAATCCTTCTTCGCGGCGATTGCCCTTGCACGCCCGTGCCACGACTCCGACAGCCTCTAGGCGGCTGCTCGATTGTCAGGACAGAAGCCGAGAAACGGTCTCAAGCAGCTTCTTCTCGTTGTAAGGCTTGTCGAGAACGGCGTCGAAGACCTCTGGATGAGCGCGGCCAATGCTTCCTTGGGCCCCGCTGACGAGGATGACTGGGATATGGGAAAGATCCTCATCGGCGCGCATCGCTTGGGCCAGTTCCAGACCAGTCATGAGTGGCATCATCAAATCCGTGATCACAAGAGACGGCCGCTTCTCCCGTACGAGAGAGAGTGCTGCCTTGCCGTGGGAGGCGGACGCAACCTCATAGCCTGCGTCCTCCAGCATGATGACCAGGACGTCAGCGATCAGAAACTCATCCTCGGCGATTACGATCAGCGGCATCAGGGCGGGCTCATGCTTTTTTTCAGGCGTCTGTTTCCGGAACGATAGCAGTGGCTACGCCGGTTGTCGCTCCCGTCACGGGCTCAAGCGCAGAGACGACCGTCAAACCTCTGGACCCGAAGCCGAGCTCATGGATTACCGGCTCGTAACCGCTGTCTCTCACCTTCAACACGGAGATCGTGCGTTTGTAACGAGATTCGAGCTCTACATGGCGCAGCATAACCAGATTATCCAGTAGGCTGGAGATTTCTGAACCGGGGGCCGTCACCGTCGGCCCAAATAGATCCCGCAACTCCCAGGTCGCAACAGTAGTAACACCCAGTGCCCGGATTTCGTTCGTGATGGCCGCAAAAAATTCGACGAGGCGCGCGGGATGGACTGCGGCCCGCTCGAACCCCCCCAGCCCATCGATCAAAAGACGTTTGACGCCGCGCGACCGGATCGCATCGAGAAGGCGATGACCGAGCTTGTCGAGCAGGTTTTCGGTCATCGGGTTGTAGATCACCTCCAGGGCGCCGGACTTGATGGGTGTCTCCAGATCAACCGCAAGCGCCCGCGCCTTCTTCAGAAGCCGGGGAGGGGTTTCGTAGAACCCAAAATGCAGCGCCGGCTCCTCGGCGCTCGCCTGGCTGAGGAAATTCAATCCCAATGAGGTCTTGCCACATCCCGACGGGCCGAACACGAGCGTTACGGAGCTTTCGGGCAGTCCACCGCCGAGCATGGCGTCAAATCCGGCTGTTCCCGACGTGATTTGTCTCGCGCCGGGTTCGTCGTCGACGGCGTCGGTCGAAAGGATCGCCTCCAGACGCGGATACGCGACCAGCCCCGCTGAGGTGATTTCGAACTGGTGGTAGCCGCCGAGCCCAGCGCTTCCCCTCGACTTCTTGACCTGCAGGCGGCGTACGGTTCGAACACCGACAAGTTCGTTATGCAGCTCGATGACCCCATCGACCATGGTGTGCTCGGGACTGTCCTCAGTAACGCGCGTGCTAGTCAGGAACAGGACGGTGCAGCCGGCGAAGGCAGCCTGACTCTGGACTTCCGCGACGAAGGTTTTCACGTCGAGATTGGTTTCCGCGCGGTCGCTGGCGTTCAGCAGGCCGTCGAAGACCAGCAGCGTGGCATCCCGACGGGCAATCTCCTGCCGTATGAGGCTGACGACGGCGGAAAGCCCTTCGCCGCGTAGCGTCTGAAACACGCTGACATAGGATATGCTCACGCCAAGCTGCGAGCGGTCGAAGAAATCCAGGGTGCCGAGCGCCTGAAACAGACGATCATGGGTTTCCGCCAGCAAGGTCACATACAGGACCTTCCTGCCCCGCGAGACGTTGGCGAACGCCACCTGGTTTGAAAAGATTGTCTTACCGGCGCCGGGATGACCCTGGACGATATAGGAAGCCCCCTCCACCAAGCCACCGCCGAGGATGGTGTCGAGGCGGGGAATTCCAGTGGACAGTCTTGGAAGCTGGTGCATGAAATTGGTCATCCGGTAGGGGAGGGTGATCGCACCCTAGGTCCGGCTGACGATATTGCAACAGTCGAGCCGCACAAACTGCTTTATTTTACCCACCAAGGGGCTATGGTCAGCGGGCTGGGCGCGAACATCCTCTCGTTCAAGTTCTTTTCCAGTCACATCCTGGGGTACGTGAACGCTGATGGCAGACAGAGACATTGACGGGGAGGGCGATAGCGCCCAGGACCGTCTTGAACAGCTTGAAGCGGGTGTCGTGGCTGCAAAGCCAGGACATGATGCGGCGGCCTTTCTTGCGGCGATCGTCGAATCCTCTGAAGACGCGATCATCAGCAAGTCGCTGCAGGGGATCATCACCACCTGGAACAAGAGCGCCGAGCGGGTGTTCCGCTATACGGCAGACGAAGCGGTGGGACGGCCGATCACCATGCTGATCCCGGAGGATCGTCTGGACGAAGAGCCGGCCATCCTGGCGCGGATCAGGGCTGGGGAGCGGGTCGACCACTTCGAGACGATCCGACGTCGCAAGGACGGCACCTTCATCGACATCTCCCTGACGATCTCGCCGATCCGTGACAGCAATGGAAAGATCATTGGCGCATCAAAGATTGCCCGTGATATCTCGGATCGGAAACGATCGGCACAGCATCAAGATCTACTGCTGCGCGAAATGCATCATCGCGTGAAGAACCTCTTCGCGATCACAGGCAGCATCATCACGCTGGCGGCGCGAACCGCGCAGACACCGGCCGACCTTGCCATCGGCATGAAGGACCGGCTCGTCGCCCTGTCGCGGGCTCACGAAATGACCTTGCCGAGCTTTACCGGCGGTGAAGCCTTCGCCGAAAAGCCTACGACGCTGTTCAAGCTCCTCTCCAGCTTACTCTCTCCGTTTGAGGACGAGGAGGGCAGGCGGTGGCGGCTGCATGGTGAAGACATTGCTGTCGGCGCCGACAGGGTCACGAGCGTCGCACTGCTGTTTCATGAATATGCCACCAATTCGGTAAAGTATGGCGCTCTCGCTGTGCCGGAGGGGCGACTGGATGTCACCCTGTGTTCAACGTCTGACAGCGTGAAGATCGCATGGTTGGAATCCGATGCAAGTCTCACAGCTGTTGCCGATACCAACGCAACCGGTTTCGGAACGACGCTCGAGCAGATGGTGGTTAGGACGTTGAATGCGCAGGTGTCGCGAGAGTGGCAGCCCCATGGACTTCTGATCAGGCTTACGGCCCCGCGTGATGCCTTCGCACTCCCAACATAAGCCTGGGTATCGCAGGCGATCAAAGCCGTGTTTGGTCGTTCACTTTGGGCGGCTCCCAAACTCGCGGGCGAGGGGAAGAAGGCCAATGATGTTGGAGGACGTTTATCGCCGTTGCGGAGCGGACATGTCCAGCTCAGGAGACCATGGACACGATCACGCAACCGATGTCATCCTTGGCCAACGGCTATGTGTCACCAGAGCAACATCGCTTATCAAGTAAGCGCCCGTACTATCCTCGTTGTCGAAGACGACTTTTCATTGCCTTCAAGACCAAGGCTGCTTTGACGAAAGCGGGCTTTGAGGTGCCGGGGCCGGCAAGCTCCCCCGATCGTTGGAATGACGGTTTCGGGTCTTCAAACACTACCGGTATCTGCCAAATGAGCCGTCCGAAAAGCGCCAGGGGGCGCCTTTCACCTGAGCTGACCACGTCGGCAAGAACGCCGGGAACGATCTTCGTGATCGGCCGCCGCTTACCGATGACAATAGGAGATCGTCTCTAAGATACCGGACTGACGCGCCGATCACGAGCGCGACCACCTCCAGACATAACGAGAAAGCCGATCGATTTCCTGCGACGGCGGGCTATATTCCAAGTGTAACGACGACGAGCAGCCTGACGTTCTGTTCGGCGCCGGACACAATCCTTGCAGGAGGCGTTGGGTACAATGGACGCTCAGAACAAATTTTCAGGCCGCCAGCGCGTGCTTTCCGAATTCGGAGACTTTGTCCTTGACCATGAGGATCTCGATGAGATCCTCACAGAGTGCTGCCGCCTGGTGGCCGAGGCACTGAGCGCTGATCTTGCCAAGGTTTTGGAAATTGAACGGGAGACGAACACCGGTCTCATTCGAGCTGGTGTCGGCTGGGATCCAGGTATCGTTGGCCTTCAACGAGTGAGCCTGAGCGAGCGATCCTCGGAGGCCTATGCGATTGAAAGAGCCGAACCGGTCATCACAAATGACCTTATTCACGAACAGCGGTTTGTCTTCCCCGCATTCCTGATGGATCATCACGTCGTTGCACTGGTTAACGTGCCAATCTTCCTGCCGGGTCGCAAACCCTACGGAGTCCTGCAGGTCGATGCGCGCGAACCACGTGAATTTGATCAGGAAGATATCGAGTTCCTCAAAACCTACGCCATGACGCTCGGGCCGGTAATCGACCGGTTGCTGAAAGCCTCGGCACTGAGCGCAGCCGACGAGCGCCTGAGGCTGATCGTCGAGAATGCTCATGCCTACGTGCTGATCGTGAGCGACGCGGAGGACAGGATCACGGACTGGCTGGGCGGGTCGGAAGAAATTCTGGGCTGGTCGGCTCAAGAAGCGATCGGCCAGACCAGCGATATCATCTTCACGGAGGAGGACCGTGTTGCAGCCATACCCGATCGTGAACTGTCGACGGCCCGCGCCGAGGGGGCAGCAGCAAACGTGCGATGGCATCGACGCAAGGATGGGTCGCGGGTTTTTCTCGACGGGCAGACGATCGCGCTCAGAGATCATGGAGGCAATCTGCGTGGCTATTACAAAATCGCCCAGGATAATACCGAGCGCAAGCTGAACGAAGACCGCCAGGGTTTCCTACTTGGCCTGTCAGATAGCCTGCGCTCCCTTTCGACGCCTGGTGAAATCGCCTCGACCGTGACCCGGGAGCTCGGCGAGGAAATCGGCGTCGACAGAGTCATCTACGGCGAGATCCTCAATGGGATGCTGAAGGTCGAGCACGAGTACGCCGCGAATGCGCCATCGATTATAGGACAGCATTCTCTGGAGCCGCTCGGGCGTGACTTCCTGAACGTCTATCGGTCGGGCGCTTTGACCAAGAGTTCAGACGTGTCGACGGATCCACGGTTTGACGACGCAGCGCGCGCGAACCTCGGCGAACGGCAGATCGCTGCCTTCGCCGATCTGGTTCTGTTTGACGACGCCAAGGAGGTCAGCTTCCTTGGCGTCCAGAACACCACCAGACGTTCGTGGAGCGCCTCCGATGAATATCTCATCCGCGAAGTCGGCGACCGCGTCCGGTCTGCCATCGATCGTGTCAGAGCAGAGGCCGCGGTCCGCGAAAGTGAGGCGCGGATGCGCCAGTTCGGCGAAGCATCGTCGGACGTCATCTGGATGCGAGATCCGAAGACCCTGCAGTGGGAATATGTAAGCCCCGCCTTCGAGACCGTTTATGGTGTTTCGCTTGATGTGGCGCATCAGGGCGATAACTTCCAGACGTGGAAGGATCTCATTCTCGAGGAGGATCGAGAGGCCGTGCTGCAAGGAATCCACAGTGTCTGCGCTGGAGAGCAGGTGACAGTGGAATTCCGGATCCGCCGTCCCGATGGCGGCATCCGCTGGCTGCGCGATACTGACTTTCCGATCTACGGCCCGAGCGGGCAAGTGGAGCGCATCGGCGGTATCGGCCAGGACATCACCGAGATCAAACGCGCTCAGGAACAGCTCGAGCAAAGCGAGGAACGGCTTCGTAGCGCCGTCGAGGTGGGCCGACTGGGCCTGTGGGACTGGAATGTGCTGACTGGCGAGGTCCATTGGTCGGATGAACATTTTCGCATGGAAGGTTACGCCGTCGGCGAGGTCAGCCCGAGCTATGAGGCGTGGGTGGCGCGGATCCACCCTGACGATCGGCCGGCCTCCGAGGCAGCATTGCATGGTGCTATGGAGAACCACACCGAGTTCGTTCATGAGTTTCGCGTGGTGCATCCGGACGGCTCGGAACATTGGCTGTCGGGCAGGGGCCGGTTCTTCTACGACGACGCGGGAAGACCCGTTAGAATGATCGGCTCGATGATCGAGACGACCGAGCGACGGACGTGGGAGGACCGGCAGAAAGTGTTGGTGGCAGAGCTCCAGCACCGCACACGTAACCTGATTGGTGTGGTGCGCTCGATGGCGGACAAGACAGCCCGTGCCAGTGCCGATCTTCCGGACTTCAGGGGCAGGTTCCGCGACCGGCTCGACGCACTTTCGCGCGTTCAAGGTCTGCTGTCACGGTTGAACGATGTCGATCGGGTGACCTTCGACGATTTGATTCGCACAGAGCTTTCTGCCATGGGCGGCTCGTTCGATAAGGTGACATTGGAAGGACCGGCCGGCGTAAGGTTACGCTCGTCGACGGTGCAGACGCTGGCCATGGCACTCCACGAGCTGGCGACCAACGCTGTTAAATACGGTGCGCTGAGCCAGTCCGACGCCCATCTCCACATCAGTTGGTCATTCGAGGCCTCTGGCGACAAGGACAAGCCCTGGCTCCATATCGACTGGCGGGAGAGCGGGGTGGCGATGGCGCCAGAGGGAAACACTCCGCGTGGCACGGGACAGGGCCGGGAATTGATCGAGCAGGCATTGCCTTACCAGCTCAGCGCCAAGACAAAGTACACCCTCGGATCGGACGGCGTCCACTGCGCCATCTCCATTCCGGTATCCAATACTACCTCGGAGGCTGGCCATGATTGAAAACACCTTGAAAGGTTGCCGCATTCTCGTCGTCGAAGATGAATACATGCTGGCTGACGAACTTCGTACGGAGCTGAGCGACGCAGGCGCCGTGGTCCTCGGGCCGGTGCCTTCCGTCGAACAGGCTATCGCCCTGATCCGACAAGAAGACAGGATCGACGGGGCGATCCTCGATATCAATCTCGGCGGCGAGCTGGCCTATCCCGTCGCCGACCTGCTTTTAGAGCAAGGCATCTCCTTCGTGTTTTCGACCGGTTATGACAACGCCGCGCTCCCGTCTCGCTTTGTGGACGTTCCCCGTTGCGAGAAGCCGATCGACGTCAACGCAGTCGCCCGGGCTTTGGGCTGACGGCCTTTAGGACCTTCAGGCCAACGTCATCATCGACCACAATATCGTCATCGCGCCGGGAACTCTCACGGCTCTCACATGTTCGTGCCCGACATCTTCAGAAAGGTGGACGACCATGGCGGGCGCCGCACGTGGAGATCACAATGACGTTCGGCGGGTTCTCGTGGTCGAGGATGAATTCCTCATTGCCATGGACCTCAGATCGCTCCTGGTCGAAAGCGGCTTCAGCGTTCTGGGGCCAGCTGGCACTGTCGCCGATGCTCTGGAACTCCTCGAGGGCGAAACGCCTGACATTGCCTTGCTGGATGTGAATATCGGCGATGAGCGGGTCACGCCGGTTGCCGTCAGGCTACGATCCCTTGATGTTCCGTTCATTCTCTCAAGCGCCAGTGTCGGCTCGGGCACAGCACTACCCCCGATCCTCGATCCTCGCGGCGGCCGTGAACATTGCCAAGCCAGTCATCAGCGGATCCTGCTCGATGCGCTTTACAGCTTCTTGAAATGAGTTTGGCAGTGCCGGAGCAAATATCCTGCGTCGAAGGCTACTCTTCGGCGTCGCATTCGAACAAGCTCTGTCCGGCTATCTTGCTAGCTGGCCGGCTACGTATGGGCGAAACATTGGTCGCGCCTGGACGTTTTGATGGTCCAGTCAGAACACAAGGTGAGCTGTGATTGAAGCCAATCCGTCAGACATCCATGGGGACAAGGAGACGTCAGGCGAAGAGTTCTGTCGGCTCGTTCGCGAGCGTTGGCCCAGCATTGGCATCGTCTTTGCGACCGGATCGAACCAGGGACAGAACTATCGGACGGGTCACGGACGGCCCTTCTTGTCAAGCCGCATACACTTTGAGGAGCTTCAAGGAGCGATAAAAGCGGTTAGTGAATAAGAGGACCGGATCAGCTCCTCGGCACGTAGAAGGCGCTCGTAGAGCGCCTTTTTACCGATACCATCATAAAGCAGCGTCTGCTTTCAAATGCCAGGCGGTTGCTGCCGGTCGCCTGCACTTTAAACCTTGGCTCGCTCTCCAGCCTCCCGCAGCGACAGGAACTTCGTTGTGACCGCAGCGATATTTTCGTCGAGCCATGCCGCCATCGCTTGTTCCTCGGCAAGGTTTGCTTGCAGCGCGGAGGTCGCAGCACCGTAACCTCCCGCTTCCGCGACGGTCAGTAGCGACTTGTAGGCCGCCATCTCGAAATTCTCCAACGCGAAGTTTGCGAACGAGTTTTTTTGGATCTCGTCGCCGGCCATGGTGTGCCCCATTGCGGCCATAGCTCCGGTGAATGACAGCGCCATATCCTTCAGTGAGGAATGGTCCTCGTTCAACCCGGCTAGGATGTCTTCGAGCCGGCCGATCTGGCCTTCCGTCTCCCGGATATGTTGTTCGAGTTTGGCCGCGACCTCTGGATAGTTTTCGATGCGCGAAAGCTGAGGCTTCATGATCGACAACGCTTGGTTCTCCATCGCGTGCGCATTTCTCAGGCCTGTTACAAACACTTCGCGGGTTTCGTTGGCTGCCATTTTTTCTCTCCGTTGTTCATCTGCAGCGAAAACACCCGAAGAGCAGCAATGATCCCCTCGTCGGTGGACCGGGAACTCTCAACAGCGGTTCGGGTTCGCCCATCGGAATGGAGGATCGACGATGGTGGGCAGATGGATCCACTTGTGCATCGACATGCAGCGCATGTTCGCCGAGGATACGCCCTCGGCAAGTCCCCTGGATGCGGGAGGTGTCTCCGGCGGTACAGGAGGTATCAACCCGTCACCCGCAGAGCACAATATTCACGCGCTTCGTCCCGCCCGCCCGAGCAGAGCATATGGCGGGCATGTGGCGGTCCTACTATGAGAAGTGGCCGATGATGACGACGGAGCAGCTCGGGGAGGAAATGGTCGATCTCGTTCCTTCGCTAAAGGCGTTTGTGCCCCGGCCCGTATCCTCGACAAGATGACCTACTCTCCATGGGTGAGTGGCAAGCTGCACGCCGTGCTGTTAGAGGACGGTGTCGATACGGTCGTGTTGACAGGGGGAGAAACTGATGTCTGCGTCCTGGCAGCCGCGCTCGGCGCTGTCGATCTGGGATATAAGGTAGTCGTGTTGAAGGACGCCGTATGCAGCGGAGCGGATGAAACCCATGACGCCTCGCTGGAGCTTCTTGGCAATCGCTACTCTGTCCAGCTTGAGATCATCATGACCGAAGCGTTTCTAGCCGACGCGTGACACACGTACCACGGGCTTCATCATCGCGCGCCGCGGGCACTCCCCTGCCGGCTCCTGTGTCTAGAGGGCCAGACACGGGAAGGCCGGACGAAATGTCTGCCGAAGTGCCGCCGCATGCGCAAGCCGGCAAAGTCCCTGTCCCAGGCGTTATGAACCGTGAGATTCGGCGGGGTGGGAAATTTCTTCCAATGCATTTTGCCCTTCCACGTCGGTCATCGCGTTCTGCTGCTCGAGCAGATACTGTTCAACATTACCACCACAGGCTTCCTTCAACTGAGCTACAGTGAAACCAGCAACCTCGGCCTGCAGCCAAAGCAGTTTCGCTTGCTCCTGGAAATCCGCCTTTCGATCATGGATCCCCGGCGGCCCGATGATCTCTCGCACTCTGTCATCTAACCAGTCGCTGATTTTCTGCATGTTGTTCAAAGTCCTTGTTGAGTTAGATGGACCTCAGGTGAGATATGTTTCCACCTTGTAGCAGAGGCGTTATCTTCGAGATGAGGGATCCTGGTACTGTCAGGGTGGCTGCGAACCTGCCGCTGATATCGATCGTCGCATCGTGTCCTTCGCCAAGTGCCCAGAGCAAGATCGGCATGTTCTGCCCGCAGATGCCGATTTCTTGCGCCGTCTCGGCGGCTTGGGAGGAATCGGAGGCTCCGAGGTCAATCGCGACGCTGAGGCAGAGAAACATAGCAGCGTCGGTTGCGGTGACGTTGCGATCCGGAAAGGACACAGCAAGTTCTCCGGCCTCATCGCTCGCCCCCATCGTAAAGAGCAACTCTGCTCCCAGGACGAAGTCGCTGTGCCGGAAATCCATTTCGTCCGCCAGGAAGCCGCAAAATTGGCCGAACTTCACGATGCAATCTCCTTCGGTTCATGCCTGAAAGGTCACCGAGCCATGAATAGGAGGTAGCGCTGAGCAGGCGGAAGTCATCCCCAAACAGTCAATCAACGACAAGCTGATCCAGATCCCCGAAACAGATGGTGCCGCGGATTGGTCTCGTCCGGCGGAGCGTACCGAATGTGTCCGGGCCTGACCATTTTGTCCTTTGCCGTACCCTCCTGGTGAAGCTTTCAGCGGTCTTCGCGGTTAGCAGCCGGACAGGAGGACCGAATGTCAAAGGAACCAAGCAACCCAAACCCGACCTTTCCGACGCCCGCCATATCCGCCCGTAAATCCACCCCCAAGTCGCTGGACCTGGAAAACATCGACCTGAGCAAGGACGGTAAGCAAGGTGACGTTGTCGTTTCAAAGGGGGAGATCGAGTACACTGTCACATTGCCGAACGACGATCCCGCTAACCGATGGGATCGCTCCTTGCCCCTTCAGCGTTCAACTCAGGACACAATGCTCTACGCCTGGAAGCTAACTGCACCCGGTCGACCGGACCATGAGCAGGTCAGTACCCTTGACGAGATCGAGGCATTCCTGGAGAAATCCGGCCTTCCCGGTTCTTTGCCATCGAAGCCGATCATCGAGCGCACGAGATTAATGCAGCACGAAGGGCAGGGTTACTACAAGTCGCCCACCGGCCTCGATGAACAGTGGACACTGCTTTGGGTCATGCTCAGCAGCGGCGATCCCTGACGAAACAGGTCTGGTAGCAGTCACACAGGTCGCGATATTTTAAGGCGGCCGCGCACGGGTCGCTTTTCGAAGCGCGGTGGATGCCGTCATCGTCGCAGCTCCCCCGTCGGCTCGCTGATGACGCCTTCATTGCTGAATTCGAATGAAGTACGTGATCAGCTGCCCGTTTCTGAATGAGGAGTCGCGACGGGTTTCGATTCCGGCGAACCCTTGAACCTCAGGAAGATTGACAGCACCACCAGCACGGCAGTCGACAGAAATTCCGACTGCCAGTTCTGGAAGGATTCGAACCAGAACTCGGTACTGGCTAGATGCTGAATGAGGGGTATTGCGGGCTGGCCATGCATGAGCGCTTCGGCATTCGCGTCCTCCGCGCTGTAACGCAGATGTAGCAAAAAGCTCAGGATGAACAGGATCGCCAATGCTATTCCGAGGGAATAGGAATAGAGGGAGCGCGCTATCGCGCCGGCTCGAACCGGCCAGGGAGTGTCGACAGCGTGCTGTTTCTCGCTTGGATCCTGATCCTGTGAGGCAGGTTCGTCCGGATCCTTTGATTCCGCAGAGCCGCGTTGGAAGAGTATCGCTGTCAGCATCACGTAGGCCGACATCTGGAGGAACTCGCTCTCCCAGTTTTCGAACAGGGCCGAAAGAAAATGGCCTGAGAGGGCGTAGTTCAAAAGGTCAAGCTGACTGGCGCCATGCTGCGTCAGCTCCTCATTATAGACGCTCCAGCCTGTAAGCAGCATGCCGCCCACTGTCAAAACCGAAAACGTGAGGAGGGCAATGGTGAGGCCGTTGTCGCGTAGAAAACGCAAGAGATTATCCTACAAGAACTGCAAACAGGTCGGCCAGACGCGACTCTATAGCTGATTAAACCTAGAATACCGGCTGAGTTGCCGGCAGAACGGGAGCGGCTAGGATTCCGCTCCCGTCGATATTATGCGGCCTTCGTCTTGCCCTTACGATTGACCTTGGCATCCGCAAGTTGAGTGAGCAGTTCGTCGGTCTTTTCCTCCTCAGCCAAGGTCTCTTCGAGAAGCTGGGCGACGTCGTCCTTGCCGAGTTCGCGAGCCCAATTGCGAAGAGTGCCGTAGCGGGCGATCTCATAATGTTCAACGGCCTGGGCAGCAGCCAGCAGACCAGCGTCAAGCGCCGGGGAATCCTTGAATTCCTCTAGGATCTCCTGCCCTTCCTCGACGATGCCATCGATCGCCGGGCAGGTCTTGCCGCGTGCCGGCTTGCCGAGGATTTCGAATACCTGAACCAGACGTTCGACCTGGCCTTCAGTCTCCTGCAGGTGGGTTTCAAATGCCGTCTTCAGGTCCTGCGACTGCGCGCCGCGGATCATCTTCTTCAGTGCTGCAACGATCTTCCGCTCGGCATAATAGATGTCCTTCACGCCGTCGATGAAGAGGTCTTCGAGGGTCTTGGTCGCCATAAATTTACTCCATAAAAGGAAATGGTGCCGGATCGGCAGACATGTCGGCGAAGGCCAACACAGCCGGTTAACCCCATTTCGCCACATTTGTTCCGGCTTAAGCTTGCGCGGGGTAAAGGCTGACCGCAGCTGTTGATGTGGAGCGTGTTCCACGGGAAAACGATGTGGCGGTAAAAGAGACGCGGAAGCCGGCCACGGGCCAAAGCAGGCGCAGCGTGATGTTCCTAACCTTGTTTTCACTGTTTTGTGTTGATCGATATGCCGCTTCGTGAGCTCCGCGCCAACTGCCGTCAGGCGATAACGTCTCTGCTTCAAGTCGCCTCGCGCCGAAATCGAGCCATACTCCAGGGCGGTGTTGGCGGTCTTGAGCCCGGTGCCCTTTGGCGGCCGTGTCCATACGCGGCGGTCGAGCGCCGTCAGCAGGCACCAGAGCCGTTCATTGTTCTTCGGCATCTCCATAGCCGCGACATATACTGCAACCACCGTAAACCCAGGCTGAATGCCGGCTGAGAAAGGCATACCGAGAGCTGTGCGTCCAGCCAGGCCGCGGGTGAAGGAACTTCGGCTTTGCCACTTAGTTCGCCGGACGTTCTGATGAACAACGTATTAGGCGGTTCCGGGTGGTAGGTGAGCAATGAAAATCCTTGTGACAGGGGCGAACGGGCTCATAGGCTCGTCGATATGCGGGCGGCTTGTTCGGGAGGGTCATCAGGTCTTGGCGGTCGTGAGACCAGGCAGCCGTCCCCCTTATGGTGTCGCCAATACCCTTTATCTCGACGTTGCAGCCGCAACCGCAATCAATACATGGCTCCCGGTTCTGGAGGATATCGATGCGGTGGTGAACTGCGTCGGTGTATTGCAGGAGAGCGCAAGAGAGGATCTAGCAGGGGCACATGTCGCAGGGCCAGCGGCCCTTTTTCAGGCCTGTGAGCAGCTTGGTGGCAAGCGTGTCGTGCATTTTTCCGCGATCGGAGTCGATCGACAACAACCAAGCGCATTTTCCGATACCAAACTGCGTGGTGACGACGTCCTGATGGCGCGTGACCTCGACTGGGTCATCTTGCGACCTTCCGTCGTGCTTGGACATTCAGCATTTGGCGCAAGCGCTCTCATCCGTGGTCTGGCCGCTCTCCCCGTACTGCCGGTCATGCCTGCCGCCGCTGAACTTCAGGTCGTGCAGCTGGAGGACCTTGTTGAAACCGTGCTGCGGCTGCTCGAACCGAACGCCAAGAGACGGGTGGTCCTGGAGTTGGTGGGCCCGCAGCGGCTTCCATTTGAAGACGTCGTCGCGATCTATCGTCGCTGGCTAGGCAAAGGACCGGCCACTCTGATCCGGCTGCCGCCGGTCATCGCCTCGCTGCTTTACACCCTCGGTGACCTCGCAAGCTTGCTCAGCTGGAGGCCAGCGCTGCGAACGACGGCGAAAAAGGAGATCGTGCGCGGAGCGACAGGCGACCCGCAGCCGTGGGCTGCGGCAGTTGGCATCTATCCTCGTTCCCTGCCCGAAGCGCTGAGTTCAACACCGGCAACGGTGCAGGAGCGGTGGTTTTCCAATCTCTTCTTCCTCAAGCCATTGATCTTCATAGTCCTGCCGCTGTTCTGGATCCTGACCGGCATCATTTCCCTTACGGTCGGGTTCGACGAAGGCATGACGCTGATGAACCGGGCAGATGCAGGCCCGCTATCGGCACCTTCGGTTATCGCCGGAGCTCTGGCAGACATCGTCATAGGCGCAATGATCGCGTTCCGGCGAACGAGCCGCGTTGGTCTGTGGGCTGCAGTCCTCGTATCGATTTTTTATGCGATCGCCGGCACAGTCCTAGTGCCTGCGCTTTGGAATGAACCGCTTGGGCCGCTCCTGAAGATCTTGCCTATTTTGGTTCTTCATCTGGTGGCCCTTGCAATACTGGAGGAGCGCTGATGCTCTACTTCCTACTGAAATTCATCCACATCATCGGCGCCTGCGTGCTGCTGGGAACCGGAGCTGGAATTGCCTTCTTCATGCTGATTGCGCACCGAACGGGAAAGGCGTCGACGGTCGCGCCTGTCGCTCGCATCGTGGTTCTGGCGGATTTCCTCTTCACCGCAAGCGCCGTCGTGGTGCAGCCCGTCAGCGGTATCGCACTCGCCTGGGCGGTCGGCTATTCGCTGACCGAGGGTTGGATCGTCGTCTCGATCCTGCTCTACATCCTCACCGGGATTTTCTGGCTGCCGGTTGTGTGGATGCAGATGGAGATGCGGGACCTCGCGACCGAAGCCGACCGACAAGGGCTTGAATTGCCGCAGCGATACCATGCGCTGTTCCGGCGCTGGTTCTTTTTCGGCTTCCCCGCTTTCGGGGCCGTCCTCGCCATCGTCTGGCTGATGATAACCCGGCCATCCTGGTAGATCTTCACATTCCTTTCGCAAGATTGCAGCATGCTGATAAGAAAAGTATAGACGATGGATCTTTCACGAAGGGATTGCGTCATCACAGGGGGCGGGCCAGCCGGATTGACCGCTGCGATCTATCTTTCGCGCTACCATCTTTCCGTCACTGTCTTTGACGACGGCACAAGCAGAGCAGCCACTATCCCCATTTCCCATAACCATGCCGGGTTTCCGGAGGGCATTGGAGGGAGCGAGTTGCTCGAAAGGATGCGGGTTCAAGCACTCACCTACGGCGGCGAAATCGTCAACGAGCGCGTAAACGCGTGGGCCCGGAGAGGAGACGATTTCTTTGTCTCTTTCGGCGATCACACATTGCCGGCCAAAACCGTCCTCATCGCAACCGGGGTAATCAACCGACCGGCCTGAGGCCGAAGGACGAGCATGACGAAGCTCTCCGTCGGGGCCTGATCCGCTACTGCCCGGTGTGCGATGGGTTCGAGGTAACCGACAAAAGAGTTGGGGTCGTCGGACGAGGCGCAAATGCGTTCAACGAGGCAGTTTTTCTCAGAAGCTATACGCCCGAAGTCAAGTTGTTCTCACCGGGCGAGCATGATCTTGAGCCCCACCAACAGGCACGGTCGAGGGAGCTAGGTATCCACTTCCAGAACGGACCGCTCGAATTCGAGGTCGAGCAGGAGGCAATCCTTGTTCGGGCGGGAACGGCAGTACACCGCTTTGACTCCCTCTATCCGGCGCTCGGCTCGGATGTACGGTCGGAGCTGGCTTCCTGCGTTGGAGCAACACTATCGGACGAGGGATGCATCCACGTCGACGATCATCAGCGCACGAATATTCCGGGCCTCTACGCGGCTGGCGACGTCGTGATCGGCCTCGATCAGATAAGCCATGCCATGGGTCAGGCAGGCATTGCAGCCACCACGATCAGGATTGATTTGTGTGAACGGTCACCGCTCGTGCGGTGACTACCCCCACCTACTGGAGGACAGGTAGCAATGCGATCCTACGGGTTCTATCCGGGGCGCCGGAGCCTGAGCGCACTGCGGCGATGGTGAGGTCGTGTGCGCAAGCCGGTAGAGGAGGAACTTTCGGTTTCGGATGAGGTTCGCTTCACGAAGGAGAACCGCGATGATGAACGACAACAAGCACCCAGAGCAGGATCCGGCGGAAGGCAGCAGGGAATCCCGAGAGGGATTTAAAGCGGCAGGAGCAGGTGGGTTCGCATAAAAATAAGGAGCCGAGAAGCCAGGAGCAGGGCGAGCTTGACCATGTCGGCTTCACATCGACTATCACAGACGCGGAAAAGCCTGCGCTGACGAAGAGGTTGGAGGCGCTAAGAGGAGGATCAGGGTTTACTGGCAAAGCTCCCGCTGGCCCAAGCCGATGGAGCACAAAGCGCTCGTCAGAATGGGAGCCTGTTGCGCCTGAACTTGTCGTCGAAGTCCGCTTCGATCAAGTAACCGGACGCCGCTTCAGGCATGGTACAAAGCTTCTCCGATGGCGTCCGGATAAGAAGCCGTCGCAATGCGATTTCCAGCAGATCGAAAGATAGCGACCAGGGCGCTCTTTCCATGACACCATGCACCTCTTCGGAGGCTGTAATCGGTAACAGGCTTCAACCCTCCGCCATCAGAGCATGTAACAGTGTGCAACGACTATGAGCAACACATCCGCTATGCCGAATACTGCAAGATGATGCAGGACGTTGGCCTCGAAATACCCGGACACCAGAGCGAGGCGGACCTGCCTCAGGCGGACGACATCCGAATTGGCGACCAAGGCACAGTTTTGCGGTCGATCGGTAATGTGGTCGAACTCACGCAAATGACGTTCGGGTTTCCGCCGAAGGGCCGTTGTGGGCCCGTCTTCAACTTTCGCTCGGAAGGGGCGAGACTTTTCCGGCAGTCAGCGCTGTCTTGTTCTTCCCAGCGCGTTCTTTGAGTTCACGGGGAAAAAGTATCCGAGGGCAAAACATCGCTTCACGCTGGCCGCCGGTGCCGGCAGCCTTCGCGTCGAGCAGGTCAGGTCGGGCAGCGATTGAGCCCATGATTTACTTCACAAGCGATACTCATTTTGGCGACGCGCGCGTGCTGCGCATTGACCGGCGTCCGTTCTCCACTGTACCTGACCATGATGCTGCCCTGATCTCGAACTGGAATAGCCGCGTTTTGCCGGGAGACGAAATTTGGCGTCTCGGAGATTTCGCGGTTAAGCGAGCCGGCTTCGCCGAGCAGCTCCTCTCCCAGCTCCATGGCGAAAAGTATCTCATCATCGGCAACAATGATCTGGCCGAAACCACATGTGCGACCGGATGGGCGAGCGTTCAGCACTACGCTGAACTCACGATCGACGGCCATCGGCTCATTCTTTGTCACTATGCATTCCGCACCTGCAACCAGATGGGCAAGGGGTCGATCAATCTCCACGGTCACTCGCATGGCAGATTGAAGCCCATGCCGCGTCAGTTCGACCTTGGTGTTGACCCTCGCAGCCTGCGTCCGACGACTTTGCCCGAATTGCTGACGAAGCGGACAAGGAGTATGCAACGGAAGGACAGCGCGCATGCAGGATGATCTTTTCTTCGATCTGTCGCAGAGTTTGCCGGACCGTTTTCGCTACTCGCGGCGAGAGACCGGGCCTGCAGATAGGCCAGATCGGACGTGAGTGCCCGAAGGGTGTTTTCGCCGATGCCCTCGTTGATCATATGTGAGGGTTTCAATGTCCTGATCGGTCAGCAGCTCGGCAAGTTCGTCGCGTCGCTCTAGCGGCAGAACGGCGGCGATCGTGTCGAGCTCGTCAGCGCGGCGATCGACCGGTGATTTTTGGCTCGAAGGTGACAAACGCTGCTCCAAAACGGTTGTGGCTTTTAGCTCCCGATTTCAATTGAAGCGCTAAGCGAGAATTGCGACGCTAAATCCCCGCTCACGATTTCATGCGGAGGAGGGGAGGGGCCAGCTAAAGCCCTGAAGCCTTGGTCAAATTCACGCGGAAGCGATCACGCCGGCGCTGATATCTGCGGATCATCTCTGCGAACGCGTGCCCCAGTTGCTTCTGGACATATCGCTCGTCGACCTCGGCAGACGAGGCGAGGCCGGCGCGCAGGGAGTGGCCCGATAATTTAAACTGACGCTCGATCTCGGGCAGATCGCCTCGAATACCCGCAGCCATGGCGGTGCGCTTGACCAGGCGGGCGATTTCCTTGTCGTTCAAGCGCTCCGATCCAACCGCTTTGCCCTGTCCCGTGACCCGACGGAAGAGGGGACCGTGCGCAAGCTTGGCGAACTTGATCCACGTTTCGATTGCGGCGACCGGACAGGTCGCATCCGCCGAGCCGCGGCCGACCTCGACCTCTCGCCATCCGGTTTTGCCGCGTAAGGTGAGGAGCATGCCCTTGTCGAGGATCTCGATCCAACCGCGCCCGTCCTCGGTCTGGTCTGCTTTCAGATCGAGGCCAACGATCTCTGACCGCCGAAGTCCACCAGTGTAGCCGATTAGCAGCATCGCTCGGTCGCGCATGC
Source organism: Aliirhizobium wenxiniae (assembly GCF_019511445.1). Taxonomy (GTDB): domain Bacteria; phylum Pseudomonadota; class Alphaproteobacteria; order Rhizobiales; family Rhizobiaceae; genus Neorhizobium; species Neorhizobium wenxiniae_A. Next base: position 42,085 of record NZ_JAEUAN010000033.1, read on the forward strand.
CGCGCAGGGTGCCGCGATCGAGTGTTTCTAGCATGGCGATGATGTCGGTCGCCATGACCGCTTCCTTTTGGACCGGCTGCCGGCCTTGGCTGTTTCGGATGCCGGCCATAACAATGGCGATATGCCGGTCCTTGCGATCGAGGCTCAGGCCGCGTTGCGCATAATTCCACGAAATCGACGAGAGGCGGCGCTCAATCGTCGAGACGGAATTTGCCTTTGCTCCGCGGTCAACGGATTCCGAGGCGCAGGCTGTGATGTAGAGGCCGACGGTCGCCGGATGTGGGGGGGAAAGACTGGAGCGGCGGCACCAGGCAGAAGAGCGCTTCCAGTCGGATGCGTAGGCTTTTCTAGTGTTGATCGAGTTGGCTGCCTCGACGTAGCTTCGAGCGCGATCGGTGAGGTCTTGCAGGTGGCCCGACAGGCTGGACCCGGGTTGTGGGGCAGGGGAGGGGATTTCTGCTCTGGAAATGGAAGGCTCGTCCGCCATAGCTTGCCCACCGAGAATGTCGCTCATCTCACACTTCCCATGGATTGATCACGGCTGCGCCTGTGTCCTCAAAGTCCTTAACGTTGCGAGTGACGAGGATCAGATCATGGACAATTGCAGTGGCTGCGATCAGCCCGTCGATGTCGCCGCGCGGACGGATCGCGGCGATGCGTCCCCATTCGACTGAGATCTTGTCGGTCACCGTGAGGATGCGGTCAGCATGATCGTGGCGCAGCTTGCGCAGCCATTCAGTAAGATGTGCCGCAGCCTTGAGATCTGTTTTTTGTTTCAAGGCAATACCGCGCATGATCTCACCAAGCGTCAGCGCACTCAAATGGACGCTGAGAGGATCGACCGAGCGCAGCCAGGACACTGCCTGCGGGGTGCCCCGCCTTGCCTCCGAGACGATATTCGTATCCACTAGATACATTAGAAGGCCACGTCGCGGCTTGAGACTTTCGCCCGCGCATCGACCGCGTCGGTGAAGGCCTCATCCCAAGGCGGACCGGTGAGCAGGTCATCGACCAAGGTTGGTCGTCCTGCGCGCAAAGCGTCATAGTCTTTTGCGGACAAGACAACGGCTGTGCGCTCGCCACGCACGGTTATCTCTTGCGGGCCTTCAAAGCGGGCTTTTTGCACTACTTTCGAAAATTGGTTTTTAGCGTCCTGCAGCTGCCAATCCATGAATCTGCTCCGATCTAGCTAGGCTGTCTAGCCACAGTAGCGCCATTCTCCATTTTCTGAAAGCGGTGAAATGCGCGTTTAGAAGTAGAATCTTGGCGTTCGTCGCGGATCCAGTAAGAATAGCAATGACGTCCGGTAATTTAAGAATATCGGACGTTTTAAATCGGCGACGAGCCGTGCGGTTATAATCGATAATGCTAGCTAACCGCGCATCTGATTTACAACTGGAGCATGGATTCGCTCGCGCCACCTCCTCCAAACGCCCCCGCTTGGTCAGCCGCGAGACGTTGGCGCAGGTGGTGGGCAAGGATTGCAGCATCGATCTTCTAATTGACGATCTCATCGAGGAGTTGCGAGATCGGCCATACTAAGTCGTGTCAGTGGCCGGCGGTTGGCAGCATCGGTCCCGGCCGCGTTTCGCCGACAGCATCCGCGCATCATCGGCGCCAACGCGGGGAGGGGCGGCGGCACTGTCGGAGTTCGAGGCGATGGTGCTGATGTCAGTAGGCTACTTCCAACCTGTCACACGCGGAGAGCTCTCGAAAATCTTCGGCAGGGAGGTCAGCCGTGACGTCATCGGCAATCTGCGCGGTGCGGGTTATATCGGTTCCGGGCCACGCAGTCCGACGCCAGGCGCGCCCTATACCTATGTGACCACGCAGGATTTCCTGTCGGCATTCGGCATGGAGACGTTGCGCGATCTCCCGGATGTTGAAGCGCTTGAAGATGCGGGATTGCTCAGCCGGCAGGCTGTACAGAATGAGCCGTTGCCTGTCGAGGCAGGCGACGAGGAAGAGTAAGTTCGCTACCTCGTGCAGGATTTGCAGTTATCTTTTTGCGTCGGCTCGGCTCGATCATCGCAGCTTGCCGATGTCGCGTCGAAGAATGGCTGAAAAGTTCTTCAGCCCACCTTGCTCCAGCGCCTCCACAAATGCTTCGATCGATGGGGCGGTCTTGCGCGGGTTGCGGCGCGCACTTGCGACGCTAGAGATCGATTCGTCGGGAAACGCTGCGTTGAGATCGGACAGGAAATCGTCTGGTGACTGGCTGATCACACCGTCGGGACCGAGATTGTGTGCTGGAAAATCCTTAAGGTTCCAAGTGACGATTACGGAAGCTTTTCCGGCGATGGCGGCCGCGAGCACATACCGGTCGCCTGGGTCTGGTAGCTTAAGGTCATCTACCAACGGCCGGTAGTGTGTGACGTCCGCTTCCGGTAGTACGGCTTTCATCCTGCCCCGCGTGGCGATCAGACGCCCGATAAACAAGGACGGCGTGTTGGCGGCGAGATTGCGGATCCACTCGTCATGGATATCGTCGCTCCAGCGAGCCTCGACGAGACCGTCGAAGGCGCACTGGATAAGGACGTTAAGGAGGTGGAATAGATATAGGACGCAGGCATCATAGACCGCGACGGGCGGTTTAGAGGCCATGGGTCTGAACGAGATCCTCAGTGTCTTCGGCAAGCAAGTCGATCGCTGCCTGCCTGGTGTCCAGCTTGGTTTTGAGGGAGAGCACATCCTTGAGCAACGCGCGCCGGTGTTTACCGACGTAGCGGAACGGCAGATCGCCCCGGTCCATGCGGAGAACAACAAGTGGACGAGATATGCCAAGAACAGCCGACGCTTCGGTTGGGCTTAATTCCTGCTCTTCGGCCAGTACGGCAACGCGTTCGCCTCGTAGCATATGCGCCAGAAGCGCTTCAACTGCCGCAGCCGCTGCAGGCGGGATCGTTAGCCGCTGTCCTTCGCCGTGTTCGTGGCGAACGTGAAGTTCCATCCTGTCGCCTAAGCACCCGCAAGCAGGAGGACCTGAAATGTCAGTCATCGCCACTGAAGCCTGGTCCATTCCGAAAAGTGTGGCTGACCACGAGAGGGAAGTGGCCTGGCGCGATACGCGTCGGTCTTCGGTGGCGTCGAAATCAACTCGACTTTTTATCGTCGGCACAAGACGTCAACTTTTGCGCGGTGGGCTGCGTCGGTAACGGACAGTTTTCGGTTCTCCGTGAAAATCCCCAAGGAGATAACCCACACCCGAGCGATGAATGACACCCTGCCAGAAAACATGGTCCTGTCTAATCGTGACAAGGCTCAACATTCTAATGAACGTGGATTGGACGGAAAGCGGGTCCTGTCCGAGCAGCTTCAGGACCACGACGCCAATAAAGATCTGGCTTGAAAGGCTACCGAAATGAACAGCAAACTTCCGCCCGTACCAGATGCGAACCGCAGTCCTAAGGGAACTGGCTCATCGCCCACCCCAAAGCAAGGTCTTCCCGCGAAAGACGAAGCCGAGAATCCGGACAATTGGCAAGCAAGGCAATAGCAAGGTGAACACGACCGGTCAGAGCTATCAGCAGGATCGCTGAAATCTGTCGTCTGCGCGAAGCAGAAGCACCTATCGCGAAGGCATTATCTGCCTACCGCCGACCCGGTCTGACGTCAGGGAGATCTCCAGGCAGTCAGGGCGCCGACTAAAAATGCTTGGAGCGCGAAACGTATAAACTCTGCGAGGAGCGGTATGTACGGTAGCGGACTAATTCCCGGTTGCAGACAGAGATCAGGAACAATCGCGAGAGGCGTGTGTTCAGGTGCAAACGGGAGACACCAGATGTGCGGCAACAACAATATCGAAGCAGAGCTGCTTGAGCTACTACCGGCGCTTCAGAAATTCGCGCGTCGGTTTTATTCCTCACAAAGCGACATTGATGATCTTGTGCAGGACACATTGGTGAAAGTGTTGAGCAACCTCGACAAGTTCGAAGAAGGCACTCGGCTCAGGTCGTGGATGTTTACGATCATGCGGAACACCTTCTGCACGCGCTTCGGCCTTTCAAAACGCGAGCATGTTGGAATGGATGACGTTCTGGGCCAGAAAGCTAGCGTACAGCCTGAGCAGGAATGGTCACTGCGCGGGCAGGAGCTGGAGAAGGCACTCGCGGCGCTCCCAAAGGCCAACCGCGATGCGATCAGGATCGTCTTTATTGAGGGCGAAAGTTACGAAGAGGCTGCGAGACGATTCAACTGCCCGATCGGTACGGTGAAGAGCCGCGTCAACAGGGCTCGGGAGCGAATAACCGAGAGGCTCAACACCTAAAGGCTCAGTTTAACGCGGCCCGGATATCATCTTCCCACAGCGCACGGGCAATCTTTGCCAGTTCTGTCGGCTTTTCGCAGAGCGCAAATCCGGTATACTCGACGGGAACGAACGCCCTATCGTATCCGGTTGCAAATACGAATGGGATGTTAAGTTCATCGAGCCGGTCAGCGACTGGGAAGACAAACTCATCTCCCAGATGAATATCCAGAATGGCAGCGTCGATCTCAGACGCTTCGATCAATTCCATCGCATCCCGGACCGAGGCGACGGGGCCAACAACCTTCGCGCCGAGAGCGATGAGTTTTTGGCGGACCTCGTCCGCCAGGAAATACTCATCCTCAACCACGAGGATGCGCTTTCCCTTAAATTTTGTCAGAATATCGGATGGTCCTGGCAATATTTTTCGACTTTCTACCTGACACAGTTTCCAACCTGCTGCGTGCTGTTTGTTGATTCTAGTCCGTCACATCGGAGCATATCAGAGGCGAGTATGACATCGCGAAACTGTCTGGATGATGAATAGCTCTGCTACTCCGCAGGTCTGATCGCTTTTGTTGTTGCCGGACGAAATGAGGCATTGAGAGAAGATCGTAGCTAGCGGCGCTTTAGAACATCTTCTCAAACGCGTCTACAATCTGGCGAACGCGGGTGGGCTTCTGGAGACGAGGTACTGCCGCGAACTGCGAGGGTATAAGTTCCAGATCGTATCCCGTCATGAACACGAACGGAATTCCTCGCATTGCAAGCGGCTCTGCCACCGCGAAGTCGGCGCCGCCGCCAAGATTGTTGTCCAACAGGGCCGCGGAGGGGGGATCCTCTGCAAGGACACGCAGAGCCTCATCCTTATCGGCGCAGACCCCAAGGACGTGTGCTCGAGCGACTTCCAGCGATCGCGCCGTATCAGCCGCAAGGAAGTACTCGTCTTCGAGGACGAGGATACTCTTCCACTGCAATCAGTTGACTTCGGACATCCTTGGCTCTGACGCACATTTGCTGCTGTGCAGGTCAACGACGCACCGATCAACCGCGCTTGCAGAAGATCGAGTTTTGCTCTTCCGTGCATCTGGCGCTTAATGAGCTTCAAGCGTGTGATCTCTGATCTCGTTGAATTTGCCAGGAATGCAGGAGCGCCTAACGAGTTCCGCGCTGCTGCGAACCGTCGCGACCACCCTCCAGCCTAAGCCGGCGAAGGCGCTCAGTTTTTTCCGCGCGTAAGCGGCGTTCCTCTTCGGCTGCATCGGCCGC
>NZ_JAEUAN010000034.1 GCF_019511445.1 Aliirhizobium wenxiniae
TGCAGGCGTTCCCATTCTGCGGTCGCTTCAGCCCAATGCTCGTGGTCGTGCCCGTCAGCACGTCCAGCTTGTTCCCAAAGCTCATATGCCCGCTTTGTGATCCACTCTTCCCGTTGTTCTGGCATATCTTCTTCCCAATTTTATACGAATCCACACGCTCGCCGAATTGACGTTTATGAGGGAAGTTCCCGCACCGTTATGAGGGGTGGACGGGCTGCGGACTTGGCACATCTGTTGCGACCAGGGATCGTGCCGACATCCGCTGTTGTGAAATGCGAGATATGTCGGTACCGTCATCGCATGCGAGGAAGATTACCAGCCAATGTAATACTCAGGCCTGCCGATCTGGCAATGCTCGAGCGCGTATTTGCTCAAGTCATACCAGAACATGATACACATCCCGATGAATTGGCGATGTTGCTGGTCCGGCTTTTTCAGGACGGTGTCACGGATGAGCGTGAGCTTCTAATCGCCGCCGAAAAATGGTTTCGTTGATTTCCTTCGACGAGGGGAAGCAACAATAGAGGGGCGCTATCTCCGCTCCGCCGCTGAGTCGCGCCATCCAGCCGGAGACGCTCAGAGATAGCTCGTTTCACGCTGAATTCCGGTGGAAAGAAACGTGGAAGCAGGAGGATGAAAAATTTGCCGCCAGAAAATTTGGGAAGGCGTTGATGTTGCTTCCATTGCGCGTAGGCGTCTACGTGCCTGACGATCTCCTTGAAGACTGGTTTGACGAGGGCACCGGCATGAACCCGGTAAGCGCCAAGGCGTTGGAACGGGCACAGGCCTACGCAGAACGTTTCGAGTGCGAGTTTAAATACTACCCGGAAAGGATGGAAGGCGTTTTCTGGAAATGGGTGCCAGCCATCTGATAGTACTCAGTGCTACGAAGACGACAGTCGCGACGCAGCCTGCCACCCGTCAGCGCCTCACTGAACCGGACATATCTGTCGGCAAGAACATCAACACCGCGCCGTCCAACGATCAAGCTACCCGGGCCAGCCGCCGGATTGTCTGCGGGGGCTGCCCATATTGCCGGATGAACGCTTCGCGCATGCGGCGAAGGTCGGTAAAGCCAGTCTCCTGCGCAATCCGGTCCATCGGATGGCGTGTCTCTTCCAGCATCAATCGAGCAGCTTCAAGACGCATCTGCTCAACCGCCTTGGCCGGCGTTTGGCCCGTTTCCGAACGAAATGCACGGCTGAACTGACGTGGCGATAGCGCCGCGACTTCAGCCAGTTCGTCAACAGTGAGCGTGTCGGAAAGATGGGATTTAGCATGGATCAGCGCCTTCTGGATACGATCGCTGCTTGGCGCAATCTGCAGTAATTCCGAATGCTGAGACTGGCCCCCGCCGCGGCGATGGTGCATCACCAGGCGACGTGCGATTGCGCCTGCCAGGTCCCGCCCAAGGTCGTTCTCAATCAACGCCACGGCAAGGTCCAGCCCGGCAGTGAGGCCCGCTGATGTCCAGACCGGCCCCTCATTGATGAAGATGCGGTCATCCTCCACGCGTACGTTCGGAAAGGCTTTGCGCATCTCGTGGGCATAAGACCAGTGCGTGGTTGCGCGGCGTCCATCGAGCAAGCCCATTTGGCCAAGAAGAAACGAACCGGTACAGAGGCCTGCAACCCTCCGGGATTGTTTCGCCAGATCCCGCAGTGTCGCCAGTGTTGCCTCTTCTTGCTGCGGAGGCGGTGCAAGACCGGCCAACAGCAGCAGCGTGTCGACGGGACCGACCTCTCCCAATTTGATTGTCGGAACAGCAAAGCCGCTCGAAGACGTGATTGGGCCGCCTTCGACGGAAGAAATCGACAGCGTATAAAAATCTTCGCCTTTCAATCCATTCGCCAACTCGAAGGCCGCCTGTACGCCCAGCGCCAGGAATTGGAAGCCTTGTGTCAAAACCATGGAAACATGAGGCATGCCGCCCTCTACAACACGATGACCGAAAAACGTAGTTTATACGTCATATCGGACAACGGCCATTCGGTCCATAACATCCTTATCGAGAGCGACGACGCTCTCATCATCAAGGAAGGAACCGACCAATGACGACCAAGGGAACTGCCCTCATCACAGGTGCTTCAACCGGGATCGGCGCAATCTACGCAGACCGGCTTGCCACTCGCGGCTACGACCTCATCCTCGTTGCCCGCAACAAGGATAAACTCCAGTCACTCGCCTCGTCGATTTCGGACCGGACGGGGCGGGCGGTCGAAGTTCTGGCTGCAGACCTCGGAAACGCGACCGATCTTGCTGCAGTCGAAAAGGTGCTGCGCGAGGACGCAAGCATAACTGCGCTGGTGAACAACGCGGGGATCGGCACGCATACCTCGCTGCTGGAAAGCGATGTGGAGCGGATGGAGGCGATGATCCGCCTCAATGTCACTGCATTGATGCGCTTGACCTATGCCGCTGTCCCCGGCTTTGTCGTCCGTGGTGGCGGCACCATTGTCAATATCGCATCCATTGTCGCAGTTGCGCCGGAGTTGCTCAACGGCGTCTATGGCGGGACAAAGGCCTTTGTTCAGGCGTTCACCACGTCGCTGAACCATGAACTGGCAGATAAAGGCATTCGTGCACAGGCAGTTCTGCCGGGCGCCACACGGACAGATTTCTGGGCACTTGGTGGTTTGCCGGTCGAGCATCTCCCGACTGAGATCGTCATGCAGGCAGAGGACATGGTTGACGCTGCCCTTGCTGGGTTCGATCAGGGCGAAACCAACACGATACCAGCGCTCAAGGACGTCGAATTGTGGGATGCCTTCGAGACCGCCCGCCGTGCACTCGGCCCGCAGCTTTCCGCGACCCATTCGGCTCCCCGATTTAAGGTCGTCGCCTGAGGCCTGGCTAAGAAAGTCTGCTGCACGCAAAGAGCTAGAGAACGTAGGCGAAACCAAATCCGCTATGGCAAAAAAAGGGATGGTGTGATGGGCATCATCCCTTAAGAAGCGGTAACATCGAGCAGTGACAAACACGGATGCCGTGATCGAACTCGGTCAGACGGTGGCTTGGCGCGGGTGGCGTTCCTTAGCCCGGCTAGTCGACGGTTGTTGAGAGCCCACGTTGGTAGCGAAGGCCGGCCGGCGTCAGGCGGTATTGGCGGTTTTTACCGGCTTCGCCACGCGTTTCGGCCAGCCCTCGGGAGACTGCCAAGTTGCCCGTTTTCATGCCAACGCCCGAAGGCGTGACGCGCCAGGCAATCGGTCCGAGGTGGCGCATCAGAGCCCTTAGCCTTTGCGGGTCGATTTCAACCATATCTGCTCCGATCGCCCGGCGAACCGCGGGATGACGGCGAAGTTGCACTCATTCGAGATGCTGACTGAGATTTGCGGTAAATACTTTGTGCATGATCCGGGCAACCGCTCTCTCGATCGGGGCTTCATATGCAAGGTCTGGATCCGCGGCGAGCGCAGCAAGCGTCCGGTCGATCAGCGCCTCACGCTCGTGTCCGGCAAGGAAATAACGCAACGAGTATCGCTTCAGCAACGGCCTGAGGGACGTTGTATCGAACTGGCCTTGTGGCTCATGAGAGGATTTGAGCATGGTGCCCCCTCCATTTGCAGGCGGGAGCACTTGAAAACTCTCGGCCACCAGCGCCTACACGATCGGTTGCTGATGATGTACTGACATTCAATCAAAGCGGGCGACGTGTCGAGCGTTAACACTGTACGGCTCCGTACGCTTCATAAACATGAGACATACTTGCTATCGTACGAAGGCGCACTATTCTTCCTTTCACGGTGTCGCAGATCGTTCTGGCGCAGGCACTTTGAGAGGCTCTGTCTCCCGCCGAAACGGAGGAGACATGATGGCATCGTTCATATCCAATCGCTTTCACAATCAGCTTCTGCGATGTGTTCCTCCAGACGAGTTGGATCACTTTGACGATGATCTTGAAGTGGTGCAGCTCTGCGCTGGAGATGTGCTCGTGATACCCGGCGCAAATTTCGAACACGTTCACTTCATCGAGCAGGGAATGGCCGTCGTGACGATGGCAACAACTGGCGGCCGGTTTCTTGAGGTATCGCAGATTGGATCGGAGGGAATAGTGGGGGTATCTGCGATTTTGGGGTCTGACGAGACGCCTCTGCGCACCGTTGTCCAGATAAGCGGAGTGGCTCATCGTCTGCCTCTAGATCGCTTGGCTAAAGCCATGGATGAATGCCCATCGCTTCGATCGACAATGCTGCGATATGCGCATGTGTGTATGTTGCAGATTGCTGACACCGCGACATCTCTGGGGCGTTTTACCATCACCCAAAGGCTCGCCCGTTGGATTCTGATGGCTCACGATCGCTCTGAAGAGGATACATTGTTCATCACTCATGAGCGCCTGGCAGCATTGCTTGATGTCAGAAGATCTGGAGTGACGGACGCTGTCGCCTTGCTGGAGGGTGATGGCATGATCAGAGGCTGCCGCAGCCACATTTACGTGCGGGATCGCCAGAAATTGAGAGCCAAGGCAGGCATTAGTTATGGCCGTACCGAAGACTTTTATCGGAGAATCCTTGATCAACCTCAGGCAGTTGCCGGAGACTGAACTTTTCTTCCGACCCGCCAGACTGACGTCGGCGTCAGCCGGCTGATGCCGTCGGTCACCGTCCGAATATAGCCTCGGCAGCTACGCGTCGTCGGCCAATCTCTGCTGTCGGTCGACATCGGTCATCGCGTTCTGCTGATCGAGGAGATATCGCTCCACGTCTCCACCACAAGCTTCCTTGATCTCGGCCACCGTGAACCCTTCTGCTTCGGCGGACTCCACCAAGGTTTTCGCCTGATCGCGAAAATCGGCCTTGTTCTCGTGCAGGCCCGGGTCGCGAATGATTTCCTGCACGCGATCGTCCAGCCAATCGGTGATACCAGCCATCTTCATGTTCCTTTCAGCCAATGCTTCAGTTTGCTGCCGGAGTGCAGCACTCGTTTTCCTCTCGAGGGGTTAAGGCGCCAGGCATTCCTCACAAATGCCGCAGCCGTCTTCGTCCATGGCGGAGTTGGGACGCTGGCGACAGCAGCAGAGGCAAATGGCCATCTCGTGTTCAGTGTTATGCGCCGGCGGTAAAATCTCAATGTCGGCGTCCGAAAACATCTCGGTCATTGCATCATCCATCCCGATGCTCCCAAAGCGAAGATCGCGACTCGAAATAGGACCGCATTTTCAGCGAACAAGATGATTTCAGATGAGCTGGAAAAATTTCGAGCGGGGTCTTGAACGACAAAATCTCAAAAACCAAATCGGTCAGCGCCGACGGCCAACCGGGGGTCGGCTGACCGAGGATGCGGATTCCCCGCTTCCTTCCATGTTGCTTTACGGAGGATATGGTTATGAGAACTGAACTTGATTTTGCCCCGCTCTATCGTTCGAGCATCGGCTTCGACCGCGTGTTCAAACTGCTCAGCAATACGCAGCGCCTTAACGCGGTTGAGACCTGGCCGGCCTATGACATCGTCAAGACTGGTGAAGACGACTATCGTATCACGATGGCGGTGGCAGGCTTTGGCGACGGCGATGTCGATATCACCCAAGAGTGTAATGTCCTGGTGGTCAAGGGCGGGAAAGCCGAAGAGCTCAAAGGCGAGTATCTCCACCGCGGCATCGCCAGTCGTTCTTTCGAGCGAAAATTTGAGCTTGCCGATCATGTGAGGGTGGAAGGGGCCGATCTAAAGAATGGCCTGCTGACAATCGCCCTGAAGCGGGAGGTGCCGGAAGCCATGAAGCCGCGCAAGATCGAAATCGGCGTCGCTTCAGCCGCTAGCGAGCCGCTCCGGCTCGAACCCGACCGTAAGGTCGCCTGACCGAAGGCCCAGGAAGAATTAGCGATCGCTATCAGTCGGCCCGATCAGGGCCGGCTTCAGTCATCAATCGGTATCGAGCGAACGAAGGAGGTTGCCATGTTGCTCGCTCAATTTGACAAGCCCGTCTACGCACAGCGCCGGTATTTCGTGCAGGAGATCACCGGACTGGATGACGTATTCGATTTTCTCGACGAATGGCCCATGGAGAAGCGCAATCTCGCTTACGAGACTCTTGTCCGGTACTGTCGTGAAGCGGCGAACGGTCACTGGCCGATCGACGCGGTCCGCGAGAACTTTCGTATTTTTCTGAAGCAGAACGATAAGCTTGCCGAGCTAGAAGATGTTCCGCCCCATCGCAGGCGTGACACTGGCGCGAAGATCAGCGGGGCGTGATCGTCCGAAGGAAAAGCTGAGAAATTTTTACCGCTCTAGTGGCCGGTGTAGATCCGGTGCATTGTCTCTGCGGCTGCCTTTTCAACCGGGATTTCGAAGAAAATTTTCGGATTGCTCGCCAAAGCCTGAAACGTTCGCTCGATCAAGTCGTCTTTCTCTGGTCCAGCGAGATGGTACCGCGCCGCGTAACGGCCCAACAGCGTTCTCAGTATGCGCATGTCGCTCGTGGAAAGACCCCGGCTCCCTCTGTTCATGTTTTCCTCCCTGATCTTACCGGTCCCGGAGGTCGCCCATATTAGCGCCTTCGATTATTCCGACGAGGCCCGAAATAATTTCGGAGGTGTCTGACATCAAGGAGCCGACGCCAATGCAGCCTGCCGTTGGGCGGTAAAGCTGACCGTCACCTTGATTATCATCCCCTAAAACACACCTATCGCCGTGAAGCTCTTGTCTTTGGAGGAAAGATGGTAGCGGAACCGTATACGGCCGATGATCCAGAAACCCGCCTGGCGTTGTTCGACTTTGCCTTCGAAAATGCTCCGATCGGGATCGCTCTGGTCGATCTTGAGGGGCGCATCATTCGCGGCAACGCGGCTTTCGCCAAGTTACTATCGCTTCCGCTCGAAAAGGTGCTGGGAACGCATTTTAGGGACTTTACCCATCCGGACGATATCGAGGCGGACCTCATTCTGTTCCAGCAGGTGCTGCAGGGAAGGCGCGACGGCTACACGATCGAGAAGCGTTACCTCCGGCCATTTGGCGAGGTCGTTCACGTCATGATCCATGTTGCCGCGATGCGCGATGCTGCGGGCAAGGTCGTTCGCTTCATATCGCAGATAGAGGATATCACCCGCCACAAGGCGCACGAGCGTCAGCTCGCCGAGCGGGCGGCGCAGCTTGAGTTGGCGCTTGAAGCTGTTCGTGGCGGTTTTTGGCAGATGGACATCCTGACAGGCAAGTTCGAGACGTCGGATCGATTGGCTCAGTTTATCGGAGGCCCGACGGCGGCGCGGCTCGATCTTGAGCGCTACGTCAACAGGGTCAACGTCAACGACGGCGCCAAGGCCGATCTTACACCGCTGATTGCTGGTGAGCTCGATCAGAATGTCGCCGAATATCGGTTGGACACCGTCCACGGCGAACGCTGGATGCGTTGCGATCGGCGGCTTTTGCGTGACAGCGATGGCCGACCGGTGAAGATTGTCGGGATGGCAATCGATTTTACCGAAGAACGACGCCGGATCGAGATGCTGGAGGAGACGGCGCGCACCGACGCGTTGACTGGATTGCTGAACCGGCGTGGTCTGTCGATAGAATTTGCGGCATTACGGTCTGCCGATGGTTTTGCTGTCCTTGCACTCGACCTTGATGGCTTCAAGGAGGTCAACGATGCTCATGGCCATGCAATGGGAGATGTCGTCCTGCAAACCACAGCCGCGCGCCTCACCTCAGCCGTCAGAGACCGGGATCTTGTGGCACGCACGGGCGGGGATGAATTCGTCGTGGTTGTCGCGGGTGATCAGTTGACGGGGGAGGCGGCGGCCGAGCGGATCCTTGCACGGATGAGGGAGCCTATCCCAATGTCCAATGAGATCGCCGACGTTCGCACGAGCATAGGCGGGATCTGGACGAGCGAAAAGCGTGATGTATCCGAGCTCCTGAATGAGGCCGACGCGCTTCTATACGATGCGAAGGCTGCCGGGAAAGACGCCGTCAGGTTCAGTCGGCGTCCCGGGTAGTTGCTTCGGAGGAAGCGGGTTCCATAGGACCAGCGGCAGACTTTGATCGCGGGGATCGACGTGCGACGAGATCATTGTATCTAGACCTGAGGTCGGACATCTCGTACTCGCCACTGATCCACAGCTCTACCCAAGCCAGGAACTCGGGGTCATCGTCGATAGGCGTGCCCCGTGACATCGCCTTGGTGCGAACCTGATCGAAGATCATTCGCCGTCTGTCGCTGTCGATTGTCAATTTGCTCATCCTCGATGACGTCGGAAAGCGCTAAAGGAAAACTGCGATCCCCTCCGTATTGACGACATAGATGAACTCTTCCCATGCCTCATGAGCCGACGCGAAAGATTCATTCCAGTCGGTGACCTGGTCTTCTAGGCTTGTCACTTCCATCCGCCAATCATCTGCGCCCGCGGGCCGGAAGATTTCCACAAGGACGGTAATCCCATTGTCGGTGTAACGGCCAGAGAGTTCGGAGCGTTCGGAGTGCGGCTGATGGGAATTCATTGTTTGTCACCGGATGGATATGGCGATGCATTGGCTGGCAACGTACGGGTCTCGCGCAGTCAAGGGGGGACTATTTAGATCGTGACGGTCTCGACTTTCTCGCAGGACCGAGACCCATCTCCCTGTTCAGCTTTTTCTGAGCGAGTTTGCGGGCGCGGCGAATGCCTTCTGCCTTTTCTCGGGCGCGCTTTTCCGAGGGCTTCTCGAAGTGCTCGCGCAAACGCATCTCCCGGACGATGCCCTCCTGCTGCAGTTTCTTCTTGAGGACGCGCAAGGCTTGGTCGACGTTGTTGTCTCGGACGAGGATAAGCACGGTGGCTCCTAGTGTGGTGAAATCGGCTCGGGGCAATCGATAAACGCATGTTCGCGCAGATTGCAATGGTCGATCCCTGGACGAATTGTACTGTCGCAAGCTTCGGCTTTAGCCTCGCGCCGGTGCCTCCCCTCTTCTGCGGTAGTTTTCTTCCGGTCCAATAGTTGCCAGTGTGAGGAGTGAACCTTTGGTCGAACTTGAATACCCTTCTGGAAGTTAGCCACCCAAATGACGTGTCAACGGTTCGTATCGGCTCAAGACCAAACGTGAGCTTTCGACACTTTTGCTCTCTGCTCTCCGCTGATAATCTTCCGTCAGGGCCTCCGTCCGCTTGCTCTGATGCGTTAATGGGCTATTTAGCAGGCAGTGAAACTTGAGGTTTTCTGTTGATCAAAGCCAGACCTGTATTTCTTCTGCTTTGCGCCGCTCTTATTCCGATGCTGATGCTGGCCGCTTTGATGGGCTGGTTTGTCATTCGCGAATGGCAGACGGCTATTGCGGACGAGCTTCTGGATCGAGCGTCGTTGCTCGCCTCAGCCGTCCAGCGTGATCTCGAAACCCAGATCCAGCTTCTTTCATTAGTCGCTGAGTCACCCCGACTGGATCTGCCCGTTTCTCGAAGCAGTTTCGCCGAAACCGCCCGCCGCCTGAAGGCTAAAGCACCACAGTGGGAACAGATCAGAGTCAGTAATGATGAAGGTGACATCGTGTTGTCCTATCCCGCGCTCGCTGCTTCCGCAGGGCGAAAGGTGGTCGATCAGGAGAGCCACGAACGAGTGTTGAAGACGGGCACAGGCGTCGTTGGAAACGTAGTCATAGGTGCAGGGGGCAAGGCCGCCTTCCCGGTGCGCGTCCCCATCCAACGCAACGATCGGACCAAAGCGGTGCTTTCGGCTGTTGTCCGCCCAGAAATGATTGCGAGCATTCTTAGGGACAGCGGGCTTCCAAAAGGCTGGTCAGCCTGGGTTACTGACCGTCATGACAGGCTCGTTGCTGCCACCGCTGTATCCGACCTTGAAGGAAGGCCTGCTTCCGAATTCGAAGGTGCCGTCGAGGGGGAACGTTTCGAGTTGTTCGACGGCTCCAGTCTTCAGACAGCCAGTGCGTTGCTCGAGGGTACACAGTGGCGTGTGCGTGTAGGGCTGCCGTCGGTGATTTTCGAGCGACCAGCTCAACAGGCAATATTGCTACTTGCTGCTGCAGGAGCTTTGATTGCAATGCTTTGCGCTCTTGCTACTCTGCTGCTTTACCGCGAGCTGCGCGCACGGGCCGTCGAACGTGAAAGTGTCGCCAACTGGCAACGCATGGACGCTTTGGGAAAGCTGACAGGTCAAGCGGCTCATGACTTTAACAACCTTCTCATGGTTTTTCAGTCCGGCGTTGAGGGAATCGAGCGGCGCAGGAACGACGAGGAGCGTATCACGCGGCTTCTGAGCCATATGAAAGAAGGCCTGATCCGAGGAAAAAACATCACTCGCCGTCTCCTGTCGTTCGCAAAGCGGTCGAACCAAGGTGCCGAGCACATCGAGCTTTCGGCTAAGTTTGAGGAGATAGCCCCGCTCCTCAAGCAAGCCCTCAACGACAGCATTTTGCTCGACATAGACCTTCCCACCGATATCTGGCCGATCCACGCCGATCCTGTTGGGCTCGAAATCGCGCTCATAAACCTGCTGACAAACTCCCGGGAAGCGATGGCGAACGGGGGAAGGGTATCGGTCAGCGCTCGTAACGTTCCGGAGGGATCTTTTGAGGACAAAAGGATAAAGGGACCAGTCGTTGCGATCACGGTCGGTGACACAGGTAGCGGCATTTCCCCCTCTGACTTGGAGCGGATATTTGAACCCTTCTTCTCAACGAAGGACGACAAAAGCCCGGGGCTCGGTTTGACGCAGGTCCACGGCTTCGCCATAGGTTCGGGGGGCACTATCCGGGGAGCGAGTCTCCTGGGCCAAGGCAGCGCCTTCACGCTATTTCTGCCAAGGTCAAATGCCGGGAGCCTGATTGGCGGGAACGCATCGCCAGCAGATTTTCCAAAGTGTCTGTTGATCGTAGACGACACACCTGCTTCTTTGGAATCCGCCCGTCTCGCGTTGGATGGGTTGGTTGCCGATATCATCACGGCGCGCAGCGGATCGGAAGCGCTCGAACTGATGCAGAGCCGCACTGGGTTTGACGCTGTACTCAGTGACGTCATGATGCCAGGCCTGTCAGGCATCGAGCTCGCCGAGGAAATTGCTCGCCGGAGGCCGGAACTCCCAGTCGTGCTTATGACTGGCTATAGCGATAAGCTTGAAGCGGGTGCTGTCGTGGCTCGACCTGTTATCACCAAGCCTTTCACGGCAAAAGAACTCGCCGCCGCATTTGCGGTCGCTCGGACGGCGGTGCCTGATCTTACAAACGTTGTTCTTTTCGATCAATCCACGCGATCTTAAGTGTGCGACGCAGTGATCCGATGCCAGCTTATCTGCTACTGGAAGCTGTCAGCATCTCTTTTACCTTCTGAGCAAAATCATCGATTGCGAAGGGCTTTGTGATCATTTCCATGCCGGGTGCGAGGAACTCGGCACGCGCTGCAGCGGCCGCTGCGTAGCCAGTGATGAACAAGACACTCAGGTCAGGTCGCGCAGCAATGGCTATCTCGGCGAGTTGCCTGCCGTTCAGGCCTGGAAGACCCACATCAGAAACAACCAGATCGATCCGGCCTTTGCCTTCGATAATGGGCAAAGCTCGTGTGCCGTCGACCGCTTCAATCACACGATACCCGAGCTCTTTGAGTGTATCGACGAGAAGCATGCGAACCGAATCGTCATCTTCGACCACAAGAACTGTCTCGCCCTCACCCCTGGGAAGGGCAACTTCGACTTCCTTTTCCAATGAAGTCTGTGCTTCTGTTTCACGGGTTGCGGGAAGGTAGAGCTTAATTGTGGTTCCGAGGCCCAGCTGACTGTAAATCCGAGCGTGGCCACCGGACTGCTGTGTGAAGCCATAGATCATCGAGAGGCCAAGGCCAGTTCCCTGACCGATCGGCTTCGTGGTGAAAAACGGATCGAACGCCTTATCGATGGTTGTCTGAGACATCCCTGTCCCGGTGTCACTCACGGCGATCACGACGTAACTTCCAGGTTGAAGCGTCTCGCCCTTGACGAGATCAGCTTCTGTGAAAGCAACGTTCGTTGTTTCAATTGTCAGTTGGCCGCCTTCAGGCATAGCGTCGCGGGCGTTAATCACCAAGTTGAGAATGGCGCTCTCAAGTTGATTGACATCAGTCTCGGCCTTCCATGTTTCTTCATCGACGTTGATTGCCAGTTCGATCTGCTCACCGAGGGTGCGCTGAAAGAGTTCTTCCATCGACGCAACGAGTTGCTTCACATCGACAGATTTTCGGTCGAGGGACTGGCGCCGAGAAAACGCCAAGAGGCGGTGCGTTAGCGATGCGGCCCGATGTGCGGACGAAGTCGCGGCATCGATGAACTTGTCAAGATCGTCTGTCCTGCCGGCTGCTATTTTCCGCTTAATGATCGAAAGAGCTCCGATCACCCCCGTCAGCATGTTGTTAAAATCGTGCGCGATACCGCCAGTCAACTGCCCAACGGCCTCCATCTTCTGAGCCTGCCGCAGCTGCAGCTCTGTATCTTCCAGGATAGCCTTTTGCTGCTTCTCGAGCGTCACATCACGACCGTACGCGTAGACACGATCGCCCTCGCGGGACGTCATCCATGAGATGATCCGGGGCGAGCCATCGTTATGAGTCATCCTCACCTCGAGTTCAGTGTGGATGCTGTCTGCCGCCTTATTTAGTTCGGAACGCGTCTGGTCGCGGTCCTCGGGCCAAACGCTGTCTAGTACCCTTTTGCCTATTATTTCCTTCGGCGCATGACCGAGGATCTCCAGCCATGATGGGCTGACATCCAAAAACACGCCTTTTGTATCGATCACGACGAGCAAGTCGCGAGAGTTCTTCCAGACGCGGTCGCGCTCACGGAGGCTCTCGCGCGCGACCTCGGCGAGCGCCTCGTTCGCTTGTCGCAAGCTTTGCTGCGTTTCTTTGGCTTCAGTTATATCAAAGATAACCCCAACATAACGACGGCCGCTGGTGTGGACGTCATCGACGTACTCACCACGGCGCGCAAGCCAACGCTCTTTTCCATCGGAAGCGCGCTTGACGCGAAATTCTTTGTTCCCCTCGCTCTGAAGTTCATCTGCAGCACTAAGATCGATAATCGGATCATCGTCAGGATGGATAAAGTTGTTAAGCGTTCTCACCGGCAGAATTTTGGTGGGGTGTAAGCCGAACAGCCTGCAAAGTTGTTCCGAAACGCTGATCGTCCCATACCCGACGGTATATTCGAACGTACCGATCCCGCCTGCAGATTGAGCAATGCGAAGTTGCTCGTCGACACGCTTCTGTTCGGTGATATCTATCAACGTTCCGATGAATTTCGCCGGCTCCTCGTCATCGTCGCGAACGGCCCTGCCGCTGGCGCGAACCCAGCGATAGCCACCATCGGCGCGGACCAGCCGATATTCTTTGGAAAAAACTTCCGAACCAGCGAGAATGCCCGCAACTGCGATCTTGACGCGTTTCAGGTCATCTGGATGTATTGACACGAAAAAACGATCGGTCGAGACGCCATCGGCAAGCTCGACCGGATCCTGGTTCGTAATCGTCGCAAAACGCGCATCCGCAACAAGGCGCTTGTTGGCGATGTCCCATTCCCAGCCGCCGACTGCGCCGGCGGCATCGAGCACCAACTGCAGGCGTCGCTGAGCAGCGTTCATTTCTGAGTCTAAGTGTTCGGCGATCGGACCGCTCGCATTTTCAATCATTTCGCTCCGCCCACACTCATCAAGCTCATGCTCACTCAGTCTCGGTCATCACGCGCTCGATAAAATCGGCAATGAGTTGTTTCAACTTTTCCAAAGATGGCAGATCCATGATCATCGCGATATATCCACGGATATCGCGTTCTCGCACCGAGAAGTTGATATAGAGGAAAAGCACGAAGCCTCCATCGCCCCTGCCGTCGGAGTCCTCAAACAACAGCGTGCTGTCTCCCCGGCGGACATCGGGCAGCGACATTTTCAACCCATGTCGCAGCATGTTCGCCATAGAGCCCAAACAGCCGTTAAGAATGACGTTGCCAGTTTCGGCCAACGCTTCGTCTTCCATGTCGAGAAGCTCGGCCTCTTCCATGTCATCGCCGACGATAGCGCGCACCAGTGAAAGACCGTTGCTTTGCGGAAAGATCAGCAGTGCCCGGCCAGAAAAAGGACCCTCGAACTGCTGCTGGACAGCTACAAGCGATTCGCTCTCCCGCTGGCCGATAAGGGACGCGGCCGACTTGCGGGTGACGATCTCGACCGAAGGTACCGACAGGAGGACTTCGCGATGGACCATCTTGCGAAGGCTGGCGGCCGCGCGGCTAACGCCAATGTTGACGAGTTCAGTGAGCGCGTCGCGCTCGAGTTCGTCCAGATCAACCGTATCGGCGGTCATGCGCCGGCCTTTTTCTTGAGCCTGAGCGCGGCTCCCGCGATGAATGGGCTGAGCGCATCTTGGGTTACAGGCTTAGCGACAAAGGTGGCGTTGAGGGAACGCACCCTGGCGACGATCTCGTCCTGAACGTTTGCGGTAATGACGGCGATCGGCATGTGAGGATGGGCGGAACGCAGTTCCGACGCCAGTTCAAGTCCGTCCTTGTCGGGCATGTTGAAATCCAGAATGGCCACGTCGATACTTTGGGAGCCGACGAGACTCAACGCATCAGCTGCGCTACCGGCTTCGACACGGGTCCAATCAGGCTGCAAAGCGGCGATTGCCTTACCCGCCACTATACGAGCCAGCTTGCTGTCATCCACGACCAAAACCGTGACCGTCATCTCATACCCCACAAACCTGGGCGATCCTATACATCGCTCATCTGCCGCAACACTTATTCACATGACGAACATCACGCGACTTGAATAGCCTATAGTCAGCGTGCCTGCCTCAAATAAGCGTCGATTTCACTCAATATTTTGTCCGAAGTCGAGGATGATACCGGAAATCCTATCAGATTCGGACGAAAAACCATCAAGGCTTGCCAAATGGCAGTATGGATCGTCGTCGCGGCGCTCAGATCAATATGTAGGTCAGGATGGCGATACATGTAGCCCACCAGCGTTTCGACTTCCTCGACGCCGCATTGCCCGGTCAACCGGATAGCCTTCTCATCGACCTGAACAGTCATTTTATTAGCTCCTCGAGATCCAGGACGAGCAGGACTCTACCGTCGCCGAGCAGGGTGGTGCCGGCTATGCCTGGCACACCCTGCAAAACGCCCGACAGGGGCCGCGTCAGGGTTTCCGTCCTCTCAGCAATTGCATCGACCACCACGCCGATCCGGTCATCGCCGGCCCGAACTACCAGAACAAGCAGGTCCGCGCAGGCGCCCTTGGCGCGCGGGATCTTGAGAAGGTCAGCGAGATCAAGCAAGGGGATGGTGCGATCGCGCAGGATGAATGCGCGGCCGGCCCTGATCGGTTGAACGGCCGCTGACGGCAGTTTCTGGGTTTCGAGGATGTCGGAAATCGGGATGCCGTAACGTTCTCCGCCTGCTTCGACGACCATCAGCTTCGTCATCGAGAAGCTGATCGGCACCCTGAAAGTGAAGGTCGTACCCGATCCGAGCGCGCTCTGTATGTCGAGTATACCGCCGAGCCGCTGGATGGAACGCTGCACGACATCGAGGCCGACGCCTCGCCCCGAGAGGTCCGAAACGTCTGAAGCGGTCGAAAAGCCCGGTGCAAAAACGAGCTGCATTGCTTCGCGGTCCGGCAGAACCGCGGCCTGCGCTGCGGTCATCAAGCCGCGGTCCACGGCGGTCTTGCGGATGCGTTCGAGGTCCATGCCACGGCCATCGTCGATCACGTCGATCTCAATCTGATCGCCCCGCTTTCGCGCTCGAAGGAGGATGCGCCCTCTCGCCGGCTTCGAAAATTGCAACCGTTCGCCTTCCGGTTCGATACCGTGATCGAGCCCGTTGCGAATGAGATGGAGGAGTGGCTCGAACAGGTTGCCTACAATTTCCCTGTCGGCTTCGACGGTTTCGCCTTCGATCACCAGATCGAGTGTTTTGCCGAGCCTCATTGACGTTTCGCGGACCAGTCGTGGGAAACGGCGGAAGGTATGCTCGAGGGGAATCATCCGCGCATGGGTCACGGCGCTGTAGAGGGACGCGACCAGCCGTTCGATCTCCTCATGGCTGGAGCCGATGCTTCTGGCAAGCGCGCCATCACCGTGGCCTCGCGCTTGCTCGGCAAGTGGCACGAGGCCGTTCTTGGCTGTGACCAATTCACCGGCGATCTCGATCAGCCGGTCGATCCGTGCCGAATCCACCCGCATCGTCTTCTGGCGATCAGCGAGACGTTCCGGCACCGTGTCTGTTGGGGCAGACGGCCGCTGATCATCCGACTGCGGCAACTCTACCAGCGTCACCTGATCGGGGATGAGCCGGAACGCGGCTTCCAGTTTCGACAGCGGTCCACCAGAGATGGCCTCGATCACCACGTTGCAACGGAAAGGATCGTAATCCTTCAGAGATAGAGTCAGCTCTCTGAGGGAAAGTGACAGATGTCGAAGATCCGGCAGGCGTGAGATTGTCGCCAGAGGATCGTCACCGTTGAAAAAGCATTCCGGGTGCGGCTCGTAGCGAATGGCGATCGTTGTTTCGGAGGTGTCGGCGGAGGGTAGGCGTTCGGCGAGCAAGAGGGCCCAATTCGGTATCACTTTCGAGGGGGCGGTCGGTTCGTCGGCTTCGCGTTCGGTCATCTCGCTGTTCAAAAGCCGGAGAAGCCGCGTGGCCTGCTTGTCGTGAGCGTCGGACAGATGCCCGGTCTCGACGATCGCGTCGATGCTGTCATCCACCCATTCGACCACCGACAGAAGCGGATCTATGAAGGTCGCATCCACAGCGATGGTGCCTGCCCGAGCCTGGGACAGAAGATCCTCTGCGTGGTGCAGCACGTCCTGCATCGGTCCCAGCTCGAAGAGGCCGACCGAGCCCTTCAGCGTATGGATTGCTCGGAAGGCGCTTTTGAGATGTTCTCGATTGCCGGCATCCGCTTCGAGCGCCATCAGGTCGTCCGAGGCCTGCTGGACGAGCTCGCGCGCCTCGATGGCGAACTGTTCGATCAATTCATCCATCTATTTGTCTCTCGTTTCTCGATAAACGATGGCATCGGGAAAACGCACTGGTTCGAACGTCTCAGATATCCTGGACATGGACTCGGTATGGCCAAGGCATACATAGCCGCCCGGATAGAGCATTTCATGAATGTTTCGCGCTGCAGCCTCGCGGGCCGCCTCGTCGAAATAGATAAGCAGGTTGCGGCAGAAGATCACGTCAAAACGACCGAGCGCGTTAAGGCTCTGACGATCGACGATATTACCTTTGGCGAAGGTGACGGATTCCCTGAGGTCGCTGATCAGTTGACGCTGCTGGTCCTGTTGGGGTTCAAAATAGCGGTCGAGAAGCTCATGGGGAAGCTTCGAGAGCGACCGCTGACCAAAATTGCCATCGACGGCGCGGCGCAAGATGTCGGTATCTATATCCGAGCCGACGATCTCGATATTGTAGGCATCCACGAGCGGCCAGTTTTCGAGAAGCCAGATTGCTATGGAATAGGGTTCCTCGCCGCTGGAGCAGGGCATGGACCAGATGCGGATACGGTCACCCGGGCCCTTCGCACGGATGAGGTCTGGAAGGATCGAGTTGCTCAGGCATGCGAGCTGGTGGGGTTCGCGATAGAAATAGGTCTCGTTGACCGTGAAGCTGTTGATCAGCAGTTCGGATTCACCGAGATCGCCGCGCAATATCGAGATGTAATCCCTGACCGATTGTGCCCCCCGCTGTCGTACCAGATCGGTGATGCGACGCTCGATGTAGTATCGCTTCGTTTCACCGAACACCATGCCACTGCTCTTGTAGATGAGGGCGCAGATTTCCTCGAGGTCGCCCGCAGAAAGAGGCTCCACCCGGTATTCCTGCGAAGCGATCGGTGGCATGGTCATCAGCAGACCCGATCCAGCAGATGCTGGCCGATCTGATCCAGCCGCTTCACCTCGGTTGCCCCGCCGCGCTGCACCAAATCTCCCGGCATTCCCCACACGACAGCAGTCTCCTCCGCCTCGGCAATCGTGTAACCGCCGGCCGATCTGAGGTCGGTCATGGCCGCTGCCCCGTCATTTCCCATGCCGGTCATCAGCACGCCGATCAACGCTTTCGCCGGCACATGCTTCATCGCCGAGCGTACCATCCGATCGACGCTCGGATGCCAGCGATACTCTGGGTCGCTCGGCGCCGCCATTGCCACCAAATTTCCGGCGCGGGAAGAGATCAGGATGTCTGCGTCACCCCGGGCGATATAGATATTGCCCGGCTCAAGCCTTGTTGGCCGAGTTACCTCCGACACCGTCATCGCGCATATCTTGTCGAGGCGCCGGGCGAGGGCGCCGGTGAAGGAAGCCGGCATATGCTGCGCCACCACCACCGGCCATTCGAACCCGGACGGCAACCGGGCGAGCACCGCATCCAGCGCCGGGGGGCCACCTGTCGAAGTGCCGACGAGGACAAGGCCGTGGCCTGTCCTGCCTTCGGCTACGTGACGGGGCTCGGTCTCTCGGGGTTTGGATACCCTTATTACCGCAGAGGGTTGGGACTGCGCGAGGCGGACGCGTTCGGCGAGGCGCCTGCTGCGCCGGATGCGCACGGAGGCTGCAATGCGGACCTTCTCTATCAGGCGGGGTGCCAGTTCCTCGATGCCGAGTGAAATGGCGCCACTCGGCTTTGCGATGAAGTCGACGGCGCCGATCTCAAGGGCTGCGAAGGTCTCGTCCGCACCCTCTTCGGTGAGCGAGGATACCATCACAACTGGGCAGGGATGTTCGAGCATGATGCGATCGAGGCATTCAAGGCCATTCATCCGCGGCATGTGGATGTCGAGGGTCACCACGTCGGGGCGAAAGTTCGATATAATCTTCAGCGCCTCATCGCCATCGCGGGCGAACCCGATCTCGAAATCAGGCTCAGCGCCGAAAATCTGGCCCAGCAACTTCCGCATCAGGGCGGAATCTTCAACAATCAGGAGACGGATCATGGTCAAATGCCGCCCGTCTTTTCCTCAGTGCCGGCCTTGTCCTCGGTGATCGCGGCGACCACGTCCCGCTCCGCTCGTGTCAGAAGCTCTTGCGGATCGACCAGAAGTATCATGCGGCCATCCGCCTCGATGTGAGCAATGCGATCAAAAACATCCGTCTGCTCGGAGGAGAACTCGGGCGCTGCGGAAAGGGCCGCGGCCGGAAGTGCCTTGACCTCCGACACGGCATCCACGACGAAGCCCGCCTGGAGCCTGCCGATCGTCACGACGATGGCGCGGGCAGCGGCTGTTTGCATTGAGGTCGGACTGTCGAAGCGGCTTCGCTGATCGATCAGCGGAACGGCCCTACCGCGCAGGTTGATAACTCCGGTGACGAAGGCAGGCGCGCCGGGCATGCGGGTGACATCGGCTGGCACTCTGATGACTTCGTCCACCGAGGTGATCGGAAGGCCGTAGTTTTCCCCGCCCAGCTGGAAGATCAGGAATTTCTCGACCGCACTGTCCACTTGAGGCGCTATCTCCATTGGTGCGGCTCCCGTTTTCTGGCCGATGGCTTGTGCGACCTCGTCGTGACCAAATAGCTTTTCCGGCGACAGGATCGAGATCAGTCGTCCGCCATCTGCAATTCTGCCGATTGCCGTTATCTGCGCATTGCCCCGGCCACGTTGCAAGACCGCTGGTACGGTATCGATAGCCTGCTCTGGCAGGCGATAGATGACATCCATCTCATCGACAACAAGGCCGACCAGGTCGCCGGCATGCGCGATGATCACGATCCGCGCATTTTCAGCCGCCGATCGGTTGATTTCCAGGCCCATCACCGAGGCGAGTGAAACAAGCGGTAGGACGCTGTCGCGCAGAGACATAAGTCCCAGCACCGCTTCCTGTCCGTTCGGCATGATTGCGACCTCGCGTGGTATAAAAGCCACTTCGCGCACATCCTCGAGCGGAAGTCCGTAAAGCTGGCCCGCTGCGCGAAATGACAAAATCGGAATCAGCGTCGTGCTTGCCTCTATGCCCGCGTCGTGTTCGACAGAGGCCGTTCGCCCCACCGGCGCACGCCGTGTGGTTTTAAACGCAGCATCGAGAAGATCGCTCAGGCCTTCCATCGGTGATGCGGTGGCTTCTTTCGAAAGCGTGAGAACGTTGTCGACGAGCAGGCCGACCGCTCCGCCGTGGTCGTATACAATGATCATGCCATCGTGAGATGAAGCACCATCGTCTCCGGTGAGGATCTGCCCCATCGAAAGGACCGCTATTGGGCGGCCCCTTAGGTTGGCAATGCCCTTCAGCGCCGCCGGACCATTCGGCACTCGGGTGATGTGGCCAGCCTTAAAAACCTCAAGAACCCTGTCGGCGTCGATCTCACGGAGCTGCTGTCCGACCCTGAACACGAGCCGGCGGCGAAAGTCGGCCTTCGAGGGTGAGCTTTCCATTTCGTCAGCTTCCCGACATCTGGAGTTCGTCTGCCAACGATGCGATTTCCTCGACGGCAGCCGCAAGATCTTCCGCGCCGCGGGCCTGCTGTCGTGCTGCGGTCGCAGCCTGTTCCGAGGCCGCACTTGCCTCTTGGGCTACGGAGGCGATCTGCTGCGTGCCTGCCTGAACCTGCGTGGCCGCAATGAGTATTGCCTGAGCTGCTTCCAGGATGGACGCATTCCCGCGCACCATCGTCTCGGTATCGGCTTCCGCAGCGGAAAGTAAATCGACCATCAGCCTGCTCTTGGAGATCTCCGCCTCGGAAGCCGCCATGATCGCGTCCAGCTCACGCTGGACGGCGAGGATCTGGATCTGGATCCACCGCACACTGTCTTTCACGCCATCGATGTTTTCCGCGGCGTCCTGGGCGAGCTTGCGGATGTCGGTGGACACGACGGCAAACCCTCGCCCAGCGTCACCGGCTCTTGCCGCTTCCACCGAGCCGCTGACGGCCAGCATATTGGTTTGGACGGCCACAAGCACAATACGGTCCACAGTCCGTTCGATCTGAAACCCGATCTCGCCGAGCGAGGTAAGGTCTGCCAACGCATTACGGGTTTCCGTCAGAGCGTCGGAAATACCGGATGCAATGCCCGTCAGGCCAGCCTTGTTCTTCGCAAGCAGCCGCTTGATTTCTTTGGCTCGCTCGCTCGCATTTTCCGCAGCGGTTTGGGCTCGGGAAGCGCTTTTTTCGATTTGGACCATCGCGGCGTTGGCCTGTTGGGTCGCCGCCGCCTGGGCTTCGGCACCTCGGCTTATCTGCTCGACGGCAATAAGGATTTCGCCCGCGGCGCCGGATAGTTCCTGGACGGTCGCAGACAATTCCTCGGCGGCTGAACTCAGTTCCTCCGCCTGCGAGGCCCGGCCCCCTTCGTTCATGAGATCGTCGGCAAGGGTGGCCAGCGCTTGCGCCGTCTTCTGGCTTTGCTCTAACGCTGAACTCTGCTGCAGAACCGCGCGTTGCGCTTCGGACGCTGCTGCGGACTGCTCTTCGGCAGCAGACGCGACCGTTTCGGCACCCTTTTGCGCCTCCCGTGTCGCGACTTCCGCTTCAACTGCTGCGATCAGGATGGTCTGGCTATTCTGCGACAGGGAGGTCAGGCCCGAACGGATGGCGTGCAGTTCCTCGGCGGTGGACTGGCCGGAGGCTGTTTGTTCGCGTGCCTTGGTGGCAGCCGAATTCATACGCTCGGCAATTCGGCGTACGCCCTCAACAATCGTATCGGCATGCTTGTTCACGTCACGGGAGCTGCGCTCGGCGATTTCGGCCAGTGAGCGCACTTCGTCGGCGACCACCGCAAAACCCCGACCATTATCGCCTGCACGAGCAGCCTCAATCGCGGCGTTCAGGGCGAGAAGGTTGGTGCGATCGGAAATATCGGCAACGGAGGCTGTAGTCGCACCAATCGTTTCGGCCTGCGACTGGAGCTTTTCAATGACGGCAATCGAGGCGATTTGGCGCGAGGCATTTGTCTCGATGGCTTTGATCGACGCATCGATCTGTGCAGCAGCCTCCAGCACCGAACCCTGCAGCTTCTCGGCACGCGTGCGGGCAGCCTCGGCTTCAGACCTGGACTCGCTGAAACGCGCGGAAAGGTGAGTGGTAGCGGACAGGGATTCATGCGCCGCCCCGGCTGCTTCCTCCGCGCCGCTAGCGATTTGCTCGAGCGCGCGGCGCAACTCCTCTGCCGCCGAAGCCGCTTGAGTAACGCCACTCGACAGTTCCTCCGTGGCAGCTCCGATCCGCTCGGCGGCCTTCTGTCGACGGACGCGGGAACGATCATGAGAGCGGCGGGAGGCCGCGGACTTTTCAGCGCCAGCATTTGGCGCCGGGCCCGACGTGACCTGTTTGCTCGCGGCCGGCTTTGAGCCCAATTGGGAGGTCTTCACGAGTGCCATAGGGATGTCCACCGTCTCTGGGCCTCAGATGCACGCCCAAAGAAGAAGGCGAAGGACACTCATAAGGCAGCTAACTTACTTGATTTTTATGACTTAAAGGGCTGCACAAAGCAATCGTTCGCGCTTGGACGGAGGATAAGCTCACGGATATGGTTTATGACGTGGCTGACGTCATAGGGTTTTGAAAGAAAGGGAATTCTGCTCGGCAGGTCCATCTTCGGAATCTTTAGGAAGCCGGACGTCAGGATGATTGCCATGTCGGGGCGGACCTTGTGTACCACTTTCGCCAGCTTCAGCCCGTTCATCGAGCCCGGCATATCGATGTCGGACACGATTGCATCAATCTCGGGATGGGCTTCCAGCACGTTCAGCGCTTCATCCGCTGTGGCGGCTTCGAGAACATGAAATCCGGCGTACTCCAGATCTTCCGCGAGGCTCAAACGGATAAGTCCCTCGTCCTCGACGATCAAAACCAGGTGTGCGTCTGATGTCATAAATCGCGAATCCAAGTAGCACTGATGGCTTAACTCCGCAGGAAACGTTAGATCGCGAGAAAAGTTCCCGCGCCTCCTGGCAGGGTTCATCAAGCAGTAAACGGCTGGTGGAGTAACTAATGCCGTAAGTTCCTGAACTTAGACGAGATTGCTTTCGCGGGGGGCATAGACAACTACGGGACACCAGTTCAGCTCCTTTCAAGGGCTTGAAACGGCGTGACGCTGAAACCTTGACAAGTTTAATATATCCAATAATCTGGATATATGGAAAATAAAAGCGCGATTGCGGCCCTTGCGGCCTTGGCTCAAAGCACACGCCTCGAGACGTTTCGGCTGCTAGTGCGCCATGAACCCGACGGCGTGCCCGCGGGAGAACTTGCGCGATTGCTCGACGTCCCACAAAATACGATGTCAGCGCATCTCGCGACCCTATCCCGTGCGGGACTGGTCAAGAGCGAGCGCCAGAGCCGATCGATCATCTATCGCGCCGATCTCGATGGTTTCCGCGACCTGACGCTGTTTCTGCTGAAGGACTGCTGCGGTGGATCGGCGGAACTTTGCGCCCCGCTGATTGCGGAACTGACGCCATGCTGCGCGCCGGGGGCGAAGTCATGTTGAGCGCGATTGCATTGCACGAAGTAGCTGGCAGCAACGCCCGCCTCCGTGAGGCGCTTTGTGCCGCGCATCTTCCGACCGATGATATCGAAGACGGAGGCCGCGCGTTTTTCGAAGCCCTATTTGGCGACGGCCAAGCGATCGGATATGCCGGTATCGAGCGCTGCGGCGCCGATTACCTTCTGCGATCGGTCGTCGTGCTTCCGGCGCACCGGTGTCAAGGCCTGGGACGTTCGATAGTCGAGGCGACCTTGCAACAAGTTAAAAGCGGTGATGTCTATCTCGCAACCACAAGTGCCGCACCGTTCTTCTCGACAATTGGGTTTTCCGAGGTGCCACGAGCCGAAGTGCCGGCTGCGGTGCTTGCGACCCGCCAGCTTTCCTCCATCTGCCCATCGTCGACGACAATCATGAAGCTCATCAGGCCGCCGACCTAACACGAACCACGACCATGACTGAAAAGACCTGCAACGCGCTGTTCCTCGGCACGAGCAGGTCCGCACGCTCTGTTCCTGCTACACCTCTCATTGGAATCAACGCCTGATGTCCACCTTCGAACGATATCTGACCATCTGGGTCTTCCTCTGCATCGCCGTCGGCGTTGCCCTCGGCCACCTGATGCCCGGCGTCTTCCAGATCGTCGGCAGCGCCGAGATCGCCAAGGTCAATATCCCGGTTGCGATCCTGATCTGGCTGATGATCATTCCGATGTTGCTGAAGATCGATTTCCGGTCGTTGGCGAAGGTCAGCTCCTACTGGCGGGGTATCGGTGTCACGCTGATCATCAACTGGGCGATCAAGCCGTTCTCGATGGCTTTGCTGGGCTGGCTGTTCGTCGGCTGGTTGTTCAGGCCCTATCTGCCGGCAGACCAGATCGACTCTTATATTGCAGGCCTGATCATCCTTGCTGCAGCACCCTGCACGGCCATGGTCTTTGTCTGGTCGAACCTGACGCGAGGCGAGCCGCTGTTCACTCTGTCGCAGGTCGCCCTGAATGACGCGATCATGGTCGTCGCGTTTGCGCCGATCGTCGGCCTGCTGCTCGGTCTCTCGGCCATCACTGTGCCTTGGGCGACGCTTGCCCTTTCGGTCGCGCTCTACATCATTGTGCCTGTCATCGTCGCCCAGCTGCTGCGCAGCCGCCTGACAGCCGACGGCACAACAGGCGCGCTCGATCGCTTGCTTGCTAAGCTGCAGCCGGTATCGCTCGTCGCACTCCTCGCCACGCTGGTCCTGTTGTTTGCGTTCCAGGGCGAGCAGATCATCGCCCAGCCGGCCATCATCGCCTTGCTGGCCGTGCCCATCCTGATCCAGGTCTATCTGAACTCCGGGCTGGCCTACCTTCTGAACCGCCTGGCGGGCGAGCGCCACTGCGTCGCCGGGCCGTCCGCACTCATCGGTGCGAGCAATTTCTTCGAGCTTGCAGTTGCCGCCGCCATCAGCCTCTTCGGGTTCCAGTCGGGCGCGGCACTGGCCACCGTCGTCGGTGTCCTGATCGAGGTGCCGGTGATGCTGTCGGTCGTCTGGATCGTGAACCGCTCGAAGGGTTGGTATGAGGCATCACCGGCCGTCTCCCGCAACACTATCACCGAAAGGACCTGACCATGGACGCCACCATCTATCACAATCCGGCCTGCGGCACGTCTCGGAACACGTTGGCGCTGATCCGCGCCGCCGGAATCGAGCCCACCGTCATCGAATACCTGCAGAACCCGCCGTCGCGCGCGCAGCTTTCGAAGATGATCGCAGATGCCGGCCTGATGGTCCGCGAAGCGATCCGTGAGAAGGGCACGCCCTATGCGGAACTCGGCCTCGACAACCCGGGCGTGACGGATGAACAGTTGCTGGACGCGATGATCACCACCCCGATCCTGATCAACCGACCACTCGTCGTCACGCCGCTTGGCACAAGGCTTGCCCGCCCCTCGGAAGTCGTGCTCAACATCCTGCCGGCCGACGCCTTCAAAGGACCGTTCACCAAGGAAGATGGCGAACAGGTCCTCGATCAGGAAGGAAAACGCATTGTCTGAAACATTTCCCGCACTGCATGACGAACATCTTCAGCCGATCTCGCCAGAAGCCCTTCGCCCGGCGTTCTCCACCCACAAGCCGAGATTCCTGATCCTCTACGGATCGCTCCGGGAAGTGTCTTATAGCCGCCTGCTTGCCTTCGAAGTCTCTCGGCTGCTCGAACGGCTCGGATGCGAGGTGCGGATATTTGATCCGGCCGGATTGCCGCTCCCGGACGAGGCTCCGGCCACTCACCCCAGGGTGCAGGAACTCCGCGACCTTTCCCAATGGTCGGAAGGCCAGGTCTGGATCAGCCCGGAAAGGCACGGCGCTATGACAGGCATCATGAAGGCGCAGATCGACTGGATCCCGCTGTCGCTCGGCTCCGTCCGCCCGACGCAGGGCAAGACGCTAGCGGTGATGGAGGTCTCCGGTGGCAGCCAGTCCTTCAACGCTGTGAACCAGTTGCGCATCCTCGGCCGCTGGATGCGGATGATCACCATTCCCAATCAGAGCAGCGTTGCGAAGGCGTTTCAGGAATTCGACACCGACGGCCGGATGAAGCCGTCGTCGTATTATGACCGCGTTGTCGACGTCTGCGAGGAACTGGTGAAGTTCACCATCATGACCCGCGATGCCTCGTCCTATCTGACCGACCGCTACAGCGAGCGGAAGGAAGAGGCCGTCGAGCTCGAGAAACGCGTCTTGCTCAAGTCGATCTGACGGATCAGGCCGTCGCGGCGGTAGGTTGCCGGCAGGAGGCGGCTACCGTGACGAATGCCGCAATACTGACCGCTCCGAGGCAGGCGTTTGCGATGAGAGCGAAGCTCAGCCCGACATTCTCCATGGCTGCTGCAAACACGAAAGGCGCTCCTGCGCCGACGGCCAGGCGGGCGGCGGCCATCTTGCCGGTGATGGCGCCATATCCGTCCGAGCCGAACAGAAAGAGCGGCAGGCTTCCCTGCGCGATGCTGTTGATGCCGGAACCGAGCCCGAGGCAGATGGCGAAGGCGACCGCACCCGGCAGCCAGTTGCCGGTCATCAGCAGGATCAGGACACCGAAGACGATCAGCACGGCCGACAGCACGGCAAGCCCCGGAGGCGTCAGGTTCTTCCCAAAAACCATGTTGATCAGACGGCTCAGGACCTGCGCAGGGCCGAACAGCGAGCCGATCACCACGGCGGCCGCGTCCAGTCCGATCGCGCCGAGCATCGGCACCATATGGGCAAGGATGGCGGCGAGCGTGAAGCCAAGGAGCGCGAAGGCAGAGGAGACGATCACCATGGCACGGCGACGGGCGGGCGGCTGGATCGCGCCGATCACCGTCTCGCGCGGCCGGCTGGATGCTTCGCCTGCCTTCTTTCCGAGGCTTCGGATCCAGAAGTGCAGCGGCATGCAGAGAAACAGGTTCAGCGCCGCGAAGACGAGATAGATCTCCCGCCAGGACAGATAGCCGTTGAGCGCGGTTGAGATTGGCCAAAAGATCGTCGAGGCGAAGCCGCCGATCAGCGTCAGATAGGTGATGCTGCGGGAGGCCGTGCGGGGATCGCTTTCGACCAGCGCCGCGAATGCTGCCTGATACTGAACCATACCGGACGACACTTCGAGCAGGATGATGGCGGTGGCGAAGATCGCGGCCGAGGGCGACCAGGCGCATAGCGCGAGCGTCAGCGCTGCGAGGGTCGAGCCAATGGTCATGATCGTGGCGGCGCCGATCCTGTCCATCTGTTTGCCGATATAGGTAGCCGACAGGCCACCGATGAACAGCGACACCGAGAACACTCCGAACACTTCGGCCAGCGACAAGCCGAGATCCGCCGCCATGCCGGGGGCGAGGATGCTGAAGCTGTAATAGAGGGTGCCGTAACCGATGATCTGCGTCAGGCCGAGAGCCGAGACAAGCCCGGCCGGGATTTTCGGACTATGCAATGACGTCACCCTTGTCGGCGGCGATGCAGCAGTCGTCACCTCGCTCGACATTTCCCCTGATCGCCGGATGACCGGCGCAGCAGTCCTCCATCAGGAATTTGATGAGATCCGCGAGCGCCTCGTAGCTGGCGCTGTAGATGATCGAGCGGGATTCCCTTCGCTGCGAGATCAATCCTGACCGCTCCAGCTCCTTCAAATGGAACGAGGCATTCGTGGCGGAAACGCCCATGCGCTCGGCGATCACGCCTGCGGCCAGTCCTTCAGGCCCGGCCACGACCAACGCTCGGACGATGGCAAGGCGCGTCTCCTGCGACAATGCCGCGAACGATGAAAGGACTTGACGTTCATCCATACTTCAATAATCCTAGAATTATTGGATAGAGGGATAGCCCGTATGAGCGCGATCGGCAAGTCCGTTTTTTAGAAGTATCAGCGTGGCCAGTTCTCGAAATTTATGCGGAGGCGCCGGATGCGTTTGGTCTAACTATGACGGGCACTTCCGACCGGTCGGCTATTATGTCATCGAGGTGAAGGTCTTCCAAAGCGCGGTTTGACGACCGAGGTGCACCACATGTTGCACGAGACGCGATGTGCTCAGTTATGACAACCTTAACTGGTGCCTTTCTCTAGTTAGAAAACTAAACGTTGACGCCGATCCGTTTACGCTCTATATCTAGGACATCGATCTTTTGCTTGCCGAGCTTGTCTACGGCGTGATTGGCACCGCGTTCTAAGCGAACTTCTCTTTCAAAAATAGTCGGTTCAATTCCGCGTAGCGTCAGCTTAGCGGTCCCTCAATCTATGCTTTGAAAGGGTTCATCATGACCACTGGCACAGTAAAATGGTTCAATTGGACCAAAGGCTTCGGCTTTATCCAACCTGACAACGGTGGCGCTGACGCCTTCGTTCATATCTCGGCTGTCGAGCGCGCTGGAATGCGCGAGCTCGTGGAAGGCCAGAAGATCGGCTTCGAACTCGAGCGCGACATGAAGTCGGGCAAGATGTCGGCCTGCAATCTGCAGTTTGCTTAGTGATATCTGCTTCCCTTTGACCACGGATGTACTGGCATTGCCGGAAGCACTTATCAGTCTGAGGCCAGGCGGCTTGCCTGGCCTTTTTAATTTGGTCGAACGACCGACGATGGAGGAATCCATGACTGAAACATACAGCAAAACTCGCCAGCAGGCCGAAGTCGCCTTCGGCAACGTCCAATCCCATTTCTTTTCCAAAAGTAATGCGCTGGAAGAGTTGCAGTCGGAAGAACAAGCGCGCGAGGCGAAGACGTTACGGCTTAGAGAGGCGAGGCTTGCGAAGGAGCAGGCTGAACGGATGTCGGCGACCGCCGCGCTAGTTGCCAAACGCGCCAGGGCGCGTTGACTGCGCCATCGGCGCTTCATGAATACCGTTTGAAAAACTTTGGAGACACCGAGCTGGTTATTGAGGTTGATGCTGCCCGGAAAGCACGCGCATGATCGCCGCTATGCGAACCGCAAAGCTCGCCAAGCCTAGATCGCCGGCAGATTAGACAGGGTCAAGGTGCCGGCTTGACGAAGCGATGCTCCAGTGAGGGCGCGCATCAGGAGCATACCATGTCACCAGACAAAAACGAACTGCAGGCGATCAATACGGCCTGGCAGATTGCGATCCAGGAAATCCTGCGGATGGTGATACGCGATATGTACCACGGAAGCGGCGAAGAAGCTTTCAATACACATATCAAACGGATCGAAGAAGCCGCGGTCGACAGCATCCAAACGGACTTGCGGCTTCGTGGCACGGACGAGTGGACTGAGGTTTTGGTCAAAGAGCGGGCGAGCAACTTTGTCACAACGCTCCTGACATCCTTTACCTACGATCGGGCTTGATCGCCACCCTCAGGAAGCAAGTGGCCACGCCTGAGTGCGACCATAGTGCCTGACCGGAAAACGGTGTGCGATCGAGGTGGAGCATAAAAGCACTCGGAACAGCGCCATGCGTGGCTCGTTCGGTTGCCGGGGCTGTGAGTATTATAGCTTTCCTATCAAACAGATCGTACGTGCCTTTGCATGTCGATCGGCAACCGTGAGGAGCCACATTAAATGAT
This sequence comes from Aliirhizobium wenxiniae, assembly GCF_019511445.1. Classification (GTDB taxonomy): domain Bacteria; phylum Pseudomonadota; class Alphaproteobacteria; order Rhizobiales; family Rhizobiaceae; genus Neorhizobium; species Neorhizobium wenxiniae_A. The sequence continues at coordinate 29,394 of NZ_JAEUAN010000034.1, forward strand.
AGACAAACGAGATTTCTCATTCAGTTCAAATGGCGACCGATGGTCGCTTGAAAAGCATCAGGTGTCGTGTGAAGCGGTGGTGGTGCACGAAGCGAACGCGTCGTCAGGCGGACAGGTAACCCGCATCCCTGTAGCGGATTTCCTCAATCGCAATGTGGGCAAGCCTGAATATGAGGCCCTGCTGCAAATATTGGGTCAATCGCATCCGAGGCCGGAAAGCCAGCTCAGCGAGGATAACGGTGAAACATCCTCCTATGCGACCGCGATGCGCTACCTCAATCTCGGTGGACGACGCCGGGCGAAAGTAGACGACAATATCGTTACCACCCGCTCATGGGAGCAAGATCCTTCCGAAGCAGAGGCTTTCTGGCAATCCAATGTCGAAATACTCGATGAAAAAGGTCGACGAGACGTTGCGCTGCACCTGCCGAGCATCAGCGAACGATAATCGTCGATGGTACGGGCTGACAGAGAACCAGGTGCCGCCTGTTTCTGCCTGGAGTCTTAGCATTAGAGGCGGTCGAGCTTCACCCTGTACACTGCATAGGCCGCAATAAAAGACAATCTGGCAATCTCGGCGTCGCAGCGATATCTGAGAGCACTGTTGCAGTCAGCGATCGCAGCTCTGAACGGCGCCCCGGTTTGATGTCGAAAATCTTCATGAAGAAATTTGAGAGCCGCTCTTGGTCCAGTGATGGGCTTATCAAGCAGCCCGTCCTGAACGAAGACAGCAAACTCCCATTGGAGGCCGAAGCCCACGGGGATTACCGAGTTCACGAGCTTCCCTTTCCGATGGGTTTAAATGCCTGGGAGCTGCGAACATTCGAGCTCTGAACGCTGCTACTTAAGCTGCAACCGAATACGGCGCCGGGATATCAGCGCCATTTCGAATAATTCGCGAGCGAAATCTGGCGATACGCGACCGTTCAGAGCGTCGTTGATGCCGTTTGCTGCAGCCGCAAACGTACGATCTTTGATCGTGACCCAGCTGGCGCCCATCATAGACTTGTACGCTTCCATCGGCCCGAAGATCAGGCGGCCATCAAAATCAACCGGCTTATCCCAGTAAACGGTGCGCATTTTCGTACTCCCAAAAATACTCAGATAGCGCGCCAATGAGCGAAGACGAGAAATAAGGCAGAACCCCGATTCGAAACGACTGTCCTGGCACGATTTCCAGCGCAGCGATTTCCGACAATGAGGAATTCTGACCGGCCGCTGCCACGAGCCGATTTGACTATCCAGTTCTCAAAGAGGAAGACCTGACGCTCAAGCGTTTGTCAGAGAGTTTGAGACACGCGGAAAAGCAAATCCGCAAACTGGCTGGGCTTACGCTGGCCACCGTTTTACCGTCTTCAGCAATCAGCAGCAAGAAATGGCCAAAAGCCTACTGTTGCAGAACATTCTGTACGCTGGCGAAGTTAAAGGTGTCTGCCATCTCGACGGATCTATCGCGCTGTTGGGCAAGGTTCACGCAAGGTTCAGGCCGCAAGAGGGCGTGGCAACCCAGATGCTTGCGGAAGCCAAGCAGCGATCATGAGGATCGGAGATGACTTTCGACGTCGATACGATGCTTGACTGGCAACAGCGGGGAATGAATGCCCGAGTGCTTGGTCTTTCCGTGAGCAAAAACCCTGTCGTGCCTTTTCTCGAGACTGCGATCTGTTCGAAAGAAAGAGACAGCTGGGTGCAAAAAGCAGAAGCCTGGTTGTTTGGCTGGAATATCGAGAATGCGACGAGAGCATTCTCATGACGGGCTGACGAGCGAGGCCGTCGTGAACTTTTGGTCCGGCAAACGCCCGAAATCCACGCAGGCGAACCAACCGCAACAATGGCGACCGTCCGGTTTCGTACATGCGATGGTTTTGAAGGCAGTCGCAGGAACATAACCCTCACGCCAGGGTTGTTCTCCTTTCCAAGGAGAGCCGCACATGACTGTCGATGCCCCCTCCAGCTTTTCGCAAGCCGAACTTCTTGTCCTCGTCCAGCCACTGAGAGCCTTCGCGCGGCGCTTCGTCTCGAAAGAGGAGGATGTAGATGATCTCGTGCAGGAAACCCTCACACGGGCATTAGCTCATGCCGCCAAATTTCAGCGCGGGACGCGCCTGAAATCCTGGCTGTTCACCATCATGCGCAACTGCTTCTGCACGCGGTATGGTATTGCGAAGCGAGAAGTGGTCGGCATCGAAGACGACATCTGCGACCGAGCCGTCACCGCCCCCACCCAGGAATGGCATATCAGAGGCCAGGAATTGAACCGCGCCTTCGCAGATCTCCCTTCGCATCAGTTCACGGCTCTCCATATGGTCTTCATCGAGGGGATGAGCTACGACGAGGCCGCAACGAGGTCGAATTGTGCGGTTGGGACGATCAAGAGCCGCGTTAATCGTGCTCGTCTCGAAATCACGAAGTCCTTGGGGGAACGGTAAGGCGATCAGTGTCGCGTCTTTGGTGAGGTGTTATCAAACAGCGCTGCTGCTATCTTGTTCAGTTGGATGGTATCAGCAACGAGCAAGAAGCCGCCGAAGGACGGCACATCACGCATTGGGCTGGCATTCGCTGCAAACACGAACGGAATGGCTCGGGCTTCTAGCACTTCACTGATGTACAGGACCGTTTCCTGGGGAAGCTCGACATCTACGATCGCACCATCGATGTCACCTCGTAGATAGTAGATAAGATCTTCGGCCATGGCCGTGGGACCCACGATCCTGCCTCCCGCCGCGACGAACATCGCACGAACATCGTTCTTCAAGAACGATCCATCCTCAACAACCAGTATGTTTTTGCCACGGAAGGCTTTCAGTGCTGACAACACTCGGATCCTTTATCGAGCATGGCCGCTAACCGGCGAGGTCAGGATAAGTTTCGCGGCTTAAAATTAGGTTGGCGCGGCAGCTCCCGCGTGTCTTCTCCGCGCTTTCCTTCACAGTTCTCGCAATAGCGCCCCAGCAATTCACGTGCTATCTGTCCCGCGAACGAGGAGACTGAAGCTCATTGCGGTCGCAGTGGCAGCGCTTGTGCCAGTGGCTACTATGCTCGGTTACAACGGGATCGTGATGCGCCAGCAACGACGAGGTCCAAGCGCTGGCCGGTCAGGCCGCCCGACAAGCGTCATCAGAAGTGGAGCGCATCGTTGAGGGGCTGCGGTCTCTCCTTGTGGCAATAACCTCGATGCCGGCCGTGCGGCGGCACCTTGATACAGCTGAATGCGACGAAGCGGTCGCCTCTCTCGCTGCGAACGTTCCCAATGGACAGACCGTTTCGACGATCTTGGTACCGTCGGCCTATTCGGAGTGAAACCACAACACGGCCTGGACCGAACATCCCAAAGCTCGTCAAATCTGAGTGGCAATGCCCGCCGAAGAACGAAAAAACAGTCGCACCTGCGCTTTGGCAGGTCCGCTCAAGTTGCCATTGGCGCCGCCCGGCTGTCATGAGATGTTAATTCGACTCAACCTCGCATCTATGCTAAACCGAGCCATCGTCACCCGATTGTTCGTGGGCGGTGGCGACTGAGAGTACTACGTGCTCCCGCCTGCCAGAACAGGGAGCGTCATCATGCTTCAGACAGTTGGCATCCAACCGGGATTGAAGGAAATCCTGGAACGACGGGCTAAGACGTACACGCCTGACCCCTTAGAACAACGTCGTCTTGTCGAGCGAACGATCAGCAGCTCCTGCGACGATCCGGATTTGCTGGAGGGCCCGTCCCTCGAGAATGCGTTGTTCTGCGTTATGCATAATCTCGTCCGCGCGGCAGTTCGACAGGCGTCCGAAGACCGTGAGAAAGCTCCCTCGCTACGCGTTGCCCAGCGGGCGTAAGCTTGCATCTGATCCGGTCGGCACGGAAGTCGCCGGACTTGACGATCCAGCCGGCCGCTTCTGCTTCGATGACGGTCTTCATGCCAACGCCCTTCGGCAAAGCGCGATAGACACGTAAGCTCAGGGCTAAAAGCAGCAAGACATGTCTTCGGTTCATCATCACCTCCCTTAGAAGCGCTGAGGGTCGGCATTGTTCAGGAAACGCTTAAGGAACACCGAAGCCGGCTGCGGGTAAAGGGGAGGGAATGAGAAACAAATGCTCCAGATACAGAACGTTTCTCATTCGAGGAGTTTGTTTGCGCTGCTGCCTCTTCTTTCGCTTTGACGCTACGACTCAAACAAGAAGCAGCATTTCAAGGTGCAGACGCAATATCCGAAAAATGTCCGGCTTTGTCCCCGCTCCCTTGCAACATCAGAAATTGTACCTATATAGACTTCATCGACCATTGCTTGTGACGTTGGTCCGGAGCCTCGCTCCCGTCGGATTTCCTCTCAAATAATCGATCTCAACCCGCAAGGCATCGCGGGAGCATCAACGATTGCTCTGAAAGGAAATCGTCATGAACACTGGCACAGTTAAATGGTTCAACTCCACCAAAGGCTTCGGCTTCATTCAGCCCGACAACGGTAGCGCGGACGTCTTCGTCCATGTGTCTGCTGTCGAGCGCGCCGGGATGCGTTCGCTCTCGGACGGCCAGAAGATCTCGTACGAGGTCGTTGAGGACCGAAAGTCCGGCAAAAGCTCGGCCGAAAACCTTCAGGCAGCGTAAAAGTTCACATTCGCTCCGCTGACCACGGATGTACTGGCAGCAGGGCTGAGTGACTTTGAAAGGTCGGGCTAGCGCCCGGCCTTTTTGTTTTCGACTGGGCGCTTCTCTTGGGTGTTTCTCATCGGAGGCCGAAACGGTGCACCACGCAAGTTAAGGGAGATCATCGTGACAGCCACGAAAGATGCGTTTTTCAAACCCGAAAAGATTTCCGCTCGGGACAAGGCCAAAACCACGACAGATGTCGCGCGGCAAATCACAGAAATGGAAACGGCTGACCGGGTCAGCAAAACAACGCGGCTGCGTCAGTTACGCGAAGCGCAGCCGATCGAGCCAGAGGTGGATCGGCCGCCTCGGCGTCGAAAGGCAGCACCAGCAGTATGGCTGTGAGCGCCGCTCAGCTGGGGCGGTCATGCTGCTCCGCTCGTTCGAAGGCCGTCCGCATTTGAAACAAGAGGAGGGGATATGTTTCCCGCCCCAGAAAAGATCTCGCGCTACTGTTTTAGCGCAACTCCAGCAGTCGTCAGTATGATCAGCTTTTCGTTCGTCATGATTATGATTGGGAAAGGCTGGCTATGGTGAACATGAGCGACATGAAGCAGTTGCTGCTGCGCAGGCTTCTCAAGCGCGCAGACTATGCCACGCTCGATCTTAAGCCCGAAGCGGGCGCAAATCACTTGGCGGAGGTTGCTCTTATCGCGCAAATCCGGTCCGGCATGATTGCACCTGACGACTATCTCCAGCCCGCAGCGACGCGGGTGGCACTCAGCCGGGACAATGACGTCGAATTTTACGCGAGTTCGAACGGCGATCGTTGGTTACTTTGCGAGCATGAAAAGGCAGATGAAATTTTTGTCCTGCATCGTAGCAATCCCCGCTCGGGTGGACATGAAACGCGGATGTCCGTTGGCTCCTTCCTCGCATTGGCGCCGAGGGGGCCTGAACATGAAGCACTTCGGGTCCTGCTAAGTGATCGCTAAACGCCCAGTGCTTGGCCAGTGATAAGGGAAACAGGATGCCCGGGGTGCCACGCCGCCGACGCCCACCGTTCGTTCCGTAACCGTGTTTCGGCTCGTGGCTTTGATTAGCCGACGCTCAAGTGAAGTAAGCAATGGTTGAGAAGAAGAATTCCAAGGGCAGACAAAAGAACCATAGCGAGGCGCGGCTTGCAGCAGTCGTAAACTCCTCATTCGATGCCATCATCAGCAAAGATCTATCCGGAACGATCGTCAGCTGGAACAGAGCGGCGGAACGGCTTTTTGGTTTCTCGGCCGAGCAAGCGATCGGTCAATCGATCTACATGATTATCCCTGGTGACAGACACGCGGAAGAAGTCGAGATCATCCGACGTCTTAAGCTTGGTGAACAGATTGAAACGTTCGAGACAGTGCGCCAGAAGAGCACGGGTGAGCGCGTGCAGGTCTCCATCACGATTTCGCCCATTGCCGATAAGCGCGGCAAAATCGTTGGCGCGTCGAAGATCGCGAGAGACATTACCGAAGCAAAGGAAACCGAGCGCCGCCTCCGGCTACTGATGCGGGAAATCAATCATCGCGTCAAAAATCAATACGCAGTTATTTTAGCCGTGATCTCGCAGACCGCGGCCCGAAGCCAGGATATCCGAGTATTTGAGCGCCGCGTGCGAGAACGCATCATGGGGTTATCACATTCTCATGACTTGCTGTCCTCAGTGGATTGGTCCGGGGTGGATCTGCGAGAGCTGGTTGCTCATCAGGTCAAACCATTCGATACCGGTGGCGAATTCGCCCTGTCAGGATCGGACATTTTGCTGGATGCGAACGCTGTCCTGAATATCGGGATGGCGCTGAACGAGCTCATCACCAACCGGGTTCAATATGCCGACCCGGAACGTTCACGCGTCAAGGTTTCTTGGCGGATTTTGGGGGATGGCTCTGACAGCGCGATGTTTGAGCTGACTTGGCAGGAAAGCAACGTCCTCCATGCTGATCTTCTATCGCAGGGAAACGGTTTCGGGTCGCTGGTCCTCAGACGCATTGTCGCGACCGCCTTGGGCGGGACCAGCGAGTGGCGTGTCGAGGGTGATGTGTTGGTCTGGACGCTGATTGCCCCACTGTCACGGGTAAGAATTCACCGAGATTGATTGTCTTTATCCTCGCGGGAGAAGCGATCCGCTCGCGCTCCCACGGTAACCGGGATCGCGAGTTCGGCCTGAATCAATCTGTCCGAAGATACACGAATAAATTTGCAGCATCACCGTGGCTCCGGCCAAACACCCGAACCGCGCACTCGTAGCTTTCGAGGCGCTTATGAAAGGAAAAGCCGTGGCGGTCCCGGGCCTCGTCAATAAAATCGTGACGCGTCTAGCCGCGCTCACACCAGTCGCCCTGCTAGCCGCAGTACACGCGGCAGCAACTCGACTGAGAAAATTCCGCGAGACGGGGTGACAAAAGGGCAATGCCGCGCAAACGTGTCGGCCGCGACGGTTAAGCCCACTGCGAGCTGGGCAAAGAACGCGAGCCGACCGAAGCGAACCTAGTCGCCTTTGGTCTTCATCGCATCGGTAACCTTGCGCTTGACCGGATCGGCGTTGGTCTCGCCAACTGCATCTTCTTCCGTATCCGGATCGTCCTTCGCCGGTAGATAGCCTCGCGGCTTGTTCTCCTGTGGACCTTCCCAACGTGGCGACTGGTCCGTGGTGCCCGGTGCGCCGTCCTTTGGTGAATCGATACCCATCGTTAATCTCCTATTCCGCAGCCAACATCGCAAACCCACGGGAGTTCCGCGCTTGACCCCACTTCAACGACAATTTCCAATGCATGGCGTATGGTTGTCCTCGTCGCCAGCGTACAGACGCGAAGCCATTCAGACGGAATGGAACTTGCGCCGACTGCACCAGTTCGCGCGCCATCAACTATGGATCTGTCCTGTTAAGGCGGGTTCAGTCCGTCGACGGCGAAGGAGTACAGCCAATGGCAGACCGTAAATCTGAACCGAAGAACGACTTTCCTGCTCCGATGGTTAGCAAGCGCCAAGACCGATCTGCGTCTCTTAATCTCGAAGAGGTGGATATGAGCAAGGATGGCGTTCAGGGCGGCGTCGCAGTGTCGAAGGGCCGGGCCAGCACCTTCGTGAGCAAGCTTTCCGAAGATGGCACTGGGGAGAATACCTGATGTCGTATTACGCATGGAAAGTCTCGGCTCCGGGTCGGCCGGACTTCGAAGCTATCGGGACGCTCGACGAGCTGGAAGCTTATCTGGACGCATCAGGCTTGCCGGGAACCTCGCCGTCAAGGCCGATCATTGAGCGAACCTTGCGTATGCAACATGAAGGGCAGGGTTACTACAAGGAGCCGACACACGCAGATGATCGCTGGTCGCTGCTTTGGATCGAGCTCGCAGGGCGGAACTAAGTCTATATGATCTCGCCGATAGATTCGGCGACGTCGGCAGGCGAGAGCCTCGACTGATCGGGGCGCCAACCCAGCGGCATCGTCCTCAGGACGAACGATAGACGTCGTTATCGCTCTTGCCCGGTTTAGCAGGATCCAGCGCATATCGTCGACCTTCCGGTACCGCGATTGCCACAAAGTTCGTAGCGAGTTCCTGCAGCCGTTTGCGAACATTCTCTCCGCGCACGGGGCGGCCATGGCCAGTTATGATGAGCTCCGGCTCAAGTGCAGCGAGGATGGCAACTGACCGTTCCGCCTCCTCCCAATCCGGTGTCAGGTATCGAGGTGGCCCGTGCATTTCCGGCTTTTGGGTAATGACCTCATAGACCGATTCCTGGCCGGTCGTGACAATAGCGTCGCCTGCAATCAGCGTCCGATCGCTCTCGCGCCAAAGAGAGATGTGTCCCGGCGCATGGCCGGGAGTATGCAACCATCGCCAGCCTGGCATCTCGGGGATGCTTTGATCACGTGGAAGCATCTTCAACCAAGCGCTCACATCGACAGGTGAGCGGGGGAAGAGCGGCGACATCAACGCGACTGCTCCTCCGCCGACAAATGCGTCGGCCGGAGGATAGGAGGATTGCCCGTTCAGATACGGAAATTCCAGTGGATGAGCGTAGACCGGCACATCCCAGTGTCGTGCCAACGCCTCCAGAGAGCCCACATGATCGAAATGACCATGGGTCATGACAATTGCCGATGGCCGGGTGTTGCGACCAAATCGGTGCTCTGCGGCCTCGATGATCGCGTTCTTCGACGTCGGAAGCCCCGTATCTACCAGCACCCATCCTTCGCCTTTGGCGGGATCGCCATAGAAGACGACATTGACGATCGACATCCGCCGATAGGAAAGATCAGGGGCGATGATCGAAGTATCGGATCCTGCCTGCGTTACCGGTGCGAGATCTTCTTCGTCGAGGGCGAGCTGTAGGGTCACGAGAGGCTCCTTGTGTGGCGGGCGAACCGGCCGCGCTCTTCAAAGTTCCATCGTCGCTTTGGCCCACCCTACCTGGCTTGAAGCAGGTCCTAGAAGGAACTGGCAAAGCGCGACGATATCGCCGTAAGCCTTTTCATCCAGCCACTGGCGGCGAGTGACGAGTTCGTCCCGGAAGTAGCCCAGATGGGCGACGGGGCCACCAAAGGACGTCAGGCCTAGCTTCAGGAACGCCCAAAAGACTTCGGAAGCTGATCCCCGCGGCTGTGACGCTGTCTGTCGGTCACTCGATATTGCGTCCATATCTTTATGCCTCAGCTTTCCGATATGTACGCCGTACTATTCTGCCCATGACAGAATGATGACACTATATTTACGCGTGGATCGTGTGCCGCTCGACCGCGCCCGACCGGTTTGCTAAATTTCGAAGAAAGACGATCCGGACAGGCACGAAACGCGCGCTGTTACCACGGTAAGCTGGCGCCAACAATGCGGTCGGCGAGACCGTGTGAGCGTGACGCGCTTCCCTGCCAAAAGGAGGGACGCACTTTGAAGCAGCGTCTCAATCTGTAACCTGCTCAGTCAAAAAGTCTTTACGATCATTGATATTTTCGGCTGGCCTTAACGCTTCGGCCGATGCTTGAACTGACGTTGCGAAGAAGCCCGCGATTTCGAATGCTTCTCTTCCATTGACCGTCTGCTGCACCATATATGTCTGCTACCCGGCCGAGGATCTCATTCTGCAAAATTCCGCTACCCTTGATAAGGCCCTGGCATGGTCCATTGCAAACCGCTTTTCGTTGTCGCGTCAGTTCGCAATCGTGGCCGTGGCTGTGTTCGTGGTTGGCCTCGTCAGAGGTCTTTTCATCACGGAGCTTGTGCCGTGGCTTTTCTTCATACCCGTGATCATCGCAAGCGCTCTGTTGTTGAGCCGCGACGCCGGGATTTTCGCAAGCGTGCTTGCGACGATTGTCGCGGGCTTCACGATTGGAAACTCCGACCACGCGTTCTGGATGACCGGCCCGCAATGGGCGGGCAGCATTCTGTTCCTTCTTGTGGTGCTGGGACTTGCCGTTCTGGTGGGAGAGCTGCGCTACACGTTCACGCGCAACCGGGGTCTAACGGAAACGAATGCCGAGACCAATATTTTGCTCGGGGAGCGAGAGGCCTTTTTGGCTAGTGTGCTCGCGAGCTCGACTGACTGTATCAAGGTGCTTGATCTGGATGGACGGCTGACCTTCATGTCCGAGGGTGGACAAAAGGTTATGGAAGTGAGCGATTTCAATGCAATCTCCGGATGTCCGTGGCCTATTTTCTGGAATGGTGCGGGCAACGTCCAGGCTGAAGCGGCAGTCAAGGCCGCCAGGGAAGGAAGGTCCAGCAGCTTCATTGCCAGGGCAAGTACTATGGGAGGGACCGAGAAGTGGTGGGATGTGGCGGTTAGCCCGATCCTAGGTGCTGACAGCCAGCCGAAGCAAATTCTTTCGGTCTCCCGCGATATTACAGCGTCACGCTACAACGAAGAGCAACATCGCCAGCTTAGCCGGATTGTCGAAACAACGACGGATTTCGTTGGCATGGCCGATCTGGACGGTGTCGTATACTTCCTCAACGACGCCGCCCTCAACATGGTCGGACTGTCGAGGGAGCGGTTGGGCGGGGTGCATGTCACGGATTTCTTCCCGCCGGACGATGCCTCGCAGGTGGAAAAGGAAGTCCTTCCCGCCGTTGCGGAGAAGGGGCACTGGATCGGTGAGCTGTCGTTTCGGCACTTCGTGACGGGTCAGCTCATACCGGTTCTGTACAACGTATTCCCAGTGACCGATACCGATGGCAAGCTCGTCGGCTATGGCACGGTCACCCGCGACTTCACAGAACGAAAAAACGCCGAGGCGCGACAGCGTCTGCTGAATGACGAACTGAGCCACAGGCTCAAGAACGTCTTGTCGGTAGTCCAGTCTGTCGCATCACAAACCCTCAGGCAATCGCAAGACCTTGCTTCTGCAAACACCGCGTTGATGTCGCGGCTCGTCGCGCTTGGAGAGGCTGCAAGTGTTCTGACGGCAAACGAGTGGTCGTCGGCCGGAATCCGCCAGCTTGTCCGCACCGTGCTTGGACATCACGCCGATATTGGCGACCGCATCATCATTGACGGACCCGAGCTTGTCTTGCATCCGCAGGCCGCAATGGCATTTGCACTCGCGCTCCATGAACTTGCCACGAACGCGGCGAAGTATGGCGCTTTGTCGAACGAGACCGGAAAAGTACGCTTGACCTGGTCTGCTGGCGAGGCTGATGACGGAAATGGACCGAGACTGAAGCTGTTGTGGGAAGAGGTTGGTGGGCCGCCGGTTCAGCCACCCTCTCGCCGAGGCTTCGGTTCAACGATGATCGAAAGATCGCTGAGAGCCTATTTTAAAGGCGAAGCAAAGCTCGAGTACCGGGCTGAAGGTCTCCGTTTTGAAATTGATTGTCCGCTTGAGGCGGCTGGAAGTCTGGAAAGCTGAATATGGGGCAGAGTAAACCGTTCAACACCCATTCGATCCTCATCGTCGACGACGAGGCGATCCTGCGGTTCGACCTTGCGGACTTTTTCATGGACGCTGGTTACCATGTCTACGATGCTGCTGACGCGGACGAGGCCATCGCCATTCTTGAGGCACACGATTCGATCCGTATTGTTCTAACAGATGTCCAGATGCCTGGTTCAATGGACGGGCTGAAACTGGCACACTATATCCGCGACCGTTACCCGCCGACCGTACTTCTGGTCACGTCCGGTATGCGAAAAATCGAACTGGACGAAATGCCGGAAAACAGCCTGTTCATCACGAAGCCGTTCGATCCAAATCGCTTGCTCAAGCACATCGAGGAGATCGCCAGAACGTAATGACCAAACGGTCTCTCTTTGCCCAATTAATGGCGGTTGAGTACGGAAGGATCCGCATTTGTTACAGTCTGGCGCGGGAAGGGCCACTAAAACCTCGATTAGCGCTCAGCATTTGAGACGAGACAGAGGCGGGCCTGTCGATCTGGAGAACGTTTCGAATGGCTTTTGCCGCGTGTGCAGCCGACCGGGTGCCTCAGATCTCGGTCAGCACTTTTCTGATCTTGTGCATCTCGATAGGCTTGTCGCATACAGGGATGCCATTGAACCTCGCAGGAATGGTCGAAGCCTCATAGCCAGTGGCGAATACGAACGGAACGTTCCGCTCAATGAGCGCGGCAGCGATCGGGAACACGTCATCGCCGCCCAGGTTGACATCAAGGATCGCGCTGTCAATCTGCACCTTGCTCTCGAGGAGTTCGAACGCTGTATCGAGACGACCAGCGGCACCAACGACCACGGCACCTTCTTGCTCGAGCTCGTTTCGCAGGTCGTTTGCGATCATGTACTCGTCTTCCACGACGAGTATGCGACGTCCATGAAGACTGTGCTCAGGCATCCATCATCTCCGCAATGGTCGCCGAAACCGGAACCGAGATCGTGCAATACACGCCGTCCGTTTCGAACTTGTAGGAAGTCTTCGCCCCCAGCTGATAGGGCAGTGCTTTCTCGATCAGTTCGCGTCCCTGGCCCGTGCCTTGTGGGGCGGCGTCAATTGGGGGCATGATCAATCCGGTCTCCCGCCATTCGATGTGAAGCCACGGCTTGCCGGCATCCCCGACACGCTCGAAGGACCACCGAACAAGTAACCGCCCGTTTGGTTGCATCAATGCGCCGTATTTCGAGGCGTTCGTTGCCAGCTCGTGGACGGCCATAGCCAATGTCTGAACAGTGGAGGACCGCAGACGAACACCCCTTGGCCCTTCAAGCGTAACACGCTCCGGCCCAGCACCCATCGCCGAAAATTCCGTGCGGATCAGTTCATCGAACGTCACCCGGTTGTGTTCGTTCAGACGTGACAAAAGACCCTGGACCCTTGCGAGTGCTGCCAGGCGATCTCGGTACCGCTCCCGGAAATCAGGAAAGTCCAGGCTCGTTCGCGCGGTCGAGTCAGCCATAGACCGGACCACGCCCATCAGATTGCGGGTCCTATGCTGCAGCTCGGCGACAAGCACCTTTTGCCGCTCCTCCCATTCCCGTCGCTCCGTGGTGTCAAGCATGGCTCCGATCATCCGCACCGGACTTCCGGCAACATCATAAAAGAAGCGGCCGTGTGCGGAGAGCCAATGAACCGAGCCGTCGGGGTGGAGTGTCCGGAATTCGTGGACGTACTCGCTGCGTGTGTCTCGGGCTTGAGCGATCGCGGCTTCCGTCTGGGCGCGATCGTCGGGGTGTATGCGCGCGACCCACGCTTCATAGCTGGGCCTGACTTCGCCGACTTGGTATCCCTCCATGCGAAAGTGCTCGTCCGACCAGGCGACGTCTCCTGTCTGCACATTCCAGTCCCAGAGCGCGAAGTTTGCGATTTCTGCGGCATTTCGCAATCTCTCCTCGCTTGTCGCCAGGAGTTCTTCAGCCGCCTTCATGGATGTAATGTCCTGGCCTATGCCTCCGATGCTGGCGATTTGGCCATTCTCGCCTCGTATCGGGAAGTCGGTGTCACGGACCCATCGGATTTCTCCGTCAGCGGGACGGCGGATGCGATACTCGAATGTCACAGGGTCGCCGCCACAGACCTGATCAATCATGGATCGAGCATGCTCCCGATCCTCGGGGACAACCAGTTTTAGCCAGTTGCGGAAGGTATCGCCCTGAAGCGCCTCCTCGCGGCTGAGCCCATAGATTTCCTCGAAAGCCGGTGTGAGATACGTCCAGGCCAACGTCTCGGCATCTCGTATCCAAAGTATGTCCTGCGAGGCCTCGCCGAACTGGCGAAGCCGCTCTTCGCTTTCACGCAAGGCTTCCTGGGCCGCGCGGCGAGCCGTGACGTCTTGCCCGATCTTCAGAAATCCGCGCTCGTCGTCGCCTTCTGAAAGTGGGACAACCTGGCCTTCTATGAACACGCGCCGGCCATCTTTGTGCAAATGCCATCTGATGTCGGCCGCGACACCGTCTCGCAAGGCAGTGTCGGCCTCGGCCTGTGGAGCCTGCTGCTCGCGATCCTCTTGGGTGAACAGGATGTCTCCCGAGCGGCCCTCGATCTCTTCCTTCGTCCAACCGAATACCGCCTGCGCGCCCGGCAGCCACTGCGTGATCTGACGATCGCAATCCATGGTGAATATGGCGTAGTCGCGTGCGCTCTCGACGATCAGGCGCAAGCGCTCCGTGCTCTCGCGCAGGGCTGCCTCGTCGCGTCTGCGTTTGGAAATATCGTTGAAGATGATCGCCACAAGGCGTTGCTCGGGACTGCCTACGCGAAATGCGTTCAGATCGTAATAGCGGTCTCCCAACTGCTTGGCAGGGGCTTTGATCCGCACGGCTTGGCCGGTCCGGGTGACTTCGCCATACGTTTTGAACCAGTACTCCTCATGCTCGGGTGCAATGTCGCGCATTCTCCGACCTACGGGGCCAGAAATGCCGGTGTGGCGCTCGAATGCAGGATTGACTTCGACAAAAAGATAGTCGACGGCCTTACCGCTATCATCGAAGATGACCTCGATGATGCAGAAGCCTTCATCTATCCGCTCGAATAGTTCGCGATACCGCTCTTCGCTTGCCCGCAGGGCGGCTTCGGTGCGGGCTCGCTTCAGTTCAGCCCAAAGACGCTCGGAGACCTCCTGGACGAGTGAAACTTCGTTATCGGTCCAGCGACGAGGCTCATGCTGGTGCACGCTCACGTTCATCGCCAGCGTGCCATTGACGATCAGGGGAGGGCTGAGCAGCGCCTTGACGCCGAGTTCAGCGACAGCCGCGAGATCGGGTCTCTCGAAGGGAGGGCCTGTATTGTCGATGCGCACTGTTCGGCCGGCCCGCAGGTCGTCCAGAATATGTCCCTCGAAATCGTCTAGGCGTAAGACCGCTGGAAAGGGCGTGGCACCATCAGCAAACCACCCGTGGAAGATATCGGCCAAGCGGTTCTTGTGGTCATACTCCGCGAACATGATCCGCGAGGCGTTCAGGCGCTCGCCCAGCATGCGGGCTGCGACCTCCATGACCGCGGTTGCATCGGGTTGAGCCCGCATGGCGTCACCCAGTGCAAGCAAGAATGACTGACGCTCCTCGCTCGCATGGAGTGCCTTCTGCGCCTCACGCAAATCATCTGCTTCGCCTTCCGCCTCCACCTGACGGGTGATGTCGGCCCATGAGAGGAAATGGTGGATCGTATCGCCTGCACCGTCCTTGAAGGCGCTGAGGAGAACAGTCGCCACGAAGCGGCGGCCGTCCTTTGCATATTGAACGGTCTCGACCACGCCGTCCTGATCATTCTTCAAAATGGTCCGGAATCGCTCGGCGTCGTCCGGGTCCGTGCCCGTTCCGTTCATGAAGTAAGGCTGCTGCCCAAGCACCTCATCCATGCGGTAGCCGCTGAGATCAAGAAATGACTGATTCACAAAAACGATAGGATTGCCGGGCAATGTCGGATCGGTCAGCACCATGGCCATGCGTGTGGCGCGGACTGCCTCAACGAACACGCCGCCGCGCTGCCGCAGCTCGTCGATCCTCGCCTCCACCCGGTCGCGAGCCTCCGTGCCTGGCTTATCCTGTTCGAACGCGTTGTCCGATCGCGGGTGATCGCTCATCGGCAGCTCTCCTCTTCGTTATGGCTGCCTAACTGCCGACGGCGTCGGCGGTTCAAAATCACGATTATCGGGAGTTGAGGCTATAGAATTGGCGCTGCCATGCATACCATGTTTCGGATGGGGAAGATTTTTTGCGGCCACGGCGCGTGAGCCAGGTTTATTGCGATTGGTTCGACCGGCAGCCTTGAGCCAAGGGCTCCAAGGCAGCCGCACTTTAAGATCGCCAGGCCAATGCCGAACCCTCTTAAGTTAGAGTTCTTTCTTGAGAAACATGCAAAGTCCTCTCCATCGAGAAATTCCATGCCTATTAATAGAATGACAAATTCAGACGAGCGCGGTTCCGACTTTTCCGCCTTCGATGGCTTTCGTCCAATTTGGCTCCGGCAAATGAGGCAAATTTTTTCCGATAATGGAACTACGTGATCTTGGGTTTGTTCGCGGCTGTCCATTGGAGGTTACGGACATGACCCAGCAAGAATTACGCGACGCGTGTTTCGCATACGAGAACGAGCATGGCATGGAAGCTTTCTGCGATGCGATGGCTGACATTATGGCCGAGAGAATGACGCTCAAGGGTTCTATGTTTCAAGATGACGTTGACCCACTCGATGTGGCTGAACGAATACCTCCCGTGCCAAACTATGGTTGACTGTGGCCTAGCCCTTCGAGCAGTAGGATGCGCAGCAGCACAGCTTACCTGAGTTGGTATCACGATTTGTTAATGGTCTGGACTCCTCAATCCTGAGGCGTACTATTCAGCCATTACCACCAAATGGTCCGTAGGCGGTGGTGACTAAGGGTCAAGACGTGCTCTTGTGTAGATTCCGATGATTCACCGGACGGCATTCCGATCAAAAAACGGACGCGATTCCGAGAATTAACCGGACGCGATTCCGATTTGATACCGGACAGTTTTTCAACGTAAGCAGTGCCCCTGGGTCAGCAACCTTGGCATGCATTTCCTTTCGAACGTTAGGAGATGGCATGTCGAAGAGACGAAGGCTGACCATGAGACAACTACGACATTTGCTTCGACTGCGATCAGACGGCGTGAGCGTTCGCGATATTGCCGATCTGCTCGGGATTGCCCGCAGCACGGTGCAAGACGGGATCGGGCGAGCTGCGACTGCAGGGCTGTCCTGGCCTTTGCCCGCCGATCTGACTGACGACGTCCTGGAAGGCAAACTTTTTGCCCGGCAAGGCACCAAACAAGGGTTACGGCGACTACCAGAGCCGGATTGGAGCGTCGTTGCGGTCGAGCTGAAGAAGCCCGGCGTGACGCTGACGATCCTGTGGGAGGAATATCGGGCCGTCCATCCTGATGGCTACGGCTTCAGTCGGTTCTGCGACCTGTTCCGCGGCTTTGAGCGGCGTCTGACGCCCACGATGCGGCAGGTCCACATTGCTGGCGACAAGGTGTTCGTCGATTATTCCGGCAAGAAGCTGCCTATCGTCGATCGCAAGACCGGCGAGATCCGCGAGGCGGAGATCTTTGTCGGCGTGCTCGGCGCATCAAGCTATGCCTTTGCAGAAGCCACCTGGACCCAGACCCTGCCGGACTGGATCGGCTCGCACGTGCGCATGTTCGCCTTCTTCGGCGGCGTGCCCCGCCTGATCGTACCGGATAATCTGAAGTCCGGCGTCAACAAGGCGAGCTTCTACGACCCGGAGATCAATCGCAGCTACGGCACCATGGCCGCCTACTACGGCATCGGTGTCCTCCCCGCGCGACCGAAGCGGCCGAAAGACAAGCCAAAAGTCGAGGCCGGCGTACGTTTCGCCCAGAGCTGCATTCTCGGCCGGATGCGCAATCAGACCTTCTTCTCGCTGGAGGAAGCCAATGCCGCCATCCGCGGAGCCGTCGAGCGGATCAACACGCACGTCATGAAGCGGTTGGGCCAAACCCGCCAGGAGATATTCGAGA
>NZ_JAEUAN010000035.1 GCF_019511445.1 Aliirhizobium wenxiniae
TGCGATCCTGCTCGAACGGGAACAGACCTCGCGTCGCCAGAAGCGCTTCGAGGCAAGAGCGCGTGCTGCCAAGCTCCGCCATGACGCTCAGGTCGAGAATGTCGATTTTCGCGCAGCACGCGGTCTCGATCGTAATCTCTTCCTCAAGCTTTCCACCTGCGACTGGATCAGGCAGCGGCACTCCTTGCTATTGATCGGGCCGGCCGGCGTCGGCAAAAGTTGGCTGGCCTGCGCCCTTGGCCACAAGGCATGCCGCGAGGACCTTTCCGTCGCCTACCACCGCGTCCCCCGGCTATTCGCCTCACTCGCCCTGGCACGAGGCGACGGCCGCTATGCGAAGCTGCTCAAGAGCCTGGCCAAGACCGACCTTCTGATCCTGGACGATTGGGGACCGGAGAAGCTCAGCGACGAGCAACGACGCGATCTCCTGGAGATTGTCGAAGATCGCTACGAGCAGCGCTCGACCATCGTTACCAGCCAGATCCCCGTGGACCACTGGTACGATATGATCGGCAATCCCACGATCGCTGATGCCGTGTTGGATCGTCTCGTTCACAACGCCTATCGCATCGAACTTTCCGGCGAGAGCCTGCGCAAACATCGAAACCTGTCAGCCGAGGATGCAACTCAGGCTTGACCGAGCCGATATACGCCGACATTGATAAACCACGACCCAGAGACATTGCGGCCGTCCGGCTTAGCCTCGGAGCCGCGTCCGGTATAACGCTGGAATAAGCGTCCGGTTAAAGATCGGAATTCCTGTCCGGTTTCATTGGAATACGCAATGCTGCTTTTGGTGTCGAGGTTTCCAGCATGATCCGTCATCCACCATAGTCCTCCAGCAACAACAGCGAAGATCAAAGCTGCAAAAATGATCGAAAAGAAGGCCGCGCGGCCTTCTCCGCGGGCCATCACTTGTTCTTCTTTGAAGATTGGCCGTCTTTGACCTGTGATCCAAGCGCCGTTGCCTCTTTCGGGGCAGGCTTGTCCTTTTTCGGCTTCCTAGCCTCTTTGTTTCCGCGTACCTGACCTTTGGCCATGGCGTTCTCCTCGTTAAAAGCGAGCTAGCCGCTTTATTTGATAATATAGCACGGGAAATCGGAGCTTTGCAGGCTGAGCACGTCGATCAGTCCGTCGACTTTCTCGCTGCGATGTAGGCTCAAGTACCCCTGACGACTAGCGCTCTTCCTGAGTGTCACGGCGCTCACTTAACGACGCACGCTCTGCGCCATGCTTCGGATCGGATGGCTTGGATGGCTGCGAAAGGGAGATGCCAGCTCCGGTTATTCCGCGTTGAAAGCGTGAGATCTTCGCTGCTGCATGTCTCTCGCGGGTGATGCGTTCTTCGTGCCGTCCTGTTTCGAAAGCTACTCTTTGCTGTAGGTTCGAGGTCTCCTTCAGATCTCCGCTGTCACAGGTTGAATTCTCGTTTTGATTTCTGACTAGCGAATATCTCTTGGTCAGCGTCCCGGTAAGATCTCTCCATTGAATAGACATAGGATTCTCCTCGGAGGCGTAGCGCCCCATCGAATACAACGCGCCTATTGCAGAAGGATAGCAAGGAAAAACTCAACGATGCAGACGTATGAAGGCTGCCCGCAGTGTTTCCGACAGAGCTCCCCGCACCAGCATCGCATTCGCTGAAGGAAGGTCCGCGGCGGACAACGCCAAGACGCCCTCCACCTAATTGCTATCGGGACCATCCTTCAATGTATCGTCATGCCCTCGGGCATCATCATGTTCAGCGCGTCAGCCAATGCGAGCGCCACTTCTTCACGTAGTAGTGCCATGGGAAAACCCTGGACGCAGTAGGCGAGGCCAGTCTCGACGACAATCACAGTCCAGCTGTAATCGGGTTCCTGAACGGCGCGATAGGTGGGTTCGGTGGCGACCAATTAACTCTCCGCGATAACGCGAGAGCTCAAGGATCTCCCAGTCGCTGGTAAGCCCGCGATATTAGTTAAGTAGTGCAGACATGGAATAAAGACAGCCCGCTGCCCTGATATCTCGCTACAACGCACAAGAAATCATAAGTCGAAAGATGGTCATCGACGCCTGACGTTCGATCCGACGGTTTTCGCCACTCAAAAGCTCAGTGGATGGGCGGGCAGCCTGGCTGACGGTTTCACCGCCAATTTCAGGCGCGAGCCCGCCTGAACGGCCACCCCAGTTGCAGCCCGCCAAAACTTTTGATTGACTTTGTGCGCCAGGACCTCCATCTTGGGTTTAACGATATTTTCCTGCCGAGATTTGCTTGCTGCGCGATTGACATCGCGTGTTGAACGACCCTCCCTTTAAAGCATCGCTACCACCAATCGTGTCGCGTCCGCGGCGCGATCCCCAATTGTTGCTATGAAAGGGTTATTCATGACCATCGGCACAGTAAAATGGTTTAATCCCACCAAGGGCTTCGGCTTCATTCAACCCGACAACGGCGGTCCGGATGCCTTCGTGCATATCTCGGCAGTTGAGCGGGCCGGCATGCGCGAGCTTGTTGAAGGCCAGAAGATCGCCTTCGAGCTGGAAACTGACAGGAAGTCCGGCAAGATGTCGGCTGGCAACCTTCAGGCTGCTTAACATAGTTCTGTTCCAGCTTAGCTTTGACCACGGATGTACTGGCACTGCCGAAGCAAGGAACGACCGAAGGTCAGGCCAACGCCTGGCCTTTTTTTCATTGGTGTCTCTGACTGGCGCAAGGATCACGATGACCGAAAAATACAGTTCGGCCCGTCAGAACGCAGAAAAGGCGTTCGACAGGGCGAAGGTCGAAACCGTGACCCGCGATCGCGTTCACGAAGAACTTGATGCTGCCGAGAAGGCACGCCGGGACAAAACGTCCCGCCTAAGAGAGGCCCGCCTTGCTCAAGGGCGAGCGACCGACGTCGAGAGGAACAAGAGCTGAGGCTGACCCCAATCGCTGATCGCAGCTGATTGAGCCCCAGACAAAGGAATTATACGATGAACAGCACGACATCCACCTCTCTTCCGGTCGAACTGGGCCCGGTCCAGATCAGGGGCCTGAAGCTCGTCAAGGAGGGTGATCTTTATCCGCAGGATGGCGGTCGATGGACCCATCTCAATGCGGACGTAACCTACAAAAAATCTGATCGCTTGAAGGAACGTCCTATCAAGGTCAAGTTCGCGTCGACAGCGACCATAAACCAATTGCGGGATGCCGGTCTTTTGCAGCTGCTCAACGCCGACGTCGATCCGGCGGTTTCAGCACATGGCATAACCATGGCGGGCAAGATGTGGCTGCTGAAACACAAGTGATTTCCGACGAGACATACGCCGAGCTGCTTCACGCGAATGAGCCGACTTGGAGTGTTTCTCCGCCTGAAGCAACAGATCTGGACTGCCAGACATGTGGTGCCTGCTGTTCGTACTCGCCGGACTGGCCACGATTTACCACTGAGACCGACGCGGCGCTGGACAGACTTCCTGCTCGTTTCGTGAGCGCAGATCAAAGAGGCATGCGTTGCGAGAGTTCGAGGTGCTCCGCTCTCTCCGGCACCGTGGGCGAAACCACGACTTGCCTCGTCTATGAGGAGCGACCCGACGTTTGCCGTGCCTGCTCTCCCGGTGACTATGCCTGTACAACTGCGCGGTCAGCCTTTGATATCGCCGCGGGTTGTGCTCCCCGAGCATAGGGCAGCAGAGCTCGGCATCGTGCCTCGATGGCGGCGTGCACGTTCCGTATGCATTTGCCGGTAACCCGCCGATGGCTATTTTAGTGTGCGCCACCCGCCGGTTCCGCCAAATCACATCAGCATCAGCTCAAGACGCTTCACCTTAAGCTTGAGCGGGATCGAACCATCGACCCGTTATCATAACGAGTGAAATCTGATAAAACTCAGAAGCTTAATCCGCTGCGGATCGACAAGAAGATCACGTCATCACTCGACCAGCGAGGTTACGTGCAGCAAGCTGACTCATCGACAGCCGGCCCGCAGCAGGATGACTTCGCCTGCTCCTCCGCCAGCCACCGATCTCTTGGCTTGCAGCTCGCCGGCCGAGCGGAAAGGGAAACCTCGAAGGAGCCGGCGACGAGCCGCGGCGCTGCCGCGCAGTAGAGGGCCATCGGCCGCTCTCCGTCGCTGACCTCGAACGTCAGCTTTGCCGTCGGCTCGAGCCGCACATGGTCTGCTACCTTGCGGATGATCGCCGCGAACTTGCCGGCCGGCATGTGTGTCCGGTCGTCCTCGTCGATATCCCAGAGCTGCACGAAGGTCTCTGCCCAGGTTTCCGGGTTCGCACCGCAGTCGAGCGCCGAGAACTGCCCGGCCTTCACCTCGGTGACGTGATAGCCAGGCCGGACCGAACTACCATCATAATTGAAGATCAGTGGTGCATCCGGCGCCACCGCCAGCACATCGAGGAGATGGCCGAGACTGATGTCGGTCGAAACGGACTTGCCGATCGCGCTCATACGGGCTATCCCTCTATCCAGTAATTCAAGGATTATTGAAGTATGGATGAACGTCAAGCCCTTTCATCGTTCGCGGCGCTGTCTCAGGAGACGCGCCTTCCAAACGACGATCTGCAGCTGCTGGCATCAGCCCACCGATGCTGCTTCGCCCGGCTATTGCCGCAACGGTCGCTCCGCCCATGACCAGCCCAGCCGTTTGCGGCCCAAAGAGTGGCACCACCATTGAAAATAGCTGAGATAGCAGTCCTATCTGGGCGAACAATCCCACAGCCATTGCTATTGCAAGCGTTAGGAAACGGCGGTTCCTCCACAGAGAGCTCCGCGGCCCCGACGAAACCAGTGGTGCCGACATTGGCGAGTTCACCACGTGCGACCCGTTTCCATCCGGTGATTGACCCATAACTTCGGGTGATTTGGAAAAGACCAGGACAGACAACGCACCTATGGTGAGAATCATCGAAATCCCGACGATGATCGTGGCCTGCGCAAACCCGCTCGACACGATGAGGATAACCCACAAGGGTGAGAATATCACGCCACCTCGCGCCATTGTATGCCATGGACAGGGCTGCCGGGCGTCTGCGGACGAACCAGGGAGAGATAATGGCATTGACCGCCGCAGCGCTCAAAGCAACCCAGCCTGTGCCGCTAAGGAGAGCGGCCGCAAACAGATGCCAGGGCTGGAATGCCAAAGACCAGCCGACGACACCCGTTGCGAGTAGAACCGCTCCGGCGACGGTTATGATTGAGATGTTCCAAAGCCGATATAATCGAAGGAGGTTTGCTACAACCACCGCGCCCACGATGAAATGCAGCGTTACGGCGCTCGATACGAGTGCAACAGACCAACCCGTTCGCTGCACCACCATCTGCAGATAAATTGGTAGCCCGTAAAAACCCACCCCCCAGCCGGACGTCGCCAGAACGAAGGTCGCCGCGACCACGTACCATCCAAAAAAGGGCACGGTCGCGGATGTTAGTGGAGATGTCATGACTTGGGCCTCATTGTTGTTTGACCCTTGTCGCAGGTTCAGCGTGTCGAAGCTTCGATCGCGATCGAAGTGTTCACGTTTGTCCGCGTATGGCGATCTAGCGCCATGTCTACCTTCGGCCCATTGCTGCCATTCGCCCGCGTCAAATCGAACGGCAGCAATGGGGTGGGAAGTTGACAGTCGGCTTCTGGTGCATGTTCGGAGATAGCAGACGTCATGAGTGATGTTGCAGGATTGCGAGAATGCGATCTCTCATCTCCACTACCGTCTGCGTTACTTCCGTTCTCCGAAGGTGTAGATCGTCATCCCCGTGACCAAGATAGGCATCCCGCGCAAGTGCGAGGGTTCGTGCCGCCTGGTCAGGCAACAGCGGACCTGCCCACTCCGCAGCGGTATTTTTGGAAACGAATTGACCTGTCTTCAGCGTCCTCCACATTCGCGCGAGCGTCAGGAGGACATTGCGTTCATCCCCTTCTGCAGATCCGGCAAGTTCCGGCAGAAGATCACAAATTGCCCTGCTTATGACGTCTGAAGGTATGTCGGGAACCAAATCGGCGATGCTCGGGCCACCCAAAGGCACCGCTTCTCCTCGTGCTTGAGCAAGCAGCAGAGTGAACTCGGGATTCGTCTCGGCTTGCGGAACTGCGCCGCCTTCAAGAGCGCCCCGCAACCATTCACCGTATACGAACTCGGCACGTGCTGGATACGGTATCGGTTCGAGATCGGCCAACCGGACGATTATAACCTCCAGCGGCCGTCGTCCCATCGGGTCGAACGGATAGAGCCCGGAGACTTTCATGAGATCGGCTGATAGGCACGCGCGTACCTGAACGGGCAGCGCCTTGCCTACAATAACGAGAAGGTCCACGTCGCTCCGCTTACGCAGTCCCTCGGCTACGGCGGAGCCATGCAGATAGACCGCCGTAAGAGACGACCCGAGCCGACGCTTCAGGATTTGCAGCGCGTTCGTCGCCTCGGGCGGAATGCTCAACTTGTCGGTACAGGCGTCCATGCGGCACAGGCAACCATTAAGGGTTAGAGACTTGCTATCATGCTTAGTTGTAATGGCCGCTTTCGGCAACCGGGCAACGGCTGGCTAGCGTCTCTCTTGGGGTCGAGAGGCGACCTTTGCGGCATCACCAGCAAAGTCCGGATGTGGCGCAAAGCCGCCTATTCGGGCGGCGCTGCGCTGATCATCGCGTCGAATGCAGCCTCTTCCGCTGCGTGCTGCTGTTCTGCTGCTGCAAGCTCGGCTGCAACTGACGGCGCTCTGCTGCGTCCGTCGATACCGCCAGCTCGGCACGCAGTTGCTGAATGTGATCGTAAGTGGTCATCGTCAGCTCCTTTGAATGAAAACAAAGGTCGCCAACCGATAAGGGAGGGGATGGGTCAATGACGGCCAAAGGCCGCCTCCGGGGCGTGGGGGAACCGAGTTCGTTGCGTAGCGGCGAAATTGGCGGGACCGCGCATCATTGACGCAGCCCATTCCGTTCGGTGTAATTGGGCCATGTTGAGAGAGATATAACCTCTCCGTATACCGCCCTCTTTCTTTCTTGTACCATGACCATCACGCGCCAAACACTTCGATACCAAGCCGCCGCCAGCCGGGTCTATGCTGACGCATGGACAGTTCTTGATATCTTCACAGGCCTGCCGATGGTTGTCGACGGCATCGTCATGGACGGCCTGTCAGATGAGCAGGTCAATGAGTTAGTGGACGAGCTGAATCACGAGGATCTTGAAACGCGTGGCAAGCTGCGTCCAGGTCCGTGGCCATGACGCTGTTTTACCGATCCTTCGGACTGTTGCTCGGCGCGATCGCAGGCTTGGTCCTCTATCTCGATCACGCTAAGGCGATCTCGCTGCATTGGGCCTTCAGCGTACTGGCAACTGTCGCCCTCGCCGCGGGCTCAACTCTCGCAATTACGGGCGCATTCGGGAAGCCGGCGACGGTCGAGCGATGGGCCGACAATGCGTCGTGTCATGCCGAAGGCACAGCCTATGTTGGACTGCTCGCCCTGCCAGTCTACGGGCTGCTCTGGCGCTTCAGGCGGGATGGCGGAAACATCGCAAGCCCAATCACCACCATGCGAAGCAAGCGAGCAAAACGGCGCGCGCGCCGCCGCCCATCGTGAGCCTGCCAGCCTTTAATGCCTCGTTTCGGTAAACTCGCGCTCTACCTCGGACAGAAGCCGCACCGCCTCGATAACAGTCACTGCCGCTCCGTCGAGGTCTGCCGCGATCGTCGTATGATCGCGCTCAATTCGCTCGCCAAGGACTTCCATATCCTTCCAACGAGGGTAGGACGCGGCGCGCGATGCCATTGCCTTGTAACGCAAACTCTTGCTCAATTCCTGTAAGACCGCATCGCGCTCGGATATATCCATTTGCGAGAAGGTCTTTCGACCCGATTCAAACTGGCCTGCCATACGCTACACTCCTTGGAGAGTTAGTGGAATCCAACTTAATTCAAGGCCATAGATTCCGCGCATTTCAGATGTTACTAATCCGTTAATCTGACATTGACTACAGCTTCATTGGAACAGCGACGCGGCCTGCTATCCGACTATGTGTCGGCAGATGATCAAAAATGATGATTGGCTCAGAGCTGCCGAAGAGTGCGGTAGCTTTCGACGCATGTACGCGTTGGCAAAAGAGATTTCGAGCGAAAGCGAAGATCCAGGTGTGCGCCGTGCCGCCGCCCGGGTCGTGCAGATCCTTGAACCTGTCATAGACCTGCCGCTTGCCACCGCGAAGCAGCTGCAAGAGGGCAGGCGGCGTTTCGGCGTGCTCGTGAATGTCTTGGGTGACGTGAGGGAAAACGGGAACAAGTTACCCCTATCGTCGGTTGTGGCGCCTCATGACATCATGAAGAGGGTCAATCATGTCAAACAGGAGCGGGTCGCGCACAGGATCGCGCCAAAGTCGCCGGCGGACAGGAACATGAAGTTCGTTACGAGGCAGACAAGGAAAACGTTTCAAAGGACGCGGTGAAAGATGCCGTGCATGAAGTCGGCAACAGCCGTTCCAAGGTTGAGGCTGAGCTGGATCGTAAGAAGTGATGGCGTCGGCCGATCGGTCTTCCTCCGACTTTATCCGCCTGGCATCCAGCGCCATGGTGCGCAGCGCGTTGCAAAGCCACCCTTCGCGCCAGCCACCGCCCAATGACGGCGACTTTGCCGCCCTTCTCACCCGTTTGAGTGGGGCGGAAAAATCCCGACATCAGGACCGCTAGGGGGCAAAGCAGCCTTGTCCGCCAACGTTTGCCGTTCCAGAGTATCCATCCGGCGTAGGCCGCACCGTTTATGATTTTGGCTGGTCTGCCATGATGCGCTCGATCTTTTCCTGGTCGCATTGCTCGTCTGCAAGGAACTGGCGAACGCCTCCCTCCCAGGTGCGGATATCGGCGAGGAATTCTTTTAGACTCTCGACGCCCCGGTCGGTGAATGTCGTGATGCCCTCTTCGCTGCCGTCATGGGCATGGATCATCTCACCATAGTCGATATTGTCGGAGTTGCTGGCGATTTCCTGGATGAGTTCGAGGCTTTCGCCGGTCAGCACAGCGACGTAGCCGATCGTGTAGACATGCGTCGGGTCACCGCCCAGGTTCGAGTCCAAGCACATTTTGAACATCTCTACGACCAGGCTGGCCTCATGGTCAGGCTCGACGAAAGACGTTGGGTCAAGACCGGTATCGAGTTCTCGGACGGATATGGATTGTTAGGCAGTGTGTTGACGGATGGAGTATCCGACTGGGCAACGGGGCGGTACGAGGGAAACCCATCAGATTTCTGGATAAGGGTGACCGTCCAGAGCGGCGTTCTGAGAATACAAGCTTCAGGCGATGGGCAGATTTGGCCCTTGGTCCGCCTCTGCCCATTCCCAGAAGCGAATCGCTATCTAGTTGGTCCAATGTGCTGCACGCCCGAACGTGCAGGCTTGAAGGTGAGATTTAGTGAGTGGCGATTGGGTCAGGCCTTGGGCAAAGACCTTCACGACCTGACATAGCTGCATTACCCGATGACTTGGCGTCACGGCGACCCGATCAATGCTAAACGTCTTCTTCTGGCATCCGGTATCGTAGTTGTGATGCGACCGCCTGGTATTTAACCTCTCACGAATGCATAAAACGGCCAGTTGGCGCTGGTGTCTGATGCGTAGGTATCGGTGCTTTTGCTGAATTACATTGAGGAGTTGAAGTTGATTACGATCAGGATGGCTACGGAAGCAGATCTCCCGGACATCGTTCAAATGCTTGCAGATGACGAACTAGGGGCAGTCCGCGAGGTAATCCAGCTTCCACTTTCTCAGGCGTATCTCGACGCTTTCGCTAAGATCAAGGACGATCCAAACCAGTTCTTAGCGATCGGTGAGATGGATGGGGTGCCCGTTGCCACCCTTCAAGTCTCGATCATTCCAACTCTTGCGCGCTCCGGCGCTCTACGTGGGCAGATAGAGGGTGTTCGAGTGGCCCGGAGTCATAGGGGCTACGGACTGGGCCATGCTGTTTTTGAATGGGCGATCGACTACTGTCGTCAGCGCGGGTGCGAACTGGTGCAGTTAACCAGCGATAAGTCCCGCGAAGATGCTCACCGGTTTTATGAAAACCTCGGCTTTGTGCCAAGTCATACAGGCTTCAAATTGGTCATCACTCAATAGTCCCGGCACATCAATTCCTCTCACCCCTTCACAGGCACAGCTACAATGAACAAATCTCTCCTGAAGCCTCGATTGAACAACGGCGTTGCTGAGTTCCCCGTTCACCATATGCGTGGCGGCACCTCGACAGGTCTGGTGCTGTGGGATGAGTTTCTGCCGGAAAACCTCGAACTGCGCGAGGAACTTCTGCGCCATCTTATGGGCGTGCCTTTAAGCGGACCGCTGAAGGGCAACCGGCAGATCACAGGCTTGGGCCGAGGCACTGCAACCAGTAACAAGGTCTTCATCGTGAAGGGCGGGCGCGATGACCCTACGATATTGGAGACTACCTTCGCGCAACTTGCCAGTGATCACGGAAACATTGATTGGAGCGTTAACTGTGGGAATATGTCGTCCGCCCTCCCGCTTTGGGCAGCTGATACTGGGTTCATCACGGTAAAACCTGGCGAAGAGGTTGACGCCGCTGCAGACCGCTATGGCAGGTGCCGCCTTGATGAATGGATGACAATTGTTCTCGCCGAAGTTTCTACACTCAGACGAAATATCTCCCCGTGGAACACAGATAATCAAACCCGAAACAAGCGCAGCGATGCGTTATTTGTTCAAGTGGAACGGTGAGAAAGGATCAGGGCGAAATGCGCAAGTGTCTGGATACAACGTGGGCGGCAAAACAGGTACTGCCGATAAGGTTGTCAACGGCAGGTATGCTTCACACCTTAACTTCAACGCCTTCTTGGCCGGCTTTCCAATCGACCACCCGCGCTACGTTGTTCTGACAATCATCGACGCTCCACTCACAGGGGAGAAAGGTGGTAGAACAGCCGCTTACACCGCCGCCCCTATGGTGAAAGAAATAATCGCTCGATCAGCTTCGCTACTGGGAGTGCAGCCTACCTTTGGCGATACTCGGAATCTCCTCATCAACTATTGAGCGACTTTGCAGCGGATCAAATGCGTCACTTACTGAAGGCACTGAGCGATCTCCATCCGGTCAGCTCCTGTGCCCAAGGACGAAGGTCCTTCTAACTATTACAGAGTTCAAGAACTCATCGCTTCGTACCGCTTTCATTTTTAAAAAACCCAATTAGGATCTCGTTCTCGAACAAGGAGCGCCAACCGACGTTTTCGTGGCCCACCCAGCCCCGACTTTGATAAATGCACCCCGTCGCCACCCGACTGATTGCTCGGGCAGAGTCGGGTCGTCACGTTCTGACGATCTCCTCGATGTGCTTGAGCAAGCGATTTGGGTCGAACGGCTTCGTGATGAACAGGCTGTTTTCGGGCATTTCGTCCAGTTCGATTTTTCGCATACCGGACGTGACCAGAAGTACGGTCGGCGGGTAACGGTCGCGGATGTAGTGTGCCAGTTTCATCCCGTCCATTGAACCAGGCATCTGGACATCTGTTAGAACAACACGGATCGAATCGTGTGCCTCAAGAATGGCGATCGCCTCGTCCGCGTCAGCAGCATCGTAGACATGGTAACCAGCGTCCATGAAAAAGTCCGCCAGGTCGAAACGCAGGATCGCCTCGTCGTCGACGATGAGGATCGAATGGGTGTTGAACAGTTTACTCTGCCCCATATTCAGCTTTCCAGACTTCCAGCCGCGTCAAGCGGACAATCGATTTCAAAACGAAGACCTGTCGTTCGATACTCGAGCTTTGCCTCGCCTTTAAAATAGGCTCTCAGCGATCTTTCGATCATGGTTGAACCGAAGCCTCGGCGAGAGGGTGGCTGAACCGGCGGCCCACCAACCTCTTCCCACAACAGCTTCAGTCTCGGTCCATTTCCGTCATCAGCCTCGCCAGCAGACCAGGTCAAGCGTACTTTTCCGGTCTCGTTTGACAGAGCGCCATATTTCGCCGCGTTCGTGGCAAGTTCATGGAGCGCGAGTGCAAATGCCATTGCGGCCTGCGGATGCAAGACAAGCTCGGGTCCGTCAATGATGATGCGGTCGCCAATATCGGCGTGATGTCCAAGCACGGTGCGGACAAGCTGGTGAATTCCGGCCGACGACCACTCGTTTGCCGTCAGAACACTTGCAGCCTCTCCAAGCGCGACGAGCCGCGACATCAACGCGGTGTTTGCAGAAGCAAGGTCTTGCGATTGCCTGAGGGTTTGTGATGCGACGGACTGGACTACCGACAAGACGTTCTTGAGCCTGTGGCTCAGCTCGTCATTCAGCAGACGCTGTCGCGCCTCGGCGTTTTTTCGTTCTGTGAAGTCGCGGGTGACCGTGCCATAGCCGACGAGCTTGCCATCGGTATCGGACACTGGGAATACGTTGTACAGAACAGGGATAAGCTGGCCCGTCAAGAAGTGCCGAAACGACAGCTCACCGATCCAGTGCCCCTTTTCGGCGACGGCCGGAAGGACTTCCTTTTCCACCTGCGAGGCCTCGGCTGGCGGGAAGAAATCCGTGACATGCACCCTGCCCAACCGCTCCCTCGACAGGCCGACCATGTTAAGGGCGGCGTCATTGAGGAAGTACACGGTGCCATCCAGATCGGCCATGCCGACAAAATCCGTCGTTGTTTCGACAATCCGGCCGAGCTGGCGATGTTGCTCTTCGTTGTAGCGTGACGCTGTAATATCGCGGGACACCGAGAGAATTTGCTTCGGCTGGCCGTCAACACCTAGGATCGGACTAACCGCCACATCCCACCATTTCTCGGTCCCTCCCATAGTACTTGCCCTGGCAATGAAGCTGCTGGACTGTCCCTTCCTTGCGGCCTTTACTGCCGCCTCAGCCTGGACGTTGCCCGCACCATTCCAGAAAGCGGGCCACGGACATCCGGAGATTGCATTGAAGTCGCTCACTTCCATGACCTTTTGTCCGCCCTCGGACATGAAAGTCAGCCGTCCATCCAGATCAAGCACCTTGATACAGTCGGTCGAGCTAGCCAGCACACTAGCCAGAAACGCTTCTCGCTCCCCGAGCAAAATATTTGTCTCGGCATTCGTTTCCGTTAGACCCCGGTTGCGCGCGAAGGTATAGCGCAGCTCTCCCACGAGAACCGCAAGTCCCACGACCACGAGAAGGAACAGGATGCTGCCCGCCCATTGCGGGCCGGTCATCCAGAACGCATTGTCGGAGCTTCCGATCGTGAAGCCCGCGACAATCGCCGCAAGCACGCTGGCGAAAACCCCCGCGTCGCGGCTCAACAACAGAGCGCTTGCTATGATCACCGGTATGAAGAAAAGCCACGGCACAAGCTCGGTGATGAAAAGACCTCTGACGAGGCCAACCACGAGCACAGCCACGGTCACAATTGCGAACTGACGCGACAACGAAAAGCGGTTTGCAATGGACCAGGCCAGCGCCTTATCAAGGGTAGCGGAATGTTTCAGAATTGGGTCCTCGGCCACGTATAGCGGGCATATGGGGCAGCTGTCGGTCAATGGAAGATAAGCGTGCAAGATCGCGGGCTTCTTCGCAAGAGCAGTTCAAGCTAAAGCTTCTAGCATTCTCTCATCACAACGGTGCGGTATTTCACGGGCCTGTGCTGCTTTCTCAGGATTATTGCAGATGTCGCCCGTACCACCATCCCGCTTGCACCGTTGAAGCCAAAGCAATGTCAGGCGAAGGTCACAGAAAGCGGTCTGAAACAACGTAATTGCCCAAAGCGCACCTATGCCACGCTTATTGGTCCTGAGCGGAACGTGGCGATCGAAGTGACGCAAAGCCGCTGTGCGGCTGAAGCAAACACCGTACAATTTTTAGGCTGAAGTCGAAAGAATTTCGAAGCGTAAAGGCTGTGGCTCACAGATGCTTATCGATAATTACGTCGCGGGAAAGATCGTGCAGACCTGTCGCTCCCAGTAGAGCCATGTTCCGACTGATCTCCGATTTAAGAATTTCGGCCGCCTTTCGCACACCATCAGCCCCGCCTACTGCGGCTGCGTAGAGGAAAGGCCGCCCGACAAACACGAAACTGGCCCCAATAGCGAGCGCCTTTACAATATCCGTGCCGCGGCGGAAGCCGCCATCGATCATAACCGGAATTCGACCATCGATCCTCGCTACGATGTCCGGTAGCACTTGCAGCGGGGAGGCCGTTCCGTCGAGCTGGCGCCCGCCGTGATTGGAAAGAATGATACCGTCCGCCCCGGCGTCTGCTGCGTGAGCCGCGTCCTCCGGATGCATGATCCCCTTTACGACGAGATTGCCATTCCAGTGGCTGCGGATCCGCTCGAGATGGCTCCAGTCGAGATGATCTTTTTTTCCGAAGTCACGCATAACGTTGGAGGCAATGATCGGAGCGCCTCGCGTCGCATAGGAGTTTTCGAAATGCGGGATGCCGTGACGAACAATCGATTTCAGAAATGTTCCAATTGCCCAGCGAGGATGAGAAATGCCTTCCCAGGCAAGGCGCAAGCTCGGGCGGAGCGGCGTGGAAAACCCGGCACGAACATTGTTCTCACGATTGGCAAGCGCCGCCGTGTCGACAGTGAGTACCAATGTTTTGAAACCTGCCCCGGCTACACGATCGATGAGCGCATCGATCCGGTCGTTCTCGCCCGGAAGATAGGCTTGGAACCAGGTTCCAGGGGCAACCTTTGCGACATCTTCCATCCGGATCAACGAAGATCCGCTCATAATCGCGGCAATCCCGGTCTCTGCGGCGCCTTCCGCAAGAATGATGTCACCCCGATATGCCATCAAGGCACTGATCCCCATCGGAGCGATGCCGAAGGGTGCCTGGTAGCGGATCCCGAAAAGCGTCGTCTCCATGGTTCGGCCGGAGACGTTGCGTAGAACCCGCGGCCGGAAGGCAAAACGATCGAAAGCCTCGGAATTTTGCCGAAGCGATGAATTCGTCTCGCTGGCACCGGCAATATAACCAAACAGTGGCCGCGGAAGATGTCGGCGCGCCGTCTTTTCGAAATCGTCGAGACTAAGGACTCCGGACAGGCCGCGTACCCGGGCAGTGTTTCTTGATCCAGGCACGGCTGGCCTCTCTAGGTTGATGCTAGATAGCAATTGCGGCCGACAGAAGCCGGCCGCATTGAGTCCGATGATGTCAGTCTTCGCTTGCCTCGAACGCTTCCTTACGCCCCTTGCGGATCGCCGGAAGGATCAAAGTCAAAAGCATGCCTGCTGTGATCAGCAGCAGCACAGCGCTGATCGGACGCTCGACGAAGACGAGAGGATCGCCCTGCGACAGGAGAAGAGCACGTCTCAGGTTCGTTTCGAGGAGCGGCCCCAGTACGAAGCCAAGGAGCAACGGCCCCGCTTCGCATTTGGCTTTGCGCAGGACATAGCCGAGTACGCCGAACAGGATCACCAAGGCGACGTCGAAGCCGCGATTGTTGACGCTGTAGACGCCGATGCAGCAGAACAACAGGATCGCCGGATAGAGAAGGCGGTAAGGCACCTTCAGCAGACGAACCCAAACGCCGATCAGCGGGAGGTTGATGACGAGCAGCATCGCATTGCCGATCCACATCGACGCCACGAGCCCCCAGAACAGTTCCGGCTGGTTCTGGATGACCGATGGACCGGGCGTGATCCCGTGGATCGTCATGGCGCCGAGCATCATTGCCATGATGGAGTTCGATGGAATGCCGAGGGTGAGAAGCGGAATGAATGATGATTGCGCTCCGGCATTATTGGCGGCCTCCGGGCCGGCCACGCCGGCAATCGCCCCATGGCCGAATTTTTCAGGCGTCTTGGAGATCTTTTTCTCAACCGAATAGGCACTGAATGCGCTGAGCGTCGCGCCGCCGCCCGGCAAAACGCCGAGAATGGTGCCGACACCGGTGCCGCGAAGGACCGCGCCCCAGCTTTCCTTGAACTCCTGCCTAGTCGGCCACAGACGGCCTATCGTGCTTTGCAGCACGCCGCGTGCTTCCTTGAATTCGAGATTGCTGGCGATCTCGGCGACACCGAACAGGCCGACGGCGATAACGACGAAATCGATACCGTCATAAAGTTCGGTCGAACCGAAGGTAAGGCGCGTCGAGCCGCTGTTGACATCGATGCCGACCATGCCGAGGACGAGGCCCAGGCAAACCATACCGATCGCCTTGATCACCGATCCATGCGCCAAGATCGTTGCCGCCAGCAGACCGAAGATACAGAGCGAGACATATTCGGCCGGTCCAAAGGACAGCGCAAAGGACGAAAGCGTCGGGCCGGCTACCGCAAGACCGATAGTCGCTACCGTACCGGCAAAGAAGGAGCCGAGGGCCGCGATCGCGAGTGCTGCCCCCGCTCGTCCCTTTCGGGCCATCTGGTATCCGTCGATCGCCGTGACGACCGCAGAGGCCTCACCGGGCAGATTGACCAGGATCGCAGTCGTCGAGCCACCATATTGCGCACCATAAAAAATGCCTGCCAGCATGATGAGAGCGCCGAGCGGCGGCAGAAAAAACGTGACAGGCAGCAGGATCGCGACTGTGGCAGTCGGGCCGATCCCCGGCAGGACGCCGATCAGCGTACCCAGCAATGCACCTAGGAAACAGAAGAAGAGGTTGGTCGGGGTAAAGGCTTCGGAGAAGCCCAGCATGAGGACATCGAGAAATGCCATGGGTATTCCTTCCAGTCTCGATCAGAACGGCAGGATCGGCATCTGAACGCCGAGGCCGTAGATGAAGACGAGAGCGCCAAAGATCGTCAGCAGGACGGTGGAGATCGCGATCTCGCGCCAGCGCGACTCCTGATCAGCAAGACTGCCGATCACGAGAAGCCAGATCGTTGAGACGATAAAACCCAACGTTTCCGACATGAAAGCGAAGCCGGCGATTGCGACGACGAGAATGATCAGAGGTTTGAAGTTTGACTCGTCGAACGGTTCGTAGGCCTTGCCCAACGCTTTGATCAGGACATACGCACCGATCGCGATCAGCATTCCGCAGATCACATCCGGCAAAAAGCCCGCACCCATCATCGCAGCCGAGCCGAACTGGAGGTCACGCCCGGCCCAAAGACCAAGCGCTCCCAACCCGATCATCACGCCCCCCGCCAAGATATCGGGAAAATCCCGCTTTGCTGTGGAGGAGCCGCTCATCACTTCACCCAAGGCGTTTCATTCCAGATCTTCTGGAAGCGTGCCAGACGATCCGGCATCTGCTTTTCCCAGTCCGGCCCGGACAGATAAGCCAATGGAAGCGCAAGCTGCTTGGCCTGCTTCTGGAATTCGGGATTGTCGAGAACCTTCTTCATGGCTTCGCCGAATTTCTGGGTGATTTCATCCGACAGTTCGCGCGGCGCCGCGATACCGCGTTCGGACGTCATCTCGACGTCAAATCCCTGTTCCTTGGCCGTCGGCACATCCGGCAATTGCGGCGAACGATCCGTACCGAAATGAGCGATCATGCGCAGTCCCGACGTGTCATTGCCGGCAAACTCGCTGATGTTGAGACCACCACCGGAGACCTGCGAGCCGAGAATTGCCGTGCGGGTTTCGCCGGCGCCGGAAAACGGGATATGGGTAAAGGTCGTGCCGGTCGCAGCGCCGAGCAGAATGATCGCCAGATGGTCATCCGTGCCGACACCGGAAGAACCGTAGGAGACAGCACCTGGCTTTGCCTTTGCAGCGTCGACGAAATCCTTCAGCGTCTTGATCTCGGAAGCGGCCGGCACGACGATCGCGGTCGGGTCATCTACGATGCGGACGATCGGCTTGATCGTCTTCGGATCATAGCCAAGTTTACGCTGCACCTGCATCGACAGGTAGCCCGGTGTGTTGATGTAGGAGAACGTGTAGCCGTCCGGCTTTGCCTTGGACAGCGCCGTATAGGCAATCTCGCCAGATGCGCCGGGCCGGTTTTCGATGACGATGTCGGCGCCGAGTTCTTTTTCCAGGAACGGCTCGATGGCGCGCGCCATGACGTCCGTGCTGCCGCCCGGAGCAAAGGCCACAATCATCTGGATCGGGCGGTCATTCGGCCATTCGGCGTGAGCATAAGAGGCCGACGCGGCAAATACCGCGGCAGCGAATGCGAATTTTATCTTGCAATGCGTCATGTCCAATCCTCCATTGGATAGTGGCGGGCCCGGCTCCCGCGCTAAGTTGTGCCGGGTTCTCCCCCCATGGCTACGGATAGTTTCCGCGCAGCCACTTGAAGAATTTCGAGATTTTTCCTGATTGCCTCTTCCGAGAAACGCGCAGGCGGACCGGTCAAAGCGAGTGAACCAAAAAGAGTGGCGCCATCGCGAAATATCGGCACCGCGACGCTGGCGACCTGCGGATCGCGTTCACCGGCCGTCGCGTAAAAACCTGCCTTGCGGATTTCGTCGTAAATCGAACCCGGGCGATCAATAAAAGCCAGGATTACTCGCCCGGGCGCACCCCGGTCGAGCGGATAAGTACTACCGACGCGTGCAGAATGGCGAATTGACTGATGCGAGTCATGTCGGAACAGGCAGACGCGCTCGTCGCCTTCCCGAACATAGATCGCAGCGCTTTCGCCCGTCTGCGTCACCAAATCGGCAAGCAGAGGCTCAATGATGTCGGAGGCACGGAAGGTCGATTGGTAGATATTTCCAAGCTTCATGAGCGTGGGGCCAAGGCGCCAGCTCGCATCATCGTTGCGGACGAGCAACTGATGCTTTGCCAGTGAACGGGCGATGCGCAGAACCGTGGATTTGTCGAGCTCAACGCGGCGCGCGAGCTCGCCCAACGACAGCGTGTAATCGCGGTCGGTAAATGCTTCCAGCAATGATGCGGCGCGCTCAACAGCTGCAACGCCGGCTGAATTTCCAGGCATGGGCTCCTCCCAAAAAGGTGTTCATCACTTCGTACGTTGTACTAAGTACAACTCCTTTTCAATTAGTACAATACGCGATAAATGACATTCGTCAACGGGCAAGCCACCCGTTCAGACGTTCTGTCGATCGGATTGCATGGAGGAGCATATGAATACGACAACCCAGGCGAGAAGCGCCCACACGGCGAAGGTCATGGTCACTGGTGCCGAACTTGTCGAGGAGGCCCGGATCCTGCTTGCCTCGCACGGTGTCGAAACAATCTATGCGCCGGCCTACTCCACGTCGGAAGATCTTGCCGCAATTGCTAGAGAAAAGGAGATCGACGCAATCCTCGTCCGTCAGGGCAGGATCGACAAATCGGTTATCGCTTCTTCGCCGCGCCTTCGTGTGATTGCCAAGCATGGAAGCGGCGTCGACAATATCGATCTAGCAGCGGCCTCGGATCGTCGCATTCCGGTCCTGCGGGCGCTCGCGGCCAACGCTCAGTCCGTGGCAGAACTGGCTATCGGGCTGACGGTCAGCCTGATGAAGGACGTCGTTCCCCTAAACACGGCCGTGAAGGGGGGTAGCTGGCCAAAGACGAAATATGTGGGCCGTGATTTGGCTGGTGCCGTCTTTGGCGTCATCGGCTATGGCGAAATCGGCCAGCGCGCCGCATCGCTAGCAAAAGGCCTTGGTATGCAGGTTGCCGCATATGATCCGATTGCGAGTGGCACCGACGAATTAACGGTCAGTCGTGACCTTGATGACGTTTTGAAGGTTGCCGATATCGTCAGCCTACATTGCCCGCTCATGCCGCAGACCCATCACCTGATCAGTGCCGAAAAGCTGGCTTTGATGAAACCCACGGCTTTTCTGGTCAACACGGCTCGCGGCGCCATTGTCGATGAGGCTGCACTTATTCAGGCATTGCGATCTGGATCGATCGCCGGCGCTGCTTTGGACAGTTTCGAGGTCGAGCCCCCTGCGGCAGACAATCCACTCTGGTCGCTGCCCAACGTGCTTGCAACACCGCATGTCGGCGGAGCCAGCCGCTCGGCCTTGCGCAACATGGCGGTCCAAAGCGCCCAGCACATCATCGACGTGCTGGAAGGCCGAATCTTTGACGACCGGGCTCTCGCCAATCGCGATCTCATCGCCGCCGCGTGAGTGGCGCAATATTTTAAAAAGGAGGAATGCAATGATTGGTTTTCGCATTTGCAAACGCGAGCGTAAGGTCGATGCAAAATGGGTAGATGCGTTTAGGGCACTTCCGGTTGCCAATGTCAGCGATGTGATGAGCCGAATGACTGCCGGGGGAGCTGCACTGCGCCCCTATTACACGGGCGGCGTCATGGTTGGACCGGCCGTGACGGTTAAGGCTCGCCCCGGCGACAACCTGATGGTCCATAAGGCCCTCGATATCGCGGAGCCTGGTGACGTTGTTGTCGTGGACGCGGGAGGTGACCTGTCCAATGCGATTATTGGCGAACTGATGGTGGCTCATGCGGAACAGCGCGGCCTGGGCGGGATCGTTATTTACGGCGCAATCCGAGATAGCGCCGAACTTTCCGCCGGCAGCTTCCCGGTATTCGCGGCGGGAGTTACCCATCGCGGACCGTACAAGGACGGCCCGGGTGAGGTGAATGTTCCGATCTCGATAGCGGGCATGGTCATCAATCCAGGCGACCTCGTTTGCGGGGATGCAGATGGACTTCTGAGCGTCGCGATAGATGACGTCGATTTGGTTCATGCGGCCGCCACCAAAAAGCATGAAGCGGAAACTCAGCAAATGGCCAACATCAAGGCTGGAGCCAACGACCGGAGCTGGGTCGATGCGTCCCTTATTAAGCTCGGTTGCGAGGGGCTGTGATCTACGAGGGCGGCCGCTCCTGTGGTCGCCCAATCCCTTACCTATGTGACTTGCTGACAGCCAAGATTAGGGTCTTGATCGAGCAGGACTGCCGACCCTGTTAGAGAGCGAAAGACGACACTTGGAGGCCGTATAACAGCGGCCGCCATTCGCCTTATAAATCGTGTCGCGCTAAGATCTAGACGCGTTCGACCTTCGGGAAATCAAGCGTCGTTCCGACGATGTTGTTGACGCTGTTGGTCAGGATATTGATTGCGACATGCGCTACAGTTTCCAGGATCTCAGCATCCGACAATCCATAGGCGCGCGCCGTTTCAAGAGCTGGCGCCGATGCCTGTCCATGTGTCGCGTTGATGGCAAGTGCGAGGTCGAGGACGGCTTGGATTTTGACGTCCGAGGTGTAGCCACTCTGTGCTGAGGCGCGGTCCTCTGCCGAAACACCAACTGCACGTGCCGCACCGGTGTGGGCGGCAAGGCAGTAGTCGCAGCCATTGGCAGCCGCAATAGCGATGGCGATCTGCTCCTGAGCCTGCGGGCTCAGCACCCCATCATGCAGAAGGCGCTTGCTGCCGGTGTACACATCCAGCGCGGCCGGAGCATGCGCGAGAACGCGGAATAGATTTGGCACCTTGCCCATGGAGGCCTTCGCGCCGGCAAAGACTTCGGCAACATGCGGTGTGACGTCTTCATCCGAAAGAGTGGTAATGGCAGACATGATCATTCTCCTTGGTGGGACCGTGGATTGGTCGGTTTGTGGCGAGTTTTCTAATTCAGCCTTCCAGGAACTGCTCGACGTCGCGCGAGAAGCTTTCAATTTCTCGGAACAGGAATGCATGACCCGAATCCGGATAGAGGATGAGCTTGGCATCGGGTGCTTGCTGCGACAGCACGTAAGAGTGAAAGGCCGGGATCATCACGTCATGCGCGCCATTGGCGACCAGTTCGGCAGCCTGAGTTCGCTCGCCCGGTGCAATACACCGGGCCAGGAAGAGATCGCCTTCACCTGCATCATCAGTGCTAGCGGTGACGTTGCCGGTCCACAATCAGGCGGTAACCGGATACGGGCGAGAGAGGAGCGGCCTGCGGCGGTGGCGCATTCGCTTGACGGGTAGAACAGGAAAAGAAAGTCGTCCTCGTCATTCTCGCTCTTCGTCATGACGTGCGGCACGGGTGGATGTTGCTGCGGACCGTCTGCAACGGGTCCGGGACTTGAGCCCGCGACGATCAGCCGACGGACCAGATGCGGGAAGCTGAGTGCAAACTCCAGGCCAACCGCTCCACCCAACGACCAGCCAAGGACATCAACCTGAGACAAACCAAGCGATGCTACGACATCCGCAGCGATGACTGCCATCCCGCCGATGGTGTCCGGCACGGCGCCCTGCGATCCTCCAACGCCGGCACTGTCAAACGAATGACGCGGCGATCCCTGGCAATCGCTGCAATGAAAGCCAGATCCCAATCATCCATGGTGCCACGAAAGCGCTGCAGGAGAAGGAGCGGGATGCCTCCTTGCGGTCCGTCGAGGCGGATGGCGAGCCGGCCATGGCTGGTCTCGATTCCATCATTGTATCTGGAAGAGAACACGAGGTTTTCCTTTCATCACCCGCTGTGAGGTCTTCTGATGAAAGAAGATAGATCTGGTCGGCCGCGTCTTGAATGACATAGAAACGTCAATTCAGGACGCGGGCGTCAATACACCAGATCAGGGTCTTCGACGCCCTCTATCAGCTTCAGGCTGCGGCGCAGGCCCTGCGGCGGCTGGCCGAAAAAGCGTAAGAATGCTCGACGCATCCGATCGCGGTCCGCAAAGCCGGTATCGCGGGCGACGATGTCGAGGGGGTGACGGCCGTCTTCGAGCATCACTTTTGCCGCCTCGAGCCGCAGGCGCTCGACGGCCTTAGCAGGCGACTGCCCCGTCTCCTCGCGAAACAGGCGACTAAACTGGCGCGGGCTGAGGCTTGCGGCTTCCGCCAGTTCCTCCACCGTTAGCGGATTTCGAAGATGTTCCTTGGCGTAGACAAGCGCACGACGCACCCGGTCCGAGCGCGGCTCCAGCTCCAGGAGCGCCGAAAACTGCGACTGCCCTCCTGGCCGTCGATGATACACCACCAGTTTGCGCGCAATGGATCGCGAGAGCTCGGCCCCATGATCATCTTCGATCAGTGCCAGCGTCAGATCGATGGCGGAACTCATGCCTGCCGACGTCCAGATCGAACCGTCCTGGATGAAGATGCGGTCGTCATCGACATGGATGTTGGGGAACCGTTCCTGCAGGCTGCGCGCGTGAGCCCAGTGGGTGGTGGCGCTTTTTCCATCCAGAAGGCCGGCCTCGGCCAGCAGAAATGCACCGGTGCAGACGCCAGCTACCCGTCGGCTTTCTCGCCCCGCACGGGCAATGTAATTCCTCAATGCTGGAGAGACAGGCTTCGGAAGCAGTTCGCCGACGACCATCAGCGTATCCGGGAAGTCCGCGAGCGGCTGTGTCTCAATACCGATGCCAAGCGAGGATCGAATTGAACCGCCGCTTTCTGACATGACGGTCAGCCGGTACGCCTCACTGCCGAGGGTCTCGTTGGCGAATTCAAAGGCGCTCAACGCAGCCATGCCCATCACCTGAAACCCATTCTCCATGATGAAGCCAATGTGCCGCATGCTTGTATCCTTGTCCTATTTTGCCGTTTGTATGTCATTTCAGACATCATTGTCTACGGCTAATGTCCCTCCGTCGAAACACAGGGTTGGACGTTCCAATCCACAGCCAACGGAGCGAACAATGAGCAATATACACGGGACCATTCTGATAACAGGCGCATCATCGGGCATCGGCGCCGTCTATGCCGACCGCTTTGCCCGGCGCGGCCATCATCTCATTCTGGTGGCGCGCAATCTCGCCCGCTTGAAGGATGTCGCCGCCGCATTGACGGAGCGTTATAGCGTATCGGTCAGGACACTTGCCGCGGATCTCGGCACGGAAGACGGCCTGGCTGCGGTGGAAGCGGTTATTGCACAGGACGAAACCATCACGCATCTGGTCAACAATGCAGGTTTTGGCAGTGCCGCGCCTTTCGCGACTGCCGACATTTCCGATATGCAGGCCATGGTGGCCATCAATGTCACGGCGCCGATGCGTCTGACCTATGCCATCGTCCCGCTCTTCAGGCAGCGCGGCAAGGGTACCATTATCAACATCTCTTCCATTGTGGCGATCGGACCAGAAATCTTGGACGGCATCTATGGCGGCACCAAGTCCTTCCTGCTGGCCTTCAGTCATTCGCTTCGCAAGGAACTGCACGAGACAGGGGTCACTGTTCAGGTCGTGCTTCCCGGCGCAACGGGAACCGAGTTCTGGGACATTGCCGGACTGCCGGCAAGCAACCTGCCGAGCGAATGGGTGATGTCGCCTGCGGATCTCGTCGACGCTGCGCTGGTCGGACTTGATCGCGGCGAATTCGCCACCATTCCTTCCCTCATGGATGCAGCTGAATGGGACAAATGGGAAGCTGCCCGGGCAGCCATGCTTCCACATTTGTCCAGTGCCCGACCGGCAGGCAGATACTCCGCGCACAGCCAGACGGCTTGATAAGTATCATGGAGGGGAATGGTCCTCACCGGCATTCCGCTCCCCTTCTCTCGGTTAAACGATGTCCGTGGCGGCGGCGCTGTCCTTCTGCAGCTCCACCTCGGCCAGCCTTTCGCTGAGCGCCCTTGTGATCGCGTCATAGGCATCACTGCGAGCACCAGCCGACGGGGCGCCGGCGATTGATCAACCGACCCAATCATGGCCTGAACTATTTTGATCGGATCCCCGAGCGGCTGGCGGCTCGGCCATCTCTCGACCAAAGCCGCTGCTGACGCCGGTGATAAACCAGGTTCGGACCACGGGTCACATTCCCTTAAATTAGACTGCGAACGGGAGCGTCGCTCAACCGCGCGTTGAGGCGATAAAGGTTTCGGGCGATCCGTCCGCACTGTTCACGAAGACAATGTCTTTCGGATCGCGGCGGGGCGTATCGACGGAAAGGAACACGACCGGCTCCTCAAGGATGGTTGGCAGCGCATGAACCGTGCCCTTTTCGAAGAAGAGGAGTTGTCCGGGCTGGAACTCGGCCTCCGTTGCAGGGTCTTCCATCCAGAAGGTGCCCCGCCCGGACAGGACGTAAAGATACTCATCGCTACCGCGATGGTAATGCGGCGGCGTCCCTTGTAGACGCGAAACACCCGCGAGCTTGCTGCAGGCGTATCGCGCAAATACGTATCCACCAGCAACGTGTCCGCCGTTTGCGGAAACTCATTCATGATCGCCAGGATGTCGAAACGGGCGGATGTTGCAGTGCTTTGATCAGACATGGTGATCTTCCCTATCTTTGCTTCGCCTCTACAAAGTATCCGACCACGCTCAGGCGATCGCACCGCCGCCATCAACCCGCACGTTCGACCCGGTGGCGAATGGCGTGGTCATGAGGAACAGCACCGCGTTGGCGATGTGCTCAGGCTTGCCGATGGTCTTTGCCGGCAGGTTTTCCGACACGCGAGAGAACATCGCCGCCTTGGCATCGTCGGCCATCTTCGACCATAGCGGCGTATCGATCAGCCCGGGTGACACGGTGTTGACACGCACCGGCGAAAATTCGAGCGCAAAGCCACGCGCCAGGCCTTCAAGCGCTGCATTGATCGCTCCTTGCAGAACCGAGGACGCGGATGGCCGTTCGCTCAGATAGCCGGAGATCAATGTCAGCGAGCCCCGCTCCGCGATGCGGGCCGCACGCGCAACCCGATAGGCGCCCCAGAACTTGCTCTCCATTGCCGCCTGGGCATCGGTAAGAGCTAGCTTGCGCAGTGGACCAATCGGCGTCTGTGCCGCTGAGACCACGACGTGGTCGAAAGCCCTCCGTGACACGAAGAAGCTCTGAAGCG
Source organism: Aliirhizobium wenxiniae (assembly GCF_019511445.1). Lineage (GTDB taxonomy): Bacteria > Pseudomonadota > Alphaproteobacteria > Rhizobiales > Rhizobiaceae > Neorhizobium > Neorhizobium wenxiniae_A. Next base: position 25,567 of record NZ_JAEUAN010000035.1, read on the forward strand.
ACGGCTCATCCGTGGTATCCAATACCGCGCTATCGGTTCTAGGTCCCAGCTTCTCAATGGCGGCGAGCAGTTTATCTTGTGAGCGAGAGGCAATTGTGACATGCGCGCCTGCGGCGACTGCGGCTTCGGCGACCGCAAGTCCGATACCGGAGCTGCCGCCGATCACCAGGACGCGTTGATCTTTGAGCAAAGTCATAAACCTTTTCCTTTCCCTTCACGTGTGAATTCGCGCTGTCAGGCTAGATGCTGGAGGCGTTGCAAACGCAGAGGTTCGGCAAGCAGCTCATCCAGACGCAAGGCCAGCGATTGAAACGGCGCGCCGGCGGCGTGGGCAGCGAGAGCGGCCTCATCCCGCCAGCTCTCGATCATGACCGCCATTTCCGGATTGTCGCGATCGACGTGAAGATCGTATCGTAGGCATCCATCTTCCTTGCGGACGTCAGGCACGATGGCAGCCAGTGCACTGAACAAGGCTACGCTTTTGTCCGGCTTCGCGCGCAAAAGCGCAATAAGTTCAATTTGGTCAGAGGGCTGAGCACTCATGACGGTCATCCTTTTTCGTTGAAAGTCACTGCAAGTAGCTCAGGCGGTGAACGACTGTGAACGATCACCGCCTCAAGATCGGGCTGCCTCAGTCGGAAAACCCTTCGAGCACCACCTTGCCCTTTGTTCGCCCATTTTCGATGGCGGCATGCGCCTTGCGCAGATTTGCGGCATTGATGGGCGACAAGACTTCGGTCACGGTCGTGCGGATACTGCCAGCATCGATCAGACGAGACACCTCGTTCAGCAGCTTGCCCTGTTCGGCCATATCGGCGGTCTCGAAGATCGAGCGTGTGAACATCAGCTCCCAATGAGTGGAAACAGCCTTGCGCTTGAAGCCAAGCACGTCGAGGCTTTCCGGATCATCGATCAGCCCGAACCGGCCCTGCGGCGCGATGAGCTCGATGATTTCTTTGAGATGGCGATGGGGTTCGGTTGTCGAGAATACAAAGGCGGGGGCGCCAATGCCCAGAGCTGCCACCTGCCCGGCGATCGGCTTGGAATGATCGATCACATGATCGGCGCCAAGCGTCTTCACCCAGTCCTGCGTTTCAGGCCGCGAGGCTGTCGCAATGACGGTGACATCGGTCAGCGCTCGCACGAGCTGAATGGCGATCGAGCCCACCCCGCCAGCACCACCAATGATCACGATGGCGTTTGCCGCACCCGGCACGCTTTTGCGGATATCCAGCCGGTCGAACAGCATTTCCCAGGCGGTGATGGCCGTTAGCGGCAGGGCCGCGGCCTGCGCAGCGGAGACTGATTTCGGCTTGAACCCTACAATACGTTCATCGACGAGATGAAACTGGCTGTTGGCTCCGGGGCGGATTAGAGAGCCGGCATAGAATACCTCGTCGCCAATCTTGAAGTCCTTCGCTGCAGGTCCGGTCTCCACGACAGTGCCGACCGCATCCCAGCCAAGCACCTTCCATTGTCCGGCTTCCGGACTGGCGCCCTTGCGAACTTTCGTATCGACGGGATTGACCGAAATGGCCTTCACCTCAACGAGAATGTCCCGGTTTGCCGGAACCGGCCGGGGAAGCTGGATGTCCTGCAATGCGTCTTGGCGCTCGATAGCTCCCGGTGCCTCATAACCGATGGCCTTCATGATGTGCTCCTTTGATGATCGACTGCGTTGTCGATTGATATGGAGCTAAATCGAGCTATTATCGTCAGGGCGCAATACGCACAAATTACACACGTAGTATCAAAAAGGATACTGTTGTGGCCAAAGCTCGCCATTCGCGCTTCGATTGTTCTCCCGGCTGCTCGGTTGAGGCTGCCGTTGGCCTCATTGACGGAAAATGGAAATCGGTCGTGCTCTTTCACCTACTTTCAGGGACACTGCGGTTCAACGAACTGCGCAAACACATCGTCAACGTGACCCCCGCATGTTGACCAACCAGTTGCGCGAGCTTGAGGACGACGGCCTGATCGAACGCAAGGTTTATGCTCAGGTGCCGCCAAAGGTAGAGTACAAGCTCTCAGAGCTCGGCCGCAGCATGGAACCGATCCTGCTCGCCCTTAAATATTGGGGTGACGCCAATATCAGTCTCTATGGCAAACCACGCGGGATGGATCCGCGCGATACGATTGCCATGGATGCGCCGAGCAGTCAATCAGCGTAATGTCCTAAATTGACGTTTAGATGTCATTTCAGACATGGATTTCTTGATGCAAGATCTCTCCATCGAAGCGCGGCCTTCAGCCGCGCGGTTCAAAGGAGAGACCCATGCAACTCGAAAACAACACGATCTTCATCACTGGCGGCACATCCGGCATCGGCCGCGCATTGGCGGAATCCTTCCATCGCCTTGGCAACAAGGTCATCATCGCCGGCCGCCGCAAGGCGTTGCTCGATCAGGTAACCGCCGCCAATCCGGGCATGGAAGGCATCGAGCTCGACATTGCCGATCCGGCCGATATCGATCGCGTCGCTACCCTACTGATCCGCGACTACCCGACACTCAATGTCCTCGTCAACAATGCGGGCATCATGCCTTTTGATGATGCTGGCGCAAAGATCGATGACGCTCAGTCGCGTCGGATTATCGACACGAACCTGCTTGGTCCGATCCGCCTGACTTCGGCTCTTATCGACCATCTCAAGGCTCAGTCGAAGGCCACGATCATCCATAACACGTCGGTTCTGGCCTATCTGCCGCTCGCTTCCACCGCAGTCTATTCCGCCACAAAGGCAGCGTTGCATTCTTATGCGCTATCGCAACGCTTCCAGCTGCGCGGCACCAATGTCCGCGTCCAGGAAATCGCGCCGCCGTGGGTCGATACCGACCTCGTCAAGAAGAGCGGGGATCCTCGCGCCATGCCGCTCGACATTTTCATCGAGAAGACCATGAAGGGCCTCGGCACGGAATCCGAAGAAATCTATGTCGAGGAAATCAAGGCCATCCGCGACAATCCGGGCAGCGGGGAGCACGCACTCTTCAACGCCTTCAACGAGTCTCTCGCTGCCAACCCGATCCCCGTTTGACAGAGACAGGCCGCGACCCGGTTGCCGAACGGGCAGCCGGGCATTCGGCAGGAGGTTACCATGCTGCAGAAACATGATCTGAAATCCGCCATTCCCTTGAAGGGCGAGCGTTTGGGGCAGCCCGAGTCATCCATGCTGCCGGCATGGTTCCTGGCACTCGGCACTTTCGCAATCGGCACCGAGGGTTTTATGATAGCCCCATTGTTGCCGACCATCGCTGCTGATCTGGGAATGAGCCTTTCCGCGACAGCGACGCTGGTTGTCGTCTTCACACTCGTGCTGGCGCTCAGCTCGCCCATTGCAACGGTCATCACCGGCGGACTGCGCCGGCGGGATACTTTGCTGCTTGCCATGACGATATTCACAGTCGGCAATCTGATTGCGGCTTTCGCGCCCGGGTTCGGCACGCTGATGTTTGCCCGTATCTTGATGGCCGTCGCCGCCGGTCTCTATGCGCCGAACGCCAATGCGCTTGCCGGCATGATCGTACCGACGGCGAAACGGGGGCGTGCGCTTGCCATCGTCAGCGGCGGCATGACCATTGCGATTGCGCTCGGCCTGCCACTCGGTTCGATCATTGGCCATGCATTCGGCTGGCGCTCGACATTTCTTATGGTTGCCGCCATGGGAGCCATTGCGATCATCGGCATCCTGACAGGCGTTGGACGCAATGCCGGTGCGCATATGGCCATCATAAGCATTGCTGACCGTATCGGCGTCATCCGCCAGGCTCCCGTTCTGAAACTCCTCTCGGTGACACTGTTCTGGTCGATGGGCGCCTACACGGCCTATCCCTATATCGCCCCCTATCTCTCCCAGACGCTGGGCTTCGCCGACAGGGGCATTGCGGCAACCGTCACGCTCTGGGGCATATTCGCGGCACTCGGCGTGTTCACCGGCGGCGCATTGAACGATCGCTTCGGATCGCTCAAGGTCGTGAGCATCTCGCTTGTCGTGCTCGCCCTCTCTTTCGCAGCTTTGGCGGTAGCCACAGCATTGCCGGGGGCTGCCGTCTCTCTGGCACTTCTCGCCGTCGCCGGATGGGGCTTCAGCGTCTGGTCCTTCTTTCCCGCCCAGATGGCCCGTCTGATCGTTGCGGGCGGCCAGGGCCAAGCCTCGGTCGCGCTCTCCCTCAACACGTCCACCATGTATCTCGGCTTTTCCATCGGCAGCGCAATCGGCGCGGGGATCATCGCGGTGGGTGATGTCTGGATGGTCGGTGCGGCTGCCGCAGTGATGGAACTGGTAGCCTTGGCTCTCGACAAGATCTGGAAGCGGAATGGAAGTTAATCCGCAGGCCACGGCCACTATTGTCAGACAACGGCGCTACCGCAGGTGTCCTGTCGGCAGCGCCGTTGTGTATCTGACCTGGTTGAGGGCGAAACTCGAGCGAATGTTGGCGACACTCAGTATCCGCGTCAGGCAGTCCAACACGAAGACGACGTCACACCTGCTTTTGCCACTGGACTAGTCTACGTGGTGAGCGTGTGGTTTTGGTGGCTAGGGCAAGCGTCGCACCGAAATGATCTAGATCGCTCAGCAACTGAACTTACCTGCAAACATACACGGATCCTTAGCGCTCGCAGCCTCACGTGAACGGTCGGGAGGCTAGAGCTTAAGTCGATATGCTGGGCAGATGCTTGTAACCAAGCTGATGTCCCCAAAGCGTAGAAGAGGGTAAAATCGTGATGGAGCCTAGCAAATTGCCGCTAATCCCTGCATCTTTCTTTGGCATGGTTCTCGGATTAGCGGGCCTTGCCAATACATGGCGGCTTGCGCACAACCTGTGGGGTCTGCCGGAGTTGATCGGCGAGCTCTTAACATTCGCAGCAGCCGCCACCTGGCTATGGGTCTCCATCCTCTATTTGGCAAAATGGGTTCTTCGACCGGCCATGGCCAAAGCTGAGGCGGCGCATCCGGTCCAATGCTGTTTCATAGGTCTTGGCGGGGTTGCCACCATGCTCGTCGCGCAAGGGATCCTACCTTATTCAAAAGCATTCGCCACCGGCCTATTTGCTTTAGGTGCGACCTATACCTTAGCGTTCGCTATTTGGCGCACCGGGCTCTTGTTGAGAGGCGAAAGGGATATCGGAGCAACAACGCCAGTGCTCTACTTGCCGGCGGTCGCGGGAGGTTTCGTGACCGGAACCACGGCAGCCCTGTTTGGTGCACCAGATTGGGGTCAGCTAGCCTTCGGCGCCGCCCTGTTCTCGTGGCTCGCAATCGAATCGGTCCTACTCCATCGCCTTTATTCTGGACCGATGATGCCAGCCAGTGTTCGTGCCACACTCGGGATCCAACTAGCACCTCCAGCCGTTGGCGCTGTTGCCTACCTTTCCGTCGGCGGCGGTCTTCCAGACATCTTCGCGCACGCGTTGCTCGGCTATGCGATGCTGCAGGCGATCTTACTCGTGCGGATGCTACCGTGGATTATGGAAGAAGGTTTCTCACCATCGTTCTGGGCCTTCACCTTTGGGTCGACGGCGCTGGCCGCCGCCAGCATGCTGCTGGCTGTCAAAGGCGATCACGGCGCTACCGTCGTTATCGCACCTGTGCTCTTTATCTCTGCCAATCTAGTCGTGCTGATCATTGCGATGGCAACAATTCGTTTGGCAATCAAGGGACAGCTGCTGACTGCAGGTCCGCCGGCCACACGAGCTTGAGTGGCTTGTACCGCACTGGCTCTCTTGGCCCTGGCTCAACTGCGAGTGCGAAAGGCATGAGCTGGTTTGGGAGCATAAGGGAAAGCGCGTTAAACATCGGGTTACCCGTTGTCGGGCGCAAGCCGCCGGTGCTGCGGACGCCATGGCCGATCAGCGTCTTCGCCTTGATGAGAGCTGAACCCTCGACCCTTACATTCGATCGCGCTTGTCTTAAGACCGGCGGCCTCAGAAGACACTTAACTCCCGTTTCTTATTCGTCGCTCAACGATTTCGGCTTCTACGCGCCGCGCTCCGTCCTGGTCCATTCGCGCCGGTGCCCGCGCACGGCGCGAGCTGCCATTAAGAAACTGGCGGCCCGTCGATCACCTGAAGGCATCAATTTGCCGATGTTTAGAATCGCGCATCGCCGCGGTAGACGTTTGGCTTGACGCCCGTCAGCCGGCCAAATATCTTCCGAAATGCGGCTGGATCTGTATAACCGACTGTATATGCGATGCTCTCGACCGAAGCGTTTGTCGTCTCAAGCAATTGCCGCGCCTTCATGATGCGCACGTTCTGCAGATATTCGGTTAGCTTAAGCCGCGTCGCACGGTAGAATCGTCGCTGGAGCGTCCTCTCTGAAAGATGTACGCTCTCCGCCAACTCGCCAATCGATTTCTGTAGCTCCGGTGTTGCATGAAACTGATGCTGGACCTGCAGGACCTCCATATCGCCGTGATCGAAGCGCGGAAGAAAAGCCTTGTACTGGCTCTGACTGCGACGCGGTGGATCTACGACGAGAAAGCGTGCCGTCTCCAGCATCACGGCCTGTCCGAGCAGCTTTTCGACAAGCAGCAGGCCGAGATCCGCCCAGGCCAAGATGCCGCCAGCGGTGATTACGTCGCCATCGTCTATGATCATGTTGTCGGGCGAGACGTCGATCTTGGGAAACTGTTCAGCAAGCCTTTCGGCAAAAGCCCAGTGGGTTGTGGCGCGCCGGCCGTCCATGAGCCCGGTCTCGGCAAGGACAAACGCTCCGGCACAGATTGAACACACGGTCACACCACGCGCATGCTGGGACGCGAGCCATTGCGAAGCTGGGCTCATGCTCTGCATTTTCTCCGGCATGATGATGCTCGGTGGCGCGATCACGTAGCTCAGCGAGTGCGGGATTCCAGGGTGTGAATCCCATGTGCAGGTCACGTGCCCGTCCTCCATCTTCCAGTAACTGACGCGGATGCTGCGAAGACTTGTCGGCGCCTGCAGATCCATCGACCAATCGCTGGCGACGCGAAACAGATCGGTCAATCCATAGACCGCAGCCAACTGACAATCCGGGTAGACCAGCAACCCCACCTCAATGAAATCAGCTTCTTTGCGTTTTGCCGCTTTTGCCTCGGATAAAGTCATTTCCGCCACGTGTCTTGGGCAGAAGATGGGGATACTTTCTCTTTGTCAAATACGGAATTCGCAAACACAGCGCGACAGGGGAAATGCAATGAAATCCGATACAGATCGATTTTTCGTGTCGAGACGCAGCGTACTGATCGGAAGCATCACACTTGCCAGCGTGAGTGTTCCGGCGCTCGCCTTCTCACACAACTCTTCCACAAACAGTTCATCACAAGGAGATATCGACATGGGCTTCGTAACAACCAACGACGGCACTGAAATTTTTTACAAAGACTGGGGGCGCAAGGACGCACAGCCGATCGTCTTCCATCACGGCTGGCCGCTGTCGTCGGACGACTGGGATGCGCAGATGCTGTTCTTCCTCTCCAAGGGATATCGCGTCGTTGCTCACGACCGGCGTGGCCACGGCCGCTCCGCCCAGGTCGCCGACGGTCACGACATGGATCATTACGCAGCCGACGCATTCGCCGTCGTCCAGGCACTCGACCTGAAGAATGCCATCCATATCGGCCATTCCACCGGCGGCGGTGAAGTTGCCCGCTATGTCGCAAGGTTCGGCCAGAAGGCCGGCCGCGTCGCTAAGGCGGTTCTCGTCTCGGCCGTCCCGCCGCTGATGCTGAAGACGGACGCTAATCCGGAAGGCTTGCCGATCGAAGTCTTCGACGGTTTCCGTTCAGCGCTTGCCGCCAACCGCGCGCAGTTCTTCCGTGATGTTCCGGCCGGCCCATTCTACGGTTTCAACCGTGACGGCGCCAAGGTTCAGGAAGGCGTGATCCAGAACTGGTGGCGTCAGGGCATGATGGGCGGCGCGAAGGCTCATTATGACGGCATCAAGGCCTTCTCCGAAACGGACCAGACTGAGGACCTGAAGGCGATCACCGTCCCGACACTCGTCCTCCATGGCGAAGACGACCAGATCGTGCCGATTGCCGATGCTGCCAGGAAGTCGATCAAGCTTCTGCCGAACGGCCAGATCAAGACCTACCCCGGCTTCTCGCATGGCATGCTTACCGTCAACGCCGACGTGCTGAACGAGGATCTGCTGACTTTTATCAAGGGCTGATCCGAATCCGGCGTGGATGAACCATGCCACGGCCGTTTGTGGCCGATCGAAAATAAAAAGGGGCGTCTGCGCCCCTTTTTACCGAGCTTCGCCCCGCAGGCCGCGCTCGGCCTCGCAGTGTTCTCCGTACCGATTGCTACGGCATAATCGGCGCATTCGTGGAGGGGCTTAAATCGTTCAACGGGCCTTAGGGGCTGGTCCAAACGCTACCCGAGGTGGCGGCAATGCTCGAACAGAACTTCTACGCCAAACCCGTATGATCGCACCCGAGAAAGCTTCTTCGCTGCCGTCTGAAATATTTGCAACAGAGGCATCGCGCCTGCCTCATCCTTCTTGGCGCAGTATGAATATCCCGTCAGCAGATGGGAAATACGAGCATTCTGACTAAGGCGAGGCACCCGCACCCAAAACCCGTTTTGTGATCTCATTTTATGAATTGTGAGCACACGACGTGATCGGGGATTGACACCGGCCTAATCATAGATAATTTATATCCACGATTAGGAGATGCAACATGAAACTAAGCGAAGGCGTGGAGCAAGCCATTCACTGCACGGCTTTCCTGGCGGGCCTTTCGGACGACGGCGTACTGTCTGCAGCAGCACTGGCCGAACTCCACGGCGTTTCGACGAGCTACCTCCTTAAGCACCTGCAGGCGCTTTCCGGCGCCGGGATCGTCGTGACGACGCCTGGACCGAAAGGTGGCTACCGTCTGGCCAAGACGCCGAAGGACATCAGTCTCCTGGACATCGTCCTCGCGGTTGAAGGTCCGGCGCCCGCCTTCCGGTGCGCCGAGATCCGCCAGCGGGGGCCGAACCCTCTGCCGCAGCGCTACTTTACAAAGCCCTGCCAGATTAACGCCGCGATGCTGAAGGCCGAGAAGGCCTATCGCGCAGAACTCGCCAAGGTGTCCGTCGCAGACCTTCTGGCGAACCTTGGTGCAGACGACGACGGCGGTATCGCCGCCCGCGGATGCGCCTTCCTCGAACTCCACGAACGCAGGACGGGCAATCGCGCCTCGTCATAGGAGAAAGCACCATGACCAAGATGAAGAAGGTCGTCGTTATCGGCGGCACGGGACTGATCGGCTCGAAGGCAGTGAAACTGCTGCAGGACGCCGGTCACGAAGCCGTCGTCGCAAGCTCCCGCAACGGCATCAACGCCTACACGGGCGAAGGACTAGCCGAAGCCCTCGTGGGCGCTGACGCCGTCATCGACGTGTCGAACATGCTGTCCTTCGACAAGGCCGTCATCAACGACTTCTTCGGCACGTCGAGCCGGAACTTGACGAGCGCCGAACGGGCCGCGGGCGTGCGTCATCACGTCGTCCTCTCGATCGTCAACGCGGAACGCCTCGCCGCTAACCCATACATGGCCGGCAAACTCGCCCAAGAAGAGGCCGTTGCAGCATCGGGCCAGGCCTACACCATCGTGCGTGCGACACAGTTCCACGAGTTCATGGAGACGCTGGTGGACGCCTACTCGGCCGACGGCGCGGTGAAAGTGCCGGATATCGACTTCCAGTCGATCGCGGCCGACGACGTCGCCGCTGCTTTGGTGGAAGGCGCGCTCAGCGAGCCGAAGAACGGATCCGTTGATCTTGCCGGGCCTGAACAGGGACCGCTCGAATCCTTCATCCGGACCTATCTCGATGCCAAGAGCGACGCTCGTCCGGTCAACGCCGACGCGGCCGTCGACTACTTCGGCGCTCCCGTTGTCACCGGCTCACTGGTCCCCGGCGGAGACTACGTCAAGGGCGCGATCACGATCGCCGAGTGGCTCAGAACATAGGAGGAAGGAATCATGAAGACCATCCTCTATGCCGCTACAGCACTTGCAGTCTCTCTGGCCACAGCTTCCGCTCATGACGTCGCCAATCCTGGACTTGCTTACGACACGAAGGACGCGAAGGTGACGCTGGTTTACGAGCATCCCCTCCCGGACGTTCCCGGCAAGAGCGTGAAGGGCGTCCTCGTCGAGTACGGCCCCGGCGGCTACAGTTCCGCTCATACGCATGCAAAATCCGCCTTGATCTATGCGACGGTTCTCGAAGGAGCGATCCTAAGCGCCGTGACCGGTGGCGGGACGAAGACCTTCATCGCCGGTCAGAACTTCACCGAGCTGCCGGGCGACGCCACGACGTCAGCGCCAACGCCAGCAAGACCGAGCCGGCGAAACTGCTCGCCGTCTTCGTCGTAGATACCGATGACACCGCCCTGACGACACCGCGCAAGCCGTAGCGCTAGCTACCAGACCTACACCCTCCCCTGCTGCACAAGCAACGACGGTTTCTCCGGCGAACGGAGAACCGTGTCCACGAGAAAGGAAAACAGTATGTCCCGCATGAACTGGTCCGAAGTCGCCCCCGACGGCGCAAAGGCGCTCTTCGGCGTCCATCACTACGTCACCAAGAAAACGAACCTGCCTGAAGAGCTGATTCATCTCGTATTCCTGCGCGTGTCGCAGATCAACGGCTGCGCCCATTGCATCGACATGCATAGTCGCGATTTGCGCAAGACGATGTCCCTAGACAAGATCACACTGCTACCGGTCTGGGACGAGGTGCATCACCTGTTCAGCGAGCAGGAACGAGCAGCACTGGCCTGGGCTGAAGAAGTCACGAATGTCAGCCAGACCCATGCCTCCGACACGGCCTATGCCGCCGCCGCCGCCGCTTTCGAACCGAAGGATCTCGTCGATCTGACGATTACGATCGCTGCGATGAACGCGTTCAATCGCCTCGGAGCGCCATTTAGGCTTCCAGTCGCAGCCAAGGCCTGATCGCTAGCAGCGCAACGCATAGGGCCCTCCCTGCCTGTTGGTTTCCACGCAGAACTGAGCCGGTTAGGGGCATAATTTCGATTGAGAATTGAGCCATGTGAACCTTTCCCCAACGCGGTGAGCGACGGGGGCAACGGAGTGATCCAAATGGGAATTTTAAACATCATCCGTCGGATGGCGCTGCGTGAGAAGCAGTCGATCCGGGAGATCAGCCGGCGCAACGGGCTGTCGCGCAACACGATCGCGAAGTATCTGAACGCCGGTACGATCGAGCCACCGTTCACGATACCGGAACGACCTAGCAAGCTTGATCCATTTTCCGATAAGCTGGCGGCCTGACTGAAGACCGAGGCCGGGAGGTCACGCAACCGCGTCGAACTCTAAAGCGGCTTCATGCCGATCTGGTGGCTCTCGGCTTTACCGGCTCCTATGGTCGGGTTGTCGCCTTCGCCGGTGATTGGCGAGCGGAACGACAGCGTGAGCAGCAGCCGACGGGCCGCGGCATATTCGTCCCACTGTCTTTCCGCCCAGGCGAAGCATTCCAGTTCGATTGGAGTGAGGACTATGCTGTGATCGGCGGTGAGCGCTCGAAGTTGACTGCCACGCGCCTCAGCGCCTACAAGAACATCCTCAACCGCCTGTTTGCCGGACTGATCTTCGTGGTCGCGGCCTTCATCCTCTATCGGAACTGGAAGACGCCGATGATTGGCTGAGGGCGGCCAACTCTCAATGGGACGACCTTGGCACCTGATCGCGGTGCCGCCGTCGAGTGAACGTCACTACCCAGGACGCAGTTCGTGGCCAGTCATTAAGGTTTCGACCCGATATGAACTTCGACCTTTTGACCTGATGCTATCGGCGGCCTCAGCTTTCGGTATCGCAATGAGCCAATATGTGGGGGGCGAACTCACATCGGGTCATGAGTTTTCTATGGCGAGGCACCTGGGTCGCCTGAACTTCTTTCCCTGATCTCATATTCCGGCTCACGGGCAAAGGCGCGGGTCATGGATTGATGTCAGCTCCCAGTATGCGGCACCTCCAGAAGCCGCGAGCCGGTCTGGTTTGCGACCAGATCGTGTCGCCTACAACACTTAACCCAGTTTCCTCATCCAGATCTGTTCGGTCATTGTGCACACCCGGGTCGTAGCGGTTGGTCGTCAGCCTGCTGCCAATGCCACTTCTTTGTGTGGAATCTCGATGGCGAAATGTTGTGCTGGGGGTAGCCGCGCGCGGTGCGCACCATTGGCAACAGTATAGCCATTCCGTCCCCGCCGTTTAGTTTCGTACAGTGCGTTGTCGGCTGCTTCCATCAACGTTTCGGCATTCACAGCGGGCCCTTGGGCCGGAGCGATTCCTATGCTGGCAGCCACGGGAATTTGAATACCGCGCCAAATTAAAGGGGCTTCCATCAACGCTGAGACGATATTTTTGGCTACCGCCGACGCGCGATCCACATCTGTGCGAGGTAGCAGCAGGGCGAACTCATCGCCCCCTAGCCGCGCAAAAACGTCTCTCTGCTGCAATTGGAGACGGATAACCTGGGCAGCGTGCTTCAGCGCCGCATCCCCTGCTGCATGACCATGCTTGTCGTTAATCGATTTGAACCGATCAAGATCGAACACCATGAGGCTGAATACAGAGTTTTGCCCCATCGCCGCGCACTCCGTCGAGAGGCGGTTCAGGAATAGACGCCGGCTGGCAAGCCCTGTGAGGTCGTCTTCGTTGACCAGCCGTTCCACCTCAGCCCGCAGTTCGTCGACGCTTGAAAGCAGGAACCCGAAATTCCAAACGACACCCGCAAAGAGGAAAACAAGCAGATCAATCGATGCAGCACTGCGCATATTCATCTCAGGCGCCAGCCCAGTGACGATCAGGGTGTTGCCGACGGCTATAGTTCCGTGGGTGAGACCCCCCGCTATCAGCGCCGAGCTCGACACAATCGCACCAAGTTCTCGTCGGTAATTCCGCACTAAAAAGGTGGCTGTTAAGAAAAGCGGCAGCGCTTGAGCGGCGGTGTACATCGGGTTGCGTCCGTACCACATGTTGAACGTTCCCAGCATGACCAGGCTGCTGATACAGATCAGAGAAACGACCAATTTCCATCTTATGGCCGCGCCGTGGAAGCGCCGGACGCCACACATATTGAGGTAGAAGCCCAATACGACGAGAGTGTTTGCTCCGACCGTCAATGCGATATGCGCTACTTCGCCTTGTACTGAGAGAAGTACTCCACCTGCGGCGTTAAGCGCACTCCCCACGAGCCAGTAACGCGCGGCGCGCAGATCAGGGTAGCGGAAAACGATAAGCCCCCAGATGATACAGTGGGAGAGATTAAGAAGCAGCACGACGAGATAGAGTGTGAAAAAATCTGGCATACCGGCCCCTTTTTTTGGAGGAGCGCCGACAGCTACCCGCGGGCATGAAATACCGCGTTAACGAATTCGCTCAAATCCGACGATTTCCGCTCGATTGCATATGGGTCGCCACTGATGCACGGTACTTGTGGTTCACCTGCATCATTCTCTACACCATGGGGCGGCTCGTGGTAGCACTGTTCGAATTGTTAGGAGCAGAATTTCTACTGCGACAGATCAATCAACCAGATACTTCATGTCATTAGCGTTCACCACGCGCATACTTGCTTATCCGACACTCGCGCGGCCGCCATAGGGCCTCCCAAAGGGGTTGTACGAGTTAACGGCACTATGCAGCTGTCGGTCTGCTTCTTCCGGTTGGTTTGCGGCGGCACAAGCGATACCCCAAACCGTGTCCGTACCTAGGCGATGATTTATTAAATGTTGATCCTTTTCAGACAGTGTCCCGACGGATGGGAACGCATCTCGCGGAGGGGATTGAATTGACTGCAGACGCTGTAAGAAAACCGCTTTGGATCAAGATCACAGGATACGGATTTGCCGCCGTCCTTTTCGCGAGTGCTGCGATCGGCGGCCTGGCTTGGTACCGCCAAGCTGACATGAACGAGAAGGCGCTCTACAATAGAGCGGCGAGTGATCTCAACGTCATTCAGACTGACATGGCAGCCATCCAGCGGTCCGCCTCAGCGCTTGCTTTGGCGTTCGCAGGAGAACCCGATATCGCGGGATACATACGCGCAAACGATCGCCAGCACCTGCTCGACAAATTTTCAACCAACATCAAAGCGGTTGCCCAGCTAGGTGGCTTACAGAACATCACTGTCGCCGACGCGCAAGGCAATGTCATCATCCGGGCACACGCACCAGAGAAATTTGGTGACAACTATCTGGCTCGTCGTAAGACGGTTGCATCATCCATATCGACCGGAAGGGTGGCGGCTGGCATAGAGCCGGGACGAACAGGGATTGGCATCTACGCCGTTGCGCCTGTTCTTGTTAACGGTACGGTCGTCGGCGTCGTTGACGTCGGAACCGAGCTTTCAAACGCATATTTTTCGCCGCTTGCGGAGCGCCTGGGTGCAGAGATCTCGGTTAATGTGATCTCCGAAGGAAAGTTGGTGAACCAGTCCTCAACTGAGGGAGGCGGCGCACTTCTGGATGCTAGCGCAATCCAGGCAGCTTTTGACGGCAAATCCGTGTTTGAGCCGGCCACTCTCGATGGGCGCGACATGCTCATCAAAGCCGTGCCTTTCACCTCGTTTTCCGGCGACAAAATTGGTGTCTTTGAAATCGGGACTGATGCCACCGACATCATGACAGAGGCGCGTGCAGCGCTCTGGACCATGCTCGGCGTGACACTTCTTACATCGATCATCGCGCTGACGGCCTTTTTCCTGTTTGCCAAGTCGCTCGGCAACGTCATCGGCCGTCTCACATCCACGATGGGACGCCTGGCCGCCGGTGACCTGAATGCCACGATCGAAGGCGAAAACCGTCCGGACGAGACAGGAGCCATGGCACGCGCCGTGCAGGTCTTCAAGGACAATGCGCTGAAGACGAAGGAACTGGAGCGTCAGGCCGACGAGCAGCGCAACATGACCGAAGAACAGCGTCGCCAGAACGCTGAGGAGGCGCGCATTCGCGCCGAGCAGATGGCGGAGGCCACCAATGGTCTCGCAATCGGCCTGAAGCATCTCTCTTCCGGTGACCTGACTTTTCAGCTCGACCGCCCGTTTGCCGCTGACTTCGAAAGCCTGCGCGCCGATTTCAACGGAGCTGTCAGCCAGTTGCGAGGCACGCTCGGCTCGGTGGCACAGGCCACCAACTCGATCGACAGCGGTTCGCGCGAAGTCAGCCAGAGCGCCGACGATCTTTCCAAGCGGACCGAACAGCAGGCCGCCTCGTTGGAAGAAACCGCTGCCGCGCTCGACCAGATTACCGTCAACGTGTCCAACTCGTCCAAGCGCGCTGAGGAGGCCCGCGCGGTCGCAATCCAGGCCAATGAAAGTGCTCGTCAGTCGGGCAAGGTCGTTGCCAATGCCGTGCAGGCAATGGGGCGTATCGAGGAATCGTCCGGCCAGATTTCCAACATCATCGGCGTGATCGACGATATCGCGTTCCAGACCAACCTGCTTGCACTCAACGCCGGTGTGGAGGCCGCTCGCGCCGGCGAAGCAGGCAAGGGTTTTGCCGTGGTTGCACAAGAAGTCCGCGAGCTGGCTCAGCGTTCGGCGAGTGCAGCGAAGGAAATCAAGGATCTCATCGGCAAATCCTCGATCGAGGTTGCGAGCGGCGTGAAGCTGGTGAGCGAGACCGGAGAGTCGCTGCGCGCCATCGAAGCGCATATCGTCACCATCAACCACCACATGGATTCGATTGCCACGTCATCGCGCGAGCAGTCGGTCGGCCTCTCGGAAGTCAACACTGCCGTCAACCAGATGGATCAGGTGACCCAGCAGAACGCCGCGATGGTGGAAGAAGCCAATGCCGCCGGCGCTACACTGGCCACAGAAGCAGGCCGTCTGCGTGAGTTGATCAGCCAGTTTCAGCTTGATCAGGGGAGCGGCACGGCAAACCAAGCTGCCGCCCTGCGCCTGACTGCAGCCGTGATGGCCGCCTCTCCACGCTCTACCCCGGCACCATCGCCGGCTCGCGGCATGGTCGGCAATATTGCTCAGGCCTTAACCGGTCGCGGCAGTGCGGCAGCTGCTGCAGCGCGAGATAACTGGCAAGAATTCTGACCGAGTTATAGTAATTCGCCATGACGGCGGGCGGGGGCCCGCCAACATGGCGTTTCATGACTGCGACCTCAGCCCGTCCCTCGCCTTCAGAGCAAGTTCGCCCTGTGGTTAGCCGATTGCGTATACTAGCATTCCAAACTGCCGGGTCCAAAACGCCGTTACTCATGCGTATCGTCGTGGAGTTGCACTAGGCAACCGCCGCGCTTGCCTGGGCCATTGGTCCGCCTTCCTAGGCGGGACTAGTGGCCCACGAACAGCGGCGGGCCGCTCTCGATGAGAACGACCCGCAGGGCGGCTATTTTGCATCATCCAACTTCAGTAGATTTAGATTTTAGACCACGCCCTGCGCGCGCATTGCCTCGGCAACTTGGGTGAAGCCTGCCCCCAGCACGTAATTGGCCTTGGCGCCGTATTCCTCGGCGGTTTCCGCGCAACGATCGTGAAGCCCTTCATGATCTGGCGAAGCCGGTCGCGCGCCATTTCAAAGCTCCAGCTGTCACGGCTGGCGTTTTGCTGCATTTCCAAAGCGGAGGTTGCCACCCCACCTGCATTCGCTGCGTTCCCCGACCGAAAAAAACACCGGCTTCCTGAAACGCACGAACGGCCTCCGGTGTCGATGGCATATTTGCACCTTCCGCCACTGCAATAACGCCATTTGCGATCAATGCCTTTGCATCACGCCCGGAAAGTTCGTTCTGCGTGGCGCAGGTAGTGCAACGTCGCAAGGCACATCCCAGATGATCCCTTGCGGGACACATGCAGCTCCCGGACGATCCTTTTTACCGACCAACCCTGAACATGGAAGGCTCGACGAAACTCGCATATCTTGGATTTTTGAGCGTGCAGACTTTAATTGGAGCATGGCGGATTCGGCCAACTCAGCAGTTTTATCAGAGCTTCGATCATCAGTTCATGAATTGGGGTGGAGGCGGGACGCGACAAGACGCGGTTCAAAATGCGCTATTGATGCTTGAACATGTCGAGGCGCAAAGCCCAGAACTCCACGAACTGACAGGTTGGCCTCTCCGCCGTTTCAACCCGGCTCTCTCTATTTTGAGGAACGAACATCCGGACTGGTGCTGGCGCGACCGCTATCAATTCGATTTTCCAAGCCTGGGTTTGGTCATCGGCCCGAAGGAGAAGGCTGGTCTGCGGATGTTTATTAAGGCCGAGGGAGCTTGATATCTGAACGCGTATGAGCTGCTCGGACCGGCTGACGAAAAATGGCTGGAAGCAAATCAGGTCAATCTGCAAAGCGCGGAACGGAGTGCAGCTTTGAGAGGGCGTTCTCTCTAACCCGCTACTATCCCTGCTCGGCGTGAGCTCGAATAAGGCTTTTAAGCGCATCAAGGGTCAGGCAGCCACCACCATAGTGAACCATGCGGTGACAATTCGCGCATAGCATTGCGAAATCCGTTGGAGTGGTTGGCTTATCGACACCTTTTCTGTCGGAGAGGGGCTCCAAATGATGGGCCTCAATGAAGCCTCGACCATGCGCCCCGTAACGTTTCTCAAAATCAAAGCCGCAGGCTTCACATACGAGTGGCATCATCGCAGCTTTAGCTCTCTCGACAATTGCCCGATTGCGCTTGATGACGTTCAGCTCCCGTACGATCCTCAACCCTTCAGAGACGCCATCATCAGCTTTTTTTGGCTCGACCTGTTGGTTTCCACGCAGAACTGAGCCGGTTTTTCCACCGAGAAGTGAGCCACCTCTAAGTATGGTTTTCTGATCAGGGTTTGGTCAAGGGATCGGCTTTTCTCCTCTCTTCTGTGCTGCTGCGGCCGAGCTGGCCTTGAAGCGGAAGCTGTCGTTACCGGTTTCCAGGATGTGGCAACGGTGGGTGAGACGGTCGAGCAGAGCTGTCGTCATCTTGGCGTCGCCGAAGACGGTGGCCCATTCGCTGAAGCTGAGATTGGTGGTGATGACGACGCTGGTGCGCTCATAAAGCTTGCTCAACAGATGGAAGAGCAGCGCTCCACCTGAGGCACTGAACGGAAGGTATCCGAGCTCATCGAGGATCAGCAGATCGAGACGGACCAGGGTCTCGGCGATCTGGCCTGCCTTGCCCTTTGCCTTCTCCTGCTCGAGCGCATTGACCAATTCGATGGTCGAGAAGAAGCGGACCTTTCGGCGGTGATGCTCGATAGCCTGGACGCCGAGAGCAGTCGCGACGTGTGTTTTACCTGTGCCCGGCCCGCCGACGAGAACAATGTTCTGTGCTCCGTCCATGAACTCGCATCGATGCAGTTGACGCACCGTCGCCTCGTTGATCTCGCTGGCGGCGAAGTCGTAGCCGGAGATATCCTTGTAGGCTGGGAAGCGGGCAGCCTTCATGTGATAGGCAATCGAGCGAACCTCGCGCTCGGCCATCTCGGCTTTCAGCAACTGGGACAGGATCGGTACGGCCGCATCGAATGCTGGTGCTCCTTGCTCGATCAGGTCGGTGACCGCTTGGGCCATGCCATACATCTTCAGGCTACGCAGCATGATGACGACGGCGGCGCTGGCAGGATCATGACGCATGACGACCTCCCACGATCCGAACACGCAGGCCATCATAGCGCTCCACGTTTGCTTTGGGTTCGCGAGCCAAGGTTAGCGCCTGTGGCGTGTCGATGTCAGGACCGTCGGTTGTCTTCCCATCGATCAGACGATGCAGCAGGTTCAGCACATGCGTCTTGGTCGCGACGCCTTGATCCAGAGCCAGTTCCACAGCCCTGACGACAACCTGTTCGTCGTGATGAAGCACCAGAGCGAGGATGTCGGCCATCTCCCGATCGCCGCCCAGGCGACGCAGCATCTGGTCCTGCAACTGTCGAAAGGCCAGCGGCAATTCCAGGAAGGGAGCACCATTGCGCAGGGCACGAGGCTTGCGTTGGATAACGGCAAGGTAATGCCGCCAATCATAAATCGTTCGCGGTGGTTTGTCGTGACTGCGTTCTATGATCCGCGGATGTTCGCAGAGGATATTGCCCTCGGCTGCAACGACCAGCCGCTCAGGATAAATCCGCAGGCTGACGGGCCGGTTAGCAAAGGAGGCCGGCACGCTGTAGCGGTTCCGTTCGAAGGTGATCAGGCATGTCGGCGAGACCCGCTTGCTCTGCTCGACGAAGCCGTCAAACATAGCGGGCAATGCCATCAAAGCAGGCTGCTCATCAGCCCAAACATCGGCGATCGAACCGGGCAGGCTCCCGTGCGGTGTCTCCTGCCACAGGTTCTGGCAGTGCTGCTCCAGCCAGAGGTTCAACGTTGCCAAATCCGGGAAGTCGGGCATCTGTTGCCACAGGCGTGGACGAGAATCCTGAACGTTTTTCTCGACCTGCCCTTTCTCCCAGCCCGCAGCAGGATTGCAGAACTCAGGTGCAAAGACGTAGTGGTTCGTCATCGCAAGGAACCGGATGTTGACCTGTCGCTCCTTGCCCCGGCCGACGCGATCGACCGCTGTCTTCATATTATGGGATGGACGCCTCCCTCCGAACCTTCAGAATGAAAGGCCACCAAAGGAGGAAGTCATGACATTCGAATTGCTCGCAATCGATCTCGGAAAGTCGTCGTTTCATCTGCACAGCA
>NZ_JAEUAN010000036.1 GCF_019511445.1 Aliirhizobium wenxiniae
CAGCGCGACGGGTGCGGGAAGTCGAGTTAAAATCTTTGCTTGTACACTTCAGACCGGAGTTCAAAGGATAAAGCCAGGCGCCGAGCTATATCCGCTGTACGCTGGTAGCCACTCGGGCTGACACGGTATGTCACTGTCGTTACAGTGCTCGATCAAGTTTCCAGGCTGCTAGAATGTGTCCGCATTTGCGGCTAGCCCGATCATCGACCTTCTACTATAGCGCGCCACGGTGTTTGTTCGGCGAGGGTTCGTTGAGCACAGTTCCGATCTATCCGTTCTTCAGTTGTGCCTGCGTAGAACGGCGGTATTTGCTCGCCGGAGAAGGTTGCGACAGGTTGCGAATGTTCAGATTCAAGAAGAATGGGGCTTTAGAAGCCTTCTGCGCATTTGCTCGTGACGAGCACCAGGCTCAACGGATTTATCAGCAGTTCAGCCTGACCAAGGATGAATTCCTGCGCTACCTTGGCTTGGGGATCATCAAGGCATCGGGTTTTGCTCAACTCGCGGACGGACACGCACGAGCCAGATACGAGATCCAGCTCGGCAACAAAGTCATGTGGATCGAGGTCGTCGAAAACAGAATCTTCTCGCATGATATGCAGCTAGTGCGAGGGAAAAACCTGCACGCGAAGGTCTCCGGTGACTGAACTGAATCTAACACATTCGCTGGCAGCAACGGGAGTACCGGGCAAAGCGTTGTCGGGGCTGGAACTGCGCCTACTGGAACTGATGGTGTCGGGACATCCGGATCGACGTGCGACCGTTATCCATCGTGGGGAGAAATTCCGTTGCTCGCCACTGTCGTGGCAATGACAGGATCGTTGGCGGACGACCATGCAAAAGCCGGCGCGATATCATCTCTCGTGGCGGTGGGTGCATGCGACACGACCCGTCAGCCGATAGGCCTGTTACAGAGGATGAAGATGAAGAAATCAGCGACATTCTTCTACGTCACACCACGAGGGCACGACCTGTTGATTAAGCTGCAATCGGACAGCAAAAGATAGGTGAAGTCGGTTGAGGTCATAAAGAGCAAGCGACGAGCCACTCAAAGCTTGCAGGCCTAGATCAGCTTCATTGATAATTGGTACGCTTCACTGCCTCGCGTGGCCGCGGGAGCCTGAGACGACTTCCGTATTAACGAGTACCTTCCTCTCTGATACCGTCCGCAAACATTGTTTTGTTGGGAGGCTAGGATGATCGTTGCAAGCGGCAGGTTGGAAACTGAAATAAGTCGCCTCAGCAGCGAAGAGAGGCGACTACTTTTCCGTGGGCTGAAACAAGAGGTCACTCGTGTCTTTTGCCAGCTTGACAAACCAACTAGGGCACGCTGGGGAGCCTCTGTGCGCAAATTGGTGGAAGTACTGGGGCATTTTGAAGCCGATCCTACTGACGCACTCGCTTGTACCATGGAGCAGGCGGCGGAGCTCGCATGCGAATTCATTGCGCAGATCAATTCCAGAAACCACGCTGGGGTGTCTGCGACATTGCACTAGGCGAGACCTGAGCCGGAGGTGCGCGATTTCATTATTCGAAGGCACGATGCTTCGCTTCAGCGAAACTGCGCGGAGACTCAAGACATAGCAAGAGCGTTACACTTGCTCGAGACAAGTGCTCCCAACGCAATACACCTTCATTTACTCTCGGTACAGGCAACAAAAAAGGCCGGGGGAGTTCGCGCCGACCTTCCTCGTTGTCGCCGTTTCACCGGTGCCATTACATCCGTGGTCACGAGCGTCGAGTGACAAAGCAACTAATTCGAAACTCGAAGTTTGGTTCCGCGCCATTGTTTCAGCCGCGAATTGCGCCGAGCCCATGTCGCTTGCTGACGTCAACCTGACCTTTGCCTTCAAGCGCTGACGTGAATTGAAAAATGACACTGTTCCACGGCTATACGTGATCCGTTCGCCTCACGTTCGCAAGACTGTGGAAATAGTAAGATTCACTGATCTAAGCCGAGAACAAAAAGAGGCCCGAAACGAGCGGGCCTAATTGAGGTTTGGGGAAAAACCAAAGGCCGCGTGCAGGCCCAATCCGAATGGCAAGATTAGGCCTGCACTACGACATCTGGAGAGGGATCAGGTAGTTCAAGCGTGATCCCACCTGTCGAACAGAGTACGCATCTATTAGTTCCACCTAATCGACGCAGGAGCCAATTACCTGCATTGAAGTTGATTCCCGCGCTACATGGGAGATGATGATGCGTGGCGACTGGAATGAACCTATCGAAGTCGAGCTGGGACAGATCGGCTACTACCGTTTGATCGGGAATACCGAGCAGGCTGCAGAGACTCTTGTGCATCGTTGGCCGGTTGATCGCGGTAGAGCCTACAATGAAGCGCTGCGCGTGTGCCTACAGGTGCTGGACAACAATGGCGACCCATCAGAGGCGCGCGAAGCATTTCTCGATGCAGCAAGGGAAGCCGACGTCGGTACGCGCCGCTACATACCGTATGCGGTCAAGCGTCCCGGCAAGGAAGTCTCTTTCGGAAAAAGGCGGTCATAGTAATCGCCAGTCACACCTCGCCTTGCCAGTGATATGGTCCCTTGGGCAACTCGTACTTCATACGACCCGCCGTCTCCCAACAGTCATTTGGCTCAGTAATGATCATCCAATCTTTGCCACCGTGGATATGAGCACGCGAATTCTGCGCCTCGATTGCTAAACGAACGTCATAACGCGCATTGTCCTGGGTATCCGCCCCTTCGCGACGCGAATTATTCGGAACGGCGCTGAAATCCCGGCGCCATACTCGATTGCAGCTTAAACAGCAGCGTTCAGCGCTTTGAACGTTTGCAACTCTCGGCCATTCGGACCCGCAGGAAAGGGAAGCTCGTGAACTCCGTAATCCCCGTAGGTTTCGGTCTCGAGTGGGAGTTTGCTGTCTTCGTTCAAGATGGCCTGCTCGATAAGCCCATCACTGGGCCAAGAGCGGCTCTCAAATTTCTTCATGAAAATTTTCGCCATCAGACCGGAGCCCCTTTCCGCGCTGCGATTGCTGACTGCAACAGTGCGCTCAGATATCGCTGCGATGCCGAGATTGCCAGATTTTCATTTATCGCGGCCTACGCGGATTACAGAGTGAAGCTCGATCGCCGCTAATGCTTAGGCTGAGGCTCCAGGAAAAGAGGTTGCTCCTGGCTCTGCGTCAGTCCATCCCTTGAACGATTATCGTTCGCTGATGCTTGGCAGATGAAGCGCGACATCTCGTCGACCTCTTTCATCGAGAGTTTCGACGTTTGCTTGCCAGAAAGCCTCTGCTTCGGAAGGATCATTCTCCCACGACCGCGTGGTGACGATATTGTCGTCCACCTTCGCCCGGCGTCGTCCACCGAGATTGAGGTAACGCATCGCGGTCGCATACGAGGATGTTTCACCCTGATCCTCGCTGAGCTGGCTTTCCGGCCTCGGGTGCGATTGACCCAATATTTGCAGCAGGGCTGCATATTCGGGCTTGCCCACATTGCGATTGAGAAAATCCGCCACAGGGATGCGGGTTACCTGTCCGCCTGAAGGTGCGTTCGCTTCGTGCACCACCACCGTTTCACCCGAGACTTGATGCTTTTCAAGCGACCACCGGTCGCCATTTGAACTGACGGAGAAATCCTGTTTATCGATCATCGATGTGGTTCCTTACGGTTGCTGATCGACAGACAAAAGCGCGTACGCTCTGCTTGATAGGAAAGGTCTGATACTCATAGCCCCGGCACCCAAACGATCCACGCGTGGCGGTGTTCCAAGTGCGTTCCCGCACTCAAGCTCGATCGCAAGCCGTTTTTTGTTCCGGTAGGATGGCCGCACCTGGATGCATAGATTACTTACTACCTGGAGGGTTGGCGATCAGGCACGATCGTAGGTGAAAGATGTCAGCAGCGTCGTAACAAAGTTGCTCGCCCGCTCTTTGACCAAAACCTCAGTCCACTCGTCCGTGCCACGAAGCCGCAAGTCCGTCCGAATGCTATCGACCGCGGCTTCTTCGATCCGTTTGATATGCGTTTTGAAAGCTTCTTCGCTGCTTCCGTGGTACATATCGCGTATCACCATCCGCAGGATTTCCTGGATCGCAATCTGCCAAGCCGTATTGATCGCCTGCAGTTCGTTTTTGTCTGGTGACATGGCATGCTCCTAATGCGGCCCTCACCGGAGCGGTCGCTTCGTCAAGCCGGGACGTGCCCCGGTTTAATCTGCTGGCGATTAGGCCTGCCGAGCCTTGCGGTTCGCATAGCGGCGATCGCGCGCGGCCTTCCGGGCAGCATCATCCTCAACGACACGTCTGATCCTTGCGCTCTCAGCGATTGCGCGCTCCTCCGTTTCCGCTAACGCAGCAGCTTCGATAGCTGCCTGCTTTTCGGCCGCATCGGCGTCGCGTCGATTACGCTCCTCAACTTTGAGACGGTCTCGTTCTACACGCCGTAAGTCGCGCGCTTGAACAAGTGCGGTGCGCTCGGCATGTTTTGCATCCCTTATGGGATCGTTAGCGGTCTTGGCTACCTGGTAAGCGGCAAGGAGCGCCGCGCCGATGGCGCGGTTAGCGCACCTTGGCGCGTTTGGCGACGAGTGCGGCGGTTGCCGGCATCCGTTCAGCCTGCTCTTTCGCAAGCCTTGCTTCTCTGAGCCGTGATGTCTTCGCCTCGCGTGCGTGTTCTTCCGACTTCAACTCTTCCAACGCGTTGTTCTTGGGAAAGAATTGGGATTGAACGTTGCCGAAGTCGAGTTCGGCCTGCTGGCGAGATTTGCTGTATGTTTCCGTCATGGATTCCTCCATCGTCGGTCGTTCGACCAAATTAAAAAGGCCAGGCAAGCCGCCTGGCCTCAGACTGATAAATGCTTCCGGCGATGCCAGTACATCCGTGGTCAAAGGGAAGCAGATATCATCAAGCGGACTGCAGATTGCAGGCCGACATCTTGCCCGACTTCATGTCGCGCTCAAGTTCGAAGCCGATCTTCTGACCTTCAACGAGCTCGCGCATTCCGGCGCGCTCGACAGCCGAAATGTGAACGAAGGCGTCAGCGCCGCCGTTGTCGGGCTGGATAAAACCAAAACCCTTGGTGGAATTGAACCATTTTACTGTGCCAGTGGTCATGATGAACCCTTTCAAAGCATGGATTGAGGGACCGCGAGGCAGATGCTACGCGGGTATGAACCGACTATTTTTGAAAGAGAAGTTCGCTTAAAACGCGGTGCCAATCACGCCGTAGACAAGCTCGGCAAGCAAAAGATCGATTTAAGCTATATAGGCTGCAAACGGACCGGCGTCAACGTTTAGTTTTTTTGACGAGCGCGATCGCCACTTTAGGTTGTCACAAACTCAAGCATATGTGGTCCGAGGCGTTTACAGGAAAGATGAAGGTGGCCGACCAATGTCCTTTGCGTGCCACAAGGTTTCAGACGGAATAGCCGGACGTCGACCTCCTCCCACGCGCGTCTCGCCTTCCTCCGTTAACCAGACGCCGGGCCGCTACATCAGCAATTGGTGAGCAGTGCAGAGCTACCTTACTCGATCATTGCCGCGTGTATCGACCGAATGACGAGCTCGAAGTCGTACGGCTTGGCAACAAAAGGAACGCCGGGCGGCAGCTCACCTGCGCCCGGGATAAACCTGCCTGATGTGACAATGATTTTGATGGGTGGCCAACGATCGCGAACGAATGCTGCAAGTTTTAGTCCGTCCATCGTACCCGGCATATCGATATCGGTGAAGATCATCCGGATATCAGCATGGCGTTCGATGATGGCGATTGCGGCTGCAGCACTATCGGCCTCGAAGACCTGAAAGCCAGCTACTTCCATTTCGTCGACGATTGCAAGCCGGATTAGGGCCTCATCCTCGACGACGAGAACGGTGATGGGTTCGGAATGCACGGGCTGTCTCGTTTCGGTTGGAGAGAGGTGGCCCTGCTTCAAGCCCTCAAACATTTTGCCTGATAACGTACCAAATAGATCGTTGCGTGTTTCGTTCCAGTAGTGCCACGAAAACTCCGAAGCTTTTTTCCTCGTGATCGTCGTTTTCAGTCAAGTGCGAATAGGAATGTGCCTGTAGCCGTCATCCCGGGGAAGGAAACTTGGTTCTTCTACCTCTTGTGCTCGGTGATCGAGGTCCGAGATCGACACAATTGCCCCGGTGGGCTCTTGCGCAATCCAGGTCTTGGTGTGTCCGCGGTCCCCTGGATTGCGTTGAGAAACATCTCTTTGCCGATTGTCTCGGCGCCGTTTGGCGAACCGCACATATTTCGGCCGATCGGGCTCGTGCAAAGGCGGTCCGGCGCACGCAGTGCGATTATTGATCGGCTACATCATCATCTGAGCAGGATCAGCGATCCGTACGGTATAGCGCTTTGAGCGAGCCTAATAAGTCAGGCCCATATGGGCCCGCTAATCGTTGATGGTTACAAAGCTCTTGATGGATTCGGAACCAACGACCGCAATTCCCCCAAATGAGCTGATTATGCGGACTAGTTCGATTGTTCGCACTAGGATGTATCTCAGCGATGCTCCGAGATTGCCGCCCGAAAAGCGGCAATCTCTATTGATCACGGGTACGCCGTCGAGCCGTCGGGCTTGCGGGTTACTTTTCGTTCCCAGTGAATGTAATCATCCTTCTGAAGGACCGTCTCGTCGATCTCGATGCCCCAGCCGGGCCGATCCGGCCGCAGTTCCATATGGCCGCCGACGGGCATATAAGGATCGAGCGCCCAAGGTGCGTGCACATGCGGCTTGAATTCCAGCACCTGGAAATTCGGCTGCGCCGCGCAGAAATGCACGTTGACGGCTGTTGCCAGAGGCCCCATCGGGTTGTGTGGAGCGACGGTCACGTAATGGGCCTCCGCAAGCGTCGCGATACGCCGCATTTCCGAAACGCCGCCGACAACGCAGATATCCGGCTGGATGATATCAGCCCCCTGATTGGTAAGGAGGTTGAGGAATTCGAAGCGGTTGTAGAGCGACTCGCCGGTGGCAAGCGGTACGTTTACCTTCGACTTCAACTCCTTCCATGCCGGGATATGCTCCGGCCGGATCGGCTCCTCATAGAAAAGCGGGTCGTTGGGCGCGATGGCGGCGGCAAGCTGGATCGCCTTGTATGGCTCGAAAATCTTGGCATGCGCATCGAATGCGAACTCAAAATGCGATGGCGTGATCTCGCGGATGCGTCCGAACCAATCCCCCGTCTCCTTCACCAGTTCGCCCCAGCGACCGAAATGAAGATCGCGGCGATAGGGGCTGAGCTTGAAGGCCGTGTAACCGTAATCCTCGTTGAGCTTTTGCGTCTGTTCGAGCACCTGTTCGGGATCCGGCGCGGTATAGACACCGCAATAGATCCGTACCCGATCTCGCACACTGCCGCCCAGTAGCATATAGACGGGCAGCCCCGCAGCCTTGCCGGCGATATCCCACAATGCGTGATCGATCGCTGAAATCGCGGCAAGACCGAGGGCCCCGGGAGGAAACCGGCATTGCTGGTTAAGTTTCAGAACGAGGAATTCGACACGGCGCGGATCCTCGCCCTCGATTTGATGAAAGAGATAGTCGAGAAGCGGCGGAAGCGCCCAGTCCGGGCCGTGATCATAGCACTCGCCCCAGCCGGAAATTCCTTCGCTCGTCTCGATTTTCAACAGCAGGCGCGGGCGATCGTCCACGCGCTGCATGTAGGTCTTGATACCGGTAATATGCACGTCTTGTCTCCGATCAGGCGGCCAGCGCTTCGTCTTTAACGCGTTCGACGATCGCGCGGAGCGTCGTGCGTTCTTCGTCATTCAGCGCCACGACACCGGGTACACGCACTGGCCCGACATCATTGCCGAGCATGCCGAGTGCTTCCTTAACGACGGTGACGTTGGCACCGTTATTGTATTTCGTGCGCAATGCCTCAAACCCGGCGATCGGATCGATCAGAGCGCGCGCGGCCGGATAATTTCCGTTCTCGAGCGCTTTGTGGATGGCGTGCGAACGGTCGGGGAAAACATTGACGAGGCCGGACGTGAAGCCTCTCGCTCCCATGGCGTAGAAAGCTGGCGCCCAGCCTTCGGCAAGGCCGCAGACCCAGATGGCGGGCGCGTCGGCGGTCGCCCGGATGACTTCGGCAAGGAGCATGAGATTGGAAGAAGCAAACTTGATGCCCGCGATGTTCGGATGCAGCGCCAGCCTGCGGAAATCCGCAACGGAAAAACTGTCGTTGCGCACATAGGCAATTACGGGAACGGTCGAGAAATCGGCAAGTTCAAGGAAATAACCGGCCTGATAGGACGGCCCTGCAAACGGATCCATCGGATGGTGGCCCATGATCGCGTCAGCGCCGGCGGCAATGGCGTCCCTGGCCAGCGCCTTGGCCTCCGTCAGCGACCGACCGACAGCAGCGCTAACGAGCGCGTTGCCGGCCGCAGCCTCGATGGTGACCGCGTGCACTTCGCGGACTTCATCCATGGTCAACGTAAAGAACTCGCCCGTATTTCCGGCGGCCATCAGGTTATGCACCTTGGCGCGGGCAAGCCCCTTGATGAGCGTTTCCAGTTTCCCGGTATCGACCGAGCCATCGCCCTTGTAGGGTGTAACCGGCACGCCAGAGATCCCGGTCAGTGCCTTCCTCACGGTCTGAAGTTTATCAATCACGTCAGATTTCTCCCTCTTTCCTGAAAATAATGCTGAGATACGTGTCGCCGGACCGGACAACGTGATCACGCATGGTGCGCTCCGCCCCATCCGCATCTCCTGCGGCGATCGCATCCGCAATGGCGACATGTTCGTCGAGCGCCTTTTGTCGTTCGGTCGGATCCAGATGGATGACCCGCCGGATACTCGCGTCATAAAATTGCTGGCGCTCGATCAGCTTGGCGAGATAACCGCACTTCGAGCTCCGATGGATGTGATCGTGGAACCTCTCGTTGAGAGTGATCAAGCTATCCGCGTCCCCCGATATGGTTGCTTCTTTCATTTGGTTGGCGATCAACTGAAGCTCCGCCCTGCCCTTCTCGTCGACGCGTTTTGCTGCAAGATGGGCGATCATCGACTCCAGTGCGGCACGCGCAAGGATCATCTCCTCCGCCCATGAACTGCTGAACCTGATGACGACACCGCGCCGCGGGAGAGCCTCTACCAGACCTTCCGTTTCAAGCTGGCGCAGAGCCTCCTTAATTGGAGTCGTACTTACCCCGAACTGCTCCGCGAGATTTCGTTCATTGATTTTCTGACCCGAAGCAAAACGCCCGGAAATGATTGCGCTGCGCATAGCGCGATGCACGTGATCGCGCACCGTCATCTGGAAGCTGGCGTCGATCTTTTCGAACTCGGCATCGCCTGAGGGAGGGAGGGTAGCTGTCGCCATCTTGTCGAAAATCCGTTGACGAGGATCAATTATTATGAAATCTGGTATATCAGATTTGAAATCCATGTCGAGAAAGAATTTCCGGTATGGCGAGGTTGAGGAGCCTTGGGAGGCTGATATGAAGACGCTCAAACGCGCATTGATGGCATGCGCTGTCACGCTCGCGGCACTGGATCCCGCCGCGGCCGCGACCCCGAAAGACCAGTTGGTTATCGCCATCATGATGACGACTATGCGCGGTCTCGACCCGCATGAGATCAACCAGCTGGAAGCCGCAGAGGTTGTCGCGAACCTCTATGATCGCCTGATCTCGCTGCCGCCGGACGACATCACGAAGCCGCTGCCTTCTTTGGCTGAGAGCTGGGCGATTTCCGACGATGGAAAGACGTTCACGTTCAAGATCCGGCAGGGCGTCACCTTCCATTCGGGCAATCCTGTTACGGCACGGGATGTGGAATGGTCGCTGCATCGGCTGGTCAAGCTCGGCCTGGCGCCATCTACCGATCTGCGCCAATGGGGGTTTTCGGCCAAGAATGTCGACCAGCTTATCCGGGCAACGGATGATCAGACGCTCGTTCTCGTGACGCCCGAGGTGTGGAATCCCAACCTCATCCTTTATTCGCTGGCCAGCTATTCCACGTCTATTGTCGACAGCAAATTCCTTGCCAGCAAGGAGAAGGATGGCGACTGGGCGCGGAACTATCTTCAGACGGCAGATGCCGGATCGGGGCCTTATTCGCTCGTCACCTGGCGGTCCAACCAGTTGCTGATCGCCGACGCGTTCACGGATTACTGGAAGGGCGAGCCCGCCATGAAGCGTGTCTACATGGGACACGTGCCGGAATCCTCGGCCCAACGCCTGCAGATCGACGCCGGAGACGTGGACGTGGCAACGCGCCTGTCATCCACGGATCTTTCCGGCCTCGAAAGAGATGGGAAGGTGACAGTCCAGAAGGTGCCGGGTTTCGGTTTCTACTATCTGGCCCTGAACCAGAAAGACGAGATCCTATCGAACCCCAAGGTGCGCGAAGCCTTCCGCTACCTGATCGATTATGACGGCCTCGCCGGTTCGGTGATGAAATATTACGGGATCAAGCAGCAGACCATCATTCCGGGCGGACTGCCGGGCGCTTCCGCCGACATGCCTTACAAGCTGGATATCGACAAGGCGAAGCAGCTGCTTGCGGAGGCGGGTTATCCGGAAGGTTTCTCCAAGGTCTATTTCGCGCAGCCCGGCACGCCGGAATCCGAGGTCGGAATTTCTCTTCAAAACACCGCCGCCAAGGCAGGCATCAAGCTCGACCTTCAGATCGGCGACCAGATCGGCAAGTTCCGGGCTCGCCAGTTCGAACTGTTCTCCTCGCGAACGGGCGAACGCCTGCCCGATCCCCACGCCGTCCTGCAATCCTACGCCACGAATGCCAATAATGCAGACAACGCCAAGCTGGCGGGTCTCGTCGCGTGGCGCTCGGCCTGGGATGTGCCCAAGGACATCCAGAGCATGGTCACCGCAGCGGCGCACGAGACCGATCAGGAAAAGCGCGATGAGCTTTATGCGCGGATCAACGAAGCCTATCTGCGGTCTTCGCCGGCACTCGTCACATCATTTCAACGCACCGACCCGAAAGCGGTCCGCAACGAGGTGAAAGGTTATGTCGGGCACCCGACCTGGCTCACCCGCTGGGACACCGTGACCAAGGGCGAGTGACGACAAAAACTTCAAGGACAGTGGCATGAGCATTACCCAAACCTCCGATGCCCCGCCGAGCAGGAAATCGCCGTTTCCTAAAGCTGCGGCAAAGATCGCAACATCCTTTGTCGTGATCCTGACAACGCTGCTTGGGCTGATGATGATCACCTTTACGGTGGGCCGCATGGTTCCGGCCGATCCCGTGATTGCCGTCATCGGCGATCAGGCCGACCAAGCGACTTACGATCGCGTTTACAAGGAGATGGGCCTCGACCGGCCGATCTATGTACAGTTCGGCAATTATCTGAGTGACGTGGTACATCTGGATTTCGGCCAGTCGATCATAACCAAACAAGCCGTTTCGAAAGACCTTGCCCGCGTCTTCCCGGCAACCATCGAGCTGGCCACACTCGCGACGATCATCGGCGCTGGCCTCGGCATCCCGCTCGGTGTCGTTGCGGCAGTGCGCAAAGGAACGTGGGTTGACCATCTCGCCCGCGTGGTTGGTCTTTTAGGTTATTCGACTCCGATCTTCTGGCTCGGCACCGTCGTTATCCTTGTCTTCTACGCCTACCTGGGAGCAATCCCGCCAGGTGGTCGCGTCTATCTTTATGACGAAGGCATCGTGCAAGCGCGTACCAATTTCATCCTGATCGATTCCGCATTGGGCGGTCACTGGAACGTCTTCTGGAGCGCGGTTCACCACATCATCGCACCGGCCGTCATCCTCGGTTACGCGTCGATGGCCTATCTCAGCCGTATGACGCGCAGCTTCATGCTGGAGCAGCTTCGTCATGAGTACATTCTGACGGCGCGTGCCAAAGGCCTAGGGCAGAGACCGATCATCTGGCGCCATGCGTTTCGCAATATCCGCGTCCAGCTTCTGACAGTGATCGCGCTTGCCTATTGCGGCTTACTCGATGGCACTGTTCTGATCGAAACAGTTTTTGCCTGGCCCGGCCTCGGCTCCTACCTCACATCGGCTCTCTTCTTCGCCGACATGAACGCCGTGCTCGGAAGCGTTCTTTTGATCGGCATCATCTCGATCGCCATCAACCTGCTCTCCGACATCGTTTATCGCTTCATCGATCCGAGGACCCGCTAATGGCCAAGTCCGGTACTTTTTCAAACCTGCACGACTGGCTGATCAGCGAGGACTTCACGTCGTCTCGACAGGCACGTCTGCACAGCGTCTATCTTGGCTGGCGCAGCCTGATCGCAAATCCGCTTGCTTTCGCTGGGTTCGCCATTGTCCTACTGTTGATCATCGTCGCCGCATTGGCGCCGGTCATCGCGGTTCATGATCCGTTTGCGCAGGACTTCCTAAAGGCGCTACAGGCACCGTCAGCCGCTCACTGGTTCGGCACCGACGAATTCGGACGCGACGTCTTTTCACGGCTCGTCTATGGCGCGCGAACCACGCTCTACATCACCATTCTGGTGACGATCATCGTCGCCCCCATCGGCTTTGTGATCGGGGCAACGGCCGGTTACCTCGGCGGCTGGGTGGATGTCGTGCTGATGCGCATTACCGACATCTTCCTCTCCTTCCCGAGCCTTGTTCTGGCGCTGGCGTTTTCGGCAGCTCTCGGCCCCGGCATCGAAAACGCCGTCATCGCCATCGCGCTTACCGTCTGGCCGCCGATTGCGCGTCTAGCGCGAGCCGAAACGCTGACATTCCGCCATGCCGATTTCGTCATCGCCGCCGAACTTCAGGGCGCCGGTACGGGACGCATCCTGCTGCGCCATATCGTGCCGCTCTGCGCGCCTTCCATCATCGTGCGACTGACCCTCAACATGTCAAGCATCATCCTGACGGCCGCCGGCCTTGGCTTCCTTGGGCTTGGCGCACAGCCGCCAATGGCTGAATGGGGCGCAATGGCTGCTTCCGGCCGTCAATACCTTCTCGACGCATGGTGGCTGACAACGGTTCCAGGCATTGCAATCCTGACCGTCAGCCTGGCCTTTAACCTGCTCGGCGACGGGCTGCGCGACATCATGGACCCCCGCAATGGCTAATACATCCGATACCATTCTGACGGTCGAAAACATGTCCGTCGAGTTTCCGACCCTCACCGGCGTTACCACCGCCGTGCATGACGTATCCTTCACCGTTGGCCGCGAAAAAGTGGGCATTATCGGTGAATCCGGTTCAGGCAAGAGCACGACGGGCCGCGCCATCATGCGCCTTCAGCCGCCGCAGGCCATCGTCAAAGCCAACCGCATGCAGTTCGAGGATGTCGACCTGATGACGGCAAGCGAAGAGGAGATGCGCTCCATTCGCGGACGGCGCATCGCCATGATCCTGCAGGATCCGAAATATTCGCTGAACCCGGTGATGACCGTTGGCGAGCAGATTTCCGAAACGGTGATCCTGCACGAACGCGCTACACGGCAGGAAGCGCGCAACCGCACGCTTGCCATGCTGGAACGTGTCAACATTCGCGATCCGGAGCGTGTGTTCGATCTTTATCCGCATGAAGTTTCTGGCGGCATGGGCCAGCGCATCATGATCTCGATGATGCTGATCGCCCAGCCATCGCTGATCATCGCCGACGAGCCGACCTCCGCGCTCGACGTGACGGTGCGCCAGCAGGTTCTGACGATCCTCGACGACCTCGTGGTGGAGCGCAATATCGGCCTGATTTTCATCAGCCACGATCTCAATCTGGTGCGCAGTTTCTGCGACCGCGTTATCATCATGTATGCCGGTCGTGTCGTCGAAACGATCACCGCAGCCGATCTCGATCAGGCGCAACATCCTTATACCCGCGGTCTTTTGAACGCCCTTCCAAGCCTCGATCGTCCCAAGGACAGGCTGGAAGTTCTGCGTCGCGACCCGGCATGGCTGGAGAACTGAACATGACCATGATCAAGGCCCAACATCTGGCCGTTTCCTACGGACATGGCGACACTGCCCTGAAGGTTGTCAAGGACGTGTCTTTCGAGGCGCAGAAAGGTGAAACCTTCGGCCTCGTTGGGGAAAGCGGTTGCGGCAAGTCCACCATTCTGGGCGCGCTTGCCGGCCGCAACAAACAATGGACTGGCTCGATCGAAATAGAGGGCGAGACCATCGGCCAGAAGCGCACCCGTGCCCAGCTGGCAAAACAGCAATTGGTGTTTCAGGACCCGTTCGGCTCCATCCATCCGCGCCATACGATTGGCCGGACCCTGCTGGAGCCTCTGGAAATCCACGGCAAGGACCGTCGGCAGGAGCGTATCGAAAAAGTGCTGACCGATGTCGGCCTGCCGCTGAAGTTCCGCTACCGTTATCCGCACCAGCTTTCCGGCGGTCAGCGGCAGCGCGTGGCGATCGCTCGCGCCCTCATTCTCGAACCAAAGATCCTGCTGCTCGACGAGCCGACTTCCGCACTCGACGTCTCCATCCAGGCCGAAATTCTGAACTTGCTCAAAGACCTGCGGGAACGGGAGAAACTGACCTATATCCTCGTCAGCCACGACCTTGCGGTCGTCGCGCATCTCTGCGACAGGGTTGCGATCATGCAGAGCGGCGGTTTTGTCGAGATTGCCACCAGGCAGCAACTGCTCGAAAACACCGTGGAGCATCCCTACACGCGCATCCTGATGGATGGCAGCCGCGGCTACGTGAGTGAAAAGCGGGAACGTAACAGTGCCGCATTGCCTGCATAGCTTTTTCGACTCGCCGAGTCAGGACTGGTGTATTCAGAGATCCAGGCGGCCGAGACCGATATGATCCAGAATCCCATTCTTTCCAGTTCCATCCGGATCCATCCATCTACAGGGTTGGCGAGGACTAATACATCGCTACTTCCACGATCGATGGCCGCATCCTGGGCCACACCCGCCATTACCACCGCCGCCGCCTCTTCTGGTCCGTACTGGCCCGGCTACTGGGGACCTGCTGCCGTGTGGGGAGCCGCCGCAACAGCCGTCGCGGTTGGGACGATCATTGCCACGCTCCCACCTGAGTGTGTGACGGTCGTCGTCAACGGTGTTTCCTATCGAGATTGCGGCGGCAACTGGTTCGAGCCCCGCTACGACGGTCATGCCGTCGTGTACGTTGCGGTAAAGGATCCGCGTTAGTCAAAGCCGGAAACGGGAAGCCAACATCGCATCTATCGGTGCTGGCCTCTTGTATTCTCCGTCCAGAACAGGAAAATCGCTCCGAAGAACCGGAGCGGCCCATGTCGGATGAAAATCGTTACGATGAGCCATGGCAGGTTCCGCTGAAACTCGAGCTGCCGTCAGCGGGATCGGTCGAAGTGTGGACGATGAGAGCTGCCGCGGATGTCATGATGGACGACTGGGCTCCGGATCACAGCGACGAGTATTCCGAGGCGCTGAGAATTTGCTTGGAGGTTTTCGAGAATAATTGCGGGCCAGAGGATGCCCGCTCTGCGTTCACGACTGCTGCGCAACGTGCGGGCGTCCTGAAGGACTGAGCCGTCTGCCGCCTGTTCGAAAGTCCAGGAAAGGTCGGGGTCGCCGCTTTATCATAAACAAGATGGTCCGGCTGCTTTGCTGGTAATAATTCTCGAGTTTCGCGTGAAGTCGAGCCATCTGGATCGGGACCACAGGATCGTGGCGTACATCGCTGGCAGCATCTCTCCCGAACACCTCCATCGCGATTTGCAATGTCGTATTCTCCGGCAAGCCGTTGATCTGCGAGGCAGATCAGCAGTCTTCTGAGTGGATCGTCGAGAAAAGGCTGCGCCAGAATATGTTCCAGCTCATCGCGCACATCCGAACTTTCATATCGACGAGCCATCGGCCAATCCCCGAAACGTGACAGGGGATCAGCCTAATCCGGAACTTAGCTTATGCCATTGTCTGAGAGTTTCCGAATCTTGTCTGCAAGTCCCGAATCAACAGCCCAACTCCAGCAATCATCGCCCGAAGTCGGGCGTCTGGGGCGATACAATCGTTTCATGGTTGCGGTCTGCAAGCCTGCGCAGATCGCCTGGGGTTAAACCGAACTGGTGTCGGAAAGCCTTTGAGAAGTCCTCAGCCGAGGCAAATCCACAATCTTCCGCTATACGATGGATCGGTCGTGTATCGGCACGGTCAGCAAGCGCTGCCTTGCTGGCGAGCAGACGTTGCTGCCTGATCTCGCGCACCACACCCCCTGAAGCTTCGAAATGCCGGTAAAGCTTTGAGCGCGAAAGGCCCAGAGTTGCGCAAATATGCTCTGGCCCCAGATTCGGCAGGCTGAGGTTTTGGCCTATGTAGCGTTTGACGCGATCAGCGAGTGCCTCATTGACAGCATCCGCGGCCAAATGCCGATCGTTTTTCCCGTGTGGCACCAGGCAAGCGGAAACCATCGCCTTGAGCGCCGAGGCGGTGGCGCTGACTTCAGCTTCTGTCAGCGTCGGCAATCGCCGTTCTAATGACAGAAGAAAATCCGACAGCAGCCCAATCATTGGTCCGGACAATGCAACGTCTCGCAGTTCGTCAAGCTCTCCTGAAATGTCCGCGTAAAGATCGCGTGGGAGATATAGGAACAACAGGTTGCTGTCAGTGGATTGGCCCTCAAAAGGCCTTGTCAGAACGCAAGCGCAACGCACCGGGCTCGCTTCGATCGACAGTATCGTCGCAAAGGGTCGTCGTCTCGCCGGCCCGGTTCAAGGTCAGGAACCAATGATCCACTTTCTTTTGCGCACACTTTCAGGACGAAGTTGAAAGTTTTACAGCACTGAACAGCTCGCGCGAGATGATCATGTTTCCGAGATGCCATGCCTTCATCTCAGCCCTATAACCAATCGGTCGATGCTCGTGCGCCAATGAGGCGTCGATGCTCCGGCTTCAATGGTATGGAGCCAAGAAGCGCTAATCAGTCCCGACCCCTATCATGTAACGGGTCAAGATCCCTAGTGCGACACCGGAGGCCTGTTTCAGAACGTAGGTTCTGGTTCCCCCTTTCGCCGATCCCAACCCCTTTCTTTCCATGGCTCGCGCGCGCCGGCTGTATGAGGCACGGTCTACCGGTCCTGCTGATAACCCTGATGAGTCGTGTTGACCTTGCTGTTGCCTTGCTGCCCCATCTTATCGGGATTGTCCGCCGGATCTTTCGGGGATTTCAGATTGGCGGGCTGGTCTGGCGACGAACCGGTCCCCTTCGGGCTGCGATTCTCGTCTGGAACGGGTGGAAGTCTGCTGCTCATGTCTTCACCTATCAAGCTGGATCTTTGTTGGCTTCATGATCATGAAGCTGTTCAGTTTGGATTGCCTTGCCGTCCAATCCTCGTTCGCGCGAGTGCTGCGCCTTGTCGCGGTTGGAAAGCACCATGTTTTCTGGGAGCACATCCGGGTCGAGCTCGGTCATCGTCCCTGTACCGTCCCCTTTGCCGTGCGATCCTGAACCGATGTGCTTTCGATCAGCGTTTGCCATATTGAACTCCTTTGGATTGGCGCCGCTAACTCGCCGGAATATGCAAAGTTCCGGGATCTTTGAATTTTTCAATTTGAAGCAAATCCATCGAGAACGAAGGGAACTCCCGTGAGGCTTGCCTGTTCGATCCACCTCAACAGGAGGATCTGAAATGGCGATCACGAGCCAAGGCCCGGTGCGGCTGGTACCACCGATCAGTCACCCCGATGGGAGGGACCCGAAGAAACGAGACCGCGCGGCTATTTGCCGGCAGTAGTGACCCCGACAAAGATCGTGATGCGGTTGGAGAAAACACCGCCGATCCCTCACGGGAGAAGATGACCGACGCCGGCAAAACGAAGGGAGATTGATATGAGTAATCCAGAAGCGGATGCGAAAGGACAATATGCCAAGTCGCAGGCGGATCCGAAGTCCACGGGTGTCGCAAGCGCCAAGCCCACGGTAATCACCGGTTCTGAGGACGCCACGGCCCATAAGACACCGCCGGGGCATAAACCCGTCAAGGAATGGGATCTGAATTACGATCCGTCAGAAATGAATGAGGGCGATTTCAGAGGATCTCGCTGACACGTTTGTTTGAGGCCTGCACAAGGCACCTCGGCCAGACCGCTTCGTCCGGGAGCGGACATCAGCGTACAGCGGGTGAGAAAGCAGATAATCAGGATAGGACCCATATCGGGATTAATTAAGGAACCGCCCATGGTCACCACAGATTGGGAAGAGCCTGTCGTCGTCGCGCTGCCCGGTTTTGCGCGTCGCGAGGTCGCTGGCCCGTTCGAAGCTCTGGCCCTACTATCCGAAGGTTGGCCGACGATGGCCGGCGCTCCGTTCATCAAAGCAAAAATCTCTTGCAAAGCGGCACTCGAAGATCGCATCACGCCGGAGCAAGCACGTCGCGATTTCGAAAAGGCCGCGAGAGAGGCGAGCCGGTCCCTGAGCTGAAGAAAGTTCCGCCTAGAGCGGATGAACTGCACACTCTTTTGCTCGTGCCATGGCGGCCGAAGCTTTAGCCACGTCGCGCACTCTTCGATGACCGCAAAGTCTCCAAGCTTCGCGAACTTCTCCCACCTGCCGCAGTTCGCGGGCGCCAACAACGCGGCGAACGATCGCGGAAGGGTAAAATGGCTGTGACGTAAATGTTCGAGATAACCTCCATCGACGCGCCATGGCCGGTAAAGGTTCCGATCAATCTCTTGGATGATGATACGGCCATAGCTCACGCGAGATTGGTCTTCAGACAGCTCGAGGATGTTTACGGTCGGCAGAACGGTTTCACCCAGATTGTCGTGCGCAAGGAAGATCGTGATCTTTTTCGACTAAGCGTTCTGGAAAGCTGGACTGCCTCTCCGATGAAGACATGAGAGTCGCCGGCTGCATTAGCGGTCGCCGCACGTCAGGGGTTAGCTTCATTTAGAATTTTGCCCCCAAGGATCAGGATCCGCTTCAGTTCCGTTT
Source organism: Aliirhizobium wenxiniae (assembly GCF_019511445.1). Lineage (GTDB taxonomy): Bacteria > Pseudomonadota > Alphaproteobacteria > Rhizobiales > Rhizobiaceae > Neorhizobium > Neorhizobium wenxiniae_A. The sequence continues at coordinate 18,834 of NZ_JAEUAN010000036.1, forward strand.
CCTTGACTCGAGCTACCGCCTCTTGTGGCGAAAGCCAGGCTAATCGGCGCTGGCTCATCTCCGGGTAGTGATTTCGCTGACGCCTAACCCTTAAAAGGAAGACGCGTACGCGAGCCGGTAGTTTTCGATCTTTGCCAACAATCTTGATATACGAGAAGGAAGCGAAAGCGCGCTTCTTTGCCCGCCCGACTATTCCGGCCTCTTCCCAAGCCTGTCGCTCCGCGACTTCTCGCTCGGTGAGACCATCAATCAACCATCCTTTCGGGATCATCCACTTTCCGGTTCCACGGGTCGTAATGAGCAACATTTCGGGGCCATTCCGAGTTCGACGGTAGCATAAGGCGCCGACCTGCTGAGCAAGGTCATGAAAGTCATCTGTTGATGTAGGTGTGGGTCGTACAACTTGTTCCACGTCGTAGCCTCCGTATGTGGGCGCTGCAAACCTTGGTGTCAGGCAAAAGTTCCTCCTTATCATTGCGGAAAAGCGCCTTCAGGAAATACGAGGCGACGGTCCGCCCAAGCGGCATCGATATTTTTTTTCCTAAGAACGAACTTTCGTTCGCCTAAGCTGTTCGCGGCGTCGATACCAACGGGAAACTCATTTCGAGTCGTTGCGGCCAATCTTTTACTTGCCCACAACGAGCCTTCTGCCCACTTCAGCTCTATCCCACGACGGAGACGACATGAACGTTTCGCTGCTCACGAAGCCGCGCGGACATAGCTCGCGCGAGATTTTTCTGTGCTTCTCTCACCTTCGTTGGAATTTCGTCTTCCAGCGCCCTCAACACCTTCTGACGCGTGCCACACGCACCTATGACGTCTACTACTGGGAAGAGCCGGTATTTGAAGACGTCCCTGCTGCCTGGCTTCATCGGTCAACGAGCGACGAAGGTGTCGAGATCGTCGTTCCTCATCTTCCGCAAGGGCGACAGATAGACGCGGCCGCGATCCAAGCCCAACTGCTCGAAGGCTTTCTTTCCGACCTGAGAAGACCTCCTTCGGTACTTTGGTACTATACTCCGATGGCCCTTGAGTTCAGCCGTTGGCTTAGCGCCGATCTGATCGTCTATGACAATATGGACGAACTGTCAGCCTTCGACGGAGCGCCACCAGAAGTCATCGCGCTCGAAAACGAAATGTTTTCGATCAGCGATATCGTGTTCACCGGCGGCCAGAGCCTCTATGAGGCGAAGAAGGACCGTCACAGAAACATTCATCCCTTTCCGTCCAGTATCGATGCCTCTCACTTTAACAAGGCCCGCCAAGCCGACGGTGATCCCCCGGATCAAGCAGCGATCCCTCATCCACGAATCGGCTTTTTCGGGGTGATCGACGAACGGATGGATATCGATCTTTTGTTCCAGGCGGCAGATATGAGGCCCGACTGGCAGTTCGTCATGATTGGGCCAGTCGTCAAGGTTGATCCGCGCATCCTTCCCTGCCGCGACAACATCCATTGGCTCGGCCCGAAGAGCTACAAGGAGCTTCCGGCTTATCTTGCGCATTGGGACATCGGGCTCATGCCTTTCGCGCTTAACGACGCGACCCGGTTCATCAGCCCGACCAAAACTCCCGAGTTTCTGGCAGCCGGCCTGCCGGTTCTCTCGACGATGATCCGCGACGTCGTGCGTCCCTATGGCGATCTTGGGCTGGTGGAGATTATCGACGGGGCGGAGGACCTTTGCGCTCGAACGGCACTTCTCCTCGATCGCCCAAAGGAGCATTGGCTTTCGCGAGCGGACGAATTCCTCGCGCAGAACTCCTGGGATCAGACCTGGGCAGCGATGCAGGCCCACATGGCAAGGCCCAACACACGGAACCTCATTGAAGCGCAGGAGGCGGCCTATGTATGACTGGCTGATCGTCGGCGCGGGTTTCGCCGGAAGTGTCTTAGCAGAACGGCTTGCTTCGGAGCGCGGAGATTCCGTTCTTCTGGTGGATCGCAGGCCTCATACCGGAGGTAATGCCTATGATCATCTGGATGAGGCAGGCATCCTCGTTCACAAATACGGCCCTCACATTTTCCACACCAACTCGCAGCAGATCTTCGATCATCTGTCGCAGTTTACCGAGTGGAGGCCTTACAGCCACCGGGTGTTGGCCCAAGTAGACGGTAAGCAGGTGCCGATCCCTATCAACCGCACCACAATCAATAGTCTGTATGACCTTGACCTGACGTCGGAACAACTTGGGGCATGGCTTCAGCAGCGCGCCGAGCCCGTCGGCAATATCCGGACATCGGAGGATGTCGTCGTCAGTGTCGTCGGACGCGAACTCTACGAAAAGTTTTTCCGCGGCTATACCCGGAAACAATGGGGCGTCGATCCCTCACAGCTCGACAAATCCGTCACAGCACGGGTGCCGACACGCACCGATGACGACGACCGATATTTCACCGATGCGTTCCAGTTCATGCCGCTGGAAGGCTATACCGCTATGTTCAAACGGATGCTGTCGCATCCGAATATTGACGTCCGCCTTGGGGTCGATTTCAACGAGATACGCCAGACGCAGGCTTACGGGCGCCTTGTCTTCACCGGTCCAATCGACGAATATTTTCAGTATTGCTTTGGGCGCCTGCCCTACCGGTCCCTCAGTTTCGAGCACGTGACCCTCGACAAACCGTGGCACCAGCCCGTCGGCGTCGTGAACTACCCGATGACGGAGGACTACACCCGCATCACCGAGTACAAGCACCTGACCGGCCAGGAACATGCCAAGACCAGCCTGACGTACGAACATCCGAGCGCGGACGGCGACCCATACTATCCGATCCCCAGAGAAGAAAATGCGGAACGATATCGGCAGTACGAAGCACTAGCCCGCCAGACGCCGGATGTCTGGTTCGTGGGCCGGCTCGCGACCTACAAGTACTATAACATGGATCAGGTAGTGGGCCAGGCGCTTGCGACATTCCGGCGGATCGAGGAGCGACTTCCCAGAAAAGCCACTCGGATTGTGACTGAGCCCACGGCGAATCTGCCTGCCTCGCTGCGAACTTAATCAAGCCGGGAGCGACCAATGTTTAAGAGCTTCTTGATGGGAGGGTTCGAGTGTTCCACCCATAAGCGAAAGGATGGGCGGCGCGTGGATATGCTCGCTGCGACCCGGCACGACGAGCTTGCCGAGCGCGATTACCAACAGCTTCAAGGGCTCGGGATCATGAGCGTGCGTGATGGCCTTCGCTGGCATTTGATCGAGCGCCGGCCACATCGCTACGACTGGTCGACATCGCTACCGATGATCCGAGCGGCCGCACAGACTGGGACGGAAGTGATCTGGGATCTCTGCCACTATGGTTGGCCAAACGGGCTCGACATCTGGTCGCCATCTTTCGTTGAGCGTTTCGCAAACTTTTCGCGTGTCGCCGCGGAAGTCATCTCTGGGGAAATTTCCGGCCGGCGGTCTTATTGCCCAATCAATGAAATCTCCTTCTGGGCATGGGGCGGCGGACAGGTGGGCTACATGAACCCCTGCGCCGTCGCGCGGGGCGCCGAGCTGAAGCGCCAACTCGTCCGGGCCTTCATTGCCGCCTCTGACGCCATTCGTGAAGTTGATCCGGATGCCTGCATCATCGTTGCCGAACCATCGGTCAACATTACGACGGGTTCGGAGGCAATCACCGATATCGCCGAGGCGGAAAGGCACAGGCTCTATCAGTTCGAAGCAGTGGACATGCTCCTCGGTAAACAGGAGCCACAACTGGGCGGTCATCCGCGTGTCATCGATGTCGTGGGTATGAATTTCTATCCGACCAATCAGTGGTACCATTTTGGTCCGGGCATCCCCTTCGGACACCATCACTTCAAATCTTTTGCCGACATGGTCGTTGAGACGCATGAGCGGTTTGATCTGCCCGTATTCGTCGCCGAGACCGGAGCGGAAGCATCGTCGCGCCCTGGATGGCTGCACTATATCTCCACCCAAGTAGAAGAGGCGATGCACAGAGGTGCCCCGGTCAAAGGAATCTGCCTCTATCCGGTAACTGCTTATCCCGGCTGGGACAACGATCGTATCTGCGAAACCGGCGTGATCGGCATGGCGGGTCCCGGCGGAAATCGTTCACTCTATGAGCCGCTTGCGGCAGAAATTCGCCGCGAGAGCTTGCGTTTCAATGGGCGATCTTCTTCCCACCTTTCGATTGTTGACGGACCAGACCATGCATTTTCATAAAGAAATCCTGCATACGGACGAGAATGAGGCACCCTCCTTCGTACATGGTCCCGAAATCTTCATTTGGCACTATGTGAAGAGCTGGGCCCCCAGCTTCATCGCACTTCTCCTGCTCGTTTCCAGCGCCGCGGCCTGTAGCGTAGGGGTGCAGTATGTGATGAAGATACTTGTGGATGCCATGGCCGGCCCCCGCAACGGCGCCGATGCTTGGTGGGCGCTCGGTTTCTTTATCGGCCTCATTGCGGCGGAAAGCGTTCTATGGCGGCTAAGCGGGTGGCTCGGCTGCCGGACGACGGTCGGGGTCGGCGTTTCGATTCGCCTCGACCTCTTCCACTATCTGAGCGGTCAATCAATCCGATACTTTGCCGATAATCTGGCGGGGTCTTTGGGCCACCGAATTACCTCTGTGGCGGGGCATTTCGGGGGTCTCACCAACACGGTGGCTTGGCGTATCCTGCCAATCTGCGTGGACTTCATCGGCGCGCTGATCGTCTTCTGCACGGTTGACTGGAAGATGATGGTGGCGCTTGGCGTAGCCGTAATCGTCATCATGGCGGGTCTTATCGTTTTCGGGGAACGTGGCCGCCCGCTGCACCGCGATTTCGCCGCGAAAGCAAACGAAGTTGCGGGCGACCTGGTCGACGTGATCTCCAACATGTGGTCGGTCAAAGCTTTTTCCGCACGACGGCGGGAGTGGTCACGGCTCAAAACCAAGTTCGAGGCAGAGGCACGGATTCAGAAGAAGAGCTGGATGTACACGGAAAAAGCCCGTGTCATCCATGACATCGCCCTTTGGATCATGGCTGGCTCGATGCTCGCTTGGGCTTTAACGCTGTGGAGCCGTTCGCAAATCACTCCCGGCGAAGTCGTTGTTGTAAGCGCACTGACCTTCCGGATCCTTCACGGTTCCCGCGACATGGCCATGTCTTTGGTCGACATGGTTCAGCAGATCGGTTTCATTGCCGACACGCTTGCGGTGATCGGCCAGCGCCAGACGGTCGTTGATCATCCGGGCGCCCCGGTCGTGACGGCGTCTAAAGGAGCGCTGAGCTTGAAGAATGTCTCCTTTTCCTACCGCGCCGGCAGCTGCGCGCTGAAAGACATCAGCCTTGAAATTCCCGCAGGACAGAAGGTTGGCATCGTCGGACCGTCAGGTGCCGGCAAATCGACGTTGGTTCACCTTCTGCAACGCCTCTACGATCTTGAGGCCGGGCAGATCCTGATCGACGGCCATCCAATCGATGAGATCACCCAGGACAGTCTCAGGCGCTCGCTCGCTGTCGTACCGCAGGAAATCAGCCTCTTCCACCGCAGCGTCATGGAAAACATCCGGTTTGGCCGGCCGGGGGCGAGCGACGAGGAGGTTTATGCGGCCGCACGCGCCGCACATTGCGACACATTCATCAGGTTTCTGAGCGACGGGTATGACACACTCGTTGGTGAGCGCGGGGCCAAGCTGTCCGGCGGCCAGCGCCAGCGCATAGGTATCGCCCGCGCGTTTCTGAAGGAAGCTCCTATCATCGTGCTTGACGAGGCGACGTCGGCGCTCGATTCGGAAAGCGAGCTGGCGATCCAGCGCTCTTTGGTCGAAGTCATGCGGGACAAGACGGTATTAGCCGTAGCACACCGGCTATCGACGGTTGCCAGTTTCGATCGGATCATCGTGATCGACAACGGCCATATCTTGGAGGATGGATCACCACGGGATCTGCGCGCACGCGGTGGTGCCTTCGACCAGATGTGGCGTCTTCAATCGGAAGGACTGGCGCTCGAAGAAGTAAGCTGATGAAGATCACCAACCAGAATAGACGGCTCAACAATCTGCTTGAGATCGCAAACCGTCATCGCCCCTGCGCATTTAGATTTCTCTTCGGGGCGGACAACCATTGGAGTTCATGGTTCTGAGCAACCGAGCGCGTTAGCAAATTAGTTCCGGGGGCTAAGCTCCCATCACAATGACGGCAACAGCCAAGACCCCGTAAAGGACAAAGGCTGTCAACGCCATCCAAGCAATGACTTTGACAGCACCGCGTCGCACGACCGGAGGTTCAGTGTCCCCGACGCCGGCTTTTGACCGCTCTGAAGGGGACGCTGGGCGGCCGAATTTGTTGTAGCTCGTCACTCTATTTCCCTCCGCGAGAAAATCCCGCACGTCTTGTGGATCTCCAGCTATGATTAGCTGCGTGCCGCGCCCATCGGAACCGGTCGGACGCGCACAATGCGCACCGACCGGCGAAACGTTCAGCTCAGCATGCTTTTGATGGTGTTCAGCATGACAAGGTGGCATTCGATACCGGTGACCCCTACAAGCGAAGCGCCGCGCGCCATGGGGTCAGCACCACTACGAGCATAGCGCTTATGGATGGAAAGCAGCTCTTCGTGGCCGGCGATCTGGCCATTGATAAACATGCAGTCGAACTCTCGCCCCCGCATGCTTTTTAGGACGCTAGCAATGTCGCGTGCCGCTTGTTCAATCCGGCAGTACCCGGTCTGAATCCGAACGCTTTGGCGACAGCCGCCTGTTCAGCAATCTCAAGTTCCGCGAAGGTCTTCACCATGCGGTTACTGCTTCCTTGCATTGCGACCTTGCTCGTAGCCGTCGCGAAATCACCGCACATCAAAGCGTCGATCTTGCCAGAGTATACCGCAGCTGGTTGGGCCAAAGCAGCGCTGGCGCCCGGTAAAAAGGCGCAGCAGCTAAACCCGTTATGATATGTCTTCTATTCATTTTTATCACCTGAAACCGCCCGTCGCGCGAACTGGCGCCCGCCACGACGGAGTTCCAGGGTCTCGACTAAGTTTTGGGCTTATTTTTAGGCTCGTTTGAATGGCTGCTGAGCTTGATCCTTCGCCTCTAATGGTCCGCGAATTTCCTGCTCTAATTTGGCAAGGAATAGCTTGAGAGCCCCACCGGGATCGTTCTTGCCGTCACCGATGACTTTGATGCCCCAGTGAGATAAAACCGCTTCCTGGATTGGGTTGGAATCCGTCGTGAACACATACAGTGGTGGTCGTTGATCGACCTCGCCTGAATCTACCCAAGTCCGCCATAGCCGGTAGAGAAGCAGCCGGACGTTGGTGTCCGACATGCTGTAGCCGATAAACAGGATCGTCTTGCTAAGCGCGTCGGAGCGAAGTTTGACGTCGAGCGGAGAATTAAAGAACAGCCGCTCGAAGTGGTGCGACTCGCTTAACACCAGACTTGCCGGATCATCGAAATCACCATGAAACTTGACGATCTGTGTGTGACCTTCAGCAGCGCTCACAACGTCGCTCGGTTTGGTGATCTTCACGTATTTTTCCCCATGAACGTCGAACGCGACTTCCAGGTTGCGGTCGTAGTTCGTCGTGTAGATTACGGGAAAGCCGAGCGCCACGATTAACCGGTGGATTTCCGAATCCTGGACCTTCTCCTGGCTCGGCTGTTCATCGGCCTCCAACCAGCCACTCAGGCAGCGGATATCGCCGCCCCGGATCATGAAGTATTCGGCGACAGTCTGATAGGTGACATCCGCACGAGCAAGAAGCGATCTATCGAGACGGAAATGATCGACCATGCGTGTCGTCAGCGAGTGCCAGGATGGAAGCCCCAGGTTCATCGACACGCCTGCTCCTACGAACAGCAGGACACGTTTTTCTCGGATCCCGCTTGCCAGTGCCAAGAAATCAAGGTCCTGGAGACTGCCGACGGGTGAGGGATTTGGCTCTATGGACACTGCAATCAGCCTGGTGAACGTTTCAGTTTGTGGGCGATGCTACTCTTGCCCGCTCGGGTCGCCTCGTTTCCAGATCGAAATGGTCACCGGAACTGAGAACGTGGAGCTTGAGGTCGTAGATGGAAAGCGCCTGATCGGCTGAAGCTTCGGCGATGTTGGTGTGGGTGACATCGCCAGCGTCTACCAGATACACAGCGCCCGCACCGATGACTTCGAACCGTGTGCCACGAACAACGATCGCGGTATCCTCATCGATTCCGATTCCCAAAACACGTGGGTTTTGCGACACGGCCCCGATCAGGCGGCCGATCCGGCCCCGTTCGGCAAAATGCTGATCGATTATGACGTTCGGAAGCAGACCAAGACCAGGCGCCATGCTGAGATCGCCGATCCGGAATGAACTGGCGTTGGTGCCGCGCACCAGCATGGTCTCGCTCATGGCGGACGCCCCCGCCGACGTGCCGGCGATGACGCCGCCCCTGGCGAAAATCTCATGCACAAGTTGATAGATCGGCGTATCACCGATGAGACTGGTAATGCGCAGCTGGTCGCCGCCGGAAAAGAAGACTGCACTGACCTCACGCAGGTCAATCAGTTTTTCCTCCATCGTCGCCTGGTCGCGCTCATCGATGTAAAGTTCAGTCACTTTGGAAACACCAAGTTCGGCGAAAGAGGCCTGGTACTTTTCCAGGTAGCCGTCCGGCTCGTGCGACGCGACTGTCGCGAGAACGAGCTTCCCATCCTTCACGTGGCTTGCCACCTCCCTCAGAATGGCCTTCTCACCCTCGTGATCTTCGTGACCGCCGATGATGATCAGCGTGCCGTGTCCGTTGCCGGGAGTTTTCCGTCCGCTAGCCATTCAGTTCTTCCGCATTTGTCAAGAATACTTTAGGCGAAGGCTGCCTGCTGCTGGCATAACCGACCGCGAAACTATCGCTATTGTGTGCCCAGCCGAACCTGCCATCCGGCGTCAGCAGAATGCCGCCCGCCTCCCCGCCAATGAGTTCCAGATGTGCGAGTGCCGCTTCGACCGATTGCGTCGGCGAGAGATCGCCGGCGGCCTGCATGACCCGCGCCGCGAGTGTCATCCTGGCGATCTGTTCGCCATCGCCCGAAAATACCACACCGCCGATGTTATCATCGCAATAGAAGCCACATCCCGGTTGCGGCGAGTCTCCAACGCGACCGGGATGGGCTCCTTCGCGACCGCCTGTCGACACGGCGATTGCAAGCCGGCCGCCCTGGTCGAGGGCGACACAACCCACCGTATCGTGCTGCGATTCCTCATCGCTTGTCCCTCGCTTTTCCGGCACTATCAAATCGTCAGGATCGCATATTGGGAGTCCGACTTCGCGTGCGAATGCCCTTGCGCCGTCGCCCGCAATAAGCACTGGCTGTTCGAACAGCATCGCTCTCGCCGCTGATATGGGATTGCAAATTCCCTTCGCCGCTGCCACGGCACCAACGTTGAATTTCTCACCCTCCATCACCGCCGCACAGCATTCTACGTCGCCGTCGGCATTGCGCGCACTTCCGTAACCAGCGTTGAAGGTCGGATCGTCCTCGAGGACACGGACTGCAGCCTCCGCGGCATCGATGCTGCTGCCACCGATCTTCAGGATCGCGATGCCGGCATCCAGTGCTTTCCGGCATCCAAGGCGATTGGAAAGCGCTTCGTCGTTGGTGATCGTCTTTGCGCCGCCGTGGAGAATAATGGCCCACATCAAACTGCCCTCATCTCGATCGAGGAAGGGCGAAGCTGTGATAGGGGCGGTATCGCCACATCCAGCGTTGCCGAAACCTGACGCCATACGCCTTCAATGTCGTTAGCAGTGACGACTGCAAGTACATTGTTCCGAGCGATTTCCAGGGCACGAGCGACTGCTTCCGTCTCGGAAGGGACGATTCGACGTCAGTCGGCGCTAATCCAGCCAGCAAGGCGCCCTGGCGCAGAAGTGCCGCAGCCTCGCCCGGCGACCGTCCCCGCAAATCATCGTCTTCCTTAAGAACCAGCTTGTCGAAGATGCCCGCTGCAGCCTCGCCCATCTCGATAATGTCCTGGTCGCGCCGATCACCCGCGATGCCGATGACTCCGACGGTCGTCACGAAGCTCGGCTTCATCTTCTTCACCAGCGTGCCAAGTGCGAGAAGGCCGGAAGCATTATGCGCGTAGTCCACAATGATACGTGAGCGGCCGCGTTCGATGATATTGAGCCGCCCCGCTGATTGCTTATAGGACGCGCCGAAAGTTGCCAGCGCGGCGCGGATAACCGGTAGTGGGATGTTGTTGCAAAATGCCATGGCTGCTGCTGCAAGCGCATTTTCAACGTTGAAGCCTGCCATGCCGTTGAGCGCCGCGGGAATGGCCGCAACGCTCGAGACCACCAAGGTCCTGCCGCCGTCGTGAATAAGGATTTCGGATCCCTCGGCTTCCAGATCGCAACACAGCGCCCTGCCGCCAGCAGCGACATGCTCCTTTAGAAAGTCCGGCCACTTGCCTTGCCGCCGGGTCGAGAAGAAACAGTTTTGTCCCCCGGCTTCCTTGCCCATCGCCGCCGTATAATCGTTATCGGCGTTCAGGACACTCCATCCCATTGGATGAACCGCTTCCACCACGACCGCTTTGAGGCTGGCAAGATCTTCGAGTGTTTCGATGTCCTTCAACCCGAGGTGATCGCTGGTCACATTCGTCACACAGCCGATGTCGCAGGTCTCGAACGCCAGTCCTTCACGAAGAAGTCCGCCGCGCGCAGTCTCCAGGACGGCGACGTCGATACCAGGCTCGCCAAGAACCAGACGGGCGCTCTTCGGACCCGTGCAATCGCCGTCCATGACGCGCTCCCCGTCGATAAAGACGCCGGAGCTCGACGTCATTCCAACCTTCAACCCGCTGGTTGCGAGAATATGCGCGAGCATTCGAGCCGTCGTGGTCTTGCCGTTGGTTCCCGTCACGGCAAAAATGGGAATACGGCTTGGGGCGTCGGAGGGGTAAAGGAGGTCCATAACCGATGCGGCAACGTTACGTGGCACGCCTTCCGACGGAAACAGATGCATGCGGAAGCCCGGCCCGGCATTGACCTCGATAACGCCACCGCCTACCTCAAAGACGGATTTCGTGATATCGGGCGTGACGAAATCAATACCAGCGATATCAAGTCCAACGATCTGCGCCGCGCGGCAGGAAACGCGCCGATTATCCGGATGAACGATGTCCGTGCAATCGACGGCTTTACCGCCCGTCGACAGATTTGCCGTTGGGCGAAGCAGTACCTGCTCGCCCATTGCAGGTATGCTCTGAAGCGTTCGCCCTAGCGATTTTATAAAGTAGAGCAGACAGTCATCAATGACGATTTTTGTCAGGGCCGCCTCATGGCCCTCCCCTCGCCGTGGATCCCGGTTTTCCTGCATGATCAGCTGCTCAATGGTCGACGTCCCGTCCCCGGTCACGCAAGCTGGAACGCGCTTTGCCGCAGCAACCAGCTTGCCTCCAATGACTAGAAGCCGGTGATCTTCGCCTTCAAATTGCTGCTCGACAAGCACCTGACCGCTGTGCGCTTGCGCCTGGCTGAAACCCCACCTGACGTCTTCGGCACGCGAGAGCCCGATATTGACGCCGCGCCCGTGATTTCCATCGATCGGTTTAGTGACCACCGGGAAGCCGAGCCTGCGTGCCGCTTCGATAGCGGCCGCTTGGTCAGTGACGATCACGCCTCGCGGAGAGGGAAGCCCGGCTTCTAGCAAAAGGTGATTTGTCAGCTCCTTGTCTCCGGCAATCTCAGTCGCAATCTCCGAGGTCAGGGAACTGCAGCTCGCCCTTATGCGCTTGACATACTTGCCGTAACCGAACTGCACGAGGCTGCTGGCGTCCATCCTCCGCCACGGGATGCCGCGCTCTTCAGCCTCATGAACAATAGAAGCGGTTGTAGGGCCGAAGGCGTGCTCAATCTGCAGATCTCGAAGGTGATTGAGTGCGGTCGGAAAATCAAATGCGTCGAGTGGCGAAATTGTGATCTTGTCTAGCCCTTGAAGGCCGCGCAGATGGGTTGGAAGCAGACTGTCGACAACCTCGAGCGCAAAGCGGCCCGCCGCCAGGCCGACTGTCTCATCCTTGTATTCGAACATGACGTTGTAGACGCCGGTCTGGCGAGGGACGGAGCGCGTCTTGCCTCTAGCGACATCAGCGCCGACCATGTTCTGGAGTTCGATCGCAACGTGCTCCACGACATGTCCGAGCCACGTACCCTCCTCCATGCGGCGCAGGAAGCCACCCCGTTTCCCGTAGCTGCAACCATGTCTTTCAAGACCGGGAAGCAGGTTCAGGAGCTTGTCGGGGAAACCCAAAAGCAGTGACGTTGGATACTGCTCAAGTTCTCCAAGATCCACTTGGAGACGGACCATCTTCGTCCGGCTGTAAAGGTGCGGGCCGCGATAAATCGCAGCTTCGCGTACACGCAGCCCTTGCACCGACCGACCTGGAGCGCCTGATTTAAGGATTACCATAAAGTGCTTCCTCGATATTTCCGCCAAATGCGTCTGCCGTTGACTGGCGCGGGTATGGGCTCATGCGTCAAGATCAGCATGCCGGGTAGCGTTGATGAATGACCTCCGAGCCGCATCGCAGGTCGTTTCCTTGCGCAACGCCTGAACACAAAGATGTCTCGCACTTTCGAAGGCTGCATCAGGCAGTGCCGGGCGAGAAAGCGTGAGGTAATCCAGAGCCTGCCGGGGACCTCTGACAGCCCGGGGCACTCCCGCCGAAGTTTTCACCCAGACGGGTTCTCGCCAGCGAACGTCAAAGCTGGTTTCAATCACCATAGACATCTTGCTCTCCCATTGTTGGGCGAGACGAACAGAGAGCGGCGCAATAAGTTTCATGTCCGTACGATTGCGGACACGACATCACTAAATTCCCAGAGGTGTCATGCTGGAACTATCTCCACCACCCACAGTTCGAACGCCTGCAACATAGGAGAAGACGATGCCAGATTCACAGCACGAAGCGTGATCATCACCGGCCTGAAGAACGCCCATGCTATGGAGAACCAGGTGCTTTCGATCATGCGCCCCCAGGTCGCTCGTATCGAACACTATCCGGAGGTTGCTCGCAGGCTCGAGCAGCATATTACGGAGACTGAAGGCCAGATCGCCCGGCTGACGAACTGCTCAACCAGTTCGGCGCCGATCGCTCAACTCTCAAGGACGTTGCCCTCTCCTTTTCCGGCAGCATGGCCGCGATGGGGCATACGATGGCTGGTGACGAGATCCTCAAGAGCTCTTTTGCAAACTTCGCTTTCGAACATTTCGAAATTGCTGCTTACAAGTCGTTGCTGATCCTTTCCGAAGTCGGCGGACATGAAAGTGCAACGTCTGTGCTTCTGGCGAACCTGAAGGAAGAGGAAGCCATGGCGCAGTGGCTCGACGAGAACCTCGCCGCGGTTACAACACGCTTCGCGAGCCTCAAGGAGGAAGGACGGACCGCCAAAGTTTGAGTGTCTGCGTGCCCGCCCCTGGACTCGGGGACGGACACCTATAGCGACCGCAAATGGGAAATTCTGCCGCCCTTCACGAGGGGAGATATCTTCTCAATCAACGATCCCGGAATGGTCACCGTAGCGCCAAACTGCCCGGAGAGGTTGAGGGTGACGGCCATGCCTTTTTCGATGGCATCTGCAACTTTGATCAAGTTCGGCTCGGCACCGACGACATCACCTGCGTATTCAGAGATCTCGGACGGTTCGCTAAACCCTTGATCCATTGCGACTGCCAGGCAGAGCAACAGAGCGGCGTCCCTTCCCGTCACCGCACGCTGTGGAAGAATGAAGGGAGTATGCAGGACTTCGACAGCCTCCCCGCTGGAGAACAGCACTTCCGCGCTGAAGAGGAAAGTACTATGTTGAAAACCTAACTCATCGGCAAGCAAACCGCAAAATTGCCCGAACTTCACGATGTCCACCTCCTTCAACCCGCGGAACGACTAAGTTTCTCCGACAACAGGAATGTCGGCTTCCCGCGCCGCCGCGAGAAAAGCCAGTCGAGCCTGTTCGGGATCAGCATCAGCTCTCAGTGCGGCGTAGCACATCTCCAGTGCGACATCATAACTACATCCGTTGAGCTGCGGCCATTCATTACGCAGCACCCGCTCCGCCTCTTTTGCGCTTGAAACCACTCTGTAGTGGCCCCGCCCGTACATCTCGAGAGATACCGGGCAATTCCAGACGACTCTATCCATTTTCCACTCACCTTCTCAGACGTCGGCGGCCTCTATGGTGTTGGTCGAGGCAACTACATCGATCATCCGCTCCGTTTCGAGGAAGGAAAGGATTCCGCCACCGTCGCGGCCTGGCCGTCCTGATTCTGGCCTTCGGCCATCTCATCAGGGAGTAGGTCTTCATCTACCAGACGATGCAGAAAAGCTTTGGCTTGTTGAACGGCGTTGGCGCGGTTGACATGGTCCGCACTCGCGGCGAACCTCACCGAGACTACGCTTCCAGCTGCATCGACGAACTCGACCGTGTATCCTCCCGTGCCGCTTCCTTCAGCGATAAGCTGAACGCCGACTATTTTCATGATGAATCCTCCATGTCCGAACCCGTCCGATTAATCGAAGGCCATCGATGCCCCTTAATTGCTGCCGTTGTTCGGGCGAGCCTTGTTGCCTTTCCGCTGAACAGGCGACGTCGTTTTCGCGTCGTGCGCCTGTCCAAACTTCGTGCCACCCAGATGGCCACCTGCACTCGTATTGCCAACCTGCCGCAGGGCTCGCTTCAGGACTTCATGGATATCACGCTTGGACATCTTCGCCTCTTCTCAATCAATATGTCATTCTGAAGCCTCTCGTCCGCCTCGGACGTGCTAGCCATGAGGTCACCCGGTGGAGCGTGCAGTGCTCCATCGGGTATTAGAGCAAGAGAGATCAAGCTGCTTTCTGGGCAGCAGCGTTTACCGCCGTTTGGGCGAGCTTCGTCAAAAGCTCGTCGGTTCTGCTCTCTTCCGCGAGCGTCTCCTCAAGAAGGCCGGCGGCCTCTTTTAGCCCGAGCTGCTCTGCCCAGGTTCGCAGCGTTCCGTAGCGGGTAATCTCGTAATGTTCGACGGCTTGAGCCGCGGCAATCAACCCAGCATCGAGCGCGGGCGACCCCATGAATTCTTCGATGATCTCTTCGGCCTCATCGATGATGCCTTCAATCGCCGGGCATGTCTTTCCGCGCGCCCGCTTGTCGATGAGCTCAAAGACCGCTTGCAGGCGCTCGATCTGACCTTGTGTTTCTTCTTTGTGAGTGATGAACGCGTCCTTTAGCTTTTCATCCTGAGCCCCGCGCGCCATCTTACCAAGCGCGGATGCGATCTTCCGCTCGGCATAATAGATGTCTTTCAGGGTCTCGTGGAAAAGATCGGCGAGGGTTTTTTCGGCCATGTCTGAACCTCTTCGTTTGATGGATGCCGTCGAACTGGAAGTCGGCGCGTCAGTTCCACGGACTCAGAATTTTGTTACTGCTTGCAGACGAATACGTCGCAGCGGTGCTACGCATCGCTCGTTCAAATGGCCAGATAGCCATCGAACGAGCCTACCTGCTATAGTCAGCTAATTGCGAGGCTTGTTGTCTAGCCATTCACGGCCGCTCGTGGGGCTGGGCGTGCTGCTTGAATGAGATTTGCTGCTCCGCATGTGATCAACGTGGCTATGCTTTTCGTCCCGTTCGCCTCCACCGCCTGAGACGCGACTCACCGGCGGATTGGTGGGTGCGCCATCCGGTCGGGGATCGTGTTCCTCAGGAGCCGGCTTGTGCCGGTCCTCGTGGCTTGAGCCTGGTCCGCCCCAGCGACGGGTATTCGGATGCTTTTCTGGCATGATGAGCCTCCTTAAAGATCGGCCCGAACACGCGACGGCGGCGAAAGTTTCATCCGCCACTTTTTTGCTTGTATGAAATCCTTCGGCCACGTCGAGTTGTCTTGGGCGCGCTGCCTCAAAGGTTAAGTGGAGGCGCGGGTAAATGGCGCCCCTGGACATCCAAGCGACGCAATCCCAGATGCCAAAATAAGTTTCTTCGTTCGGAACTCCTGCGAGGGGCGGTTGTTCGCGGCCCGAGAGGGGCAGAGTTGCTCACCACACTCGGTCAGAATTTCCCTATGATCGATGCCGGTTATTCCTGCGCGGTGGGTGCCGATCATCGCAAGAGAGGCTATTCCGCCTTGCAGATGCTTCACACAACCGCCATTCGGGCTAGGAGGTCGGGTTCTTGATCACCTAAGCCGTCAAGAACTGAAGTTGGATCGAAAGGCGAACGCGGCCACGCATCGCCCAGGATGGATGGACCGAATGACATTCCTCGGCCTCAGCGCAGAAATTCTGGCACGCATCCAGTTTGCGTTCACCATATCGTTTCACTTTATTTTCCCAGCGTTCTCCATCGGAACGGCCAGCTATCTGGCCGTCCTCAACGCGATCTGGCTCTGGACACGCGACCTGGCCTATCTCAGGTTGTTCGAATATTGGAAGACGATTTTCGCCGTGACCTTTGCCATGGGGGTCGTCTCGGGCATTGTGATGAGCTACCAGTTCGGCACCAACTGGTCCGTATTTTCCGACAAGGCGGGGCCGATCATCGGTCCGTTGATGGGGTATGAGGTACTGACGGCCTTCTTCCTGGAGGCAGGCTTCCTCGGCATCGCCTTGTTCGGGCGCAAGAGGGTTGGTGACACCGCGCACATGATAGCCGTTGCGATTGTCGCTCTCGGCACGCTTATCTCAGCCACATGGATCACTGCCGCCAATAGCTGGATGCATACGCCGGCAGGGTTCAGCATCGACACCAATGGCGTATTCATCCCCGAAGACTGGTGGAAGATCATCTTCAACCCGTCTTTCCCCTACCGCATGACGCACACAGTTTTGGCGGCTTTTCTGACGACGGCATTCGCGGTTGGTGCTGTTGGAGCATGGCATCTTCTGAGGGACCGTGAGGACCGGCAGGCGCGCATCATGTTCTCCATGGCGATGTGGATGGCCGCCATCGTCACGCCCATCCAGATCTTCGTCGGTGACCTGCATGGTCTGAACACGCTAGAGCATCAGCCGGCCAAGATCGCCGCGATGGAAGGTCATTACGAGACGCACGAGCACGGCGCACCGCTCGTCCTGTTTGGCATTCCTGACGACGAGGCGGAAACGACGCGCTATGCCGTCGAGATCCCGAAACTTGGCTCCTTGATCCTGAAGCACGAGCTGAACGGTAAGATCGCAGGACTGAAGGAATGGCCTCGCGACCAACGCCCTCCAGCTCTCATGCCCTTCATTACATTCCGGATCATGGTTGGTCTTGGCTTCCTCATGCTCGGGATTGGTCTCTGGTCACTATGGGCGCGCTGGAAGGGAACGCTCTACCAATCGACGTGGCTTCACCGAGCGGCAGTCTTGATGGGAGGTTCAGGTATCATTGCAGTCCTAGCCGGCTGGTACACGACTGAAGTCGGTCGCCAACCATGGACGGTCTACGGGCATCTCAGGACCTCTGAAAGCCTGTCGCCTGTCTCGGCTCCCGCCGTCGGCGCGTCGCTGCTGACCTTCATCGTCGTCTACTTCATCGTGTTCGGCGCCGGCGTCTATTATCTCCTCAAGCTGATGCGCAGACCACCGACGCCGCTGGAGGACCACGAACTCGATGCGGGCCCCATCCGAACGGCAGGCATCACGCCCGGTCCGAGCCATGATGACCCGCTTGGAGGACGACATGGCAATTGAGCTCCCCTTCATCTGGGCAGGCATTATCGCGTTTGCTGTCCTCGCCTACGTCGTACTCGATGGCTTCGACTTGGGAATCGGTATTGTCTTCCCATTTTTTCGACAACGTCGCGACCGCGACGTCATGACAAACTCCATCGCTCCGGTGTGGGACGGCAATGAAACGTGGCTGGTACTCGGCGGAGGTGGCTTGATGGCAGTTTTTCCCCTCGCCTACGCCATCATTCTTCCCGCGCTCTATATGCCGATCATCCTGATGCTCGTCAGCCTGATTTTCCGCGGCGTCGCCTTCGAGTTCCGCTGGCGAACGCACCACGAGTCCCACTTGTGGGACTTCGGCTTCTGGATCGGATCAACTGTGGCGGCCCTGATGCAGGGCATCGCGCTTGGGGCGCTTGTCCAGGGTATAACCGTCAGTGGACGGCATTATGCGGGCGGCTGGTGGGATTGGCTAACGCCGTTCTCTATATTGACAGGCGTCGCTGTGTTGGTGGGCTACGCCCTTCTGGGTGTCACCTGGCTGAACCTCAAAACGAGTGGCGACATCCAGTCCCGCTCGGCTCGGCTCGCACGGCCACTCAGCCTCCTGCTTCTCGCCCTGATCGGCGTCGTGTCGCTCTGGACACCATTCATCAATGCGACGTACTTCGACCGCTGGTTCAGATGGCCAACTGCGTTCTTCTCATCGTTCGTTCCGCTGCTGCTCGCCGCCTGCGCCTTCGCCCTTTGGCATGGCTTGACACACGGCAAGCACTTCCAGCCGTTTCTTTCCGCACTCGGGCTCTTTGTGCTGAGCTTTGCCGGACTGGGGATCAGCTTTTATCCGTACATCATCCCTGGCGTCCTGAAGATTCAAGATGCTGCGGCTCCGGAAAGCTCACTCAAGTTCCTGCTGGTCGGAGCTGCCGTTCTGGTGCCGACGATCCTCCTCTACACCGGCTATGCGTACTGGGTGTTCAGGGGCAAAATTGATCCCGAAGAAGGCTATCACTGATGATCGGCGGCCTTAGCAAGACAGCTTGGTTCATCGGGCTGTGGTTGGCGGGTGTCGGCGTGGTTGCGGCGGCAGGGCTCGTCATCCGCACCTTGTTGACCTAGCCCAAAATCAATATTCGCGTACTGCAGTTTCTTGCAATCTGCGACGCATAGATCGCCGCTCGGCAAAATGACTGGGTCCCTTGGGAACTTTGGTGTGAAGAGCCTGTTAGCTGGCCTTCAACGTTGGGGGCCATGATGACCACAATCGCCACTGCAGTACTCGTCGCTTTGATGGGAATCTATATGATCGGCGGCGGGGCCTATCTCCTGTCGCTCGGCGGCAGCGCCTATTATCTTCTTTGCGGACTTGGCTTTCTCATCGTTGCGGCGCTTCTTATTGCCCGCAAGCTTCTGGCGCTGCACGTCTATGCGGTGATCGTCGTCGCCTCGCTTGCCTGGGCGATATGGGAGGTAGGGTTCGACTGGTGGCAGCTCGGCCCGCGCGGCGGGGTCATCATCCTTCTCGGCATGTGGCTTCTGACGCCGTGGATCCGCCGTCCGCTCGGCTTCACCAGCCCGACGGGCGCGCATTACGGCGCAACTGCCCGGCCGCTTGCGCTTGCGGTTTTGGCGGCGGTCGTCATCGCCGGCGTCTCGATGTTCTTCGATCCGCTCGACCAGAGCGGCGATCTTCCGGAAGAGAAGATCGCGGCAGCGCCGGTGCTTGGCGGCAATGTGCCGGATGGCGAATGGCATCAATATGGCCGCACGCCCTATGGCCAGCGCTATTCGCCGCTCGATCAGATCAATGTCGATAATGTCAGTGGCCTGCAGGAAGTCTGGCGGTATCAGACCGGCGACGTGAAGCGGCCCGACGATGTGGGCGAGACGACCTATCAGGTGACGCCGCTGAAAATCGGTAACGCGCTTTATCTCTGCACGCCGCATAATCTGGCGATCGCGCTCGATGCGGCGACCGGCAAGCAGATCTGGAAATACGACGCCAATTCCGGGATGAACCCGGACCGGCAGCACCAGACCTGCCGCGGCGTCAGCTATTACAGGGATCAGGCTGCCGCCGCCGGAGCCGCATGTGCCGAACGAGTCTATCTGCCGACCGCGGATGCCCGCCTGATCGCGCTCGATGCCAAGAACGGCGAGGTCTGCACATCCTTTGCCGAGGGCGGCACGCTGCATCTCGAAAAGGGGATGAAATACAACCCGGCCGGCTATTATTACTCGACATCACCGCCGGCGATTGTCGGCAACAAGATCATCATCGGCGGGGCGGTCAACGATAATTATTCGACTGAGGAACAGTCCGGTGTCATCCGCGCCTTCGACGTCAATTCCGGGCAGCTGATCTGGAACTGGGATTCGGGCAATCCGGGTCAGACCCAGCCGCTGCCGGAGGGCCAGACCTACACGACCAACTCACCGAACAGCTGGTCGGTCTTCTCCGTCGATGAGGAACTCGGTCTCGTCTTCATCCCGCTCGGCAATCAGGTGCCGGACCAGCTCGGCATGGGCCGTTCGGAAAACGTCGAGAAATATTCGTCATCGATCGTGGCGCTCGACATCAATACAGGTGCAGACAAATGGGTGCGCCAGACGGTGCATCACGATCTTTGGGACATGGATGTGCCGGCTCAGCCGGTGCTGATTAACATCACCAAGCCGGACAATTCCGTCGTTCCGGCGCTGGTCGGCCCGACCAAGCAGGGTGATATCTACGTGCTCGACCGGCGCAGCGGCGAGCCGATCATTCCCGTCACGGAACAGCCGGCGCCAGGCGGCACGATCCCCGAGGATCACGCTTCTCCGACGCAGCCGATCTCGGCGCTGAACTTCCGGCCGCGCACGCTCGAAGGCCGGGACATGTGGGGCGTTACCATGTTCGACCAGATGGTGTGCCGCATCTGGCTGAAGCAGATGAACTATGAAGGGCAGTATACGCCGCCTTCGCTCAACGGCACGATCGTCTATCCGGGTAATTTCGGCACGTTCAACTGGGGTTCGGTCGCGGTCGATCCCGAGCGGATGGTGATGTTCGGCATGCCGACCTATCTGGCGTTTACCTCGAAGCTGGTGCCGCGTGCCGATATCCCGCCGAAGGGGCAGGACGAGAAAGGCTCCGAGCAGGGGCTGAACCGCAATGACGGCGCACCCTATGGCGTGTTCATGGGGCCGTTCCTCGGACCGCTGCAAATCCCCTGCCAGGCGCCGCCATGGGGTTATGTCGCCGGTGCAGATCTGCGCACGGGAGAGATCGCCTACAAGCATCGCAACGGCACCGTCATGGACATGACGCCGCTGCCGCTGCCGTTCAAGGTGGGCGTGCCGGGGATCGGCGGGCCGATGATCACCAAGGGCGGCGTTGCCTTTCTCGGGGCTGCGGTCGACGATTATCTGCGGGCCTATAACCTGACCAATGGTCGTCAGCTTTGGGAAGCCCGGTTGCCGGCGGGCGGGCAGGCGACGCCGATGACCTATGCGGTGGAGGACGGCCGTCAGTTCGTCGTCATCGTTGCCGGTGGTCACGGCTCTGTCGGCACAAAGCCGGGCGATTACGTGATCGCCTACGCGCTGCCCCCGAATGCTGCAAGATAGGGGCGAAGCATTCAAATCCTTTTTTCGGGTCGATTGCTTGATTCTAATCTACGTGAAAATTATCGAGTCAAACCTCAGCCGACCTCATGTTCCATACCTTGCGGCTCCTGCACGAATGAAGTGTTCCTCCGCCCAATTTTATTGGTCGATTGAATGCGGGGACGGTGCTCCCGGTTGGTCGCTGATCGAGGCTCGAAATGGACGCGAGCCTATAATCACTGCCAGTACAGCCACGACTAGAACGACGATAATAACCATCCTATTGTTCATCATTACAGGCTCCTCTTGGCATCGAATCTAAACTCGGACTACGTCCGAACCCACAAGCGGAAGGTGTTTTTTCAGCCACATCGAGTGGGTTAAGGCCGTCCTCAAAGTTTGATCCCTTGAGCGTCATTCTCTCGGCCATAATGTCTACCATCGCATCACAGCAGGCTTCCATGCCATGCTCGCTCTCGTATGCGGAACATGCGTCTCGCAATTCTTGCTGGGTCATCTACGCAAGCTCCAATGGATGGCCGCGAACTAAAGCAAGATGTCGTAGTTCCATCGTCCCGAACGAAAAGCCTCCGGTTTGGCTCAGTTTGCTGTAATCCAGTTGAGGCACCCGACAGGTGCATTTGAATTGCTAACGAGTAACGCACCATAGCCATAGAGGCGAGCGAGCTTGGCATCGGCCGGCACGTTTATTGCCCATACTTTATTCGACCGGTCAGTCCATACCAGGCGCCCATCGACCGCGTCCAATCCACTTATCATCACGGTCTCGCTCGCGCCTGGACGTAGCAGGACGATAACAGTATCTCCGCGGGACGCCGGGAAACTTGCTATCGATCCCGCGATCAAGGTTGCAAGAACGAGTGCGACAGGAGAACAAAGAAACGATGTGCTGACTGTGCGCCTCTTCATCAGGTGATAGCCAGTCGCGAGAGGAAGCAATCCAAAGACAGCCAACCAGGAGAGGTCCCAGAGCAAGGGCTGCTCGACGTCCATTCGGACACGGTGAATGCCGAGAACCCAGTGCGAAAGGATGGCGTCAACAAGATGCCAGATCCCAAAACCTATCATAGCGCGTGCGAGCAAAGGCTCGGTCTCGCTTTGTGTTGTCGGAGCGCGTGACTTACAAAGCAGATTCTGCCCGATTATCGCTACGACGTACATAAGGCCGTGAAAGAGGCCGTCAGTCAGGATGAGGAAGCGAATATCGAGACGAGCCTGCTCAAGCCCGCTCAGCAAGTGGTGCCACTGCAGGATCTGATGCAAGAGTATCCCGTCGAAGAAGCCTCCAAGACTGAAGCCGAGCGCGAGTGCTGCCATTGCTCGGCGGTTCAGTTTTGCCATCCATCACCTTTTAGATTTTGCAAGCGAATGAGCCGACCCAGCGCGGCCGGGCCGGCTGACGGCTTATACTTTACCGATCTGTTCGTTCTGCGCGCCACTATCCGGGCGTGCCGGTCCAAGAACTGGCTCGTCACCCATCGGGACGTTCTGGAACACGGTGAACTGACCCTTGCCATCCATCGACGGGCCGTCGTTCCATCGCGCTGGAGGTGGCACTGAGC
>NZ_JAEUAN010000037.1 GCF_019511445.1 Aliirhizobium wenxiniae
TCCCCGGCCCCCTCCCCGGCGCGGTCGCTGGCAGGCAAGCTTGCCGCGGGACTGGGGCTTGCTCCAAGCGCTTCCGGGGATAACTGGGAAGAGTTCTGAGTAACGAAAACGCCGCCGCGCGATCCCTGCATATCCGCTACAGGGATCGCGCGCTTCCGGCTACTTAGTAGACGTAACGGCCATTATGGGTCTTGCGATAGATATTGCGCGAAGCACGATCCTGCATGCTTTCGATCTTCTGGCGCTCGCGGCGCGTCACATAGCCATCGCGGGCTGCGCGCGACTGGGCGCGGTCGATCCGATGCTGCTGGCGCTGGATCTGGCGCATTTCCTTGCGTGTCAGTTCACCGCGTACCGCTCCCCGGTAGATCCGGTGTTCCTGACGGTTCTCACGCGCCTCGCTGCGAAAGGTCTGTGCCTGTGACACGACCGGAACCGTTGCAGCCATGACGAGGGCCAGTGCGCTGATGATGATCTTCTTCATGCCTTACTCCTTTTGACGCTCATACTCGCTTTCAGAGCGAGGCGAGGTTGGCGACATAACGGTGAATGGGGCCTGAAGGTTTCATTCACAAACGGCAATGAAGTGGAACGAAATAGATCACATTTTTTCAACAAGGCCGTGATACGGGGGATGAAATTGAGGAACTGTGCCAACAAAATCAGAGCCTTGGCGCCAAAATCCCCCTCAACCATCCCCACCGCCCAAGGCGATCACATAATGACATGGCTTTCGCCACCGGAGTGTTTCGCGAGACCTTCGCAGGCAGGTGGAAGCTGGCATAACAGCGTGTCGCGTTTCGCATCCGCGACAGGCAAGGCATGTTCGAGAGCCACTTACTCCCAACGGAAAGGAAGACCACCAAGGGAAAAAGGCAGAGCATGGACCGGATATGCCAGGGCCGCGCAATTGCAACGCCGCATTCCCTACCAATCCCATTCCCGCAATTGCGCGGTCTCTCCATCGCGAGGTAGAAACAGGCCTGCACTGTTCACTATTATGGAACGTTTCGTCTACTTCCGTTCATCTTTCGAACTGCAGGTAAACATGACACATAGGTCCCAGAGAATTTAACGGCTGCCAGCGGCACCCCGCGCAGCAAACTTCCGGAGACTTTAATGTCCAGCTCTCAGAACACCGTGATCCTGATCGCGCGTATCCTCCTTTCCTTCATCTTCATCTATTCCGGCTTCGGCAAGTTGACCGACCCGGCAGGTACTGCCGGCATGATCACCGGCGCAGGGCTGCCCGCTGCAACGGCTCTCGCCTATCTCGCCGGCCTGTTCGAATTCGTCACCGGCCTTGCCGTTCTTGTCGGCTTTCAGACGAAGATCGTTGGCTGGGCGCTCGCGCTCTTCTGCATCTTCACCGGCGCTGTCTTCCACTCGGGCACCGTTGCAGTTCCCGGCTGGCCTGACCCGGCTCTCGGCTGGATCAATGCGCTCAACGGCATCATGCTGATGAAGAACTTTACGCTGGCAGGCGCCTATATCCTGCTCGCAACCTTCGGCCCGGGTGCATATTCCATCGACGCCCGCCGCGGTTCCGTCGCAATTGCGGCCTAACACTTATCAAATCCCTGCCAAGACACTCCCGCCGGACCAACATCCGGCGGGTTTTTTATTGGCAAAACACAGGATGAATCAGCGGCGGATATTCTTCGCCAGCCAGACGGTCGCGCCGCCGCAGGCGGGATCCTGCGATATCTGGGCAACGACCTGAAAACCGTTCTTCGCCAGCAGCGCTTCATATTCGGCTTTTGCCAGGCTGGCATGGTACAGCGGCTCGCCGCCGAACTCACCCATCGCCTCGCCTTCGAAATGGCCGCTGGTAAACATCAGCACCGCACCCGGCCCGGCAAGCGCCCCGAAGCGCGGAAACATCGCCCGCTGGTCATCGGCATTCAGATGGAAGAAGCTGTGCCAGGCGAGAATGCCGGAAAACTTGGTCGGAATATAAAACTGCCGCATGTCGGCTTCATACCAGGCCATGCCCGGAAACCGCTGACGCGCCAGCCCGATCAGCGTTTTCGACGTATCGACACCGGTGACATGAAAACCGCGGCCGATCAGATGCGCGGCCATCGGCTCGGCCGCGCCGCAGCCGAGATCCAGCACATGGCCGGGCTTGGGCATCAGCGCGGTGAAATGATCGAGCCACGGCCGTTCGAACAGGTTGCGGCCGCGCACCTTGTCAAAGGCCAGCGCGTGCCGCTCATAAAGACCGATGATATTGGCATCCGCGCCCGACATTTTATCACACGGCCTTGCGGACCGCCTCGACGATGGCAGCAATACGGGCATCACCCTCATGTTCGGCCTTGCGGGCGCGAACGAGGCAGGCCTCAGATTTCAGGATCACGCCATCCGACAGGATCTTCAGGTTATTGGCCTTCAGCGTCGAGCCGGTCGAGGTGATGTCGACGATGATATCCGCCTGTCCCGCAGCCGGTGCGCCTTCGGTCGCCCCAAGGCTTTCGACGATGCGATAAAGCTGGATGCCGTGGCTTCCCGAAAAATGCTGCTGCGTCAGCCGCCAGTATTTTGTCGCGATCTGCAGGCGGCGGCCATGGCGCGAGCGAAAATCGGCGGCAACGTCACCGAGATCGGCCATCGTATCGACATCCAGCCAGATTTCCGGCACGGCGACAACGACATCCGCATGGCCGAAACCGAGACGGGCGGCAACTTCCATCTTGGCGTCGGCATCGATCAGGCCTTCGCGGATCAGGTCTTCTCCGGTCACGCCGAAATCGACGGTGCCTGCGCCGATCTCGCGGGCAATCTCGGAGGCCGAGAGGAAGGCGATCTCGATATCGTCATGGCCTTCGACCTTGCCGCGATAGGAGCGCTCGTTACCGACGGCAACGATGGGAAGGCCGGCGCGCTCGAAAATCGCAGACGCGTCTTCCTTCATGCGGCCTTTGGAGGGGAGAGCGATGGTAATCGTAGACATCAGCGCGCCCTCGCCTGTTCGATCCGGTCGAGCCAAAGCGAAAAGCCCACGGCCGGAATATCTTCAGCTGCGCCGAGCAGCGTCATCAGCCGGTCGAAACGACCGCCACCGGCAAGCACCGCATTGTCACGGCTGACTTCGAAGACGAGGCCGGTATAATAATCGAGCGGTCGCCCGAAGGCGGCACGATAGGTGACCTTGTCGAGATCGACCCCGAGATCGGCAAGCGCTGCGGCGCGCGCCTCGAAGGCGACGAGGGCCGCTCCCATGGCAAGCCCTGCCGCATCGGCAAAACCGGCAAGCGCTGCCGGAGCCTGCGACAACGGCAGTTCCAGCGACAGAAACTCGGTCAAAAGCACAAGCGCCGAGCCATCCAGCCTCGTTTGCGCCAGCGACTGCTTTTCCTTAAGCCGGGCCGCGATCTCGCGCGGCGAGCGGCTGGCATTGGTGGAATAGCCGGTTTCCTGCATGGTCCGGTCGATATGGGCGATCAGCGCCGCCTCATCCTGATTCAAAAGGGCGGCAAGCTCCGGCGACAGGCCCGTTTCGGCCTGCGGGCTCGCCAGCGTCATCAACAGGTGCCGCAGATGCGCATTGTTGCCAAATGACTGGATCAGCCGCTTCTGCCATCCGCCCGGCAGCCCGAGCGCCCGAACGACTGCCTCGAACACAGCCTGATCGCCCAGCGTGACGTTCAGCTTGCGGCCGGGAATGAGGTTGTGCAGGATCTGCATCGCATCATTCACGGCACGCGCATCGGCATTGGCCGTTGCGGTCTCCCCCAGATCCTCGATACCCGCCTGATAGAACTCGTTGTCACCCTCGCGGCGCTGGCGAAACACTTCGCCGAGATAGCAATACCGCCGCGGCGTGCCAGTGGCGTTTTCGATATGGCGCAGGCAGACAGGAATGGTGAATTCCGGCCGCAGACACAGGCTCTCGCCCGTCTCGCTTTCGGTGAGGAAAATACGACGGCGCAGGTCTTCGCCCGCCATGTCGAGAAACGGTGCGGCCGGCTGGATGACCGGCGTGTCGATACGCGCCGTGCCACGGGCGGCGAATTCATCGAGCAGAGTGCCTGAGAATTCGGGCATGTTGATCAGAGGCATTGGAGGGCTCCCGGAGTGCAACCATACCCCCCTCTGCCCTGCCGGGCATCTCCCCCACAGGGAGGGAGATCGAAGGAGGCGAGCTGGCCACTCCATTGGTAAGGCTGCGATACAGGCAACGTCAGATTTGAAGCGAGGCTTTGGCGCCCAGCCGATCTCCCCCCTTGTGGGGGAGATGTCCGGCAGGACAGAGGGGGGTAGCCCCCCGCTGAAACACCCAACTCAGACATCCTTCGCCCGCCTGCGATCTTCCGCCTGAGCCGCGAGAATGTCCTTCACCTTGGCAACAAGATCAGCCTCGGCAACCGTTTCCTGCGCCACACGCGCCTCGCGCCAGGACGCATTGTCCTCGATCTCGCCGGAAAGGCGCTTGCCCTCAATCAGGTCCTTGATCTGCACGACGCCCGTTTCGCGCTCGTCACCGCCCTGAATGATGGCGATGGGGCAACCACGCCGGTCAGCATATTTCAGCTGGTTGCCGAACTTTTTCCAGTTGCCCTGATACATTTCGGCGCGAATGCCTTCGGCGCGAAGCGCCTGCGTAAACCGCTGGTAACGACCCATGCTTTCGACATCGCCATCCATGACGGTGACGAGAACAGGAGCGACAACCTCATCCTGCCCCAGCTTGCCGAGGTTTTTCAGCGCCGTCATCAGGCGCGACACGCCGATGGAAAAACCAGTGGCCGGAACCGGCTGGCCCATGAAGCGCGACACCAGACCATCATAACGGCCACCACCGCCGACAGACCCGAAGACGACCTTTTCGCCCTTTTCGTTGGTGACGTCGAAGGTCAGTTCGGCTTCGAAAACCGGGCCGGTGTAATATTCGAGGCCGCGCACGACAGACGGGTCGATCTTGATGCGGTCCGGGCCGTAGCCTGCACTGGTGGCCAGCGCGCCAATCGTATTCAGTTCATCGACGCCTTCGCCACCGTTGGCGGTGCCGGCCACGAGTTCGGCCAGTTGAGCTGCGCTTGTCGCGTAATCCTTGATGCCGACGAAGAACAAGACCTTTTCGATCTGTTCCGCATTCAGCCCCGCACCCTTGGTGAAGTCACCGCTCTCGTCCTTGCGGCCTTCGCCGAGCAGCAGCTTCACACCTTCTGTGCCGAACTTGTCGAGCTTGTCGATGGCACGCAGCACGTTGAGGCGTTGCCCAGCCTTGTCGTCACCGCCAAGCCCGATGGCTTCCATGACCCCATCCAGAACCTTGCGGTTGTTCACCCGGATCACATAGTCGCCGCGCTTGATGCCCAGCGCTTCCATCGTGTCGGCCATCATCATGCACATTTCGGCATCGGCCTGTACACCCGGTGCGCCGACCGTATCGGCATCGAACTGCATGAACTGGCGGAAGCGGCCCGGACCCGGCTTTTCGTTGCGGAACACATAGCCGGCACGATAGGTGCGGAACGGCAGCTGGATCTCGTTGAAATTTTCCGCGACATGGCGGGCAAGCGGCGCCGTCAGATCGTAACGCAGCGACATCCACTGGTCGTCATCGTCCTGCAGCGAGAAGACGCCTTCGTTGGGGCGATCACTATCCGGCAGGAACTTGCCCAGCGCATCGGTATATTCGAACAGCGGCGTCTCCACCGGATCGAAACCGTAACGTTCATAGACTTTACGGATTTCCGCTGTCATCGCGTTGGTGGCATGGATATCGGCAGCCGAGCGGTCGACAAAACCGCGCGGCAGGCGGGCCTTGAGTTTCTGGGGCTTCTTCTGCTTGTCGCTCATGATCGATATCCATTGCTTTGTGGCCTTTGGGAAAGGCCGAAAATACGAGCGGTTTCTTAGAGGATGAAGGCCGGAGCGGCAAGGGCGGCTTAAGGCCGACGACTGGAACAGTTAGGCGCAAGGTGATATTGAAGTGTGGTTGCGGCCACAAAGGAACTTGTCGTGGGAAAGCACGCTGCCATCAATCTGCCTGACGAGACAATCGAACGGCTCGAAGCTCTTGCGGAACGGACAGGAAAGGATCCTTCCGACTATGTCACCGAGGCTGTCGAGCAGCTCCTCGAAGACATGGAAGATTTGCGGCTGGCCGAGGAGGCAATGCAGAGAATTCAGCGCGGTGAATCCGAGGTGATCAGCAGCGAGGAATTCTGGCGTGGTCTGGTCGATTGAATACGATAAGCTCGTCCGCAAGCAAGTTGAAAAACTTGATCCTCAAATCCAGAAACGTATTCATTCGTTTCTTCACGAGCGATTAGTGAAACTCGAAAACCCTCGACAAACCGGTCAGGCGATGCAGGGGTCACGGTTCGGAAAATTCTGGCGCTACAGGGTCGGCGATTATCGTATAATCTGTGATATTCAGGATTACCGACTGGTCATTCTGGTGGTTGAGCTTGACCATCGCAAGCAGGCATATCGCTAATTCATGATCCTCGAAGCCATCCAATATGCCGCGACCACCCTGGTCACGCCGCGCGAATTTCGTCCGTTCATCCGCTCCTCCCTTGGCCTCTGGGGCCGGGCGGGGCGATGTGCGAAAGCGTGGAGCGCGCATGAAGAGAACTGCCATGCCTTCATCCGCGGGACGATCGCGCCGATGAAACAGAGGCGCACCGCAGTCGTGCTCGGCTCAGGTCTGTTGCGCGATGTGCCGATCGTCGAATTGTCGAAAGCTTTTGATACGGTGGTGCTGGTCGATCTCGTGCATCTCGCCAGTGTGCGGACTTGGATCAGGACGAAACGACTATCCAACATTCGGCTGATCTCGCGGGATCTTTCCGGACTTTCAGATGCGCTGTGCGGAAAGACACCCGAGCCGCTTTCGTTCCTGCGGCAAGTGCCTTATCTCGATCTCGTCATCTCGGCCAATATCGTCTCGCAGATCGGCGTCGGTTGCCGGCGGGTGCTTGAGCGCTCCGGCCATGAAAATCCGGATGCGATCATTTCGCAACTCATCCGCGCCCATCTCGACGGGCTTGACCAACTGCCCTGCAAGACGGCGCTGCTGACGGATATCCGCTATGACGTGACCGATCGGCAGGGCGAGGTGATCGAGGCCGATGACCTTCTCTGCGGCGTGCCGGTGCCTCAGGCAAAACAGAGCTGGGACTGGCCGGTCGCGCCGTTCGGAGAAATCGGGCGGGATCGGCAGGCAGTGCATCGGGTGATTGCGGTTTGACAGCCAGTCAGGTGGTCGGCCGAACATAGCCATCGCGCGTCGCTTATGTCGCAGATCGCCGCCGCAAAACGGCCTTACCTCCTCGACACTGTTTCCTTGATCAGCGCGACGTGATCCCGCTTCGCTTGATTTCCGACGCCCGAAGCTTAGAATCTTTGCAATGAAACAGTTCGCCGCCATGATGATGTTTGCCGCATGGCTCCTTTACGGGGCAATGCCGGCCGTGGCGATGCCATCCATACCGCATGAGATGCCGGGCCAGACTGCGATGTCCGGTTCCGGCATGGCGATGCACGATCATGCGCAACATGCCGGGGGCACTGCGAAAACAGCTTGCAGCCAAGGTGATGGCCATGGGCAGCAACCCTGCCCTCACGGCAGCAAGATCTGCGTTGCACCCTTCTGCTCGGCATGCCTCGTCGTGCTGCCGGATGTCGATTTTGCCGATATCGGCCGTTTCATCCACCGTTACCCGGCACCGGAAACTGGCCCGTCGTTTGTCGTTTCCGGCCCCGCACCACTGACGCCCCCTCCCCGCGCCTGATCGTTTTCGTCATCTGACTGAAAAACGAAATTCCAGGACACGGAAGGATAACTCATGTCCAAGACCACAGTTCTTGCAGCAGCGGCAATCGCTCTCATTTCCGCAACCTCGTTTGCTGCAGCCGCCGAGACGACCTGCAGCCAATCCAGCATGAAGATGAATGGCGAGATGGGGCATGCCGAGCATCACAAGGGTGATGACAGCGCCTCGACCAAGGCTTTCAAAGCCGCCAATGCGAAAATGCACGACGGCATGGCGATCGAATTTTCCGGCGATGCGGATGTCGATTTCACCCGCGGCATGATCGCCCATCACCAGGGCGCGATCGACATGGCAAAGGTCGAGCTGGAACACGGCAAGGACCCGACCCAGCGCAAGCTGGCGGAAGCCATCATCAAGGCGCAGGAGCAGGAAATCGCCGACATGCAGGCCTGGTTGAAAGAACACGGCAAATAACAGTCTGAACGAACAGGCGCCGGGCGGGTTTGCCGCTTGCCCGGCGTCCATCTTCCTCCATATGATAGAGCCGGAGGCAGAGGATATGCGCCCGATTACCGCTATCGGCTTTGATGCCGACGATACGCTCTGGCAGAACGAGCAATATTACCGGCTGACGGAAGAGCATTTTCAGACACTGCTCGGCGATTTTGCCGAGGGGGCGGATATTTCCGCCAAACTGCTCGAGGCCGAAAAGCGAAATCTCGAATATTACGGGTTCGGCATCAAGGGTTTTACGCTGTCGATGATCGAGACTGCCGTCGAGATTACCGAGGGCAAGGTGCCGACCGAGACGATCACCAAGATCCTCGAGATCGGCCGCGATCTTTTACGCCATCCCGTCGAGTGCATGCCGCATGTGGAGGAAACGCTGCAAGCGCTGAACGGGCACTATCTTCTGGTGCTGATCACCAAGGGAGACCTGTTCGACCAGGAGCGAAAGCTGGCGCAATCGGGGCTTGGCGATTATTTCGATGCGGTGGAGATCGTGTCCGACAAGAACGCCACCACCTATCGCCGCATTTTTCACAAGGTGGCGGAAGGGCCGGAACGGGCAATGATGGTGGGCAATTCACTGAAATCCGACATCGTGCCGGCGATTGCGGCCGGCGCTTACGGCGTCTTCATCCCCCACGCGCTGACCTGGATTCTGGAACATGTGGACGCGCCGAGCGATGCGCCGCGTTTCCGCCAGATCGAACATCTGGGCGAGCTGCACGGCGTGCTGAACGGTATTACCTCGGCATCGGATTAGGGCTCAAGGTCGCTTAAAACGCAGCCGCATCTCGTCAACCTCGCTCTGGCAGAAGCAGCCGTCAATATGGTCGTTGACCATGCCCATGGCCTGCATGAAGGCATAGATCGTGGTGGGACCGACAAAGGTCCAGCCGCGCTTCTTCAGGTTTTTCGACAGTGCGACGGAAACAGGCGTGGTGGGGTTGGCCCGCAGCGTTTCGAGATCACGCACCGCAGGGCGCTGGTCGGCACCGGGTTCGAAACTCCAGAAGAATTTGGCAAGCGAGCCGAATTCCTGCTGCAGCTCGATGGCGCGGCGCGCATTGTTGATGGTCGAGGCGATCTTGCCGCGATGGCGGATGATGCCGGCATCCGCCACCAGCCGCTCGATATCCGCATCACCGAATTCCGCCACCTTGTGAAAATCGAAACCGGCAAAGGCGGCGCGAAAATTCTCGCGCTTGCGCAGGATCGTCAGCCAGGAGAGGCCGGACTGAAAGCCTTCGAGGCAGATCTTTTCGAAAAGGCGGATATCGTCGGTGACAGGGCGGCCCCATTCCTCGTCGTGGTAACGGCGGTAATCTTCCAGCCCGCCATGCCAGAAGCAGCGTCCCTTGCCATCCTCGCCGGTAATGATGCCCGCCATTTCCTTCTCCCAGACCATGCTTTTACTCTCGACGTTCCAATCGTTAACGGCAGTATCGCCGGTTTCAGTTTCAGGCAACCATGTCCTGAAACCGGCGGGTAACCTTGCCGAAAGCTATATCCGATTTGACGCATGAAACGCGCCACCCGTTTACCATTCGCTTTGAGCTTGCGTTCACCATCCCGGTATCTGGCGGGGGTACCGCCTTTCGGTGATTGTAACGAGTGGATCCGACCATGAAGGCGAGATTTCTTCTTGCGCTGGGGCTTGCCGCCCTTGCCTCAACATCTGCACTGGCAGACGACCGTTATCGCGAGCGGCCTCCGGTCGTGGTCAGCCCCGATCTTGCCGCTCCCTGGCTGATGCAGCTCGGTGCGCAGCCGCAGACACGCCAGAGGCAGGTGCAACAGCGTCAGGTCTACCAGCAGCCACAGCGGCAGATGCGGCCGCAGGCCGTGGTGAACGGCCAGCGCAACTATTACCCGGCAGCGCCGAACCGCCCGGGTGTCTCGCGTCAGGCCGATGCCCGGCAGCCGGCGCGGACGCCGGTGGTGCGCCGCGGCATCTTCAGCGACAACAGCCAGGTGCAGCAGGCGGCCGTGCGGCCCAACCGGGTGATCCGCAGCCAGCTCGAGCCGCAATTCCTGCCGCAGATGGTGGCCTATGACACGCCGCACAAGCCCGGCACGATCGTCATCGATACCAATAACCGTTTCCTCTATCTCGTCATGGAAGGCGGCCAGGCGAAGCGTTACGGCGTCGGCGTCGGCAAGCCTGGCTTCGAATGGGCGGGCGAGCACAAGGTGACCCGCAAGGCGGAATGGCCGAGCTGGGTGCCGCCGAAGGAAATGATCGCCCGCGAGGCGGCCAAGGGCCATTACCTGCCGGCGCGCATGGATGGCGGACCGGAAAACCCGCTCGGCGCGCGCGCCATGTATCTCGGTTCGACGCTTTACCGCATCCACGGGACGAATGCGCCCTGGACGATCGGCAGCGCCGTATCGTCCGGCTGCATCCGCATGCGCAACGAGGACGTGACCGACCTTTACGGGCTGGTCGAGGTCGGCACCCGGGTTATCGTGATCTAGGCTTTTTGCGCCCATCACAGGACATGATGTGGCCGGATCGACACGATCCGGCCCTTTTATCATTCGCTGCATGGTCACATTTTTCCATCTCTGGGTTGCCCTGAAGCTTCAGCCGGGACATTTTGCCCCGGCTTCAAGATCAGATCCGCAGAGGGGTAAGGATGAAATCGCATAAATTGCTGCTGGCCGCGGTCGGCATGATGTTTGCAGCCATCGCCACCACGGCACCGGTCGAGACCGCCAGTGCACAATCCCAATCAGGGGCTCAAACGACGGCGAGCGACGTCGCACCGAAAAATCGTAGCCGCGAAGTGCCGGCAAAATACCAGCGCCGCAGCGTGCGCTTCACCACCAATGAAGCACCGGGCACGGTCATCGTCGATACCAACAACAAGTTTCTCTATTACGTCGAGGGCAAGAACCGCGCGACGCGTTACGGCATCGGTGTCGGTCGCGAAGGGTTCGGCTGGTCGGGCGAGGTGAAGGTCGGCCGCAAGGCGGAATGGCCGACATGGACGCCGCCGGCGGAAATGCGCGCCCGCGAAGCCCGCCGCGGCATCAAGCTTCCCGTCGTCATGCCGGGCGGCAAGGATAATCCGCTCGGCGCCCGCGCGCTCTATCTCTACAAGGGCGGCCGCGACACGATCTTCCGCATCCACGGCACCAACCAGCCCTGGTCAATCGGCCTCAACCTGTCTTCCGGCTGCATCCGGATGATGAACAAGGATGTCGAGCATCTTTATGCCCGCGCACCCGTCGGCACCAAGGTCGTCGTCATCGGCCCCGGCTCCAAACCCGGCGACGTCGCCTTCAAGGACCGCGGCATCGATATCTTCCGCACGATTTTCGGCGGTTGACCTTTACCGTATGGGGAAGCTTCGGCTTTCATTCGTCATCCTCGGGCTTGTCCCGAGGATCTAACCACGTCGAGAGAGATTGGGCGTCGGCAGATGCTCGGGACATCCTCGGGTTTAACCCGAGGACGAGCATGACGACCGGGGAGTTTTCCCGCCCTTTCAGCCTTTCAGCCTTTCAGCCCTTCAACTTCCCCGGCTTCTCACCACCATAGGCCCAGTCCAGCAATTCCACCGTATGGATCACCGGGATCGCCGTGCCCGAGCCGATCTGGGTCATGCAGCCGATATTGCCGGTGGCGATGACATCCGGTTTGGTCGCCTCGATGTTTCTCACCTTGCGAGCCTTCAGCTCGGCAGAAATTTCCGGCTGGAGAATGTTGTAGGTGCCGGCGGAACCGCAACAGAGATGGCCTTCGGCCGGATCGCGAACGGTGAAGCCGGCGTTCTTCAGCAATAGTTTAGGGGCCATGGCGATCTTTTGGCCGTGCTGCATTGAACAGCGGAGTGATAGGCGACATTGAGGCGTTTCGGCTCCTGTCGCGGCAGGTCGAGTGTCGCCAGATACTCGGTGATGTCCTTGGCCAGACCCGATACCCTCGCCGCTTTTTCGGCATAGGCCGGATCCAGCCGCAGCATGTGGCCGTAATCCTTGATCGTGGTGCCGCAGCCGGATGCGGTGATGATGATCGCGTCGAGGCCTTTTCTCTCGATCTCGCGGGTCCAGACATCGACGTTTTGACGGGCGAAATCGAGCGCCTCGGCTTCGCGTCCCATGTGATGGACCAGTGCACCACAACAGCCTTCTCCTTCCGGCATCACGACCTCGATGCCGAAGCGGGCAAGCAGACGGGTCGTCGCCTGATTGATGCCGGGATCGAGAACGCTTTGCGCACAGCCCGAGAGGATCGCCACCCGGCCGCGCCTGATACCCCGCACCGGCTGGGCACCGCGCAGCACCGCCGCAGACGGCGCCGGCAATGATGACGGTGCGAGATCGAGCATGGCGGCGAGCGGCTTCAACGACTTGACCCGTTTCAACAGAGGCGCGAAGGGGCGGCCGAATTTCGCCAGCGTCAGGGCCGTGCGGAAACGGGATGGATAGGGAAGAATGGCCGCGAGCAGGCTGCGGATGAGCCGGTCGATCAGCGGGCGCTTGTAGGTGTTTTCGATATGGACGCGGGCATGGTCGACCAGATGCATGTAGTCGAC
This sequence comes from Aliirhizobium wenxiniae, assembly GCF_019511445.1. GTDB lineage: Bacteria > Pseudomonadota > Alphaproteobacteria > Rhizobiales > Rhizobiaceae > Neorhizobium > Neorhizobium wenxiniae_A. Next base: position 12,785 of record NZ_JAEUAN010000037.1, read on the forward strand.
GCCGGAGGGACAGGTGGAGACACAGGACAGGCAGGAGAGACAGCGGTCGATATGGGTGACGACTTCCTCATCCGCCGCCCTTCCATTTTCCAGCATGTCCTTGATCAGGTAGATGCGTCCGCGCGGGCTGTCGAGTTCGTTGCCTAAAGTGACATAGGTGGGACAGGTGGCGGTGCAGAAACCGCAATGGACGCAGCGGCGGAGAATTTTTTCGGATTCGGCGACATGTGGGTCTTCGAGTTGTTCGGGGGTGAAGGAGGTTTGCATCAGGCGGCCTTCCGCAGCGTCGAGTTTGCGGGACCAAGCCCCCCTCTGCCCTGCCGGGCATCTCCCCCACGGGTGGGGAGATCAGCTGGGCGCACCGCTTTGCCCCAAGCAAATCCAATTGAAAACGCCGCGCTTGATACGGTCAAAGCAAGGGAAGAAGGTCCTGCTACTTGTGATCTCCCCCCTTGTGGGGGGCTCGAAGAGCGGGACGAGACCGGTGGCTCGGCCCAGGCAAGCCGGCAGGGCAGAGGGGGGTGTCGCAGCGTAACCGTCATAACTCTCATCCCCCCATCTTCCCCAATCCGAAAATCCCCGCCGGATCGAGCCTTTCCTTCACCCGTGCAGACAGCGCCGCAACGGCATCCGGCAATGGCTCGAAAGTGGGGATTTCGGCACGCGCCGCTTCCGACGCCCGGACCAGCGTTGCGTGGCCACCGCCAAGCGCACGGATATAACGGCGGACAAGCTCGGCTTCGGGATCGGCCTCCATGCGCATCCAGACCAATCCTCCTTGCCAGTCGTAAAAGGCATCGATACCGGCCTCCAGCCGAAGTGCGTAGACCAGATGGTAACCGGCGCTCGGCGCGACGGAGACCCGCCAGAGGGGCTTTTCCGTGCCATCTGAATAAGGGGCGACGTCGCGGATTTCGCGCCAGAGTGTGCGGCTCTGCGCCATGCCGAGCGTCGTCACCTGACCGAAGGCTTCCATGACAGCGGCGAGTTTTTTTGCGCGCGCCTCGACGGAAGGGGCAAGGCCTTCGAGGCGAAAGACGGTCGCTTCACATTCCGGCAGTTGATTGCCGATGAAGCGGGAGCGGACACTGGCGGGCAGATGCGCGGCACCCGAAATTTCCACCGGCAGCGCCACTGCGGCGGCCATCGCCTTCGCCGCCATCTCGTCGTCGAGGCCGGAGATGACGACAGTTTCCGTCATCGGTGGTACCGGTAGCACGCGAAACGTGACTTCGGTGAGAAAACCGAGCGTGCCGTGCGAGCCGGCCAGCAGTTTTGTCAGGTCCAGACCGGTGACGTTCTTCATCACCCTGCCGCCGGCACGGATGATCTCGCCGCGGCCATTGACGAAGCGGAGGCCTAGCAGGCTGTCGCGGGCGGCGCCTGCGGTGAGGCGGCGGGGACCGGAAACATTGGCGGCAAACACGCCGCCGATGGTCGGCTCTCCTTTGGTCCCGAGAATGTCGCGATGGTCCATAGGCTCGAAGGCCATCATCTGGCGGTTTGCGGCAAGGGCTGCCTCGACTGCGGAAACCGGCGTGCCGGACCTGACGGTCATCACCATTTCGGCGGGGTCATAATCGACGATGCCGGAAAGGCCGCGGGAGCTGATCGGTTCGGCCGGGTGGTTGGTCCTCGCAAAACCACGGGTGTTGTTGCCGCAGATCGCCAGCGGCTTTTTGTCGGCTGCGGCATTGCGGATGATGTAGGCGGCATCGGTTTCGGTATTGGGGATCAGCATGGGCGCCCCTTCGCCGACCATTGCCCTGTTCCGCTTCCCCCTCTGGCCTGCCGGCTTGCCTGGGCCGAGCCACCGGTCTCGTCCCGCTCTTCGAGCCCCCCACAAGGGGGGAGATCACAATCGCTGGGACCTTTGCTCCATCTTTCAGTTAGCTCATATCTGGAACGGTCATTCGAGAATGATCGGGGCAGACCGATGCGCCCAGCATTTCTCCCCCCTTGTGGGGGAGATGGCCGGCAGGCCAGAGGGGGTATGATGTCTGGCAGAAAGCAAGCGGAAAACACTGAACTCACCCCCTCCCCTCCAGCGGAAACACCTTCGACGGATTGAGGATCCAGCCCTCGTCGAACGCCGCGCGCACCGCCATCTGCTGGGCAAGCTCGGCCGGCGTGTATTGATGCCGCATCAGGTCGCGTTTTTCGATGCCGACGCCGTGTTCGCCGGTGAGGCAGCCGCCGGCATCGACGCAGAGTTTGAGGATCTCGTTGCCCGCCTCTTCCGCCTTCATCGCCTCTTCCGGGTCATTGGCATTGAACAGGATCAGCGGGTGCATGTTGCCGTCGCCGGCGTGGAAGACATTGGCGACGCGCAGGCCGAAGCGGTCGATGATTTCGGATGTCTGCTTCAGCACGTAGGAAAGCTTACCGAGCGGCACGGTGCCATCCATGCAGATGTAATCGGCGATGCGGCCGGTGGCGCCGAAGGCGGATTTGCGGCCTTTCCAGATCAGCGCCGCCTCGGTTGCCGACTGGCATTCGCGCACGGTCATGACCTGATGGCGGCGGGCGATCTCGACGATGTTTTCCAGCGTCGCGTCCATTTCGGCTTCCGAGCCTTCGACCTCGACGATCAGAAGTGCGCCGACATCGAGCGGATAACCGGCCTTGGCAAAGGCCTCGCAGATCTCGATTGCCGGTTTGTCCATGAATTCGATGGCGACCGGAATGATGCCGGCGGCAATGATATCGGCGACGCAGGCGCCGGCTTCTTCGGATGTCGAGAAGCCGAACAGGACCGGACGAGCGCCTTCCGGTTTGGCGATCAGGCGAACCGTCGCCTCGGTGACAATGCCGAGCTGGCCTTCCGAGCCGCAGACGAGGCCGAGGAGATCATAGCCTGCGGCATCCAGATGCTTGCCGCCGAGCTCGATCACCTCGCCATCGACCAGAACCAGCTTGACGCCGAGCAGGTTGTTGGTGGTGACGCCGTATTTCAGACAGTGGGCACCGCCGGAATTCATGCCGATATTGCCGCCGATGGTGCAGGCGAGCTGGGAACTGGGATCGGGTGCATAAAAGAAGCCATCCACCGAAACAGCTTCGGAAATGCTCAGATTGGTGACGCCGGCCTGCACCGTTGCGGTGCGGTTGGCATAATCGATCTCGATGATGCGGGACATGCGCGACAGGCCGAGCACGATCGCATCTTCCTGCGGGATGGCACCGCCCGAAAGCGAGGTGCCCGCGCCGCGCGGCACGACCGGAATTCCGTAACGATGACAGTATTTCATCACCGCTGCCACTTGCGAGGTGGTGCGCGGCAGAACGACGGCAAGCGGCAGGCGGCGATAGCTGATGAAGGCATCGGTTTCGAAGGGAACCAGTTCGCGCGCCTCATGGATGACGCAATCGGCCGGCAGAAGGCCGCTCAGATCATCAATGATGGTTGCCCTGCGGGACAGGACATCCTGTCTTGGCGGCAGAAACCGGATTGGCTGCGGCATGCATTCCTCCCTCGCATGTCTCAATCGCAACCTATTTCATGACGGCTAAAGGCTTCAACCTATTCTTGACGAATGTCGCATGGAGGCCATTGGCAATCACATTTGCGCAACATCCAGAGGAAAATTGAACAGCTGTGCAATAAACTGTTGACGTGTCATGTCCCTCGACCCCTTATATTTAGCCGAGCAAGGGTTTTTAACGGGTGATTCACGATCAAATTCGATCCCGACACCTCGTTAATCCTGGCGCAATCATTATATTAGTAAAATGAAACTCTCGGAGGTGTTTTCGAAATTGGGCCTTATGAACCGTATCGCCAGCAATCTTCGTCTCATGGTGCAGCGCCCCCCGCGCCAGCAATATGCTGCGATCTGCTATCGCGCCGGCAAGCGCGGCGAATTCGAGGTTCTGGTTGCCACCAGCCGCGATACCGGCCGGTGGGTGATCCCCAAGGGTTGGCCCATGGAAAACAAGCAGGCGCATCAGGTCGCCGAGCAGGAAGCCAAGGAAGAAGTCGGCGTCAAAGGCAAGGCCGAAAAGAAGCCGTTCGGCTTTTATCACTACCGTAAGGGTCTCGATAACGGCATCAAGGTGCCGGTGCGCGTGCAGGTTCATCTCCTCAAGGTCGAAGGCTTCTGCAAGGACTTCAAGGAAAAGGGCGTACGGCAGATCGAGTGGGTTTCTCCCGAGGAAGCTTCCAACCGGGTGAACGAGCCGGAACTGAAAATCCTGATGCTGCAGTTTGCCGAGACGATGCGTAAACCGGCAAAGGACGCGATGGTCACCAATCTCGTCATGAACGTCGCGCGCTGAGCAGGCTCTCCGAGCGGACATCATAATCTCTTCAAAAGCAGACGCTAAAAAGCTTCGGGACGAACCCGGAGCGGGACTACACCCTTAGCGTCGCTCCCTACCGATAAAACGAAGCATGGCCCAACAGAAGCCGCGTCTGGCAAAACCGACGCTCGACAAGGATCTGGAGAAACTTTCCTCTGTGGAAGACGCCGCGCGGCATACGGCGCGCGGGCTTGCCGGCCCGGGCGTGGCGCTCGTCTTCATCATCCTGACCGCGATTTTCGCCTCGACCTATGTGACCGGCACATCCGGCTCGGTGATCGTCATCGCCGCTGCGGCGCTCGCCGGTTACATGGCGATGAATATCGGCGCCAACGACGTGACCAACAATATCGGCGCCGCCGTCGGCGCCCGCGCCATGACGATGGGTTTCGGGCTTGCGCTGGCGGCCGTCTTCGAAGTGGCGGGAGCCGTGCTTGCCGGCGGCAATGTCGCCTATACGATCGCCAGCGGCATCACCAACGAAGCGCTGATCTCCAGTCCGGCGGTCCTCATCTGGGCAATGATGGCGGCGCTGCTCGGGGCAGCCCTTCTCATCAACATCGCCACCTGGGTGGGCGCGCCGATCTCGACCACGCACTCGATCGTGGGCGGTGTGATGGGTGCGGGTATCGCGGCGGCCGGCTTTGCTGCCGTCAACTGGGGACTGGTCTTGCGCATCACCGCAAGCTGGGTGGTCTCGCCGCTGCTCGGCGCGGTGATTGCCGCCGGGTTCCTGTTTCTCTTGAAGGAAACGATCATCTATCGTGACGACAAGGTGGCCGCGGCGAAACGCTGGGTACCGGCCTTGATCGGCATCATGACCGGTGTATTTGCCGGTTATCTGACCCTCGTCGGCACCAATCAGCTGCGCGCGCCCTCGCCCTATCTGGCAACCGTTGTGGCCTTTGTCATGGGGCTGGTCGCCTGGCGGGCACTGATTCCGGTGATTGCCCGGCAGGCCGAGGGGCTGGAGAACCGCAACCAGTCACTTCGCAAGCTTTTCCAGATCCCGCTGATCCTTTCGGCCGCGCTGATGTCTTTCGCGCATGGGGCAAACGATGTGTCGAACGCCATCGGCCCGCTGGCGGCAATCGTGGCGGCAACGCAGGACATGGCGGCCAGCGCCGCCAGCCGCGATCCCGGCGTACCGCTCTGGGAACTGGTGATCGGGGGGGTGGGCATTTCGCTCGGGCTTCTGCTTTACGGGCCGAAGCTGGTGCGGCTGGTGGGTGCAGAGATCACCAAACTCAACCCGATGCGGGCTTATTGCGTGTCGCTGTCGACGGGACTGACGGTGCTTGTCGCGTCGTGGATCGGCATGCCGGTTTCCTCCACCCATATCGCTGTCGGCGCGGTGTTCGGCGTCGGGCTTTTCCGCGAATGGTATACGCGCAATTCGAAGCGGCGTTACGAATATATGCGGGTGCGTTCCGGCCGTGACATCCAGCCGGAGCCGGAGGAGCGCGAGGCCGGCGAGCACAATGACGACGAGATGAAACGGCGCTATCTGGTGCGCCGTTCGCATATCCTGAGTATTCTCGTTGCCTGGATTATCACGCTTCCGGCCGCCGCAGGCCTTGCGGCAATCATTGCGACGGTTATGTTCGCGCTGTTTTTGTAAGAGAAGATCATGCGCGCCAATTTTCGCCTTCAGCGGCTTTTCGTCGATACGCCCCTTTCTGCCGAAACCCGGCATGAGGTGTCGAGCGAGCAGTTCAACTATCTCGCCAATGTGCTGCGGCTGGAGGCCGGAGCAAAGGTACTGGTGTTCAACGGGCGCGACGGCGAATGGCTGGCGGAGATCACCTTTCCGAGCCGCAAGAAGATCGTGCTTCAGCCGGTGGAGCAGACGAGGCCGCAGCCGGAGGCATCCGACCTCTATTACCTGTTTGCGCCGCTGAAAGTGGGCCGGCTGGATTATCTGGTGCAGAAGGCCGTCGAGATGGGGGCCGGCACGATGCAGCCGGTGATGACCCAGCATGTGCAGGGCAAGATCACCAATCTGGACCGTCTGAGAGCGAATGTGACGGAGGCGGCCGAACAATGCGGCGTGCTGTCGATCCCGGAGGTTTCGGAACCGCGCAAGCTGGCCGACATTCTGGAGCGCTGGCCCGAAGACCGGCGGATCATCTTCTGTGACGAAGGTGACGAGGGCCAGAACCCGCTGCCGATCCTCGCCAAGGTGGCGGAGAAAAAGCTTGCGCTTCTGGTCGGGCCGGAGGGCGGGTTTTCGGAGGAGGAACGCAGTCTTTTGCGCTCGCTGCCCTTCGTGACGGCAATCCCGCTCGGGCCCCGGATATTGCGGGCCGATACGGCGGCGGTGGCGGCGCTGGCGGTGATACAGGCGGCGATCGGGGATTGGCGGTAGATTGGACTGGCGGCAAGCAAAAATCCCCTCACCAACAAAATCTAAGACTTAGCTTCGCTAAGATCTTGATTTTGTGTCCTCTCCCACAAGGGGAGAGGTAGAGCGTCGAGCTTGCCTCCCGATATCTCTCCCCTTGTGGGAGAGAAAGCGATTTCAACATCTTAGCTTCAGCTAAGTGTTAGAAATCGCAAGTGAGGGGGTAACCGCCCCTACAGAGAGCTCGACACAGCGTCAAAACCGCAACAGATGGCACTGTTTTTCTGAACCGATCTTGAAACAAATTCGCTTGCACCGCAGATGAATTCGGTTCAATCAGCCGGACGATTATCAGTCTGGCTTATCATTCCAGGCCTTCCGACCAAGGTATTTTCATGGCGCGTGACACGACCGACCAGACACCACTTTCCTCGGTATCTGAGCTTTCAGCCTATCTGGCGCAGGGCTCGCGCCCCAAGGACAAATTCCGCATCGGCACCGAACACGAGAAATTCGTGTTCTTCCGTAAGGATAACGCGCCGGTTCCCTATTTCGGCGATGCCAGCATTTCAGCACTTTTGAAGGGCATGCAGGAAAGGCTCGGCTGGGAGCCGATCATGGATGGCGCAAACATTATCGGGCTTGGAGAACAGTCCGGCATGGGCGCGATCTCGATCGAGCCGGGCGGGCAGTTCGAGCTTTCCGGTGCGCCGCTGGAGACGATCCACGAGACCTGCAAGGAATCCAACAAGCATCTGGCGCTGGTGAAAGAGATCGCCGAGCCGATGGGTATCCGTTTCCTCGGCCTCGGCGGCAGCCCTAAATGGTCTCTGACCGAGACGCCGCGGATGCCGAAATCCCGCTACGACATCATGACCCGCTACATGCCGAAGGTCGGTTCACACGGGCTCGACATGATGTACCGGACCTGTACGATCCAGGTGAACCTCGATTTCTCGTCGGAAGCAGACATGGCCGCCAAGATGCGGGTGTCGATGAAGCTGCAGTCGATCGCGACCGCGCTTTTCGCTTCCTCACCATTTACCGAGGGCAAGCCGAACGGGCTTTTGTCCTGGCGCGGCGATATCTGGCGCGATACGGACAACCGTCGTTCCGGCACCCTGCCCTTCGTGTTCAATTCGGATTTCGGTTTCGACCATTATGTCGAATGGGCGCTCGACGTGCCGATGTATTTCATCGTTCGCGACGGCAAATATCACGATTGCACGCATGTAACCTTCCGCCAGTTCATGGCCGGCGCGCTGAAGGGCGAAGTCACCGACTGGCAGCCGAACATGGGCGACTGGACCAACCATCTGTCGACGCTCTTCCCCGACGTTCGCCTGAAGCGCTTCCTCGAAATGCGCGGCGCCGACGGCGGCCCATGGCGCCGAATCTGCGCGCTGCCCGCCTTCTGGGTCGGTCTGCTCTATGATGATGCAGCACTTGCCGAGGCCGAAGCACTGACGGCCAACTGGACGTTCGAAGATGTTATCGCCATGCGCGATGCCGTGCCGGCTCAAGGGCTTTCCGCAACGATCAAGGGCCGTCCGGTTCTGGACGTGGCACGCGATGCGGTTCGGATTTCGACGGCTGGCCTGAAAGCGCGAGCAAAGCTGAATGGCGATGGCCAGGATGAGAGCGTCTTCCTGCAGCCGCTGGAGGAAGTGCTGGCGAAGAAGGCAACGCTTGCCGACGACCTGCTTGCGCTATTCAACGGCCGCTGGAATGGCTCGGTGGAGCCGGTGTTCGACGAATACCAGTATTGAGTTTCGATCTTATTGAGCGAGGGGCCTACCGTCCCTCATTCCTGTCCTTGTGACAGGAATCCAGCCAGCCCAAGTCCTTGGGCTGGAAAGACTCTGTCGCCGCGCGGACGCGCGTCGGCTGGATCCCTGTGACGAGCACAGGGATGAGGGAGTTTGCGGTATGTCCGCACCCAAAGCAAACCTTGCTTCCGTGGCGACCACCTTCCCCAAAACAAAAAAAGCCCGGCGCGGGTGTCCGGCCGGGCAAGAGGCAGGGTCATTGGCTTACCCTGCGGGGAAAATCGTTACATCTTCGAATTGATGCACGCGGTCAGCGAGCTGGCGGCCGGGCGAACCGCGTGCGGGCGCGCTCACGAGCAGCCTTTGCCAGAAGCAAAGACGGATCATCCAGTGCGCCGGAACGATCAAGTGCGATCACGACATCACGGCGGCTAAGTCCGATGTCGGTGAGCATATGATCATCCAATTCAGAAATCGGATGTGCCGCAATGCGGTTACGGATGGCGCGCCATGCGGATTTGATGCGCACGAACACGGCCGCCTGCACCAAACCGGTCTGGATCGGGGACGGAGCCTTTACGAGCTTCAAATCAGTTCCGCATTCGGTCGTGCTCATCGGGGTATCCTTTCATTGGGCACGGTCAAAGGCGTTCCGACTGCGAATGCAGACGGATTGCCGGTGAGACATTTGCGCCGTTTGCAGCAGCGCCTCTGTTCTAGAATTGCAGCTGTTATCGGTTAATCGTATTGATCAGTCCAACGAATGTTTCTAATGATGATTATCAAGTTCACTGATGGATTGCGCCCATGTCCGCTCCTCTCGATATCGACCAGCTGCATACTTTCATCGCCATCATCGATACCGGCAGCTTTACCAAGGCTGCGGACCGGGTGTTCAAGACGCAATCTGCCGTGTCGATGCAGATGCGCAGACTCGAAGAGCGGATCGGCAAGCAGCTTTTCGCCAAGGACGGGCGCGGCAACCGCCTGACCGCCGAGGGCGAGAAGCTGATGAATTACGCCCGGCGCATTATCCGGCTGAACAATGAGGCGATCGCGGCCTTCGACGATAACCGTCTTGAGGGTACGATCCGGATCGGCACGCCGGACGATTATGCCGACCGCTACATGCCCGAAATCATCGGCCGGTTTGCCAAGACGCATCCCAATGTGGAACTCTATATCGTCTGCGAACCATCGGTCAGTCTCGGGGAAAAGATGGCGCGCGGCGAGCTGGACATCGCGCTCGTGACCCATAATCCCCGGCAGCGGATTTCGGACGTGGTGCGCACGGAACCGCTGTGCTGGGTCGCATCGGCCAACCACCCGCTGAAGGATGACGCGCCGGTGCCGCTTGCAGTCGGGCGTCGTGACTGTCTGTGGCGGCAGCTGGCCTGTTCGGCGCTCGACGCGGATGGGCGGGAATATCAGGTTCTGTTCACCAGCTGGTCTTCGACCGTCATTGCGGCTGCGATCCTCGCCGGCATGGCGGTATCGGTTCTGCCGGAATCGGCGCTTCGGCCGGGGATGAAGGTGCTGACCGCCGCCGATGGTTTTCCGCCGCTGCCGCCGGTGCAGATCGGCCTGATGAAGCGGCCGGGGCTTTCACCGTCCCTCATGAACGCGATCACCGACCATATCAGCGCCTGCCTCGACAACATTTCGCCCGCCGCCCTGCCCGACGATCTCGACGGCGAGGTGAAGGGCTTTGCCCGGCAGGCGCGGGCACGGTCGGGGCAGGTGATGACGGGGTGGTGAGGCCGCTTTAACGCGACCCTGATGTTTTCCGGGCCTCTACATAGGCGCGCAGAACATTCTGCATCTTCGTCAGATGCCCTTTGCCCTTGGCGTCATCATAGAAGAAATCGAACACGTCCCGGTCGATCTTCAGATGGACCGAGCGTTTGTCAGGCGATACCAGCTCCGCCTTCGACCAGAATTCGGGGCCGAGGTCCTCGCCTTCGGGCGCGTTCCTGTTGGAATTCAGCTGGCCCGTCTCCTTCATCGCCTTAAGTTCGGCGAGCGAAGCTCTCCTGATATCTCGATCTGTCATTACGGCCTCCTTTCCAGGCTGTTATCAAGCGCCTGATACTGCCGCGATCGGTAAAAACCACAATGAAACACTCATCATCCACCATGCCCAAGGCGATCTGGCGTATCTCGCCGTAATCAGCCCTGTCGTCGATCCTTGTCAGCACCGGCCCTTCGAAGATCAAGGCCGCGTGGAGAATATCGACACCGCGCTCAACAAGGACATTTTGCCTTTTCTCCTCATCCCATTCGAACTCCACCGCCGCCCCCGACATTTAAGTTCGCCCATCAATGGTGTACACTTTTAATGTATGAATTCAATGCTTGGTTCACTCTTGAAGAACAGCTGCGCATCCCATAACTTCCAATTCCAAAATCTGCCACTTACGATTGGAATAACTAATCATGCTGACACTCCGCCAGATGCGCTATTTCGAGGCGCTGGCTGCCACGCGGCATTTCGGCAAGGCGGCGGCGATCGTGCATGTCAGCCAGCCGGCGCTTTCCACCCAGATCATGGAGATGGAGGATCATCTTGGCGCTCAACTGGTGGAACGCAACCGTGCCGGCGTGCTTCTGACCGCCAAGGGCGAGGCCGTGCTGTCGCGCATCCGCATCATACTTGGTGCGGTCGACGAGCTGGAGAAAACGGCGCGGCGCAAGAGCGGCGTTCTGGCCGGGCCGATCCGCATCGGCATCATTCCGACCGTCGCACCCTATCTGGTGCCGAAGCTGATCCCACATCTACGCGAGGCCTATCCGGAGATCGAGATCGAATTGAAAGAGGCGGTGACCGACCGTCTGCTGGCAGAGCTTTCCGAAGGACGGCTCGATGCGGTGATCGCGGCGCTGCCGGTGGAGGCGGATAATGTCGAGACCAGAACGCTGTTTTCCGACCGGTTCTTCATGGCCATGGCGAAGAATGACAGCGATGTGCTGATATCGCCGATGACCGAAAACCAGGTAGATGCGGACAGGCTGCTGCTGCTGGAGGAAGGGCATTGCCTGCGCGATCAGGCGCTTGCCGTCTGCAGCGCTGCGGGCAAGCGAAGCCTCGTCAATTTCGGCGCGACCTCGATGGCGACGCTGTTGCAGATGGTTTCTCACGACATGGGAATGACGCTTATCCCCGAGATGGCGATTTCATCGGAAACGGCACGTAACAACCTGAAGATCGTCCCATTTGCCGAGCCCGCACCGGCACGCGAGATCGGGCTGATCTGGCGGAAATCCAGCGGACGCACAGAAGACATGGCGGCACTGGCGGAAGCCGCCATGTCTTGTGGATCCTTCAAGGACGGCGCCAGGGCACTGCCGGGACAAAACATCTAGGACAAATGCATCCCGAAGAAGGCGATCGTCCGGCTCCAAGCGAGATCCGCCGCCGCCTTGTCGTAACGGGCTGCCGACGTATCGTTGTTGAAGGCGTGGTTGACGCCCTCGTAGACGAAGATCTCGAAGGTCTTGCCGTTCTTTTCCAGCGCCTCGCGATAGGCCGGGATGCCGGCATTGATGCGTTCGTCGAGACCGCCGTAATGGAGCATCAACGGCGCCTTGATTTTTGGGACGTCGACGGCCTGCGCCTGTTGGCCGTAATAGGCGACGCCGGCATTCAGCTCCGGCGAGTTGACCGCCATGCGATTGACGAGGCCGCCGCCCCAGCAGAACCCGACAGCACCGACCTTGCCATTGGCGCCCTCATGTTTCGACAGCCAGGCACGTGCCGCTTCCCCATCGGCTGTCGTCTGAGCCGGATCAAGCGTCGAAAACATTTCGCGCGCCTTGTCTTCATCCGTGGGCGTTCCGCCGAGCGGAGAGAGGAAATCGACCGCAAGCGCGTTGAAGCCTTCAAGGGCAGCGCGCCTGGCGACATCGCGGATATGGTCGTTGAGACCGCGGTTTTCATGGATGACGATGATGGAGCCGAGTGGGCCGGTGGCGGATTTGGGGCGGGCCCAGTAGGCCTTCATCTCTCCGGTCGAGCCGGGAAAGGTCACGTCCCCGGTTGTCAGCCGGTCGTCATTGGCTTCGACCATGGCGGCGCGGGCACCGTTGGCGGCAAGCATGGGAGCGATCGCGGCAGCCGCAGCACCCGAGCCGGCGAGCACCGTCAGCCGCTCCATGAATTTTCGGCGATCGAGATGGAGATGCGTGTATTCGTCATAGGCGTTGATCATCGCCTGGGTGACTTGTGGCTCCTTGTCCATGAGCCTGCTCCTCTCGCTGTCAATCCGACGAAGGTAGGGCGGCTTATCGACAAGGCGATGTAGCGCGGAAAATCCGCGCTACACTTATGCGTGACAGGCGTAGCAATCGCCTTAGAATTCCTGCCAATTGTCGGCAGAGGTATCAAGCGCGGCATTACCTGCAAAGGCGGACCGGATGCGGCCGCCAAGCGCACGAGCGGGCGAAACCGCGGGTCGGTCGGCAGGCGATGCTGCGCGGATCGGCGCTGCGGCACCCGTATGACCGCCTTCTGACAGCTTGAAGCGGGCGAGGAGCTGGTTGAGCGACGATACTTCGCGGGCCAGCCCATGGCTTGCAGCCGTGCTTTCCTCAACCATGGCCGCATTCTTCTGCGTGTCCTGGTCCATCTGGTTTACAGCGGTGTTGATCTGCTGGAGACCGGCCGACTGTTCCTGCGAAGCCTCGGCGATGGCGCCGACATGCCGGTTGATTTCCTGCACGTCACCGACGATCAGGCTCAAGGCCTTGCCGGTTTCGCCAACCAGTTGCACGCCCTGCTGGACCTGGCTGTTGGATGTAGTGATCAGATCCTTGATCTCCTTGGCGGCGGCGGCAGAACGCTGGGCCAATTCGCGCACTTCCTGTGCGACAACGGCAAAGCCCTTGCCGGCATCGCCAGCACGCGCAGCTTCGACACCGGCATTGAGCGCGAGAAGGTTGGTCTGGAAGGCGATCTCGTCAATCACGCCGATGATGTTGCCAATCTCGCCGGAGGATTTTTCGATCGCTTCCATCGCGGCGACAGCGCTCTGCACCACTTCGCCGGATTTTTCCGCGCCGACCTTGGCACGGTTGACAAGCTGTCCGGCTTCCTGCGCACGCTTGGTCGAATCTTTCACCGTCGTGGTGATTTCTTCAAGAGCGGCAGCAGTTTCTTCCACGGCCGCGGCCTGCTGTTCGGTGCGTTTTGCCAGATCGTCGGCAGCGGACTTGATTTCGTTGGCACCTGCATCAATGCCGCGTGCATTCTGGGCAACCTGCTTGAGAGTGGATTGAAGCTGCTCTGTTGCAGTGTTGAGATCGTTGCGGATACCATCGAGATGCGCCACAAACGGCTGTACGACACGGTAGGTCGTATCACCCTGGGCAATCTTGGTCAGTGCGATGGCGATGTTGTCGACGGCAAACTGAATGTCGGCGGCTTCCTGCGCCTTCTGCTTTTCGCGTTCAATCCGTTCCCGCTCGGACATGGATCGGTTGGCTTCCGTTTCCTGCTCAAGACGACGGCGCTCGATGGCACTTTCCCGGAATGCCTGCACGGCAGAGGCCATCTGGCCCACTTCGTCCTTCCGGTCCATGCCGGGGATCTCGGCGGCCGTCTCGTCGGCGACCAGCGAGGCCATGCGTTCACGCAGCCGCGCAATCGGCGTGGTGATGCCGCGCGAGCAGATGGCAAGGCCAAGCGTGATCAACATCAGCGACATGGCGGCGATGCCGAGAAGGCCGGTCCAGATCGTCCAGTCGGTATTTGCCTCCAGACGCTCCTTGCCGTCATTCATCACCTTGATGAGCTGCTCGTTGCCGGCGCTGATCTTTGGCGACACTTCGTTGATCTTGCGCAACTGCTCCAATGCCATGCGCTGGGCTTCGGCCTTCTGGCCAGACTGCGCAAGCGCAATGGCCCGGCTACCGATCTTTTCGACTTCGGCGACGCCATTGAGGATATCGGCGGCCGCCTCTTTGCGCGCCGGGACAAGCTGCACGATCATGTTCTGGCGCTCGTGGAGCTGCTTCAGGTCAGACTTGTAGGTGGTAACCGCAGCCTCGAATTCAGGTGTGTTCGGCTCGCTGAGGGAAGCGCGAAAGGCCTGCAGGCCCAAGGCATTGAGGTTTCCACTGGTTCTGGCATTCAACACAGCGGCAAGCGCTTCATGTCCGATAAACTCGCCATAGACAGTGTCGGTTTGATTGTACTGAAAGCTGACATAGCCGATGCCGCCCATGGACATCAGTCCCATCAGCGATACGACCAGCACGACCTTCGTCTTTATTTTGGTATTCTTCAGAAACGACATAATGACCTCAAAAAGCACGCAGCCGACGGCTGCCCGCGAAAAGCAGGTGGCTGCAAAAACTGATACATCTTGGCTAGCGACGCCCGATCATCGGGCAGCTGACGACCATCGGATCGCCTCGGACATGACCCATCTGCTCCCGTCATCATCATGCGGTCGGGAGCTTTGAACCTGCAGTTGCGACACTCGATCAGAATTCTGAATGAAAGCTTACCGGGAACACAACCAAGTGACGTAAACTGTCAAATCGCAACTGTTTTTGACAAAAAATGACCGGCAAAATGTCGCGGAAGACCGCTATTGGTCGATAATGCTGAACAGAGTTCCAGGAATTTGACGGGCGAACAGGAACTCGTGAACAGCCTCCGCTCGCTAAAAACGAGCGGATTCCTGCATCGAAAATGCCCGATCAGGACGGTCTCAGGCGATCGATCCCCAATGGGAGGGGCCTATGCTTAGAGTATTCCGCATTTCTTCGAACTGCGGAACCACTCTATATCTTTGTTTTAACGCAATTCCGGACGCAAAACCGGTTCCCACTTTTTTGCTGGAATTGCTCTAGTGCCAAACGTTCAGGATGTGGCGAGCCAGATTGCCAGCCAGCCCCACATCAGCACGGTCGCCATGAAACCGAGCATGAACAGCGGGCGGCGCAAAAGCAGCCTGTTGCTGGTGATATGGACATAGGAATGCGCATAACGCGAGATGACGAAGATCCAGGCGAGCGCAATGGTGATGATGTTGTCGGCATTGCAGATGAAGATCGCCAGCACGCCGGCGTGAAAGAGCATCGGCAGCTCGAACTGGTTCTTCAGATTGTTATGGACCAGCAGGCTTTCCGGTGGTTCGGAGAGGTTTTCCTTGAACTTGCGGGCATCATAACCGCCGTCGCGGATAGCAGCGCCGCGGCGCATCGACAGCAGGTAATAGAGGATGAAGACCAGAAAGGCGTGGGCGATCATCGGCCAGAACATGGCGGTCGTGTCGGTCATCATCGGGCAATACTCCTACGGCACGTCGCGATCTTTCAGATTCGCTTGCCGTGCCTTCGCTCTTTGTTTTTGAGCATGTCTTTTTCCCGAAACCGGTGACCACTTTCGGGAGACATGCCGAACAATCTTCCCGACCTTCTGACACGAAAACGGGCCGGGCAAAATGCCCGGCCCGCCTGAAATCGGTGGAGATGTTTCAACTCTTTACGAGCTGACGCCCGGATAGTTCGGGCTTTCGCGGGTGATCGTCACGCCATGCGGATGGCTTTCGCGAAGACCGGCGCCGGAAATGCGCACGAAGGTGGCCTTTTCCTGAAAGTCCTTGATGTCCTTGCCGCCGACATAACCCATGGCAGCCTTGAGGCCACCGGCGAGCTGGTGCAGAACGGATGAGACCGGGCCCTTATACGGAACCTGACCTTCGATGCCTTCGGGAACGAGCTTCAGGGTGTCGCGCACTTCCGCCTGGAAATAACGGTCTGCCGAGCCGCGTGCCATGGCGCCGACAGAGCCCATGCCGCGATAGGCTTTGAAGGAGCGGCCCTGGTAGAGGTAGACTTCACCCGGGCTTTCATCGGTGCCGGCCAGCAGCGAGCCGATCATGACGGCGGATGCACCGGCGGCAATCGCCTTGGCAACATCGCCCGAGAATTTCAGGCCACCATCGGCGATGACCGGGATACCATGCTTGTTGCCTTCCTCGACGGCGGCCATGACGGCTGCGAGCTGAGGAACGCCTACGCCTGCGACAACGCGGGTGGTGCAGATGGAGCCAGGGCCGATACCGACCTTGATGCAATCCGCACCGGCATCGATCAGCGCCTTGGTGCCTTCGGACGTGGCGACATTGCCGGCGATGATGCGAATGGCGTTCGACATCTTCTTGACGTGGGCAACGGCGTCCAGAACCTTCTGGCTGTGACCGTGAGCCGTATCGACGACGATGACATCGACACCGGCATCGATCAGGCGCTCGGCGCGCTCGACACCATCGTCACCGGTGGAGATGGCAGCGGCGGCACGCAGACGGCCCTGGGCATCCTTGGCGGCATTCGGGTTGAGCTGCGACTTCTCGATATCCTTGACCGTGATGAGACCGATGCAGCGGCCTTCATTATCAACGACCAGCAGCTTTTCGATGCGGTGCTTGTGCAGAAGACGCTTGGCTTCAGCCTGCTCGACGCCGTCCTTGACGGTGATCAGGTTGTCGCGCGTCATCAGTTCGAAGATCTTCTGGGTCGGGTCGGAAGCAAAACGGACGTCGCGGTTGGTGAGGATACCAACCAGACGGCCGGGACGACCGCCGTTTTCAACGACCGGAATACCGGAAATTCCATGCGCCTTCATCAGGGCATGTGCGTCGGCAAGCGTTGCATCCGGGCCGATCGTCACCGGGTTGACCACCATGCCGCTTTCGAACTTCTTGACCTGACGGACTTCCTCGGCCTGTTCGACCGGGGTCAGGTTGCGGTGGATGACGCCCATGCCGCCGGCCTGCGCCATGGCGATCGCGAGACGGCTTTCGGTGACCGTGTCCATGGCCGAGGACAGGATCGGCAGCGACAGGTCGATATCCCTGGCGATGCGGGTGGAGATGTTGGTCTGGCCCGGCATGATTTCCGAGTGCCCCGGCTGGAGAAGCACATCATCAAAGGTGAGCGCTTCCGCGCCGGTTGCCGAGATTACGATGCGTGCCATTGCCAGTTCCTTCAGTTGGATAGGCAGAATCCTCCGGGAAAAGGAAATCCTTCATCCGGTTGCTTCTGCATGAAATACATGGAAGTTGGCGAGGGCTGGTAACACGAGAATGACAATAAGGGAATAGAAAAATCCCGGGAGGCAGCCCCGCCGGGTTTGCATGGCTTGGTGAATGCAAGCAGAAATTCGAGTTGATCCGGAAACGAGATGAAATAGAGTTTCCATATTGGGAACCGCACACTTGTTTCCAATATGGAAACCCGCTAAATAGGAGCGGATGTGAACGTCATCGCCAAGTCTGCTCTGGTCAACTTCTGGAAAAGTCTGCCGAGCGGCATTCCGAGACAGGCGGCCGAAGCTGCGATGACGGAATGGTATGCGACGGCATCCAAGGCGACTTGGAGCAATCTCAGCGAATTGAAGAAGGCCTTCAACTCCGCCGACATGGTTTCCGGCAGCAAGGTGGTCTTCGATGTTGGCGGCAACAAATACCGGATCGTTGGGCTGGTGGCATTTCGCTCAAAGCGGATTTTCATCCTCTTCGTTGGCACCCACGCACAATATGATGCGATCGACGTGAACAAGCTTTGAGGTGAAAAGGATAAGATGATGCTGAATCTGAAAGCTTTCCGGACACTTCAGAGTGAAGAGGAATACAATGCCGCGCTGAAGGAAGTGCGGCCGTATTTCGAAAACGAACCGACGGAAGGATCGAGCGAGGCCGCCCATTTCGATGCGCTCGTTCTTCTGATTGAAGAATACGAGGCCAAGCATTACCCGATCCCGGCAGCCAGCCCCGTGGACGTGATCAAGTCGGTCATGGTCGCAAATAATTACAGCCGCGCGGATCTGGTGGCCGTCATAGGCTCCAAGGCGCGCGCGTCCGAGCTTCTCAACGGCAAGCGCGAGATCAACCTCGAGCAGATCAGAAAGCTCAGCCGGGAATGGAATATCCCTGCAGGATCGCTGATTGGCGAAGTTTCCGGATGACTGACCACACCATCTCTTGAGCCAGATAGACCAAAGCCACCCTCGCGGGTGGCTTTGGTCGTTTCGGGGCCTGACGAGATTTCGATCAGATGTCGAACTGGTAGCTTTTCGGCACGAAACGATAGCCCGTTTCCTGCTTTTCGGCATAACCGACGGCCGGGAACGGCATGTGGTAGCCGAGGAAGGCGACCTTGTCGGTGGCGATCATATCGAAGACCTTTTTGCGGGTTGCTGCGGCGGCGGCCTTGTCCATGTCGAACTTCACTTCCCAATCCGGGCGCTGCAGCGAGAGCACGAAGTGGTTGGCGGTATCGGCCGTCAGGATCAGGCGCTTGCCAGAGGATTCGACGTTGAAGATCATGTGGCCCGGCGAATGGCCGAAAGCGGCCATGCTGGTGATGCCGGAGACGACATCGGCGCCGTCACCGATGAAGGTGATCTTTTCTGCAAGCGGCTTGACGTTGGCAAGCGCGCCCTTGTGGCCGCCTTCGGCCGGCGTGCCGACGCGGGCGGTATCGGTCCAGAAGTCGTATTCCTGCTGGCCGACGACATAACGGGCATTTTCAAAGGCCGGCTTGCCATCTTCCATCAGGCCGCCGATATGGTCGCCGTGGAGATGGGTCAGGACGACGATGGTGACATCGGCCGGCATGTAGCCGGCTGCGGCCATGCCTTCGATGAGGCGGCCGGCACCCTGTGCGCGGCCGGACTGGCCGAAACCGGTATCGAAGAGGATGACGTCTGAACCCGTATCGATCAGGGTCGGCGAGAAGCCGTTGACGAACTGGTCCGCCGGCAGGAAGTTTTCCGTCAGAAGAGTGCCTACGGTTTCCGCCGACTGGTTGATGCCGAAGGTCTCGTTCGGCACGCCGGAAGCGCGGGCGCCATCCTTGACGACGAGGACTTCGAAACTGCCGACCTTGAACTTGTGGAGATCGGGCGGGGTGACACGATCGATTGCCAAATTGCTGCTCGCTTTGCTCTTGTCCTGGGCGAAGGCCGCCCGGTTACCGATGATTGCCGGGGCAGCAAGGACCGTGAGGCCTGCGGTGCCCAGCAATGTTCTTCTTCCAATACCGTTTCCAGCCATATCCCGTTCCCTCATGACTATTGGCGTCGGCGCGAAGTTAGCGCGATAGAGCGAAAAGTTGACGATGATCAGAGAGCAAAAACACATTTTCACGCAGACGTGACGGCCTCTGCCCGTTGGCGTGCGAAACAAAAGAGGCCGAACGTCCATTGGCAGAACGGGATTTGAGGTTTACAGGCCTGTTATCCCTCGGGCCTGTCACACAACGGCATCCGTCTCCATGAATCGCATCATTCCGCTCATTCTCGCTGTCGCCCTGTTCATGGAACAGATGGATTCGACGGTGATCGCCACCGCGCTGCCGACGATCGCCTACGATCTCGGCGTCAGCCCGATCACGCTGAAACTGGCGCTGACCTCCTATATGGTGGCGCTGGCGATGTTCATTCCGATCAGTGGCTGGATGTCGGACCGGTTCGGCGCGAAGAAAGTGTTCCGGCTGGCGATCTGCGTGTTCATCGTCGGATCGATCCTCTGCGCGATATCCGATTCCGTCGTGCAGTTCGTCATGTCGCGTTTCCTGCAGGGCATGGGCGGGGCGATGATGACGCCGGTCGGGCGTCTGGTCCTGTTGCGCACCACCAAGCGCAGCGATCTCGTGTCGGCCATGGCGCTGCTCACAATCCCTGCCCTTGTCGGGCCGCTGACGGGGCCGCCGATCGGCGGTTTCATCACCACCTATTTCTCCTGGCACTGGATCTTCATCATCAATGTGCCGATCGGGGTAATCGGGCTTTATCTGACCGGAAAATACCTGCCTGAAGTGCCGCCGATGGAAACCGGGCGGATGGACTGGATCGGCTTTCTGCTGACATCCGTTGCTGCATCCGGCGTCGTGTTCGGGCTTTCGGTGATCGGGCTTCCAGCACTGCCGCCCGCAGTCGGGATCAGTGCGACGCTTGCAGGCTTTGCCGCGTGCTTTCTTTATGTGCGTCACGCAAGGCGGCACCCTCACCCGATCCTGAACCTCAAGATCTTCAACGACCGGGCATTCAGGGCGTCGACGACGGGCGGCACGCTGTTTCGGATCGCCACCGGCGCGATCCCCTTCCTGATGCCGCTGATGCTGCAGCTCGGTTTCGGCCTCAACCCGTTCCAGTCCGGCCTTATCACTTTTTCGGGCGCGATCGGCGCTTTGACGGTGAAGTTCATGGCGCGGCGAGTGTTTGCGCTGACCGGTTTTCGCACGGCACTTCTGGTCGCTGGCATGCTCGGCGCGGCGATGACGGCGGTGAACGGGTTCTTTACGCCAGAGACGCCGCATATCTGGATCATCGGCGCGCTGCTTTTCGCCGGGTTCTTCCGCTCGCTGTTCTTCACCGGCGTCAACGCGCTCGGCTATTCGGAAATCTCCGACGAACTGACGAGCCAGGCAACCTCGATGGCATCGGCATTACAACAGGTCAGCCTGGCGCTCGGCGTCGCCTTTGCGGCCTTCATCCTTGAAATGTCGGCGATGTTTTCCGGCAGCCATCTGCAGCTTGCCGATTTCCACCTGGCCTTCTTCATCGTGGCCGCGGTTTCAGTCTTCTCGATCTTTCCGATCTTCAGGCTAGACCCGCTGACAGGGGCGGATGTTTCCGGCCACAAGGGGCGGCGACCGGCTGACGCGCAGCCGGAAGCGGGGGAATGATCAGGCGTCGTCGCCCGTTTCTTCTTCCGATTGCTCTGCCCTGCGGCCCTTGAAGTGCTTGGCGAGCAGGAACATCTCGACCGATTCCTGCCGCGACGACGCGGGCTTCACATGGATGACCTGCTTGAAATTCTTCTTCAGGAGATCAAGCAGATCCTTTTCCGTGCCGCCCTGGAAGGTTTTTGCCAGGAAATGGCCGCCTTCGGCCAGGACCTCGATGGCGAAATGGGCTGCGACTTCGCAGAGATGCATGGTGCGCAGATGGTCCGTCCGATGGTGGCCGGTGGTGGGGGCCGCCATATCGGACAGGACGAGATTCGGCACGCCGCCGATCGCTTCCTTCAGAAGCGCTGGCGCGCTGTCATCGAGAAAGTCGAGCTGAAGGATTTTTACGCCCGGCAAGGGATCGACCTCGAGGAAGTCGATGGCTGCCACGCGCGGGTCCTCGTCGGTCGAGTTTGTCACCTTGGCGGCGATCTGCGACCAGCTGCCCGGTGCGGCGCCCAGATCGATGATGCGGCGCGCGCCTTTGAGGATCTGATGCTTTTCGTCGATTTCAAGCAGCTTGAAGGCCGCGCGGGCGCGATAACCTTCGAGCTTGGCCCGCTGGACGTAAGGGTCGTTGATATGGCGCTCCAGCCAGCGGCGCGAGGACGCCTTCAGCTTGCCCTTCTTGACCTTCTGGCCGAGCTTTCTGCCCGTTCTGTTTATTCCGACCGGTGTCTTCGTCATCGCCGTCTCAAAACCTCTCCGGAACCTGTCGACCCCGATCTGCGCGACCGCACACGCCGCCACACGCCATCATCTGCCATCATATCTGTCAAAAGCCCTTCGCGCAGCCCGCGATCGGCAACCCGCATTCTGGGGCTTGGCCAACGCCTTCTGATCGCCTCCAGAATGGCGCAGCCGGCAAGCACGAGATCGGCCCGATCCGGCCCGATGCAGGGATTGGCGGCACGGCCGGCGAAATCCCAGGAGAGCAGCTTTGCCTGCATGGCGGAAACTTCCGCATCCGACAGCCAGAGGCCATCGACCCGGCGGCGATCATAACGCGGCAGATCGAGATGCACGCCGGCAAGCGTCGTCACCGTGCCCGACGTGCCGATCAGATGGAAATCGTAATCGGCATTCGCATCCGCCGGCGGGCAATCGAATTTTTCCAGCATGCCCTGAACTTCGCAGATCATCGCCTCGAATACATCCGGCGTCACATCGCGGCCGCCGTAACGTTCCGACAGGGTGACGACGCCGACGGGCAGCGAGGTCCAGTGGGTGATGTGGTTGGCAAGCCGCGAAGACCGGTTGTCGCCGATCTTGATGACGGCGATTTCCGACGAGCCTCCGCCGATATCGAAAAGCACGATCGAGCGGGCCTCGCGGCCGACCAGCGACGAGCAGCCGGAGACGGCAAGCCGGGCTTCGGTTTCGCGGTCGATGATTTCCAGCTCAAGCCCCGTCTCGGCAGTCACCCGCGCCAGAAATTCCTCGCCGTTTGCGGCGGCGCGGCAGGCTTCGGTGGCAATCAGCCGCATCTTGCGGATCGGCTTGGCAGACAGTTTTAGCGCGCAGATGCGCAAAGCCTCAACCGCGCGGTCCATGGCATCGGTGGACAGACGGCCGGTGGCGGCAAGCCCCTCGCCCAGACGCACGATGCGCGAAAACGCATCGACAACCCGGAAATGGCCGGGCCTTGTCGGCTGAGCGATCAGCAAGCGGCAATTGTTTGTGCCGAGATCGAGCGCGGCATAAAGATCATCATGGAAGGGAAGCGTCGCCTCGACCGAATGAAGCGCCGGCGCGATTGCGCCACCATGTTCGGAAGACGGCATTGTGCGCGAAAGCGCCGGCTGCGATACACCGTTGAGCGCGCTCTTTGCCTGCGTCAGCGGACGTCCCTGGAGTCCACGGCCACCACGGTTTTTCTTGCGGCGATCACGGCCCTTGCCGCCCTGGCCCTTACCACCGTGTCCTTGGCCATCATGTCCCTTGCCATCCGGGCCATTCTGCTGGTGCACGCCGCCATGGGCATGCGCGCCGGTATGAACCTGCGCTGAGCCGCCCCGACCATCGGCATTAGATCGTTCCCCGGCATGCTGGATGGCATGATCGGCGTTTTTATCGGAATGGGATTTGGAACGCCTGCGCTTGCGTTTGCGCGCGGGCTGATCCTGCCTTGCGACATCGGGGTTGGCCACATCGGGCCTGGCAGCATGGGAGCGCGCAGCATCGGATTTTGCGGCGTCGCGTTTCCCCACGTCCTGTCGTGACAGGTCCTGCTTCTTTTCTGAGCGCGCGGCCGGGTCGACCTGAGCGGCCGACGACGCGTGCAGGGAAGCCTTAGCATTGCGGTTTTTACCGCCGCGCTTCCCTTTTCTGCGACGGGGCCGCTTTTGTGCCCCACGCTCTCCGGCCGACGCCCCGCCATCTGGCGGCATACGGCCGCTATCGGGGTCCATTGGTCGTTCTATCCATTTCGCGGCGCACCGCCTGAAAAAAGCGTGCTGCTGCGTCTGATTGCTTCGTTGCAGCAAGGATAACAGCGCGAGGGCCATTCGCCAATGGCTTTTTCCCGGCGGCGGCCAAAAGTGGCGGAAGCGTGGGTATGTGAATTTTTTCCGAAAAAACTATTTGCAAGTCGCGAACGTTTGGTTATAAGCGCCGCACACCGACGAGCCGACCAGTGGTCGCTCCTGCTGGGGAATAGTTCAACGGTAGAACGACGGACTCTGACTCCGTTAATCTTGGTTCGAATCCAGGTTCCCCAGCCAATCTTCTCCTTACATGTCACTTACATTATCTGCATCAGGATGACTGCGCCTCAGCATGGCCGATCATATCCACGGACCTGATAGCTTAGGCAGAATCGTTGCGCCGAATTTGGCCTAACGCTTCGTCACGGATGCAGACTGGGCTTTTAGGCTTTTGAGTTCGCCATCGCTCAGCGCCCGCACTGCCCCCTTTTCCAGATCACCGAGTACGAGATCACCGATCGCGACGCGGATGAGGCGTAGCGTGGCGATATCGAAGGCTTCCAGCATGCGGCGGATGTGGCGGTTCTTACCCTCGTCCAGCTCGATCTCCAGCCAGGAATTCTTCTCGCCCTCGCGCAGTCTTGTCGCACGACGGGCCTTCAAGGTTTCGTCGTCCTGTTCGATACCCTTTGTCATCGCCTTGAGCATTGCTTCGTCGACGAGCGTGTCGATCTGAACGTGATAGGTTTTCGGCACATGGGTTTCGGGATCGAGGAGCGCGTTGGCGAATTGCGTGTCGTTGGTGAAGAGAAGCAGGCCTTCGCTGGCCTTGTCGAGCCGCCCGACGGGGGAGAGGTGCGTGTGGTCATGGCCTTTGAGGCAATCGAAGACGGTCGGGCGACCTTCGGGGTCGTTACGGGTAGTGACGAGGCCGCGGGGTTTGTTGAGCATCAGGTAGACCGGCGTTTCGGCAGCAACCGTTTTGCCATCGACGGCCAGCTTTGCGGTGTCGAGGTCGATCCAGGCTTCGGTATCGGTGACGGTGCGGCCATTGACGCTGACCTGGCCGGCGCGGATCAGGTCCTCGGCTTGGGTGCGGGAGCAGAAGCCGAGTTTGGAGAGGGCACGCGGGAGCGTGACGCGCTTGCC
>NZ_JAEUAN010000038.1 GCF_019511445.1 Aliirhizobium wenxiniae
CAAAACTGAACCGCCGAGCAATGGCAGCACTCGCGCTCGGCTTCAGTCTTGGAGGCTTCTTCGACGGGATACTCTTGCATCAGATCCTGCAGTGGCACCACTTGCTGAGCGGGCTTGAGCAGGCTCGCCTCGATATTCGCTTTCTCATCCTGACTGACGGCCTCTTTCACGGCCTTATGTATGTGGTAGCGATCATTGGGCTTTATCTTCTTTGGATGTCACCTGCTCCGACACCCCGGCGTCCCGCGGAGAAAGCGTTATCGTCTTGCTGCGCCCAGGCGCGAGCGAGACCGTGATCATAAGTGGATTGGACGCCGTCGGTGGGCGCCTGGTGTGGACGGACCGGTCAAGTAAAGTATGGGCAATAAACGTGCCGGCCGATGCCAAGCTCGGTCGCTGTAGTGGCCCCCTAAATCCCCGGACACGATCTCCTACTTGTTAAGTGTTAGGAGTAATGTGCCCATTATCACCAGTCACATGCCTGAGATAGAAGTGCTGTCCGGCCCTGAGCGCCGCCGTCGCTGGTCTACAGCAGAGAAGCTTGCGATAGTCCAGGAGACCGACGAGCCTGACGTCGCGGTCAGCATCGTTGCGCGACGACATGGCATTCAGCCAAACCAGTTGTTCGCCTGGCGCAAACTAGCGGCGCAGGGTGCACTGACAGCGACGGCATCGCAGGGAGAGGTCGTCCCGGCATCCGAATACAAAGCACTTCAGAACCAGGTGAGAGAGCTGCAGCGCCTCCTCGGCAAAAAGACGATGGAAGGCGAAATCCTCAAAGAAGCGCTTGAGATAG
Organism: Aliirhizobium wenxiniae; assembly: GCF_019511445.1. Lineage (GTDB taxonomy): Bacteria > Pseudomonadota > Alphaproteobacteria > Rhizobiales > Rhizobiaceae > Neorhizobium > Neorhizobium wenxiniae_A. The sequence continues at coordinate 797 of NZ_JAEUAN010000038.1, forward strand.
CATCAGGGTCAAAAAAACACCTGTTGCGCTCGCTCTCGTTGCCGAAGGACGGTTCGCGATGACGGCGGTGTGCGAAACCTTGGGTGTCGCGCGATCCAACATCGCGGAACGTGTGAAGGCACGTCCTTCCAGAACCCGAGGGCGGCCGCCGCTCGCCGATCAGGAACTGGTGGTTGAGATCAAGTCGATCATCGATGACATGCCGACCTACGGGTATCGCCGGGTTCACGCGATCCTGCGCCGTAAAGCCCGCAGCGAAAACCGCCTATGGCCGAATGCCAAGCGCGTCTACCGCGTGATGAAGGTTCACAGCATGCTCCTTCAGCGCCACACCGGTGCAATCGATACGCGCCGTCACGATGGTCGCGTGTCTGTTGAGCAATCGAACCTACGATGGTGTTCAGACGGTTTCGAAATCGGCTGCGACAACAAGGAGAAGGTGCGCGTTGCCTTTGCTCTCGATTGATGTGATCGCGAGGCCATCGCCCATGTCGCGACCACCGAGGGCATCAAAAGCGAGGACGTCCAGGACCTTGTCATCACGGCTGTTGAGAACCGCTTCGGTCTCGTCAACACCCTGCCCAAGCCAATCGAATGGTTGACGGACAACGGCTCCTGCTTCATCGCAAAAGACACCAGGTCGCTGCTCATGGATATCGGCATGGAGCCGTGTTCAACGCCCGTCCGAAGCCCCCAGTCCAATGGAATGGCCGAAGCCTTTGTCAAAACCTTCAAGCGCGATTACGTCTCGGTCAACCCATTGCCGGACGCCATGACCGTCATCGCGCAACTGTCCTCATGGTTCGAACACTACAATGCTCTTCACCCACACAAGGCATTGGGTATCGCTCGCCTCGTGAGTTCTTAAACCGCCAAACCGAAACCTGATCTTGTCCGGTTTTTAAGGGGCAACTCCAGTCGCCTCTATGGCTATGGTGCGTTACTCGTTAGCAATTCAAATGCATCTGTCGGGTGCCTCAACTGGACTAGAATGAATTAAGCCAAACCGACGCGAGCGCTGCGGCCAGCAGCAGTACTCCTAGAAGTATAGCGAACCGCACGATACCGGCTGTGGCATTCTGAGCCCCGATCAGGAGAAAATACCAGTCGGAGCCTTGGTTTCCGGAATGGGACATGGCGTCAGGTTCCTGTGACCGGGCCATAGACGGCGATGAAAATATAAAGAGCAAAGGCTGCAACTGCGAATGCCTCCAGGAAACCGACCGCGCCACGTCCCATCAAAACCTTGCGCTGCTTCTCTGGAGGCATGTCAATCGAGGGGGTGAGACCCGTCGGTGTGTCCGCGCTTTTACGTTCTGTCACTGCATTACTCCCTCATAATACGCAGCGAACCGACGCATGTGGGTAAAGTTCCCTCACCTGGATGGAACTAATCACTTTTGCTCAGGTTAGCGCGGCTCATCGAGGAGAACCATGAGGGGCCTGTGCCAGAACGTATCGTGATAATCGGAGGGGGCTTTGGCGGGCTTGCTTGCGCGCAGGAACTTGGCGGCACCGACTACGCTGTCACTGTGATAGATCGCCGCAATCATAATCTTTTTCAGCCATTGTTGTATCAGGTAGCGACCGCGGCACTTTCCCCCGCAGATATCGCTGAGCCTATCCGTAAGACCTTGGGGCGTTATCGCAACATCAACATGATCATGGCCGAGGTGGTCGGGATCGATGTGCAACGGCGCCAGGTTCAGCTCGATGGCGGCGACCGGGTTGATTATGACCGTCTGGTCATCGCCACTGGGTCGGAATACAACTACTTCGGCAAGGATGATTGGCGCGCCAACGCACCGGGCATGAAGACGATTCACGAAGCTCGCCAGATCCGGCAGCGTCTCTTATCGTCATTCGAGAAGGCGGAGAGAGCCCACAACGAACAGGAAAAGCGCAACCTCCTCACTTATGTCGTGATCGGAGGCGGGCCGACCGGTGTCGAGATGGCCGGAGCGATATCCGAGCTTGGTCGCTTCATGATCAATCGGGACTTCAGAAAGATCCGACCTGACCAGCTCAAGGTCATCCTGATTGAAGCCGGTCCCCGGATCCTCGCCGCGTTTCCGGAAAAGCTCATCGACTACGCGCGCCACTACCTTGAGAAGATCGGTGTTGAGGTGCGCACAGGCGAGAGGGTCTTTGATGTAACATCGGATGGCGTCACGGTCGGGAGTGAATTCATTCGAACCGGATGCATCGTCTGGGGCGCTGGCGTCAAGGCATCTCCCGCACATCGATGGCTCGGACTTGATTCCGTGCCAGGCGGACGGATTCCGGTTGATCGTCAGTTGCATGTCGTAGGCCACCGGAACATTTTCGCCCTTGGAGATACCGCCGATTTCGCGGGAACCGATGCAAAGCCGCTGCCCGGCCTGGCGCAAGTTGCCAAGCAGCAAGGGATCTACCTTGGGCGTCTGTTGAAAAACCAAGCTGCAGAGCCGGCGGCGTTTGTGTTCAAGAACCGAGGCAACACAGCAGTCATCGGCCGAAACGCTGCCATTTTCGATTTCGGCAACTGGACCTTGAAAGGAAGGGCCGCCTGGTTCCTGTGGGCCTTCGTGCACGTCTACCTGCTGATCAATTTCGAAAAGCGCATCCTCGTAAGCATTCAATGGATATGGCGCTACCTCACCCGGCAGCGCGGCGCGCGCCTGATCGACGAAGGCTCGATCGGGGAGACCAATGTAACCGTGCCCTCTGTCGTTTACTCAGCGACTGGGCCAGGAGGTGATCGATGATGCGGTTGGGGTTCTTTGCTTTGGTGGCAGGGGCGACGCTTTTCGCTATCGCGATTTCCGTTGCATCGAAAAAGATGATGTGGCTCGGCCTGATTCTGTCCATCGTCGGCGTGCTCGGGGTTGGATTCTACTTTTTCAACGGCAGCCAAGCGGGACCTGATGACCCACCCGACGTTTCCGGCTCTACCCAGTGACTAAATGCGAGGATGCTCCATGGCTCAACAGGAAAAGGCTGCAAGCGGCATGATGCTGTTTGTTGTGCTCATTTTGGTCGCGGCGCTGGGATTGGCCGCGCTCTATTTTTTCGTACTAACTCCAGGGAGCCCAGACAGCAGTACGATCCAACGACCGCAAGAGGGGACATTGGAGCAGCACACGCGGTGATGTTCAGCTCAAATGTGTCGCAGTGAAATCAGCGCCGGAACTCTGGGAGGGGAGAGCAGTTCGCGGTTGGTCAAAAGGAGGCAAATATGTCTGACGATAAAACGAGAGATATTTTCATTACCGGTCTGAAGAACGCTCACGCGATGGAGAACCAGGCGCTTTCCATCATGAAACCTCAGGTCAAACGGATTGAGAACTATCCAGATGTGGCGGCGAGGCTCGAAGAGCATATCCGGGAGACGGAAGGACAAATCAGCCGTCTGGATGAAATCCTGACGTCCCTCGCCCAGGAGAACTCCTCGTTGAAAGACGCCGCCCTGTCGTTTACCGGCTCAATGGCAGCGCTCGGCCATACCGTCGCAGGCGACGAGATACTCAAGAACAGCATGGCCAACTTTGCATTCGAACACTTCGAAATTGCGGCTTACAGATCGCTTATCACGATCGCCGAGCTCGGCGGCTTTGCAGCGATGGTCAACCCATTACAGGCTAGCCTCGACGAAGAGATCGCTATGGCCGCATGGCTTGAAGACAACCTGCGTCCCACAACGATCAAGTTCGCCAACCTCAAGGAAGCAGGCGTCTCGGCGAAGATATAACCGTCTGATCTGAAACAGTTCAGTAGACGAACATCATTGAAAGGGAACACAAATGACTGATCTCGCGAAATCAAGCCCGGAAAGCGACGCGGCACGCTCTGATGCTAAAACTGCCGATGAGAGCCGGGAGGATTTGAAGAAGCGCGCCGAAAAAAGCCTTGAAGAGAGCAGGGGCGAGCGATCGCGCAGTGGAACATGACCCCGGGCGGCCCGAGGCGGAAAGGCTTGTTCATCCTTCTTGCGATTGTCGCAGCCATCGTCCTGACCAGTGGTGTGATATATGTGATGCGTATGCCGTCCGGTGGCGCGCCTGGCGTTCAGCCATCTCCTCATGCCATTGATCAGGCTGGTTGAGGCGGTAGGATACGAAAACGATGGCGGATGTCCGCCATCGTGGTCAAGTTCAGCCCGTTTTTAGGCAGAGCTGAGTTTAATACTCTTCGTCGTCCCAGTTAGCAGCCGCCTTACCGTTTTTATTCTGCGCTCTGCCGGCATCCCACTCGGCGCTGGCTTCGGCCCATTGCTCGCCATCTTGGCCATCGGCGCGGCCGGCCTGCTCCCAGAGCTCGTATGCACGCTTTGATATCCACTCCTCGCGATCGTTACCCATAGAATCCTCCTGTAAATGGTTTTGGGACCGGCGAACCATCGCGCTCGCCGGCCGTGATCGTCACGCGCTTTTTTTTGGTGCCCTTGGGATTTGCGGACGCCTCGCCAAGCTGGGTGAGGATCTGATCGGTCTCGAGCTCCTCCTGAAGGTTGGCGTCGAGCAGGGATACAGCGTCCTTCAGTCCAAGCTGGCCAGCCCAGCTTTTCAGGGTGCCGTAGCGCGCAATCTCGTAGTGCTCGACAGCCTGGGCCGACGAATGGCTTCACAGGTCTTCCCGCGGGCCGGCTTGCCGAGGAGTTCAAAGACCTGTTGCAAGCGTTCGATCTGCCCTTCGGTCTGCTCCTTATGCTTAAGGAAGGCCGCTTTGCCTTCTTCCGACTGTGACGCACGCGCCATTTTCGGCAAAGCCTTCAGGATCTGCTTTTCAGCGTAGTAGATGTCCTTGAGCGTATCGAGGAACAGTCGTCTAAAGTCTTCTCAGCCATGATAGCTCCTTTTGATGTTGAAATTGGCGCCCACAAACTTTCGAAGAAAATGAAAGTTCCAGGCGCTTTCAGGAGAAATTCGGGGTCAGTATTGCCCTGCCTCGCCGGCCTACTGGCATTGGATTAAACCCACTTTTCGGGCTTCGAACTGTTCGGCTCGTCGGTGGAAGAGTGCTGGAGGTCGCTCTCAACGCCATCGTCGAAGAAGCGCAGCTCCAATCCTTGAACCGCCATTCGCTCGGTCATCAGCTTGGCCGTGGCGTCGAGGAAAGCCTCGACGCCATGTTCCTTTTCAAATCTTCGGCAGGCCGTTTTCAGATCCTCGACGTCCATCTGTCCATTCTCACGCTGTCAAAACAACCTTGATGCAGTTGTCTTTCTTGTCGCGGAACGTCTCGTAGAGTTCCGGTCCCTGATTGAGCGTCGCACGATGAGTTATAATAAAGCTTGGATCGATCTCGCCCTCTTCGATGCGACGAAGGAGATCGAGCGAGTAACGATTGACATGCGTCTGGCCAGTTCTGATCGTCAGACCTTTGTTCATCGCCGCCCCGAAGGGGATCTTGTCCAGAAAGCCACCATAGACGCCGGGAATAGAAACGATGCCGCCAGGGCGGCACGCCATGATCGCTGTTCTGAGAACATGCGGGCGGTCGGTTCCCAGCAAAGTTGCGGCTTTCACCTTGTCGATGATTGCGTCGAACGAAGCGGTCGCATGGGATTCCGCGCCGACCGCATCAATGCATTTGTCAGCGCCATGCCCTGCCGTCATGTCCTTGATGTGATCGGGAACGGTGCCCTCTATTTCATCGAAGTTGATAATCTCCGCACCGGCTGCAGCGGCTAGAGCCAGACGCTCAGGCACGTTGTCGATCACGATGACGCGCGCAGCACCCTGCATGAAGGCACTTTTGATGCAGAACTGACCGACAGGACCACATCCCCAGATCGCGACGATATCGGTCGGTTCGATCTCGCAATTGGCCGCCGCCATCCATCCGGTTGGGAAAATATCGCCGAGGAAGAGAGCCTGCTCGTCCGAAATCCCATTCGGAATAATGATGGGCGATACATCTGCATAGGGCACGCGCACGTATTCCGCTTGGCCGCCAGCATAAGCGCCGGTCAGATGTGAATAGCCGAACAGGCCGGCAGTCGGATACCCAAAGGCTTTGATGGCATTCTCAGCCTTGCGGTTGGACCTTTCACAAACCGACCAATTGCCCTTCAGGCATTGCGAACACTACCCACAGCAGATCGTAAACGGGACAACAACGCGGTCGCCGACCCTGAGCTTCTTGTTGTCGCGGCCGACCTCTACGACCTCGCCCATAAACTCGTGGCCGAGTATGTCGCCCTTTTCGAGGCGACGGCGCGTGGTTTCCCGGCCTGGATCACGCTGCCGAGCTATCAGGACCTCGCGACTGGCCGGCGCTGGCACTTCTTCTTTGCCTGGCTTTTCGTCATCAACGGCCTGATCTACATGGCCTATGGGGTCATTGCCCGTCATTTTCGACGGGATCTTCTGCCCGCGCAGGGCGAACTTACGCCTGGCAATCTTCGGCATGAAATCGTCGATCATGCACGCCTGCGTTTTCCAAAGGGCGAAAAGGCCGGGCATTACAATGCGCTGCAAAAGCTCACCTATCTCTTCGTCATTTTCCTTCTCCTGCCGGTGATGATCGCGACCGGTCTGACCATGTCGCCCGGCTTCGACGCCTTCGCGCCCTGGTTGATCGATCTCTTCGGCGGCCGGCAGTCGGCGCGCACGCTGCATTTCATCACCGCCAGCGCGCTGGTCGCCTTCGTCGTCGTGCATGTGGCGATGGTTCTGGTGTCCGGCGTCTTCAACAACATGCGCTCGATGATCACCGGCCGTTACGCCATCGATGTCGACGACCTTTCGAAGGTAAAGCCATGAGCCGCATCATCACTCGCCGTCGGTTCCTGATCGGCTCGACGCTCACCGCCTCGGCACTCGGTCTCAGCGGCTGTGATGCGCTGGTCGAAAGCCCGAAGGTCCAGTCGATCCTGAAGGTCGCCGAGGGCCTGACGATGAAGACACAGCACGCCCTGATTGGCGACGACACTTTGGCGCGCGAGTTCACCATGGCCGACATCTCGCCGACCTTCCGCGCCAACGGCACGAGCATGCCTGACGGCAAGCAATATCAGGATCTGCTCAGCCGGAAGTTCTCGACATGGCAGTTGGAGGTCGGCGGTTTTGTGGAGCGGCCGACAAAATTGTCGCTTGCGGCGCTGAAGGCGATGCCCTCGCGCACGCAGATTACCCGCCACGACTGCGTCGAGGGCTGGAGCGCCATCGGTCAGTGGACCGGCGTGCCGCTCGGCGCCGTTCTCGACAAGGTCGGCCTCAAGCCGGAGGCGCGCTACATCGTCTTCCACTGCGCCGACGAATACGAAAAGACGCTTGATGGCAGCGGCTGGTATTATGAGCATCGACCTAGTCGATGCCTTCCACCCCCAGACCATCCTCGCCCATTCGATGAACGGCCGTGATCTGGAGGTTCCGCACGGCGCGCCGCTACGGCTGAGGGTCGAGCGGCAGCTCGGTTACAAACAGGCCAAGTACCTGATGCGCATCGAGGCCGTGGCCGATCTGTCCGGCCTTTACGGCGGCAATGGCGGCTTCTGGGAAGACCGCGGCTATGAATGGTACGCCGGGATCTGAGAGTTCGCGGGGCAGGCCACGAAGGTTTTCGTCCCACGATGCCGGCGGATTTTCATCCCGCATTCGCCGGCGATTGAAACGACAGGGTTTTTCAACAAGGAAGAAGACAATGTCCTCTATTTACAAGGCCGGATTTCCGGTGCTCGCCGGCATGCTGATCGCAGCCCCGATCGGCTTCTCCGCTCATGCCGCCGACCAGATCCGTGTCCGCGGCACCGTCGAAAGCCTCGACGGCTCGACCCTCTCCGTCAAGACCCGCGAAGGCACGGACGCCAAGATCATGCTCAAGGATGGCTGGAAGGTTTCGAGCGTCGCCAAGGCTTCGGTCAATGACATCAAGGAAGGTGATTTCGTCGGCATCGCCTCGTTGCCGACTGCCGATGGCGGCAACGGTGCTCTCGAGGTTCTGATCTTCCCTGCCGCCATGAAGGGCACCGGCGAAGGCAGCTATGCCTGGGATCTGAAACCCAACAGTTCGATGACAAACGCCACGGTCGCCAATGCCGTGAAGTCGGTCGATGGCCATACGCTGACCCTGACCTACAAGGGCGGAGAAAAGAAGATTTCGATCCCGGAGGACACGCCGGTCGTTACGTTCGCTCCGGCCGAAGTGGCGGATCTGAAGAGCGGTGCAACTGTCTTCGTCCCTTCCGAAAAGGCATCGGACGGTTCAATCTCCACCTCACGCGTCGTCGTCGGCGCCAACGGCGTCGTTCCACCTATGTGAGCATTTGGCAAAGGCTGCACGTTCCGGCGACCAAACACCGGAGCGTGTCTTCACGGTTCGGGAAATTCCAGCTTTCTCACATCATAACCAAGCTGGCTTGCCTTTCGAACCATTGTGTCAAGTTTGGCTTTGGAAGGGACAGTGCGTGCATAGATCCAGAGATTGGTCATGTCCGGATCGGCACTGATGAACCAGCTCTTGTCCGGTGATTTGTAAAGAACCCAGTAGTTGAAGGTGATCAGCAGAGGATAGCGAACACGCATCTTCGCCTTTTCGCTGTCAAAGTCGACTATGCGCCCTGTTCCTCGGATAGTCTTCAATCGACCCTTCGGATTTCCGACGCGGCAACCATCTTCGACAAGCACTTCATCAGGTGATTTGCCGCGTCGATAGGTCGAATAACCGGCGACGCATCCGTCGGTCAGCCACATTGGCCGACGGCCTATCTCCAGCCATGTCCCGCGGTAATGGTCGGCGCCGACCTTGACCACTTGAGGCTCTGCTGCTGTGGCGGTATGCGATACGAGCGTTCCGGTGAGCAAGAGAACGCCGACGAGGCATTTCCAAAAGTTCAGCATGTGATCCTCCGGTTTATTTCCTTATCAATTCGTCCGGCTCGTGGGGGCCGCGCTTATCGCCACCCCCGCGTATCTAATGGCGATGAAAGCCATCAGGCATGCGGCCGCGAAAACGTTCAGATCGAGAAAAATGGCAAGATCGGCATCGCTCCAGCCATGCAACGGCGGTCCACCGGTATGGCGTGATAGAAGGAAGATGGCGAAAACGAGCGCTGCCAGGCTGCGTTGGGTCCATTTCTCTTCCGCCCGAAAGGAAACTGCGACGAGCATGATACAGGCACCGAAGAACAATTCTGTTCCTGAGCTTTGGCCGAACAACCGCGTCTCGAAGAAAGTGTCGAGTGCCCCCACAAGGGGAAGCGAAATCCGCGCAATGATCGGCGAATGACTGGCCATGAACGGGATTGCCAGAAAGACCGGAGCCGCTAGCAGCGAACCAAGTGACGCGACAAAGCCATCGCCGACCAAATACCAGACATAGACCGGGTAAAATGGCTTGTTGAGACATATGACCCAGGCGATCGTTACCGTTGCCTGGGTAAGGGGATCGAGAGAAATCCGATACCCGTTCATGGCCTTGCCGGTTTCATGAGGTAATGGCCGACACCCCAGACATCTCCGTTATCGTGACCGAAAAGCCCGGCAGTTGCGAGGAAGAAAAGCCGCCAGCGGCGTGACCAGAGCGACGCGTCCTTGCCGTAGACCTCGGTGAAAATCGGCTGGATCCGATCGATTTCGCGATCGAAATTGGTGAGCCAGTCGAGTGCGGTGCGACGATAATGGGTTCCGGACCACCGCCATTCCTCCTCGACCGCGAACAGATCCGCGAAACGATGAGGCAGATCATGGGCCGGCATGATGCCGCCGGTGAAGAAATGATGGGCGATCCAGTCGGACGGGTCGTCATGATCGAAGCGGTAGGAGCGGTCCTTGTGGGTGAAGACATGCAGGAAAAGCCGGCCCTCCGGCTTTACCCAGTCGCGTGCACGCTCGAAAAGTTTCCGCCAATTCGACATGTGCTCGAACATTTCGATCGAGACGACACGATCGAAGCGTTGGTCGATCGAGAAATCATTCATGTCTGCTGTTACCACCGACAAATTGGTAAGCCCGCGCTGATTGGCCGTCGCCAGGATGAAAGCACGCTGCGAGGAGGAGTTGGAGACGGAGACGATAAGCGAGTTCGGGAATTGTGCCGCCAGATAAAGCGAAAGCGAGCCCCAGCCGCAGCCGAGCTCCAGTATCGTCATGCCATCCTCGATCGCGGCATGCTTGACTGTTTCGGCGAGGGCATGAACCTCCGCTTCCTTGAGTGTCGTATATTCGGTCGGATAAAGGCAGCAGGAGTATTTTCGGCTCGGCCCCAGAACCCGCGAAAAGAAGGCCGCGGGTACCTCATAATGCTGGCGGTTGGCCTCGTCCGCATGAACCGCCACGGGGTATTGGTTCATCGCGTCGACAAACAGGTTTTCCTGGGTTACTGCCGTGGCGGCCAGCCGGCGCTTGGTGCGGCCACAGAGGAAGTCGATACCGGCAAGCGTCATGCCGTCGGTCAGAGGCGCGCGTTCGGCGGTGTTGATAGCGAAGGCCAGCATGTTCATTTCAACTCTCCTTCTGGGTGGATATCCTGTCTTCTGGGTCCTGGGAAAAAGGCATTCACGCGCCGCTGTAGGGCGCGAAATTTCTGCCCGCGCGAACGCAGCATATGATCTTCGAGCGGCGGGATGCCGGAGACATGCACAAGCAGCCAATACATCAGGAGCGGAGCCAGCAACGACAGCCAGCTCACAATGGATGGCGAGGCGGCAAACAAAAACCAGCAGCACCAGAACATCCACTCGAAGAAGTAGTTCGGATGGCGCGAATACCGCCAAAAGCCCGTTTCGCAGACTTCGGTCCTTGCTTGCGGTGTCTTTCGAAAACGGCTGAGTTGCAGGTCCGATATCGCTTCGCCTGCGAGCGCCAGGACGGCGATGAGGATGCCGACCAGATCGAGGATGCGCGGGAAGGGCGTGTCGTTCGCAGCTGCCATATAGACTGCCAGAACAAGGATGAAGGCGGCGAGTGCCTGGATTTGCAGAAAGAAGAAGAGCCGCCAAGCCGCGCTTTCACCCCATTCTTCGATGAATTTCGCATAGCGGGGGTCCTCGCCTGATCCCCTTGTTCGGGACCCAATATGGCTACCCAATCTGAGCGCCCAAGCGGCCACGATAACCAGAACTGCGACGCGCCGGTCGAAATCTCCATCGCTGAAGAGGACTGCGATGATCCCACCGACGCCGACGGCAAACGACCAGATGGTGTCGATCCATCCGCTCAGGCCGGTCACGCGCTGGATAGTCCAAGCGGCTGCCATGGCCAATGACAGCCAAAATGCGATGACGATCAGCAGAAGCATGTCCATGGGCTCCTCCCAAGCCAAGGTCTCGATGCCTTCCCTCAAGATCTACGGAGAAAAGGCCCATCCAGTTTCGTCCGGATCAGAAAAAATCGAAAATTTGTTCGCTTCCACGAAACTAAAAGCCTGAAGCGCTCGTAACCCCTTGCAGATGCATCGACGCAATCCTCGCAACTGATGGAGGGAGATGGCATGAGTTGGTCAGACGAGGTCACCGGAACGCAGCTTGATCTCTCTCAGGCGCCAGCAGAGTTCGGCTGGGCAGGCGTTATGCTTGAGAGGTTTCTGGCGGGCGTGAGCTACGGCCATATTAAGATCGTGCTTCCATCCGGCCAGGTCATCAACAAGCAAGGTTTGCACCCCGGTCCCGAGGCGATCATCCTGATCCGAAATTGGCGGATGTTGCGTCGAGTGATTGCAGCAGGCGATATCGGATTTGCGGAAGGCTTTATCGAAGGTGACTGGACAACGCCCGATCTAACGGCGGTCATCCGTTTTGCGGCCAGGAATGGCAAGGCGCTGGCGCCGGCGATCGAAGGCGGTTTGCTGATGCGTGTCGTCAACCGCGTCAAGCATCTGTTTCGCGCCAATACAAGGCGTGGCAGCCGAAAGAATATCGAAGCGCATTATGACCTCGGCAATGATTTCTATGCGCTGTGGCTCGATCCCTCCATGCTATATTCTTCGGCGATCTTCGACGAGGCGACGCAGACACTGGAGGAAGCGCAGAGCAAAAAACTGGCGCGGATCGCCCAAAAACTCGGGCTTGCGGGCGGAGAGAGTGTTCTTGAGATCGGCTGCGGCTGGGGTGCACTTGCGACGCATCTGGCGAAAGTAAACAGCTCGAAGGTGACGGGGATCACCTTGTCGCCCTCGCAGCTTTCCTGGGCGAGCGGTGTTGTCGAACAGTCCGGTCTATCAAGCGACGTGACGCTCCGTCTTCAGGATTACCGCGACACGGATGGGCAGTTTGACCGCATCGTTTCCGTCGAAATGTTCGAAGCCGTTGGCGAGGCCTATTGGCCGAGCTATTTCGACACTTTGAAACGTTGCCTGAAGCACGGTGGCCGCGCGGTTCTGCAGATCATTTCGATAGAAGAAGAGCGATACAGGACATATCGGGGGAGCACCGATTTTATCCAGCAATACGTGTTTCCCGGCGGTTTCCTGCCATCAGACAACGCCTTGTCGGCATCTGTCGCTCGATCGGGTCTGGCCGTCTGCGAGATCGAGCACTTCGGTGCCTCGTATGCCCGGACGCTGGCGGAATGGCGAATTCGCTTCGAGGAGCACTGGCCACAGATCGCGGCACAGGGTTTCGACGAGCGTTTCCGGCGCCTTTGGCTCTACTACCTTTGTTACTGCGAGGCAGGGTTCGAGGAAGGGACAATCAATGTCGGGCTCTACACGATCGAGCATGCACCGGTGCCGGGACAAGGAGGCCTGTCGTGAAAAAGATGAGCGTAGTGATGATAGGTGGTTGTCTCACATTGGGAACCGCTGCCCATGCCGCCGATATCGATGGCCAATGGGCCCGCGGCGATGGAAACGCCAAGGTGACGATCGCGCCATGCGGATCCGACATCTGTGCGATCAATACCTGGATCAAGCCGGGCACGCCGAAGGAGAAGGAAGGCGACAAGCTGGTGATGAGCATCAAGCCCGATGGCGACGGCATCTATTCCGGCAGTGCTTTCGATCCGCAGCGCGACATGACCTACCGGATTACGGTGACGGTCAAGGGAGACAGGATGACGACCAAGGGCTGTATCGTCGCCGGCCTTTTGTGCAAGGGCATTGACTGGACCCGGATCGATTGATCGCGCCTCGAGAGGAAATGCCGATGAAGAGCTATCTTGTCGCCTACCTGATAACGCTGATCGCGATGGTTTTGATTGATGCCGTGTGGCTGAGCACCATGGCCGATCGCCTCTACCGCCCGGTCATGGGTGATATGCTGGCGCCGGAATTCCGGCTTATCCCGGCAATCGTCTTCTATATGATCTATCCCGCTGGACTGGTTTATCTGGCAGTTCGGCCCGCGTTCAGGGAAGGAGCGCTCAAGACTGCGATCCTCTGCGGTGCGGTGCTGGGCTTTACCGCCTATGCCACTTATGACCTGACCAATCAGGCAACGTTGATACACTGGTCGACAGCATTGACGATCGCGGATCTTTGCTGGGGTACGTTTCTCTCTGCCATCGCGAGTGGTGCCGGTTACTGGATAACCGCGCGCCTCTTCGGCGGTTCGACTTCGGGAGGGCACGGGTTGTGATCGGATTGCCTTATCACGATGCTTCCTCGGGAATGCCGGGCGGGTTTCTTGCCGACAACAGTTTCCCCAGGCGTACCTTGTTTTTTGGAATTGCCGATCTCTATAGGTTCAGGTCTTCAAGGTTATTTCGAATGCAAAATAGTGAGATGGTCGGCCTGATCAATCGCGTCGCAATCGGTGATCGCCAGGCGTTCACCGATCTCTATCGCGTGACGAGCCCTAAACTCTTTGCGATCTGCCTGCGGATCCTGAAAGACCGGGGAGAGGCCGAAGAGGCGCTTCAGGAGGTCTATATCAAGGTCTGGCAGAAGGCGAAGTCTTTTGCCATCGGCTCCGGCGTGCCGACGACCTGGCTTGCGACAATAGCCCGTAACCAAGCAATCGATATCATTCGTGCGCGAAAACCCGTCAACGACGATATCGACGAGGTTTTCGATCTGGCCGATGAAACCATGCCCAACCCCGAGCAGTCCGTTGCAATGGCAGACGACGGGCGCCGCATCGATGCCTGCATGGGGGAACTCGATCAGGTGCATGCGCAATCCGTCCGGCGAGCCTATGTCGAGGGACTGACTTATGCCGAACTGGCAGAAGATTTGCGGGTGCCGCTGAATACCGTCAGGACCTGGTTGCGACGCAGCCTGCTGAAATTGCGGGAGTGCATGCAGCGATGACTACGGAACCGCGCGACAGCAATCCGCCGGATGGAGGCCGGCCTGAGAATGACGAAATTCTGGCCGGTGAATATGTGCTCGGCGTTCTTTCTCTTGAGGCTCGCCATCGGATAGAGGCACGGATGGCCACCGACCAGCCATTCGCGCGGTTGGTGGCACGCTGGCAGTCGAACATGGCCTCTTTCAACCGGGACTATCAGGAACAGCAGCCCTCCATCGCTGTATTTCAGGCGATAGAAAGACGCCTGTTTGCAGAAAACCGAAAGGTCGAAGTGAAACATGGCCTGTGGGATGCGGTCGGCTTCTGGCGCGGCCTGTCGTTCGCAACGTCCGCGATTGCAGCAGTCGCGGTGGTCTATATCGCTACTGTTCAGCTCACGCCGCCCGCCACCGAGAGCATCGTTGCGGAACTCAGCGCGCCGAATGATCCGGTCGCGCTTCGGGTATCTTTCAATCCGGCCGACGGTCGTCTGCGTATCATTCCGGTTGCGGATCAAAGCACGGAAAAATCCCTGCAGCTCTGGCTCGTGCCGGGAAGCGGCAGTCCGACCTCGCTTGGCGTCTTCGAGCCGGGAACCGATGGAGAGCTGCTAATCCCGGCGGAATTGCGGTCCCGGATCGGTCAGGGCGCAACGCTTGCCGTCAGTGTCGAACCGTTCGGAGGCTCGCCGACCGGCCTGCCGACCGGTCCGGTGATAGCAAGCGGCTCTGCTCGCAACCTGTAGATCCTTTGATCAAGAGCGGCGAGGAGGCGACAATCCGAAGGTCCGGCATATTCTTCATGTCCCTGCTGATCTGGTGTTCTGCGGGTTTCGGACCGGCTGCGGCACGCGACGTGGGAGATCAACCGGTCTTGACCGATGTCGGCGGATATAGGCTCAACAGCATTCTCATCGAAGCCGGGGGCAAAAAGGATCTTCCGCCGATCGTCTTCATCCACGGCGCCAGCACAAGCCTTTATGATCCGATGCTGTCTTTCCGCGAAAAACTGGAAGGCAGAGGTAAGCTCCTGTTCGTGGACAGGCCGGGTCATGGCCGGTCGGATGCCGGTGGGCGTGAGAACGTGTCTCCCGACGGACAGGCTGACGCGATTTCGACCTTGATGGACAAGCGGGGTATCGGCAGGGCCATCATCGTCGGACATTCATTCGGTGGCGCAATTGCCGCTGCGCTGGCGATCCGGCACCCCGACAAGGTGCGCGGTCTCGTTTTCCTTTCCCCGGCCGTTTATCCGTGGTCCAGTGGCGTCGCCTGGTATTACGACGCCGCGAGTGCTCCGGTAGCGGGCGCGTTGTTCAGCGCATTCATCGTTCCGCCCTTGGGCCTTCTGGCAATCAACCGTGCCACAGAAGCCGTTTTTGCTCCGAACCGGCCACCCGCGGGTTATGTCGAGAAGACGAAGGCGCTGCAGGCTATTCGTCCTGGGGCTTTTCGGCATAATGCAAAGGAAATCGCGGCTCTCAGCGACTGGGCCAAGGTTGCCAACAAGCAGTACCAGCATATCAAGGCGCCGACGATCATCATAACCGGCGACACCGACAAGATCGTTTCACCGGACATTCATGCTCGGCATCTGGCGCGCGATATTCCCGACGCCAGACTGATCGTGGTCCATAGCCTCGGACACAAGTCCGACTACATTGCCAGTGATCTTGCGGTTGCCGCCATCGAACGCGTCGCAGGTCGCAAGGTGGATCTTCCCGGCATGGCTCGCGCAGTCGAGAAGAGGATTGCGAATGACCGCAGCGACTAGCGTTTGTCGCCGGCGGATGGCCATTGCGCTGTCGATCTTTTATGCCGTCGCCGGGATATTGCATCTGACACTGCCGCAGCCCTTTGTCGCGATCACACCCGCATGGGTTCCTAATCCTGAAACCATCATCTTTCTGACGGGGCTTTGCGAGGTTGCCTGTGCTGTCGGTCTCTGGGTGCCAGGACTGAAGCGGTTTGCCGCGGCGGCTCTGGCTCTTTACGCATTTTGCGTTTTTCCGGCCAATATCAAGCATGCACTGGATAGCTTAGGGACCAGTGATCCGTCCCTCTGGCCGTGGGCCTATCATCTCGTTCGCCTGCCGCTTCAGCCTGTCATCGTCTGGGCAGCACTTTTCGGCGGAGGGATCGTGACATGGCCCTTTGGCTCACGAGATGCGGAGCAAGCTCGAGACATCAAATAAATCCGCCCCGACCTGCTTTGGCTGAAACTATTTTTCCGCAGTTCTCGTCTCTTGTCCTGTCCCGCATAGGGAGGCCGAGCTTTAGGAGGCACGCAGCGTGCCTGGGCAGTCGGCAGGAGGAGAAGATCATGTCTCGCAACGCAATCCGTCTCGCAGCAGGTATCGCCGTGCTCTCGATCGCAGCCGGCAGCGCATTTGCAGCAAATCCGAAAGTCGGCGGCGCCGCCATGTATGAAAACAAGAACATCGTCGAAAATGCCGTGAACTCGAAAGACCACACAACCCTGGTTGCTGCGGTCAAGGCCGCCGGCCTCGTCGAAACGCTGGAAGGCAAAGGACCGTTCACCGTGTTCGCGCCAACCAACGAAGCCTTTGCAGCCCTACCGAAAGGCACGGTCGACAACCTTCTGAAGCCGGAAAACAAGGCTCAGCTTACCAAGGTTCTCACCTGCCATGTGGTTGCCGCCGACGCCATGTCCAAGACTATCGAGAAGATGATCAAGGACGACAAGGGCACGCACGACGTCAAGACTGTCGGCGGCTGCATCCTGAAGGCGAAGGAGAGCATGGGCAAGATCACACTGACCGACGAAACCGGCGGCGTGGCGCATGTGACGATCGCCGACGTCAAGCAGTCCAACGGCGTGATCCATGTGATCGACAAGGTCCTTCTGCCGAAAATGTAGTTAACGCCAATCCAAACGGGAGTGCCGGCTGCCTGCCAGCTCTCCCGTACCATTTTGGGGCCAGAACAAGAGGAGTGCGAAATCGTACGCTAAGGGCGAACGGAAAGAGAACTTATGCGACCCGCCGTAGCCCGGCTGGCAGACGCAGCGATCGAAATCCGTTCGGCATTTGATGTTCAGCATCCCAGGTGTAGATGCCGGTAAGGTTGTTATCGCGAGGCGGAGTTTCTTCTGCTCCAAGCACTCGACCCGGGTATCGCATCAGACATAGCTGGATGGCAAAGCCGAGCCGATTGTGATTACGTCTCCGCAGTTCGATCTCCAGGCGATCCGCCAATGACAACGAATAATGGCGGATGAAGCTGTCCTCGTCGACTGGGATATCGAAAAGCTTCCGGCGATCTTGATCTTTGAGAAGCTTGCGCTTTGCCATCGCCCGACTCCATTAACGACCAACCTGCGTGAAGCGTTGTCGAGTCGGACCGGACAGAGAAATCAAAACTGGCGCATGTCGACGGCAATCCACAGAGATCGGATGCTGCACATCCGATCTACAGCATCGTTCCGGTTTCGTTCGGCCTTAGCGTATGATTTCGGACTGCTCTTGTTCTGACCCCTACCACGCCAATTGACGGGCGGCATGGGTCGACGTTGGTGGTTCGAAATCGACACGAGCGGGATTTCCTGAAAGCAGGTGTACAAGGGATACAGATCGGCAAGATCAAGGCGGCCGTGTAACGTCGTCGCGGTCCGGCAGGCTAGGTGGCGGATGAGGGGCAAGTGCAAGACATCGATATGGAAATGCAGGACGTCAAATTCGTCCGCGCGACGGCGGACCTTCTCCAACATCAAGACCAGATAGGGCAGAGGGTCACTGATTTCCGGATTAAGTCCCAGAGCGACATCTGAACATGCGACCAACTCCGCGCTAGTTACGGAATCGCCGCTCGCAAAAAGAGTGACCTGGTGCCCTTGAGCCAGGAATTCCTCGGTGAGATAGGAAACGATCCGCTCTGTTCCGCCATACAACTTGGGCGGAACGCTTTCTGCAAGCGGCGCGATCTGGGCGATCTTCACAGGCATTATCTCCGTGACTTTGCACCGGGCTTCGCCCTGGTGGAGGAGGCGCTGCCGTTCGATCGTTCGATTGCCGCCAAAGCTTCAGTGGTTGGTCTGGACAGGTGCGGCATGGGCTGGCGCCCTCATTGTTCACCGGAAGCCGTCGGCGCCTTCCCCGTGGAGATTTCGTGGTCCGGGGTCGCACGCAAATCCTCGATCTTTTTGCGGGCGGCGCCACGCGATGCTTCCAGCCCCTTGGGGAAGCCGCTGCGATCGCGATAGCTCCGTCTCTGACCTGTGGGGCGTGAATGGCGGATCGTGTTTGCACCTGTGGCCACGATGTCGAGAAACGTGACACCGGCGACCATCAGCAATGCCAAGGCCGCATTGTCCCGCTTGGGATTGTCGGGCCGCACTGCGGTTGCCAAAGTGGCGATATCGAGCGCGTCGCCGACAATGCGGCTGGCAAGCCCTGCCTGCTTGTCCACAGATAGCGTCATGAATCCGGATGTGATTTCGCGGATGCCGAAGGCCCGGACGAGGGTTTCCTTGCCGCGCATGCCGAGCGCGCTGGTGATCTTCTCCGCCGCGAAGATTTCCGCGAGCCCCAGCCCGATGCTGAACCAGCCGAGATTGTGGGCCAGCCGGTCAGAGGAACTCATGGAGCTAGGGCCGGAATGCAGTACTTTCGGATCACCTTCCGGCCGAGTCATGTTGCTAAGAAAAGCCATTGTTGGACCTCACTTTACGGTTTCAGGACGACTTTGATGCAGCTGTCCTGCTTGTCGCGGAACACCTTGTACATCTCAGGCCCCTGTTCGAGACCGACGGTATGGGTGATAACGAAGGAGGGATCGATCTGACCTTCCTCGATGCGGCGCAGGAGATCGTCCGTCCAGCGGCGCACATGCGTCTGCCCCATCCGAAATGTAAGGCTCTTGTTCATGGCCGGTCCCATTGGGATCTTGTCGACCAGGCCACTATAGACACCGGGGATGGAGATTATCCCGCCAGGCCTGCAGACGTAGATCATTTCTCGCAGGATGTGCGGGCGATCGCTCTCCAACATCACCGCCTGCTTGGCGCGGTCCAACAGGGTGTCCGGCTGACCCATCGAGACGTGGCTTTCCAACCCCACCGCATCAATGCATTTTTCCGGTCCCTTGCCATCGGTCAGCTCGTTGAGCCGCTCGACAACGCTGTCGTTTTCGAAGTTGATGGTGATCGCACCACCAGCTTCAGCCATGGACAGTCGTTCCGGGATGCAATCGATGGCAACCACTTGCTTAGCACCCAGAAGCACGGCACTGCGGATCGTCATCTGGCCGACAGGACCGCAGCCCCAGACGACCACCGTATCGCTCGGCTCGATGTCGCATTGTGCGGCCGCCTGCCACCCGGTCGGAAAGATGTCGCCGAGAAATAGGACCTGCTCGTCTGTCAGGCTGTCCGGAACCTTGATGTGGGTCTTATCGGCAAAGGGCACTCTTAGATATTCGGCCTGACCACCCGGGTAGCCTCCAGTCAGGTGCGTGTAGCCGAACAGTCCCGCTGTGGTGTGGCCGAACGCTTTATCCGCCAAATCCTTATTACGGTTAGTCCGTTCACAGACGGAAAAGTTACCGCGTTTGCATTGATCGCATTCACCGCAGTTGATGGTGAATGGGACGACGATCCGATCGCCCTTTTTGAGGCTGCCGTTCATCTCGGAACCGGTTTCGACCACCTCGCCCATCATCTCGTGTCCCATGATGTCGCCAGACTTCATCGCTGGAATGAAATTATGAAACAGATGGAGATCAGAGCCGCAGATCGCGCAGCTTGTAACCTTGATGATCGCATCACGCGGATGTTCAATTTCGGGGTCCGTTACGGTGTCGCACCGGATGTCTTCTTTTCCATGCCAAACAAGCGCTCGCATTGCTGTCTCCTGTTCTGCTTTTAATCGAGAGCCGGTGAGCCGATTATTCCGCGCATGATCGAGGCATGCATTACCGGCTCATCACCAGCCCGCGAACTTCGGCGTTCTGTAGAAGTTCCCTGGCCAAAAATCTTTCGCAGGAAAGTGGTGCTGAAGATCTGACCTGTAAGCTGGGCGGGCCTCGTCGGCGAACTAAGCGAGAGAAGGGGATCCGGCGCGGAAAAAAGGGCAGGATTTGCGACTGTCGACGCTGCTGGTGCGAAAGGGAACTTTGAGAAGCGGGCAAGGTTCGAGCGCCAACCAATGGAGGCCAGCATGTGCAAGAAATTCTTTCGGGGCGGCATCCTGTCAGCCGCGGCCGCTATCGCGACACTGTCATCGTCGCATCATGCCGATGCCCAGACCATGGAAAGGCTGACCAACACGGCGAAGGAGCTGGTAGCCCCGGTTGCCGGAAAGACAGATGAGCGATTACAGGAAGTCGCGACCTTTGAGCATCAGGTGACTGGAGTGACGGTCTCGGAGGAAGGCAGGATCTTCGTCAACTTTCCCCGCTGGTCGGAAGATGTCCCGGTCTCCGTCGCGGAAGTCATGAAGGACGGCTCGAGCAGGCCCTATCCCAACGACGAGTGGAATGCCTGGCGCAACGCGAAGATGTCGGAGATCTCGCCTAAGGATCATTTCGTCACGGTTCAAAGCGTCGTCGCAGATGGCAGAGGCTCGCTCTGGGTGGTTGATCCGGCAGCACCCAACAGCGAAAAAACCATCAAGGACGGCCCAAAACTGGTTCAGATCGACTTGAAGACAAACACGGTCAAACGGGTATATCCCTTCGCGGACGATATCGCCGGTCCTGCCAGCTACCTGAACGATGTTCGCATTGCGCCTGACGGAGCATTCGCCTACTTCACCGATTCCGGAATGCCGGGAGGTCTGGTCGTTCTTGATCTTAATTCCGGCACGGCGTGGCGTGTATTGAGTGCTGATTCCTCCACCCAATTCGAAAAAGACGTCGTGGTTCATACGGACGGCGAGCCGCTTCGCCGACCCGACGGCCGCCAACCTCTATTCAATGCTGACAGCATCGCGCTTTCCACTGACGGGAAGACGCTGTACTGGAAGGCCCTGACCGGGAAAACGATGTATCGCATTTCGACGGAGGCGTTGCAGAAGGCTAACCAGGATCCGTCTGCGGCGAAACCGGAAAAGTACGCGGACACAGAGCCGACTGACGGGTTGTGGATCGATAACCAGAACCGCATCTATCTCAGCACGATGCAAAATGACGGGGTCAAAATCCTGGGCCCGGACAGGAAGGTCACGGCTCTGCTTGAAGACAACCGACTTCGCTGGCCAGATACGTTCACGCAGGGACCTGACGGTACGATGTACATCACGGCCTCACACATCCAGGATTCCCCCTGGTTTCATCAGGGCTGGACGGATGACTCGTTCACCTTGTTCAAATTCGCGCCGCCTAAATGAGCGTGTGTCCAATCACTTCGATCTTGGGCAGCTGTTTGCGCAACTTGTTCTCGTCGACGCCTTAGGAGCGAGCTATCGAGTCAATCGGCGCAGCGGATCAAGTCAAAATCCAACTGCAAGACGGGCTTTTCTGTTAGGCGGCCGCAAACCGAGATCATTCATCAAATGCCGGCTTTGATTAAAGCGGGTCTGCACCCGATGTGCATAGAGATCCAATAGGCGTGGATCGATACCGAGCTGATCCGCGAAGGTGCGGCGTTCTCATTGACTTGGAGGAGCCGTCCATGGCTGACGGCCAAATGGTCGCCCCGCAACAACCGCCGGCCGGAGGCTGGGACCCATTGAATGCCGTGGAGCGGCATCTCGGCAAGTAACAGATCCTGCTGAAGGGCAATTGCGCTCACACCACACGCAACTCGATTTCAAGACCTAGATAATAATAATGTGACAATGTATAATAATCCGAACACGCGTTTTGACTGGGTCGCAGTGGAATAGTTTGGAGAGCGCCCGGCAAGACTCGATAAAGGCGGATTGAACTCGCGAATTTTCGAGTTGGAACTTCCTCTGATCGCCGCTGTTAGCGCGCCATCAGTCGATGGGGGCGGAATATGCAGGTGACTGCCCGGGCAAACGAAGTTGCACATCTCAACTCAGAAGGGAGGCGCCTGGTGTTCCAGGCGATGATCGACAATGTCCTTTGTGCGTTCCGGGATGCGCCAAAAGCATCACGTCTCCGTTGGGCATCAGATGCGCGAAAGCTGGTTGAAATCCTGGCGAGGTTCCGAGACGTGCCTGTCGATGTTGACGAGTGCTCGATGAGTAAGGCGATCGAGCTTGCCTGCGAGTTTCTTATCCAGATCCAGGCTCCTCACCTGAGCAGGGGTAACCTGTCACTCCATTGAGATCCACACGGTCGTCAGCGAAGAAGTTAACGCGCAAAATGACGGACGGGTCGTGAGGCACCCAAAGGCTCAAGCCGGACTGCATCCAGCATGAGGGGTAAGACCCTCGAGCGCCTCGGAAACCTAACTTGAAGAATTCTCTTACGTTCTTGTCCGTTAGCGTACTATAAGCAGTGGCGCGTCTGAATAGGCCACTTCAGCATGTTTGAAGGTTGACACCGTAATGCCGCAGGAGGGCGAACGTGATGGCAAAAGTCGGCGCTGGTTCCGAAGCGCTCCCCGCGCTGCTGAAAACACTACAACAGCTTAAAAAGCCAGGTCTTCAGGTTGAGCATCCGGCGTCACGCATTGCCAAAACGTCGGCCACTATGGCGAGGCTTGCCCGCCATTACGAGCCAGATCGCGCATCTCCGTCGAGCACCCCGAGCACCGATCTCAAGTAACGCGCAGCAAGACTAAGGCCCTGATCCTCTGCCAGCCTCAAAGCAGCGCGACTATGGACCTCTATAGGGGTTTCACCGGTCACCACTGGGCTTGTGGATGCATCAACGACAAAGCCTGTATAATGTGACGGTGTGCCGTCCGAAAAACGAAGACAACGACCGAAAGCCGTGATTTCTCGGTACCCGCCAGACCGTTGGAGAACGTGATACGTCTCCGTGTAGAAACTGCCACTCGTTATCGCCTGATGGATAGCTCTGGCCAGGCGGGGACGATCTTGGTCCCAGACCCGCGCCAGTATCTGTTCGATCGGCACCCCCTCCTTCACATCGCGAAGGTCGAGGCTGAAAAGCCGAGTAAACACGTCATCACCAAAGCAGCGATCACTTGAGAGGTTCCAGGTATAAAACCCCATTTCTCCCGAGAGGTCGGGACACTGAGATTTCTGCAAAAGTTCAGGATCTTTACCCATAACGAATCACGCGATGAAACAGTCATTTTAGCAATTGCTATTTAATGAGAGGCAGATCGGTCCCGGCAAGCAAAAAATCACATTGCAGCAAGAAGAAAGCTAAAAGTACGGTACCGTACTGAAAAAGTTTCTCCCGTATCACCACTGGGTCAAAGCGGGTTCATTTCGGGCTTCCCGGTAAACCTCGACGAGTTCACATCTCTCGATACCCGGTGAAACTCCAGCACTCCGTCGAGGTTCTGCTTTTCCAGGAGTTCTTTCGCGCGTGCCCCGCTCGTTGATGGATCGAGCCACTCCTTGTAGGCGGCCGGATCAAGAATGGCGGGTTGCCTTTCGTGCAGCTTCGTCATCGGCTCAGCAATTACGTCATCGTGTGGAATATTTAATATTGGACGCCGATAAGGGGTCAACATTCCGAGCCGATTGACAGTCAGCCATCGCGTGAATTGTCATCTCAGTTGGCTTCCCGCGATCTTGGACGCCTTTCTCAGCCGCCGGCATTGGCCTTGTCTTGGATTTTGGCGCATCGGGTGAGGAGTTCGTCGAAGGTCTCCGCCTCATCCAGCAGAAGGCCGTCTTCCAGCATCCGGGCGTAATCCTGTTGGAGCGCCGCCCTCCCTTCACCGGAAGGTGTCAGCTGCAGCCCTCCGCCCACGGCCGCTTCGTAGTCGATCAGAGTTCTGTCAGCCGCTTTCTCGGCGAAAAACATCGATTTATGCTGCGCCACCGACTTGGCCAGGTCGCGATCAGCGATCGCGCTGTCGGCGATGCCGATATCGTCAAGACGAACGATATCGTGCCAGTGGCGTGAAAAGCGCTCTCCGCGGAGCCGCTCCTGCAGGCAGAAGACGTGGATCGCCGTCGCCTTTTCCCAGAATGTGCGTTCGGCATGCATGACCCGCGGTTTCGCGGTGGGAAACTCGATGCCATCCACAAGGCCCGCAGCATCGCAGAAAATGTCGCGAACGCTTGCAGGTTCTCCCGTCGAGCGTGCCCCGAACTCCAGCATGACGCTCGGAGCGACATAGCCAGATCCTCCGGCAACTGCTTCATAGTCGATGAAAAGCTTGTCGGCCTCGACACGGACGGTGGCCGGAAGCGACTGGGCGCTGATCGCATCGACAATGATCGGGCTCACGGTTTCCGAAACCCAATCCGGCAAGCGCTTGCGGACCTCGCTCGACCAGCGTTTTTCCTCGCTTCTGGTTTCCGGCAACGCCTGCTTGTTCTCGCCCACTAGATCATGAGCGAGTTGGCGGATATCGTAGGTCAGGTCGACATCTTCCGAAAATCTGCGGATGGCGTTGTAGGCTTTCGAGAGGGACGTGCCGCCTTTGAAGACGAGGTGGTCACCGAGCGTCGTTCCATAAAGGGTTTGAAGCGCCCAGACGACCCAGGCGTCCTTTTCCAGAAGATGGATCGGCCGCCCGGTCTTCTCCGCGGCGATCGCAAGAACATCTCTCCGATCGTCCCGGGACAGCTGCAAAAACTGTTCAGCCATAAGCGGCCTTTCCTACACTGCGGGCAAGCCAGCTGGGAAACTGAGGGGCGGCTGCAACGAGTTCGCCGAACGCCTCGGCGGAAAGCTTCCGCTTTATGCTCGGAAGTGCCTCTTCGGCCTTTTCCGGACCAAGCCATGCCAGCGCGCGGACCGCGAGGCCAGCAGGCTTGTTCGCCAAGGCGAGCTGCCAGCGCGGCACGTGCTTCAACTCGACCGTCTGGCTACCGACAGTCATGGTTCGGCTGCGGCCGGATGTGAGATAGATCGACCGGATCGGCACCTGAGTGGACAGGCCCAGCGAGTTTGCAGCTGCAGCACCATTCGAAACGATCACCTCGCCACGCTGGCGCGCAACGGCTTCGACGGCCTGCTCGACGGTCGGCGGCCTGCTTCCGAAACGGCTCTTGATCGCCTTGAGATAGATCCCCCGACCGGCTCGAACGAGCTCGCCGCGCTCATACAGACGCGACAAAGCCTGGTCTACCGCGGCGCGGTTTCCCAAATGCAGGAAGGCCTTCGCGGACAGCGCCGTTCCTTCCGGCAACTGTTCGGCATGGGCCATGATCTGTGTCGTCAGTCGTTGCATGGCAATGCTCCTGTCAGAAATATATGCAGTTTTCTGACAGTTTGCAACGAAAGACCTTCTCTCCGTTTTCATCTTGGCCGAGGATCTCTTAGGTGGTCGATCATACCACCTCGCGTCTTGTAAGCACTGACGCCAGCGGCTCCAGACCACCTTCTGCATCGCCGATTTCTCTATCATTTCGAGGATTACCACAGGTAACTCTATGGCACCCTGCGTTGTAATAGGCGAGCGGGCGGCGGACCTAGTCGCGAAGATGGTGTCTCGGTTGTCAGAACTTGCCGAGCGCTTTTGGGCCGCAGTTGAGAGCAGCGCGGTTCAGTCCAAACCTCCCGGCGCCTGATCTGTAATTTCCAAAAAACGAAAGGCATCGCGCTGACAGGGCACTGGGCCTGGCATCTCAGGATGCATTTACGGTTGTCTGGATGCTTCCAGCTCGTGGACCCTGTCGAGTAGACGGCGCCAGCGTTCGACGTATCCCGCCACGAATTGGGGATTGATCCCTGAGGCATCCATTTTGGTCGCCAGAACATCCAGGTCGAATTTCTCAAGCAGGGTGTCCAGTGGGTAGAATTTCAGGGTGTAACGGAAGGTATCCTCCCAACTACGTTGGACACCCACGGTCTCGTCCAGGAGGTGCGGGCGATAAATGCTGATAAGTTCACCTAATGTCATCGACGTCTTTCTATCACCATTCCATGATGGAGGATGCCATGGCAAAGCTGCATCATGGCACTGTTGGAGGGAGACCAACGTTCTGTATGCCGTTAATCAATAACGTGTAAATACGTTGCATTCGCGCATTTGTAGTGGTTGGCTCCGGAGCTGTTAGAAGCTGGGATGGGGCGGTTTGTTCAGAGTGATCAAACTGACGGAAGAATGCATGTCTTTTTAAATAATCGGATCTGTCGGGCCTTGGCTTTCAGCTGGGCGCTCATCGTTGTTCTGTTCGTCAGTCTCAATGTTGAAGCTGCGAACTATCCATGCAGCGGTAGCAAAGGTGGTATAGCAGGGTGCAGGGGGGAGACCTTCATATGCAATGACGGCTCGGTCAGCGCGAGCAAAAAGAGCTGTTCGGCCTCAGGCGCTGGAGCGTTGGGACTGCTCAACAATACTGCGGATCAAATGAGCCCGGCTGTATCGGGCGAATGCTCCTGTAGGTCTGGCAACTACTGCGTTGGCCCCAGAGGAGGTCGTTTCTGCTACTCCGATAGCGGAGCGAAGAGCTATCTCAGGAAATAAGATAGGTAGTTTAGTTCCGGGCGTCAGATTTACCCTAATTCAAATGACGTGCGCGCATCGGCCACCTAAACTACCTGGTAAGATTGCGTAATCTCCCAGTTGGGCTATTGCGGATTTCGATGAATCGGGACAGCGATTTCAGCAAGTCGCGGACAAGCATTTCGCTAAGTCGCGGACAGCGGGCTCGATCGATTTCCGCCAGCCTGGTTGCTGTCAGGGGTGATTGATTTCGTT
>NZ_JAEUAN010000039.1 GCF_019511445.1 Aliirhizobium wenxiniae
GCCATTGTGGTTCGAGCATTACAACATGCTTCACCCGCACAAAGCTTTGGGATATCGCTCACCGCGCGAGTTCTTAAACCGTCAAACAGAAAACTGATCCTGTCCGGTTTTTATGGGGCAACTCCAGTGGAAACATCGGGGTCGTGAGTTCGAATCTTTTCAAGAGCTTTGCATGACATTATGCGGTGCGGTGCCCGCCGGAGTATTGAGAGACGTTAGTTCCGATGGATAGAGCATCGTTAGTGGAATAGCGACGGCCATCTCGGCGTCTCCTTGCAATCTGCTAAATGAGTGAAATTTATGCGGCATTCGGTGAGACATTCGAGCTTGGGCATTTTCGAACGAGTTTGCACACGTGAGGCAATCGCTATTGATCTCGGAGTGATTAAACCCGCAAGACGCATTGACGCTATCGTAACAGTATGTATCTGCCATAGAAAATCGCGTAGTTGCAAAAGGCTAGAACCCATAGCAGACCGGCGAGCGGCAAAATCAACATCGTATATTGTGGCGTAATCGCTGCCGTGATCCTTATTAGGGCAGCGGCAACGATTGGCAGGTAGATGAAGAAAACCGTCGAAGCCGGCGCATGCAGTGCCTGACCGGAGTGGCCGCGGGTTGCGCGGGTCATAACCGCGAGCGTCATGGAGCCGATCGCCCCCGACGTCCAGGCATGGATACCGGCCGAGGCGAAGCTCAAATCATCGGCAAGCATGGCAATGCCGGTCAAGACAAAGCCAAGTGGCACGAATAGAAAAGCGACGTGGAGAATGGTGACGAGCGGTTCAGCGAATGTGCGCTCGGGACACCATCGTACCTGCCGAACCAGTTGAAGAGCGCCTGCGAGCAGCATCAGGATTGCAGCCGGGATTGCCAGAGCGTTCCAGTGCGCCGCTACCGGCCATGTGGCAAGCGCTGTGGTTGAGATCACCATTACGAAGAGGTCGAAACGGCTGAAGGATGGCGGCTCGCGGCCGGGATTATTTTTCTTCAGCCAATTGGCGGTAAAGCTGGGGATGATACGGCCGCCGACGATTGAGATCATCAGGACTATCGCCGCAATCGCAAGGCGTCCCGCGATTTCGACATGCTCGTAGCGCGAAAACTCGTAGAAAAAAAGCGCTTGGGATGCCGCGAGCAGACCGATCACCGCTACTAGCTTATAATTCCGCTTATTCTTGGCCGCTACGACTTCCCTCAACGCATAAAGGCCGAGCACGATCAGAAATGCTAGATTGATGACGTTAGCAGCGGGGAGGCCAATCTTCTCTGACATGAAGATCGCAAATCGCCCTGCCAGCCAGAGCGCAAATAAAAGGACGAGCGGCGTGCCGGTCAGCCGCTTACGTTTGGTCCAGTTGGGCATGGCAGTCAGCAGAAAACCGGCAATGATGGCGGGCACATAGCCGAACAGAAGTTCATGCTGGTGCCAGGCGATCGGCGACATCGCCGTTGGTATGCGCAGAAAGCCTAGATACCAAGGCACCCAGAGCAGGATCGACAGTGCTGCATAAAGTGAGCCGAACAGAAAGAACGGTCTAAAGCCTTCGAGCGCGAGGTTTGAAAGATGGATTGTCGGGGCGGGGGTGTTCGACATGGTCAACATCTGTCCTGGTCGATTGTGGTGGTTGACCACAGCAGGGGAATATAGGCGTAAAGCCAGAGAAGGAAGGCGGCAGCCCAGGCGACGGCGGACGGGCCATATTGCCCACCGGGCAACGTGAGAGACGGCCAGAATTCCGGTGCGACGCGCAGCGCCACAGCAGTTAGAAGGCAGAGGATGGCCGCGCGGGTAATGCGCGAAAAACCGAGCAACTGGCCGGTATGCAGCAGACCAGCGATCGACAGGACCTGCAGCACACCGAGGCCAAGACCGCCCATCAGCATCAGGTGCAGGCTCCCGAGCGTCGGAATATCCAGGCCAACCCTGCCGAAGCCGATAAGGAGAAGGCCCAGGCCGGCAAGCAGGCTCGAAAGCCACAGGCCTGCGATCTCGAACGTCCAACCCTGTCTCCCGATAAAACCTTCGGCGACGCGGTCGAGGAATGCAGCGCCTGTCGCCAGTACCAGGTAACCGCAGACGGCATCGGAAAAGCCTGAAAACTCGGTGGCGATCAGCAGTCCTGCAAGCCCCGGCGCGAGGTTGATCCGCCCCGGATGAGGCCGGTAGGGCGAGGTTTCTTCGCTCGGGTCGAGAACACGGTTGGTGATCGGTACGGTAATGCGCGCCAATGCAAGGCCGAGAAGGCCAAGAAATGCATATTGCATGAGCCGGATGGCGCGCTCGGCCAGATTATAGGCGTCCGACAGCATGGAGAGACGCAGAAGGCCGGCGGCTATTGCCAATGTCGCGAGCAGCAGGACGAAGCCGGTCAGCGCCATCGTCCGTTTTTTCCAGCCCAGACAGGCGGCATAACCAACAAGGAAAACCAGCCAGATCTGATCGAGAATGCCGCCCAGAACAATTGCGGCATCAATGCCGAACAGACCAATCAGCCGGGCCAGAGCCCACAGACCGGCGAGGATGAGGAGAGGTTTTCTCTTTAAACCCTCTGTGTCGGTCCATTCCGGTAAAGCCGAAGTGAGAAACCCCAGCAATGCCGCCCCAAACGATCCAATCAGCATCTCCTGAGCATGCCAGTGGGCTGGCAGGGTGTTGTGAGCGAAGGGCAGGCCGAGCTGCCAGCCTGCGACCCAAAGCAAAGGCCAGAGAGCCGCGTGCAAAGCAGCTATAGGGAAGAACAATCGCAATCCTTCGGCGGTCGCAGCGCGCATGATGTTACGCCATCCCGGAGATGTATCAACGGGCATTACCGTCATCCAGCCCTCCGTTCGTCGAGGTCCTCGACATGTCGAAACAGCGGGTCTTCCTTCATGAAGTGCTGAACGGTTTCGAAAATCATCCGTTCATCACGCTCTCCAGGCATGAGCGATATATAACGCTCCCCCGATATTCCGTTTCCGCGCCGGTCCAGCACGACGACCCGATGAGCGATCCGCACGGCCTCTGCCATGTCATGGGTGATGAACAGGCCGCCGCGTTTGCCGCTGCCCACATGGCGGATGACGATATCCTGCATATGACGGCGCAGCGCAGGGTCGAGCGCGGTAAACGGCTCGTCGAAAAACAGAAAGTCGGCTTCACTGGCAAGCGCGCGGGCAATTGCGGTGCGCTGTTTCATGCCACCCGAAAGCTGGACCGGATATTTGTCGAGATCTTCGTCTTCAAGAGCGGCGGCCGCTGCCGCAGCGAAGATATGATCATGACGATCGCGAACAGAGAGTTTTTCCGGAAGCGCCATGCCGATGTTTTTGCGCGCGGTGGCCCATGGCAGGAGCCTCGGTTCCTGAAACACGACTGCATGTCGTCCATAGGTCCGGTTGATGCGGCCATGTCGCGGTTCGACAAGCCCGGCGGCGATATGCAGAAGCGTGCTCTTGCCGCAACCGGATGGCCCGACCAGGGCCACCAGTTCGCCATCGCCGATGTCGAGTGTAACCTGATCAAGAACCGTGCGGCCAAGAAAGGCGTGTCCGATATCGCTGAGAGTGAGGGTGCTCATCGCTTGACACCCCACGGCCGGGCAGCATGACGCCAGACCTCCAGTTCTGAACGCGTTGGCTGGATCAGCCCATATTCGACTGCGAGCAGCGCGCTGACGGACAGAAGGATCCAAGCGAGCGCGTTTGCCACGTCGAGGTTCGAGCGAGAGACTGCGAGCGCCTC
Source organism: Aliirhizobium wenxiniae (assembly GCF_019511445.1). Taxonomy (GTDB): domain Bacteria; phylum Pseudomonadota; class Alphaproteobacteria; order Rhizobiales; family Rhizobiaceae; genus Neorhizobium; species Neorhizobium wenxiniae_A. The sequence goes on from NZ_JAEUAN010000039.1 coordinate 3,728, forward strand.
GCCGATTCCGCCTGCATTGGCGAGAAGTTCTGCCATGACTGCCGCCTTGAAAGCGGTTCCGAGCGCCATGATGAGGATCGAGAACAGGCGGTTTAGCATTTGCGGAACGGTGATGCGGACAAATCGACGAACTCGCCCCATGCCGAGCGAGAGCGCCATGTCGTCGAGCAGCCTGTCGCGATTGGCGATACCTTCCGCCGCACCGAGAAAAACGATGGGTAGGCAGGCGATGGCAGCTGTGGTCGTCACCGTTGCCGAACCGGTGCCGAACCAGATCATCAGAAGCACGATCCAGGCGATCGGCGGGACGCCGAGCATCAGGGTGATCTGCGGTTGAACGAGGCGCAGGAGTGCCGGATGAAACCCGGCAAGGCATCCGGCCATGGTGCCGATCGCGCCGGCAAGCGCGAAGCCCGAGAGTGCGCGTGACGAGGTGGTGAGCAGGAGTTGCCAGGAGGATGCCTCGCCCAGAAGGGCCGTCGCGGCGGCAAGCGTTTCCAATGGCGAGGGCAGGATGAAATTGCCATAGGCTTCATGCGCTACCTGCCATAAGGCTGCAAAAACGCTCAATCCCGCAAGGCCGGACCAGCCGGACCAGAGGAATTGTGCAGTTCTTGAAATGCGCCCGGCAAGTGACGGCATGGATGACCTCACAGATAGAGACCATCGCCGGGAAGTTTTCCGCCGATCATTGGTGCGTTGGCCTTTGCGATTGCTTCAAGCAGCGCCTCGATCTCGGAGCGCGCTTTGCTCGCGGGTGTTGCGACGAGATTGGAAAAAGGTATGGATTTTTCGATGACCGGCCAGGGCAGTTCCAGCGCCGAAGCGGCGTGGCCGGCCGCGGCGGCCGGGTTGGCAACGACCTCTTCGGTAGCCTTTTCGAGACCGGAATGAAGGGGGGCAATCCTCTCCGGATAGTCGCGTAGGAAGGCGGACGCCAATGCCAGTCCCGCCTGCGGCATGATGGCCGCAAGCCCCGTCACGGCGCCCCATTCCTTTTGCATGTCGATTGCGCGATGGACGGTCTTGCCAGTACTCGAGGCCTTGATCATCGCCGCGGTCGCGGCAGGTTCAGGAACCAGTGCCGTTTCGATCCGGCCGGAAAGCAGCAACTGGATCGCCTCGACCGGCGAGCCGGAGCGGTTGACTTTTACCTTGTCAGCCAGACCGTGATGCGCCAGCACGGCATCGAATACCAGTTCCGGCGTATCGTTAGGGAAGGGTACGGTGATCTCTCTGCCAATCAGGTCTGAAATGCTGCGGATTTCGGCATTGGTCGAGATTACATAGAGCAGGCCATTGGTCATCACATTGGCGAGCTTGACGCCGAAGCCGCGGGTGTTGAGATTTGCCGCTGCCGTCACCGGCATGACCACTGCCTGCATGGTGCCGGAGGTGAGGCCAGCGCGCATTTCGTCGGGTGTACGCCAGATGCGGAAACGCACCCGCTCGGCAACATCGCGCAGAAGCCCTGCGCCGACGGCATAGGTTAGCGTGATCGAAGGGCCGGCTGGCGGGCCGTAGAGCACAAGTTCATCAAGCGTGGCTGCGTTGACGCGGCTGACGAAAGGAAACGTAAATGCTGCAGTTGCAGCCGTCTGTAACAAGGAGCGACGGTTGATGCCGTTCGAGTTGAGGGAGGTTTTTTCGGGTTGTCCAAAACGCTTCACGACGGGTTCTTTCCAAGGGGCGTTAGCGATCTTATCCGCTCCTCAGGCCGCCTCTTTGCGTAAGCGCAAGGAACGGCGCGACAAACGGGGCGAGTTTTCAGAAGCGGCTCCTAATCGTCGCCAACGCCGTCTGGCTGAGTGACGTGCTCTTGTGCAATGGACATGATGAAGACCCCCGGACTGTATGCTTTGGATGCCACGCCCATGCGCCATCGGGCGCCGCGAGGTGGCTATGGACAGAGCGAGGGGAATTCTTCGGGAAGGGGCACAGGCGCAATGGTCATGCCGTCAGCGTTAATGGAGCGCCGGTACGGCTTCTTTGTCGGAGCGCAAACAACGCTGACAAACTGACCTTCGTCCGTTCTATATGCCAGCCATACTCAGCGGATCGGCACCAAACAAAAAGGCGTGGCCGCCGATTAGAAGCCAAAGGGTCATCACCGCTGTCAGCGCAAATGCAAGCGCCATCGGGGTGTCGACATTCATCCGCTTTCTGCCGTCCGCGAATTTGGCCAAAGGCAGCAGCGGATGATCCGCGCAAAATGCACTCCACCCCTGGCCAAGCCTGCGCTTCGCGCGCCTGTCCAGCATCAGGAATCCGGCTGCGGAAAACAGGCCAAGGCCGCCAAAGAGGATGAGAGATCGCAGGTCGCCATTGGCGATCAGGTGACCACCAGACCAGAAGAGGAAGCCCCACAGAACCGGATGGCGCGTGATCGCGACAATTGCGCCCGGTTTATCACTGTGCCGGAAGGTTATCGAAGCGGGATTGGGAGTGAACAGGCCGGCAAGGACAAGAAATACGCCAAGCGGAGCGAGCACCAGCGCTGCCGTTGCGTGGCGGCCGGATGGCTCCCACAATTCCACATAGGGCGTGTTCAAGGCAGCATGGAACACCCAGACGAGCAGCAGGGTCGAGACGATCGAATAGATCAGGAGATAGGTTCTTCGGCCGAGGATGGCGATCGCGCTGCTGCGGACCGGAGGGAGTGCCGGTACGGAATGCAGCAGCACGAATGCGATTAGCGCGACAAAAAGCTGGCTCAAGCGAAAATCTCCCGCTCTTCGGCCTCCGCGGCCAACAGGGCTTCCATCATCAGTTTTTCGGTGGAGACGTGGCGGCGCAGGCACTCCAGAAAGCTACATAGCATACGTGCTATCGTGTCGAGCGGTAGGGTGCATCGGCCTTCAGAAAGCGCCATGAGTGTCAGCCGCAATTCTTCTGCCGCCAGTCTGTCGTAACGGTGCTCGGCCTTTAGATGTTCGATGATCATGACCGAAAAACACGAGCCTGCACGATGGTCAAAGCCGGGAAAGAGAACCTGTTCCTCCAGATCATGCGCTTGCCCGAGCAGTAGGAATATGGAGTTGGAAAGAGTTTGCAGATCGGCGTATTTCGGATCGGTTCCGATTTCTTCCATCGCCTGCTCGAATTTAAGGCTCAGACTAAGGATCTGCTGGTGATTGGCTTCGAGCCGGCGAACATCCGGTGCGCTAAGCGTATTGACTGAAACTGTCATGACGCCTCCCTCATTGCTGCAGGAACAGGATGCCGGCGATGATGACCGAGGCCGCAACTGCCGAAAGCGTTCCGCCGCGCTGAAGCACGCCCATTCGCTGCAGGGTTAGCGCGAAGCCGATGATGATCGGGGTCGCGACGACGAGGCCGACCTGTGCATCCGTCATGACAAAATTCCTTTCGATGCTCCCATCATGCCTTTGTGATGCGCAATTCTCTTTGCCGAAGCGCAAAGAAGGACATTTTCACGACGCCTATCGTCAGGCATGACCATGCAAAAAGAGATATCAGGTGAGGCGCTTCTGCAGATCGCTGACGAGACGGTTTTCGATGAGGACGTTCTGCTTCTCTGGATTCTGGTCTGGAGTGAACTTGTCGCCTTCGGCATTCTGCTCACGGCATTTCTTATCATGTCAGGCGTATATGCAGAGGATTTCGGGCTTGCCCGTATTCACCTCAACCCCGGCCTTGCGGCGGCAAACACCGTCGTGCTGATAACCAGCGGCTGGCAGGCCGCGATTGCGGCACAACGGCGGGCAACGCCTTCAAAGGCACGGGTTCCTCTTTGCCTTGCAGCAGCATTTGGGCTTCTCTTCGTCTTGATCAAATGCATCGAATATGCCGGTGAGTTCCGATACTCCTTCGATGCGACCTTCTCCCATTTTTTCCAGCTTTATTTTCTCATTACCGGCTTTCATCTTCTCCATGTCGCTTTCGGCAGCGTCGTCCTGCTGCTGGTCGCCTGGCGACTGGCGCGCGACAACATCCTTCTGATAACAACGCTTTGGCACGCCATCGATCTTGTCTGGTTGGTGATGTTCCCGATTATTTATCTGGTTTGAGCGACATGTATGACGCCCGCTTCCCACTACTTGGGACATTCATTCTCGTTCTTATTCTGGCTATCGGTGGTGTGGTGTTTGCAACCCTGTCCGATGGCAACCTGATCGTTATCGGCGCTGTGCTGTTGATCGCCTTCGCCAAGGCACGGTTCGTTATTCTTGACTTCATGGAATTACGCCACGGTCAGCGCGGCATGGCCCTGGCGCTGTTGGCATGGTGCGCTCTGCTGCTTCTTGCTGCCTTGGCGCGGCCACTTCTCGTTTCAACTCTCGCCTGATCCAAACCTCTTCCTTCTTTGCCAATGCACAAAGAAGGCTTTGCTCTGAACAATAGAAAGAGCACATCCCGCATGGTCGACGAGGGGATCGCCCGGCCGCGACATGGCGGGGGATTTCGAGCCGTGGTCACTGACTGCGTCAGATGAGAGGACGTAAGGTATGGCAGAACGCCTCACCAAGACCGGAGCCCGCAACGTCTTTTACGGCGGGTCCATATTCTTCTTCGCGATTTTCGTGGGGCTTACAGCCCATAGTCACTGGTACATCCGTACGACCTCGACGGATGAAACGGCGCTCACCGACAGGGTCGCCCGTGGCAAGCATGTCTGGGAAAGAAACTCTTGCATCAACTGTCACACCTTGCTGGGGGAGGGCGCTTACTTCGCGCCTGAACTGGGCAACGTCTGGGTTCGCTACGGTGGTCACGACGACCCGGCAAGCGCCCGCGAAACGCTGAAAGCCTGGATGGCTTCCCAACCGAGCGGCATCTCGGGGCGGCGTCAGATGCCGCAGTTTGACCTGACCGATCAGGAACTGAACGACCTCTCCGACTTCCTCGAATGGACGAGCAAGATCAACACCCAGAAATGGCCGCCGAACGACGCCGGTTGATGATCTCGGACCTTAAGGAGAAACATGCGATGAAATACCAAACCCAAAAGGTCGCGATGCTGTATTTCTACGGCGCGATCGGCCTCTTCCTGGCTCAGGTTCTGTTCGGCGTGTTGGCCGGCACGATCTATGTCATGCCGAATACCCTATCCGAACTTCTGCCGTTCAATGTCGTCAGGATGATCCATACTAATGCGTTGATCGTCTGGCTGCTGATCGGCTTTATGGGGGCCACCTACTACCTGCTTCCCGAAGAAGCGGAAACGGAGCTTTACAGCCCCAGGATCGCCATTGCGCAGTTCTGGAGCTTTTTGATCGCTGCGGCCGTTGCCGTGGGCGGCTATATGTTCAAGATCCATGAGGGACGCGAATTCCTCGAACAGCCTTTTGCCATCAAGGTCGGGATCGTCATCGTCTGCCTGATGTTCCTTTTCAACGTTACCATGACCTCGCTGAAAGGCCGCAAGACCGTTGTCACCAATATCCTGATCTTCGGTCTCTGGGGTATTGCGATCTTCTTCCTGTTTTCCTTCTATAATCCGGCCAACCTCGCACTCGACAAGATGTACTGGTGGTATGTCGTCCACTTGTGGGTGGAAGGCGTGTGGGAGCTGATCATGGCTTCGGTCCTGGCCTTCCTGATGATCAAGCTCAACGGTATCGACCGCGAAGTGGTCGAGAAGTGGCTTTATGTCATCGTTGGCCTGGCGCTGTTTTCCGGCATCCTCGGCACAGGTCACCATTATTATTGGATCGGCGCTCCGGGCTACTGGCAGTGGATCGGCTCGCTGTTTTCGACGCTGGAAGTGGCGCCCTTTTTCACCATGGTCATCTTCACCTTCGTTATGACCTGGAAGGCCGGCCGCAAGCACCCGAACCGCGCCGCTCTTCTGTGGTCGATCGGCTGCTCTGTCATGGCTTTCTTCGGTGCCGGTGTCTGGGGTTTCCTGCACACGCTGTCCTCGGTGAACTATTATACCCACGGCACGCAGGTGACGGCAGCACATGGCCATCTCGCCTTCTTCGGTGCCTATGTCATGCTCAACCTTGCCATCATGGCTTATGCGGTTCCGGAAATCCGTGGCCGCAAGCCCTATAACCAGTGGCTGTCCATGGTTTCCTTCTGGATGATGTGCACGGCGATGTCGGTAATGACCTTCGCGCTCACTTTTGCCGGTGTCCTGCAGGTCCATCTGCAGCGCGTGCTGGGCGAGGGTTACATGGATGTGCAGGAACAATTGGCGCTGTTCTACTGGGTTCGCCTGGGCTCGGGCGTCTTCGTCCTCATCTCGGCATTGATGTTCGTCTGGGCTATTCTCGTCCCTGGTAAAGAGCGCGCCCCGGCAATTGGCGGCATCGCCGAGCCGGCCAAATGAGCGATGTTCCGGCCCGCGCTGCTGAAGCCGTGGACCGGGACTTTCCCGTTACCATCAAGGAAGCTTCCCGATGAACATGCATCTGCGTCACTCTACGTCCCAGATCCCGGCTTACGCGCCTGCCGGCAATGAATGCGCCCTGTTCGAAGCCGCCTGGACACGCCAGCTGCCTCTGCTCCTGAAAGGCCCGACCGGCTGCGGCAAGACCCGCTTTGTCAGCCATATGGCGGCAAAGCTCGGCCTGCCTTTGACCACCGTGTCCTGCCATGACGATCTCGCAGCTGCCGACCTCACAGGCCGTTACCTCTTGAAGGGTGGAGATACCGTCTGGGTCGATGGTCCTCTGACGCGGGCAGTGCGTGACGGCGGTGTTTGCTACCTCGATGAAGTGGTGGAGGCCCGGAAGGATGTTGCAGTTGTGCTTCATCCACTGACCGACGACCGCCGTATCCTGCCGCTGGAGCGCACCGGCGAGCGGTTGGAAGCACCAAGCTCATTCATCCTCGTCGTTTCCTACAATCCCGGTTACCAGAGCATCCTGAAGACACTCAAACCTTCGACGCGCCAGCGTTTCGTGGCGATCGAATTCGATTTCTTGCCCAGGGCTCGCGAAATCGAGGTGGTGGCGGAGGAAAGCGGCCTTGATGCCGCGCGTGTCGAACCGCTGGTCGAGCTTGCCCGCCGGCTTCGGGCGTTGAAGGGGCATGATCTGGAGGAGGGCGTTTCCACCCGTCTCCTGGTGTATTGCGCAAGCCTGATCGATGCCGGCCTTGAGCCGCGGGATGCCGTTCGCTCGGCGATGATTGAGCCTTTGACCGACGAGCCGGATGTTCGCATGGCGCTTCTCGAACTGATGCAGGCGGTAATCCGCTAACGGGGGAGGACGCGATGCTGGATTTTCTCGAACTCGAAGAAACCGTGGGCCGTGCCTGGCATAATTTTGCCGGCAATACCCGCACCTGGCCAAGGTATGAAGCGGCGGCGGTGAAGCTGGAAGAGGTGCTTCCGGTTCTCTCCGTCTGCTTTCGTGGTTTCGGCGGCGAGCGGGCGGTGCAGCTCGTTCCCGCCCGAGGCAGGGCATCCGCGCATCGCCTGAAATTTCGTCAGCGCATGGGTTTGGGAGAAGAAAAGCTAATTCATCCCGCTCGCGACGAGGCGTCACTGATGTTGCCACCGGTTCTCGACCTGATGCCGGAACGCGATCTCAATCGCGACCTGTATCTCTGGCTGGCGGCGATCATGGCGCGGATGGATCTCCAACCGATCCATGAAGCCGATCTGCTCCGGCGCGATCTCGCCCTGCTCGAACAGGCGGAACGTCGGGTGGAGGATGTGCTCGAAGTCTTTCCGGGCCTGAAGCCGCGCTATCAAAATCTCTGCCTGTCGCTGATCGAACAACGACATCGCGGAAAACTGCCGCGTATCGAGCAGATGGTCGAAAACCGCATCGGCGATCTGTTGCGGCATGGCGCCGGTCTTGCGCCTTTGCATCAGGCGGGGCCGTGGCCATTGAAGGCGCCGTCCGGTTATCTGCCCATGCTGCCTGTGCCGCTTTGGCCGGATGCGCTGTCGCGTGAGGAGGCCGAACCACGGCAGGAAGAGGACCGCCCCGCGGGTGGTGCATCCCAGGATGCCATGACGGGTGGCCGCCACATCGCCGTGCGTGAAAAGGGCTCGCAGCAAAAGAGCGAGCGTAGCCCGTTCATCCTCAACCGTTTCGAGAAGATCCTCGCCATGGCGGAGATGGTCAACGTCGATCGTCCAGGTGATGACAGCGACGATCACGATGCGGCGGCGGCCGATGAACTCGACGAGATGACGCTTGGAGCGCGCAAAGGCAGACCGTCGGCAAAATTCCGCTTCGACCTCGATCTGCCGCCGGAAGCGTTGGTGCACACGCCTCTCGTCGCCGAACTTACCTATCCCGAATGGGATTACCGTCGCGGTATCTATCTGCGCGATCATTGCCGCGTAGTCGCCGGTCCTGCACCGTTGGAGGGCGAGGATTTCCGGCAATCCGAAGAGATGAAAAAACTCATTCGCCGGGTGCGGCGTCAGTTCGAGGTGATGCGGCCCAAACGCGAGGTACTGCGTGCCCAGTTTGATGGTGCTGATCTCGATCTCGATGCCGTCGTGCGCAGCCGCAGCGACCTGAAGGCCAGCGGCGAATGCTCCGATCGCATTCATCTGATGAACCGGCCGCAGGCGCATGATCTGGCGGTGACGCTGCTGGTGGATGTGTCGCTTTCGACGGATTCATGGTTCAACGACCGCCGGGTGCTCGATGTCGAAAAGGAAGCGCTGATGGTACTGACGGAAGGCCTTTCCGCCTGTGGCGATAACCATTCCATCCTCACCTTCACCTCGCGGCGTCGCGACTGGGTGCGGGTGGAAATTATCAAGGCATTTGACGAGCCGTTGAACCATGCCGTGCGCCGTCGCATAGCCTCGCTGAAACCGGGCTATTACACCCGTATCGGTGCGGCGATCCGCCATGCGGCTGCAAAACTGTCCGAACAGCCGAACCGTAAGCACCTCATGCTGGTGCTGACCGATGGGAAACCCAATGACGTAGATCACTACGAAGGCCGGTTTGCGCTGGAGGATACCCGTCGTGCGGTGATTGAAGCTCGCCGCCGGGGCGTGCAGGTGTTCGGTGTTACCGTCGATCAGGATGCAAAATCCTATATCCCGGCGATTTTTGGTCAGCATGGATTTGCTGTCGTTCCAGATATCCGCAAGCTGCCTTCGGCGCTTCCGGCCATCTATCGTGGGCTGGTCGGTTAATCCCCCAACCGACCCCAGCGAGGACCCGGCCTTGCCCGAAGGCCGGGTCCTTTTTACAGTGATCGTTCAAGCTGCCTTGGAATGCGTACGGCCTGACTGATCGAGATAAGCGTCGAAACAGGCAGCAACCGCCCTCACCAGAAAACGCTCCTCGCCACGCATGCGCAAAACTCCACCCTCGAATGTTACGATCTCCTCTGCGAGCAGGCGTTGAAGCTGCAAATTTCCATTCACAACCGTATCTGCGGAGAGGCCATGGGACTGGCATATTGCGGCGAGATCGACCGCGAAATCGCACATGATCCGCTCGATGATCACGGCTCTCAGCCTGTCGTCTGAGGTCAGGCGATAGCCCTTGGCAGTGGCGAGCTGGCCCCTCGCGATAGACTGTGCGTATCGCCCGATTGCGACCTCGTTCTGCACGTAGCCGTAACCCGAACGACCGATTGCGGAAGCGCCGAAACCGATCAGCGTCTCACAGGCATCCGTCGTGTATCCCTGGAAATTCCGATGCAGCGATCCAGTTTTGCTGGCTATCGATAGGCTGTCGCCGGGAAGGGCAAAATGGTCGAGCCCGATCTGTCTGTATCCGGCATCGAGCAAGGTTTCGGCGATCGCCTCTGCTTGTGCATGGCGTCCGGCTGCGTCTGCGAGGGCTACCTCATCGATCAGGCGGTGATGTTTCTTGAAGGCCGGTACATGTGCATAGCCGAAAACGGCAAACCGTTCCGGACGCATCGATATGGCGATTTCTGCGGTTTCGACTGCCGAAGCGATCGTCTGATATGGCAAGCCGTAGATGAGGTCGAAATTGATGCTGCCGACACCCGCTGCACGAAGGCCTTCTGTTGCGGCACGGGTCTGCTTTGCCGTCTGGATGCGGTTGATCGCCTTTTGCACTTTCGGATCGAAACTTTGCACGCCCAGGCTCGCACGGGTGACACCGGCTTTGCCGAGGGCAGAGATCATCTCATCGGTCAGGGTGCGAGGATCGATCTCTACCGCCAGTTCCGTTTTCTCGACAAAAGCGAAACGGCTGCGCAGGTGGAAGTCGAGATCCAGAAATTCATTTGGTTCCATGATCGTCGGCGTGCCGCCGCCGAAATGGATCGCGGCGATTTCCGGTTTTCTCGACATGGTGTCAGCAACCAGGCTTATCTCTCGTTTCAGGACATCGAGATAGTCGAGGATAGGCTGGTCCTTCAGGGTGATCGTGGTGTGGCAGCCGCAATACCAGCACATCGACCGACAGAACGGGATATGCACATAGAGAGAGATGGGATCACCGCCCTCGATCTGCGACAACCAGTCGCCATAGGTTCCAGGACCAATGGACGGAGAAAACCTCGGTGCGGTCGGATAGCTGGTGTAGCGCGGCAGGCGGGCATCGCCATAGCGCTCAAGAATGCTTCTCTTCATCGTTCAACTCCTGTGACAGGAGCAAAGCTAGAGGCCGGAACCCCATCCTTCTTTGCCGAATGCCAAGCAGCGAACGGATTGGCCGCATCTGAAAGATCTTTGAGCCGAAACAAGGAGGGGGCGTTTTGCGCGTGTTAGCGAAAGGTCATAGGCCGCGCCCCAGGCCCGATATGTCTCGTGGGCAGATGAAGGACGACAAACACGATGACTGCAAAGCTTGGTGAGGTTCTCTCGATCGATGTCCGCGAGATTCCAGGGGCTCAGCGCCATCGGCGCATTTTCGGCACGCTGGAGACGCTTGAGCCTGGTGAGGTGCTACACATTACCGTAGATCACGATCCGATCCCTTTGCGCATGCATCTTGAAACGCACTTCGCCGGCCTTTTCGAATGGGAGTATATCCAGAACGGTCCGCAGCTTTGGAAGGTTGAGCTGAAGCGAATCAAGCATGATGGTTGTGGTTGTTCCTGCGGTGGAAATCACTGAGATAAGTCAGCTGGTTAGCAACTGCCAGGCTAATTGAAGCGGCTCATATCCCTACGTTAGGAGAAACCGCATGTCGCAGGTTTACAAGGAACTTGATGTCCGCCCCATTCTGCGCCAGGGCGGGGAGCCTTTTCAGGATATTATGGCGGCAGTTCAGTCACTAGCGCCAGGAGAGGGGCTGCGACTTCTCTCCACATTCAAGCCAGCGCCGCTTCTGCCACTGATGAGCCGGCGGGGTTTCTCAAGCGAAACCTATGAACTCGACAACGGCGACTGGGAAATTACCTTTTTGCCTATCTTGAAAGAGGTGGCTCATGTCGCTGTATCAAGCGGTGCCGAGGATGCTTCGGATTGGCCGGAGCCACTCTGGCAGCTCGACCTCGTCGATGCGCAACCACCGGTCCCGATGGAAAAAGTCCTGTCGCGACTCTCGTTGATGGAACCGGGCGAAGTCTTATTTGTGCTTCTTAGCCACGAGCCGGCATTCCTGGCGACTGAACTGGAAAACAGGGGGCACCGTTGGGTCGGTGCCTCGGATGGTTCAGGTAACTTCTATAGAATGCTTATCCGGGTTGGATAGCGGACTAGAACTTTCCCGACTCCCGGTCGTATCGTGTAATATCACCGCTAAGCAGCATTGCCAGCCCTGTTTCGGGGCTGGCAATGCTGTAAGCGATCAGTCGATGATATTGCTTTCTTGGGCGGCCAGATAGGCTGCCAGTTGATCCGTGTCCTGAAGTCCGTGAGTGGCGGCTTTCCCCATCAGTTCAGCTGGAACCTTCCAACCCGGATCGACACCGTCCATGTTGGGAAGTTCATGCGCGATGCCCTTGTGGCAATCGATACAGGTCGCTTTACCCGAGAGGAGATAACGTGTGTGAATGTCGGCGGCGCGTTTGGTCTGCTTGGTCAAATCCATTGCAATCGACGAATGGCAGTTCCGGCATTCCAGGCTATCATTGGCCTTTAGGCGCGCCCATTCATGCTGAGCAAGCTCAAGCCGCTTGTCGAGAAATTTTTCGCGTGTGCTGATTGTGCCGAAGATCTTGCCCCAGACTTCTTTCGAAGCCTGCATCTTGCGGGCGATCTTGTCGGTCCATTGATGCGGTACGTGGCAATCTGGACAAGATGCCCGAACACCCGAACGGTTGGAGAAATGCACCGTTTGCGTCAATTCCTCGTAGACGTTGGTCTTCATTTCGTGACAGCCGGTGCAGAATTTTTCGGTATTGGTCACTTCCAGCGCCGTGTTGAATGCACCCCAGAAAATCACCCCTCCGACAAAACCGCCAAGTGTGAGAAATCCCAGGCCCAGGGTGCCCGCAGGCGTAGCGAGAATACGCCAGGCCCACAGGATAACTGCTTTGATCATGCCGATCATTGTCCAGATCCCGCCGGTTTGAAGCCGAGTTCGCTCATATCCCTGAACGTGTTATCGACCAGCGGCCGCGTGTCCGCCTGCGGCACATGGCATGCCGTACAGAAATAACGGCGGGGCGAAACATCGGCGAGCATCTGTCCCTCGCGATTCATATAGTGCGTGACGCTGATCATCGGCGCGCCGGAACCTTCCGTAAGTTCACGCCGATGACAGGACATGCACCGGTTGGTGTTGACCGAAAGCTGGTATCCCTCAATCGAATGCGGGATGACCGGCGGCTGGTCCGGATAGTTGCGCATCTTCTGGATGTCATCGACAATCCATCTCGGTAGCGGTTCGGCACCGGTGTTTTCCATCGGGTTGGCACGGCCCGAAAGTTGCGGAACTGTCTGCGCAACGGCCACCGTGCCCGTTACCAGACAAACAGCGAGCGCGAAAAGCGTCCAGAGACGCCGGCTCAGGCGACGGGAAGGATCTTGACTGCGCATTTTTTGAAATCCGTCTGTTTGGAAATGGGGTCGGTGGCGTCGAGCGTCACCTTGTTGATCAGCTGGCTGGCGTCGAACCAAGGCACGAAGATCACGCCATGCGGCATGCGGTTACGTCCACGAATATCGACCCGACTGAGAATTTCGCCGCGGCGCGACTGGATTTTCACCTGGCCGCCCTGATTGATGCCAAGCCGACGCGCATCGTCGCCATTCATGAAGCAGCGAGCACCCGGAAAAGCCTTGTACAGCTCGGGGACGCGCATGGTCATGGAGCCCGAATGCCAGTGTTCTAACACACGGCCCGTGACCAGCCAGAAGCCGAACTCATCATCCGGAGATTCTGCCGGCGGCTCGTAAGGGGCGGCGAGGATGACGGCGCGACCGTCCTTCTGACCGTAAAATTTGACGCCTTCGCCTGCTTTCACGTAGGGATCGTAACCCTCACGGTAACGCCATTTGGTCTCCTTGCCGTCGACCACCGGCCAGCGCAGGCCGCGAACGTCATGATAGAGGTCGTATGGACCCAAGTCGTGACCGTGACCGCGGCCGAAGCTGGCATATTCCTCAAACAGGCCTTTCTGGAGATAGAAGCCGAAAGCCTTGGCTTCGCGATTCTCATACTCCGGCGAGATTTCGGTTGCCGGGAACTGGTCGACCTGACCATTCTGGAACAGTACCTGGTATAGGGTCTTGCCCTTGTAGTCCGGGTTCTGGTCGAGAATGTCCTGCGGCCATACTTCCTCTGTGGTGAAGCGCTTGGAGAACTCAACCAATTGCCAGAGGTCGGAACGAGCCTCGCCCGGCGCATTGACCAGCTGATGCCAGACATGTGTTCGGCGCTCGGCATTGCCGTAAGCGCCTTCCTTTTCCACCCACATCGCGGCTGGAAGGATCAAGTCGGCGGTCATGGCGGTGACGGTGGGATAGGCATCGGAAACGACGATGAAGTTTTCCGGGTTGCGATATCCGAGATAGGCCTCGTTGCTGTTGTTGGCAGCGGCCTGCATGTTGTTGTTCACCTGAACCCAGTAGAAGTTCAGCTTGCCGTCATGCAGCATGCGATCCTGCTGGACGGCATGATAACCCGGCTTTTCCGGGATGATGCCATGCGGAATCTTCCACAGTTCCTCGGCATGTTTGCGGTGTTCCGGGTTGGTCACCGTCATATCGGCCGGCAGGCGGTGGGCAAATGTGCCGACTTCACGGGCGGTACCACAGGCCGAAGGCTGGCCCGTCAACGAGAACGGGCTGTTCCCCGGCTCGGAGATTTTACCGGTGAGCAGATGGATGTTGTAGACCATCTGGTTGGCCCAGACGCCGCGGACATGCTGGTTGAAGCCCATGGTCCACAGTGACATCACCTTGATCTTGGGGTCGGCATAAAGCTCTGCCAACTGCTCCAGGAAGGCCTTGTCGACGCCGGCGAGCTTGGCGACCTTGTCGAGCGTGTATTCTGAAACGTGCTTCTTGAACGCTTCGAAATCGATCGGTGTCATGTCGGCGGCTTTGGCCGCACCTGTTGCCTTTACTTCCAGCGGATGTTCCGCGCGCAGACCGTAACCGATATCTGTTGTCGCCTGCATGAACTTAGTGTTCTTGTCGATGAACTCCTGGTTGACGCGGCCGGTCTGGATGATGTGGTTGGCGATGTAATTAAGGATAGCCAGATCCGTGCCCGGTTTGAAGACCAGCGGGATGTCGGCCAAATCCATGCTGCGATGGGTGAAGGTCGAAAGAACCGAGACCTTCACATGCTCATGGCCGAGACGACGGTCGGCAAGGCGCGTCCACAGGATTGGGTGCATCTCCGCCATGTTCGAGCCCCACAGCACGAAGGCGTCGGCATGCTCGAAATCGTCATAACAGCCCATCGGCTCGTCCATGCCGAACGTACGCATGAAGCCGTAAGCGGCAGACGCCATGCAGTGGCGGGCGTTGGGGTCGAGGTTGTTGGAGCGGAAGCCGGCGCGCATCAGTTTGGTGGCCGCATAACCCTCGAAAATCGTCCATTGTCCGGAGCCGAACATGCCAAGCGCCGTCGGGCCTTTTTCCTTCAGGGTCTTCTTGGCCTTCTCGGCCATGATGTCGAAGGCTTCTTCCCAGGTGACGGGCTCGAATTCACCTTCCTTGTCGAACACGCCGTTGCGCTTGCGCAGAAGCGGCGTCGTCAGGCGGTCCTTGCCGTACATGATCTTCGACAGGAAGTAGCCCTTAACGCAGTTGAGGCCGCGATTGACCTCAGCCTCCATGTCGCCATGGGTGGCGACGACATGGTTTTCCTTGACGCCGACCATGACACCACACCCGGTGCCGCAGAAGCGACAAGGCGCCTTGGACCATTTGATTTCCAGCGCCGCCACACCGCCGGGGACGGATTGGGCGGATGCCGGCATGGCGATGCCGGCCGTCGATGCCGCGATGGCAGCAGCTTGCGCCTTCAGCACATCACGCCGCGTGAGTTCTGCCGTCATCCGACATCTCCTTTTCTGCAATTGTCTGTTCGAAAACCATATGTGCGGCGATGACATCGTCCATCGCCGAAATTCCAATCAGTGTTTCGCCAAGAAAGCCGGAGCTTGGGCCTTCGATGACGATAACGATCTTGCCGCCACCGGTGGCATGCACCTCCACGCCCTCGATCTCGGTGAGCGCTGCAGACATGCGCTCGACCGCTTTAGGCCTTACGACGACAACCGCGCTCGATATGTGATGCTGCGGCTCACGCATGCGCCACCTCCGCTATGTTTGCCGACATGGTGATGGATTGGGCGGGGCACAGCGAAATGCAGGCGCCGCATCCGGTGCAGGGATCGGTATCTAGTACGGGCACGAAAGGTCCGCCCAGCCGAGGTTTGAAACGGATCGCCGTCGTCGGGCAGGCATCGCGACACGCTTGGCAATCAACGAAGTTCAGCGCAAGACAGCTGTCTGCGATGACGGCGTGATGGGCAAATGATGTGGCGGGTTCAGGCGGGAAGACCCGCTCGGGACATCGCGCGGAACATTTGCCACAGAACGTGCATTCCCCGGCTTGAAAATCGATAGTGGGAATACGATCACGCAGGCTGATTATCTTTGTTGGACAGGCGTCAACGCAGTCGCCGCAGCCCGAACAGTTGCGCAAGGACTCATTCGTTACTCCGGGCGGGTAATGACCGCCGTTTTCGCGTAATACGCTACCAGTCAAGAATGCGCGTCGGGTGCTGGCCGCCTGCCCCATATCACTCACTCCGCCGAATTGGGCCGCGCCGGGGTTATGTCGTGAGGGCCGGGTGGACCGTAGACAATCTGATAGGCCCAGACTGCGAAACCGTAGCTCGCGACCGTACCGACGGCCACGATCGGCCAAATACCAAAAGCAAGGACAGCAAAGGTCAGCAGTTCACGGCGCCGCTTTTGGCGGAACGTCGTGTGCTCAAGACTTGTTATTGGCTCTGCCATGTTCGCCTTCAATCTTTAGCTGGGGCTTATATGCAAAAATGCGCGAAATGACTTAAATTTAACCAGAAGATAACGCCGGTCGCCTTGATGAAAATCAAATCCAGAAATTTCGCCAAAGAAATATGCGTTTGGATTAATAAATAGACAATCTTGGGTTGCGTTAACGGCGGCAGAACGCATCAGGCAAAATGCTGCTAATGACTGAAATAACATCCAATCATCCGGTTGCGGATCAGCCGTGCCTTTCGCTCCCTGAGCGTAGCCTCTTTCGCCCGCCGCTTGAGTGTTCCCCAAAATCGAGCATTGATCAAGTGGACGTGTGTATCCTTGCTGAAACTACCTATACGCGACAACTCTCGTTCTTGTTTGTGTTGGAGCAATAAAGCTCATTCAGGTCGATCTAATCTCGACCTGCGGAACAGCGATTGGTCCGCTTCTTGAAAAAGGGAGAGATTTTCATGAGTGAACAGTTTCGGTTGACCCGCCGCAGCATGCTGGCCGGCGCCGCCGTGGCGGGAGCACTGGCGCCGATCGTCACCTCTGTTGCACATGCCGAAGGTGGGGATATCAAGACGAATGCCGCTGCGACAACAGCCAACATAGCTGCGCTGGAGCGCGTCACGGTGGATTTGATGAAGCCGCCTTTCGTGCATGCTCACACGCAAAAGGCAGAGGGCGGCCCGAAGGTTGTCGAGTTCAAGATGACCATTCAGGAAAAGAAGATCATCATCGACGACAAAGGAACCGAGGTCCACGCGATGACCTTCAACGGTTCGGTGCCCGGCCCGATGATGGTCGTCCATCAGGATGATTATGTCGAACTGACCCTCGTCAACCCAGACACCAACGAGCTGCAACACAATATTGACTTTCATTCGGCGACAGGTGCGCTCGGCGGTGGGGCACTGACGGTGGTCAACCCCGGCGAGACGGCGGTGCTGCGTTTCAAGGCCACCAAGGCGGGTGTCTTCGTCTACCACTGTGCCCCCGCCGGCATGGTGCCATGGCATGTCACTTCGGGCATGAATGGCGCGATCATGGTTCTACCGCGTGATGGACTCAAGGATCATCAGGGACACGAGCTTGTTTACGACAAGGTGTATTATGTCGGAGAGCAGGACTTTTATGTCCCGAAGGATGAAGCCGGCCGGTTCAAGAAGTACGACAGTGCCGGTGAAGCCTATCCGGATGTTCTGGAAGCCATGAAGACACTGACCCCGACACATGTTGTCTTCAACGGGGCGGTCGGCGCATTGACGGGAGATAACGCATTGCAGGCAAAGGTTGGCGACCGCGTTCTGATCCTGCATTCGCAAGCGAACAGAGATACGCGTCCACACCTCATCGGAGGGCATGGCGACTATGTCTGGGCTACCGGAAAATTTGCCAATCCGCCGGAACTTGATCAGGAAACATGGTTCATTCCCGGAGGTGCTGCGGGTGCGGCCTACTACACATTTCAGCAGCCGGGTATCTATGCATATGTAAACCACAATCTGATCGAGGCATTCGAACTTGGCGCGGCCGGCCATTTCAAAGTGACGGGCGACTGGAATGATGACCTTATGACAGCCGTGGTCTCGCCGACGTCGGGTTAAGGATGTCGGCTCGGCCTCGGATTGAGTGCCGGGCCACATCTCCATGCCGGTCAGGGGGAGGAGCCTGTGACGTTTCCCGATGCCGTTCTTCTTCGTAATGTGTTTTCGTCGATTGTTCTTCCGTTAGCGCTTGTTGTCGGCTTGACGGGCGCAATTGCCGTCCAGTCCGGATTACTTACGACGCGCGGGAATGGCGGCCCGGTTCCCGCAACCGTCAGCATTCCTGGAGGGCGGTTGGAATATCGTGAAAGCGGAGAATTTTTCCGCAACGGCTTGGCCGTCGATGCGCCGATGATCAAAACTCTCCGACAGCCGTTGGAAATCATGAAGTATCAGGTGAGTGCCGAGAGTTACGATCAATGTGTTTTCGAAGGGAGCTGTGCTCGCCGCGATTTGCCGACATCGTCACGCGCGGATTTACCCGTGACAGGTGTTAGCTTTGACGATGCGTCTACCTATGCCCACTGGCTTTCGGATAAAACCGGAGAGATCTGGCGATTACCGACGACTGAAGAGCTGGCGTTTGCCGCAGGCTCGAAATATCCAGATGATGCACTTGGTATCGATCCCGACAGCAAGAATCCTGCGCTGCGTTGGCTGGCAGACTATGAACGCGAAACCGCGCGCAAAGCCTCGCGTCTTCCTCATCCTCAACCCTATGGGAGTTTTGGCGAGAACGACCACGGCCTTGCCGATTTCGGAGGAAATATATGGGAATGGACATCAACTTGCCTGCGCAGGGTCATGTTGGACAGGTACTTGAAGCCGATATCCGACGCCGAAAGCTGCGGTATCTATATTACAGCCGGCAAACATATCGCTCCGTTGAGCTCGTTTATTCGTGAACCCAAAGGTGGCGGTTGTTCGGCCGGCGCACCGCCCGATAATGTTGGCTTTCGTCTCGTGCGTGACAGACGGTGGTATGCGCCGCTGCTTTTTGCCATTTCGGGCCGGCCGATGTAGCGTTGCTCAGCCCGATTCCTCAGGGAGGGAAATGGGCTTCGTTTCGCTATCAACGCGACCTGACCGGCTTCGCACCGAGGAACAAGCCACCTTGAAAATCGACCGCTCGCTTATTCGCTCTATTTCGCTTTTCGACCTTATGCCGGACGAGGAACTGGATCGGTTGCTGCAACATGCGTCTGCTCGGCGCTTTGCCCAAGGGGAGGCCGTTTTTCAGCAGGGCGGAACCGCCGGCAGCTTCTTTCTTCTTCTGCACGGTCGGCTGAAAGTGACGCAAGTGACGGAAGACGGCCAGCAGATCATTGTCAGGGTCGTGCATCCAGGTGATTTGTTCGGTTTTGCCAGGGCGCTTCAGCGTATGGATTACCCCGGTACGGCAACAGCGGTAGCTGAAAGTGTCACACTAGCCTGGCCGACGGAGCTTTGGCCGAGTTTTGTGGAGCACAATCCGCGCCTTGCCGTGACAGCCATGCAGACTATTGGCGAGAGGCTGGAAGAAGCACATGCTCGCATCCGCGAAATGTCAACCGAGGAAGTGGAGCGGCGGGTTGCTCACACTGTCCTGCGCCTCGCCAAAAAGGCGGGGAAACAAGAGAAGGATGGCATCCGCATCGATTTCCTGATTTCCCGCCAGGACATTGCGGAAATGACCGGCACTACCCTTCATACGGTTTCGCGCATTCTGAGCGCTTGGGAACAGATGGGGTTTGTGCTGGGCGGCCGACAGAAACTATTTGTGAAAGATATGACAGAGCTTGAGAGTATCGCCGCGGGCGAATTTCGACGGAGAAAATAAACTCCGCTTCACTTTGCGGGGAAATGCATTCTATCTCCGTCGTCACGGGAGCATACGCTGAGAGCGAAGATTGGATGCTTTGAAAATTCGGATCGGCTTCCACTTGTAAAGTACGGAGACGAGCAAGTTCCCATATCTGCGCAGGAATCCTTGGATTTCGGCTCTCAACGCCGGGAACCCTTTCGATCCAACCCTTGAGTAGAGTGTCATGAGTGATAAACCTATCTGAATAGATGGCGTGGTTGCCGCTCTACCCACCCGGCATGTTCTATCAGAGGATGGTCGGGTTAAATCCAACGGGTGGAAGGATGGCAGGATGACATACGACACGATGATTGGGATTGATCTGGCGAAGAACGTTTTCCAGGTTCATGGAGCTTTGCTTTCCGGGGAGGTGAAGTTCCGGCGGAAGCTATCCCGTGAGCACTTTCGTAGATTTATGGCCGGGCAAGACGCTTCGATCGTCGTGATGGAGGCGTGCGGAAGTGCTCATTACTGGTCACGCGAGATGATAAAACTCGGCCATGAAGTCCGGCTGATAGCACCACAGTACGTTCGTCCATTCGTGAAGCGTCAGAAGAACGATGCCGCGGATGCCGAAGCGATTGTCACAGCCGCACAGCGACCTGAGATGCGCTTCGTCACGCCGAAACTGGAGGAGCAGCAGGCACAGGCGCTTCTTTTTCGCGGGAGAGAACGACTTGTAAGTCAGCGTACCTAGCTGGTGAACGCACTGCGATCGGTCCTCTACGAGTTTGGGTATCCGATTCCTCCCGGCATTGTGCAGCTTACACGGATCGAGGCGATGGTCGAGGCTGAGAACAGCGATCTGCCGGAACTGGTTCGTGACGAATGCCGCGATATTCTGCTGCAGATCGCCGACAAGACGCAACGGATCGAAGCGAAGGCAACACAAATCAGCGCTCTGGCAAAGATTACGGATACAGCGCGCCGTTTACAAACAATGCCGGGCGTTGGACCAATGAGCGCGCTGGCCATTGAAGCGTTTGCTCCACCCATGGAAAGCTTTCGGCGTGGGCGAGACTTTGCGGCCTGGCTGGGTCTGGTGCCGCGCCAGCATTCGTCGGGCGGAAAGGAGCGGCTCGGACGAATATCAAAGGCCGGACAAGCCGATATACGCCGGCTGTTGATCATGGGAGCAATGTCGCGTCTGAACTGGCTCGGGCGGAAGACGATACCGGAGAGGTCTTGGTTATCTGGAATGTTGGCCCGGAAACCCAGAATGCTTGTGGCCATCGCGCTTGCAAACAAAATGGCCAGAGCGATCTGGGCAATGCTGACAACAGGCAAGGATTATCAAAATCCGGCACAGACTGCCGCTGCGTGACAGAGGTGTGGCGTAAGGCAGTTTAGCGTCGGTGACGGAGGTGTGAGAAGTCGACGACCCATATGGGCAAAATGATCGAACAGATCTGGATCAGGAAAACCAGATAGGGGCATAGAGCCTTCAGCTCGCTGAATAGATTTGGACCTGATCCGCTGATCACCATATCGGCCAGCGGCTTCCGAAGTGCCGCATTTAAAGGCCTAACAGAAGACCGCACTCGATCACACTCAATGCGTCAGAAACTTCTAGCATTACGGGCGGCAACCACAGAAACCCCTAGATTTGTAGATGCCTTCTTTCCTAATTTTGAGGCAGGAAGAGCATCATGAGCAAATCGAATTTCAGCGAAGATTTTAAGCGCGACGCCGTGCGTCAGATCACGGAACGAGCTATCCGGTTGCGGAGGTTTCTCAGCGCCTCGGGGTGAGCCAGCATTCCCTGTATGAGTGGAAGAAGAAGTTTGCTACGTCGAACGCCAAAGGCGCCGACGAGGCTGAGGAGATCAGGCGGCTGAAGAAGGAACTGGCTCGCGTCACCGAGGAGCGAGACATCCTAAAAAACGATCACGGGCTTTGGTCCGCCTGTGCGCGGTAGAAACAGGTCATGCTACGATCGCTGCCGGAGGGGAGTTGCCGGCTGCTTATTGGAGGCGTTCGGCCCCGTTAAAAAACGTGGCACATGGGCTGTTGCGAACTTGAGAGTGGTGACGCGGCTTCAGCGGCGATCCCGGTTAGGAAAATGACGAACTTGCGCGGCCCAGCCCCTCCCGAACAGAAGGAGGAGAAGCCATGCCCAAGACAAGATCATCTGCCCCGCAGAACCTCACCCGAACGAACCCGAGCGCGGCCGCGATCGACATCGGGTCCACAATGCATATGGCGGCGGTCAATCCGGACAGCGATGACATGCCAATCCGCGCTTTCGGTACTTTTACACATGACCTGCATGATCTCGCTGCCTGGTTCCGATCCTGCGGCGTCACGAGCGTGGCTATGGAGTCGACCGGTGTCTACTGGATACCGGCTTTCGAGATTCTGGAGGAGCATGGCTTTGAGGTAATTCTGGTGAATGCGCGTTACGCAAAGAACGTCCCAGGTCGGAAGACCGAAGTCAACGATGCGGCATGGCTGCGCCAGTTGCATTCCTATGGTCTGCTACGCGGCAGCTTTCGCCCGAATGCACAGGTTGCCACTTTGCTTGCTTATCTGCGCCAGCGAGAACGGCTGGTCGAGTATGCCGCAGCTCATATCCAGCACATGCAGAAGGCTCTGATGGAGATGAACCTGCAGCTCCATCATGTTGTCTCCGACATCACCGGCGTGACCGGTATGAAGATTATCCGGGCAATCGTTTCCGGCGAGCGCGATCCCGACGCCCTGGCATCATTGCGTGATGTTCGCTGCCACTCTTCTGTCGAAACAATCCGAGCATCCCTGATCGGCAACGATCGTGATGAACACGTGTTTGCTCTTTCCCAATCACTGGAACTTTACGACTTCTATCAATTGAAGATGCTCGAATGCGACCGCAAGCTGGAAACGGCGATCGCCATGATGACTGTGGAAGTCGAAGTGCCGCTCGCGCCGCTGCCAAAAATCCGGACAAAAACCAAGCAGACGAATGCACTGTCCTTTGATGTCCGGGCCGCTCTATGCGGCCTTACGGGCACCGACTTAACACAGATTCACGGCCTCGGCTCCTCGCTCGCCCTCAAGCTCATCGGCGAATGCGGAACGGATCTGCGAGCATGGCCCACCGCCAAGCACTTCACATCATGGCTCTGCCTGGCTCCCGGCAACAAAATATCTGGCGGAAGACTTCTCTCATCGAGAACGCGCCGATCATCGAGCCGGGCAGCCGCACTCTTGCGGTTGGCAGCCACCACGATTGGCCGAAGCGACACGGCACTGGGTGCATTTTACCGACGTTTGGCAGGACGCATCGGAAAGCAGAAAGCCGTGACGGCGACGGCACGTAAGATCGCGGTTCTCTTCTTCAATGCCCTTCGGTTCGGCATGACTTATCGCGATCCTGGTGCGGCGGCATATGACGAGCGCCATCGCGGTCGAGTCTTGGCAAACCTGCAGCGCCGTGCTCGCTCTTTGGGATATCAACTTGATCCCATCCCCGATGCGGAGAGTGTTTCTTAGGAAACAGAGGTATATCCGTAGCGACCAACGTGTCGCGCGTTCAGATCCGTTGTCTAATCGCCTGCATAGGGTCAAGCGGATTTTGAACAAGGTACTTCGTTGCCGTGTTGCGAGCGCGACATCTTTTCTAGATTTTCTTTCGACATCTTTCAGTCCTGCAAATTCGTCCTGTGCTGGGAGCACGGTTGTCTCCGCGGTCGACATGCAGTCGC
>NZ_JAEUAN010000004.1 GCF_019511445.1 Aliirhizobium wenxiniae
CGGAACTCCTCGCTGTGGCGCCGATTGCTCGGCCGTGATCGCTTCTTCGAAACGAGCCCGGCCGGACCATCCCGGTCATAGGCCTGCAGCAGCCGATGGACCTGACTTCGACTGAGGTCGAGACGTTCGGCCACCTGGACGACGCTCAGGCGTTCGTCACGGATCTTCTGGATGAGTTCGAGGCGATGCAATTCTTTCTGCGACATGGTGATCAAAAAGGACATGACGACTCCGACCGCTCATGGTCTCGACCAGGCTGAAGACCGTCATCCTTGCTCCCAACGTTGGTTTTGACCAGTGCGTAGAGAGGCGAGACTGTCGCATCTCTAACTGGCCCAACTGTCGCATTACTAAATAGCCCTTACACGCGAAGATCGCATAAGATAGATTATGGAACAATCTGATATGGCAAAACTACCAGAGACTTGCAGAGATCCCTTGAGATGCTCTTATAAATCGCCGCCCGGTACGTCGATCTCGAAACTCAATCCATCATATGCCGGCTCCACATGATCCGGTGTCTCGTCCATCACAGTCTGATAGTCGAGCGGAATGTGCATATGCGTGAGTATGGCACGCTTGGCGTCGAGACGCGTAATCCAGTCCAGAGCCTGTTCCACCGACAGATGGCTCGGGTGACGCGTATATTGAAGAGCGTCGATGATCAGCATGTCGAGGCCGGAAAGCCGCTTGATGCTCTCAGGCGGGAAATCGCTGACATCCGTGCAGTAAGCGACGTTGCCGATCCTGAAGCCGAGCGAATGAACATCGCCATGGGCCTGCATATGCGCGTGAAACCGGATCGGCCCGCCGGCGCCATCGATAACGATTTCGTCCTCCAGATCGTCGATCAGCATCGGCGTCACGATTGGCGGATAATTTCCGCCGGGCGGTGTCTCCAGGCAGTAGCGGAACCCGTCGCGGATGCGCTCCATGGTCAGCGGATCGGCATAGATCGGGATCCTCTGCCTCTGCAGAAGCACATAACCGCGTAGGTCGTCGATGCCATGAAGGTGATCGGCATGGGCATGCGTATACAGAACCGCATCGACCTTTTGCACTCCGGCGGCAATCATCTGTTCGCGGAAATCGGGACCAGTATCGACCACGACGGTGGTCAGGCCGCCATCCGGAGCAATCTGTTCGATCAGAAACGCCGTTCGCGTTCTCCGGTTTTTCGGATTATCGGGATCGCAGGCTCCCCAGTCGCCATTCAGCCGCGGCACACCCGGAGATGACGAGCAGCCGAGGATGGTGAAGCGCCTGCGGTATCCGGTTGCGACCTCTGGCACGCCTACAGCCTCGGCATCTTGGAGAAGCAGCGGAAGGCATTGTCCGTCGTGATGGCAGCGATTTCGTCGTAGCTGACGCCATGAACTTCGGCCAGAACCTCGGCCGTATTGACGACATAGGACGGTTCGTTGCGTTTGCCGCGCCAGCGCTTGGGCGCCAGGAACGGCGCGTCGGTTTCCACCAGCAGACGGTCCCGCGGCACGGTCTTGGCTATATCGCGAATATCCTGTGATTTCGGGAAAGTCAGGATACCGGAGAAGGATACGTAGCCGCCGAGTTCGACACCGGTCCGGGCGAGGCCGGGTCCAGCCGAAAAGCAGTGAAGAATGAAGGGGAAGGCCCCCTTCCCGCTTTCGTCGCGCAGGATCGCGATCATGTCCTCATCGGCGCTGCGGCTATGGATGACCAGTGGAAGCTTGGTGATGCGCGCCGCTTCGATATGCCGGATCAGGCCGGTTTTCTGGTCCGCCGGCGTCTGCGTATCATAAAAGTAATCGAGACCGGCTTCACCGATCGCCACGATCTTTTCATGGGAATTAGCCAACCGGATCAGGTCTTCCGCCTGAATATCCAGTTCTTCACCCGCATTGTTCGGGTGGGTGCCGACGGAGCAGAACACTGACGGGTATTTGTCTGCGATTGCCAGCAGCGTATCGAGCTTTTTCACGCGCGTCGAAATCGTCACCATCTGCTTCACGCCGGCCTGATGCGCTCGCTCGATGAGATCCTCGCGCTCTTCATCGAACTCGGCAAAATCCAGATGGCAATGGGTATCGATCAGCATGGACACGTTATTCAAACCTTGACTTCAATATGTGCGACGGTCCGGCATGAAATGCCGGACCGTACTTGATCGTTTCAGGCGCTTGCCTCGGGCGCGACATAGCGCGGGAAGACAGGCGTCGGCGCTTCGATCGCGGTGCCCGGCTGCAGGCGACCGGCCTCGCCAAGTGCTGCGAAATCACGCGCGTCTGCGGAAGCGGCAACCAGATCAAGCAGCTTCTCCGAAGAACCCGGCATGAAAGGCTGCAGCAGAATGGCGATCTGGCGCACGACCTCGGCGGTGACGTAAAGAACCGTGCCCATGCGTTCCGGATCGGTCTTCTTCAACGCCCATGGCTGCTGGCCGGCAAAATAACGGTCCGTTTCCGAGACGACGGCAATGATCGCTGCCAGCGCCTTATGGATCAGATGCTTGCCCATCTCCTCGCGGCAGATGGCGATCATCGCGTCGGCGGAAGCGAGCATCTCGCGGTCCGCATCCGTCAGTTCACCCGGTGTGGGGATCTGGCCGTCGCAATTCTTGAAGATCATCGACAGCGAGCGGCTGGCAAGGTTGCCGATACCGTTTGCGAGATCGGCATTGATACGGGTGCCGATTGCGTCCTCGCTGCAATGGCCGTCCTGGCCGAACGAAATTTCGCGCATCAGGTAAAAACGGATCGCATCGAGACCGAAATGTTCGATCAACTCGAACGGATCAAGTACGTTGCCGAGCGATTTCGACATCTTCTCGCCGCCCTTGGCCAGCACGAAACCATGCGCATAGACGCGCTTGGGCAGCGGCAGATTGGCCGACATCAGGAAGGCAGGCCAGTAGACCGTGTGGAAGCGGATGATGTCCTTGCCGATGATATGCGCATCCGCCGGCCAGAACTTTGCCCGCGGACCGTTCTCGTCGGTCAGAAGGCCGGTGGCCGTCACATAGTTGGTCAGCGCATCGACCCACACATACATCACATGTTCCGGATCGTTCGGAACCTTTACACCCCAGTCGAATGTCGTGCGCGAAATCGACAGATCCCGGAGCCCCGATTTGACGAAGGAAATGATCTCGTTGCGGCGTTCCGCCGGACCGATAAAATCGGGCTGGTCTTCGTAAAGCTTCAGAAGCCGGTCCTGATAGTCGGACAGCTTGAAGAAGTAGCTGGACTCCTCGACCCACTCCACCGGCGTGCCCTGAGGGCCGTAACGAACGCCGTCGGCACGCACCTCGGTCTCGTCCTCGGCGTAATAGGCCTCGTCGCGCACGGAATACCAGCCGGCATAGCTGTCCTTGTAGATGTCGCCATTGTCGGCCATCCGGTTCCAGATGATCTGGCAGGCTTCATGATGGCGCGGCTCGGTGGTGCGGATGAAATCGTCGTTGGAGGCGTTGAGCACGCGGCCCATTTCGCGGAATTCGTTGGAATTGCGCTCCGCAAGCTCCTCCGGCGAAATGCCTTCCTTGCGCGCCGTCTGCTGCATCTTCTGGCCGTGCTCGTCCGTACCGGTCAGGAAGAAAACATCTTTTCCATCAAGGCGCTGGAAGCGTGCCATGGCATCGGTCGCGATCAGTTCGTAGGCATGGCCGATATGCGGCTTGCCGTTCGGATAGGAAATCGCGGTGGTGATGTAGAAAGGCGTCTTGTCGGACATGGAACACTCGGAAAATGGTTTTTCGCGGCACAGCGGCGCGGGTCATGCCGCTCTTAGCGCATGTTTGGCTGATGCGAAACCCAAACTTCCTGATGAAAGCCTTTAACGGGCGATGGTCAGGCGGCTTTTGCGGCTTCGAGGATGGAGAGCAGCGTCTGCTTTTTATCGAGATTATAGGCGGTCGACACGGTGATCTTCTCGACGATCTCGCTGACCAGCTTCGCCCTGCGGTCGGCAATCGCCAACTGCCCCTGCAGCGCGGCATGACGAGCCTGCTCCACCAGATATTCGCTCAGGTGCTCGAGGAAGAAGGTGAAGATCACCTCGCTGTCCTTGCCGGAGAGAACGTCCGCGAGCCGGTGCATGGCCTTGCGCGCCGAAGGCCCCTCACCGGTGACGATCTCGTCGAATGCGGCGATGATATCGAGCCCGCCGTAATTCTTCAGCTTCAGGGCGCGTGCGACGCTGCCCTTGGCAAGGGTTCGTACCGCCTCCTCCGTCTGACCGCCATCGAGCGACTGACCGAGAGCTTTCAACGCTCCTGCAAGCTCACCATCACCAAGCGGTGACAGCTTCAGTGTCTGGCAGCGCGAGCGGATCGTCGGCAGAAGTTTTCCGGGTGCGTGGGACAGAACCAGGAACATGGCGCCACGCGGCGGCTCTTCCAGGATTTTCAGGATTGCGTTGGCGGCGTTCCGGTTTAGGTCGTCGGCCGGATCGATAATGACGATACGGCGGTTTCCTGTGCCCGAAGTCTGCGAAAAGAAGCGCCCTGCCCGCCTCACCTCGTCGACGGTAATCGCGCTTTTCACCTTGCCGGTCTTGTCGTCTACCGGTCGCGTCAGGTGCAGAAGATTGTGGGATGCGCCCGACAGGATCTGCCGGCTGATCGGTGTCGACGGATCGGGATCGGGAATTGTCACCGGCGCGAGACCCGGTTCGGGATTGGAAAGCACGTAGTTGGCAAAGCGGAATGCAAGCGTCGCCTTGCCGATACCTTCCGGCCCCTCGATCAGGATCGCATGATGCGACTTGGCGGTCCGATAGCTGCGCGCCAGGAAATCCAGCGCCTCGGCATGGCCGAAAATCTGCGTGTTTGCAGCCGGGTGAATGGCCCCGTCCAGAATATTGGCTGCCGTATCGCTCAAGAGACCTGCTCCGTGGCGATTGCGTCCTCGGTCGTCGTTTCCACGAGCGTGAAGATCTCGTCGGCAATCTCGTCTTCCGGTCGTCCGGCATCGACAATTCTGCAGCGGTTAGGTTCTGCCGCCGCAATATCGAGATAGGCCTGTCGGCGCTTCTCATGCGTCTCGACTTCTTCCTTCTCGAAACGATCCGGCGCATCGCTGCCGCCGCGACGGCGCGCCCGCGCAAGGCCTGCTTCGGCCGGAAGATCGAGAATGAAGGTGAGGTCAGGCATCACCCCATTGGTCGCGATGCGCTGCAGCGCCTCGATGAAACCCGGTTCGAGATTTCCGGTAACACCCTGATAGACGCGCGAGGAATCGACGAATCGGTCGCAGAGCACGACCGCGCCCGTGTCGAGCGCCGGACGGATGACCTCTTCTATGTGATCGTTGCGAGCGGCGGCGAACAGGATCGCCTCCATGCGCACGCCAAAACTCTCGGCGGCACCACTTAAAAGAACGTGCCGAACGGCTTCCGCGCCGGGGGATCCGCCCGGTTCCCGCGTCACCAGAACATCATGACCCGAGCGGCGCAGACGATCCGCCAACCGGCGAATCTGGGTCGATTTGCCGACCCCCTCGCCGCCTTCGAAGGTGATGAATATGCCCGAACGATCTGTCACGCGTGTCTTTGAACCTGTCTCTGTCTGATCGGCATATAACCCATCGGCCGCAAATTCGGAACGAATTTCAGCATGCCGGATAAGGCTGTCAAAGCCAGAAAAACAGAAGCTCCATCAGGGCGTCGCTTGCTTGCGCCCTCAAACCACCAACCTCGACGGAGGCCGCAGCCTCGAGCGGGATTTCGCGGATAACCCTGTCACCGGAGAAAATCTTCAAGGTGGCGATCTCCCTGCCCTGCTCCACCGGTGCCCGCAAAGGCCAGTGATAGGCGATCCGGCCGGACAACCGCTCCGGATTGCTCTTCGGCACGAAAATATCGACGGGTTCGCGCGTAACGAGGTCGACGCGGCCGTCGACGCCGCCATAGACGCTTGCCTGCCCGATGACTTCTCCGGCCTTCAGGACGACGCGGGTTTCAAACGAGGACAATCCCCATTCCAGAATGCGCCTGGCTTCCTCCGAGCGTTCCTTGTCCGTTGCAAGCCCGCCGAGAGCCAGGAAGAGACGTGTCCTATCCCGCTCGACGGATGCCGAGATCGCGTAACCCGACCCTTCGGCAAAGCCGGCCCCCAGCCCATCCACGCCCATATTGAGCGACAGAAGCGGGTTCTTGTTGCGCTGGAAAATCTTGTTCCACTCGAAATCCGGCTGTGCATAAAGCGGATAATAGTCCGGATAGCTGCGATAGAGATGCCGCGAAAGCTCCACGAGATCATGGGCGGTGGTCCAGCTTTCGGCATAGGGAAGACCGGTGGCATTGCCGAAGCTCGAACGCGAAAGCCCGAGATCCTTGGCCCTCGCCGTCATGCGCGCAGCAAACTCTCCCTCCGAACGGGCAATCCCTTCCGCAAGAATGATGCAGGCATCGTTGCCGTTCTGGATGATCACGCCACGCATCAGATCAGCCACCGGCACCTGCGATTTCAACGCCGCAAACATCGTTGTCGTACCGGAGGGCGCGCCGCCCGTGCGCCAGGCATATTCGCTGACGGGATAAAGCGTCTCGGGTGAGATCGCGCCCCTTTTCAACGTATCGAAAACGACTTCCATCGTCATCAGCTTGGCAAGAGATGCGGCCGGAAAGGACTGGTTCTCATTGACGGCCAGAAGCACGGTGCCGGTCGCGGCTTCAACGAGATAGGCCTGCTTCGCCTTTGTCGCGAATGCGGGCTGGGCCTCCTGCGCATATACACTCTGTGCCGGTTGCAGTGCGAATGCAGCCAGTACAAAACCCAGAGCCAGAAAACCTTTCATTATTCCCCCGCAGTCCGTCCAGTTCTCGCTAACGCATGCCTCCCGAAGATTGTCCTCGGTTTCGGCGTAAGGACATGCGTAGAGACAAGAAGCTAAAGCGCGATAAACGACTCGCAAAGATCACGCTTAAGCAGCATCGTCGCATTTATGCTGGATAAAGAACGCGATGACACTTCACAAAAGCAAATCACCCCAAAAACCTTGTCGGCTTCCGGGGTGATGAGCTGTCAGTCCTGATCGGAAATTCCGGCCAAGGCCGGCATCAATATTTCTGGCCGGGCTTCGGCGGCTCGAGCAGCATGTTGCCGAACATGACGCGCGTAACCTTGCCCTGCTGCGGTTCGGCGGCATAGGCGGTTTCCGTCGTCTGCATCTGAACCGGCTGTTGTACACGCGCCTGCTGAACGCGTTGTGCTGGCTGGGCACGCTGAGCCTTCGGCTGGATCGGCGCGGGCGAATATGCGGATGCGACAACGCGTTCCTGCTGGACCGGACGAGCGGCAGGTGCCGCCTTGCGTTCGACCGGAACCGGCGCGGCGCGTGCGACGGACGCCATTTGCGCCGTCTGCTGCTCGAACTGGGCTGCCGCCGGGCGTTTCGCCTGGGATGCGCTTGGCGTGCGTCCTGCATAGGCAGTCTTGGGAACCGCCGAGCCATAGCTCTGCAACTGATCGCCAAGCGGCTGGTTCGACGCAACCATGACGCCGCTTGCAATCTGACCGCCAGGATTGAAGGACGGCAGGCGATCACCCTTGCGGACGTAGGAGGCCATCAGGAACGGCATGTCCTCGCCATCCATCCGCGCACGCCCCATATACTGAACGTTGACGCGGCCGGTGCCGGTCTGCTTGATGTCGATCATCTCGGCGGTCTTGTCGGAAACATCGATGATGCGACCGGCATGATAAGGACCACGGTCGTTGACGCGAACGACGACCGAAGATCCGGTATCGAGATTGGTGACGCGAGCGTAGCTCGGCAGCGGGAACGTCGGATGCGCGGCGGACAGGTGCGAGCTGTCATAGACCTCGCCATTGGCGGTAAGGCGACCATGGAAGGCCGAACCATACCAGGAAGCAAGGCCGGACTTGTTGTAGTTCGGATCTTCCTTGGGCACGTAGGTCTTGCCCTTCACTTCATAAGGCTGGCCGACCATGAACCGGCCGCCACCCTTGGGAACGGGCTTGCCATCAGTGACGACCCGCGGGCTGGCTTTCACGCCGTATTCCGACTCGGCAAAATATTCCTTGCTTTGGCTTTTCTTCTTCGGAACTTCCGCCGTCTTCGTCGAGGCACAGGATGCCATCGTCGCGCACATTACACTGATCCCCAGCCATTTAGACCAGAGGGAAAGTCTGCCGCCACTCAAACTCAAAACTCGTCCGTCCCTATGTCGTACTGTGCGAATATGATGCGGAGGCCTTTAAAACCGTCCCATTCGCGCCCATCACTCCACCCTCGTGCAAACACTCAGGCTCAATATTGAACAGGTTTTGCTTTGTTCGTGGCGGAAATGCGAACAAAATCTGTGGAGTTGTTAAAATACAACGACTTATGGTTAATGAATAATGAAGTCGACAAAATTTACAGCTGTTTCAATACGGGGCACGTCGAGATGTATACTTAAGGTTAACTATTCTGCGGCGCAAACCTCCTCGGGAATCACGTTTCGCGCACCTGCGATCACCCATTGCTGACGCTTTACGCCACGTTCGTCCCTCAGCTTCGTCCTGGTCGCCGTTGACGCAGCGATCAAGGAACGATAAAGCGCAACGGTTCGGAAGAGTGGCCGAGTGGTTTAAGGCAACGGTCTTGAAAACCGTCGTGCGGGGAACCGTACCGTGGGTTCGAATCCCACCTCTTCCGCCATTTATCTAGTAAAATCAATTATTTGGGTTGCGCAAAACGATCTGCAGGTCGTTTTATCATAACGATGAACATGTGCGTTCGTCTGATGTAGGTTTGTGTCCCTAGGGGCATGTCCTCATGTGCTTTGACACGAATCGTTTCTACGATATCCTCCTACCACTCTCGCAAGGTGACTCCACTACCAAGAGCAGTGTGAACCGTTTCGACGGCGGCTACGATCGGGCCTTGATCTTGCGAGACCTCTCCTCACGGAGGCGGCGATGCCAGATCGTGTATTTGCCTCTGATCGGGGAATTCTGCATCGGATCTCTTATCCCTGCTCGCTCCAACACATAAGAACTCAGGTGCGCCTTCGAAGCCGATGCATCAGGGCGGTTGTGATGGCCATTAATCCGAAACGTCATTGCGCCAAGTAGTAGATCTGTCATCTGCAGGCAAATTATCTTCTTCGAGTCTCTAAATTGAACTCTGCGGAAAGGTGCGCGCCGGTCTCCATTTTTCCGACAGCCAGCGTTGAGTATGGCGCGTAGCTCCTCCGTCGTGGCCTTAGTATCTCGGTGATCGGGATAAACGTGGAATATCGCGCCAGGATAGATCTTTGCGCACTTCATGAGCAGCTGGTAGATCTCCTTATTGAAGCCCGTTTCTCGGTCGCCCTCATTGTACAGATCATCCCGTAGCTTCGAGGTGTCGACGACTAGAGAATGAAACTGGATCGGGCTTTCTCCAACTGAGAAATCGAAAAATCGATCAATCACTAGCTTGTACGCGTGAAGCTCGGCATTCGACACCTTGTTCCACTTGAGTTCTCCGTCGGGTAGTTCGAGTTGCTTGCTGTAGCGAATCGCCAACTCGAAGTACGGCACCCACCTAGTCTCTATGACCAAGCAACCTAGAGTAAGGAAGCGGTGCTTCGTCTGACTGCTCTCGTCGAGAAATATCGAAAATGTGGGTAGAGTGTTCACGGTTCGAATCGCCGGCTAGTTGCGTGTCACAGAGTGAACCGAAGCTTGGATGGTTTTCCAGTCACGGACGTCAAATCGCTGAATTCCCACAGGTTTCCACAGCAGTATCCTAGTCTATGAAACAAAAAGCCCAGGAAATCGCACTTATCGCTTGTCGCCGATTTAGGAACTCATCTGCCGATTCTTTTCCTGTAGACGTAGATCAACAAAACTTTTTGCCGCCTCTGCACCAGCCCTGATTAGGAGCGCGTTGCTGATAAGCGAAACGCGCCGCGTTTCGGCTCCACGATTCGAAATCAAACGTTCTTCATTTCTGTTCATGCTCTTCGCTTTTCCAGCCCCCGTCCTGCGTTCTTAGCGCGGCGGCTGTTATTTTGCCCATGAACGAGAAAAGCCCCAGGGCGTCACCATGGGGCTTTTGATCAAACAGCAGACTTGTAAAGCTCTTTCAATTCGGCATTACACCTAAGCCCATTGCGCGCCTTTGCATCGCAAGTCGGCAACATCGGATCGATTAAGCGCTGACGCCTGCTTCGCGTTGCTTGGCGAGTGCGGCAAGGTCTGCCGGCTTCAGTTCGACCGATTCCCCACAACCGCAGGCGGATGTCTGGTTCGGGTTCACGAAGGTGAAGCCGGAGCGCATCTTGGTTATCTCGAAATCCATCTGCGTCCCGAGCAGATAAAGAACCGCGGACGGCTCGATCCAGACTTTCGCCCCCTCACGCTCTATGAGATCGTCCTTTGCATTCGCCTCGGTGACGAGGTCGATCGTGTATTCCATACCGGCGCAGCCGCCCTTCTTGATGCCGACGCGTATGCCCTTGGCATCCGGACCGGAATTGGAAACGATCTGCTTGACGCGGTCTGCTGCCGCATCGGTCATGGTCATCACTGCAAAGCCCATCGGCTCATTCCTCTTCCACAACCGGGTTCAAGGCCCGGTGTTTCTGACACTCAATTTAGTCTCGGCGACGCGGCGGATCAATACCAGCCGCCCGCGCGATCTTGTCCGCGCGTTAGTACCAGCCGACAGCCACCTGTGCTTCTTCGGACATGCGTTCCGGCGTCCACGGCGGATCGAAGGTCATTTCGACTTCGACGCCGGATACGCCCTGCACGGCGCTCACGGCATTTTCCACCCAGCCCGGCATTTCGCCGGCAACCGGGCAACCGGGAGCGGTCAGCGTCATGGCGATCTTGACCATGCGGTCGTCCTCGATGTCGATCTTGTAGATCAGCCCGAGTTCAAAGATGTCGGCCGGGATTTCCGGGTCGTAGACAGTCTTCAGCGCCGCGATGATGTCGTCCGACAGGCGCTCCAGTTCATCCGCTGGAATGGCGGATTCGATGATCCCTTCGCGGGCGTCCCACTTCGGTATGTCTTGGTCCATGGCCTTCAAATGTCCCAGTCAGTTCGCTGAATTCAAGCAAAGAAATTGCGGGCGTAATCAAGCGCGTCGGCGAGCGCATCGACTTCGGCACGGGTATTATACATGCCGAACGATGCGCGGCATGTGGAGGTGACGCCGAAACGTTTCAAGAGCGGCATGGCGCAATGGGTGCCGGCGCGAACCGCGACACCGCGACGATCGATCACCATCGATACGTCATGCGCATGAATGCCGGCAAGTTCGAAGGAGAAGATCGCCCCCTTGCCCGGTGCATTGCCGATGATCCTCAGCGAATTGATCGCCGAAAGCCGCTCGGTTGCATAGGCCGTCAGGTCCGCCTCGTGCGCGGCGATCGCGGCGCGGCCGACCTTATCCATGTAGTCCAGCGCATAACCGAGCCCGATCGCCTGGACGATCGGCGGTGTGCCGGCCTCGAAACGATGCGGCGGATCGTTATAGGTGACGAAATCCTCTGCCACTTCGACGATCATCTCGCCGCCGCCCTGGAAAGGCCGCATCTCCTTCAGCCGATCCATCTTGCCGTAAAGCACGCCGATACCCGACGGACCGTAGAGCTTGTGGCCGGTCATCACGAACCAGTCGCAATCAATATCGCGGACGTCAATCGGCATATGAACCGCGCTCTGGCTGCCGTCAACAAGAACCGGAATGCCGCGCTCATGGGCGATGCGGCAGATTTCTTTCACCGGTACGACCGTGCCGAGTGCATTCGACATATGGGTGACGGCAACCATCTTGGTCTTGTCCGTCAGCGCGTTCACGAAATCTTCGATATGGAAAGCGCCGTCATCATCCACCGGCACCCAGGTGATTTTCGCACCCTGCCGTTCGCGGATGAAATGCCACGGCACGATATTGGAGTGATGCTCCATGATCGTGATGACGATCTCGTCGCCCTCGCCGATATGCGGCATGCCGTAACCATAGGCGACCGTGTTGATCGCTGCGGTCGAATTACTGGTGAAGACGATCTCGTCCACCGAACCTGCGTTGAGGAACCGCCGAACTTTTTCTCGCGCCGCCTCATAGGCATCGGTAGCGGCATTGGAAAGGAAATGCAGGCCGCGATGCACATTCGCATATTCGTTGGAATAGGCATGGCTGATCGCGTCGATCACCGCCTTCGGTTTTTGCGCAGAGGCTCCGTTGTCCAGATACACGAGCGGCTTGTTGCCATGCACCTTGGTCGACAGGATCGGAAAATCCCGCCTGATGGCATCGACGTCATAGGCGGCCGGTGTAATCTGGTCCATCGCAGACCCTTTCTGTCACGCCCTTAGGCGAAATCCCGCAAAGATCGCAGCGGTTACCGGCATGGTCGCCACCGTCGCTGCGTCATCCTCGGCCTTGTGCCGAGGATCCAATCACGTTGCAACCGGTTCAACGGTCGCAGATGCTCGGGACCAGCCCGAGCATGACGGGAGGAGATGACGTATCTCCTCCTCGCCTCACATCAGGCGTGCTTCTCAAGCCAGCTGGAGATCACGTCTTCCAGCGGTTCGACCAGCTTTTCCTCTTCCAGCTCTTCGACGATTTCGGCGACGAACGCGTTGACCAGCATGGCGCGCGCCTTGCTCTCGGTCACGCCACGAGCCATCAGGTAGAAGAGATGGTTGCGGTCGATATCGGCAACCGTGGCGCCATGGCCGCAGATGACGTCGTCGGCGAAGATTTCCAGTTCCGGCTTGACGGAGAAATCGCCGTCATCGGACATGAGCAGCGTGTTGCACGCCATCTTCGCGTCGGTCTTCTGTGCATCGGGCGCGACCTTGATCATGCCCTGGAAAACGCCGCTCGCCTTGTCGAACACGACATTGCGGAAGGTTTCCGTAGAGCTGGTATGCGGTACGTTATGACCGAGAACCAGAGTCACGTCCGTATGCGTGTCGCCGCCGAGCAGGTTGACGCCGCGCAGCGTCAGTTCCGCGCCCTCGCCCTGAACCTCGATACGAAGCTCCTGGCGCACCAGCTTGCCGCCGGCATTGACCACGTAAAGACGCAGCTTGGATTCCGCACCGAGCTTGACGCGGATCTGCGCCAGATGCGTGTCGGAAGCGCCCTGCTGCTGCAGGATGATCCAGGTGATGTCTGCCCCGTCTCCAACCGTCAGATCACTGATAGAGGAAACCAGCGCCGCAGCCTCCGTCTCCGAGCGGTGACGCTCGACGATCGTGGCCTTCGAACCCGCGCCGAAGGAAACCGGAAAACGCGTATGGATCTGGCCTTCGCCATGCGAGGCTTGCAGCTCGATGACGTCCTCGATCTCCGCATTGGCCGTAATGTCGAGTGCAAGGCCGTCACGCACGAACGAACCGTTGAGGCGGCCGATCGCGTCGTCCTTGTCGAGTGCGGTGAGGCCGGCAACAGCAGAACCGTCGCTCAACTGATCACGGAAGGCGACAATCGTCACGCCGTCGATCTCAGCATCCGCATGGGCCTCGCCCTGCAGCACCGGCAGCACGGTCGAGCCCTTTACCAGCGGCGAGACCGACGAGGCTTTCGCGCCGGCAACACGCTCAGGCACGGCGCGCAGCAGGTTTT
The DNA here is from genome assembly GCF_019511445.1 of Aliirhizobium wenxiniae. Classification (GTDB taxonomy): domain Bacteria; phylum Pseudomonadota; class Alphaproteobacteria; order Rhizobiales; family Rhizobiaceae; genus Neorhizobium; species Neorhizobium wenxiniae_A. The sequence goes on from NZ_JAEUAN010000004.1 coordinate 13,564, forward strand.
TCAGGTCGGTATAATGCCAGGATTCGATCCGGCGTGTCGGAAGCCCGGCATTCTTCAGGTCGTCGAGAAGACGGTCGCGGGTCCCGGTAACGGCGCCATTGCCCGGCAGTTCGCCGATCTGCGCGGAAAAAGCCTCGACGAGTGCCGTCTCGGCAACCGTGAGCTTGGCCACTGGCTGATTTGTCTGGATATTCATGCCAAAATCCTTCCCGGTATCAGGCCGCAGTCCCGATCACATCGGCATAACCGTTGGCTTCCAGTTCCTGCGCCAGTTCCTTGTCGCCCGAACGGATGATCTGGCCCTTGTAGAGAACGTGGACGGTATCCGGCACGATGTAATCGAGCAGGCGCTGGTAGTGGGTGATGACGATGACCGCACGATCCGGCGAACGTAGCGCGTTGACGCCGTCGGCGACGATCTTCAGCGCGTCGATGTCGAGGCCCGAATCCGTTTCGTCGAGAACGCAAAGGGTCGGCTCCAAAAGCGCCATCTGCAGGATTTCGGCACGCTTCTTTTCACCGCCGGAGAAGCCGACATTGAGCGGACGGCGCAGCATGGCCGGATCGATCTTCAGGCCTTCGGCGGCTTCCTTGACGCGGCGCATGAAGTCCGGCGTGGTCAGTTCGTCTTCGCCACGCGCCTTGCGCTGCTCGTTCATCGCCACCTTGAGGAACTGCATGGTGGCGACGCCCGGGATTTCGACCGGATACTGGAAGGCGAGGAAAATGCCCTTGGAGGCGCGTTCCGCCGGGTCGAGTTCCAGAATGCTCTCGCCGTTATAGGTAATGTCACCCTCGGTGACTTCGTAATCTTCGCGGCCCGACAGGATGTAGGAGAGCGTCGACTTGCCCGAGCCGTTCGGTCCCATGATGGCGGCAATCTCGCCCGGCTTCACGGTCAGGTTCAGGCCACGAATGATCTCGGTACCGTCTTCGGCGATGCGGGCGTGCAGGTTCTTGATCTCAAGCATTGCTTACTTCTCTCGTTCAGGCGGCTTCTTCCCTGAGAAGGAGCCTGGAAAATTTAGATATTCGGCCATCAGGAGGGCCACCATGAGCAGAAAACCGGATCCGACGACCAAGGGCGTTGTGAATGGCCAGTCGAACCAGTAGGAGAGCGCGGCGCCCCCAAACCCCGACAGCGAAACCAACAGCGCTAGGATGTAGATTTGCAGTCGGACAGGGAGAGGTTCACGCTCCTTCATTCGTTACCCCACACTACCCTCAAGCGAGATGCCGATCAGCTTCTGGGCTTCGACGGCAAATTCCATCGGCAGCTGCTGGATGACATCCTTGACGAAGCCGTTGACGATCAGGGCGATCGCTTCTTCTTCCGGAATGCCGCGCTGCATGGCGTAGAATTTCTGGTCGTCGGAGATCTTCGAGGTGGTCGCCTCGTGTTCGATCTGCGCCGACTGGTTCTTCACCTCGATATAGGGCACAGTATGCGCACCGCACTTGTCGCCGATGAGAAGCGAATCGCAGTTGGTGAAGTTGCGGGAGTTCTCAGCTCGGCGGTTGATAGACACCTGGCCGCGATAGGTATTCTGCGACACACCGGCCGAAATACCCTTGGAGATGATGCGGCTCGACGTGTTCTTGCCGAGATGGATCATCTTGGTGCCACTGTCGATCTGCTGATGGCCGTTGGAGACGGCGATCGAATAGAACTCACCCTGGCTTTCATCGCCGCGCAGGATGCAGGACGGATATTTCCAGGTGATCGCCGAACCGGTCTCAACCTGGGTCCAGGAAATCTTCGAGCGGTGACCACGGCAATCGCCACGCTTTGTGACGAAGTTATAGATGCCGCCCTTGCCTTCCTTGTCGCCCGGGAACCAGTTCTGCACTGTCGAATACTTGATCTCTGCATCATCGAGAGCAACGAGTTCGACGACGGCGGCATGGAGCTGATTTTCGTCACGCTGCGGCGCCGTGCAGCCTTCCAGATAGGAAACGTAGGCGCCTTCCTCACAGATGATCAGCGTGCGCTCGAACTGGCCGGTATTCTTCTCGTTGATACGGAAATAGGTCGACAGTTCCATAGGGCAGCGAACGCCCTTCGGCACGAAGACAAACGAACCGTCGGTGAAGACCGCAGCGTTCAGCGTCGCGTAATAGTTATCCGTCGTCGGCACGACCGAACCGAGATACTTCTTGATCAGTTCGGGATGCTCGCGGATGGCTTCGGAGATCGACATAAAGATCACGCCGGCCTTCTGAAGTTCCTTCTTGAACGTCGTGACGACCGAAACAGAATCAAACACCGCGTCGACGGCAACCTTGGAGGTCTGCACGCCGGCCAGGATTTCCTGTTCGCGCAGCGGAATGCCGAGCTTCTCATAGGTGCGCAGCAGTTCCGGATCGACTTCGTCGAGCGACACCGGGCCGGTCACGTTCTTGGGTGCGGCATAATAGTAAATGTCGTTGAAGTCGATCTTCGGGTAATCGACACGAGCCCAGGTCGGCTCTTCCATGGTCAGCCAACGCTTATAGGCATCCAGACGCCATTCAAGCATCCAGTCCGGCTCCTGCTTCTTGGCCGAAATGAAGCGGATGATATCTTCAGAAAGCCCCTTCGGAGCCTTGTCCACTTCGATAACAGTCTCGAAGCCGTATTTGTACTGATCGATATCGATCCCACGGACCTGATCGATCGTTTCCTGGACAGCAGGCATCTTCAGTCTCCAAATTTTGCCGGTTCAAATTCCGGCAATTCCGTCAGTCTTGCGGGGAAAAACAATGCCTCCCCCATGTAAGCGCCAAAAGGAGACTTTCCCACCTTTTGGCAAGCAGAAAATTGCTTTTCCGCCAAATCAGAAAGCCACTTATGCGGCTTGTTCCGGCAGCTTGCGACGACCGGCTATTTTCCGAAAGGCAGCGATGGCTGCCTCGATGTCGGCCTCGGTCGTTTCCGGGCCGAGAGAAATGCGCAAGCCCCCGATATCCGAGTTGAAGCCCATGGCCGTCAGGACATGGCTTTGGCCGACCTTGCCGGAAGAACAGGCGGATCCGGCAGAAAGCGCGATGCCTTCGAGATCAAAGGCAATCTGCCCCGTTTCCGCTTTAAGCCCCGCAAGTGTGAAGAAGCTCGTATTGGCAACACGCGGACCGTCTGCACCATGGATGACAACATCCGGTGCCGCCTGCACCATCGCATGTTCCAACCTGTCCCGCAGTTCGCCGATCCGGGTCGTGCGGCTTTCCAGATCTTCAGACATCACTTCAGCCGCTGCGCCGAAGCCGATGATTGCGTGAAAATTCTCTGTCCCCGAACGGTGACCCTTTTCCTGGCCGCCGCCACGGATGAGCGGTTTCGGCATCAGCACCTCCCCGCGGGAGACAAGTGCGCCGACGCCTTTCGGACCGCCGATCTTGTGCGAAGAGACGATCAAAAAGTCGGCGTCCAGCGCATTGATATCGAGTGCGATGCGCCCTGCCGCCTGAACCGCATCGACCACCATCAGGCCACGATATTTATGCGCAAGCGCTGCGGCTTGGGCGACCGGCTGAACGATACCCGTCTCGTTATTGACCAACATCACAGCCACCATGGGCAGTCCCGAGGCTGGATCGTGATTGGCGAGAAGCGCTTCGAGAGCCGCAAGATCGACAATGCCAGCCGAATTGACCGGCACTTCCTTCACTTGCTCTGCGTCAAAGCGACCGCCCTCGCGAATTGCCGGATGTTCGATCGCAGAACAATAAAGACGAGAAACCGTCACCGGCGCCCGACCCATCCGGTAATCCGGCGTCAAAACGTGATTGGAGGCTTCGGTCGCGCCGCTCATGAATGTCACGTGGGCGGGGTCCGCGCCGACAAGAGCAGCCACCTGGCGTCTCGCCTTTTCCACGGCGGCACGCGCAGCCCTTCCCTCAGTGTGAACGGAAGATGCATTTCCAGGCAACGAGAACGCCTCGATCATCGCAAGACGCGCGGCCTCAGACAGGGGAGCCGTCGCATTCCAGTCGAGATATGTCCGCTTCAACGCCATCGTTTAGCTGCGCTTCCTTGGTCGACAGATAGATTTGAACTCCACGCGGACGCAGAATCCTCATTTTAGTTGAAATCTCAACTGCGCTTGCCTTAAGAGACTTCGCAACGGGCATTGCTGTCGCATGCTCAAGTTTCGAATGGTTCTAAACTGAGTTCTAGAAAAGCTGAGCGCCTTCGTCAAGTCAAACTCGACGGCAAGCGTAAGTTGGAACCAAACACGATTGACCGGAGTACCGATGCCCGAAGTGATTTTCAACGGCCCTGCCGGCCGCCTGGAAGGACGTTACCAGCCCTCCAAGGAAAAGAGTGCGCCGATCGCGATCATCCTGCATCCGCACCCGCAGTTCGGTGGCACGATGAACAATCAGATCGTCTACCAGCTCTTCTACATGTTCCAGAAGCGCGGGTTCACGACGCTGCGCTTCAATTTCCGCTCGATCGGCCGCAGCCAGGGCGAATTCGACCATGGCGCCGGTGAACTGTCGGATGCCGCATCGGCGCTCGACTGGGTGCAGAGCCTGCATCCCGATTCGAAAAGCTGTTGGGTTGCCGGTTATTCCTTCGGCGCCTGGATCGGCATGCAGCTGCTGATGCGCCGTCCGGAAATCGAAGGATTCATGTCGATCGCGCCGCAGCCGAACATCTACGACTTCTCCTTCCTCGCCCCCTGCCCGTCGTCCGGCCTCATCATCAACGGTGATTCGGACAAGGTGGCGCCGGAGAAGGACGTCAACGGCCTCGTCGAGAAGCTGAAGACCCAGAAGGGCATCCTCATCACGCACAAGATCGTCGAAGGTGCGAACCACTTCTTCAACGGTCAGGTCGATACGCTGATGGGCGAATGCGAGGATTACCTCGATCGCCGCCTGAATGGCGAACTGGTGCCGGAACCCGCCGCCAAGCGCATCCGCTAAAATACATCGGGCCTCGAAAGAGGTCCGTTTTGTTGACCGAATTGGCACCGTCCTCTAGAAGGCGGCCTCGTTCGGAGCTATTTCCGAATCTCTAATATCCGGGAAGGTGCGGATGGCGGTATTTCCGCTGCGACATCGGAAGAAAAGCGAGCGCGTGCAAGCCGATCTTGCGCGCCTGCCTGTTCTCGCCGCCGCTTTCCTCATTGCCCTCTTCGGTCTTCTCGCCGGCTCCCCACGCAATACTGACATCGCCGCCTCGGCACGACCGGTGGATGATCGCTCGGACCGCTCCCCGGCGCTGACCAAGCGCGAGCCCTTGCGTGCCGTTTCCATTGCCGAGCGCAAGGATGGTACGGGCAACCATGCCTCGACCGACGAAGGCCTTCCTGCGCCGCAATTCTTCGCCCTGCCGGCAAAGATCTACACAGCCGCACAGGCTCCCGGTCATAAGAATGCTCTGTTTTCCGGTGATGACTGGCCAAGCGCCCTGCCCCGCGCACCGCCTGTCCCGGCTTGAGCACGACATTCGCCTCACGGCATGAAAGTTGACGGCCAAGCTGACCGCTGATCGGTCCGGGCCAAACAGGATCTGAACAATGAGAAATTCCCCGTGGTTGGTGGCAAGCTATGCTTTCATCATCTTCATCGGCATTCTGGTGGCACTGCCGAATGTCATTCCGCAGTCCACGCTGGACCGCATGCCGTCTTGGCTTCCCCATAGCCGCGTATCGCTCGGTCTCGACCTTCGCGGCGGCTCGCATCTGGTGCTCGAAGTCGATCGCGCCGATCTGATCAACGAGCGTATCCAGAGCCTGACCCAGGACACACGCCGCGTCCTGCGCGACAAGAACATCAACACCTCCGCCATCCGCCGCGCAGGCGACGCGATCCTGGTGACGCTGCGCGATCCCGCCCAGCGCGATCAGGCCGTCACCGAGTTGCAGACCCTGTCCAACCCGGTCGGTCTCGGCTCCGTCGGCAGTTCCGACCTTTCGATCACCACGCCAAGCGAGAATTCCATCTCGATCTCGCAGACCGAAGCGGGCATCAATGCCCACATCGCCGGTGCCGTCGAGCAGAGCCTTGAGATCATCCGCCAGCGTGTCGACCAGGTCGGCGTCGCCGAACCGACGATCCAGCGCGTCGGCTCAGACCGTGTCCTCGTTCAGCTTCCGGGCGAACAGGATCCGTCGCGCCTGCGCCAGCTTCTCGGCTCAACCGCGAAGATGAGCTTCCACCTGCTCGGCAATCCGGGTGAACCCGGCGTCACCATGCTCTCCGACGAGCGCGGCCAACAGTATCCGGTTCTCGACCGCGTCGAACTTTCCGGCGACCGCCTGACGGATGCCCGCGCCGCGTTCGAACAGCAGACACAGCAGCCGATCGTCACCTTCCGCTTCGATAGCGCCGGTGCGACCCGTTTTGCCCAGATCACGACCGCCAATGTCGGCCGTCCCTTTGCCATCGTTCTCGACAACAAGGTCCTGAGCGCACCGACCATCCAGACGCCGATCACAGGCGGCTCCGGTCAGATCTCCGGCAGCTTCACGCCTCAGGAAACCACCACGCTCGCAGCCCTGCTGCGCGCCGGTTCTCTTCCGGCCAAGCTGACCGTCATCGAAGAGCGCACCGTCGGTGCCGACCTCGGTGCTGACGCCATCGAAATGGGCATTTTCACCGGCTTCATCGGCTTCGTGCTGGTCGTCGGCTTCATGTTCTTCCTCTATGGCTTCTGGGGCATCCTCGCCAACACGGCCCTGCTCATCAACGTTATCCTCACCTTTGCAGGCCTGACGCTGATCGGCTCGACACTGACACTGCCCGGCATCGCCGGCGTCGTGCTCGGTATCGGCTTGGCCGTTGACGCCAACGTTCTGATCAACGAGCGCATCAAGGAAGAAACCCGCAAGGGCAAGAGCGCCTTTGCGGCGATCGACGCAGGTTTTGCCCGCGCCTACTCGACCATCGTCGACTCCAACGTCACCGCCCTTATCGCAACGGTTCTTCTCTTCTGGTTCGGCTCCGGCCCGGTTCGCGGCTTTGCCGTCACCATGGGCCTCGGCATCATGATCTCGATGTTCACCGCCGTTTCGGTCGTGCGCGTCGCCATGGTCGCCATCACCGCCCGCCGCAAGCTGAAGAAGATCGAGATCAAGCCGCTGTTGCCGATCAATCTGGTTCCGGATGGCACGCAGATTCGCTTCATGCGCGGTCGCTATATCGGTATCGGCATTTCGATCGTACTCTCCATCGCCTCGGTCTTCCTGTTCTTCAAGCCTGGCCTGAATTACGGCGTCGACTTCCGCGGTGGTATCCAGATGGAAGTCGTAACCCAGAACGAAGCCGATCTGGCGGCCTTCCGCTCCGGCCTCAGCGAACTCGGCTTCGGTGAAGTCGGCCTGCAGGAATTCGGTGCCCACAACCGCGTTCTCGTGCGTGTCGAGCGCCAGGAAGGCGGCGAAGAGGCACAGACTGTTGCTGTCGAGGCCCTCAAGGCTGAAGTCATCAAGATCGACCCGACCGCCAAGGTGGAGCGCACCGAAGTCGTCGGCCCGAAGGTTTCGGGCGAGCTTGCCGTTGCAGGCTTCCTGTCGCTCTTCCTCGCTTCGATCGCGATGATGATCTATATCTGGGTGCGCTTCGAATGGCCGTTCGCGGTCGGTGCGATCGTTACCCTGATCCTCGACATCACCAAAACCGTCGGCTTCTTCGCGATCACCGGCCTGGACTTCAACCTGACCGCTATCGCCGCCGTGCTGACGCTTGTCGGCTACTCGGTGAACGATAAGGTCGTGGTCTATGACCGCATGCGCGAAAACATGCGTATCTACAAGAAGATGCCGTTGCGCGACCTGATCGACCTGTCGATCAACGAAACGCTGGCACGAAGCCTCTACACATCCGCCACCGCGTTCCTGTGCATGTTGCCGATGGCAATCTGGGGCGGCAGCGCCGTGTCGAGCTTCGCCATCCCGATGGTCTTCGGTATTGCGGTCGCAGCTCTTTCGTCGGTCTTCATCGCAGCCCCGATCCTGCTCTTCCTCGGCGACTGGCGTACTCGCCACCGCGCCCAGAAGCCGGCAGACGATGTTACCGAAGACACGGCAGGCGCGACCAAAGCCTGATCCTTCCGGTCACCAGGAACTATCGAAGGGCGGCGGCAACGTCGCCCTTTTCTCTATCCCTGTCTCCACTAGGATCACGATCAGATGGTATTCGACCTCGCCGCCTATGCGGGTCTGTTTTCCGCAGCCTTCATCGCGGCGACGCTCCTTCCGCTGCAATCGGAAGCCATTCTCGTCGGCCTGATCCTGAAGGGCGATTATTCGCTGATCGCCCTGCTTCTGACCGCCTCGGTCGGCAACACGCTCGGGTCCGCCGTCAACTGGCTGCTGGGCCGTGGCGTCGAGAGGTTCAAGGACCGGCGCTGGTTTCCGGTCAAGCCGGCGCAGCTTGAAAAGGCGCAGGGCTGGTACCGCCGTTATGGAAAATGGTCGCTTCTCTTGAGCTGGCTGCCGATCGGCGGGGATGCACTGACGGTCGCCGCCGGTGTGATGCGTGAACCGCTGCCCACATTCCTCATCCTCGTCTTCATCGGCAAGGCGGCGCGCTACCTTGTTCTGGCCGCTATCACACTGGGATTCCTGCAGATCTGACGCCAGATCACATCCACATCAATTTCGCATCCTTGGAACCTTCCGCCACCTCACGCCATTGTTTGCGATGATTTCGATGCTGGGAGGAACAAGCGATGCAGAATGTCACCAAGGAAAAGGGCGACCGTCCTGAACTGAAGCGCGTCATGGGGCCGGGCCTGCTTCTCCTCTTCATCATCGGCGACATTCTGGGAACCGGCATCTATGCCCTGACCGGACAGGTCGCTGCCGAAGTGGGCGGTGTCGTCTGGCTGCCCTTCCTGATCGCCTTCATCGTCGCCCTGCTGACGGCCTGCAGTTACCTGGAGCTTGTCACCAAATATCCTCAGGCGGCGGGTGCAGCACTCTATACGCACAAGGCGTTCGGTGTGCATTTCATCACCTTCCTCGTGGCCTTCGCAGTCATGTCCTCCGGCATCACCTCTGCTTCCACTGCATCGCAGGCCTTTGCCGCCAACTTCACCACCTCGCTTGGCCTTGATCTCGGTTCCTGGGGTGTTCCACTGCTCGCCGTCGGCTTCATCGCGCTTGTTGCGGCGGTGAATTTTCGCGGCGTCGGTGAAAGCGTCAAGCTGAACGTGCTTCTGACCGTCGTCGAACTCACCGGCCTGCTGATCATCATCGGTATCGGTTTCTGGGCCATCGCCGGTGGTCAGGGCGATGTCTCGCGCGCCTGGACCTTCGAGCACCCGGAAGGCACCGGCTTTTTCTGGCCGGTCATCGCCGCCACCACGCTCGCCTTCTTCGCCATGGTCGGCTTCGAGGATTCGGTCAACATGGCAGAGGAATGCAAGCAGCCGAGCCGCATCTTTCCAAAAGTCCTGCTCGGTGGCCTCGCCATCACCGGCCTGATCTACATCCTCGTTGCGATCTCCGCGATCACGCTGGTCCCGGCGACTGAACTGGGCGAAGGCGACACACCGCTCCTGAAGGTCATCCAGGCCGGTGCGCCCGATTTCCCGATCGGTGTTTTTGCCGTCATCACCATGTTTGCGGTCGCCAACTCGGCCCTGATCAACATGATGATGGCAAGCCGCCTGATCTACGGCATGAGCCGCGAAGGCGTGCTGCCGGATGTACTCGGCAAGGTTCATCCCGAACGCCGCACGCCCTATGTGGCGATCGTCTTCACCTCGCTGCTGGCTGTCGCCCTGATCGTGTTTGCCGGTGGCGTGAAGGCGCTGGGTGGCACGACGGCACTGCTGCTGCTCTGCGTCTTCGCCATCGTCAATGTCGCAGTCCTCGTCCTGCGCAAGGACAAGGTCGAGCACAAGCATTTCCGCACGCCGACGATACTGCCTGTGCTCGGCGCCATCACCTGCGCGTTCCTCGCAGGTCCGTGGACAGGCCGCGACCCGGTTCAATACGTGATCGCAGGCGCCCTGCTCGCTTTCGGTACGGTTCTGTGGTTCGCCACCGTCCAGTATATGCGAACCTCCAATGAGACCGCCTGACGGGCCTCAGGCCTTGCGAACCGACAAACGGCCGTCGTCGCCCACATGCGCGGCGACGGCCGTGTAATCCTTCATCCTGTACCGTCCGCCATCCACCGGATGATGATGCGTCGCGGTGATCACCATCACCTCGGCGCCAGCCGCCTCGCCTGCCTGTATGCCTGCCGGCACATCCTCGAAAACCAACACGTCCTCCGCCTTGACGCCCAACCGGTCCGCACCGAGCCGATAGCCCTGAGGATTAGGCTTTCCGATTGTCACGTCTTCCGCCGAAACCAGATATTTCGGCACGGGAATACCGGCTGCAGCAAGTCGCGCCTTGGCAAGTTCCAGCGGCGAGGATGTGACGATCGCCCAGCGCTCGACCGGCAGGGCCTTCAGGAACTCGGCAGCCCCGCCAAGCGGCACGACACCTTCCACATCATCGATCTCTCCGCGCAAAATCTTCTCCGCCTCGACCTGCGGATCGACGCCGGGAAGATTGAGGTCGGTGATCGTGTCGATGCCGCGACGGCCATGCATGGTCGGCAGGAACTTTTCGACATCGAGCCCCATGCCCTCTGCCCATTTGCCCCAGACCCGTTCCGCCGCGGCCGTCGAGCTCAGAATCGTGCCATCCATGTCGAACAGGAAGGCGGCATAGTCGCGCGACGGCAGGACCGGGTTTTCAGCAGAAGCAGAAGACAAGGAATTTCCTCTCGAATTGAGTGGCGAATGGCGGGGTCTCCATGACTATCTCGCCAGTGACGCAGGCGCAAATAATCCCGTGAATTTTTCACCCACTGGCGTAAGTTTGCCGCGGGACATCAAAGGGAGGATCATTTGACATACCCATCCGTAAGCCATGCTGATCTTGATGGACGCGGCGTCTTAATCACCGGTGGCGGTTCGGGGATCGGCGCGGCTCTTGTCGAAGGTTTCGTGAGACAAGGCGCGAAGGTCGCCTTTATCGATATCGCCGAGGAACCGAGCCGGACACTGGTCGAGCAACTGGCGCAGGATGCGGCCCACGAGCCGGTATTCGTCAAGGCGGACCTTTCCAATGTGGATGAGGCTCAAGCCGCCGTTCGTGAAGCCGCTGAGCGTCTGGGCTCGCTTTCCGTTCTGGTCAATAACGCGGGCTGGGATGACCGGCATGAGATGGCGGACGTCACAGAGGACTACTGGGATAAAACCCAGGCGATCAACCTGAAGCAGATGTTCTTCGTTTCGCAGGCTGCTGTTCCGTTCATCCGCCAGGCAGCCGGTGGCGTGATCGTCAATTTCTCGTCGATCTCGTACCTGCTGAATATGGGGGATTATCCGAGTTACACGACCGCCAAGGCCGGGATTATAGGCCTGACGAAGGGATTGGCAGGGAAGCTTGGTCCGGAGGGTATCCGGGTCAATGCGATCCTGCCGGGCATGATCGTCACCGAACGGCAAAAACGTCTCTGGCTGACGGATGACGGGATGGCGGCAATGCTCGCTCGCCAATGCCTGAAGCGAACGCTCGACGCCGAAGATCTTGTCGGCCCCTGCCTCTTTCTAGCTTCAAACGCATCCGCCGCCATGACAGCGCAGACGCTGATCATAGACGGCGGAGCGCTCTGAAAGAAAACGCCGCGCGGACGGAGAGAGATGCCCGCGCGGCCTGTGCACCTACTCGGCCGGGGAGAGAGCAGGTGCAACCTCGGTGCCGTGGCTGCGCAGCGGACGGTTGCCCGCAAGCAGACGTGCCAGCATGTAGAAGACCGGGGTCATGAAGATGCCGAAGAAGGTGACGCCGATCATGCCGGAGAAGACGGCAACACCCATGGCGGCACGCATTTCCGCACCGGCACCGGTCGAGATGACCAGCGGCACCACGCCCATGATGAACGCCATCGACGTCATCAGGATCGGGCGAAGGCGCAGCCGGCTTGCCTCGACCGCCGCTTCGAACGGCTTTCTTCCGGCAAGTTCGAGTTCGCGGGCAAATTCCACGATCAGGATCGCATTCTTCGCCGATAGCCCCACCAACACCACTAATCCGATCTGGGTGAAGATGTTGTTGTCGCCTCCCGTCAGCCAGACGCCCGTCAATGCAGCCAGCACGCCCATCGGCACGATCATGATGATCGCAATCGGCAATGTCAGGCTCTCATATTGGGCAGCCAACACCAGATAGACCAGCAGCAGGGCGAGCGGAAAGACGATGAGGCTCGAATTGCCGGCAAGGATCTGCTGGTAGGTCAGGTCCGTCCATTCGAAATCGATACCCGAGGGCAAGGTTTCGGCGAGGATCTTGGTGATCGCAGCTTCCGCCTGACCCGACGAATAGCCCGGTGCCGGAGCGCCGTTGATATCCGACGACAGAAAACCGTTGTAACGGGTCGTCCGTTCCGGACCTGCCGACGCATCGACCTTCAGAAGCGCCGAAAGCGGGATCATCTCGCCCGATTGCGAACGGACCTTCAGCTGACCGATATCCTCAGCCTTGGCGCGGTATTGCGCATCGGCCTGGACGCGGACGCTGTAGGTGCGGCCGAAGGCGTTGAAGTCGTTCACATAGAGCGAGCCGAGATAGATCTGCAGCGTTTCGAACACATCCTGCACCGAGACACCGAGCTGTTCTGCACGGGCACGATCAAGGTCTGCGTAGAGCTGCGGAACGTTGATCTGGAAGCTTGAGAAGACGCCCGTCAGTTCCGGTGCAGCCATGGCCTTTGCCATCACCGCTTTGGTTGCCTCGTCGAGTGCCTCGTAACCATAGCCGGCCCGATCCTCGATCTGCAGCTTGAAGCCGCCCGTCGTGCCGAGACCGTTGACCGGCGGCGGTGGGAACATTGCGATGAACGCATCCTGGATACCGGCATATTTCTGGTTCAGCGCCATGGCGATGGCACCGCCCGAAAGCTCCGGCGTCTTGCGCTTGTCGAAATCGTCAAGCACGGCGAACACGATGCCCGAGTTGGAGCCGATGGTGAAACCGTTGATCGACAGGCCCGGGAAGGCGATGGCATGTTCGACGCCCGGCTGTTCCATGGCGATATCGCTCATCCGCTTGATCACGTCTTCCGTCCGGTCGAGCGTGGCGCCGTCTGGAAGCTGGGCAAAGCCGATTAGGTACTGCTTGTCCTGCGCCGGCACGAAACCGCCGGGAACCGCCGTGAAGACGCTGTAGGTGGCGCCGACCAGCGCAAGATAGATCACCATGACGATGCTCTTGCGCGACAGAAGCCCGCCGACCGAGCGGCCGTAACCGTTCGCTGCTTTACCGAAACCTCGGTTGAAGCCACGGAAGAACCAGCCGAACAGCTTGTCCATGCCACGTGTCAGCCAGTCCTTGGGCGCATGATGATCCTTCAGAAGAAGAGCCGCCAGAGCCGGAGACAGAGTGAGCGAGTTGATCGCGGAAATGACGGTCGAGATGGCGATCGTCAGCGCGAACTGGCGATAGAACTGGCCCGACAGACCGGTGATGAAGGCGAGCGGAACGAAGACCGCGACGAGAACCAGCGCAATCGCGATGATCGGACCGGACACTTCGCTCATCGCCTTATATGTCGCCTCGCGGGGACTTAGGCCGTTCTCGATGTTTCGCTCGACGTTTTCGACCACCACGATCGCATCATCGACGACGATGCCGATCGCCAGCACAAGCCCGAACAGCGTCAGCGCATTGATCGAGAAGCCGAAGGCATACATGACCGCAAACGTGCCGATGACCGAGACCGGAACCGCAATCAGCGGAATGATAGAGGCACGCCATGTCTGCAGGAAGATGATGACCACGAGAACAACGAGGGCAACGGCTTCAAGCAACGTATCGATGACCTTTTCGATCGACGAGCGTACGAACTTGGTCGTGTCATAGACGATTTCGTATTTCACGCCTTCCGGCATCGCCTTCTGCAATTCGTCCATGGTGGAACGAACCTGATCGGCGATCTCGATGGCGTTCGACCCCGGAGCCTGCAGGACCGGAATGGCCACGGCAGGTTGGCCGTCGAGAAGCGACCGCAACGAATAATCGGCCGCGCCGAGTTCGATACGAGCAACATCGCGCAGGCGGGTGATTTCACCATTCGAACCGGTCTTGACGATGATATTGCCGAACTCTTCCGGTGTCGTCAGACGGCCCTGCGCATTGACGTTCAACTGCATGTCGACGCCCGGAACGGATGGCGATGCGCCGATCGTGCCGGCAGCCGCCTGCACGTTCTGCCCGCGGATGGCTTCGGTGATGTCACTTGCAGCCAGCGAAAGCGCTGCGGCCTTCTGCGGATCGATCCAGACGCGCATCGAATAATCGCCGGCGCCAAAAATCTGCACCTGCCCGACGCCCTCGATCCGGGCAAGCCGGTCCTTGATGTTGAGCGTCGCATAGTTGCGCAGATAGGTCAGGTCATAGCGATCGGTATCCGAGACCAGATTGACCACCATGATGAAGTCCGGCGAGCTTTTCACGGTTGTAATGCCGAGTGCGCGCACTTCGGTCGGTAGGCGCGGTTCCGCCTGACTGACGCGGTTCTGCACCAGCTGCTGCGCCTTGTCCGGGTCGGTGCCGAGCTTGAAGGTGACGGTCAGCGTCATGACGCCGTCAGACGTCGCCTGGCTGGACATGTAGAGCATGTCCTCGACGCCGTTGATCTGCTCTTCGAGCGGGGTCGCCACCGTTTCGGCGATGACCTTCGGGTTGGCGCCGGGATAGGTCGCCTTCACCACCACGGATGGCGGCACGACATTCGGATATTCCGAGATCGGCAGCGAGCGCAGGCCTAGCAGGCCGGCAACGACGATGAGGACGGAAAGGACCGCCGCAAACACCGGCCGGTCGATAAAGAATCGGGATATGTTCATCTTGAAGCCCTCTCTCCTGGGCGATGGTCAGGGCGCAAAGGGCCCTTGCGCCCGCAGCACACTGCCGCGGGCGATCGATTGGTTCAGTTTTGGAAAGGCCGGTCAGCCGGCCCGCTGGTTACTTGGAGGCGAGTTTCGCTTCGTCCTGCGGATCGACCGTTGCGCCGGGGCGCACGCGCTGCAATCCGTTGACGACGATGCGGTCGCCGGCACTCAGTCCCTTTTCGACGATGCGCATGCCGTCGATGGCCTCACCCAGTTCGACCGGGCGGTAGGCGACGGTATTCTTGCCGTCGACCACGAGAACGAATTTCTTGTCCTGGTCGTTGCCGAGCGCCCGTTCGCTGACGAGAACGCGGTCCATCGGTTCAGGCTCGCCCATGCGAACCCGCACGAACTGGCCAGGGATCAGCCTGCCGCCCGGGTTGCCGAACACCGCCCTCACCCGGATCGTGCCGGTACCGGCCGCCACCTGGTTGTCGATGAGCTGCAGATGCCCCTTGATGGCTTCCGAGCCGGGGGCAAGCGTTGCGATTTCGACCGGAACCTGATCAATGGCCGGCTGCCCGTCGACAAGCGGCAGTTCGGCAAGCGTGCGGGTTACCAACTGCTCGTCCGCATCGAAGCTCGCATAAATCGGATCGGCGGAAACCAGCGTCGTCAGCGGAGCCGAAGCCGAGCCGCCGGCAACCAGATTGCCGACCGTGACCTCTATTCTGCCGACACGTCCGGCAATCGGCGCCTTGATTTCGGTATAGCCGAGATTGAGTTCAGCGACACGCAGCGCTGCCTTGGCCGACTGGAGATTAGCCTTGGCTTCGCGCTGCGTGCTCTGCCGCTGCGCCAGATCGCTCTGCGAAATCGTGTTACGCGAAAGAAGCGTATTGCCCCGCTCAAGCTCGGTTTCGGCAAAGGCAAGCTTTGCTTCCGCCGAGGCAACGGAGCCTTCCGCTTCGGCAACAGCCGCCATGTAAGGCTCGGGATCGAGTGTCACCAGCAGGTCACCAGCCTTGACCAGTCCGCCTTCGCGGAAATGGACGGACTTGACCTCACCGGCAACGCGCGGACGAACGTCAACGCGATCGACAGCTTCCAGACGGCCGGAAAACTCCTGCCACGTAACGACCTTGCGGGGCTGCACGGTGGCAACGGTGACCGGAATGGCCGCAGGTGCCGCTGCCTCTGCAGGCGATGCAGCATTGGCGCCATTCGGCATGTCGAAATAGAAGGCTGCGCCTGCAAAAAGCACAGAGGCAGTCAGGCCGGCGCCCAACAGGGCCCAGCGGGGTGTCTTCGATGTCATTGTGAACTCCTTCAGCCTTGGGAAGGGCTGTTATCGTTTCCTGGAACTAAAATGCGGGCAGAAACTGCTGACCTCAGCTCGTCAACTGACGAACGAAGGTCGAAAACTCCGTGCAAAGCCCGGCTAACCAGGCTCCGCCAACGCCGTGATACAAGCCCGTCCAGCCGCTGCCGGCGGGCAATACACGTTTGGTGACGCTCACCCCTGCCACGGAAAGCTTCTCGGCATAACCGAGTGCTTCGTCCCGCAGGGGATCGTCTTCCGATGTCATGACCAAAGCCGGTGCGACACCCGATAACCGCGAACACAGACAGGGCGCGGCATAAGGGTGCTGCATCGAGCAGGCGGAACCGAGATAATGGCTCCATCCGTCCGACCAGCGTTCACGCATGCCGATCTCGTCTGCCCCCCGGATCGAGGCCGATGTCATCATCGGATCGATCATCGGGGAGAGCAGAACCTGCCCGGTCAGGCGGCCGGGCATCTGGTCCCTCGCCTTCAACGCGGCTCCTGCGGCAACATTGCCGCCGGCCTCATCTCCGGCAATCAGCAGGGGCGATTTACCCTTGCCGTAATCGTTCAGCTTCTTGCTGAGGCCATAGAGCGCCAGAAACGCGCATTCCATTGCCTTGGGGAAGACATTGCCCGACACGCGCCCGTAATCGGCTTCGACCACGACCGCGCCTGCCTCTTCAAGAGCGCTGACGACCGGACGTGGAGCGTCACGATCTGCAGTCGCCTGAAACGCATCGCCCTTCAGGTAGAGCACGACCGGCGGCTTGCCGCCTTGCACATTGCCCTTGTGAATGCGCACGGGGATAGAGGCCTTCCAAGGCCCATCGATCTCCAATGTTTCCCAGCGCAGCGACATGACGTTTCTTTCGTTTTAGCCGCAGGTCTTGCGGCGAATTCGTATTCAGATATTATTGTTCGGGATCGCAAGCGCAATACGCTCCGATCGGCAACACTTTTCCAAATTCATGGATAATCGCGTCGCAAGGAGAATTCCATGGACCAGCTATCGGCAATGCGTGTTTTCGTAAGGGTCGTCGAGACCGGGAATTTCACCCGGGCGGCAACGACGCTCAACATCCCGAAAACCACTGTCACCAACATGGTGCAGGCGCTCGAGGCGCATCTGCACACCACCCTGCTCAACCGCACGACACGGCGCGTCATGGTCACCACTGACGGCGCCCTCTACTATGAACGGGCGATCCAGATCCTCGCGGACATAGCCGAGCTCGACGGCAGTCTTTCCACCTCACAGACACAGCCCAGCGGCCGTGTCCGCCTGGAAATGGCAGGCGCCTTTGCCGATCTCCTGATCATCCCGCACCTATGTGATTTTCATGAACGATATCCGCTGATTAAGCTCGATATCGGTGTCGGTGACCGGCTGGTGGATTACATTGCAGAAAACGTCGATTGCGCCCTTCGCGGCGGCACTCCGACGGACCAGTCGCTGATTGTTAGAAAGGTCGGAGAAATCGGCATGCAAGCCTATGCAGCTCCGCTCTATCTCGAAAAGATGGGCGAGCCCATGCACCCGACCGACCTCAATAACGGCCATCGCTGCGTTGGCTATCTGCAGGCGCCGTCCGGCAAGATCATGCAGATGAGTTTCACTCGCGGCGACGAGGAAATCGAGATTGATCCGAACTACATCGTCTCGGTCAACGACGCCCGCTCCTACCTCGATGCCGCAATTGCCGGCGTCGGTGTGGCGCAGGTTCCGCGCTTCATGGCCCAAAAACCCATCCAGGAAGGAAAGCTGGTGCCGATCCTGACGGACTGGACCTGCGAAAGTTTTCCGCTCTACATCGTCTATCCGCAGACCCGCCACCTCAGCAACAAGGTGCGGGTCGTCGTCGATTGGCTTGCCAAGCGTGTGCAGACGTTGAAGGTCGAGGAAAACCGTATGCTGATGCGCGAGGCGAGCTAGTAGCCTTATTGGCGTATCAGCCGTAAGGCGACATGCAGGCTCGGCGCGGACCACCGTCGAAAGGCTGGTAGCTGTTGTCTTCGCTCCGATAGGAGCGATAGCGCTCGTGGCACCAGGCCTCATGCGTCCCGTTCGGCATCGACCTCACGTCTGCCGTCTGCTGCTCCTGCGATGTCATGACCGCAGCCGACGCTACGGGAATAGCCCCCACTTGTTCGCCCCCATCGATATCGAACGCGTCCATTGCAGGCTGGGCAGATACCATGTCCATGACCGGCGACACGCATTCCCGTCGCGGACCGCCGCCAAAGGGTTGATAGCTGTTGTCTTCAACCTGATAGGAGCGGTAGCGGGCAAGACACCAATCCACATGCCCTGCATCGATCTGCGCATTGCCCGCTGAGGCAGTGTCTACCGGTTGGGCAGGCTCTGAGGCATTTTCCGCGATGGCGCGTTTCTGCACGTCACGCTCTTCGCTACGGGCAAAGGAGGCCGTTTCCACATCCCCATCGGTCGGCGCAACGTAGGCTGCCACCTGCACGCCTTCTATTCGCTGATAATCTTGCTTGGCCGGATCGACCGCGGTCGGCGTGGACGTCCACAGGTCGGGCGTCTCCATATGGGCGAAATGATGAGGCTCGTAGTCCCGCGTCGCATAAGCCACGATGCCAAGTCCTGCGGCGAAGAGAATCACCGCACATGCGATTGTGGAGACGAGGGTAAAAATCGCGCGCACGCCAGGCAGTCCATCAAGGTTTGAATTGCCGGATAAATGCACGAAAGACAAAAGAAGTTCCCTTCGCCGAAAACTTTGTTTTCAGCGATAAACTATTGTCATATCTTTATTTTAAGAAGAGATGGTGGGTGATGTAGGGCTCGAACCTACGACCCGCTGATTAAGAGTCAGCTGCTCTACCAACTGAGCTAATCACCCGTAACCAACCGCCTCAGTGGCCTGCGCCGTTGGTGTGAGTGGCCGTATAAAGAGCTTCTTTTGGCTTGTCTAGCGGCCAAAATGATTTTCTTTGTGCAACTGCTCAAAAAAATCACGACGACAGCCGGAAAGCCTTGTTTCGCGGGCTTTGGCCTCTGCATTTTTTTCAGATATGCAGCATGCCCTCCGCCACTTTCACCGCATGCCCGCCGATACGAGCCTTGGAAATCTCGCCGCCCCTGGAATCGATATGCAGATGGATGAAGGAGGTGCGGCCGATTTCCACTCCCTGCTCCACGACGATCGGGTGGTGACCGTCGGGAAGCGCGTCGAATTGCTGGATCGCTCCCGCCAGAGCTGCGACGGCAGCGCCCGTGGCCGGATCCTCCCAGATCCGCATATCCGGTGAAAACATCCGCGCATGAAACTTCGCCTGATGATGCACGCCCCCCCGGCAATAGACATAGGCCGATGCAAGCGCACCATCCACGAATGGAGCGACCCGCTCCCATAATGTTGCTTCGAATTCCAGATTTTGCACCGTTGCAAGGTTGCGCAGCGGCACGAGCAGAAAAGGCACGCCCGCACTCCAGATCGACAGCGTATGATTTTCGAAAGCCATGTCGGTGGTTTTGACCGTGATCGAATCCGCTATCCCCTCCCGATCGAGCGGAATCTCTATCCTTGTCGGACGGCGCGGAAGCTCGAACTCGGCAAATGTCGCCTCTCCCCGCCGCATCTTGATGGCGCAGCGTACCGGACCAACCTGCTCCTCAAGCACCGACATCAGATCGAGCTCGGTCACACCCGGTTCGTGATCGCGCTCGGCAAGGGCGATGGCGGCTCCGACCGTCGGATGCCCGGCAAAGGGCAATTCCTTGCCTGGCGTAAAAATGCGGATCTGCGCCGAATGCCCGTTTGCTTCCGCCGGCCATAAGAAGACAGTCTCGGACAGGTTCATTTCCCGTGCGATTGCCTGCATGGCGTCGTCCGAAAGTCCTTCCGCATCGAAAATCACAGCAAGCGGGTTTCCGGAAAGTCTCCGATCGGTGAAAACATCATAGATGGCATAATGTCTTGCCACAGCTCTCCTCCCCTTCAAGACAGTGTCGCACCCTGCCCGACCGCGCGAAAGGAAGCAAGCGAGGGGTTAACTGCGTACGCTTGCGAAGAACCAGTCCATGATCGGCAGCATCAGCGGATTGTAGTTATGGGCCTTGGGGTCGGCAGATCGTATGACGACAACGCCATCGATCTCCTGCTCCTCGTCATACGGCATATGCGCCTCGATCCGGGCCTTGAGCTCAGCCGATGTCACCGGGAAGCGATAAAGTCTGAAAACAACGATACGGCTATTCAGGTGGCTGGCGTAAAAATGCGAATCGGCCTCAGCCTCGGCGAGATCAAGCCCCGTCTCCTCGCGAACCTCCCGGACCATGTTGCCGGCAAGATCGAGCTTTCCATCGATGATATCACTCAGATCGAGCGAGCCTGCCGCGCAATAAACCTGCCCCGGATTGGCCGTGCGGTCGCTCATGCGGATGGCGATGATCGCGCCATCGGACGAGACAAGCACGGGATAGCCGAACAGATGCAGCGCCCCTTCGGGATCAGGTCGCTTGCGCCACCACAGAAGCGTCGAATAGGGAATGACATGCGCCACACCGCGAATGACACCCTTGTCGTAGGTCAGGTGCCGCTGCAGCACCATCTGACCGTTGAAGAGATGCGGATTGGCTTCCGATTCTCTTACCCAGTTCGCCTCGATCTCCTTTTGATGCGCGGCATAAAGCGGATGCGGCCCGTCCACCACCGAAAGATCGAAGGCATCGACGCGAGCGGGGCTTTCCGGCGGCGGCCAGATTCCGGCAGGCTTGCCGGCGAATTTGCCGGCGAAATTCGTTGTCATGAAAGGTTGAACTCCACCACGATGGGGCAATGATCCGACGCCTTGGGTCTATCCCAGCCGATACGCGGATAGCGCTCGATCTCCTGACCCGGCGGAAAGACGGTACGGAAAGGCTGACCATTGCGAATGACATCGGGAACGGTCGTCGGGTTTCTCTCGGCCAGCGCAGGCGATAGCCAGATATAATCGAGCTGGCAGAGATGCTGCTCCAGCGGTCCGCGGGCATGATAGAGCGTCCAGCGATCCATCACGTCGCGCCGGGTCATCACGTTGTGCGCAAAACCGTCATGGCTGAAGACGTCGAGCGCACTCGCCTCTTCCGTCACGGCCTCGAACTGATAGCCCGAACGGCGGGTGCCGATGACCTTCACCCGCTCCTGATAATCGTTCATGTCGCCGCAGATGGCAAAATTCATCCGGCCTGCATTCTCCGCACCAAACCTCTTTTGGATGATGTGCCGCACGGCCTTCGCTTCGGCGATGCGGATCGCCATCGTGCCGATACGCCCGTCCTTGTTGTCGCGCGCATTGCCCATCGATTTGAAATGCACGACATAAAGCGACAGCGGCTTGCCACCGATCCTCAGGTCCAGTTCCAGGCAGTCGCGCTTGAAGATCTTGTCGGTCGGGCGGTTGGTCAGCGCCAGTTCGTCGTTGAACAGATCAAGATCCTGATAGGTCAGCATCGCGTGGCTGCGCACGTCGAGAACCTCTATCTTTTCACCGCTTCGCGTCTCTTCACGCATCAGGACGGCAACATCGATGCCGCGCCCGTCATTGCCCTCGACAAGGAATTTCTGCAGATAACCGTTGCCGACCATACGGTAGAGATAGCCGTATTCGAAAGCCTGCAGCGCCGGCATGTTGTCCACCTCCTGCAGGCAGAGGATATCGGCATCCGCATCGGCAATGGCGAGCGCCGACAGCTGCCGGGTATCATCCGTTTCAGCGATCAGGCGCGCCTGCTCAAGCTGCTCGTATTCCTGTTTGCTGCCCACTTCGAAAAGCCGCAACACCCGGTCCTGTCGCAACTGGTTGCGCCAGCCGGAAAAATCGAAGCGCGTCATCAGGTTTTCGATATTGAAGGTGCCGAGGCGAAGAGACATGCATGTTTCCCTATTCTGCGCGGCACCTTAGCCAGCCGAAATGTGGCTGGCTACCGGACTTTCCGAACGGCTACAGCATATCTCCCGAAGATGGTCACCAGTTTCGGGATAAAGACATGTGCAAAACAAAGAGCTAAAGCCTCCAGGCCGATCGAATGACGATCGAAACCATATCGCCCACCTTGACCGGCTGCCGGCTGAACGCCCGCAGAGCCTGCTCGTCGCCAAGCGCCAGCTTCAACGCGTAACGTTCACCCTCGAACAGCACCGACGTCACCCGCGCCGGCACACCTTCGCCGGCAATCTCTACATCCTGCGGACGAATGAGAATGTCGGCGTAATCGGCGCCATGCGAGCGGCTCAGAAGCTGCTGCAGCACATCCCAGTCCAACTGGCGAGTCTGAGCCGAAGCTGCCGGCCAGGCGACAATCGCCCCCTGCCCGACCAGACCGCCGACCAGCCGTCCTTCCGGCCGCGCATAGATTTCCTGTGGGCTTGCTACCTGCAGAAGCCTGCCTTCCGACATCACCGCAACATCCGTCGCCAGCGCCATCGCTTCCGCCTGGTCATGCGTGACATAGATCATCGTCGCACCGGAGCGTTGATGAAACTCGCGGAACGTTTCTTCCATTTCCTGTCGCAGATGCCGGTCGAGATTAGCGAGCGGCTCGTCGAGCAGAACCACGTCCGGCTCCGTCACCAGGCAGCGCGCCAACGCAACGCGCTGTCGCTGTCCACCGGAGAGATCGGCAGGGCGGCGATCCGCATAGGCTTCGAGCCTCACCGCAGCAAGCGCTTCCCTGATCTTGGCATTTCGTCTCTCACCGGTGACACCACGCACCTTCAGGGGATATCCGACATTGTCGGCAACGCTCATATGCGGCCACAGCGCGTAGGACTGAAACACCATCGCCATATTGCGATGTTCCGGCGCCACCATCTCGCCGGCATCCGCCAGCACCCGGTCGCCGAGCAGGATCGAGCCATCCGTCGGCTGCTCGAAACCGGCGATCATTCTGAGGACGGTCGTCTTGCCGCAGCCGGAAGGCCCGAGAAGCGCCAGAAACCCGCCGTCGCGCACTTCCAGCGACACGTCGTTGACGGCAGCTCGACCGCCGGTTTCGAATGCCTTGGACAGGCGGTTGAGGATCAGCTTCGCCACGGCACCACACCTTTCGGCAGTCTCTTCGCCATCAGTTCCAGCACCAGCATCATCGCGATCACCATGATGACCACGAGGACGGAAAGCGCTGCAGCGAGATTGAAGCTGCCGCTATCATCGAGATTGTAAATCGCCACACCAAGCGTCTGCGTTCCGGCCGACCAGAGGATGGCCGAGACGGTGAGCTCGTTGCAGGCAATGAGAAAGACCAGAATGACGGACGCGCCCGCAGCCGGTGCGACCAGCGGCACAACGATATCCGTCAGCCGCCGCCCGAAACCTGCACCAGCGAGGCGTGCGGCCTCTTCCAGCGACGGATCGAGTTGCCGGAACGCGCTCACCACCGGCTTCAGGCTGACAGCGAAGAAGCTGGAGAAATAAGCAACAAGAATGATCCAGATCGTGCCGTAGATCGAAACCCCGATGATCGGGATCGGCGCGGCGAAGACGAGGATCAGTGCGACAGCGAGCACGATACCCGGCAGCGCGTAAGGGATTTCGGCAAGCGCCGAAAGCACCGGCGCCACCTTGCTTTTTGAGCGCACGAGATAATACCCCGTCAGCACAGTCACCACCAGGAGACCAAGCGCCGTCGCAAGCGACAGCGATACGGAATTCGTGAACGCCGTGCGGGTGATCGCCTGTTTGAACAGGACCTCCCGATAGGCATCCAGCGTTGCCGTTGCAGGCGTCAAAGGCACGCCATAGGCGGGCGCCAGAGAGCTTGCAATCAGCGCCGTCAGCGGCATCACGAGCGTGATGAAAATCGCCAGCCACAGCACCAGTTCACCGATCAACCGCCAGTTGCCGAGCCGGAACATCGCCACCTGCCCCGAAAGCCCGATGACGCGATAGTCACGTCCGCGCAAAACCCGTTCCTCGACCGTCAGGCCGATAACCGAAAGGATGGCGATGAGGCCGGAAAGCAGCGAAACATCGGCGAAGGTATTCGGGCCGAAGGCGGCAAATTTCGAATAGATCAGGGTCGGCAGCGTATAGATCGAAGCCGGAATGCCGAGAATGGCCGGAATGCCGAAATTGCCGACGCAGGAAACGAAGGCGATCGCTGCGCCAGCGACGAAACCGGGCAGAGACAAGGGCAGAATGATATCCTTCAGCACCTGCCAGGACGAAGCGCCGGAAAGCCGTGCGGCCTCTACCCCGTCGCGCGGCAGCGCCAGAAGACCGGCGCGCAGCGACAGGAAAACCAGCGGCGCATTCTGCACGCCATAGAGCAGCGCAATACCGCCGATCGAATAGAGCGGCTGCGGACTGCCCAGCGGCGGCGCCATGCCGATCGCCTTCAAAAGCGCGCTCGACGGTCCGGTCATGCCGATCCAGGAAAGCGCCGTCACCTGCGGCGGGATCATCGTCGGCAGCATGAACAGGAAACCGAGGGCCGTCTTGCCGCGCACGTCAAACAGCGTCAGCAGCAGCGCAAACCCGCCGCCGAGGATGACGGCTGCAATCATGCCGAGGATCGATGTGGTGAGCGTATCGTAGACCGCCTGCCAGACGACAGGATCAGAAAGAAGCGCACGCGCCCCACCACTGAAAAGCGATGAAAAGCCGGTCGCGGCAAGCCGTCCGAGCGGAAGTACGCTCAGGAAGAAGATCACCACGACGACAAAGGAAAACAGCCAGCGGGGCTGGCTGTTTCCTTGATTCTGAGATCGAAACATCAGGCCTTATATCAGCCCTTGGTGCCAAAAATATCGGAGAACGTCTTCACGTCCTTTTCCGAGTTCTTCAGCGCGTCCGCAGCGTTGAGCGGCAGGACCTTGATCTCGCTGCGCGCCGGGTAGCCGGCCGGCAGGTCGATGCCGTTGCGAGCCGGGATGTAACCGAGGCCTGCGGCGATCTTCTGGCCGTTTTCGGAGAGAAGATAATCGATGAACTTCTTGGCATTGTCCTGATGCTTGGTCGACGACAGGATTGCAGCCGGCTCTGTGACGGCGGAGACGCCTTCCTTCGGGAAGACGAACTCGACCGGAGCGCCCTTGGCCTTTTCGCGGATCGGCATGTAGTCGACAACGACGCCATATGCCTTTTCGCCCGAAGCGACGGCCTTAAGCACGCCACCGTTACCACCGGCGGCGACCGCACCATTGTCCTTCAGTTGCTTGTAATAGTCCCAGCCGAGACCATCGACGGCAGCAAGCGTCTGGGCGTGAATGAGAGCAGCACCCGAAGCAACCGGGCTCGGCATGGTGACGAGGCCCTTGGCTTCCGGCTTGGCAAGATCAGCCCAGCTCGTCGGCTTCATCGCAGCCTGGGTGTTGTACATGATACCGGTGGTGATCAGCTTGGTCGAGTAGTAGTAACCATCTGCATCATAGAGCGAGGCGTCGAAGTTCTTTGCTTCCGGCGACTTGTAGGCGAGCAGCTGGCCGGCGGCCTTCATGCGTTCGAACGTTACCGTGTCGGCGATCAGCAGAATATCGGCGATCGGGTTTCCGGCAGCGATTTCCGCATTGAGCTTCGCCATGATCTGCGGAGTTCCGTCACGCACCCACTCGACATCCACGCCCGGATTGGCAGCCTTGAAGCCATCGACGGTTGCCTGTGCATCGGCATTCGGCTGGCTGGTATAGATGACGAGGTCGGCAGCGTTGGCAACGCCGGAAAGACCGAGCGCAACGAGCGCGGTGAACGTGGACAGAAGCTTTTTCATGAGGGTCATCCAGTTTGAGATGACGCGCTTAAACACATATACATTGACACTCTTGTGACAATGATTGACGTCCAGGTAAGGAATGAAAGCAAAAGCGGCGGAAACCCAGATTTTCCGCCGCTTTTGCTTGTGAATACGACTATCGATCAGATGATCGGCAAGCTTTCATGTTCGCTCACCGAAAGCATTGGCGACCAGTCGCCCGAGCCGCTTGATCCCTTCGTCGATCATTTGGTCGTTGGCGCAGGAGAACGAGACGCGCAGCGTGTTGGCATTGCTGCCATCGGCATAAAACGCCTTGCCCGGCACGAAGGCGACCTTCTCCGTCGCCAGCGACTTCGCCAGAAGCTCTGCACCATCCATGCCTTCCGGCAGCGTGATCCAGACGAACATGCCGCCTTCCGGCTTCGTCCATGTCGTGCCCTTCGGCATGTATTTCGCAAGCGCCGCCAGCATCGCATCACGGCGACCGCTATAGACCCGCTTGATCTTGGCGACCTGCTCGGAAAACCCGCGCGATGCGACATGCTCGACGGCGATCTGGTTGATCGTTGAGGAATGCAGGTCGGCAGCCTGTTTCATCAGAACCAGCTTGCGGATGACCGGCATCGCGGCAATGACGAAGCCGACGCGCAGGCCCGGAGCCAGCGTCTTCGAAAAACTGCCGCTATAAATCGTGCGGGTATTCTCGATGCCGCCTTTACGCGCGATATCCAGAGACAGGATCGGCGGGATCGCCTCGCCATCGAAGCGCAGGTTCTGATAGGCCGCATCCTCAAGGATCGCGATATCCAGTTCATCCGCCAGCGCCAGCAGCTTTTCACGGCCAGCAAGATCGATCGTCTCACCGGTCGGGTTGGAGAAATCGGCAGACAGATAAGCGAACTTGACCGAACCGCCGAGCTTGGAGGCCGTATCGCGATAGGCGTCCGGCGTCCGGTTGCCGTTCAGCGACAGCTGATCATAGTTCGGCTCATAGGCATTGAAGGCAGATAGCGCACCCAGATAGGTCGGCCAAGTGACGAGCGCCGTGTCCTTCGGCGACAGAAACAGCTTGCCGAGATAATCGAGCGCCTGCTGCGAACCGGAGGTGATGAAGACGTTATCCGCGGAACAGTCGATACCGATCTTTGCGACATCCTCGACGATCCAGTCGCGTAGCGGCTTGTAGCCCTCGCTGACCGAATATTGCAGCGCCGAGTTCACCTGTGCGCCCGAAAAGATATCGGCATAGGCCGCCTTGAATTCTTCCGCCGGAAACAGAGCCGGATCTGGAATGCCTCCGGCAAACGAGATGATGTCAGGCTGTTCGAGCAGTTTCAGCAATTCGCGGATTTCCGACGCCTTCATTCGGCTGGAACGCGAAGCGAAGATATGTTCCCAATCAAGCATAGGGATGTTTCCTGTTATTTCAATTTTGTTGCATTCTGCTTTATAGAAATTCCGACAGGTCAGCAATGCTGACCTATCGACCGCTGCGACATTTTTTGTCTCCATGACATTCCGCCAAGACTTATATTTTGCTGGTGCGCGCCAGCCTTTGCCTGCGATAACGGGCGACGGAATTTTCATCTGTCTTGGAGGAGAGACGAATGCTGAAGAACTTGGATCCGGCGCTCAATGCCGATATCCTTTATGCCCTGAAATCCATGGGCCACGGCGATACGCTCGTGTTGGCCGACGCCAATTTCCCATCCGATTCGATTGCCCGCCAGACCGTGCTCGGCAAGGTGATCCGGATGGACAATATTTCGGCGCCCCGCGCCATGCAGGCGATCCTGTCGGTGCTGCCGCTCGACACGCCGCTGCAGCCCTCGGTCGGGCGCATGGAAGTCATCGGCGATCCGAACGCGATCCCGGAGATCCAGAAAGAGATACAGGCGGAAATAGATGCCGCCGAGGGCAAACCAGCACCCATGTATGCGATCGAACGCCACGCATTCTACGAGACGGCAAAGAAAGCCTACTGCGTCGTCGCCACCGGCGAACTGCGCTTCTACGGCTGCTTCATCCTCACCAAGGGCGTCATTCCGCCAAAGGAGTAAGATGCAAAACACCGCGCGGACGAGCCGCGCGGCGCCTTATCTCCAATCGATAGTTTGACCGATCAGTTGACGGCCTTGTCGACCAGCTTGTTCTTGCCGATCCAGGGCATCATGGCGCGCAGCTTGGTGCCGACTTCTTCGATCTGGTGCGCGTCGTTGTTGCGACGGATACCCTTGAAGCGGGCGCCGCCTGCACGGTATTCCTGCATCCAGTCCGAGGTGAACTTGCCGGTCTGAATGTCCTTCAGGACGCGCTTCATCTCAGCCTTGGTTTCTTCGGTGATGATGCGCGGACCGGTGACGTATTCGCCCCACTCGGCCGTGTTGGAGATCGAGTAGTTCATGTTGGCGATGCCGCCTTCATAGATCAGGTCGACGATCAGCTTTACTTCGTGCAGGCACTCGAAATAGGCCATTTCAGGCGCATAACCGCCTTCGACCAGCGTTTCGAAACCGGCGCGGATCAATTCGACCAGACCGCCGCACAGAACGACCTGTTCGCCGAAGAGGTCGGTTTCGCATTCTTCCTTGAACGTCGTTTCGATGATGCCCGAACGACCGCCGCCGACGCCGCAGGCGTAGGAGAGAGCGAGTTCAAGCGCGTTACCGGAAGCGTTCTGATGGATAGCAACGAGGCAGGGAACGCCGCCGCCCTTCTGGTATTCGCCGCGAACCGTGTGGCCCGGGCCCTTCGGTGCGATCATGACGACGTCGATCGATGCCTTCGGCTCGATCAGGCCGAAATGAACGTTGAGGCCATGCGCGAATGCGATGGTTGCGCCGTCGCGGATGTTGCCGGCGATTTCATCGCGGTAGATGTCGGCCTGCAGTTCGTCCGGGGTTGCCATCATCATCAGGTCGGCCCAGGCGGCAGCTTCGGCAACCGTCATGACCTTGAAGCCGTCGGCTTCGGCCTTCTTGGCAGTGGCGGAACCGGCCTTGAGGGCAATTGCCATGTTCTGCGCACCAGAATCCTTCAGGTTCAGCGCGTGTGCGCGACCCTGGGAACCGTAGCCGATGATGGCGACCTTCTTCGACTTGATCAGGTTGAGGTCGGCATCACGATCGTAATAAACGCGCATCTTAAATTCCTTCCCTATGCGAGTGTTTGTTTCGGTTGTTCATCGTCCGGCGGAAACGCGAAGCGCATCCGCAGTTTTCTGTTCGACGCCATGCAGCGCGAGAAAGGCTTCGACCGCCCTCTCCGCCTGGCGCGAATTGTCTTTCAGCCCCGGCTCGCCGAGCAGCATGCGAACATGCAGATCGGAAACCACCAGGCCGTAAAATGTGTGATAGGCGGCATCGGCATTCTCGAAGCGCAGAAGCCCTGCCCGCTTGCCGGCCTCCATCAGCGCCATGGCGCGGCGATCAATCTGCCGGCGGCCATGTTCGACCAGAAGCTTACCGAGTTTCGAGCCGTCGCGGCTCGTCTGGCCGATCGCCAGCCGGTTGAGAGCCAGAGACACGTCACCGCCGAGAACTTCCAGCAAATCGCGCCCGAACTGTTCGAGATATTGCTTCAAGACCTGTTCCGTCAGCTTTTCGCCGGAACGGTCGGCGGTGCGAACCTTGCTCGCCTGATAGGCGATCATCGCGGTCAGAACACCGTCGCGATCGCCGAACCATTTGTACAGGCTTTCCTTGGAACAGCTCGCTGCACGCGCAAGCCCCGATGTCGTCAGAGCCTTGTCGCCACCTTCGACGAGAAGACGAAGCGCCTGCTCCAGAACCTCGTTCTGTCGCGGCGAAAACTGGGGCGTGTCGGCGGTATCGGGTCTCACTTGCGGCTGCTCCTCTCAGGTACCGTACGGTACGGTTCTGGCGTATAAAGCAATTCTGCTTTCCGTCAAGCCGGATTTTCAAACGGTAGGGAGGAATTTGATTGCAGCGAAAGGTCAGCCCGCGGCCGAAACCCGGACCGCATCCATGTCACGCGCCGGAGACAGGCCGTAGAGACGGCTATATTCGCGGCTGAACTGCGACGGGCTCTGGTATCCGACACGGTGGCCGGCATTGCCGACATCGAGCCCTTCGACAAGCATCAGCCTCCGGGCCTCATGCAGCCTTAGCTGCTTCTGGTACTGAACCGGCGTCATCGCCGTGATTGCTTTGAAATGGTGATGGAAGGACGAGACGCTCATGCCGACATGTTCGGCCAGTTCCTCGATCCTCAGCGATCCGGCAAAGTTTCCCTTCAACCATGCGATGGCGCGCGCCACTCGATTGCCGTGACTGTCGGCGATCGCGATGTTGATCAACTGCCCGCCTGCCGGCCCGGTCAGAATGCGATAGAGGATTTCCTGCTCGATCAGCGGTGCGAGCGAAGCGATATCTGCTGGACGATCAAGCAAGCGCATCAGCCGAACGGCCGCATCCAGAAGCTCGGGCGTCGCAACATTGACCACGATGCCGCGCTGGTTCTTGCTCGGCCCAACGGGCTTAGAGAGCCCGTTCCTGCCCATCAGGTCGAGCACCTTGTCGCTGCTGATCGCAACCGTGATACAGAAATGCGGAACCTCCGGACTGGCCTCCACCACCCGCCACGCAACCGGAAGGTCGAGTGATGTCAGAAGATAGTCGCCCGCCCCGTAATTGATCGTCTCATTACCGAGTTGAACGCATTTCGCCCCCTGGATCACCATCGCGAAACAGGGTCGATAACTTCCGTGGCAAGGCTCGCTAGGCGACGTCCGCCGGCTGATCCCCAGCCCGTCGATCGCCGTCGTTCCATCCCCCTCACCGCCTCCATGCCGCGCCGCGATCGAGGCAATCTCCTGATAGGGATTGAAAGGAAGTGTCATTGAGCCATTTCTCCGAAGCAGGCGTCGAACCGTCTCCATTCTATAATGCGTTGTAGTCTTCGCAACGAGGGATGCCTCGCAATATTGCAGGATCGTGCAAGAAGCTTGGAGGATCGATCTAACGCCTGCCCCGTGTCGTGACGCATAGTCCGGCCGTTGATTTTCAACCCATCAATGAATGGAGTTCCCCATGCCTATCGCCAGAGGCTATGCTGCGACCGACGCGTCGAGCCCGCTCACCCCTTTCACCTTCGAGCGCCGCGAACCGAATGATGACGACGTCGTCATCGACATCAAGTTCGCCGGCATCTGCCATTCCGACATCCATACCGTCCGCAACGAATGGAAGAACGCCGTTTATCCGATCGTTCCGGGCCATGAGATCGCCGGCATCGTCAAGGCCGTCGGCTCCAAGGTCACCAAATTCAAGGTCGGCGACCGCGTCGGCGTCGGCTGCTTCGTCGATAGTTGCGTCGGCTGCGCCACCCGCGACCTCGATAACGAGCATTACATGCCGGGTCTGGTCCAGACCTATAACGATGTCGACACGCTGAACGGCAATGCCCCCACCCAGGGTGGCTATTCCGACTCGATCGTCGTCAAGGAAGGTTACGTCCTGTCGATCCCGGACAACCTGCCGCTCGACGCAGCAGCCCCGCTTCTGTGCGCCGGCATCACGCTTTACTCGCCGCTGCACCGCTGGCAGGCAGGCCCCGGCAAGAAAGTCGCCATCATCGGCATGGGGGGCCTCGGCCATATGGGCGTCAAGATCGGCGCAGCCATGGGTGCGGATGTCACCGTACTTTCCCAGTCGCTGTCGAAGAGGGAAGACGGCCTCAAGCTCGGCGCCAAGGATTACTACGCCACTAGCGACGAGGAAACCTTCAAGAAGCTCGCCGGCTATTTCGATCTGATCATCTGCACCGCTGGTGTGGCGCTCGACTGGAACGCCTATCTCGGCCTCGTCAAGCCAAAGGGCGCCATGGTCGTTGTCGGCGCCCCGGAACATCCCATCCCGGTCCACGCCTTCTCGCTGATCTTCGGCGCCAAGGAACTTTCCGGCTCAATGATCGGCTCGATCAAGGAAACCCAGGAAATGCTGGATTTCTGCGGCGAGAAGGGCATCGTCTCGGAAATCGAGAAGATCAACATCCAGCAGGTCAA
Source organism: Aliirhizobium wenxiniae (assembly GCF_019511445.1). Lineage (GTDB taxonomy): Bacteria > Pseudomonadota > Alphaproteobacteria > Rhizobiales > Rhizobiaceae > Neorhizobium > Neorhizobium wenxiniae_A. The sequence continues at coordinate 45,452 of NZ_JAEUAN010000004.1, forward strand.
CGAAGCCTATGAACGCGTCCTGAAAAGCGACGTCCGCTACCGCTTCGTCATCGACATGGCATCGATCGACGCCTGATCGATCGGCATGACTGACAAGACAAGGGCGGCTTCGGCCGCCCTTCGTCGTTCAAGCCCCGGAGACTACCCCAGTTCGCTCGCATCGAACTTCACGCGCGCAGCCTTTACCGCGGCATGATTGTCCCCTGCCCAAGCCAGCACCTTAGACAGCGGCTCGAACAGCGAATGGCCGAGCTCGGTCATGCTATACTCGACGCTTGGCGGCTTGGTCGGAAACACCTGACGGTCGATATAGCCGTCGCGCTGCAGATCCCGCAAAGTCTGCGTCAACATCCTTTGGGAAATATCCGGCACCAGACGGCGCAACTCACCGAAGCGATAGGGCCGCTGCGCCAGCAATTCGAGAATAAGCGTCGACCACTTTCCGGCGATCTGGTTCATCACGTCGCGAACCGGACAGTTACCCGCATCCCAGTTGGACATGTCACAAGGCTCACCCGCAAGCGTGGTCACTCGTGCTGCATTGTCCATGCCGGTAGTTCCCTTTTGGTAACGATCTCCCGGAAATGTGCCTCCTTTACAGGACCACGTCAATTCCTATTCTAGTGCTAGTCTCTTTTTGAGACCAACAACCATGCCGGTACGATCCGGCGGCATTGCAAGAGGAAACGACATGACCAAACTTCTCGTCACCGGCGCCGCCGGCCAGCTCGGCCGCGCAGTCCTCAATCACCTTCTGGAGACATCGAAGGTTTCGCCGAGCGATATCGTTGCCGCCAGCCGCGACACGTCCAAGCTTGCCGATCTTGCCGCCAAGGGCGTCGAAACCCGCAAGGCGGATTTCACTGACGAGGCAGGCCTTGCAGCAGCCTTTGGCGGCATCGACCGCGTCCTGATCATCTCGACGGATGATCTCGCCACGCCGGGCGGCCGCCTGAAGCAGCACAAGACGGCTGTGGCCGCAGCAGCCAAGGCCGGCGTCAAGCATATCCTCTACACATCCATGCCGAACCCGGACAAATCGCTCGTCAGCTTCGCGCCCGATCACCTCGGCACCGAAGAAGCCATCAAGGCAACCGGCACTCCCTACACGATCCTGCGCAACGCCTGGTATGACGACAACTATTTGATGTCGATGCCGCACAATCTGGAAACCGGCACTTGGTACTCGGCCTATGGCGCAGGCAAGGTCTCCAATATCAGCCGCGACGATTGCGCCCGCGCAGCCGCAGCCGCCCTTGCCAATCCGCCGGCCGGCAGCACCACCCTCACCCTGACCGGCTCGGAAAGCCTGAATGCCGAAGAGATCGCCGCGCTCGTCTCCAAGGCAACCGGCAAGCCGCTCAACGTCGTGCATGTCACCGATGAGCAACTGGCGGGCGGCCTGACCTCGGCCGGTCTTCCGGACTTCCTGGTCAAGATGCTCGTATCGGCCGACGCCAACATCCGGGCCGGCAATTTCGATCTGGTGACCGGCGATTTCGAAACCCTGACGGGCCGTAAGCCGCAGACGCTTTCCGCCTATTTCGAATCCAGCAAGAACGCGCTTCTCGGCGCGCATTGAACCGCGCCGACGCAAAAAAGCCCGCAGAGAGTATCGTCTCTGCGGGCCTTGCGGGCCTTTCAATGATCAAACCGCTATTCAGTGAACGGCGGTGGCAAATGTGTGGTCGGAAATGACCTGATTGCGACCGGACATTTTCGCCATGAACAGAAACTGCTCGGCGGCATTGAGATAGTTATCGAAGGTCTCCGGCCCATGGATTTCAGCCGCGCCGATCGAAACGGTGACGTTGATCATCTCGCCCTTCCAGCCGATAGGGCATGATGCCAGTTCCTGCCTCAGCCGATCGAGAACGTCCGTGGCGCTCGCAATATCCAGGCCCACGAGCAATATGCCGAACTGATCCTCACCCAGATGGGCTACGCAGGCAAAGAGATTGGCGGTAAACCGCAGAAGATTGGCGCCGAACGTCGAAAGCACATGCTCGGCGCATTCGGCCCCTTGCGTTTCCACGATCCGAAAAAGCCGGTCTATGTCGATGATTGCAATGGAGCAAGTCAGCTCCGCTTCGACGCAATCGGAAACGATCGGCTCTCCCAGTCGATAGAAATCCTCGATCGGCAGCAGGTTCTCGTCAATCGCAGTCGATGCCGCGATCTTTTTGGCCGCCATGTCCGTAGCAAGCTGCTGCGAATAGCTGCAAAGATCCGAGTGCATCCGTTTCTGGCTGACAATATATGGCATGCGGCACCTGTATCAGCAATCAAGCAACGTTCTTGATCGCGCCTGCGCCCTGTGCCGACCGCATGGAGCGGATCTGCAGAAGCGTATCGAGGTTCTGGTTGACGCGGCAATAAAACTCCTCGTCGATGAACGGGCGCAGCATGAAGTCGTTACCACCGGCTTTCAGGAAACGCGCCGACAGGTGCCGGTCCGACGAGGACGACACACCGATGATCCGCAACTCGTGTGAGCCGCGGACCGACCGGATGCGGCGGGTCAGTTCGAACCCGTCGATATCCGGCATGTTGTAGTCGGTAATGACCAGGCCGACATCGCTGTTCTTCTTGAGCAGTTCGAGCGCCTTGGCGCCGCTGTCAGCCGTGCTGACGCGGAAGTTATAGCGCTTGAGGCGGCTGGAAAGCAGCGCCCGCGCCGTCGGGCTGTCATCGACGATCAGCACATGGTGGCGATGATTGGTAAGGAACCGGCACACCGACTCGGCAAGCATCTCCACAGCAAAGACATTGTCCTTGAGAATGTAATCAACGATATCCTTGGTCAGCAGCTTGTCACGCGTTTCCTGATGGAATGTGCCGGTAAACACGATCGTCGGGATCGACAGGTCGATCAGATATTCCAGCGCCTCGCCGTTCTCGGCACCCGGAAGATTGATGTTCGAAATCGCCAGCGTGATCGGATCAGTCGATCTGTCATAGGCAAGTTGAAGGTCTTCGAAATTGCGGCAGATTTCGATATCGATGTCGAACAGCTCCTTGAGCCGCATACCGATCATCGATGTGAAGACATTGGAATCCTCGGCAAGAAGAATACGGGAATTGCCAAGCGTTTCACCGGAATACTGCATTCCGGAAATGCCAAGGAACGTCATTTTTGACCCTTACAAATAAAATCATACCCTTGAGCAAGTTTCTATTTGTCACGCTTTGCAGAACAGTTAACCCGACAGCTCATTCTGGAACAAATCGCGTCGAAGAACTACATCGCCTGCTATTTAGGTCAATAAATCCCAGCGACACATGCTTAATGAAGAAGAAAAACCGGCCGAAATCTCGGCCGGAGTAACGACGAAGGATAGCGGCAAACCCGAACTGTCACGCTCCGCCGCGAACGTCGGGTTCCTCAAGCGGGATCGGCAGACCGCGATGGTAAACCACTTCCGAGCGAGGGAATGGTATCTCGACATTCTCTTCGCGGAACCGCTTCAAAATCTCGATACGGATATCATTGCGTATACGCAGTCCCTCGGACATGTCCGCCAGATGGAACCGTAGTTCGAAATCCAGCGAGGAACCGCCGAAGGCGAGGAATTCCACATGCGGCCCGGGATTTCGAAGGATTTCTGGCACGTCAGAAACAATGTCCATGAGAATTGCGATCACCTTCTCGGGATCGCTTTCGTAGCTGGTAGACACCTTGATTTCGGATCTCTGTATCCGGTTCTTCAGCGTCCAGTTGCCCACGGCGGCATTGATGAGATCGGAGTTCGGAACGATGATCGCCTGCTGGCGGAACGTTTCGATCTCGGTCGCGCGAACCGAAATACGCTTCACGATCCCTTCCGTCGTGCCCGTCACGACATGGTCTCCTACCTTGAAGGGCCGCTCGACCAAAAGGATCAGACCCGACACGAAGTTCGACACGATATTCTGCAAGCCGAAACCGATACCGACAGAAAGCGCCGAGGCGACAAGGGCAAGGTTTGAAAGGTTGATGCCGGCTGCCGAAACGCCGACGATGACCGCAAGACCTACCCCCAGATAACCGATGCCCGTCTTGACCGAATTGCGCACGCCGATATCGACGTGACTGCGGGCAAGAACATTCCCGTCGATCCACTTCTGCGCCCATCGGGTAATGATATATCCAAGCGCAAAGAGCAGCAGGCCGCCGAATATACCGACGATCGAGATCGAAATGCTTCCGATGCGGAATTCGGTAAAGAAACTGACGACCCAGGATTCGATATCCGTAATCTGAAAACCCCAGGTGATCAGGATCAGCGGGATGCCGAGCGCCAGTGCGACGACATAAATGCCGAGACCGACAACCAGACCGGCCTGATCGAGGCCGACATCCCCGAAACGATGCCGCTCGACCAGACGCCGCCCGAGGGCCGTATCGTTGAACGCCCCGCGCTTCGAGATCGCCTTGCCCGAAAGAAGCCCGATATAGATGAGCGCGAGCACTGCACCAGTCAGGACGATCTGCGTAGATGCAAACCGCGCGAGCCCGACATAACCGGCAATGACGCAGAGCAGCAGCACCCCGCCCATGATACGCAATGTGACCGAGAAATAACGCGGCCAGGGCCGCCCCTGCCCCGTAGCGTCCTCTCCTTCCGCCATGACCGGACGGATGAACGAAATTCCGATGAGGATGAGCCCGATGACCACGGAGGCGATCAGGCTCTTTGCGATCGTCAGCACCAGCGGCGAACCGAGAGCTTCACTGACGGCGCCGAGCAGATAATCCAGTCCATTGACCACAGCCATGGCGATAATGGCCAGGCTGAGCAGCCGCGCACCGCCATCGGTGATTTTCACAAGCCTCCAGCCGGGCTCATGCGGCGCAAGTGCGGCGTAGGTCAATTTCCAGACGAAATGCACGAACCAGACGAAACCGAAAAATGTCGCGATGATCGGCGCCACGTCAGGACGCAGAACGTTGAAGCCCTCAAGGAAAAGATAGGACGTAACGAGAAACGCGGCGAAGGTGATGCTCTGCATGACCGTCGACCAGAACGTATAGGAAAGCCGCTTTATATAGGCGGGGTTGTCGATCTCGCTGCGGGTCAGGAAGCGACCGAACAGCCGATATCCGCCGGCAAGAAAAAGAAACGCCGAACCGACCGACAGGGCAATCGCGCCAAGCAGCGGAATAGCCTTGAACCGCCACACGAAACTCGCCCAACTTCCGATCGTCGATGAGAAATTCCGCATTTCCGTGACGAACGCATTGCCGGCATCGACAAAAACATCGGCAGTGAGTTCCGTGTGCCTGAACAGCGTCTGCGCGAACAGCGTCCGGCGCAGATTGGTGATCATGTTGGCAAGCTGCGTGGCGCTGTTCGACAGATTGCCCGCATCATCTACAATCAGATTAAGCTGAGATCTTTCGTTCTCGAGCTTCGTCCGCTCCTCCACCACGGCAGGCGCTTCGGCAGGCTGTCCCGCCGCAGGCGGTTCGCCAAGACTGGTCAGGCGACCTTGAATTTGTTCGACGCGCACTTTCATCGCATCAGAAGCGGTGCGCATTTCCTCAACGATCGCCTCCGCCTTGACCCTTATGTCAGCGAGTTTTGCATCATCGTCAGGTGCTGTTTGCACGCTCTCGCGAAACGTGTTGAGCTGCTGCCTGAGGCCATCCAGCTTGTCCCTCATCTCGATATTGATCGAGTCGGCGGTCACATCGGTCGGCACTGCCTGATCGGACTGAGCCGCAGCGGGCGGCTGGACCTGAGGCTGGGATTGCGCCGCCGCGTTCTGCGCCACAACCGCCCAAAAGGCGAACATAACGAAGAGAGCGATCGATAGGCGTCCCCGCCAAAGGTCAGGAAGCGCACCGAGCTTGCGGTCGTGGAGGAAGGATGAGGTCACTACTGGTATCTCGTTTTGCTAACCGAATCGGCTGGCAAAATAGGGGCAGTTCGCGGCGATTGAAAGGAATGTTGTCTCTCTAATAAAGTGATTGGGAACCCTGGAACATTTTTACGCGTTACCTGCCGCACCCCAAGGACGGGGTTTCAGGAAAGGGTAAGGCCATGGAAGACGCAGGCATCGGCTGGATCGCAGCCATCATCATCGGCGGCATTGCCGGCTGGCTCGCCGAAAAATTCATGAAGAGCGACATGGGCATCTTCATGAACATCATTCTGGGCATCGTTGGTGCAATCGTTGCGAACGCCATTCTGGGCCTGTTCGGCGTCGTTCTCGGCGGCTGGATAGGATATCTGATCGCCGGTTTCATCGGCGCCTGCATCCTGATCGCCGTCGCCCGCGCCTTCAGGCGCTGACAAAACCGATGAAAAATCGGCCGGGCTGATCCGGCCGACTTCGGCGCGCCTCAATCGGCAAGCGCGATTTTCCCCACATCATGCCCCAGCATGCCGGCTAGGATCTCGACAACGAGATTGTGGTCTTCCCGCTGCGGCAATCCCGAAACCGTTACAGCCCCGATACAGCCTACCCCTGCAACCGTGATCGGAAAACTCCCGCCATGGGCAGCGTAGTCCGTATCGGAAAGGCTGAATTTGCTTTCCAGCGTGGCATCCTGTTGCGCGAGCCTGCGACCGACGGCGTAACTGGACCTAAGGAAATGCAGGACGACGTTTCGCTTGCGGCGGATCCATCGGGCATTGTCCGCAGTGGACCCCGGAAGAGCGCTATAGAATACAGGCATGGCATGGAGCGTTATATCGATTGCCACCGCAAGGCCGCGTTCGCTCGCCACGCGCCTCAGCCGCTCCCCGAGCACCCAGGCCGTGTCACCGTCGAACCTGTCGAACACGAGCAGTCGCTCCTGCTCCGCGATCGCTTCGATATCCTCTTCCACTGACATCAAACTCCCTCCCTCGGTCGTATAACGGTCAACACCAGCCCCTGGCAGACCAATCTCCTCTATTCGCCAAACGATCCGTGTTTTCGCGAAACGAAAGCAGCCAGCTCGTCAATGGCAAAACCGATTCTTTCCTGAAGAGCCTGCGACACGATCTCGTAGCCGGAGAAATCGCGGTTTGAGGCATAGATCGCCGTCGGGATCGTGTGCGCCATGAAAAATCCGAAGAGCGGTCTCAGCTGATGTTCCACCATCAGGGCATGCCGTTCGCCGCCACCGGTAGCGGCGATCAGAACCGGTTTGCCACGCAATTGCTCCGGATCGATCAGGTCGATGAAATGCTTGAACATGCCTGGATAGCTGCCCTTGTAGGTCGGAGAGCCGATGATCAAAAGGTCTGCTTCAACCACCGCCTTGAGAATGGCTGCCGCATCCGCATCGAGATCGGACTGCGACTTCGCCAGCCCGAGAGAGCCTCCCACATCCGTCAGGTCGAACACGGACTTGGCCAGTTCATAGCGATCACAGGCAAGTCCCGCGATATGCTCGACCAGAGCAGATGTCTTGGATGGACGGCCATAACTTCCCGAAAAACCAACAAGCTTCAACTGCGTCATTCAAATATCCAGTTACCGATCCCTGTCACCGTATGACACGGCCATATTATTCGACCTATCACTTCGAAGACCGTCCGCAAAGGCAGCAGCTTCACCGAGGTGACCGCTGGAGGCCAATAGCCTTATTCGGAATGCGGACCAAGGCAGACGTCCCGGGCTCCTCGATAGCGGGAGCTTCCAACGCGAATCATCTGCAGGTCTTCTACGGCAAAACCAGCGGAGTTTTGCGCCGGTCTTCGCCTTCTTTCGCCGCCCGCCCATGCGACAAAACATGAAATCACCACATCACAAGAAGGAATTTGAACTCCTGCAAAAGTGAGGCGACCTACGGGCAAAAGAGGCTGCCAACAACCAGCAGGTTATCTCTGCAGCGTGAAGATCAAGGAAAAACGACAAACGCAACCATTGCGATTATCAGGCGCGAAATCTCAGGCGTAAACAGGCATAAAACGCACGCAGCACCGGGCTTGCCATACCCTCATTAGGCGAATAATTGCGGCTTCCGTTGACGAGCACTCCCGAGTTTCCGACTGCGAGCCTGTCGACATCCCTGCAGCATCTCTCACATCAAGTTTCATAACGGGCACAAAGGTCACGCCTCATGATCGAAACCTTAATGGCACTCGTCGAGGTCATCGCAATCAATCTTGTCCTTTCAGGCGACAACGCGGTCGTCATCGGACTGGCCGCAGCCGGCCTGCCCGCACATTTACGTAAGAAGGCGATCCTTTTCGGCATCATCGCCGCCACAGTCCTACGGCTCATCTTCGCGGTCGTCGCCACATATCTTCTGGGCATCAAGGGGCTGCAGCTTGTCGGTGGACTTCTGCTCGCCTGGGTCTGCTGGAAGATGTACACCGAACTGCGTCACGCGGCCGGCGATCAAGCCCAAGGATCGCAGGACGGAGCGGGGTCTCGCGGTGGTTCTGAAAAGACGTTTTTCCAGGCCGCCATGCAGATCGTTCTGGCTGACGTTTCTATGTCGCTGGACAATGTCCTGGCCGTAGCGGGTGCTGCGCAAGGTCATTCGACTGTCCTCATCATCGGCCTGATCATCTCGATCGCACTGATGGGCGTTGCGGCCAATTTCGTCGCAATGCTTCTCGCACGCTATCGCTGGATCGGCTATCTCGGCTTGATCATCATCGTCTATGTCGCCCTCAGCATGATCTACCACGGCTTCCACGAGGTCCTGCCGATCGTATCGGCCTATCTATCCGGCGCCTGAAACCGCCAGTTTCGTGATCCAGTTTGGCAAGAAGGCCCGGCGGCATAACCTGTCCGGGCCTTTTCTGTTTTTACAGAGCTTGAACGGCCGCCAGCACGTCTTCAGCGTGACCGGCGACTTTCACCTTCGGCCAGATCCGGGCAATCCGACCTTCCGCATCGATCAGGAAGGTCGTGCGCTCGATGCCCATATAGGTCTTGCCGTACATGCTCTTTTCCTTCCACACGCCATAGGCTTGCGAAACCGCCGTATCCTCGTCGGAACCAAGCCCGATCGTCAGCTCACGCTTCGCAACGAAGTTGTCATGTTTCTTGACGCTATCGGCCGAAACGCCGACAACCGACGCACCCGATGTCTCGAAATCCGGCAGAAGTTTCGAAAACGAAATCGCCTCTGTCGTGCAGGCTGTCGTGTCATCCTTGGGATAGAAATACAGCACCAGCGGCTTGCCGCGAAAGCTTGCGAGAGAAATCGTCCGACCACCATTTCCGGGCAACGTGAAATCCGGCGCATCATCGCCGATATTGAGGTTCGCCATGGTTTTCCTTTCTTTTGCCAGCATCTTGAGTGACTATTGTTGCCATGGGTATATACAGCCCGACGAGGCGTCCAGATCAGGTGTGGATGCGAAAATAACGAGTTCCTGACTGAATGGCTGAAATACGCGGAGAGAAGATCGATTTCAGCAGGAAGGACATCGTTCCGCTGCATGAACTCCCGTCCGCTCAGATAGAAGACCCGATCATCGTCCACTGCCCGCCGCACAGCACGCGAACCTGGCGTTTCTGCAAGACCGTGGCGCTTTTCGTCGTTCTCGTCACCCTTGCAATCGGCAGCGCGATCTTTGCCATCGAAGGCGGCGTTGTCGATGGAACGCTGACCAGCCGCGCCCAATCCGCCTTAAACAATGCGATCGGGCCTCGTTACGTCGCCAATGTCGGCTCGACCGCGATCCGTTTCGATTCGGATTACCGCCTGGCGATCGAAGCAAGGGATGTGGATATCGTCGAGCGCGCGACCGGACAGCACCTGAGCCGGGCCGGCGCTTTGCGCATGGCGGTTGATCCGCTCAGGCTGCTTGGCGGGCGCATATCCATCAACAGCATCTCGGCGCAGTCCATTCGGTTGGAGACGGCGCAACTACCCGAGGGCGATCCCATCGCCCTGGCCAAAGTCCGGGTCGATGCAGTCCCGCAATTGCTGGAGCAGGCTTTTCAAAGGCTTGATGAGGCGCGCGGGCTGATCGAGCGAACGGGCACGGCCTCCATCCGCCTTGCCGGCATCGACATCGTTCTGCCGGCCGCTCCCGGCCGCAGCCCGACGACGCTCAAGGTCAATGATCTGCAACTGGCCCGCAATGCGATAGGCGAGATCGGCGTAGACGGCACCATCAGCATCAATGACCGGGAAGCCAAGCTCACGGCCGCCTCGAAAACGGTCGATGGCGTAACCGCCGCCCTCTCCGCCCGCCTGTCGGGGCTTGAAATCACGCCTTTCCTGCTGCAGCGAACCGAAGATGGGCAACCGCGCGAGGGCCTGGAAAGCTCGGTCGATTTCGACATGTCGGCGGAACGCTCCCGCGGCGAGGCTCAAAAGCCGGCAATGTCGGCGACACTGACCAATGCGCCGGGCAATTTCTATTTCGACGGTATCCAGCAGACCTTCAGTGGCGCCACGATCAACGTTGCCTATGATTTCGCCAAGGACTCGATCGAGATCATGAAGTCGGAGGCGAGTTTCGGCCCGACGGTCGTTCCTTTCACCGGAGCCGTGATCGATCTCAACCGGCTTGATCAGCAGGACAAGCGTCTTGGTTTCGGGCTTGACCTCCTCGTTCGCGGCGGCAGGGCTATAGGCGCATCGCAGGGAGAACAGCCAGCGGATTTCGATCTCAAGGCAACGGGGCGTTATCTGTCGTCCGACCGCCAGCTTGAGTTTGACGAAATGACGGTGGCAAGCCCGCTCGGCCGCATGGCCGCAGCACTCAAGGTCCGTTTCGGCAAACAGTCTCCCGAAATCTCGTTCGGCGGCCAGATCCCGCAGATGCAGGTGACCGGCGTCAAACAGCTCTGGCCTTTCTGGATGGCGCGCAAGCCACGTGACTGGGTTTTGGCAAACATGTTCGGCGGCAGCGTCGCCAACGGCACGATCGCCGTCTTCATCCCCGCAGGCCGCATGAAGGGCCCCGGAATTCCGATGGAGCTCGACGCCAACGAATTGCAGATCAATTTCGACCTGGCGGATTCCCGCCTCAACCTGCCGGGAGAATTCCCGCCTTTGCGTGATCTCGCAGGGCATTTCTCGCTGAAAGGGCAGGAACTGGTGGTCGACGTCACCAAGGCCGCCTCCTACGCCCCTTCCGGCCGGGTGGTCTCGGTGGAGAATGGCCGCTTTGCCATCGCCTCGACCTATGCCAAGCCGCTGATGGCCGACCTTGCATTAAAGATCGCCGGCCATGCCGACGCGATCACCGAACTCGCGAACTTCAAGCCTGTGAACGCTTTGAAAGGCACCAGTTTCAAGGCCGAGGATTTTTCAGGCAATACCAAGGCCGACATTCAGGCTCGTTTCGGCTTGATCTCCGATCACAACCCGCCCAAGCCCACCTGGAACGCCCAGATACATCTCGACGGCGTCAATCTGGCAACGCCGATGGAAGGTCACAAGATAGGTGCTTTGACCGGTCTTCTGGCAATCGACACGAAGGCCGCGAAGCTGACGGCAAACGGAACGGTAGACGATATCCCCGCCGAATTTGCGGTCACTGAACCCGTGGATCAGAGTTCCGGCGTCAAGCGGGAACGCGTCATCAAGGCGACACTCAGCAACGCCCAGCGGGACAAACTCATTCCGGGACTGTCGGACATGGTCGACGGGCAGATCACCGCCGAACTGACGCGCCTTGACGACAAGCGCCAGGCCGTGACGCTCGATCTCAGTCGGACAGCCTTGACCGTTCCATGGATCGGCTGGACCAAGGGTAGCGGCATCGGCGCCAAGGCGCAGTTCGAAGTGTCGAATGATGCCGGCAAACAGACCACGCTCAGCGGTTTTCAGCTCAGCGGCGAAAGTTTCGGCGTCAAAGGCGATCTGCAGCTTGCCGATGGCGATTTGACCTCAGCCTCCTTCTCTCACGTCCAGCTTTCGCCAGCCGACAATTACAGCCTCAGCGTGAAGCGCTCCAGAGGAGCCTATGAAATTGGGATCGGCGGCAGCGCGGTCGATATGCGGCCGATCATTACGATGTTGCGCGCCAACAATGGCAGTCCGTCTGGCAGTAGTGAAGGCACCGGCATCAGCCTGCGCGCTCAGGTGGATCGCGTTGTCGGCTTCAACGACGAGCATTTGTCCAATGTCGCATTGAATTTCTCCTCGCGCGGATCGAACATCCAGCGTGCTGACCTGTCCGCCATTACCGGAAGTGGACAGGCTATCGTCAGCCAGATGTCGCGTGGCGATACGATTTCCGTCACCAGTGGCGATGCCGGCTCTGTGGCGCGCTTCGCCGATCTCTATGACAACATGAACGCAGGACTTTTGAACCTGAAACTGAAGGCACGCGGCAATGACTGGGTCGGCTCGCTGGACATTCGCAATTTCCAGCTTCGCAACGAAGAGCGCCTGCAGTCGCTTGTTTCCACCCCTGTGGGTCAGGATGGCCAAAGCCTGAACTCGGCCGTCAAGCGCGACATCGATGTCAGTTCGGCACGCTTCCAGCGCGGTTTTGCGGCTCTGGTCTATCGCGATGGCGCACTCTCCGTCGCAAATGGCGTCGTGCGCGGAGAGCAGATCGGTGCGACCTTCCAGGGCAGGCTGCGCGACGCAGGCGGCAATATGGATATGACCGGCACCTTCATGCCGGCATATGGACTGAACCGCCTGTTCGGCGAACTCCCCCTGATCGGCGCAATCCTCGGCAATGGCCGCGACCGTGGCTTGCTGGGCATCACCTTCAAGCTCGAAGGCCCCTTTGACAAGCCGCGCCTCACCGTCAATCCGCTGTCCCTCATCGCCCCCGGCGTCTTCCGCCAGATTTTTGAGTTCCAGTAATCGGCGCATAAGAAAAAGCCGCTCCCGGTTGCGGGAACGGCCTTTTTTTCGATTGCCGGCTACTGCACTTAAGCCGGGCGAACCAGGATGTGCTTCTTCTTGCCGAGCGAAAGCTTGATTACGCCATCGGCTGTCACTTCACCCGATCCGATCACCTTGCGCTCGTCGGAAATCGCCACGTCGTTAATGCGCACCGCACCACCCTGGATGTGACGGCGGGCTTCGCCATTCGACGCAGCAAGGCCGGCCTTGACGATCAGCGCAAGCAAGCCGATGCCTGCGTCCAGTTCGCCCTTGGCGACATCGATCGAAGGCAGGTTGTCGGCAAGCGCCCCTTCCTCGAAGGTCTTGCGGGCAGTCTCGGCCGCCTGCTCGGCGTTTTCACGGCCGTGCAGCATTGCGGTCACTTCGGTCGCGAGGATCTTCTTCACCTCGTTGATCTCAGAACCACCCAGCGCCGAAAGCCGCGCGATCTCGTCCATCGGCAACGTCGTGTAGAGCTTGAGGAAGCGCGATACGTCGGCATCCTCGGTATTGCGCCAGTACTGCCAGAAATCATAGGCCGACAGCATATCCGGGTTGAGCCAGACGGCGCCGTTCAGCGACTTGCCCATCTTGGCGCCGGATGCCGTGGTCAGGAGCGGCGACGTCAGCGCGTAGAGCTGCTCCGTCCCCATCCGGTGACCGAGGTCGATACCGTTGATGATATTGCCCCACTGGTCCGAACCGCCCATCTGCAGACGGCAGCCGTAACGCTTGTTCAGCTCGACGAAGTCGTAGGCCTGCAGGATCATGTAGTTGAATTCGAGGAAGGACAGCGACTGCTCGCGGTCCAGGCGCGTCTTGACGCTGTCGAAAGACAGCATCCGGTTGACCGAGAAGTGACGGCCGACATCGCGCAGGAATTCGAGGTAATTGATATCGCGCAGCCAGTCGCCATTGTTGATCATCATCGCCTCCTTCGCGCCTTCCCCGTAGGAAAGGTAATTGGCGAAGACGCGCTTGATCGATGCGATATTGCTTTCGATCGTGTCGATCGTCATCAGCTGGCGGGCATCGTCCTTGAACGACGGATCGCCGACCATGCCGGTACCGCCGCCCATCAGCGAGATCGGGCGATGACCGGTCTGCTGCATCCAATGCAGCATCATGATCTGGATCAGTCCGCCGGCATGCAGAGAAGGTGCCGTCGGATCGAAGCCGATATAGGCCGTCACGGTTTCCTTGGCGAACAGTTCGTCAAGACCTGCCTCGTCGGAGATCTGGTGAATGAAGCCGCGCTCATCGAGCGTGCGAAGGAAATCTGACTTGAACCTGGACATCTCTCTACTCTGTGGATGTGTTTTTAAGTTGCGAAACGGCGTCTAGCACCGTTTTTTCGCATAATCACTCCAAAAGTGATCCCCAGCATCCAAAGCGCAACCCGCGACCGCCAAGACAAGACTTCATTAACCTTAAGGATGTGTAATCACTCAAACCAAGTATCGGAATTGATTCAGCCTTTTCAGGAGCAAAACGTGGCCTACCGAGCCGAAAACAAGGTTTTTGGAAAACGGGCACAAAATCACGTCCTGATTCTCGCAAGTGGCGACCATATCCGTCACATGACAATCCGTCCCTGGATGGTCGCTCTGACCGCTTGCTTCGCCGGCCTGCTGACCATCTCCTATCTCGGCGCCACCTCCTATCTCGTTATCCGCGACGACCTGATCGGCGCGACAATGGCCCGCCAGGCGCGCATGCAGCACGATTATGAAGATCGTATCGCAGCACTTCGCGCCCAGCTGGACCGCATTACCTCCCGCCAGCTGCTCGATCAGCAGGTGGTCGAGAAGAAGGTCGAAAAGCTGCTTGAGCAACAGGACGCCCTGTTCTCCCGGCACGGCAAGCTTGGATCCCTTCTCAATCGCGCCGAAGAATCAGGGCTTCAATCCGGCACTGAACGGCCGGCAACCGAAATCCCCGCCTTCGCACCCGCAGCCGACGACCGCCGCGCATCCCTGTCAGGAGGATCCGCCGCAATCACCAGGATCCTCCAGGGTGGTGAGCCGGCGGTAAGGTCAGACATGGCACTCCCGCTCTCCGGCGCCAGCCTGCGTGAAGGCGCGGCCGATCGTGCCGACCGGGTCTTTTCGAAAGTAACCCTTTCGCTCAAGGCGCTTGAAAATCAGCAGCTTACAAAGATAGCCAGCCTGACGACGGGTGCTTCGCAAGCAGCCGACGCGATTACCACGATCCTGTTGCGCAGCGGCATTGAGGTCGAGGCCATGTCCGGCAAGCAGGCGGGTATCGGCGGCCCCTATATCGAACCGAGCCTGCCCGGCACTCGCTTCGACACCTCGCTTGAAGACCTCGACACCGCCCTGACCCGGCTGGAAAGCGTGCGCGAGACGGCACGCGACCTGCCCTTCTCCAATCCCGCGCCGGGACAGCCCATCACCAGCCGTTTCGGCAATCGTGTCGACCCCTTCCTTGGCCGCCTCGCCTTGCATGCCGGCGTGGATTTCGCCGCCCAGACAGGAGACGAGGTGAAAAGCACGGGTGCGGGAAAAGTAGTCACGGCCGGTGTTGTCGGCGGTTACGGCAATATGGTGGAGATCGATCATGGCTACGGCATTTCCACCCGCTTCGGCCATCTTTCCAAAATCCTTGTCAGCGTCGGCGACGAGATCAAGACCGGCGATCTGATCGGGCGCGCCGGATCGACCGGACGCTCCACCGGCCCTCATGTACACTATGAAGTGCGACGAAATGGCCAGGCGATCGACCCGATGCACTTCTTGAATGCCGGCATGAAGCTCACCACCTATCTCGAATAGGAGAGATTGCCGTTCGCGCGGCGTATCGCCGCGAAGTTGCTTTCATTCACCAAAACCTGCGCCACCGCAGGTGGTTTTCTTGACTTTCAAGCATTTTGGTCATATGTCGCGCCCTGTTGTCGCCCCATTTGAGCGTAGCGACGGATCATGTTCTTCTAGAACGGAATGGAATTGTATTTCCTTTGACCACTTTTGCTGATCTTGGCCTGAGCCAGAAAGTTCTTAACGCCGTCACCGACGCCGGCTACACAAACCCCACGCCTATCCAAGCAGGAGCGATCCCGCATGCGCTGCAGCGCCGGGATATCTGCGGTATTGCGCAGACCGGAACGGGCAAGACAGCTTCCTTCGTTTTGCCGATGCTGACGCTTCTGGAAAAGGGCCGAGCGCGGGCGCGCATGCCGCGCACGCTCATCCTCGAGCCGACCCGCGAACTGGCCGCACAGGTTGCCGAAAACTTCGAGAAATACGGCAAGAACCACAAGCTCAACGTCGCCCTTCTTATCGGCGGCGTTTCCTTCGAAGAGCAGGACCGCAAGCTTGAGCGCGGTGCCGATGTCCTCATCTGCACCCCCGGCCGCCTACTCGATCACTGCGAGCGCGGCAAGCTTCTGATGACCGGCGTTGAAATCCTGGTCATCGATGAAGCCGACCGCATGCTCGACATGGGCTTCATCCCGGATATCGAACGCATCGCAAAAATGATCCCCTTCACCCGTCAGACGCTGTTTTTCTCGGCCACCATGCCGCCGGAAATCCAGAAGCTGGCAGACCGCTTCCTGCAGAACCCGGAACGCGTCGAAGTCGCCAAGCCGTCTTCGACCGCAAAGACCGTGACGCAGCGCTTGGTCGCCGCCCACAACAAGGATTACGAGAAGCGCGCGGCATTGCGCGATCTCATCAAGGCGCAGGACGATCTGAAGAACGCCATCATCTTCTGCAACCGCAAGAAGGACGTGGCAGACCTGTTCCGCTCGCTGGAGCGTCACGGCTTCTCCGTCGGCGCCCTGCATGGCGACATGGACCAGCGCTCGCGCATGACCATGCTGGCCAATTTCAAGGACGGCAACATCAAGCTGCTCGTCGCCTCCGATGTCGCCGCCCGCGGCCTCGATATTCCCGATGTCAGCCACGTCTTCAATTTCGACGTGCCGATCCATTCGGAAGACTATGTCCACCGCATCGGCCGCACCGGTCGCGCCGGCCGCTCCGGCAAGGCCTTCACAATCGTGACACGCGCAGACACTAAATATGTCGACGCAATCGAGAAGCTGATCGCCGAAAAGATCGAATGGAACAACGGTGATCTGACCGCCCTTCCCGCTCCCATGGAAAGCCACGACAGCGACCGTGGCGGACGCAAGGGTGGCCGGGAGCGCGGCGGCAAGGACCGCAGCCGCGGCAACCGCCACGAACAATCGGCAGCCGCAGCAGCAGCACCGCAGGAAAAACAAATCGTCACGGAAGAGACAGGCGTGGAAGCAGTTCTGGAAAACACCAAGTCGGAGCGTCGTTCCGACAAGAAGAATCAGCCTGCGAACAACCGCGGCCGCGAACGCCGCCAGAGCCCGGCAAACGACGACAACCGTGATCGTCGCCGCTACCGCGACCATGACGACGGCCCGACCCCGGTCGGCTTCGGCGACGATATCCCGGCCTTCATGCTGATCGTTGCCAACGCAGCAAAGTAATGTCCGCTCTCGCAAAACCCGGCCAGGATTTTCCTGGTCTCGGCGTCGGCCTGGTCATTCGCCGGGCTGACGGCAAGGTTCTCGTCTGCCGGCGCCTCAAGGCTCCGGAAGCAGGCCACTGGAACATCGTCGGCGGCAAGGTCGATATGATGGAACAGGCAGAGGATGCGGCACGCCGCGAAGCCGAGGAAGAGACCGGTCTGAAGATCGGAAAAATCAGCTTTCTCTGTGTGATCGAAGGAATTCTTGAAGAAGAACATCAGCATTGGCTGTCGCTGATCTACGTGACCGACGATTTTAGTGGTGAACCTTCCCTCACGGAGCCGGAAAAACACGCAGACCTCAAGTGGATCGACATCCAGGATCCGCCAGCGCCACTGTCCGTCTTTTCCTCACAGGCGTTTGAACTGCTGAAGTCCCACTAAAAAAGCCGTCCCGGTTTCCCAGGACGGCTCTCTTGATAAAAAGATCACGCAGTATCGTCGGATGCTGTCGTCGGCCCGGCATGACCCGGACCACATCCCCCATTACGCGTGTAAGAATATCCGCGGCCTGCCGCATCCGGCAATACGTTAAATCTCGCACTTGCGAAGAAAACGCGATCATGTGTCGCGATTGACCCGCAGCGCCGCTTCAAACGCCATTGTCACCCAGTTGCGCAACTCGTCAGGTTCGTCCAAAGCGGCATCCGGAATGGACCAACAGGGCATGAGAACCGGCTTGCCCTTCCTGCCTTCATAGGACCATTGGACGGATCCGGCAGCCTTGAAAGCCGGAGCGCTCGTCTCATCTGCCTTCAGCAAAATCTCGTCGCGCAGGTCGAGGGCGATGATCAGCCCCTGATGATAAATGCCTTTACCGCCGAACATCCGTCGGATGGTGACAGGCCCAAGACCTTCGAACATTTCCTCGATAGCTGCATCGTCCATTACGGCATCCTAAATCTTCGGCATTCGCCGCTTTTCGGCTGTAGCGACACCACCCGGAATACTCTTACCCACCCGTTCACGGAAGCTATCTTGGAAAGAAAAGCTGCGGCCTGAAACGAGCACAAAGCGCAACTCCGCGCGAAAAACGGTAGCCGACTTATGAAACGGCACTCCATCAAGCCATTGGTATTTTTCGATCTAGGTTCAATGGAAGGCTGATTTTCTGATATTTTTGAAAGCCAGCTACCGAATTTAGGTCTGCCGGGTTCTGCTTCACCCATCATCCGGCATCAATGGATGGTTCGATGTTCGGCACCGCGCCACATTCGATCCCGCTCACGTTCCCATCAGCTTTTATGCCAGCAAGGCAGGAAATGGGAAAAAGCTTGGACGCTCCGGCCCTTACCGGTTAAAGCTGCAGTGAAAAACGGCATCAAGGAAAAGCATGGCCTCCCTGCGTTTCGATCTCGCCATCCTGCTGACGGCAGCGACGTTCGGCTATATTGCCCAGGCACCGGCAGTCTCGGCCGCGACCATAGGTGTGGTCGCTCCTCGGACGGGGCCCTATGCGCTGCTTGGCACGCAGGTTTTCGAAGGCGCACGCGCTGCAGCAGAAGTCACCGGCGACAGACTGGTCGAAATTGACGAGACCTGCAACGAGGCCGGCGGAACAGATGCAGCCAAAGCCCTTGCCGATGCAAAGGTCTCGATTGCAATCGGCTTCCTATGCGTCGAAACCCTAAGCTCAGCCATGCCCGCGCTGGCGAGCAGCAAGATCCCGGCCATCACGGTTTCCGTTCGTTCGCGCATCCTTATGGAAGACGCCCTGCGCAATGGCTGGCCGCTCTTCCGCATGGCGCCGTCCGAAACGGCCGAGGCCGAAAAAATCGCCGCGGTGATCGTCGATCGCTGGAAAGCCGAACCGGTCGCCTTCATCGATGATGGCACCATTTATGGACGCGAGCTTGTCAGCGCGGTGCGCCAGAAGCTTGAACCGCTCGGCATCACTCCGGTTTTCACCGATACGCTGCGCCCGGGCCAGGAGCAGCAGATTGCGCTCATCAGACGCCTGCAGAAAGCCGGTGCCACCCACGTACTGATCGGCGCGGACCGCAATGATGTCTCCATCATCGCCCGCGACGCTGCAAGCGAGAACATTCCCCTCACCGTGATGGGTGGCGACGTGATGAAAGCCTCCAATCGCCCGGTCCCACTTCGCGATGGCTCACTCGCGGTGACATTACCGCCCTACCAGACGCTGCAGACTGCGACGGATGTCGCCACATCGCTGAAAAGCCGCCAGATCGAGCCGGAAGGTAACGTGCTGCCAGCCTATGCGGCAATGCAGCTGGCAAGCCAGGCCGCAGCATCCTCCGGCAACGATACGGCAAAGCTGATTTCTTCGCTGACTGCGCGCAGTTTCCAGACCGTGATCGGAGACATCCGGTTCGATCAGGGACATGAACTCGCAGAAAATCCCTATCGCCTCCTGGAATGGCGCGCCAACGCCTTTGTCCCAGCCCCTTCTGCGACCGAGTAGCGATTGCGACAAGCGCCCCGGAATGCTAGTCGGCAGACGGAAACAGGAGATCCGCCCATGACGCTGCCGCTTCGCATTGCCCCCTCCATTCTCGCCGCCGATTTTTCAAAACTTGGCCAGGAAGTGAAGGACGTCATTGATGCCGGTGCCGACTGGGTCCATCTCGACGTCATGGACGGCCATTTCGTCCCCAACATCTCCTTCGGCCCCGACGTCATCAAGTCGCTGCGCCCGTATACGGATGCCTTCTTCGACTGCCACCTGATGATTTCCCCCGCCGATCCGTATCTGGAGGCCTTCGCCAAGGCCGGTTGCGACGGCATCACCGTCCATGCCGAAGCCGGCGCACACCTGCACCGCTCGCTGCAGACCATCCGCGCGCTCGGCAAGAAGGTCGGCGTCACGCTCAATCCGGCAACCCCGATCTCGGTTCTGGAAGACGTGCTCGACGATGTCGATCTGATCCTGGTGATGAGCGTCAACCCCGGTTTCGGCGGCCAGAAGTTCATCCCCTCGGCCCTCGACAGGATTTCTCGCATCAAGTCCCTGATCGGTGACCGGCCGATAGAGCTTGAGGTCGACGGCGGCATCACCGCCGAGACGATCGGTGCCGCCCACAAGGCAGGCGCAAATGTCTTCGTCGCCGGTTCCGCCGTCTACAAGGGTGGCGCCAAGGACGCCTACAAGGCCAATATCGCAGCACTGGTTTCCGCCGCAAAGGCCTGAACCGCGGGACACAGCACCGTCTTCAATCAGTGCGCCCACTGCCCACCATCCTTTTCTTCCTGAAACATTGAGCTTTGCCGCCGTTCTTGATAGAGCGGCGGCAATTCCATTCTAGCAAGCGAGCTGCCCATGATCCCCCGTTATTCCCGCCCGGAAATGGTCGCCATCTGGTCGCCGGAAACAAAGTTCCGCATCTGGTTCGAAATCGAGGCACATGCCTGCGACGCACTGGCCGCCATTGGTGTCATTCCGAAGTCTGCCGCCGAGACGATCTGGGAAAAGGGCGGCAAGGCCGAATTCGACGTTGCCCGCATCGACGAGATCGAAGCCGTCACCAAGCATGACGTCATCGCCTTCCTCACCCATCTCGCAGAATTCGTCGGTCCCGACAGCCGCTTCATCCACCAGGGCATGACCTCGTCGGACGTTCTCGACACGACGCTCAATGTCCAGTTGGTGCGCGCCACCGACATCCTGCTCGCCGGTGTCGATCGTGTTCTTGCGGCATTGAAGACCCGCGCCTTCGAACACAAGGACACCGTCCGTATCGGCCGCAGCCACGGCATCCATGCCGAGCCGACGACGATGGGCCTGACCTTTGCCCGCTTCTATGCCGAGATGGACCGCAACAAGACGCGCCTTCTCGCAGCCCGCGAGGAAATCGCCACCTGCGCCATCTCCGGCGCCGTCGGCACATTCGCCAATATCGATCCGCGCGTTGAAGAACATGTCGCCGCCGCCATGGGCCTGAAGTCGGAGCCGGTCTCCACCCAGGTCATCCCGCGCGACCGTCATGCCATGTATTTCGCAACGCTCGGCGTCATCGCCTCGTCGATCGAAAACGTCGCGATCGAAATCCGCCACATGCAGCGCACCGAGGTTCTGGAAGCGGAAGAATTCTTCTCGCCGGGCCAGAAGGGCTCGTCGGCCATGCCGCACAAGCGCAACCCGGTCCTGACGGAAAACCTGACCGGACTGTCGCGCCTCGTGCGCATGTCGGTCGTGCCGGCCATGGAAAATGTTGCGCTGTGGCACGAGCGTGACATCAGCCATTCGAGCGTCGAGCGCGCCATTGGTCCGGATACGACCGTCACCCTCGACTTCGCCCTCAACCGTCTTGCCGGCGTCATCGAAAAGCTCGTCATCTATCCTGAGAACATGTTGAAGAACATGAACAAGTTCAAGGGTCTGGTGATGAGCCAGCGCGTTCTCCTGGCGCTGACCCAGGCCGGCGTCTCCCGCGAGGATAGCTACCGCCTCGTGCAGCGTAATGCCATGAAGGTCTGGGAACGCGGCGCAGATTTCTTGGAAGAACTGCTTGCCGACCAGGAAGTCCGCGCAGCGCTTTCCGAAGAAGAAATCCGCGAAAAGTTCGATCTCGGTTATCACACCAAGCATGTCGACACGATTTTCAATCGCGTCTTCGGCGAAGCTTGATATCGACCTTGGAAAGGCCCAGATAGGCGGCATGAAAGCATCAGAAGCCGATATCCTCATCATCCCCGGTTACACCAATTCCGGGCCTGACCACTGGCAGACCCGTTGGGAGCAGAAGCTCGCAACGGCCCGCCGGGTGGAACAGGCGGAATGGTCGAAACCGGTCAAGGACGATTGGGTCCAACGTCTCGTCGAGGAAGTCAACGCCTCGACGAAGCCTGTCGTGCTCGTCGCCCATTCGCTTGGGGTCCCGACGGCCATCCACGCCATTCCGCATTTCAGGAAACCTGTCGCCGGTGCGTTTTTCGTCGCACCGCCGGACGTGCAGAACCCGCAGATCCGGCCGAAACACCTGATGACGTTCGGCCCCTATCCGCGCGATCCGCTCCCCTTTCCGGCCTTGACTGTAGCCAGCCGCAACGATCCGTTCGGCACCTACGATCACGCCGACGACATCACCAATGCCTGGGGATCGCTTCTGGTCGATGCGGGTGAATCCGGGCATATCAATGCCGAATCCGGACATGGACCATGGCCTGAAGGCACGATGGTGTTTGCCCAGTTCCTCGGCAAGCTCAAGGCCTGACGGAAAAGGTTGCGCGGTCCATTCGATTTCGACTGCAGATTTTAAGCGGAGATTAATTCGGTCTCGCTAATTTACATCACCTTTGCCAGCATAGGCGACGTGATGCCGTTCAACCTTGCGCATGCCGGTGCCCTTGCCGCACCGCCCGAAAACCTCGGGATCCTGATTGCCATTTATGAAACCATCCCTTTTCCGGTCGCGCTGATCGACCGGGAGGGAAACCCCTTTCATTTGAATGCAGCCTTCGAGCGGACCTTCGGCGGATCGCAGACCGGCAGGGTTGTCAGCCTCGTTCATCCGGACGATCGTGAAAATCTCGTCACGCGACTGCGCGATGGCCGCACGGACGTCACCGACCGGATACAATTTCGGCTCCAGCCGGCCGATGGCGTCATCCGCTGGATCGAGGCGACGCTTGCGCCTGCCGCGCCTGAAATATCGGCGGACAGCTTCAGGGCGGCCTTCTTCGTCGACATCACCGCGTTCAAGACGGAAATCCAGGAACTGACGGACCGCGAGAGCCGCTGGAACAGCGCGCTTGTCAGTTCCGTCACCGGCGTGTGGGATCACAACTGGGCGACCGGCCAGAAATATTACTCCCCCACCTGGCGCCGTATCCGGGGCATGTCGATGGACGATCCTCTTCCCGCCAGCACAGCCGAATGGCTGGACCTTCTGCATCCCGACGACCGGGATCACGTCATTCACTGCATAGAGCGCCAGAACGCAGGCGACCCCGACTACGCAATTTTCGAGTACCGCGAGCGCCACAAGGCCGGCCATTGGGTCTGGATCGAATGCCGCGGCGACTGCGTGGAATGGGATGAGAACGGCAAGCCGACACATATCGTCGGAACAGATACCGATATCACCGCCCGAAAACTGGCGGAAGAAACCACGGCCCGCATGGCAAGGCGCCTGGACATGGCGCTCGAAATATCCGGCATCGGCACTTACGAATGCGATCTCACCACCGGCGTCGTCGACTGGGACGACCGCATGTATCGCATCTATGGCGTAGGCAGGCGCGAGGATGTCAGGGTTGGTGGCCTATGGGAGAGCCTCCTTCATCCCGAGGATTCCGGGCGCGTGCTGAAAAATGTCGATGAACATGTAAAGAGCGGCAACCGCTTCTCCGATCAGTATCGCGTCGTTCTGCGCGATGGCTCTGACCGTGTCATCCGGGCGCGCACCATGACCTTCCTCGACGGAAACGGCCACCAGATGACCGTTGGCGCAAATTGGGATGTCACCGAGGATGTCGGCCTGCATCGCGAGCTTGAGCGAGCCAAATTGCTGGCGGAAGCACGCAATGACGAACTGGAAGCTGCAAAGGACCGGATCGAGCATAGCGCCATGCACGATTATCTGACCGAGCTTCCGAACCGACGCTATCTCGATGAAGTCCTCGACCGCATGGCCGCCGAAAGCACCAATGAGACCGGCATAGCGATCCTGCATATCGATCTGGACCGCTTCAAGCAGATTAATGATACGCTCGGCCATGACGCAGGCGATGCGATCCTCGTCCACACCGCCCGCACCCTGCGCACGACGCTCAGCGACGAGGATTTCATTGCCCGTGTCGGCGGCGACGAATTCATCGTCGTATCGCAGCTTGGTGGCGTCCGGGAGCCTGCGTCTTCAGTCGCGACCCGCATGATCGACGCGCTGCGCAAGCCGATCCTCTACGAGGGCCACAACTGCCGCGTTGGAGCAAGTATCGGCATAGCCTCCAGATGCGGCGACGCCATCGACGTGCGCCAGCTGCTGCGCAACTCCGATATCGCCCTTTACGAAGCCAAACGCCAGGGTCGAAACAGATACGTGTGTTTCGAGGCGGCGGTGTGACGCCGGGATAACCTACTGGTTCTCCACCTGGGCAGAAGCTTCGGTCAGCAAGTCCAGCATCTTCGTGCGGATTTCCGTATCCGTCACGGCAACACCTGCCGCGTCGAAATCCTGCCTGAGCTTGAGGAAGACATCCTCATGTCCGGCTTTGGCAAAATCCGCAACCACCACCTCCGTCGCATAGGCATCCCGATCCGATCTCCCGATGAGATCGGCCGCCCACAATCCTGCAAGCTTGTTGCGTCGGGAAATAGCCCGAAACTTCAACTCCTCATCGTGCGCGAACTTGTTTTCGAACGCCTTTTCACGATCACTCATGCCACTCATGTTTTCCTCCCATGGCAACATTAGAATAATCAGATAAGCATATTCGGCACCTTTCGCAATCTGCCGGCGCAGATCTGCGTTCCACCGGTCCCGACAACAGGCATCGGCCGATCTCCCGGTTGCGCCCGATTGCGGCCGCTATGGAAAGATAGTCCTCAAGATCCTATCTGTCGTGGAAAGTCGCAGGCTGAGAAAAAAACGCGGTCAAACCGATGTAGTCTGGTCCCACTGATTCGTCGCATGCCGAATACCGGGCCGAATAGCGGGCAAGTTTAATGCCAGCCTACGCCCACCCAGCATATGCCTGCATTGTGAAAACGAAAGTTTTCCGATAAGGGACCGCTTCAAATATGATTGCAGCCGTTCCGGCCGCCTAGAACGAGATAAGAATACCATGAATCGTCGCCGCCGTATTTACGAGGGCAAGGCCAAGATCCTTTACGAAGGACCCGAGCCGGGCACGCTGATCCAGTTCTTCAAGGATGATGCAACCGCCTTCAACAAGAAGAAGCATGATGTCATCGACGGCAAGGGCGTGCTCAACAACCGCATTTCCGAATACCTGTTCACCCATCTGAACAAGATCGGCATTCCGACGCATTTCATCCGCCGGATGAACATGCGCGAACAGCTGATCAAGGAAGTGGAGATGATCCCGCTCGAAATCGTCGTGCGCAATGTCGCCGCCGGTTCCCTGTCTGAGCGCCTCGGCATCGAGGAAGGCACCGTCCTGCCCCGCTCGATCATCGAATTCTACTACAAGTCGGACCAGCTCGCCGATCCGATGGTGTCCGAAGAGCATATCACCGCATTCGGCTGGGCCAATCCGGCCGAACTGGATGATGTCATGGCGCTTGCCATTCGTGTCAACGACTTCCTGACCGGTCTCTTCCTCGGAGTCGGTATCCAGCTCGTCGATTTCAAGATCGAATGCGGCCGCCTTTACGAAGGCGACATGATGCGCATCATCCTCGCCGACGAAATCTCGCCTGACAGCTGCCGTCTGTGGGATATCGAAACGAAGGAAAAGATGGACAAGGACCGTTTCCGCCGTGATCTGGGTGGTCTGGTCGAAGCCTATTCCGAAGTCGCCCGCCGCCTCGGCATCATCAATGAAAACGAACCGATCCGCGGAACGGGTCCGGTTCTGGTCAAGTAATCAGGGGAATTTGCAGTGATCAAGGCACGCGTAACCGTCACGCTCAAGAATGGCGTTCTCGACCCGCAGGGCAAGGCAATCGAAGGTGCGCTCGGCAGCCTCGGTTTCGAAGGCGTCCACCAGGCCCGCCAGGGCAAGGTTTTCGACCTCGAACTCGACACGGCAGACAAGAACAAGGCCGAAGCCGACCTGAAAGCCATGTGCGAAAAGCTTCTGGCTAACACGGTAATTGAGAACTACACTATCGCAATCGACTAAAGGTTGCGGGAAGCGCGTGATGACTGAAGTCAACGGTGAGTTGATGTACGAACTCTTGAAGAAGCTTCATCACCGCTTCGACAAGGTCGATATCGCGATCAGCGAGTTGCGAGCCGACCACATGACACTGAGAGGGCAGCTTCACGTACTCCAGGGAGATGTGAACAATGTTCGCGTCTCTATAGGCCACATTGAAAACCGCCTCGACCGTATCGAAAACCGCCTGGAACTGCGGGAGTTCCAGGAAGCCCAAGCAAGGTTTGAACCACAGCCATGAAGTCAGCCGTCGTCCAGCTCCCAGGCCTCAACCGCGATCGCGACATGATCGCCGCCCTCACAAAAATTTCCGGCAAGGCGCCGATCACCGTCTGGCAGACGGAGACGAGCATTGCCGATGACGTCGACCTGATCGTCATTCCGGGCGGCTTCTCCTATGGCGATTACCTGCGCTGCGGCGCGATCGCCGCGCGCATGCCGGTCATGCAGGCGATCAAGGAGAAGGCCGAGAAGGGCGTCAAGGTTCTCGGCGTCTGCAACGGCTTTCAGATCCTCGTCGAGGCAGGCCTCCTGCCCGGCGCCCTGATGATGAACGCGTCGCTGAAATTCGTCTGCAAGGAAGTGAAGCTCGAAGTCGTCAATGCCGAGACAGACTTCACCCGCGCCTATGAACAGGGCCAGGTCATCCGTTGCCCGGTCGCCCATCATGAGGGCAATTACTTCGTCGATGCCGAAACGCTGAAGAGCATGAACGGCAATGGCCAGGTCATCTTCCGTTATGCTGAAGGCACCAACCCGAACGGTGCGATCGAGGACATTGCCGGCGTCGTCAACGCCCGCGGCAACGTTCTCGGCATGATGCCGCATCCGGAAAACCTGATCGAAGCCGCCCATGGCGGCAGCGATGGCCGCGGCATCTTCGCCTCCGCCCTCGACGTCATCGCAGCCTGACCTTCATCCGGGCGCCGGAAAACACCGGCGCTCGTTTTCTCTGACATTTTCGGGAACGCACGCAGATGGCCTGCCGGATTTCGACTGCAATTTCTGTCACCGTTCTCGCAAGCCTGCTCGCAGCCTGCCAGGCCAAGCCCGTCGCTCAAACGAGCCCGTCGGCGCTGGATGTCATGGAAAAGGTGGCGGTTGCCGCAAATCGCTGCTGGTTCAAGTCCGGCGATGCGGCTTTCAAAACCTACGCCTTCGCACCTGAACTGACATCCTTCTCAGGTCGGCCGCGCATTCTCCTGACGCGCAAGGGCTCGGCCGATATTCGCCCGCTTCTCGTCGTCCAGGCAGAAGGAAAGCCCGCGAGCCTCAGCGCCTTCGGCCCATTGATGGACGAACAGCTCGGCACCCGCATCGGCACCGACGTCAAGCGCTGGGCCGCAGGCAACAGCAATTGCTGACAAAATAAAGACCCATTCGGCGGTTGGGACTGCCGAATGGGCCGCTTTTGCCTGCACAACACGACAGACAATCGACGTTTATATCAGAAAGCGGGACCTTGAAGCTTCCCGGTTCGCACCGATCCGTGTGATCCCGATATCGGCCAGCTGGTCATCGCCCATATCGAGCAATTCCTGCCGCCCCTTGCGACGCACCGACCAATTCGCAACCATATCGATCAGACCTCCGATGAAGCCTGGACGAACCGGCATCGGCGCCGGCTCCATGAGATCTCCGGCGACGTAGAACGCTGTCTCGCGTTCATAGCGGTCGGGATACATTGTATCGATTGTAGCAAGGTATTCGTCGTACTTGCGCATGTCGCACCCGTTGGCGTTGCTTTGCATTTCGTACAGATTGAATACATTGACTCCTAAAGGGGTACAATGTACCTAATTGTCACTATGACAAATTGGCTCCCTGATTTACGCGAAGGCTCCGGCCCGCTTTACATTCGTCTCGCAGACCAGATGGAAAACGCAATTGCGAGCGGCGATTTGCCGGCTGGCAGCAAATTGCCACCGCAACGAAATCTCGCCTACGACATAGGGGTGACAATTGGCACCATCAGCAGGGCTTACTCCTTGCTGCATGAACGCGGACTGGTCA
This sequence comes from Aliirhizobium wenxiniae, assembly GCF_019511445.1. Taxonomy (GTDB): domain Bacteria; phylum Pseudomonadota; class Alphaproteobacteria; order Rhizobiales; family Rhizobiaceae; genus Neorhizobium; species Neorhizobium wenxiniae_A. The sequence goes on from NZ_JAEUAN010000004.1 coordinate 73,539, forward strand.
GCGGCGAGGTAGGCCGCGGCACCTATGTCCTTGCGCGCGATGAGAATGCATCTCCATCGGATCGCGATATCGTCAGCACCAGCCTGGCGGGCACACGCCCCTTGAATGCACCCGCCAACAAAATCCGCTTCGACAGCACGGCAGCCCCCGACATCGGCCAGGGAGAGACCTTGGCCAGCGTCATTTCAGACATCATGCGGGATTGTCCCCAGGCAGTTGCGGGATACACCCGCGGCAGCCCAGTGCACTGGCAGGAAGCGGGCGTCCGCTGGCTCAACTATGGCGACTGGGCGCCTCAGGCCGATGCCGTTGTCCCGACATTGGGGGCTCACGCAGGCATCATGGCGATCATCAGCGTACTGACCAACCCGGGGGATCGGATAGCATTCGAACACCTGACCTATTCCCAGGTCAGCCGCGCTGCCGGATTGATCGGCCGCCGCATCTCGCTGGTGGCGTCGGATGCATCAGGCGTGATGCCGGAAGATTTTGAACGCGTCTGCGTTCAGGAACATCCCAAGATCGCCTTCTTCATGTCATCGGCGCAAAACCCGACGCTCGCCACCATGCCGCTCGCACATCGGCGGGAGATCGCGGAGATTGCCCGCAGGTACAATGTCTGGCTGATAGAAGACAATCTCTACGGCTCGATGGACAAGAAGGATATTCCGCTCATTGCGGCCCTTGCACCGGAGCGCACCTTTGTCGTCGACGGGCTTTCCAAGTCGGTATCGGCCGGCATACGGGGTGGCTGGGTCGCCTGCCCTCCCCATTTCGCCCAGCGCGTCCGCGTCGCACACAAGATGATGACCGGCGGCATGCCCTTCCTGCTCGCAGAACTCAGCGCCCGTCTCGTCTTGAGCGGCGAAGCCGAATCCATCTGGGAGCGCTGCCGCGACGAGATCAATGCACGGGAGGCCATGGCCCGGGAAATCCTGTCCGGCTATGATTTCAACTCGAGTAGCGACATTCCCTTCCTTTGGCTGAAACTGCCCGAACCCTGGCTTTCGGCAACCTTCAAGAATGCCGTTTATGCCGATGGCGTTCTTGTCGATGACGAGGACGAGTTCAAGGCTGGACGGTCTGAGAAGATCAGCCACCGGGTCCGTCTCGGCTTTTCTTCACCCGGATCAAGGCAGGAAGTCGCCGATGGCCTGCGGATTGTCAGAAGCCTGCTGGACAACGGCTCCGCCGGTTACGACAGTGTTGCTTGAAACAAGTCTGCGCCGCGCCCAGCGCCTCCGCTTATCTCTCGCGTCCGTTATCTCCGGTGATTGCCGGTGACGGGCTGATTTTCCTGTCGCACTCGCGCCATAGTTAGGTTAAAGAGGCCGCAAAAGCCCCCGACCGGCCGCCATTCCAGGATAAAAGATGACGATCTCCAATTCCCGCCAGATCACCCCGGAACTCATCGCTTCGCACGGCCTCAAGCCGGACGAATACCAGCGCATCCTCGATCTGATCGGTCGCGAGCCGAGCTTTACCGAACTCGGCATCTTCTCCGCCATGTGGAACGAGCACTGCTCCTACAAATCCTCGAAGAAATGGCTGCGCACGCTGCCCACCAAGGGTCGCCGCGTCATCCAGGGACCGGGCGAAAATGCCGGCGTCGTCGATATCGATGACGGCGATGTCGTGGTCTTCAAGATGGAGAGCCACAACCACCCGTCCTATATCGAGCCCTATCAGGGTGCGGCGACCGGCGTCGGCGGCATTCTGCGCGACGTATTCACCATGGGCGCCCGTCCAGTTGCGGCAATGAACGCGCTGCGTTTTGGCGCTCCCGACCATGCCAAGACCAAGCACCTCGTCTCCGGCGTCGTTGCCGGTGTCGGCGGCTACGGCAATTCCTTCGGCGTCCCGACGGTCGGTGGCGAAGTCGAGTTCGACCCGCGTTATAACGGCAACATCCTCGTCAACGCCTTTGCAGCTGGCCTTGCCAAGTCCGACGGCATCTTCCTGTCGGAAGCCAAGGGCGTCGGCCTGCCGGTCGTTTATCTCGGCGCAAAGACCGGCCGCGACGGCGTCGGCGGCGCCACCATGGCATCGGCCGAATTCGACGAGTCGATCGAGGAAAAGCGCCCGACCGTTCAGGTCGGCGACCCCTTCACCGAAAAGTGCTTGCTCGAAGCCTGCCTCGAACTGATGAAGACCGGCGCGGTCATCGCCATCCAGGACATGGGGGCCGCTGGCCTCACCTGCTCGGCCGTCGAAATGGGTGCCAAGGGCGACCTCGGCATCGAGCTTTACCTCGACAAGGTTCCGGTCCGCGAAGAGCAGATGACGGCCTATGAAATGATGCTGTCGGAAAGCCAGGAGCGTATGCTCATGGTTCTGGAACCCTCCAAGGAAGACGTCGCCAAGGCGATCTTCGTCAAGTGGGGCCTCGACTTCGCCATCGTCGGAAAGACCACCGACGACCTGCGTTTCCGCGTCATCCACCAGGGCGAGGAAGTCGCTGATCTGCCGATCAAGGATCTAGGCGACCAGGCACCGGAATACGACCGTCCATGGATCCAGCACACCACCCGCGAAGCCCTGCCCGTTTCGCAGGTCGCAGAACCGTCCGATTACAACGACGCACTGCTGAAGCTCGTCGGTTCGCCGAACCAGTCCAGCCGCCGCTGGGTCTGGGAACAGTATGACACGCTGATCCAGGGCAACTCGCTTCAGCTTCCCGGCGGCGACGCCGGTGTCGTCCGCGTCGAAGGCCATGCATCGAAGGCGCTCGCTTTCTCCTCCGACGTCACTCCGCGTTATGTCGAGGCAGACCCGTATGAAGGCGGCAAGCAGGCCGTTGCCGAATGCTGGCGCAACATTGTTGCGACCGGTGCAGAACCGCTGGCGGCAACCGACAACCTCAACTTCGGCAACCCGGAAAAGCCGGAAATCATGGGCCAGCTCGTCGGCGCCATCAAGGGCATCGGCGAAGCCTGCACCGCGCTCGACTTCCCGATCGTCTCCGGCAACGTCTCGCTCTACAACGAGACCAACGGCGTTGCCATCCTGCCGACCCCGACCATTGCCGGCGTCGGCCTGATGGGCGATTGGCAGAAGATGGCCCGCATCGGCTCGGCCAAGGACGGCGACGTGCTGATCATGATCGGCACCGATGGCAGCCATCTCGGTTCCTCCGTCTATCTGCGTGACGTACTCTCATCGACCGACGGCCCGGCCCCGACCGTCGATCTCGTCGCAGAGCGCCGCAACGGCGAATTCGTCCGCGCCGTCATCCGCAATGCCCAGGTCACCGCCTGCCACGACATTTCGTCCGGCGGTCTCGGCGTCGCCCTTGCCGAAATGGCAATGGCATCGAACAAGGGCATGACGATAAGCCTTTCCGACCAGCAGGGTCCGGCACACGCGCTTCTCTTCGGTGAGGATCAGGCGCGTTACGTCATTGCCGTATCGGCGGATCTGGCAAACTTCGTCCAGGCAAGCGCCGAAAGCGCCGGCGTTCCGTTCCGCACGCTCGGCAAGGTCGGTGGCGACAAGCTCGTGGTCGAAGGTGTTATCGATATTGCCGTCAGCGAATTGACCGCCGCGCACGAAGCTTGGTTCCCATCCTTCATGGCGTAATTGCCCGCCTGCGCACCTTGAATTGATGACAATGCCGGCGAAGAGCAATCTTCGCCGGCATTGTCGCTTTGACCGAGCCGCAAGTTTGAGGCAGTGTTCAATTGAACAAGCACCCGGCAACGATTCCGGGCTAAGAAAAAAGGACATAACTGCATGCCCATGCGACCCGGCGAAATCGAAGACATGATCAAGGCCGGCATTCCCGGCGCCAAGGTCACCATCAGGGACCTCGCTGGTGACGGCGATCATTATGCCGCCGAAGTCGTGGCTGACGCCTTTCGCGGCAAGACCCGCGTGCAGCAGCACCAGATGGTCTATGACGCGCTGAAGGGCAATATGGGCGGCGTGCTTCACGCACTCGCACTTCAGACCTCGGCACCTGCGGATTGATCCAATGAACAGCCTCGTCAACCAGATCGTGACAGGCGTCGTCGAAAGCCTGGTCAAGGAACTGCTCGGCAAGTCTCATGGCAAGACGGCGAGCAAGCGCAAGAAGCGCGCCGCAAAGTCCGCCTCGACGACAACCGGCACGACGAAGCGGAAGACGGCAGCAAAGCGCAATGCGAAACCCGCAGCCAAGCAGGTCAGCAAACGTCGCACCACAGCGAGCCGAAGCAAGCAGCGCAGCCGCTGAGGTCCTGTCATTTGAGGCTGACGTCTGGTATTCAGCGCTGGAATTAATAAGGCTGCCTTGCTATTTAAAGGCAACGCGCAGCGCAGCGGCCCTTGAAACCGCATGTGAAAGGATATGATATGAGCGGCATTAACGATCTCATCGATAACGAAATCAAGACCAACGACGTCGTGCTTTTTATGAAGGGCACGCCGCAGTTTCCCCAGTGTGGCTTCTCCGGCCAGGTCGTCCAGATCCTCGACTACCTCGGCGTCGACTACAAGGGCATCAACGTTCTTGCCGACGCGGAAATCCGCCAGGGCATCAAGGACTATTCCAACTGGCCGACCATCCCGCAGCTCTATGTGAAGGGTGAATTCATCGGCGGCTGTGATATCGTCCGCGAAATGTTCCAGTCCGGAGAACTCAAGAGCCATTTTGAAGGCCAGGGCGTAAACGTACGCGCTGCCTGACCGGGCCAATCCGGGTTATTTGAGATTTTTAGGAAGGCGCCGCCCCCGCGGCGCCTTTCCCATTGTTAAGGAATTGGTTGTGACAAATTCTTCACAAATGCCACCTGCGCGCCTTCAGGGCGTAGGCAAGACTGAATTCATTGCAATGATGGCAGCGCTGATGGCGCTGAATGCCCTTGCCATCGACATCATGCTTCCCGGCCTGCAGCAGATCGGCGAATCGCTCGGCGTCGAAGACCCGAATCACCGTCAATATGTCGTCTCGGCCTATCTTTTCGGCTTCGGCGTCGCGCAGCTTCTCTACGGACCGCTGTCCGACCGGTTCGGCCGCCGCAAGCCGCTTTTGGCCGGCTTGGGCATTTATATCGTCTCCGCCATCGCCGTCGTTTTTATTCCAAGCTTTACCGGCCTGCTGGTTCTTCGTTTCATTCAGGGCCTCGGATCGGCTGCAACCCGTGTCATCTCGGTCTCAATCGTCCGCGATATCTACGGCGGACGCGCCATGGCTGAAGTCATGTCGCTGATCATGATGGTTTTCATGATTGTCCCGATCATCGCGCCGGGAACCGGCCAGATCGTCCTGTTCTTCGGCAACTGGCACCTGATTTTCGCCTTCATCGCGGTCGTCGGCATCATCGTTACATGGTGGGTGGCAAAGCGCCTGCCTGAAACGTTGCACGAAGATGATGTCCGTCCCTTCACAGCCTCTTCCGTCTTGGCAGGCTTCATGATCGTTCTGACCAATCGGATGGCGCTCTGCTACACGCTCGCCAGCACCTTCATCCTCGGCGCTCTGTTCGGCTTCATCAATTCCGCCGAACAGGTCTACAATCAGATCTATGGTCTCGGCGTCTGGTTCCCCGTGGCTTTTGCTGCCGTCGCGGTCTTCATGTCCCTGTCGGCCTTCCTCAATTCCCGGCTTGTCGGACGTTTCGGCATGCGCCGCCTCTCGCATGGTGCCCTGATCGGCTTCATCACCACCACCCTGATCTGGCTTCTGATCCAGGTTCTCGGGCCACAGCCCATGCCTTTCCCTCTGTTCATCATCCTCTTCGCGCTGACCATGTTTCAGTTCGGCTGGATCGCCTCGAACTTCAACTCGCTGGCGATGGAGCCTCTCGGACACGTCGCCGGCACGGCATCCTCGGTCCTCGGTTTCATGGGAACGGTCGGCGGCGCTGCAATCGGCGCCCTGATCGGCCAGTCCTACAACGGTACCGCATTGCCGATGGTCGCGGGTTTCTTCACTGTATCGATCATCGGCCTGCTGTTTGTCCTGATCGGTGAAAAGGGAAAGCTCTTCCACCCGCACAATCCCAAGATTTGAACGGAGCGGAGCTTCTCTCACAGGAAGATAGCCCTCCCGGATATCCCCGAAACTGAAAAGACCGCGGCACAATCAGCGCCGCGGTCTTTTTTGTTTCTACGCATCGTCACGGGCACCTAGACATCGCTTCGTTACAAACAGAAAGGGCGCCCCATGGGAGCGCCCTTTGCTTGAAATCTGTTCTGGCGAAAAGGTCTTACTGACCCTGCTTGGCAGCAGCCTGCGCTTCTTCCAGCTTCTTGCGGGCTTCTTCAGCCTTCTTCTGCATGCCTTCTTCCAGCGAACGCTGGCTTTCAGCCAACTGCGACTGGGTGATGGCCGGGCCGTCGAATGCGCCGGTGAAACCGCCGAGCGAAACCTTGATCGGGTTCGGAGCGCGACGGAAGTTCATCGAGGTGAAGACAACCTCATTGCCCTTCTTCAGGCTGGCGATCATCGCGTCCGTCAGCGGAACTTCAGCCGTGCACTTGTCCGGCAGGCAGACGGTATAGTCGAGCTTCTGGCCCTTGCCGCCGTCGATCTGCATGACGACGCCCGGAGGAACCAGACGCGCGGTCGGAACCGAAACCTGAAGGATCTTGCGGTTGACCTTGCCTTCGAGCGTGATCAGGCCGACGGCCGTGATCAGCTGACCGTTCTGCGCCAGGATGACGTTCTGCACAACGCAAAGATCGTTGTCTTCCTGCTTGGTGCAGGTCTTGAACCAGCCGAGCGGAGGAGTGCCGGGCGCTGCCGGTGCTGCGGCCTGCTGCGCCGATGCCGCGAACGGCATGGCAGCCGTACCAACGGTAAGAGCCAGAGCGGACAGTGCCGTCCGCAGAACTTTGTTAGCCTTGAGATTCATAACGAGATCCGTCTCCTGAAAACCCTCGGACGCGGCAATGCCTTCAATCCCTCGGGGCGTCCTTCTGATGTGTGACCTGGGGTTCAAATGAGGCTTTTGAATGACCCCACCTCTTGCCCCTCTGTTACATCGCGGCCGCTCTTATATCCAGCCCCCGTGGCGATTTTTGAACATCTGTAAGCGCCGTTCACCGTTGTTTTATAGACGCTGCGAGGTTGGTCGCAAGGCGAGACTGGTCTATTTTGCGGCGAATCGGCAGTCCCTATCGGTGTTTTTCATGCGGCGTTATCTTACAGTGTTGATTGCGGTCCTGATGCCGCTTCCGGTGGTGGCAGAACCGGTCCACGGGATCGCCATGCATGGCTTGCCCAACCTGCCGGCGGACTACCGCCATTTCGACTACGTCAACCCCGAGGTGAAGAAAGGCGGCGCGGTTCGTTATGGCGTGGTCGGCACCTATGACAGCCTCAACCCCTTCAACCTGAAAAGCATCCGCACCACCGCCCGCGGCATCTGGGATCCGGCTTTCGGCAACCTGATCTACGAAACCCTGATGACCCGCTCCGGCAACGAGCCCTTCACGCTTTATGGCCTGTTGGCGGAATCAGTCGAGTGGGATGATCAGCGCACATTCATCCAGTTCAACCTCAACCCGAAGGCCAGATGGTCCGATGGCCAGCCGGTCACCCCCGATGACGTCATCTTCTCGCTGGAAGTTCTGCGCGACAAAGGCCGCGTACCGTTTTCGTCGCGGATAGACCGGATCGCGAAAATGGAAAAGGTAGGAGAACACGGCGTTCGCTTCACCTTCAACGAAAAGGCCGACCGCGAATTTCCGCTGATCCTCGCAAGCTCGACCCCCATCCTCCCCAAACATGCGATCGACGCTGATTCGTTCGACCAGTCGACGCTGAAGGTGCCGATCGGCTCCGGCCCCTATCTCATCAGGACGGTCGCCCCCGGCGAACGTATCGTCTACGAGCGCAACCCCGATTACTGGGGCAAGGACATTCCGGCCAAGGTCGGCTTCGACAATTACGACCGGATCTCGGTGGAATATTTCCTGCAGGAACAGACGATGTTCGAAGCCTTCAAGAAGGGCGCCGTCGACATCTATCTCGAGGGCAGCCCCACTCACTGGGAGCGCGCCTATGATTTTCCCGCCGCCCACAACGGTGACGTCATCAAGGATACGTTCACGCCGCAGCTGCCGACAGGCATGCTCGGCTTCGTCTTCAACACGCGCCGCCCGCTCTTCTCTAACGTCAATGTCCGCGCCGGCCTTTCGCTCGTCTTCGATTTCGAATGGGCCAACCGCAACCTCTTCGAAAACGCCTATACGCGCACCGAAAGTTTCTGGCAGGGCTCACCGCTCTCCTCACTCGGCAAACCGGTCGACGAGCGGGAACTGAACATCCTCGGCCCCGCGAAGGATCGTATAGAACCGGACATGCTCGACGGCACCTATCGCCTGGCCAAAACCGATGGTTCGGGCGCTGACCGCGCTGTCTTGAGAAAGGCCGTCGATCTCTTGGCAAAGGGCGGCTACACGATCAAGGATGGCAGGATGTCGGATGATCGCGGCCGCCAGCTCTCCTTCGAAGTCATGGCCCAGACCGTCGATCAGGAAAAGCTCGCCATCACCTATCAGCGCAGCCTGCGCCTGATCGGCATCGACATGCGCATCCGAACCGTCGATGATTCGCAGTACCAGGCACGCTCGTCGAACTTCGATTACGATGTCATCATAAAATCCTATCCGTCATCGCTCTCTCCCGGTATCGAGCAGATCGGCCGCTGGGGATCGGCTGCGCGTGATGCACAGGGCAGCTTCAATTTTGCCGGTACCGCTGATCCGGATATCGACCGCCTGATCGAATCCATGTTGACAGCGCGCAGCCAGGAAGATTTCCAGGCCTCGGTGCGCGCCTATGATCGACTGCTGCTTTCCGGTCACTATATCGTGCCGCTCTATCATGTACCCAATCAATGGGTGGCGCGGCGCAAGCATATAAGTTATCCCGAAATCTTGCCGCTCTATGGCTACCAGCTCAACACCTGGTGGGATAACCGGGCGCAATAAACATTCATCTTTAAAAGGACACCGCCATGGAGCGCGTCACAATCGACCTCGTCTCGGACGTCGTCTGCCCCTGGTGTTATCTGGGCAAGGCAAGACTGGAACTTGCCATCGCCGAAGTTCAGGATGAAGTCGGTATCGACGTCAACTGGCGGCCCTACCGGCTGAACCCCGACATTCCGCCGGAAGGCGTCGATCAGAAATCCTATCTCGAAGAAAAGCTCGGTGGCGCGGAAGCCGTCGCCCGCGGTCACGAAATGCTGACGAAGCTCGGCAAGGAAGTCGGCATCAACTACGATTTCGAGGCCATCAAGATCGGCCCGAATACGCTCGATGCACATCGCCTGATCCACTGGGCCTTGCTGGAAAGCCGTGAAGTTCAGGACCGCGTCGTCACCGCCCTGTTCAAGGCCAATTTCGAGGAAGGCCGCAATATCGGCGATCACGCCGTTTTGGCGGACCTTGCCGAGGCATGTGGCATGGATCGCAAGCTCGTCGAAAACCTGCTGGCCTCCGAGGCCGACAAGGACAGCGTGATTGGCGAAATCGATGCGGCCCAGAAGATGGGCGTCAACGGCGTTCCCTTCTTCATCATGGACGGGCAATATGCGATCAGCGGCGCCCAGATGCCCGACGTGCTCGCCGGTGCATTCCGCGATATTGCCAAGCTCAAGGCAGAAGCCCGCAAGGGCATGATCTGATTTTTTGGAAAGACCGGCCCGTGCAGAAAGACCAGACCCTCAAAGGTGTCCTCCTCGCCTTTGCGGCCTTCGCCGCCTACGCCTGGAGTGACGCCAGCGTCAAGCTGATCGAGGGTGAGTTCAACCCGATCCAGTCCTCCTTCCTCGGCGCGGTCTTCTGCCTCGTCGGCCTGCCCTTCATCATGAAGAAGGGCGATCGCTGGGCCGATATCTTCAACACCACCAACCGCCCGCTCTGGCTTCTGCGCTTCGTCGCCCAGGCCGGCGGCACGATCGGCAGTGTCACGGCCTTCACCCATCTGTCGATGGCGGAAGCTTTTGCGCTGATCTTCCTCCTTCCCTCCTTCGTCACCATCATGTCGGTGATCTTTTTGAAGGAGAAGGTCGGATACCGCCGTTGGGCTGCCGTCGTCATCGGCTTCATCGGCGTCATGGTCGTGTTGCGCCCCGGCTTCCGCGAATTGTCGATCGGCCATCTCGGCGCGGTCTTCGGCGGCCTCTCCGGCGCGATCTCGATCGTCATCTTCCGCGCCATGGGACCGAAGGAAAAGAACATCTCGCTATATGGCGCAGGCGTTCTCGGCACGCTCGCCGTCTGCGGTGCGCTCGCCATTCCGGGCTTTCAGGCACCGACAGCCATGCAATGGGTCTGGCTCGCAGGCTACGGCCTTCTCGCAGCTCTTGCCGCCATTCTCGTCATGTATGCAGCGACCCACATTCCCGCCTCGATGATCGGCCCGATCCAGTACAGCCAGATGCTCTGGGCCGTCGCCTTCGGTTACCTCGTCTTCGGCGACGGGATCGATATGTGGATGCTGCTCGGCATCCTGCTCATCGTCGGCTCCGGCATGCTGACCCTGGTACGCGAACGCGTCCGCGGCACCCCCCTGCCGCCCGCCGTCGGCACGGACGCCCAGGCTGCTGCTGTGATGGCACCTGAAGACGGGCAGACGAAAGCCTGACACTCCGAGTCCATATCCCCTCACCAACAAAATCTAAGACTTAGCTGAAGCTAAGATCTTGATTTTGTATCCTCTTCTACAAGGGGAGAGGTAAAGCGCCGAGGGTGCCGCACCGTTATCTCTCCCCTTCTGGGAGAGAAAGCGATTTCAAGATCTTAGCCAAAGGCTAAGTCTTAGAAATCGCAAGTGAGGGGATCGACACCATACTCCAGCAGCCACTCTTCATCCTGCCTGCCATCCCTACCCCTTCGCCAGCTCCGCAAACTGCGTCATGATCTGCGCCGCAGCGGCAAGCCGCTTGGTCGGCGTCGGCAGGTCGCGGTTGAGGAAAATGCTCTGGTCCGGCCTGATCTTGGCAAGCGAACCCTGCTTGGCGATATAGCCGACGAGATTTGCCGGATTGGGGAACTGCTTGTCGCGGAAAGCGATGACGACGCCCTTTGGACCGGCATCCACCTTCTCGACATTCGCCTTGCGGCAGAGCGACTTGATATAGACGACCTTCAGGAGGTTCTGCACTTCCGGCGGCATTGGCCCGAACCGGTCGACCATCTCCGCGCCGAACCCATCGATTTCCGAAAGCTCCTGCACTTCGCCGAGACGACGATAAAGCCCCATGCGAAGATGCAGATCCGGCACGTAATTTTCCGGGATCATCGTGGTGATGCCGACCGAAATCTGCGGCGACCAGCCGGTATCGACCACCTCGTCCTCGCCCTTCACCTCGGCCACCGCCTCCTCCAGCATCTGCTGGTAAAGCTCGAAACCGACTTCCTTGATATGGCCGGACTGTTCCTCGCCCAAGAGATTGCCGGCGCCGCGGATATCGAGGTCGTGGCTCGCCAGCTGGAAACCGGCGCCGAGCGTATCGAGTGACTGGAGTACCTTGAGGCGACGATCCGCCATCTGCGTCAGCGTCTTGTTGACCGGCAGGGTGAAGAGCGCGAACGCCCTCACCTTCGAGCGGCCGACGCGGCCACGCAGCTGATAAAGCTGCGCAAGACCGAACATGTCGGCACGATGCACGATCAACGTATTGGCCGTCGGCACGTCGAGGCCGGATTCGACGATCGTGGTCGAGAGAAGCACGTCATACTTGCCGTCATAGAAGGCATTCATGATGTCTTCCAGCTCACCCGCCGCCATCTGGCCATGGGCGACCGCCACCTTCAGTTCCGGCACATCCGACTGCAGGAAGGCCTGAATATCGGCCAGATCCGCCAGTCGCGGGCAGACATAAAAACTCTGGCCACCACGATAATGCTCGCGCATCAAAGTCTCTCGGATGACCAGCGGATCGAACGGCGAGATGAAGGTTCGGACCGCCATGCGGTCGACCGGCGGCGTGGTGATCAGCGACAGTTCGCGAACGCCCGTCATCGCCAGCTGCAGCGTCCGCGGGATCGGCGTTGCCGAAAGCGTCAGCACGTGGACATCGGTCTTCAGGTCCTTCAGCCGCTCCTTGTGCTTCACGCCAAAGTGCTGCTCCTCGTCGATGATAAGAAGCGAGAGATTGGCGAACTGGATGCCGGTGCCGAGCAGCGCATGAGTGCCGACAACGATATCGACCTTGCCTTCCGCCAGATCCTTCTTCGTCTGCGCCAGCTCCTTGGCCGAGACGAGGCGGGATGCCTGCGCGATCCTGATCGGCAATCCGCGAAAACGCTCGGAAAATGTCTTGAAATGCTGGCGGGCAAGAAGCGTGGTCGGCACCACGACGGCAACCTGCGCCCCGTTCATCGCCGCGAAGAAGGCGGCACGCAGCGCCACCTCCGTCTTGCCGAAGCCGACATCACCGCAGACGAGGCGATCCATCGGCCGGCCGGCGGCCAGATCCTCGCGCACCGATTCGATGGCGTTTTCCTGGTCTTCAGTCTCGTCATAGGGGAAACGGGCGGCAAATTCGTCATAAAGCCCTTCGGGCGTCGCCAGAACCGGCGCCTTGCGCACCATGCGGGTCGCGGCGATGCGGATGAGATCGCCTGCCATATCGAGCAGCCGCTTCTTCAGCTTCGCCTTGCGGGCCTGCCACGCGCCGCCGCCCAGCCGGTCGAGATTGGCTTCCGCCGCATCCGAACCATAGCGCGACAGCAGATCGATGTTTTCGACCGGCAGGAACAGCTTTGCCTGATCGGCATAATGCAGCTCAAGGCAGGCGCGCGGCGCACCTGCAGCCTCGATGGTAATCAGCCCGACGAACTTGCCGATACCATGTTCGGCATGAACGACGAGCGAACCTTCATCGAGCCCCGCGACCTCGGTGAGGAAATCCGCCCCGCGCTTGCGCCGCTTGCCGCGACGAACCATGCGGTCGCCCAGAATGTCCTGCTCGCCTATGACAGCGATATTGCCCGTCTCGAAACCGGCCTCGAGGCTCATCACGGCAGACGCCGCCTCACCCTTGTCCAGCCTGTCGAGATCGGCAAGTTTTTCGATCGGCTTGATCCGCTTCAGCCCACGCTCATCAAGCACCTGCAAAAGGCGATCGAGCGAGCCGACCGACCAGCCGGTGACAAGTACCTTCGTTCCTTCAGCTCTCTTGTCGGCAATATGCTTGACCACGAGGTCGAAGACATTGACGCGCGCCTGTTCGCCGGTATCGCGATCCTGTGTCTCGGCGCTCGCTTCCGCCTGGCTTTTCGCCCAGCGCGGACCGGTATGCGCATCGAGTGTCACCACCGGGCGACCAGACGCATCCATCTCGTTGAACGGTGTCAGGCGAAGCGCCGCCGCCTCATCCAGAGCCGATGCAAACGTCTTGCCGTCGAGATAGAGCTGGCCGGGCGAAACCGGCTTGTAGGGCGTCGAATGGGCAGCCGCCCCTTTGCCCTGCGAACCCTGATCGCGACGCGCCTCAAAGTAGTCGAGGACCAGCTTGGAACGCTCCGCCGCCGCCTCACGCGCAGTGTGATCGGTGACGATCCGAAAACCGGCGAGATAATCAAAAGCCGTTTCCAGCTTTTCATAAAACAACGGCAACCAGTGCTCCATGCCGGCATAACGGCGTCCTTCGGAGACGGCCTGATAAAGCGCGTCGTCACGGGTCGCAGCACCGAACAGCGACAGGTAATTGGTGCGGAATCGGCTGATCGTGTCCGGCGTCAACGTCACTTCGCTCATCGGGTTGAGATCGAGCGACCGTGCCTGCCCCGTCGTGCGCTGGCTTGCCGGATCGAATGAGCGGATGCTTTCCAGCGTGTCGCCGAAGAAATCGAGCCGCACCGGCTCTTCCGTGCCCGGCACGAAGACATCGAGAATACCGCCGCGCACGGCGAATTCGCCGACTTCGCGCACGGTCGACACCCGGTCGAAACCATTGCGCTCCAGCCGCGCGGCGATATCGTCCATGCGGATCTGGTTGCCGGGTTTTGCCGAAAACGCCAGGCTTTCGATGATCTCCGCCGGCGCGATCTTTTGCAGCATCGCGTTGACGGTGACGAGCACGATCGACGGATGCGGCTTTTTCGCATGCGCGATCAGGCCCGACAGCGCCGATAGTCTCCGCGCGGAGACATCGGCACTCGGCGAAACGCGGTCATAAGGCAGGCAGTCCCAGGCCGGCAAGGTCAGGACGGGAATTTCCGGTGCGACGAAGGAGAGCATCTGCTCCAGATCCGGCATGCGCTGGCCGTCGGAGAGCACATAGGCCACCGACTGGCCCGAACGCGCCAGCTCCGCCAGCACCATCGGCTCCATGCCGGGCGGCACATTGCCGATCGTCAGCGGCTGGGATGCGGCCGCGATCTTGCTTGCATCAAAACCGGAAATCATTGGCCGAGTTTCTCTTTCAGCGACTCTTTCGTGACCGGATCGAAATCCGGCTTATAAGCCGCGACCCGAGCGAAAAGCGGGGTGTTGCGATCTTCGGGAAGCGGTTTTGCACCGGTGATCCAGGCATGCAGATCGTGATCGTCCTCGCCCATGATCTGCTCGAACTCGTCGAGTTCAGTGTCCGAAAGCTTTGCAATCTCCGCTTCGGCAAACGAACCGAAGACGAGATCCATCTCGCGAATGCCGCGATGCCAGCAGCGATAGAGGATACGCCTGCGGCGCGGGTCGAGGTCGGCGCTCGTGCGTGCCAATCCGGTCATGTGCAAATCCCTGTTTTGCGGTTCATATAGGATGGAAATGCGCGCTCGTCACCTTGCCAAATGGCCAAAACTTGCCCCATTTAACCGCCATGCGCCCAGCCATACTCGATCCCCTCTTCGCTTCCGCCTCGTCGCTGCCCGGTGTCGGGCCGAAGATCGCCGACCTGATCGCCAAGGTGACGGGCCGCGAGGATGCCGAAGACTGCCGTGTCGTCGATCTCCTTTTCCATGCGCCCTTCTCGCTCATCGACCGGCGCAACCGCCCGGGGATTGCGCTTGCGCCGCAGGGAACGATTGTCACCATCGAGGGACGTGTCGACCGCCACCAGCCACCGGCGCGCGGCACCAACCAGCCCTATCGCGTCTTTCTGCATGACGAGACCGGCGAACTGGCACTCACCTTCTTCCGCGCCAAGGGCGACTGGCTGGCGAAATCGCTGCCGATCGACGAGCAGGTCATGGTCAGCGGCAAGGTCGACTGGTTCAACGGCCGCGCCTCCATGGTCCATCCGGATTTCATGGTGAGAGTTTCCGAAGCGCAGAACCTTCCGCTGGTCGAACCGGTTTATCCGCTGACCGCAGGTCTTTCGCCGAAAACGCTGCGCAAGGTGGTTGAAGGCGCCGTCGAGCGTCTGCCTAGTTTCCCGGAATGGGCGGATGCGGCGCTGACGCAGAAACAGAATTTTCCGCCGATTGCCGAAGCCTTCCGCGCCCTTCACCACCCGGAGGATGAGAAGGATATCGATCCGAACGCCCCGGCCCGCCGGCGTCTTGCCTATGACGAATTTCTGGCCGGACAGGTCTCACTCGCTCTGGTGCGCCAGAAGATCCGCAAGGTGCCCGGCCAACCGATCCGGGTGAAGGGCGACCTCGCCGCAAAGATCGTCCACGCCCTGCCCTTTACGCTCACCCCGAGCCAGAAGGCCGCCGTCGACGACATCATCAGGGATATGGCCGGTGAAGACCGGATGCTGCGGCTGCTGCAGGGCGATGTCGGCGCCGGCAAGACGCTGGTAGCCCTTCTCTCCATGGCCGCCGCCGTCGAGGCAGGCGGTCAGGCCGTATTGATGGCCCCGACCGAAATCCTCGCGCGCCAGCATTTTTCAACCATCTCGAAACTCGCAGGTGCCGCCGGTGTCACCGTCGAGTTGCTCACCGGCCGCACCAAGGGCCGCGAGCGTGATGCGATCGTCGAACGCATCGCATCCGGCGAAGCCCAGATCATCGTCGGCACCCATGCGCTGTTCCAGGATACGGTCAGCTACGCCAACCTGATGATGGCGGTGGTCGACGAACAGCATCGTTTCGGCGTCCACCAGCGCCTGCGCCTGACGGCCAAGGGCATTTCCCCGCATATGCTGGTGATGACCGCAACGCCGATCCCGCGCACGCTGGTGCTTGCCGCCTTCGGCGATATGGACGTCTCGAAACTCACCGAAAAGCCGGCCGGCCGCAAGCCGATCCAGACAGTTACCGTGCCGACCGAACGTATCGGCGACATCGTCGGGCGGCTGAAAAGCGCCATTGCCGAGGGCAAGAAGGCCTACTGGATCTGCCCGCTTGTGGAGGAATCGGACGTGTCCGAGCTGATGTCGGCGGAAGAGCGCCACGCCGTCCTTGCCCGCGAACTCGGCGCAAAAAACGTCGGTCTCGTCCATGGCCGCATGGCAGGACCGGAAAAGGACGGGGTGATGGCCGCCTTCAAGGCTGGTGAAATCCGCATGCTGGTCGCAACCACCGTGGTCGAAGTCGGCGTCGATGTGCCGGATGCAACGATCATGGTGATCGAACATGCCGAACGTTTCGGTCTCGCGCAGCTCCACCAGCTGCGTGGTCGCGTCGGACGCGGCGACGAAGCCTCGACCTGCATTCTGCTCTACAAGGGACCGCTCAGTGAAACCGGCCATGCACGGCTATCGATCCTGCGCGACAGCGAGGACGGGTTCCTGATTGCCGAGGAAGACCTGAAGCTTCGCGGCGAAGGAGAGCTTCTTGGCACCCGCCAGTCCGGCACGCCGGGCTTTCGAATAGCAAGCTTGGCAGCGCATGCCGATCTACTGGAAATCGCCCGCAAGGACGCGACCTATCTCCTGGATCGTGACCCGGACCTCACCAGCGAACGCGGTGAAGCAGTGCGGGTATTGCTGTACCTGCACCGTCGCGACGAGGCGATCAGGTTTCTGCGGGCGGGGTAACCGCGATATCCTCGCCACCCTTGCGGCGAAGCTTGGCCGCCTTCTTGCGCGGCGCAGGCAGCGCTGCAACCGGAGCACCATCGGGATTGTAATCCGGTGCGATCAGGCCGCCGGAAATCAGAAGCTTGGCCCCTTCTTCCGGCGTCATGTCGAGCATTACGATCTTGCTCTTCGGCACGAACATCAGGAAACCCGCCGTCGGAACCGGCGTCGGCGGCAGGAACACAGCCACCATTTCCTCGCCATTCTGGTTGAGCTTGGCGGCAATCTCGCCCTGCGCATCGCCCGCGATAAAAACCAACGCCCAGGTGCCGGAGCTTGGAAACTCCACCAGTCCGCATTTCTTGAACGAGGTGGACTGCTCCCGCAGCACCGTCTCGAAGATCTGCTTGATGCTCTTGTAGACGCTGCGGATCAGCGGCATACGCTGCAGGATCGACTCACCGAAATTGACGATAGAGCGGCCGATCAGGTTCTTGCCGAGAAACCCGACAATGGTGATGAAGACGACCGCGATCAAAAGCCCGGTACCGGGGATCGTCACGTCGAAATAATACTGAGGATTATAGCGCTGCGGCAGATAGGGCGTTACCCAGCTGTCGGCCCAGTCGATGAAGGTGAAGGTCAGCCAGACGGTGATCGCCAGAGGCGCGCAAATGATCAGACCGGTAAGGAAATTATTCCTGAGCCGACCCGCCATGGAAATGCGCTCGGGGCTTTCACTCATCTGATCTTCCTAGGATTTTTTGGCCCGAATCAGTTTTGGGCATTGCCGCATCGGTAAGATGCGACAATGCAGGATGGCTTGCTGCGATGCAAGGAGAGCCTTAGGCCTCCGCCATCACTCAACTGTGACGGACTTCGCTAGGTTCCGCGGCTGGTCCACATCGGTGCCCATGAACACCGCCGTATGATATGCCAAGAGCTGGATCGGCAGCGAGAAGATCATCGGCGCGATGATCTCATCGACATTCGGCAGGGTGATCGTCGCCATGGTTTCGAGCTTGGAAGCGGCTGCCCCCTTTTCATCGGTGATGAAGATGATCTTGCCGCCGCGGGCCGCCACTTCCTGCATGTTCGACACGGTCTTCTCGAAGAAGCGGTCATGCGGGGCAATCACGATGACCGGCATGTTTTCATCGATCAGCGCGATCGGCCCATGCTTCAACTCGCCCGCCGCATAACCCTCGGCGTGGATATAGGAGATTTCCTTGAGCTTCAGCGCGCCTTCCATGGCGAGCGGATAGCTGGTGCCGCGGCCGAGATAGAGCACGTCCTTGAAACGCGACAGATCGCGCGACAGGGCTTCGATCTGCGGCTGGATCTCGTTCAGCACGCGGCTCATGATCCGCGGCATCTCGGCCAGATGCTTGACCATCGCCTTCTCGTCAGCCTCTGAAACCGTGCCGCGCGCACGACCGGCGGCAATCGAAAGGCTTGCGAGCACAGCCAGCTGGCAGGTAAACGCCTTAGTCGAGGCAACGCCGATTTCAGGACCAGCAAGGATCGGGAAGATCGCGTCGGATTCCCGCGCAATCGTCGATTCGCGGACATTGACGATCGCGCCGATCTTCAGCCCTTCATCCTTAGAATAGCGCAGCGAGGCGAGCGTATCGGCAGTTTCGCCGGACTGCGAGATGAACAATGCCGCCTGCGTCGGCGACAGCGGCAGCTCGCGGTAGCGGAATTCCGACGCGACATCGATCTCGACCGGCAGACGCGCATACCGCTCGAACCAGTATTTGCCGACGAGGCCGGCCAGATAGGCGGTGCCGCAGGCGGAGATCGCAAGGCCCGAAAGTTTTGAGAAATCGATCGCCTTGTCGGTCGCCTTCACCGTGTGGCTGGCGAAATCGACATAGTGACCGAGCGCGTGAGAAATGATCTCCGGCTGCTCGTAGATTTCCTTTTCCATGAAGTGGCGATGGTTGCCCTTGTCGACCATGAAGGCAGTGGCCTGGGAAATCTGGCTTTTGCGCGTGACCGGGCGGCCCTGGTAATCCATCACCTCGAGACGGTCATGGGTGATGATGGCGCAGTCGCCATCGACCAGATAGGTGATCTCGTTGGTGAACGGCGACAGCGCGATGGCGTCAGACCCTAAGAACATCTCGCCCTTGCCGTGGCCGATCGCAAGCGGCGGCCCGAACCGAGCCGACAGGATCGTGCCCGGATCGTCCTGAAACATCACCACGAGAGCATAGGCACCGGAAACGCGGTTCAGCATGGCCAGCATCGCCTCGCGGTGGCCCAGGCCTTCGCGGGTGTATTTGGCCAAGAGATGGGCGACGACTTCCGTATCCGTCTGGCTGGTAAAGACCGCGCCGTCAGCGATCAGCTCGTCCTTCAGCTCGGAAAAGTTCTCGATAATGCCGTTATGAACGACGGCGACGCCTTCGACGAAATGCGGATGCGCATTTACCTCGTTCGGCACGCCATGGGTCGCCCAGCGTGTGTGTGCGATACCGATCGTGCCCGGCAGCGGTTCGCCGGCGAGTTTCGATTCGAGATTGAACAGCTTGCCTTCGGCGCGACGGCGATCGAGTTGGCCCTCATGGATGGTGGCGACACCGGCGGAATCATAACCGCGATATTCGAGCCTGCGCAACGCATCCACCAGACGCGCAGCCACCGGCTCTCGACCGACGATACCAACAATTCCGCACATAAAAAAACCTTTCGATAAATCAGATGGACGCAAGTCCTAGACGATTGCTGCACTTGCGCAATCGCCTCATTCGTCACTTTCGGTATCGGCGCGTAACGCGCCGCAATCTCTATTTTGCAGCCTTACTTCCCAGCCTTCTTGGCGGCCTTGATCGCCAGTGCCCGTTCGCGGATCAGCGTCGCCCGGTCAGGCTTCACCTCCTGCCGCGCGCGGCCCAGCGCCAGCGCATCTGCCGGTACGTCTTCGGTAATCACACTGCCCGACGCGATATACGCCCCGTCACCGATCGAAACCGGTGCCACGAGCGAGGAATTGGAGCCGACGAAGGAGTTTGCCCCAATGCGTGTTTCAAACTTGTTCACCCCGTCGTAATTGCAGGTGATCGTACCCGCACCGATATTGGCATGCGCGCCGATCACGGCATCGCCGATATAGGTCAGGTGATTGACCTTGGCGCCCTCGCCCACCTTGCCGTTCTTCACCTCGCAGAAATTGCCGACTTTGGAGCCTTCGGCAAGATCCGCGCCCGGACGAAGCCGCGCAAACGGACCGACAGTTGCCCCCGCACTCACATGCGCTCCCTCGATATGCGAGAAGGCATGGATGACAGCCCCGCCATCGATCGTCACGCCTGGGCCAAAGACCACATTCGGCTCGATCAACGCGTCCTGACCGATCTGCGTATCGAAGGAGAGGAACACGGTTTCCGGCGCAATCATCGAAACGCCCGAAACCATCAACTCGTGGCGGCGGCGCTCCTGCCAGAGTTTTTCGATCACGGCGAGTTCGGCGCGATTGTTGCAGCCGGTCAGTTCCGTTTCCGGCGCGTCGACGGCGACCACCTTGCCACCCTCAGCGCGGGCGATTTCGACGAGATCGGTCAGATAATATTCGCCCTTGGCATTGGCGTTGCCGATCTTGTCGAGCAGCGCCAGCGCCTTGCGGCCGTTGATCGCCATCAGCCCGCTATTGCACCAGGTAACTTTGCGTTCCTCGTCGGTGGCATCCTTCTCCTCGCGGATGGCGACAAGTTCGCCGTTTTCCACCAGCAGACGGCCATAACCGAACGGCTTGTCGGTGTGGAAACCGATGACGACGACATCGGCGCCTTCCGCCAGTTTTTCACGCGCGGCGGCAAACGGTGCAGCGGTGATCAGCGGCACATCGCCGTAAGCGACCAGCACATCGTCGAACCCTTGCGCAATCGCCTCGCGGGCGGCCAGCACCGCATGCCCGGTGCCGAGCCGCTCGGTCTGCAAAAAACTCTTCACCGAGATCTCGTCGATCGATCCGGCCTTGGCGACCTTTTCGGCATCGCGGCCGACGACCAGCGCTGCATCGGTCATTCCGGCAGACGCCACTGCCGCCATCACATGCGCGATCATCGGACGGTTGGCGACCGGATGCAGCACTTTCGACATCGACGACTTCATCCGCGTGCTGTCGCCCGCAGCAAGAATGACGGCAAGGCAGGAACGGCTCATATGGGGAATCTCCTTAGGCATTTGCCGCTATCTAGCAGCAACAATCTTGCCGCGCGATAAACGGCTTGTATCGACGCGAAACAAATCGCTGGAAAGCAAAAAGGGCGCTCGTGGCGCCCTTTCCGAAAAATCATGTGAACAAGGCTCACTTCGGCAGCTTGTCGTCCACGCCTTCGACGTAGAAGTTCATGCCGAGCAGAACCTTGTCTTCCGGCTTTTCGCCGGCAGCAAGCCATGCGGAACCGTCTTGCTTGTTGATCGGGCCGGTGAACGGATGCAGTTCGCCCGACTTGATCTTGGCTTCAGTCTCTTCGGCCATCGCCTTCACGTCGTCAGGCATGTTGGTGTAGGGCGCCATGGTCAGGATGCCGTCCTTCAGGCCGTCCCAGATCTGCTCCGACTTCCACGAACCGTCGAGAACCGCCTGGGTGCGCTTGATGTAATAGGCGCCCCAGGTGTCGACGATCGCCGTCAGCTGCGTCTTCGGGCCGGCCGCGATCATGTCGGAAGCCTGGCCGAAGGCCGGAATGCCACGCTCGGCGGCAACCTGCATCGGAGCCGTCGTATCGGTATGCTGGGTCAGGATATCGACGCCCTGGTCGATCAGCGCCTTGGCGGCATCGGCTTCCTTGCCCGGGTCGAACCAGGTATTGGCCCAGACGACCTTCAGCTTGAATTCGGGATTGACCGACTTCGCGCCCAGTTCGAAGGCGTTGATGCCCATCACCACTTCCGGGATTGGGAAGGAGGCGATGTAACCGGCAAGACCCTTCTTCGACATCTTGGCCGCAATCTGGCCCTGGATGTAACGGCCTTCATAGAAGCGCGCATTGTAGGTTGCGAGGTTTTCGGCAGCCTTGAAGCCGGTCGCATGTTCGAACTTCACGTCCGGGAATTTCGCGGCAACCTTGACGGTCGCATCCATGAATCCGAACGAGGTCGTGTAGATCAGGGCGCAGCCGGAACGTGCCATGCGCTCGATGGCGCGTTCGGCATCCGGGCCTTCCGGAACGCTTTCCAGGAAAGGCGTCTCGATCTTGTCGTCCAGCGCCTTCTGCAGCGCCTGGCGACCGATATCATGCGCCTGCGTCCAGCCGCCGTCGGTCTTGGAGCCGACATAGATGAAGCAGATCTTCTTCTTTTCCTGCGCCGATGCGCTACCGGCGAAACCGCCGAGCATGGCGGTCGTTGCTGCCAGCGCAATGATGAGTTTCTTCATTTTCCAACCTCTGATGGAGTATGACATGGACGTTAACGTGATCACCGATCGGGGACAAACGGTTTTCCGAGCGATGCCGGCGTATTGATGAGCGTCGTGCGACGATTATGCGAAATGATGATCAGCACCACAATGGTCGCGACATAGGGAAGTGCTGAAAGAAGCTGCGACGGAATGGCAATTCCGCCGCTCTGGGCGAGCAGCTGGGCATGCAATTGCCCGATACCGACCGCGCCGAAGAGATAACCGCCGGCGAGAACCCTGAGCGGACGCCACGAGGCGAAGACGACAAGCGCCAGCGCGATCCAGCCGCGCCCGGCCGACATGTTCTCCACCCATTGCGGCGTGTAGACGAGCGACAGCTGCGCGCCCGCAAGACCGGCACAGGCCCCGCCGAACAGCACCGCTAGATACCGCGTCCGAACCACATTAATGCCAAGCGCATGCGCCGAGCCGTGATTGTCGCCGATCGCGCGCATCTTCAGGCCGGTGCGGCTCTTGAACAGGAACCAGCTGATGCCGAAGACCAGCGCCACCGACATGTAGAAGATCAGGTCCTGGGAAAACAGCACACGCCCGAAAAAAGGAATGTCGGAAAGCAGCGGAATGACGATCGGCTGCAGGCGAACGCCCGGCATGCCGACAAAGGCCTCGCCGATCTGGCCCGACAGACCGAGGCCGAGGATGGTCAGCGCCAGGCCCGTCGCCACCTGGTTTGCAACCAGCGTCAGCGTCAGGAAACCGAAGAGCAGCGAAAACAGCCCGCCGCCGATAATCCCGCCTAAAATGCCGAGATAGGGGGAACCGGTCAGCTGCGCCGTCGCGAAGGCGGCAACCGCACCCATGATCATCATCCCCTCGACACCAAGATTGAGAACGCCCGAACGCTCGGAGACAAGCTCGCCGAGTGCTGCGATGACGAGCGGGGTGGATGCGGTGATGACGGTAAGAAGGATCGCTTCGAACATCAGTTCTTCGCCTCCGCTTCGGCCGATGGGGTGGAGACGAAGCGGATCCGGTAGTGGATCAGCGTATCGCAGGAGAGCACGAAGAACAGGATCAGCCCTTGGAAGACGCGGCTCACCTTGTCGGAAATGCTGAGCGACAACTGCGCTGCCTCACCGCCAAGATAGGTCAGTGCCAGCACAAAACCGGAGGCGATGATGCCGAGCGGGTTGAGACGGCCGAGGAAGGCGACGATGATCGCGGTAAATCCGTAACCCGGCGAAATCACCGGCTGCACATGGCCGATCGAGCCTGCGACTTCAGAAATCCCGGCAAGGCCTGCAAGGCCGCCGGAGAGAAGCATGGAAAACCACACCATCTTCGTTGCCGAAAAGCCGGCAAACCGCCCTGCCCGTTCCGATTGCCCGAGCACCGAGACCTGAAAACCCTTGAGCATGAAGCGCATCATGAACCACAGGGCCACGGCCGCAACGAGCGCGAAGACGATGCCGAGATGCGCACGCCCCGAATCGAGGATTTCCGGCAGCACCGCTTCCGGCTGAAAGCTCTTCGTCTGCGGGAAATTATAGCCCTGCGGGTCGCGCCAAGGGCCACGCACCAGCCAGTCAAGGAAAAGCTGCGCGATATAGACCAGCATCAGGCTGGTCAGGATCTCGTTCGTGTTGAACCGGGTCTTCAAAAGTGCGGGAATGCCCGCGTAGAGCGCGCCACCCATCATGCCCATGACGAGCATCAGCGGCAGGATCACGGGCGAATGCCATTCGGGGTTCAGCACCGGCAGGATCGAACCGGTGATGGCGCCGACGGTAAACTGCCCTTCAGCACCGATATTCCAGTTGTTCGACCGGAAACAGATGGAGAGACCTACCGCGATCAGGATCAGCGGCGCCGCCTTGACGGCAAGTTCATGCAGCGACCACACGTCCAGAAGCGGCTCGACGAAATAGATATAGAGCGCGTTCATCGGGCTCTTGCCGAGAAGCCAGAACATGATGGCGCCGGCAACCAGCGTCAGCGCCAGGGCAAGCAGCGGCGAGACGATCGAAAACAGCGTGGACGTACCGGCGCGCTTCTGCAGTTCAATGCGCATCAGCGGTCTCCACTCCTGCATGACTTTCGTGAATACCGCCCATCAGCAACCCGATCTGTTCGAGCGTCAGCTCACCCGCCGGATAGGGATCTGAGAGCTTGCCGTCCGAGATGACGGCGATCGTCGTTGCCACTTCGAAAATCTCGTCGAGATCCTGACTGATCACGATGACCGCAGAACCGGCCTTGGCAAGATCGATCAGCGCCTGCCGGATCCGGCTTGCGGCCCCCGCATCGACACCCCAGGTCGGCTGGTTGACGACGAGCACCGAAGGCTGTCGATCGAGCTCGCGCCCGACGATGAACTTTTGCAGGTTGCCGCCCGAAAGCGAGCCCGCCGTCGGATCCTCGCCGCTCTTGCGCACATCCATCATCGAACAGATCCGCCGCGAAGCAGACAGGATCGCATCGCGTTTCAAAATCCCGAGCGGTCCGCCGGAAAGGAATGCCTTTCTGTCGGATCGGCTGCGGGCCAGAAGCAGGTTGTCGGAAAGCGGCATCGCCGAGACCGCCGCATGGCCATGCCGTTCCTCCGGCACGAAACCAGCGCCAAGCAGCCGGCGTCCGTTGATCCTCAACCGGCCGACCGGCTTTCCGCGCAGCAGAATGCCGTCATTGTCCGAAATCGGATATTCGCCGGAGATTGCATCGAACAATTCCGACTGGCCATTGCCGGCGATGCCCGCAATCGCCAGCACTTCGCCGGCCCTGACCTTCAGCGAAATATCCTTGAGCGCAACAGCAAACGGCGTGCGCGAAGCGACCGAAACATTGTTTACCTGCACCAGAACATCGCCAAGCGCATCGGCACTATCGCGCTTCACTTCGGCAACTTCGGTTCCGACCATCATCCGCGCGAGAGAGGCCGGCGTCTCCTGTCTCGGGTCGCAGGCGCCGGTCACCTTGCCGTGCCGCAACACGGTGGCGCGGTCGCAGATGCGCTGCACCTCTTCCAGCCGGTGGCTGATATAAAGCACCGACCGCCCCTCTGCCTTCAGCCGCATCAGCGTTTCGAACAGCCGTTCGGCTTCCTGCGGCGTCAAAACCGAGGTCGGTTCGTCGAGAATGATCAGTTTCGGGTTCTGCAACAGCGCCCGGACGATCTCGATGCGCTGGCGTTCGCCGACGGACAGATCGGCCACATGGGCGGAAGGATCGAGCGGCAGGCCGTAGGCCCTCGAAACGGTTGCGGTCTCTTCGGCGATCTTTGCAAGCGGTGTTTTCGGATCGAGCGACAGGGCGATGTTTTCCGCCACCGTCAGTGCTTCGAAGAGGGAAAAATGCTGGAACACCATGCCGATGCCCAGCTTCCGCGCGTCACCGGGCGACGGGATGACGACAGGCGCGCCCTCCCAGGAGATCGTGCCGGCACTCGGCTGCAATACGCCGAAGAGCATCTTGACGAGCGTCGATTTTCCGGCGCCGTTTTCACCGAGCAGCGCATGGATTTCCCCATGGCCGATATTGAGATCGATGCTGTTGCAGGCCGCAAAACTGCCGAAGAGCTTTGTCAGCCCTTGCACAGATAGGAGCGGGCTTGCCTCAACGCCCCCTGAAACGCTCACGGAACCCCCTTTTATCATGCAGTGCCGTCCGTTGAAGCGCTGCAGTGCTTGTCTTTAAAATGAAGTGGCCGCCCTCCTGGTGTCAGAAGGCAGCCGCTCGGATATTGATACCGGTTTTGCAGACTTCCACAACATGAAAGAATGGCTTGCCGGTCACCTTGGCCTATTTTCCAAGGTTCGGAAAAAGCTGCAATATTCCACCGATGCAATAGAGGTAAATGCCGCTGATCACCACACCCCAGACAACCCAGTCCGGCGAATTGAAATGCAGGAGCAGCGAATAGCCGCCAAGTGCGCACCAAATGGCACCGACAGCCAGATTGAGCCACCGCAGCCGCTTGACGCGTACCGGATGCAGAAAATTGATCGGCAGGAAGGTGAGGATCACCGAAATCGTCACGACGATCATCGCAGTCGTCGCACTCGCATCGATGACGAAAAGCGTGAACACGACCATGTTCCAGACGACCGGAAAGCCGGAGAAGAAATATTCGTCCGTTTTCATGCCCATGTCGGCATAATAGATCGCGCTCGAAACCACGATCATGCCCGCCGCCACGAAGGACCACGGTTCGCCGATCATGCCGCTCTGATAGAGCGCGAATGCAGGCAGAAGAACATAGGTCACATAATCGATGACATTGTCCAGCATGTCGCCGGACCAGTTCGGCAGCACTTCCTTGACGTTCAGCTTGCGGGCGATCGGTCCGTCGACGCCATCGACGAGCAAAGCCAGGCCGAGCCACCAGAACATGTCGATAAAACGGTGTTCGGCAGCAGCGACCACGCCGAGAAAGGCGAGGAAGGAGCCGGATGCCGTGAAGATGTGGACGCAAAAGGCGCGGATTTCGGCATAGGGCACTGCACGATAATTGAAGATTCGTCTGAACACGCGCGCCCCGTTTTGTTCTTGTCCGCCTTGTCTAGATTTCCGGGTATGCTGCCAATTCCAGTATATTGCAACCGGCGGCGGCCTTTATCACGGGTTTTGCACCACTTAGCGCCTACGGGAGGACAATCGTCGATACCCCATGGATTGAGGCTTCAAGACGCTCTACATAGAGCCCGACACAGAATTGGAAGCGGACAATGCAGCATTACGAGATCGCGATCGTCGGTGGCGGCCTGGCAGGCCAGGTGGCAGCTCTTGCCCTCGGGCGCGCGGGTCGAAAAGTCTGCCTCGTCGCTGCAGCCCCCAAACACGACGATGGTCGCACCACCGCCCTGATGGATCAATCGGTGCGTTATCTCGAGCGTCTCGGCGTATGGGAAAACATCGTGTCCTCCTCGGCACCGCTTTCCGTCATGCAGATCCTCGATGGCACCTCCCGCCTGCTGCGCGCTCCGCCGGCCCAGTTCCGCGCCAGCGACATCGGGCTTTATGCCTTCGGCTACAACATTCCCAACAAGGCGCTTGCCGAGGTTTTCGATGGCGCACTTGCGATAGAACCGAACCTCACCCGCATCGAGACGAATGTCGAAAGCGTCGCCGTCACGGGTAACAAGGTGACGATTGCGATTGCCGGCGGAGATGTCATCGAGGCGGATTTCGTTATCGGTGCAGATGGCCGCAAGTCGATCACCCGCGAGGCGGCCGCCATTGGCGTGAAGAAATGGTCCTACCAGCAATCGGCTCTGGTGCTGAATTTCAGCCACACCCTTCCTCACGGCAATGTCTCGACGGAATTCCACACCGAGACCGGCCCCTTCACCCAGGTCCCGTTGCCGGGTCAGCGCTCCAGCCTCGTCTGGGTGGTCCGGCCGGAAGAGGCGGCAAGGCTCGTCGCCCTTCCGACAGAAGAACTGTCGAGAATCGTCGAGACCCGCATGCAATCCATCCTCGGCAAGGTCACGGTCGAAGGCCAGCCCCAGGCATGGCCGCTGTCGAGCATGGTGGCGGAACGTTTTGGCGCAGGCCGTGTCGCGCTGATCGGTGAGGCCGCCCATGCCTTCCCGCCGATCGGTGCGCAGGGCCTGAACCTGTCGCTGCGTGACAGCATGACGCTTGCCGATCTTCTCTCCGCCGTCCGTGACCGGCCGATCCCCGCAGACGCCGGTGATCGCTACAATCGCCGCCGCCGCCCGGACGTCATCAGCCGCACCTACAGCGTCGACCTTTTGAACCGCTCCCTGCTGACCGATCTTCTGCCGGTACAGATGGTGCGTGCTGCAGGCATGCACGTTTTGAACGCCGTCTCTCCGCTACGCAACGCGCTGATGCAGGAAGGTGTCGAACCGGGCCGCAGCCTGAAGAATTTCGTGCGCGAATTAGGGAAACAGATCCGGCGGTAATATCTCGCTCGAAATCACGTAAAGCCAGATCGGCAAAGTCACGACCGATAAAAGCGTGATGATGAGGATGCTGGCCGATGCCCTTTCCTGCCACACGCCATATTGCTGGCTGATGACGAAGACATTGGTCGCCGTGGGTAGCGCCGCAAGCAGCATCGCCGTATGCATCCAGACCGGATCGAAGTCACCTACAAGCGACAGGACGAGATAGACGCTGAGCGGCAGGACAATGAGCTTCAGCCCGGCGAGATAACCGAGCTCTGCCGGAATGCGTTTCACCGGCCGCAATGCCAGTGTCACCCCCATGGCAAACAGCGCGCAGGGAGCAGCCGCCTGCGCCAGGTAATCGACGAGTTTCAGCGCAGGTCCGGGCAGTTGCTGCCCGGATGCAGCGCAAGCAAATCCGAGCGCCGTCGACAGGATGAACGGATGCAGGGCGACTTTCTGCACGATCGAGAGGGCGATCCGGTGTTTTGGACGCGCATCGTCGCCGGCCATCGCCATCATGGCCGGCGCCATGATGAAGTGCGCGGCATTTTCCAGGCAGACGATCAGCGCCACCGGCACCGCCGCCTTTTCGCCAAAGGCCAGCAATGCCAGCCCCGGCCCCATATAGCCGATATTGCCATAGGCAGCGGTAAAGCTCTGGATCGTGCAGTCTTCGAATGAATTGCGTCGCAGCACATAGCCGGTGAGAAAGGCGACCGCGAAAACCAGATAGACCGCAGCGATTTCACCTAAGATAAAATCGATGCGCGTCAGTTCTCCGATCGGCGTGCGTGACACCAGCTTGAAGAACAGCGCCGGCAGCGCCGCATAGATGATGAATGTATTGAGCCAGCCGAGCGCCTCAAGCGGCTGCCCCGTCGCTCTTGCCGCCACATAACCGATCAGGATCAGGCCGAAGAACGGCAGGAGAAGTGCAACGACATCGATCATCGGCTATTTCTGACCCGCATTTTCCGCAGACCGGTCAGCCGATCTGCATCAGGATTGGAAACGTCTCCTGGAACCAGATCGCCGCCGAGCTGACGAAGCCGAAGATGAAGGCAAGGCCGGTGACGATCAGGAGCACACCCATCGCCTTTTCGACCAGTCCGAGATGACGACGGAACCGGGTCATAAACCGCATGAAGACGCCGGAAAAGGCCGCTGCAATCCAGAACGGTACGGCAAGCCCGAGCGAATAGATGCCGAGCAGTGCCGCCCCTTCGCCCACTGTCTCGCGTGATGCGGCAACACCGAGGATGGCGCCGAGAACCGGACCGATGCAGGGCGTCCAGCCGAAGGCGAAGGCAAGCCCCATGAGATAGGCCCCGGAAAGCGTCGCAGGCTGGCCGGAAGACTGGAAACGCGCCTCCCGCGACAGAAAACCTATACGCAGCACGCCGAGAAAATTGAGGCCCATGACGATGATGATCAGTCCGCCGATCTTCGACAGAAGATCGAGATGCTGCCTCAACAGCACACCGACCGTCGATGCGCCGGCACCCAGCATGACGAAGACGGTCGCGAATCCGAGCGTGAAGAAAAACGCCGACCGCAGCACCGCCTTGCGCGCCGGAGATGCCGTTTGAGAAGACGGATCGCGAAACTGATCAACGGAGATGCCTGCCATATAACAGAGATAAGGCGGAACGAGCGGCAGAACGCAGGGAGAAAGAAACGACAATGTCCCGGCCAGAAGCGCAGTAAAGATGGATATTTCGGCAATGGACACTGGATTGCTCCGCTTATCAGATAGGACCGAGGCGCTACCGCCGATCAGCTTTTAATGCCAATCACCTTTTGTGCATCGACAGAAATCGATGGGAAAAGCGTCGAATAGCATTTTTTTTGGATGTTTTGCGGGTTGACCGCAAGATGTGACCTGCATATGTATCGCGCACTTTCGAAAGGCGCCCCGGCGCATTGGTGAGAGAGCATAGCTCAGCTGGTAGAGCAACTGACTTTTAATCAGTAGGTCCAGGGTTCGAATCCCTGTGCTCTCACCATTCGAAACATTCCCACACCGAAGACTTAGCCATTGTGCGGCCTGCAAACAGGCTGGAATCAGCCTCATACCTGTCTCGCACAGTTTGAAAGGGAGAAATGGCCTCCCATTCCGTCCTAGGTAACAAAGCCCGACTCTATCGCCGCCATATCGTACAGATTCGTTAGATCATGGTCCGTGACAGGGCTGGATAGCGATGTGAAATCCCGGCTGAAGACTGCGCGCCTCGAAAAGGAGACGCGCAGCATATACTGCCTGCTCAGCAGCAAACGAATCCACCCTTTCCGCCACCGCCGAACTTCGCGTTCTGGCGATCGCGGAAGAACTCCTCGTATGTCATCACCGGCCTGTCCGGGTGGGTGGCGCGCACATGCGCCACGTAGGTATCGTAATTCGGCATTCCCACCATCAACCGTGCGCCGTCGCAGAGGCAACGCCCAATGTCGGAGAGACGGCCTTTCAGTACCTTTCTGGACTTTCCTGTTAGGACACTCACGCTCTATTCTCCCGGGGCTGGTGTGGCGATGGTGCTGTCGGCTGCTTCGCGTGCGGTCCAGTCAGGATTGCGCAGCGCCTTGATGCAGGAATTGATGCCGAAGCCAACGATCGAGACCACGACGACGACGAAGACGATCGTCAGCGCGGTATTGATGTAGTTGTTCTGCACGATCTGCTGCATCTGCGCGGCACTCAACGGCCCGGACGTGTCTCCGCTCGCGATGCGATCGGAAAACTGCCGGGCAGCGGCGACGAAGCCGACCTTCACATCGGTCGAGAAGATCTTCTGCAGGCCAGCGGTCAGCGTGCAAAGCACCAGCCAGCTTGCCGGCAGTATGGTGATCCAGGCATAACGCTGCCGCTTCATCTTGAAGAGGACAACGGTTGCCAGTGTCAGCGCCACGGCGGCGAGCATCTGGTTGGAGATGCCGAAAAGCGGCCATAGGGTATTGATGCCCCCGAGCGGATCGGAGACCCCCTGATGCAGAAGTGTACCCCATGCGGTGACGCAAAGTGCCGTCGCAATGATGCTCGGCACCCATGAAGATGTCGTGCGGAAGCTGGGTGCGACCAGCCCGATCAGGTCCTGAAGCATGAAGCGACCGGCACGCGTGCCCGCGTCGATGGCCGTCAGGATGAACAGGGCTTCGAACAGGATGGCGAAGTGATACCAGAAGGCCATCATCGACCTATCCCCGAAGACGCTGGAGATGATCTGGGCCATGCCGACGGCGAGCGTCGGTGCGCCACCGGCGCGTGAGATGATCGAGGCTTCGCCGACATCCGACGCCACCTGCGATATCGTCTCGGGCGTGATGGCAAAGCCCATCGCCGTCACCGCCGCAGAGGCACTTTCCGGCGTGGTGCCGATCACGGCGGCCGGGCTGTTCATGACGAAATAGACGCCCGGATCGAGGACGGCTGCGGAAACCAGCGCCATGATGGCGACGAAGGATTCCATCAGCATGCCGCCATAACCGATGAACCGTGCATTGGTCTCGTTGTCGATCATCTTCGGTGTCGTGCCCGACGAGATGAGCGAGTGGAAACCGGACACGGCGCCGCAGGCGATGGTGATGAACAGGAACGGGAAAAGCCCGCCCGACCAGACCGGTCCGCTGCCATCGACAAACTTGGTGACGGCTGGCAGGTGCAGTTGCGGCGCCAGAATGAAGATCGACAGCGCCAGCGCGGCGATGGTACCGATCTTCAGGAAGGTGGACAGATAGTCACGCGGTGCGAGCAGCAACCAGACGGGCAGGACCGATGCGACGAAACCATAACCGACGAGAGCCCAGACGAGCTGGGTGCCGGTATAATCGAAGAACGGCGCCCATGTCGGGCTTGCCGCGACATCCTGGCCGTAGACGATCGCCAGCAGCAACAGGATGAAGCCGATGACGGACACCTCGCCGATGCGGCCCGGTCGGATGTAGCGGCTGTAGACGCCCATCAGCATGGCGATCGGAATGGTTGCCGCCACAGTGAACGTGCCCCAGGGGCTGTGCGTCAGGGCCTTCACCACGATCATCGCCATGACGGCGAGGATGATGATCATGATCATGAACGTACCGAACAGCGCGATGACGCCGGGGATCGGGCCAAGCTCTGATCGGATGAGCTCACCGATCGAGCGGCCGTCACGCCGCATCGAGACGAACAGAATCATGAAATCCTGTACCGCGCCAGCCAGAACGACACCGAAGATGATCCACAACGTGCCGGGCAGATAACCCATCTGCGCGGCAAGCACGGGGCCGACCAGCGGGCCAGCGCCGGCGATCGCCGCAAAATGGTGACCGAAAAGCACGTATCGGTCGGTCGGCACGAAATCGAGGCCGTTGTTCAGACGGACAGCCGGCGTGGATCGTCTCGGATCGAGACGCATCGCATGTTCGGCGATGTATAGGCTGTAGTAACGATAGGCGACCAGGTAGATACTGATCGCGGCCACGACGATCCAGAGCGCGTTGACGGGCTCCCCTCGTTGCGTAGCCAGAACGGCGAGGCATAGCGCGCCGACGATACCCAGCACGGCCCATGGACCGTGCATTCTCAAAGCAGACATTCCCGTGACCTCCTCACACTGGAACCGACTGATCGCTCCTGACCGGACTGCACACGGACTCGCGAGCGATATCGGTGCAGGGAGCAAGGTTCCATAGGGGTTCCCAGCCTCCAACGTGATATATTGTCACGCAACCAAAGACGGGTGCAAGCATTCGCAAACGGCGGGATACCCTGATCACGCTTTCCTCCAAAGCGTGCTCTCACCATTCGAAAGGTTTCCCTCGCAAGAGAGGCGGTAACGTTTCACCCGTTTTCGATACAATTCTTCAATACGATATGCAGCCTTGGCGTCACACTAGACGGAACAAGTGTTTCGCCAGCGTGTTATTGCCGCCGAAGGAGACTTCCATGCGGATTATATTCGTTATTCTTATCGCGTCTGTCCTGAGCATCCTCGGCTTCAAATACATGGATCGCTCGATCGGTGAGCAGCAGATCATGGCATCCCCGAGCGAACTTTCGGCCAACAGCTAGGTCGAAGGCAAGCACTGACAGCGCGTCATCATCCGCAGGGCATCTCCTTCCTTTACATCCCGACACGCTATGCAAGCGCAGCGCGCCGAGAAGGAACGACATCGAAATCCTTGTTTTCCCTTTCATTGAAACGAAGGAGAAATCCAGATGAGACGCAGCACTGAAGTGATTGTTCTGGCGACCCTTATTGCCGGAGCCCTGGCAATCTTCTCTGCGTTGATTCCCCCTCACCCCGGAAATCCGGTCAAAACGGACCGGCTGAGCGGAGAGCAGACGCAGACGGCATTCCTGCCCGAACGTTTTGGCGTACCGAGCAGCAGGCAATAGATATACCCGCAGACAGGTTATGGCCGGCGCTTCACGCAAGCCCGGCCATATTGATTCGGCGGACCGTATATCCCGGTTGATTCCTGTCATTGGAGCGGCGCTCACCGACAACTTACGGTTATTTAATTTCTCCCACAGCGCGTTTCATGGCATGGAGCGCGTGAGATTCTGCGCCCGCTGGTTGGCCGGGAATGAGATGAGCCGGTGCCGATGAAAGCAGAGCGGACCCGATGAAGAACGAGGCTGAGAAGTGAACGCTCCTACCGATCCCGCCACATCCGGCAAGCCGGACGCCCCGGATATCGCCGCGATCCTGGCAACCTCCGGCCAGAACCGCAAGCGCGGCCGCGGCAAGTGGCTGATTGCGCTCTGTCTGCTGCTGATAGGCGGCGGCCTCGGCATGCATTTCTTCGGCTCGAGCGACGGCCAGCAGTTCGACTATACGACGCAGGCTGCCAAGACCGGCGATCTGCAGGTGATCGTCACCGCCACCGGCTCGATCCAGCCAACCGATCAGGTCGATATATCCAGCGAATTGTCGGGCACCGTGCGCAAGGTCAATGTCACCTATAACAGCCCGGTCAAGGCGGGCGAGATCCTGCTAGAACTCGACACCAACAAGCAGGAAGCCGATGTCCAGAGCGCCAGAGCCCAGCTTGCTTCTGCAAAAGCCAATGTCCTGAAGGCGCAGGCCGAAGCAGCTTCCGCAAAGATCAGCTTCGACCGCCTGACCTCGCTGGTCAGCAATCGCATTTCCAGCCAGCAGGATCTGGACGCTGCCAAATATGCATATGATTCGGCGATTGCGACGACGGAAATCAACGAGGCGGCCGTGCTTTCGGCCGAAGCGAGCCTGCGCCTGGCCGAAGTCAATCTCTCCAAGCTGAAGATCGTCTCGCCGATCGACGGCGTCGTTCTGACCCGCGATGTCGATCCGGGCGCAACCGTCGCGTCGTCCCTCAACGCACCCGTGCTTTTCACCATTGCCGGCGATCTCAGACACATGGAACTCCAGGTCGCCGTCGATGAGGCCGATGTCGGCAAGGTCACGGAAGGACAGGAGGCGAAATTCTCTGTCGATGCCTATCCCGACCGACACTTTCCGGCGAGAATCGAGGCCGTCCGTTTCGCCTCGGAAACCGTCAACAATGTCGTCACCTACAAGGCGATCCTGACGGTCGATAACGAAGACCTGCTCCTGCGCCCCGGCATGACCGCGACATCGGACATCACCGTGCAATCGGTCACTGGTGCGCTGCTCGTGCCCAATGCGGCGCTGCGCTATTCGCCGCCATCGAACATGCAGCCACGCGGCAGCTTCCTGTCGCGCCTCTTCTCCCCGCCCCGTCCGCGCGGAAATCGCGGTAGCCGCAACGATGCGGCAGCGGCAAGCCGTTCGGTATGGGCCTTACGCAATGGCACGCCGCAGCGCGTCCCCGTCGAGATGGGCCCGACCGATGGCCAGTTCACCGTCGTCAAATCGGAGGACCTGAAGGATGGCGACCAATTGATCACCGAAGCCACAATCCGTGGTCGTTGACGGGAGACTGACGATGACAGCTCCCCTCATTGCATTCAAACAGGTCTCAAAAGTCTATGGCCGGGGCGAAGCGACCATTCGCGCGCTCGACAAGATAGACCTGACGATCGCACAGGGTGAGTTTGTCTCGATCATGGGGCCGTCCGGTTCCGGCAAATCGACGGCGATGAACATCATCGGCGGCCTCGACCTCCCGTCCTCCGGCGAATACATATTCCAGGGCATCCCGACGAGCGGCTTCAGCCGCGCGCAACTGACCCTGCTGCGTCGGCACATGCTCGGCTTCGTCTTTCAGGGGTTCAATCTTCTCGCCCGCACGTCAGCAGTCGAAAATGTCGAGCTTCCACTGGTCTATCGCGGCATGAGCCATGCCGAGAGACGGGGCCGGGCCATGGCGGCATTGGAGCAGGTCGGTCTTCGCGGACGCGAGGGCCACACGACCCAGGAACTGTCCGGCGGCCAGCAGCAGCGCGTCGCCATCGCCAGAGCCATCGTCACCGACCCGGCCGTCCTTCTGGCCGACGAACCGACCGGCAATCTCGACACCAAGACGAGCATCGAGATTATGGATCTGATAACGAGGCTGAACCGCGAAAACGGCATCACCGTGATCATGGTCACCCATGAGGAGGACATTGCCGCCTATGCGAGACGCCTCCTCCGCTTCGTCGATGGCCATCTCGTCAGCGACGAAACGCAGGTAAAGGAAGCCTCCCATGTGGTTTGAGACGGCAAAACTCGCCTGGCGCGCCATCAGCCGCAACATGCTGCGCTCCTTCCTCACCGTGCTCGGCGTCGTCATCGGCGTTGCAGCCGTCATCGCCATGGTCACGATCGGTAATGGCACCACCGCCAAGGTGCGCGACGAGCTCTCGCGGCTGGGGACAAACACGCTTTTCGTCCGTCCTGGCCAATGGGGTCCTGGCCGGGCAAGCGCCGAGGCCAAACGCTTCACCGATAATGACATCACAGCTATCCGCGATCAGGTGAGCGGCCTGCGCGCGGTTGCCCCGATCAACCGTGGCACGGCGACCGTCATTGCCGGCGGCGCCAATCGCTCCACCAGCGTCATCGGCACGACGAGTGATTATCTCATCGCCCAGGATTGGGAATTGGCACTCGGACGGGATTTTCTGCCAAACGAGGACCGCGGAAGCCAGGCGGCCTGCATCATCGGCGAAACGACGCGCCGTGAACTGTTCGGCGCGGCAGATCCGGTCGGCCAGAGCATTCGCGTCAGCAACGTCTCCTGCCCGGTCATAGGCGTGCTTGCCGTCAAGGGTCAGTCCGGCATGGGTGACGATCAGGACGACACGGTCATCATGCCGCTCAAGCTGCATCAGCGCCGCATCGGCGGCACCACGACCATATCCAGCATCGTCCTTTCCGCCCAGGACGGCGTCTCGACCGCAAAAGTTCAGGCGGATGTCGAAAGCCTGCTGAGAGAACGTCGCCGAATCGCCATCGGCCGCGACGACGACTTTTCCGTCAACGACATGTCGCAGATTGCAGCCGCAATGACCGGCACGACGATGCTTCTGACCGGCCTTCTCGGCGCGGTCGCTGCCGTCAGCCTGCTCGTGGGCGGTATCGGCATCATGAATATCATGCTGGTCTCAGTCACCGAGCGCACCCGCGAAATCGGCATCCGGCTTGCAATCGGCGCTCTGGAAAACCAGGTCCTCACGCAGTTTTTGGTGGAAGCCGTGATGCTGTCGATATTCGGCGGCGTGACCGGCATCATCACCGGCCTTGCTCTTGCCTACGGGGTCGTCATTTTCCTCGAAGTCCCCTTCGTCGCAAGCCCGACGATCATCCTGCTTGCGTTTCTCTTCTCAGCCGCGATCGGCATGATCTTCGGCTATTTTCCTGCCCGTCGCGCAGCCCAGTTGAACCCGATCGACGCACTCCGCCACGAATGAAGGTACAGAATTACCGGCAAACACCGACAATTCGTCAGTATGCCGATGCGTCGCGCTCGTCTTCGGCAAACGCCATCTGCAGTTCCATCTGCACGGCATGCATGAAGATCGCTGCCTGATGGCGGATCTCTTCGTCCTCGACACCCTGCGCCCGGAACCCCTTGGCGAACTGTGCCATTTCGGTGCGCCAGAAACGGTTTGCCTCTTCACCGTGAAGACGCTGAAGAGCGTCGGCGCATCGCCTTACGTCGGCGGTCCGCCGGTCGGCGGGGAACTGCAGCAGTGTCATGCCATCTCCATACTCGATGGGCCGAATCGCCCGTACATGAAGGCACTTTCGCCGCCAGACCTTCACAAAAGGTGAACCCGTCAAAAACCTTTCGGTTCCGATTCAAGGCCTTGCCGTCCGGTTTTGGGACAATATGTTAGGAGAAGATTATGCCTAACGATCGGTAGCAAAGGCCGAAGCGTCACCCTGTTGGCCAGCCCGGCGCAAGCCGAAGCACCCAAACATGTCCCACACGTCATGAGGACAAATGAAAGGGACATGAATGTCTGAGAAACTTGACCACGCGAGCCAGCCGTCCGACCAGTCTATTGCGCTATTCCTGCAGGAAAACGACATGGACGGCCTGACCGACATTCTCGTTGAGGCCCTTTTCCAGGCGCTCAGCATCATGGATGACGAAACCCCCGTCATGGAAACCCTGCACTAATCGCAGAGAGGCGGCCTCACGCCCCCTCCTCGCTCATCTCCGGACCCCCAACAGAATGAGCTTCTCACTCACCCCCGTTCTGACCATCGGCCTTCTTATCCTCTCGAACGTCTTCATGACCTTTGCCTGGTATGGCCACCTGAAGTTCGAGAACAAGCCGCTCTATCTCGTCATTCTGGCGAGCTGGGCGATCGCCTTTTTCGAATATTGCGCCCAGGTGCCGGCAAACCGCATCGGCTACGGTTATTTCAATGCCGCCCAGTTGAAGACGATCCAGGAAATCATCACGCTCTCGGTCTTCGTGATTTTCTCGGTCTTCTATCTGGGCGAATCGTTCCACTGGAAACAGGCGATCGGCTTCGGCTTCATCGCGCTCGGTGCCTTCTTCATCTTCACCAAGTAGCGCCCTGCTTCCGATCCCTGCAGCGGGCAGTGCGGGGACGATAGCGGCCGTCACGAAAATTAAATGCGTGTCGCCGCAGCCACTTGGCCGCGGCGCAGCCTTTCGTTCATCCCCGCGGCCGCGCCATGGGCGAGAATCGGCTCGTCATCGGATGGGAAACCGGGTTCGCGAACCGGCCTTCCTCGTTCAACGGGTCTCGGCTCGGTTTTCCGGTGATGGTCGAAAGATCGGGGCAGACGGGAACTGACACGTCTCGAAAGCCCTGAAGAATTGGCCGGGGCAGGCAGATCAACCATCTACCCACCCACTGAATGCCACTGCCTGCCCCATTCCCGCTTTTACCATGCCGGCTTTACCCGCATGGCGCTTACGGCTGCATCCAATTTTTTGATGGAACGCAGAGCCGCGCCGCCGCTCGCGGCCTTTTCATCGCCGGTGCCTTCTATTCCGGCTAAGTTTGTTCTAGAGACAGTGCTTCATCCGCCACAACTGCGCGGCAGACTGTCTTTAGGTATGTTGATCGATGCTTGATTCTCTCAGAAACGCCGCCCGCTCTTGGGTCGCGAAGTCTCTGCTTCTGCTCCTGGTTGCCTCGTTTGCCGTCTGGGGCGGCAGCCAGTCGCTTATCGCTTCGAATGCGAACACCGTCATGACGGTCGGCGATCAGGAAATTTCCACAGAGCAGTTCCGGCTTGCCTATCAGCGTCAGATCGCCAATCTGAGCCGCCAGTTCGGCACGCAGCTGACCGCCCAGCAGGCTCGCTCCTTCGGCATCGACCGTGAGGTTCTGACCCAGCTCGCCGCGGGCGCCGCCCTCGACCAGCTTTCCGACGACATGAATCTCGGCCTTTCGCAGGATCGCCTGGCAAACCTGATCGCCGAAGACCCAGCCTTCAAGGGGACCAACGGCCAGTTCGACCATGACCTTTTCGCCTCGCGCCTGCGCAATGCCGGCCTGCGTGAAAACGATTATATCGAGGAACGCAGCAAGGTCGCCGTTCGCAGTCAGGTCGTGGAAGCGGTCTCCGACGGTTTCAAGGCGCCGCAGGTCATGCTTGATGCGCTCAAGCAGTATCGTGACGAAGCCCGCACCGTAGATTACCTGCTTCTGTCCAACGCCAATATCGATCCGGTCAAGGCTCCGGCGGATGACGTTCTGACCACCTGGTTCGACGCCAACAAGGCCCGTTACCGTGCGCCCGAATACCGCAATTTCGCCTATGTGAAGCTTGAGCCGAGCGACATTGCCGACGCCTCTTCGATTACCGATGACGAGCTGCGCGCCGAATACGACAAGCGCAAGGACGGCTACAAGACGCATGAAACCCGCACCATCGAGCAGCTGACCTTCCCGAACAAGGAAATGGCGGATGCCGCGGCCACCCAGCTGCGTGACGGGACGACCACTTTCGACCAGGTCATCAAGGATCAGGGCAAGACCCCGGCCGACGTCCATCTCGGCGACTTCACCAAGGAAAGCATTCCGGATCCGGCCTGGGCCGAACCGGCCTTCAAGGTATCCTCGAATGGCGGCATTACCCCCGTCATCAAGGGCACGTTCGGCTCGGCCATCCTGCGCATTTCCAACATCCGCCCGGAAAGCACCCGCAGCTTCGACGAGGTGAAGGACGAACTCCGCCAGCAGATCGCCGTTGCCGCCGCTTCGCGCGAAATGACCACTGCTCATGATCGCTTCGAAGATCTGCGCGGCGGTGGCGCAACGCTCGAGGACGCAGCCAAGGACCTGAACCTCAAGTTCGTGACCGTGACGGCCGATGCATCGGGCCAGGACGAGAAGGAACAGCCAATCGCAAACCTTCCCGCGGCCAACAACCTGATCGCCGAAGTGTTCCGCACCGAACCCGGCCAGGACACGATCCCGGTCAACCTCGGCAATGTCGGTTATGTCTGGTTCGAAGTCCTGAACATTACGCCGGAGCGCGAACGCGCGCTGGACGAAGTGCGCGAAAAGGTCGTGGTCGACTGGACTGCCGAACAGCAGAGCCAGGCATTGACCGCCAAGGCGACAGAGCTCAAGGCCCGTCTCGACAAGGGCGAAACGCTGGCTGCCATCGCCGAGGATCTCGGCATCGCGGTAGAAACCAAGACCGGCCTGCGCCGCAATGCCGAAGATGCGATCTTCGGCGCGGAAGCGATCACTGCCGCCTTCTCCGGCCCGGTCGAGACCACCGCCACAGCCCTTGCCGCAGACCGCGAAAGCCGCATGCTGATGAAGGTAACGGCTGTCGATCAGGCTCCGTCCGACGAACTGGCCAACGACCCGCAGCTTCAGCGCCTGGCGGAGTCTGCCGGTGACGACATGCTCGATCAGATGGTCAACAGCCTGAAGGACCGTTACGGCGTGTCGATCAACCAGGCCGTCCTCGAACAGTCTGCAGCCACAGTCCAGTAATTGAAGCGGATGCCGTAAAATGCCTGACTTGAAACCGTTCCTCGCCAAGGTTGCCACCGGCGAATCGCTTTCCCGCGAAGAGGCGCAGGACGCCTTCGGAATTCTCATGTCCGGCGAGGCAACGCCATCGCAGATCGGGGCCTTCCTGATGGCGCTGAGAGTGCGGGGCGAAACGGTTGCCGAAATGACCGGCGCCGTTTCCACCATGCGCGCCAAGATGCTGCGTGTCGACGCACCGGCTGATGCCGTCGACATCGTTGGCACCGGCGGTGATGGCGCAGGAACCTACAACATCTCGACGCTCGCCGCGATCATCGCGGCGGGTGCAGGCCTGACTGTCGCCAAGCACGGCAACCGGGCGCTCAGCTCGAAATCCGGCACCGCCGACGCGCTGTCGGCGCTCGGCGTCAACCTGGAGATCGGCGCCAACCAGATCGCCCGCTGCATCCGCGAGGCAGGTATCGGCTTCATGTTCGCCTCGATGCACCATGCGGCGATGCGCCATGTCGGCCCGAGCCGGGTGGAGCTCGGCACCCGCACGATCTTCAATCTGCTTGGCCCCCTCTCCAATCCGGCCGGCGCAAAACGCCAGCTGCTCGGCGTCTATTCCCCGCAATGGCTGATGCCGATTGCCGAGACACTGCGTGAAATGGGATCGGAAACCGTCTGGGTCGTTCACGGCCAGGGTCTCGACGAGATCACCACGACGGGCACGACGCAGGTCGTGGCGCTCGAAAGCGGAAAGATCCGCGAATTCGAACTGTCGCCGGCCGATTTCGGTGTACCCGCAGCAACACTTGCGGACCTCAAAGGCGGCGATGGCATAGCCAATGCCGCTGCCCTGCGTGCGGTCCTCGGTGGTGCGAAAAACGCCTATCGCGATATCGCCCTCTGCAATGCCGCAGCAGCTCTCGTGGTTGCGGGCAAGGCGGAAACGCTGAAAGATGCCATGCAGCTCGCCACCACCTCGCTTGAAAGCGGCAAGGCCTCTGCAGCACTCGACCGGCTCGTGGCGGTCTCCAACGAGAAGGAATAGGACCATGGCCGATATCCTGCAGAAGATCGAAGCCTATAAGCGCGTCGAGATCGAAGCCGCCAAGGCCGCCGTTCCGCTTGCCGAAATCAAGGCGCGCGCAGCCGATCAACCCGCCGCGCGCGGTTTCCTCAAGGCACTGCAGGCCAAGAAGCAGGCCGGCCAGTTCGGCCTGATCGCCGAGATCAAGAAGGCAAGCCCGTCTAAGGGCCTCATCCGCCCGGATTTCGATCCGCCGGCCCTGGCGGCCGCCTATGAAGCCGGCGGCGCTGCCTGCCTTTCGGTCCTCACCGATACGCCGAGTTTTCAGGGCGCACCGGAATTCCTCGTCGCCGCACGCAATGCCTGCGCGCTACCCGCGCTGCGCAAGGATTTCATGTTCGAACCCTATCAGGTCTATGAAGCGCGCGCCTGGGGTGCAGACTGCATCCTGATCATCATGGCATCGCTTTCCGACGACGAGGCGATGGCGCTCTATGAAACCGCGACAGAACTCGGCATGGACAGCCTCATCGAGGTGCATGACGAAGCCGAGATGGAACGGGCGCTAAAGCTTCCCTCGCCGCTCGTCGGTGTCAACAATCGCAATCTTCGCACCTTCGAGGTCAGCCTTTCGACCAGCGAGCGTCTCTCCGCCATGGTCACCGGCGAAGATCGGCTGCTTGTCGGAGAAAGCGGCATCTTCACCCACGAGGATTGCCAACGCCTGCAAAAGGTCGACATCAGCACCTTCCTTGTCGGCGAAAGCCTGATGCGCAAGGACGATGTGGCAGCGGCAACGCGGGCGCTCCTGACCGGCGAAACAGGCACGATGGCAGCTGAGTGATGGCTGACAGCGACAACAAGCTTACCCATATCGATCAGGCCGGCGAGGCGCATATGGTCGATGTCGGCGACAAGGCTGAAACCAGCCGGTCGGCGACCGCAGAAGGCTTTGTCCGCATGCTGCCGGAAACGCTGGCGCTGATCCGCGAAGGCAATGCCAAGAAGGGCGATGTCATCGGCACCGCGCGGCTTGCCGGCATCATGGCCGCCAAGAAGACGTCCGACCTCATTCCGCTCTGCCATCCGCTGATGCTGACAAAGGTCTCGGTCGAGATCACCGAGGACGAAGCCCTGCCCGGCCTGCGCGTAGCCGCCACCGCAAAACTCACCGGCAAGACCGGGGTGGAGATGGAAGCGCTCACCGCCGTCTCCGTCACCTGCCTGACGATCTACGACATGGCCAAGGCTGCCGATAAGGCGATGGAAATCGGCGGCATAAGGCTCATGGAAAAGACCGGCGGCAAATCCGGCCACTACAAAGCTTAAAACCCGAGGAGATTTCGCCATGGCGCTTTTGCCCGTATCAGACGCCAAGGCCCGCCTGCTCTCCCGCACTCATCCGGTTACCGGAGTCGAGACCGTGCCTCTCGGTGAGGCTGCAACGCGTGTGCTCGCCTCAGACATTCAGGCAAGATTGACCCAGCCGCCGTTCAACTCCTCCGCCATGGACGGTTATGCGCTGGCTGCAGCCGACGCGCCGCAGGTCGGCTCCGAACTGACCGTCATCGGCAGTGCCGCCGCCGGCCACGCGTTCGGAGGCACTCTTGGCCGCGGCGAAACCATCCGCATCTTTACCGGCGCTCCAGTCCCCAAAGGGGCCGACACGATCCTCATTCAGGAGGATGCCGAAAAGATCGGCGAAGACCGTATCCGCACGACATTCGAAGTCACCGCAGGGCGACATATCCGTCCCCGCGGTCAGGATTTTGCCGAGGGAGAGACGGTACTGAAGGCAGGCACGGTCTTAGATTTTTCGCATCTGACTGTCGCAGCGGCAATGAACCACCCGACGTTGCCCGTGTTTCGCAGGCCGATAGTAGCGATCCTCGCCACCGGTGACGAGCTGATACAACCAGGCGGCACTCCCGCCCCGGCGCAGATCATCGCCTCCAACACCTTCGGT
This sequence comes from Aliirhizobium wenxiniae, assembly GCF_019511445.1. GTDB lineage: Bacteria > Pseudomonadota > Alphaproteobacteria > Rhizobiales > Rhizobiaceae > Neorhizobium > Neorhizobium wenxiniae_A. Next base: position 117,024 of record NZ_JAEUAN010000004.1, read on the forward strand.
GCCGCCGCCCTCGTGCGCGATAATGGCGGCGAGGTTTTGGATCTCGGCATTGCCCCGGACAGTCAGGATGCCATCTCCGCCGCCATTCAGCGCGCTCGAGATGCCGGAGCCGATATCCTCGTCACCCTCGGCGGCGCATCGGTCGGAGATCATGATCTGGTCCAGTCGACGCTAAGAGCCTCCGGCATGGAACTCGATTTCTGGCGCATCGCCATGCGGCCGGGAAAACCGCTGATGGTCGGCTCGCTGGACGGCATGCATGTTCTCGGCCTGCCCGGAAACCCGGTTGCCAGCATGGTCACCGGCATGCTGTTTCTGGAGCCCTTGCTGCGCCGCCTCGCCCACCTGCCGGAGCGCAGGCGCGAAGTTCAGGGCATCACGGCAAGGCCACTTGCAGCAAATGACCAGCGACAGGATTATCTGCGCGCCAAAATCAGCCGCGATGAACGCGGCAATCTGGTAGCCGACGCCAATCCGAAACAGGATTCGTCGATGATGAAGATTTTTGCCCATGCCGATGGTCTGGTCATTCGGGAGGCGCATGCGCCGGAAGTCGCCGCCGGCGAGCCTTGCCGCATTTTGCTCATCCGTCCTTTCGACTGATCCAGACGGGCGAAAAATCCGTAAGCTTGGGCATGAATGCCCAAACGGAGTAGATCGTGCCAGACCAAAACCCCGCCCCCGCCATCCTCTGGTTCCGCAAGGATCTGCGCCTTGACGACAACGCAGCGCTCCATGCAGCGATCGATGCCGACGGCCCGATCATCCCGCTCTATATCCGCGAGCCCGAACAGCCCGATATCGGCCCGCTTGGCGCGGCACAGGCCTGGTGGCTGCACCATTCGCTGGCGGCGCTCAAGGCTAGACTGAAGTCACTGGGCAGCGACCTGACGCTTGCCACCGGCAAGGCCGATGAAGTCATCATCGATATGGCCGGAAAAACCGGGGCGAAGACGGTCTATGTCAACCGCGCCTATGAACGCACATCGGTGGACCGCGAGATCGCCATAGCGCTGAAGGATGCCGGCATCGCCATTCGCGCCTTCCACGACCAGTTGCTGCACGATCCGAAGATGATCCGCACCGGCTCCGGCAATGCCTTCAAGGTCTATACGCCGTTCTGGAACGCCATGCAGAAGCTGCACGAGCCGCATGAACCGATCGACGCCCCGGAGAGCATCGCGTCGCCCGCAAGCCATCCCCGCTCCGAAGCGCTTGACGGCTGGAACCTGCTGCCGACCAAACCCAACTGGGCAAAAGGCTTTTCCGAGCACTGGACACCCGGCGAGGCCGGCGCTCGCGAAAGGCTGGAAGACCTCATCGATGCCGACCTGCACGACTACAAACGCGGCCGCGATTTTCCCGCGATCGAGGCGACGTCGAAACTTTCCCCGCATCTGGCGCTCGGCGAGATTTCTCCAGCCCGCATCTGGCACGCCACCAATGGTTTGGCGGAAAAACATCGGGACGATCTGGTGCATTACCGCAAGGAACTGGCCTGGCGCGACTTCTGCTACAATCTGCTGGTCGAATTCCCCGACCTGCGGACAAAAAACTGGGACGAGAAATTCGACGCTTTCGAATGGGAATTCGACGCCACCGATTTTAACGCCTGGACCAAGGGGCTGACTGGTTATCCGATCGTCGATGCCGGCATGCGCGAACTCTGGCAGACCGGCTACATGCACAACCGCGTGCGGATGATCACGGCATCCTTTCTGATCAAGGACCTTTTGATCGACTGGCGGCGCGGCGAGGAATGGTTCCGCGATACGCTGCTCGATGCCGATCCGGCCAGCAACACTGCCAACTGGCAATGGGTGGCAGGCTCCGGTGCCGACGCCTCCCCCTTCTTCCGTATCTTCAACCCGATCCTGCAGGGCGAAAAATTCGATCCCGACGGCGATTATGTCCGTCATTTCGTACCGGAACTGAGGAATTTGCCGAAGAAATACATCCACAAGCCCTTCGAGGCACCGGATCATGTTCTGGAAAAGGCCGGCGTGGATCTCGGCAAAACCTATCCGAACCCCATCGTCAATCACGGTCTGGCGCGTGACCGGGCGCTGGCGGCTTACAAAGGGCTGAAAGGCTGAAGCGTACCGAAGCGGCAGCGATTGGCGTTTTCACCTCCATCCGCAGCGACTAATCTGCTCCTCCTGGGAAATGGAGGACAGGCCATGGCGGGACGGAAAATTGCGGTCGTCGGACTGGGCGGGATCGGCGGTGTTGCCGCCGCATGCCTCAGCCTGTCACCGGAGAACGACGTCACGGTCTGTGCCCGCAGGCAGATCGATACGCTGACCTTCGACCATCACGAAGACAGTAGCCGGATACGACTGAAGACGCTGACGGAACCAGACATGGCCGAACCGGTCGACTGGGCGATCCTTTGCACCAAGGCTCAGGATGTCGCCTCCGCCGCACCCTGGCTGGAGAAGCTCTGTACCTCGAAGACGACAATCGCCGTGCTGCAGAACGGCATTGCCCATGAGGAACGCGTCGGACCTTACGCAAAGGGTGCCACCGTTCTTCCCGCAATCGTCTATTACAATGGCGAACGTCTTGCCCCGGACCACGTCCGGCTCCGCCATATAAGCGGCCACGATCTGCTCGTTCCGGCAGGGCCGCAGGCCGGTGCCTTCGCGGCCCTTTTCGACGGCACGCCGATCGATGTCGGCATAAGCGCGGAATTCATCACCTATCAATGGCGTAAATTGCTGGTCAACGTCATCGCCAACCCGATCACCGCCCTGACGCGCCAGAGGCTTGGCGTCTTCCAGAGATCGGACATACAGGACCTGTCCCTTGGCATTCTGCGTGAGGCCGTCGTGGTTGGCTGGGCAGAGGGAGCGCAACTGCGCGACAACGAGGCGGAATCCATCCTTGAGACGTTTCTGGGCTATCCCGCCGAAGCAGGCACCTCGATGTATTTCGATTGCCTCGCCGCACGCCCGCTGGAAATCGAGGCGCTGAACGGCGCCGTGGTTGCGGCGGCCAGACGACACGACATTCCAACGCCGTTGAATGGCGCGATGCTCACGCTGCTGAAGGCGGTCAGTGATGCGAATGCCACAGAGCGAGGATGAGCGGCGGGGCAAGCTAACCTGGGACGGATCAGCCTACTCAACCCCTTCCGTGATGAGGTCTTCGAATTCCCTGTCACCTCTGAATGTCGTGAGATCGTCTTCATTACGGTTTCCGTTGAAACGTTCCGGATCGTAAAGCTGCCTCATCAGCACACGTTCCCAAGCCATCGGATCCGGCACCAATTCGGCAACCATCCGAAGTGCATCCAAAGCACTTTTCCGAACCTTCTGTGCCTCCGCAGTCTCGCTATCCAGAAATGCGTATTTCTGCCCCAAGGCGCAGGCGCGGTGGAGATATGTGATCGCTTTGACCGGCGGGTGGTCGATCAGAACCTTCGAGATGTGGATGGCCTTCTCGACGCTGTCGCGCCCTGAAAGATAAAGGGCAACCAGCAACGCCTTTTCGAACAGTGCCTGCAGATCGGGGGCCATGCTGACCTTTTGAGCAGCAAGCTCGTTCATCGTCTCGACAAAGCCCTGATCGTTTCTTCTGACAAGCCTCAGTTCGGCCAGCCTCTGCAGCAAGTTGACGTTACCAGGCGCAAGTTTCAGAGCCTCGCGAAGGGCATCTTCAGCAACCTGAAAATTCTTGTCCTTTGCCTGAGCCACGGCCCATGTGCCGATCTGAGCGGGGCCATCAAGTTGATCCCAGGACGTCGTTGCAAGCGCCCGTTCCTCGGTGGAGGGCTCAAGCAGCGTTAGAAAATGCTGTGTGCCACCCCCTTCGATCTTTTTCCCGATAGAGCCCCCCGAATCCGGAATATCGCCAATCAGTTTCGGCATGGAGATTTTGGCGTCCGAGCCGGTTCCGGCCACCTCTTTTTCGGTAACGAGGAATATTCGGGTTACGCGCGTGCGCATCTCGACATAGACGAAAAGACATGTCGACAGCAGGCTCGTAATGATGAGCGCGAAAAGAAAAGAACTGATCGGATGATTGGCGACCAGCCAGCGTGTCGAGTTGGCTCCGGTAGGAGGTTCCAATGTCGGTATTTGATCGTAGACAAATGCCGCAGCAAACAGTGACGCCGAATGGATGGATTCAAGTATCGTTGTAAACTGAACGAGCCCGATACCGACGATGATTTTGGTCAGCCAGTCTGATATTTCCTCAAGGCTCGTATTCGTGAAAAAAAGCTGACTGCCGGTTTTCTCGGTGATGGCGAACTGCTGCCCCTTTTCGATGCTGCCGGGCCGACGCTGAAGAACACGTGGAATACCGAAAATAAATCCGAAAGCGGCACCGAGAGAGCTCGCCGCAAAGACGCAAGCGAATCCCACAGAAAGCGACCGATAGAACAGTTTGTCGTTCACTTCATCTCCGGAAATCGCCACGGATATGGCCATCAGAACAACAAGGGTAGAGATAAATATGATACCGATCAGCGCGACCCACTCGATGGCCTGAAGTCCACGGCTGAAGTGTCGCTGGGCCAATCTGGCCCTGAAAAATTCCGGTCTCAGTGAAAGCATCATCCCGCCTCCTATTACAGGTCAGCGGGATGATGGCAGATCAGGCTACAGGCACAACGAAGCTGCACCCCTCAAAACACCAACCTAGACGCGAATCAACGTGTACTCACACCCGTAGACTGGTCTATTACACCAGCCGGCTCTGTTCCAGCGCGGCTTCGATGAAGCTTGCAAACAGCGGATGCGGGTCGAGCGGGCGGCTCTTCAGTTCCGGGTGGTACTGAACGCCGATGAACCACGGGTGATCCGGATATTCCACCGTTTCAGGCAGAACGCCGTCCGGAGACATGCCGGAGAAGACGAGGCCGCAGCTTTCCAGCCGGTCCTTGTAGTCGACATTGACTTCGTAGCGGTGACGATGGCGTTCCGAAATCTCGGTCGAACCGTAGATCTCGGCGATCTTCGTTTCCTTCTTAAGCGCGGCATTGTAAGCGCCGAGACGCATCGTGCCGCCGAGGTCGCCGGCTGCCGCGCGCTTCTCCAGCGCATTGCCCTTGACCCATTCGGTCATCAGGCCAACCACGGGTTCCGACGTCGGGCCGAATTCCGTGGACGAGGCCTTGTCGATGCCGGCCAGATGACGGGCGGCTTCCACCACCGCCATCTGCATGCCGAAGCAGATGCCGAAATACGGCACCTTGCGTTCGCGGGCAAACTGGGCGGCAAGGATCTTGCCTTCCGAACCGCGCTCGCCAAAACCGCCGGGCACCAGAATGCCATGGACCTTTTCGAGGTAAGGGGTCGGATCTTCCTTTTCGAAAACTTCCGACTCGATCCACTCGAGCTTGACCTTGACGTGGTTGGCGATACCGCCGTGATGCAGCGCCTCGATCAGCGACTTATAGGCATCCTTGAGACCCGTATATTTGCCGACGATCGCGATCGTGACTTCGCCTTCCGGCGTCCTGATGCGGCTGCAGACATCTTCCCACGGGTCGAGACGCGGCTTCGGAGCAGGCTCTATGCCGAAGGCGGCCAGCACTTCGTTGTCGAGGCCTTCCTTGTGATAGGCGATCGGAACGTCATAGATATTGGCGACATCGAGCGCCTGGATAACGGCCGATTCACGCACGTTGCAGAACAGCGAAAGCTTGCGGCGTTCTGCTTCCGGGATTTCCCGGTCGGCACGCACCAGCAGGATGTCGGGATGAATACCGAGCGCCTGCAGTTCCTTCACCGAATGCTGGGTCGGCTTGGTCTTCAATTCGCCGGCTGCCGAAATATACGGCATCAGCGTCAGGTGGACATAAATCACAGTGCCGCGCGGCAGGTCATTGTTGACCTGGCGGATCGCTTCCATGAACGGCATCGCTTCAATATCGCCGACCGTGCCGCCGACTTCGCAGAGAACGAAGTCATAGTCGTCATTGCCTTCTGTGACGAAATCCTTGATCTCGTTCGTCACGTGCGGAATGACCTGAACGGTCGCGCCGAGGTAATCGCCGCGGCGTTCCTTGTCGATGATGTTCTTGTAGATCCGGCCGGTGGTGATGTTGTCGGTCTTGGTCGCCGAGCGCCCGGTAAAGCGTTCGTAGTGACCGAGATCGAGATCCGTCTCGGCACCGTCATCGGTGACGAAGACTTCGCCGTGCTGGGTCGGGCTCATAGTGCCCGGATCAACGTTGAGATAAGGATCGAGCTTCTTCAGCCGAACCCGGTAACCCCTCGCTTGAAGCAAAGCTCCGAGGGCCGCGGCCGCAATTCCCTTCCCTAGGGAAGAAACCACGCCGCCTGTGATGAATACATATCGCGCCATGGGAGTCACCGGTTACCTTTTCACACACGATTCCGCCAGCACAAATTTCGCCGATCGCTAAAACTGCTGTGGAATCTTCACAAAATAAAACCGGCAGGCTTTTGGCCTGCCGGAGATGAAAGTCTTGACCTGAGCCTTACTGGCCGGTCGGAACGCTGTTCGACGGCGCAGCGGGTGCGGCCGGAGCGGCAGGTGCCTGACCTGCTGCCGGAGCAGCCGGTGTCGAAGGCGTGGCAGCGCCGGTTTCGGACGGAACACCGTTGCCTGCGGCCGGAGCCTGTGCGGGCGGTGCGACCGGTGCCGGGCCGAGCTGGTCGAGAATGCCGTTACCCGTGCCCTGCTGGCCCTGCGGAATACGGTTCAGGATATCACTCGGCTGCGAATCGTAACGAGCGAGAATGCCCAGCGCCAGCGACGTGACGAAGAACAGCGCCGCAAGGATCGCCGTCGTGCGGGTCAGCGCATTGGCCGTGCCGCGCGCCGACATGAAGCCGGATCCGCCGCCAATGCCAAGCCCGCCGCCTTCGGAGCGCTGGATGAGCACTACGCCGACAAGCGCAAGCACGATCATGAGATGGATGACGATCAAAACGGTCTGCATGTATCGGGTCCCTGCCCTATGCGGGCACAATCAAGAGTTTGGCGGCTCTTTACATGAGCCTATCGCGGTTTCCAAGCCTTGATTACAAGGTTTCCGCGATCAGCCCTTCATAGACCCGATAGATGGCGAGGAAGTCGGCCGCTTTCAAGCTTGCCCCGCCGATCAGTGCGCCATCGACATTGGCGATGCCCATCAGCACCGCGGCATTGCCCGGCTTGACCGAACCACCGTAGAGAATCCGCATCTTCTTGCCTTCCTCGCCAAAGCGCTTGGTAAGCTCGGAGCGCATGAATTCATGTGCGACTGCGATGTCCTCGTTGGTCGGGGTCAGGCCCGATCCGATCGCCCAGACAGGCTCATAGGCGATCACGGTGTTTTCAGCATTCGCATCGTCAGGAATAGAACCGTCCAGCTGCCGCTTCAACACATCCAGCGTCTGATAGCTGTCGCGCTGGTCCGCGGTTTCTCCGATGCAGATGATCGCAGTCAGGTCCGCCTGATAGGCTGCAGAAGCCTTGGAGCGAACGAGTTGATCGGTCTCGGCATGATCGGTGCGGCGCTCCGAATGACCCAGAATGACGTGGGTTCCGAAGCAATCTGCAATCATTTCCGCTGAAATGTCGCCCGTATGTGCGCCAGAAACAGTTTGGTGGCAATCCTGTGCGCCGATCATCAACGGGCTGTCTGTGCAGAGCGCCGTCGCGACATAAAGAAGCGTTGCAGGCGGGCAGATCAGTGTCTCGACCTTGTCAGACAAGGGACCAGCTACCCCTTCGGCCATCGCCTTGATCTCGCCGAGTGCATCGCGCGTGCCGTTCATCTTCCAGTTTCCGGCAACAAGCGGGCGAACTTCTGGGGTCATCTACGGTATCCTCCTCAATTTATCGGCGATCTCGAAACAGGATCGCCATCAATTGCTTTAAAATCCGGAAGCCCGGACAGGTCGGCATCTTTCGTACGCTGAAAAACAATCCCGTTTCAAGCGCTTGCTTGTGAAACTTCCCCGTTCGCCCGCCATAAGCGACAAATGACAAGTCTATTTTGAAATTCAAACGGTTAAGCGCCACTACAAATCGCTTGAGCTACCCTAAACTTACCTGTGAGCAACCAGAACGAAATTGAGCACCTTGCGCCAGTCCACCATGCGGATCGGCGTGCCGTGTCCGCCCGTCTGGAAAAGCGCAAAACGCGCAGGGTAACCGGTTGCGCGCAGCCCCCGAAAAATCTTCTCTTGGTCTTCAGCCCTGTAGACGCTGTCGGCACTTCCGTGACCGAAATAGATCGGCAGCTTGAGTTTCGCATATGGCGTTGTGGCAAGCCCTTGATCCGGTGGGCCACCAAGCAGAACCATGCCGCCGAGATAGCGGACAGCTTCCCTGTCGCGCACAATATTCTGGCAGACGATCCCGCCCATCGATGCGCAGGCCAGAATGACCGGCCGGCCGGAAGATTGTTCGAACGCGTGGCGCAACAATGCGCCGACATCCGCAGCCCCCTTGTCGTCGAAGGAGCGGACGCTGACCGAATAATAGGTGCCGCCATTGCGCGCGACGAGATTTTTCAGCCGGTTGAAATTGCCGCCGAACGAATAGTCGTTGACACCGAGACGACGATCGCCGCCACGCCCGTGAATGAAGATGACCGAAAACCGCTCACCGGAAGATTGCCCAACCCGCGTCACCTCGACATTGCGGCCGCCAAGCATCAGCGTCTCGTTTTCTTGGCTCCGGCGAACGGAAGTGTCGACATAAGCGCCCCTCACCCGTCGCTCCGGCTCCTGGTCCCGATCGTTAATGTCACGCAGCTCGTTATAGTCCATCACCTCGTAAGCGCCGCCATCCTCACTCTTCAGCACCTTGTGGCTGGAAAACAGGTTGTCCTTGAACGGCGGAATAGGCGCTTCCTGCGCTATGACGACGTCACCGAGTGATGATATCCAGACTGCGAGAAGCGCGCCGAAAACGAAATGAACTGTGGACATGCGGGATTTCATCTGGGTCCTTATGCCTTGAAAGCTTGCCTTGGCAGGGTCTAGCTAGCATTGCTGGCAATAAAAGCTGCACATGCGGCATCGCGAAAAAGCCGGATTTTTGGCAAGATCGCAAGTGATTCGAAACAATATGAGATGGGCATGGCTTCCTCCTCGGCACCTCGGCAGGCAGCAGTGAAAGACCAGATGGACGACAACAGCAACGATCTTTTCGGTGAACCCTCGGCCAATGCCCAGCCGCTTGGCGCCAAGGATATGAGCACCAGGCCGGCTGCCGCCGCGCCCGCCGTCGTTGCCGAACCGTCCACGCCGCGCCCTGCGCCGCTGAAAAGCGGTGGCGAGGATTATGGCGCATCATCGATCCGCGTTCTCGAAGGGCTTGAGCCGGTGCGCATGCGCCCCGGCATGTATATCGGCGGCACGGACGAAAAGGCGCTGCACCACCTCTTCGCCGAAGTCATCGACAACTCGATGGACGAAGCGGTCGCCGGTCACGCCAATTTCATCGAAGTGCATCTCGATGCCGAGGGCTTTCTCACCGTGTCCGACAACGGCCGCGGCATTCCCGTGGAAAACCATCCGCAGGTTCCCGGCAAGTCGACGCTCGAAGTCATCATGACCAAGCTGCATGCCGGCGGCAAGTTCGACGGCGACGCCTATGAGACCTCCGGCGGCCTGCACGGCGTCGGCGTCTCGGTCGTCAACGCGCTGTCGGACGTTCTCGAAGTCGAGGTTGCCCGCAATCGCAAACTCTATCGCCAGACCTTTTCCCGCGGTGTGCCGCAGGGTGGTCTGCAGGAACTCGGCGATGTGCATAACCGCCGCGGCACCCGCGTGCGCTTCCATCCCGATCCGCAGATCTTTGGCGATCGCGCCAAATTCGATGGCGGTCGCATTTTCCGCATGGCCCGTTCCAAGGCCTATCTCTTCGGCGGCGTCGAAATTCGCTGGAGTTGCGATCCCGGCGTCGTGCCGGAAGGCGGCGAAATCCCGGAAAAGGCGGTCTTCCACTTCCCCGGCGGCCTGAAGGACTATCTGGCAGCCACGCTTGGCAAGGACTTCACCGTCACCCGCGAGATCTTTTCCGGCCGCACCGAAAAGACCGGCGGCCACGGCGCGATGGAATGGGCGATCACCTGGTATGGCGGCGATCCGGCACTGCATTCCTATTGCAATACCATTCCGACCCAGGAAGGCGGCACCCATGAAGCGGGTCTCCGCATCGCGCTGACCAAGGGCCTGAAGAACTATGCCGAACTGACGCAGAACAAGCGTGCCAAGGATATTACAACCGACGACGTGATGATTTCGGCCGTCGGCATGCTCTCTGTGTTCATCCGCGAACCGGAATTCGTCGGCCAGACCAAGGACAAGCTCGCAACCGTCGAAGCCCAGCGCATCGTCGAAAATACGCTGCGCGATCCTTTCGACCATTATCTCGCCGGCAACCCGGCCGAAGCGGCAAAGCTGCTTGACTGGGTGATCGAACGCGCCGAAGAGCGCCTTCGCCGCCGCAAGGAAAAGGAAGTCAACCGCAAGACCGCCGTACGCAAACTTCGCCTGCCCGGCAAGCTGGCCGACTGCTCGCAGAATACCGCTGAAGGAGCCGAACTGTTCATCGTCGAGGGTGACTCGGCTGGCGGCTCGGCCAAGCAGGGCCGTAACCGCACCAACCAGGCCATTCTACCGTTGCGCGGAAAGATCCTGAACGTCGGTTCCGCCAGCCGCGAAAAGCTGTCCGCCAACCAGCAGATCGCCGATCTGGTACAGGCGCTCGGCTGCGGTACGCGGTCGAAATACCGCGAGGAAGATCTTCGCTACGAGCGCGTCATCATCATGACCGACGCCGACGTTGATGGCGCGCATATCGCATCGCTGCTGATCACCTTCTTCTATCAGGAAATGCCGGAACTGATCCGCGGCAACCATCTCTATCTGGCCGTGCCGCCGCTCTATGTCATCCGCCAGGGTGGCAAGACGGTCTATGCCCGCGACGACGCCCACCGCGCCGAACTGATGGAAACCGTGTTCAAGGGCAAGAAGGTCGAGATCGGACGCTTCAAAGGTCTCGGCGAGATGATGGCCTCGCAGCTCAAGGAAACCACAATGGATCCGGCCAAGCGCACGCTTTTGCGCGTCGACATCGACGAGGTGGATTTCGAAGGCACCCGCGAGGCGGTCGACAACCTGATGGGCACCAAGGCCGATGCGCGCTTCCGCTTCATCCAGGAACGCGCCGCATTTGCCGAAAATCTCGATATCTGACCGTTCCTGTCCAAGATAGGATTGCGCGACAAGGCGCGGCGTGCTTCACCAAAGGGATCGTTTTTCGATCACCTGAACGAAGCACCCCGCCATGAAGCAGATTCTCTCCATCCAGTCCCACGTCGCCTATGGTTATGTGGGAAATCGTGCTGCCACGCTCCCCCTGCAGCGCCTCGGCCACGAAGTCACCGTCATCAATACGGTGCAGTTTTCCAATCATACCGGTTATCTGAAATGGACCGGCGAAGTGTTTTCCGCTGCCCATATCGAGAGCATTCTCGACGGGCTGGAAAGCCTCGGCGCGCTGGAAAAGATGGATGCGCTCCTGACCGGTTATCTTGGCGATCCGGCGATCGGCGAAATCATACTCTCTGTCCTCGACCGCCTGCCGAAGGGCACCCGCTGGCTCTGCGATCCCGTCATGGGCGATGTCGGCCGAGGCTTTTTCGTCCGCCCCGGCATTCCCGATTATTTCCGCGAGAAGGCGCTCACCCGAGCCTCGATCATCACGCCGAACCAGTTCGAATTGGAATATCTGGCAGGTCGCCAGATCCGCACACTCGAAGACGCGCGCAAGGCCTGTCGGATGATCCACGAGATGGGCCCTGAGACGGTGCTTCTCACCTCGCTCATCCATGACGGAACCCGCGACGACGAAATCCAGATGCTGGCCTCGTCGAAATCGGGCGAACAGTTCCTTGCCACCACGCCGCGCCTGCAATTCGATCCGGCACCGAATGGCGCAGGAGACTGCACCTCCGCACTTTTCCTCGGCCACATCCTCTCGGGCGCACCGCTCGACCAGGCGCTGTCGAAAACCGCGTCGAGCATTTTTGCGCTATTCGAAAAGACGCTTGCTGCCGGAAGGCGCGAATTGAACATGATCGCCGCACAGGACGATTTCGCTCGCCCGGCACCTCTGGCTGTCGTCAGCCTCTAATGCGTTTCGAGCAGCTTCGTGACGGCGGAGATCAAGGCCTCCGCCTCATAAGGCTTGCGGACGATCGGCGCGGTCAGGTTGGCCGGAATGATCGAACGATCGCTGTAACCGGTGGCAAACACGAAGGGCACGCCGCGTCGCACCAGTTCTTCGGCGATAGGAAGCGACGTGCCGGATCCCAGATTGACGTCGAGAATGGCGACGTCGGGGGTAAAGCCTCTCAGCCTGCGCAATGCTTCCGAAACGGATGGCGCAGTCGTCACCTTGTTGATCCCGTGTTCGGCCAGCATGGATTCGACGTCGGCGGCAATCAGCATCTGGTCCTCGACCAGCAGGAATTCCTTTTCCGAAAGATGCGGTGTCTCGAGCCTTTCCGTTTCGGCAGCCGCTGCGTCGCCGATTCGGGTGGTCGTTACATCGTCATCGCCATGCAGATGCTTTGACGGTACCAGGAAGCGCGCCTCGATGCCGGTTTCGGGATAGTTCACCTCCGCCTCGCCGTCGAGTTCATAAGGGATGCTCCGCCCGATCAGCACACTACCGAACCCGCTTCTGCTCGGCGCTTTGACGACCGGACCACCGCTTTCGATCCAGTTCAGTTCGCAGGCACCCGATTCGAGCCTCTTCCATGAGACATCCAGCCTTCCGCCCGGAACGGACAGTGACCCGTATTTCGCTGCGTTTGTCGACATTTCGTGCAGGACCAGCGCCATGACGGAGAACGCCCGGCTATCCAACCAGACGCGCGGTCCTTCGAGCACCACGGACCGAGTGCCCTCCATATAGGGCCGCAGTTCCGCCTCCAGAAGATCCAGAAGCGATCCCCCGTCGCCGCCGCGCACCACCTGGTCATGCGCGAAGGCAAGCGCCTGGATGCGCCCCTTCAAGGAGCCGACATAATCGCCAAGGCTGCGTCCGCTTTCCACCGGATGGCCGACCAGCGCCTTGATGATTGAAAGGATGTTTTTGACCCGATGGTTGAGCTCTTCGTTGAGCATCCTCTGCCGCACATCGGCCTTGCCGCGCTCGTCGGCCAGCATTTCATTGTGGTGCAGGACGATCTCGACGAGAACCGCGCGAATGGCTTCGCCGATTTCCCGGTCGCTGTCGGTCCAGGGTTGGGCCTGCAGCCTGACGGTTTCCTTCCAGATGGCAAAGCTCTTGCGCGGGGTCAGCCGGTCGCCCATCGGGCCGGTCACATAGGACTTGTCCGGATTGCCTGCCCAATCGAGCGTTTGCACCACCTCCTTGCGGAAGAAGAACAGATAGTCTCTCGGCCGCTGCGAAAGCGGGATGGCAAGTACGCCGCAGGCATCGTCCGGTGAAATGCCGGATTGGGGAATGGCCTGCGAAAGCTGGAAGGTCGACCACACCTTGCCGCCAGTCAGCCTGCCGATCTCGTCCGCCAGCTCGCCGATCATCTCGAGTGGAGGTGCGGTCCCGAGGCTCGTCCAGACACCGTCGAGCCACAAGCCCACCCCGTCGCAGGGCAACATGGTTGCAAATGCTTCCAGCGATCCGCGCAACAAAACGCTGATATCGCGATGATGGGACGCTTCCTGCAGAAACCGGTCCAGAGAACGCCGGGCAACGCTTGCCGTCTCGTGCAATTCCTTCTGACGCAGTGCCGACAGATGCAGCGAGAAGAACTCGCCAAAAGTTTCCGCCGCCACCCGCTGCGGCATGGACAGGATTTTAGGCGAATAGTGATGGCAGGCGATCAGCCCCCAGAGTTCGCCATCGAGCACGATCGAGATCGACATCGAGGCGCCGACACCCATGTTGCGCAGATATTCGCAATGGATCGGTGAGACGCTGCGCAGATGCGCGAAGGAAAGATCGAGCGGCTGGTTATCCTCGTCCAGTTCGGGCACGACCGGCACACGCTCGTAGTTGGCGTCGCAGATCACCCGGATCGTGTTCTTGACGTAGAGCGCCCGCGCCTGGACCGGGATATCGCCCGCCGGAAAATACTGACCGCGAAAACTTTCAAGATCGCGCCTTTTGTATTCGCTTATGACCTTGCCGGAACCGTCCTGCTCGAAACGGTAGACCATGACGCGGTCATAGCCGAGCATCGCATACATCAGCCGGGTGGCACTCTGCACCAGCCGGTCGAGGCTCGATACGTTGCGGATGCGGCTGATCAGCATCCGGGCGACTTCGAGCGGCTGGTCGGTATCATTGGACGCCGGCTCGAATTCGAGGATCACTTTTTCGCCATTGCGATGGAGCGCAATATCCATGGACTTGCCCGAAGCAAGCTTCAGTGCATGGCGCAGCGCAGGCCGGGCCGGATCGTCGGATGTCGCCAAAGCATTCCGAAGCGTATGGGCAACTTCACCGCCCAACACCGTCTCCAGCCTTTCGCCGATCACGGGTGAAGTGATACCCAGCATATCGGCCAGATTGGCGGAATGCTGCAGGATCACGGAGCCCACGCCGTCACAGACCATCAGGCAACCATGCGGCTGAATGGAACCGGGGATATGAATAGGTTCACGGTCGCAGTTGGTGAGGTTGACCGCTTCAGTCTGACGCATCAATTTTCCCTTGAAGCTCCCGTCCCGCCGATGGCACACAGGGCTCCTCTTCCTCACGCGTCAATTTCAGACCCGCAAGATGTTTAAAACATACCCGTGTTAAATGGAGCGGTATCGCCAATTGGCAATTTCATATTTCTATCGCATCTAAGCGTTACCGCAAGTAAGGAAGTAGCGTTTTAATGAATCGGTGCGAAGCTTGTTTTCAAGATCTCCGCTGGCCATATAGGAGCCAGATTTAGACAGGAATCCATGGTGAACCGCAGCAGCAATCGAAAAGGCACCGAGCCACGCTGGCTTGGCCCCGTCAGCCCCAACAGGGTTGCCCTGATCTCTCCGATTTCGGCCGCGCGCTGGCTGCTGATCATTGTCGCCGCAGCCGCCATCTATTTCTTCCACGGCTTTCTCGTTCCTGTTCTGGCCGCCCTGGTGATCGGTTTCGCCAGTTGGCCGCTCTACCGACGCCTGCTCAACCATATCGGCGGCAACACCACGATCGGCGCAACGCTGGCGATCATCTTCATCGTCCTGTTCATCGTCATTCCGATCAGCATCGGCGCATCCTATGCCGCCCGCGAAATCGCCGAATGGTTCCGCTGGGCAGTCGAGGTCAACCGTAACGGCGCACCGCCGCCCGTCTGGATCACCGGCCTGCCCTTTGCCGGAGAATGGCTCGGCACCCAGTGGACACGCCATATCGGCGCACCGGGCGCTGTCGGAGAACTGGCGCAGCTCGTCAGCGGTGCCAATATCGGCGCGATCTATCACGGCGTGCTGGTAGCCGGTAACAGTGCCTTCCACATCATGCTGACGCTGCTGTTCATGCTGATCGCACTGTTTTTCGTCTATCGCGACGGCGCATCCTTCAGCGGCCAGATCGATCTTCTCGGCGAACGGATATTTCCGAATCGTTGGGAGCGTATTTCCCGTGTCGTTCCGGCAACCATCAGCTCGACCGTCACCGGTATGACGTTGATCGCTATCGGTGAAGGCATCGTGCTCGGCATTGCATACTGGGTCGCCGGTGTTCCCTCGCCCGTCACATTCGGCGTTTTGACCGGCATCATGGCCCTCATTCCCGGCGGCGCACCGCTTTCCTTTACTCTGGTCTCGGCTTATCTCGTCGCCAATGGCTCCTATGTTGCCGGTGTCGGCCTGTTCGTCTGGGGCAGTGTCGAGCTCTTCATCGTCGACAAGACATTGCGGCCGCGCCTTGTCGGCGGCCCGATCAAGCTGCCGTTCCTGCCGACCTTTTTCGGCCTTGTCGGCGGCGTCAAGACCATGGGGTTCCTCGGTCTTTTCATCGGCCCCGTACTGATGGCCCTCGTCGTCTCGATCTGGCGCGAATGGATTCGCGAGGTCAAGATCGCGGATGTGGCGGAAGCGGACCCCCCGTCCGATCCCGAGGCGGTGCCGACGGAAGAGGATTTGCCCTCAGTCCGCAAGGCTTCCGGCCCCTGAGACGATAGCTTAGCTCATCCAGCCTTTATCGGGCCATGATCTTCACCATAAGTTCGCGCGAACCTGTTGGAGACATGAATGAACGCCGCCCTTGTTGTCATGACCATTCTCGGCTGTAACGACAGCGGGACCGACTGCCACTATATAGCAACTGCAACGGAGCGCTGGCCGACAGTGGCGATGTGCGATGCCGTCTCAGAAGATCATCTGCCGACCTACGTGAACCAGCCCTATCCGGTTCTCATCGCCGTATGCCAGGATCCGCAGATCGCAGGCGTGCCGAATGTCGGGCCAATCCCCGTGACACGCCCTTCCTCAAATCAGGCACAGCAGCCGGCGGAGACAAATTCCGCAACGGAAACCGCTCAGATCACGGAAGTAACGCCGGAGGAAGCGAGACGCTCGCAGGGCGCGCCATTCAGCGCGTGCGCAACGTCCTGCCCACGACCGAAGGCGTGAAAACACTGATGACCAAACCCGTTCGTCTGGTGGAAGGCGGGTATTCCTGGGTGGCTCGCAAGTTTGACCGCTGACAAAGCGGCCTGATGCCTAGAATCAATCAGGCGACGAGAGAAACATCGGCAGCGTAGGAGCGTGCGCTGCGGCGCATCTCGCCGCGATGAAGCAGATCGACCATATCCAGCAACTGGCCGATCGCACCGCCATCTCCGCGCGCATTGTCGAATTGCTCCAGAAGCGCGCTATAACAGGTATCTATGCCGCCGCCGGCTGCGGCACGCCGCCAGAGAAACACTGATTCGACGAATACGGCGACGATATCGCGGCCTATCCCGGCAGCCTCGAACAGCGCCCGCACCGCATGGACCCTGCCGGTTGCAAGAATGGAACGCACGCGACGCTCTTCGAGATTGACGAGCGAAACGATGGCGGATGCGAAGAAATCCACCTTGCCGCTGCAAAGCGCATGAATGAGAAGCGCCGGCGTCAGCCGCCCACTCGTCTTCAGATGTTCTACCAGCGCTGGAATTTCATCCTGCGAAATCGAGCCCGCGATCGCGACAACGGCTTCGTCACCCGCTTCTCGCGTCATGATATCGATCCGCTTGGACCCGATCGTCCGCGTCACGAGATCCGAATCGGCAAGCGCCGCCGCCACATGCGCGACCAGCATATGGCGAGCTTCTGCCGGAAGATTGCCACGTTCGAGCAACAGATGTCGGACATCCGCAAGATGGCCGAAACGTTCGGCCATGCGGCGGAGCGAAATACGGCTGATCGACGCCGTCTCGTTTTCGAGAAGAAGAATGATCTCGGGCCCGTCACCCACTTCGGCGACCGCGGCGGCAACACTGTAACCAAGTGTGGGCCGCGTCGCGACCAGCGACCGCGTAAACGAATCGCCTCTGCCGACAAGTTCAACCAGATCGGCATCGCGAAGCACCGGTGAACAGGCGATCACCGTGCAGGCGATCTCCGGCTGGTCTTCCGCAAGCGACATGATGATGGCGCGCGGTGCGGCCTCGGAAACAGCAAGGGCCTGAGCCAGCGACAGCCGCACTTTCGGCGACGGATCATCGAGAAGATAGGTCATTGCCATCATCGCGGCGCGATGCTCTTCGGCACCGAGCGACGACTGCACGAAGGCCTTGGCAAGCGCGCTTGCAGCCCTTGCCCGATCGCCGGTCCTTGCCGTTTCAGCCCAACGTAGAAATGCCTGTACGATCACAATGCGCCCCGGAAATCTGGCCGACGCCTCAACAGCCCGACTTGCCGAACGCTAGTTCGAAAAGGTTAATATTGGTTCACCACGTTTATTAACCCCGATTTCGCACCCGTTCCTAGCGGGTGGGGCGCGCAATCTGGAACACATCCGTGCCGCCATCCGCATAATCCATATAGCCCATGCGCGCGATCGGCCGGGCGAGATCCATGGCGATTCGCCCGTCGCGAATGATCCTCTCGCTGATATGGATGCCGACAACCTCTCCGAAAACCATGAAGGATTGCGATTTTTCGCCATCGAGACCCTTCGGCTGGATGATTTCGGTCAGGCGGCATTCCAGCGCGGTATAGGCCTCCGCCACATAAGGCGCATCGACCACCTGCCCCATAGTAGCAGTCAAGCCGGCAAGCTCGAACTCGTTGACGCCGTAATCGACCGGCGCCGAGGATGCATTGACGTGACCTGCCAGATGCCGGCTTGCGAGACTTGCGGTGAACACGCCTGTCTCCTCGGCATTCCTCAGGCTGTGTTTGCGCCCCGACGACGAAAACATCACCAGCTTCGGCGTATCGGACACGATGTTGAAGAACGAGTAGGGCGAGAGGTTGAACGACCCATCCCTGCCCTTCGTGCCGATCCAGCCGATCGGTCGAGGTGCCACGATCGCCTTGAAGGGATCGTGCGCCATGCCGTGATCATTCGTGTCCGTACGGTAAAACATGCTTGTCTCGCCTCAGGCGTAAGTGACGATATCGGCAAGCTGCGGCCGCGGACGATCCGGCGTCGGGAAATCGCTGGAACCGATATGGATGAAACCGGCGACCTTTTCGCCTTCCTTCACGCCCAGAGCCTTCAAAGCCTTTTCGTCATAGGAAATCCATTCCGTGCGCCAGTTGGCGACATAACCCCGTGCCTCGCAAGCCATCAGCATGTTGAGGCAAACGGCACCGGCAGACAGAACCTGCTCCCATTCCGGGATTTTTGCGTGCGGCGCCGCCGTGCTGATCACGCCGACGACAAGTGGCGCGCGAGTGAAGCGCACCCGTTCGGCTTCTTTCGCCGCATCGGTCATTTCACCATTCTGTGCAGAAGCGATTTCGAGAAATGTTTCGCCGAGCGAGACGCAGACATCGCCGCGATAGACGACCAACCGCCAGGGCGCGATCTTTCCATGGTCAGGCACACGCACGGCTGAGGTGAGAATATCGTTCAGTTCCGCCGCATCCGGAGCCGGCCCCTTGATCTGCGCAACCGGCGTCGAGTGGCGTTCACGCAGATAGTCGATCAGCTTTACGTCATTGGTCATGTCGGAAACTTCCATGTAGTGGGTGTGCCAAGAGGTCTGGTAGTCCAATCGGTGGGATGTGGTAGAATAAGGCCTTGAATTTGCCTTTCCCATGGTCTTCAAGTGGCCAGTTAGAAAACAAGAGTCAATCGGTCATCGAATGTCAGCCATCTCCCTTGCTCGCTTAGTCATCCTTGCGGAAGCACTGCTGCTTCTGTTGGCGCCGGCAAGCCATGCGCAGGAAGGTGACGCGTTCAAGACGTTCCGGCAGCTCGACAGCTCCGCCAAGATGCCGAAGCTGAATGCCTTTTCTCCATCGTCGATCCTGCCGCAGAGCGCGGTTGCCAAGGACGTGCGCTTCAGCGCCAAGCTGACCAATACCGGCGATGTGATGCAGGAAGGCCTCGCATGGCGCGTCTTCAGCCCGATCGCGGGCGAAGACGGCAAGCTGCCTCTGGTGGCAAGCTCGAATGGCGGCTCTGCCGATTTCCAGCTGGCACCCGGCGACTATTTCATCAACGTCGCCTTTGGCCGCGCGGGCATCACCAAGAAATTGACCGTTCCTGCGGAAGGCAATGTCTCCGAACAGACGCTCGTGCTCGATGCGGGCGGTTTCGTGCTCAATGCCGTTGCCGGGACAGACCAGAGAATACCGCCGAACCAGCTCAGCTTTTCGGTCTACTCCTCGGAGGTTCGCGAAAATGGCGACCGCGCGCTGGTCATGTCGGACGTCAAGCCGAATACGATCGTGCGGCTGAACGCCGGCACCTATCATATCGTGTCCGATTATGGCGATGTGAACGCCGTGGTACGGGCCGATATCCAGGTCGAGGCCGGCAAGCTGACCCAGGCGGTGCTACAGCACAAAGCAGCCCAGATCACCCTGAAACTGGTCTCGCAGGCTGGCGGCGAAGCGATTGCCGATACCGCATGGTCGGTGCTGACCGAAGCCGGCGACGTGGTGAATGAAAGCGTCAGCGCCTTTTCGACCATGGTACTTTCGGAAGGCAATTATCTCGCCGTTGCCCGCAACAAGGACAAGACCTACCAGCGCGAATTCAGCGTCAAGGCCGGACGCAACAGCGATGTCGAAGTGCTGATGCGCAACCCGCGCAACAGCGGCGAGACGGCGGCGGTGGAAACGCAGGACTGATTCGTCTCGACCAGTCTCGAACGCATGCATTTGTCGCTTTCCCGCCTACCATTACTGTGATGAGGTTAGGGAGGAAAACGGACATGCGCAGAGACTTCGATCCCAACACCGCCATCCCCGATGGCAGACCACCCGCCAAAGGCACGGTTTTCGACCCGAAGGCCGAGGGTGCATGGCGCGGCTCGTTATTCGGCGAAGTGCTCAACGGGCCGGTTACCGTTCTCGCCTATGGCAATGACACGCCCGGACAGGGGCCAAAGCTGCATATCCATCCTTATGACGAGACCTTCATCATCATCGAGGGACGCGCGCGCTTTTTCGTTGGCGATGCAGTGATCGAAGCCGAAGCGGGAGAAGCCGTGTTGGGACCGGCCGGCGTGCCGCATCGCTTCGAGAATATCGGCACCGGACGGCTGCAGACGATCGACATCCACCACTCCACCCGGTGGATACAGACTGATCTGGATTAGGATCAGGCCGCCTCTTTGCGCAACGCCTGCCGCCGCTCCTGAAACTTCGCCAACCGCGAGCGCCTGACTGGCTTCATCGAAAACACAGCGTCATGCAGCACCGCAAGCAGGTCCTTGCGTTCCTTGACACTCGAAAGCTCTTCCCAGGTCACCATCGCCCCGACCCGCGCCCGGATCGCGCTGCCGGAAAGTCGCTTGAACTCGCGGATGAGAAGCGACAGGCGCAGCGTCAGCGACAGCTTGCTGGCGATGTGGAAAAGCGGGCCGTTCTGCCCTTCGAAATAGATCGGCACGACATCGGCCTTGGCGGTCTGCACCAGTTTTGCCGCGAAAATCTTCCAGGGCAGGTCTTCGGCCGCGCCGAAACCTTTCTTGGCGGTGGCGACGCCACCGGCCGGAAAGATGATGACTGTCACGCCTTCCTTCAGAAGTTTTAGCGCCTCGTGGCGGGTCTGCATATTGATCGCCAGTGCCTCTTTTGTTTCCTCGAAGGATACCGGAAGCGAGTAAGGCGCCATTTCCGGCACTTTCAGAAGCTCGTCGTTGATCAGAACGCGGAATGGGCGATCTAGTTGTTCAGCCATGGCGAGAATTGCGATCCCGTCTCCGATGCCGAAAGGATGATTGGCGACGATAACGAGCGGCCGCTCGTTGTCCACCACGGGCAGCCACTCCCCCTGAACGTCGAGTTCGACATCGATGAGGTCGAGCATCTTGCCGAACACACGATCGCTTTTGCCGACAATGTCGGTGCGCCAGATGTCATAGAGGCGGGCATAACGGTCGCGGCCGGAAAGGCCTTCGATCGAGCGGATGAACCAGCGTTTCAGCTTGGCATCCCGCTCGTTGGCGTAGGAGAGTTCCTTGAAGCGCATGTCGTCTCCGCGAGATCTCCGCCATTGATGAGAGGCACAGAATATTTCAGATCAATGACAAAATTCTGACAGCGCCCGTACATGACGGGCGCTGTCGATAATCCAAAGGTCAGGCAGCCTTCACCTTGGCAGCCTTGCGGCGCTTGACGTCCGGCGGCGTGGCTTCATCCACCAGCGATGCCAGCGCTTCGTCGAGCGACATCGAGGTCTGCGCCTGCGAACCGAGGCGGCGGATATTGACCGAACGCTGTTCGGCTTCCTGACGGCCGCAGACGATGATGACCGGGACCTTGGCAACCGAATGCTCGCGGACCTTGTAGTTGATCTTCTCGTTGCGGAAGTCGGTTTCGACCTGCAGTCCTGCCTCGCGCAGCTGCTCGGCGACTTCACGACCGTAATCGTCGGCATCCGAGGTGATCGTTGCAACGACGACCTGCGTCGGCGCGAACCACAGCGGCATGTGACCGGCGAAGTTTTCGATCAGGATGCCGAGGAAACGCTCCATCGAGCCACAGATGGCGCGGTGGATCATCACCGGCTGCGTCTTTTCCGAGTTCTGGTCGATATAGAAGGCGCCAAAACGTTCCGGCAGGTTGAAGTCGACCTGCGTCGTGCCGCACTGCCATTCTCGGCCGATAGCGTCCTTCAGGGTGTATTCGAACTTCGGACCGTAGAACGCGCCTTCGCCCGGCAGGATGCCGGTCTTGATGCGGCCGCCCGACTGTTCCTCGATCGTCTTCAGAACGTCGGTCATGACGCTTTCGGCGCGATCCCACAGGTCGTCGGTGCCGACGCGCTTTTCAGGACGCGTGGACAGCTTGACGACGACTTCCTCGAAGCCAAAATCCTCGTAGACCGACAGGATCAGTTCGTTGATGCGCAGGCATTCCGCCGCCAGCTGCTCGTCGGTGCAGAACACGTGAGCATCGTCCTGGGTAAAGCCGCGCACACGCATCAGGCCGTGCAGAGCACCGGAGGCTTCGTAGCGATGCACGAGACCGAATTCGGCAAGGCGGATAGGCAGTTCGCGGTAAGACTTCAGACCATGCTTGAAGATCTGCACGTGACCCGGGCAGTTCATCGGCTTCAGTGCGAAGACGCGGTTATCCGCTTCCTCGTCCTTCGGATGGGTGAAGGCGTAGGCGGATTTTACCGCGAACATGTTTTCCTGGTACCAGCCCCAGTGACCCGACGTTTCCCACAGCGAAGCGTCGAGCACCTGCGGTGCGTTGACCTCTTCATAGGTACCGGCCAGACGACGGCGCATATAGGCCGTCAGCGTCTGGAACATCCGCCAGCCCTTGCCGTGCCAGAACACCACGCCCGGACCTTCTTCCTGGAAATGGAAGAGATCCATTTCGCGGCCGAGCTTGCGGTGATCGCGTTTTTCGGCTTCGGCCAGAACATGCAGATACTGGTCGAGCTCTTCCTGGGTCGACCAGGCCGTGCCGTAGATGCGCGTCAGCATCGGCTTGGTGGAATCACCGCGCCAGTAGGCTCCGGCAACCTTCATCAGCTTGAAGGCCGTGCCGATCTGGCCGGTAGAGGCCATATGCGGACCGCGGCAGAGGTCGAACCATCCGCCCTGATTGTAGATCTTCAGCTCCTGGCCTTCCGGAATCATATCGACCAGCTCGACCTTGTAGGCCTCGCCCTTGTCGGCAAACACCTGCTTAGCCTTGTCGCGGCTCCAGATTTCCTTGGTGAAGGCGGCGTTCTTCTGAATGATCTCCTTCATCTTCTTTTCGATCTTCGGCAGATCGTCGGGCGTGAAGGGCCAGTCTTCCTTGCTGTCCGGGTGAACGCGCTTGAAGTCGTAATAAAAACCGTTCTCGATGACCGGGCCGATCGTCACCTGCGTGCCGGGCCACAGGTCCTGCACGGCTTCCGCCATGACGTGGGCGGCATCGTGACGGATGAGTTCCAGCGCGCGCGGATCGGTGCGCGTGACGATCTCTATCCTGCCGTCGATGACGGGATCGGAGAGATCGCGCAACTCGCCATCGAGCGCGATGGCCACGGCCTTCTTGGCCAGCGACTTGGAAATGGATTCGGCGACGGCAAGGCCGGTCGTGCCCGCGTCGAACGCGCGAACGGAGCCATCGGGAAATGTAAGGGAAACGGACATCTGAATTCTCCTGTCCAGTCCCGCCAACGAATGCGGGTGGTCAAAAAAGGACCGCGCGGCTTTTAAGGCGCGGCATCGAACGCGTGCGTGATAGTCAAAAATCGCGGCGGAGTAAAGATTACGAGGCCTTTCGACCGACACGCCAGAGCCGCCACGGCAGCCATTGCCGATAGCCGGCTTCGAGCTCATCCGGCACCGGATCAAGCCCGCTCGTGCCGCCCGGCCCGCAGCGCGCAACACGAAACAGCGTCAGCCAGAAACCGGACCAGAAACCGTGTCGCGCGAAGGCTTCGTAGCCGTATTCTGAACAGGTGGGGATGTGCCGGCAGGAATTGCCGATAAAGCCGGAGAGCGTCAGCTGGTAGAGGCGGATGAAGCCCATGCCGAACAGACGGCCCGGCGTCTTGCGGAACGGGCCTTGCCAGTTGCGGGAGAAGCGCCGCGGGGCAGGTTTTTCGCCATTTCCATCGGAAGGTGAGCACGATGGGCACATCAGTGCAGACCGCTATTGGCATCGCGCATGGCGAAGGTCGGCGCGTGCCCCTCATCCGGCTGCCGCCACCTTCTCCCCGTAATGACGGGGAGAAGGACACTTGCGGCAAGGCTTAGCACACCATCTAGCCTTGTGCCGATATCGCGGGTGAGATGGCACGAGGCAGCGCGGCATATCCCTTCTCCCCGCCTGCGGGGAGAAGGTGCCGGCAGGCGGATGAGGGGCAGCGACAGCGCTGAACGTTGAAACGATCGGCTCAACTCACGCCTCCAGCCTGTCTACCTGCTTCGCCTCGATCTGATCTATCGCATCCACCACCGCATCGAAGGTCAGCATCGTGGATGCATGGCGGGCCTTGTAGTCTTTCACCGGCTTCAGATATCGCATATCCTCGAAACGCCCGGAAGGCCCCACGCCGCCATCCTTCAGCATCGCCAGCATGTCGAGGCGCGCCTGACGCAATTCGCTGGCGGTCGCGCCGACCACATGCAGTGCCATGACGGCAGAAGACGCCTGCCCGAGCGCACAGGCTCTGACCTCGTGGGAAAAATCCGTCACCACACCGCCGTCGAGCTTAAGATGTACCCGCACTTTCGAGCCGCAGAGCTTGGAATGTTTCTCGGATGTCGCATCAGCGTCAGCGATCACGCCCGCTCGCGTGATATTGCCGGCAAATTCGAGGATCTTCTGATTGTAGATGTCGTCCATGCGATGCGTCCGTTGCGTCGTGATCCACCCTGATGATCCAATGAACGGATCGTCACGTAAAGCCTCTATGGAATAGAGCCTTGAATGCCTATATGTGATGCCGTGAGCCGATGATCAACAAAACAGGTTTTTGCCAATTTTGACCGTCGGCGAAAGAGAATACCTTGTCAAAAGCCCCGCCAGCGATCAGATACGGGCCTTGAGACAGGTTTGAATGGCGCAAACTCATTGATATGAGGCGCCACAATAACGGTAATAACACACCCGAATGTATGTCGGATGCGGCCTTGAACCGCATCGGGAGACAATAGATGGATGCGATTGTGAAGAATTTTCCGGCTCAGGGCCAGGAACAGGTCAAGGACAAGGCACAGCAGCCGGTTCGTCCGACCCAGCAGGAAGCCGAAGAGGCAGTTCGCACGCTGTTGCGCTGGGCAGGTGACGATCCGGCGCGCGAAGGCCTGCTGGACACGCCGAGCCGCGTTGCCAAGGCTTACCGCGAACTGTTTGCCGGCTATGACCAGTCCTATGAGGAAGTTCTCGGCCGCACGTTCGAGGAAATGTCGGGCTTCGACGATATCGTGCTGGTGCGCGAAATCCCCTTCTTCTCGCATTGTGAACACCACATGCTGCCGATCAAGGGCATGGCGACGGTCGCCTATCTTCCGAACGGCCCGGTTCTCGGCCTGTCGAAGATCGCCCGCGTCGTCGAGATTTTCGGTCGCCGGCTGCAGACGCAGGAAAATATGACGGCGCAGATCGCCAACGCCATTCAGGACACCCTGAAGCCGCGCGGCGTTGCCGTCCTCATCGAAGCCGAGCACATGTGCATGGAAATGCGCGGCGTGCAGAAGCAGGGTTCCCGCACGCTGACCACCACGTTCACCGGCGAGTTCAAGACCAATCCGACCGAGCAGGCGCGCTTCTTCACGCTCGCCCGCAACAGGTGAGCGCACAGGTTGCTGCCATGAGCATTTCGGAATTCCCGCCCCCCTCCGCCAACAAGGCCGAGCTTGAGGGGGCTGGCCTTTTCACGCCGCGCTTCGACGATAACGGCCTGATCACCGCCGTCGTTACCGATGCGCGCGACGGCGAATTGCTGATGGTCGCGCATATGAATGCCGAGGCATTGCGGCTGACCGTCGATACCGGCATCGCCCATTATTACAGCCGCTCGCGCAAATCGCTCTGGAAGAAGGGCGAAACGTCGGGAAACCTGCAGACCGTGCACGAGATCCGAACCGATTGTGATCAGGACGCGATCTGGCTGAAGGTTTCTGTTTCAGGCCATGACGCCACCTGCCACACCGGCCGCCGCTCCTGTTTCTATCGGGCGGTAACAAAAGATGACGATAGGACCATCCTTGAAATCAGGGATGATGCGCGTCATTTTGATCCTGAAGCCGTGTATTCCAGCAAGCCGACCGAATAGGTAACCCGCCTCGTTCCGATCCAGCTGTCGCCAGAGTAAACGCTTTCGAAACCATCCGATGCGTTAATTGGCGATTACGCAGTGATCGGCTCAGGAGGGTATGGATCAATGCTGAACTGGACCTGGAACCGTCAGGATCGTCAGTCCGCATCGCCAGATGCAGGCACGACAGGCGCGGAAACCCCGACGCCGCCTGCAGTGATCGTCCCTCCCCGCAAAGCAAAACTCTCGCTTGCCCTTGGTGGCGGTGCCGCCCGCGGCTGGGCGCATATCGGCGTGCTTCGGGCTCTCGACGAAGCCGGCATCGAAGTCGGCATGATCGCCGGCACTTCGATCGGCGCGCTGGTCGGCGGCTGCTACCTCTCCGGCAAGCTCGATGAACTGGAAGCCTTTGCCCGCTCTCTCACCATGCGCCGCATCGCAGCGCTTCTCGATCTCACCATTGGCGGCGGCGGGCTGCTTGGCGGCATGCGCCTGACCAAGCGGATGCAGGAACATCTCGAAGGCCTCAGCATCGAAGACCTCGACCGTCCTTTCGTTGCCGTTGCAACCGAACTCCTCACGGGTCATGAGATCTGGATCTCCAGCGGCTCGCTGATCACCGGCCTGCGCGCGTCCTATGCCCTGCCGGGCATTTTCGAACCGGTGAAATGCAACAATCGCACACTGGTCGACGGCGCACTGGTCAATCCGGTGCCGACGTCGGTCTGCCGCGCCTATGAGCAGCCGCTCGTCGTGGCGGTGAACCTCAACTACGACATTTTTGGCCGCTCGGCGGTGGTCAAGCACAATGCCAGCGTCCAGACATTCGATGAAGTGATCCGGGAAAAGTCGGACGCAGGCCGCGTCGGCATGACCGCGACAATGGTGCAGGCGTTCAACATCATCCAGGAACGCATCTCGCGTGCTCGCCTTGCAGGCGATCCGCCGGATCTGGCGCTTCATCCGCGCCTGAGCGATATCGGCCTTTCGGAATTCCACCGTGCCGGCGAAGCGATCGAGCGCGGCTACGAGGAAACCATGGCGCAGATCGGCGCATTGAAGCGCATGCAGGAAGTCTTCGCCCGCTGACACGGGCGAAGCGGTTTTCAGATCGCACTCTCACGGTTCAGCTGGCGATATAGGCCTTCATCTGTTCGGCTTCGTGCTCGACCTCGCGCATGCGGGCCTTGACCACGTCGCCGATCGAAATGATCCCGGAGAGCTTTCCATCGGTTTCGACGGGAACGTGGCGGAAACGGCCGGCGGTCATCATTTCCATGACCTCGTCCACCGTCTGCTCCTCACGACAGCGCGTCACACCTGTCGTCATCATCGCCTGAACCGGCTTTTCCAGCGCGGCAACGCCGTGGGTCGCAATCGTTCTGACCAGATCACGTTCAGTAAAGATGCCGGCGATACGTCCCTCAAGACCGGCCACCACAACGGCACCGATCTTTTTTTCGTTCAGGACCGTAGCAACCTCCAGCAGCTTGCGGTCGGGCTCGACCGTCTGAACTGCGCGTCCCTTGGCATCAAGCATCATCTTCACGGTAGTCGACATGCCTTCTCCTTACCAATCCACATGGCCAAACAACGTACCGGGCCTCTCCTCCTCCGAGAGTTCCGGCACTTTCTCCATACATCTGGAATTGTAGATCGGCCTTATGACGAGTTCAAGCGGCAGCCACTACACCTCACGGTAGCGAATGGGATCAAAAAGCCCGAACAGAAGGAAGCCGAAAAGAAAACCGCCGATATGGGCGTCCCAGGCAATATCACCCGCATCGCTGCCGATCAGCGGCAGTCCGACCGCCACGAGAATATTTCCGAGGAACCACATCGCCGTGAACATGACGACAGTGCGGTTCGAAAACGCTCCGAGGATGGACTGGCGCGGATAAAGATGCCCGTAAGTTCGGTCATAACCGCCGCCATCGGGAAAGGCGAAACGGCAGGCAGCGCCCATCAGCGCCGAGACCACACCGGATGCGCCGATCAACGGCACCTGACTGCCCCAATCCAGTCCCGCATGAAAAAAGGCTGAAGCTGCCGCAGCAAGAACCCAGAAGACAAGAAAGCGAAGAGTACCAATACGCCGCACCACCGGCGTGCCGAAGGCGGCAAGCCAAAGCGCATTAAACGCGATATGCTCGACGCTGCCATGAACAAATGAGTAGGTGACTGGCGTCCAAAGCCATTCATAACCCTGCTCCAGCAGTGGAAATTGATAGCGGATGGGTATGAAGGCAAGCGTGTAGATGAACCACCCATAAGTACGCTCACTCAGCAGATATTCCTGCACGACATAGAGCCCGGCCAGCAGCGCCATGCTGGCAAGAAGAATGCCCGGCATATTGAAGACCGGCTGCCTCTGGCTTTCTTCATTTTCCGAAAACGCGTTGTTATCGGGGGCCATGTCGGGCCTATCGTCCATGGCCAATCCTTCCATCATCACCAGTCAAGCAGGCATACAGCAGCCTCAAGGGGTTGAAAAGCCGCGCGAAGCACCTGACGTCGAGAGCCCCGCGCCATTCCCCGACCACACGACTGCGCCAACTGGCACGGTTTTCGCTGCGTCAAGCTCAACCACGCGATTCCAAGGGGGATTCTGGGTCATTATCGGACAGGATCAGCACATGTTGAACACGGCGACACAAGAAATCTTTAACTACTGGAACGGCTTGAGAGGAACTCGGCCGGCTCCGCTGCGCTCCGAGATCGATCCGTCAGCCTTGCGCCGTTTTCTGCCACATCTGTTCATCATCAACGCGACCATCACCAACACCCCGACTTTCGCGCTTGCCGGCACACGCATATGTGAACTCTTCGACCGCGAACTTCGTGGCCTCGATTACGCATCCATGTGGCTGGGTGCCGGGGATGATACGCCGACAGCGATCCTCAATCACGTTCTCTTTTATGAAAGGCCGGCACTGCTGGATATTCGCCTGCCCTATGCAGAAGAGAGCTATGCTTACGACCTGCTTCTGATGCCCATGCGATCGCAGGGCTACCGCAGCGATCGCGTTCTAGGCGCTCTCATTGCCCGCGAAACCCAACTCCCCTTCACCGCCCTTCCGGTGCGCGGGCTGGCGTTTGAAAGCTGGGGTTTCGTCAAACCTGATGGAACACGGCCGTCCATCAGCGTCGATGGTCATATATCCACCTCGGTGCCGGTCACCTTCTTCCGGCGACTGGTCGGACAACGTTTCGCCCAACCCGGACGATAGTGCAAACCTCAAAAACAACCATCTGTTAACTGCCTAATGTTATCTATCTGGCTCAATATTAGCTCAGAGCCGAACCGACACATGTTTTCCTTCCAGCCGGCACAGACCCAACCGACGAACGTGATCGCTGCCCAGCGCTCGTTTCAGCGTGTCACGGTCAATGTCGAAGGAAGACTGATGCTGGCCGATCACGAGGAATACCCCTGCTCGGTTATCGACATGTCGCCGGGCGACGTAAGCTTTGTCTGCGTCGGGCAACCACGCGTCAACGAGCGCGTCATTGCTTACCTCGATCACCTCGGACGCCTTGAAGGCAACGTCATCAGCCTGTCGAATGACGGCTTCGTCATGTCGATCAATGCAACCGAGCGCAAACGCGAGAAGCTGGCGGCCCAACTGACCTGGATTGCCAACAAGCATGAGCTCGGCCTGCCCGAAGACCGTCGCCACGACCGTCTGACGCCGCGCAGCACGCTGACCGAACTGACACTCGAAGACGGCAGCCGTTACGCCTGTCGTCTGATGGACCTTTCGCTGTCCGGCGCCGCAGTCGACATCGAAATCCGCCCGGTCATCGGAACGCCGGTAAGGCTCGGCAACATGCGCGGCCGCGTCGTCCGTCACTTCATGGAAGGCGTCGCGATCGAGTTCGCCTCGGTGCAGTCACGCGAAGCCCTGCGGGACTTCCTCTAAGTCATCCAATCCTAATTCCTGCAGACCCAACGTCCGCTATCGCGTCCAGAATTGGCACGGCAGGGGCGCTTTTCCGCGTTCCTGAATCCGGAAACGGGCCATGTTCGAAAAAAAATGTATCTTTTCGGGATTTTTTTTCGAGGCCATTTCGGACGCATAAAGGGGCATTTCAGCCCCTTTTTTGGCCGATCAACTCACCGTATCCAGCCTTGAATGAAGAACTCCGACGCCCGATCAGCAGCCGGCCGGATGAAACGCGAACAAGCCAACCTCTCGAAAATCCAATAACTTGCGCCCCGATGCAGCGAATTTATCTCGAATTTTAGATAAATTTGCTGAGAATTTTCGGCTTGTTTTAGTCGAATACTGCGCGTGTTTTATTCGGTTTTTCGTCAAATTCTATTACAATAAGCATCTGATTTTACGGCGCTATTTTGCGTTCGATCAAAGGCTTTGAAGCATTGTCTCACCAACCACGGGGAGACAGCAAAATGACGCTTCCGAAAAGACTTGCACAGGTATTCCTGACCGCCGCCATCGCCATCGCAGCAGCCGCACCGTCGCTCGCAATGTCGACAGGAGCCATGCGCGTCATCGGCAAGGCCAGCCCGCCGATCGGCCACTATGAGTTTTGCAAGAACTACGCCAGCGAATGCAAGCCGCTCAAGGGCGATGCCGGCCCGGTAGCACTGACGGAAGACAAGTGGCGCACGATCCTTGACGTCAACTATACGGTCAATACCGAAATCACCCCAATGACCGACCAGGAACTCTATGGCGTCGAGGAATTCTGGACCTACCCGACCACTGCCGGCGATTGCGAGGACTTCGTTCTCCTGAAGCGCAAAATGCTGATGCAGAAGGGTTTCGATGCATCCGACCTGCTGATCACCGTAGTGCTGCAGCCGAATGGCGAAGGCCACGCAGTTCTGACCGTTCGCACCGATCGCGGCGACTACATCCTCGACAACATGCGCAACAAAGTCCTTCCCTGGATGGACACCGAATACACCTACCTGAAGCGCCAGGACACGGTTGACCCGTCGCGCTGGGTAAAACTTCAGGACGGCCGCGCCATCGCCGTCGGCAGCGTCAGCCAGTAAGCAGGCGCAATAAATTCACCGAAAATTAACCTTGCCCGCGAGACTATCGCGGGCAGAGGCGTTTGGACCCCGTGTATGCTGTTTTGGTCCCGCATAACGACACATGGACACGGGGCAAGACCATGATACGCCGCGCTTCAGCGCCGCCGCAGCAAGAGCTGCCACTGATTTCCGACCGGTTCGTGCTGCGCCTGACGCTTGCCGTCGTCCTGCTCATCATCATCACGCTGGCTATCAGCATTGGCGGTCGCTGGCTTGGCCAAGGCATGGCCCTTGGCGGCCACTCGGAAAGCGGGGCGATCCTTACCGTCACGATCGGCGAGGACACACTTAAAGTCCCGGAAAATACGGTCCGCTTCGCAGAACAGCGCCGCTCCGGCACCGCCGAGCGTGTAGACATCCACCTCACATGGCCGGGAATGATGGGCTACAGCTCCGAGCGGCGCGACAGTTTCGACAATATCGAACGCCCCGACAGGCTGCTCTTCCTGCAGATTTCCCAGAGCACGATGTCGAAGGACATGTCCGGGCGACTCACCCCCATCTACACCCAGCTCTTCGACGGCCCTTCGGAGCCTTACGGCAATGGATTGACGCTCCATCACCTCAAGAACACAAGCGGCTACGGACAGGAAGTTCTTTTGACGGCGGAGCATCCGGGCCAACCGACATATGCCGTACGTTGCCTCCTGCCGTCCACAGGCGAGCGCGCCACGAGCGGCGATTGCCAGCGCGATATTCACCTCGGCCGCGACCTCACCGTTCTCTACCGATTCTCCTCGAGCATTTTGAAGGACTGGGACCATATTGATGCCGCAGTTAGGTCTTTTGTCGGCGCGCGACTTGACGCATCCGACAGCAACTCTGCCTCGAAAGACGACTAAAATGCTTCAAATCGAAGTAAGTCGCCGTTCATCATAAACCTCTTGGTAACGCTGTTCTCCTAGATTGCTCTCTCAGCAATCCGGGGTGGGGGCACGTCCGGATCTATTGAAAAATGACAAAATCGATGAGTGCGGCAGTGTTGAAAACCATGTTCCCGGCGTCCCTCCCCAAGGGTGCAGTGAAGACCCAGGCGAAACGCCTAGGATATCTCTTCGCAATTGCGTTGTCGTTATCCGCTGTGGCGCAGTCGGCGCACGCGGATCCCAAATATGCCGGCATCGTGGTTGATGCCAAATCGGGCAAGGTTCTCTATGGCGAAGATCCTGATGGCTTGCGCTATCCGGCCTCCCTCACCAAGATGATGACACTTTACCTGACATTCGAAGCGCTTGAAGCTGGCCGCTTCTCGCTCGACTCCAAGGTTCCCGTCTCCGCCAATGCCGCCAAGGAACCGCCGTCCAAGCTTTATGTCAAAGCAGGTGGCAGCGTCACGGTGGATCAGGCAATCCGCGCTCTGGTGACCCGCTCGGCAAACGACATTGCCACGGCGCTGGGCGAATTTATCGGCGGCTCGGAACCGCGCTTCGCACAGATGATGACGAATAAGGCACGCGCGCTGGGCATGACACGCACAACCTATCGCAACGCTCATGGTTTGCCGAATACCGCACAGATGACCACCGCACGCGACCAGGCGCGTCTCGGCATGGCATTGCGTCAGCACTTCCCGCAATATTATCCCTATTTCGGCATTCGCTCCTTTCAGTACGGCAAGGTAACCATCGGCAACCACAACCGCCTCGTCGGCACGGTCCGCGGTGTCGACGGTATCAAGACTGGCTATACGCGCGCAGCAGGCAGCAACCTCGCCACCTCCGCCGAACTGGACGGGCGCTCGATCGTCGCAGTCGTTCTCGGCGGCCGTTCCAGCGCAGCGCGCGATGCCACGATGCGCAAACTCGTGGCCGAATATTTGCCGAAGGCGTCCCGCGGAGGCCGCACCAATCTTATAGCGTCCCGTGCGCCGATTGCAGATCCCGCCATTCCGGTTCCGCGCCAGCCCGCAATTGCAGCTGACGCTTCCGAAAGCCGCCAGGTCGCGGCAATGGATCTGCCCGACAGTGGCCCCCGTCTCGATGCCCGTTACGAACAGCGCGAAGCCCGCCCGACCGCACCGCTTGCCGTTCCGAAAATCGCTGCAGCTTCCGCTTCGGCCTTTGCCGGTGAAAGCGCGCAGAGCAGAACCGCGACCCAGGCACTGGCCGCAATCACACCTCCGGCATCTGTGCCGAAGCGCGAAGCGGCTGCCACCAAGCGTGACATGCCGTCCGAACCTGTCGATCAGGTCACCACGGCTTCGACCCGCACGCCGACATCGGCCTCCGCCATGTCCGGCTGGGTCATTCAGATTGGCGTCTCTCCGAGTGAGAAGATGGCTCTCGATCTCCTGCACAATGCGCAGGATAAAGGCGGCAAGGTATTGCGTTCCGCCAAACCCTTTGCGGTTGCCTTCAACAGCAATGGCCAACAGATCTACCGTGCTCGGTTCGGTGGATTTGATGACCAGAAGACTGCGGTCAATGCCTGCAACGCCCTGAAAAAGAGCGGAGTAAGCTGCTGGGCAGCCATGCAATGAGCGTGAGGGCGAAAAGCCCTCGCCTCGACACCGAGTTGGTAACAGCTCGGCGAAATCTCGAATTGTAATGTGTAAACGGGGTTTCCGATGGGAATGAATGAAAATAGCGCCAATCTCGGAACGGCCCATCTGTCTCGGGCCAGGGGCGTGGCACTCAATCCGCTTCACGAAGCGGCGATGCGGCTGGCCGGCCTCGGCCTGACCCGCTCGAAGGAAAAGACACGGGATCTGGTCTCACTTCTGTTGAGCCATGGCGCACGCGCCTGGCGTCAGTCCCAGCCCGAAGTCGGCATCCATCTGCACGTATCGGCACATTCCGGCCGTGCACCGGTGCGGATGAAACTGCCGCTCAAAACGGTGGCTTAAAGCAGGCCCAGATCGGACAGTTCGCGGCGCAGATCCTCGGGAAGCGCCGCGACATCGTCGCCCAGCGCACCGAGATCGCGCGGCTTTTCCTCGTCTTTCAGATAGCGCCAGCCCTGAAATGGCCGCTTCGGCTGCGACGCCGTTTCAATGACTTCGGGGCCAAGAACCAGTTCGCATCTCTGAATGCCGTCACCACCGTTAAAGGTGCGTAGATCAAGCAGCTTCTGCCGCGCTGAAACCTGCCCCTTGATGACCCAATAAAGCGATCCGCCATCGAGCAGCTCGTCCACCCGCTTCGGAACCATGCGGGTGGTGTGGATGCTGTGCGGCTCAAGGCCGGCAGCCATGGCGGTCAGGGATCGCTCCGAAACCCAGTCCCTGAGATCCTGGATACTGTCGGCGCCGACGCAAAGCTTGATGAGATGAAGAGCCATGAGTGGCTTGAAGACCCGCGAAGGCCGCCAGTCAAGTCAAATCCCGACCGGGTCCACAATCATCAATGCGTTCAGCACTCCACCACATTGACGGCAAGCCCGCCGGTGGAGGTTTCCTTGTACTTCTCGCTCATGTCATTGCCGGTCTGGCGCATCGTCTCGATACAGGCATCGAGCGGCACGAAATGCGTGCCGTCGCCCTTGATGGCAAGCGAGGCTGCAGTCACGGCCTTTACCGCGCCCAAGGCATTGCGTTCGATACACGGGACCTGAACGAGGCCTGCAATCGGATCGCAGGTCATGCCGAGATGGTGTTCTAGCGCAATTTCCGCAGCATTCTCGATCTGCTCCGGTGAGCCGCCCATCACGGCCGCAAGCCCGGCAGCGGCCATAGCAGCAGCAGACCCCACCTCGCCCTGACAGCCGACCTCTGCACCGGAGATCGAGGCATTGTGCTTGATGATGCCGCCGATCGCGGCAGCCGTCAGCAGGAACTCGCGGATATCATCCTTCGTCGCATCATCATGGAAATGCAGGTAATATTTGAGCGTCGCCGGAATGACGCCGGCAGCACCATTGGTCGGCGCGGTCACGACACGCCCACCGCCGGCATTTTCCTCGTTCACCGCCATGGCGTAAACCGACAGCCAGTCGTTGGCGAGGAGGGGATTGGGCCTGTTGCTGCGCCATTCTTCGTTGAGCCGATCATGGATCGCCCTCGCCCGCCGCTTGACCTTGAGCCCGCCCGGCATGATGCCATCGACCTTCAAGCCGCGATCGATACAGCCGTTCATCGCCTCCCAGATCGCGTCGATCCCTTCGTTGAGCGCCTGCTCATTCGTCCGGGTCAACTCGTTGGCGCGCTTCATCTGCGCGATCGACAGACCTGCGCCATGCGACATGTCGAGCATCTGTCGGGCGGTCGCAAACGGATAAGGCACGCGCTCGCCGCCGCCTGCATCCTTCGTTGCGCGCATGGCCTCAAGCTCGGTATCGGTGACGACGAAACCGCCGCCGATCGAATAATAGATACGCTTGAGGAGCAGCCTGCCGTTTTTGTCGAGCGCCGAAAAGCTCATGCCGTTGGCGTGGCCGGGCAGAGCCTGCTTCTTGTCGAAGATCAGGTCCGTCTTCGGCTGAAAATCATAAGTCGGATGGCCGGGCGGCGTAACGCGACCGATCCGCTCCACCTCTTCGATGATAGCATCCATCCGGTCAGGATCGACCGTATTCGGTGATTCGCCCATCAGGCCGAGAATAACCGCCCTTCCCGTTCCGTGACCGATGCCGGTGAAGGCGAGCGAGCCGTGCAGCGAAGCCTGAAGGGCCGCGACATGGGCACCGGCAGGACGCGGCCAGTCGTCCGAGAGAATAAGGTCGAGAAACCGGTTAGCCGCCGACATCGGTCCCATCGTGTGGGAACTCGACGGGCCGATGCCGATCTTGAAAACGTCGAAGACGGATAGGAACATGGAATTTCTTCAATCCAGATATTGGCCAGATACTGACTGCCCGAGAGGGAACGATCACAGCCTATGTCATATGAGTGTGCCGTCATGTTGGCAGTCCGACACCCTATTGGACATCAACGACATCACACGCGCATCCCATATGCTGCCTCGACCATGGATGCGCAAGTCCGGACAAACTGTTGTCAGGAATTGTCCGCTCCCCTTGCCGCCGCGAATGAAACAACGCAAAAGTCGGATCACACGATTTCGGCTCCCGGCAGTTTTCCATGATTCTGGCAGATTACATTGCGCTCGCCCTCTTCGCCTTTCTGTGGACGGCCTATTCCTGGTTTTCAGCGGGTTCGGGCGGAAAATATCTGCCACGGCAGAGCCTTAACCAGGCGATGGTCGAGCGCCGCCATCGCTGGATCTACAATTCCCTGAAGCGCGAACTGCGGATGATCGACACACAGATCTTTGCAGGATTGCAGAATGGAACGGCCTTTTTCGCCACCTCGTCGATCTTCGCGCTGGGCAGCTGCTTCGCGCTTCTCGGCTCGACCGACAAGGTGAACGCGATCTTCTCCCACCTGCCCTTCGTGCCCTATGGCGGACAAGCCGTTTTCGAGTTGAAGGTTGGCGGACTGGCCTTTCTTCTCGGCCATGCTTTCTTCAAGTTCGGCTGGGCCTATCGGCTGTTCAACTACTGCACGATCCTGTTCGGCGCGCTGCCGATGACCAAGGAAGCCGAGGCCGATCCCGAGGCTGCGCGAAAAGCGGCCAATCATGTGATCAGGATGAACATGATCGCCGCGAAACACTTCAATTCCGGCCTGAGGACACTTTTTCTGTCGATCGGCTATCTCGGTTGGTTCGCCGGACCCTATGTGTTCATGGCAACGACGGTGATCATCATCGTCGCGCTGATCCGTCGCCAGTATTTTTCCGAGGCACGGCTCGCCATCATGGATGACGACTAAGGATTGAGTAGATTGACTGCAGCCGACACCCAAACGCAGCCGACAGGCGAGCGTCCGCCGCGTATTTTGTTGATCGACACACTTCGCGGCATAGCCTTGATCGCTATGGCGACATACCACTTCACCTGGGATCTGGAATTTTTCGGCTATGTCGACCCCGGCACGGCGACACAGGGCTTCTTCCGCCTCTATGCCCGCGCGATCGCCAGCTCCTTCCTGTTTCTCGCTGGCGTAAGCCTGGTTCTGGCGCATGGCCGCGGCATACGCTGGCCGGCATTCCGCAAAAGGCTGGCAATCGTCGCAGGCGCGGCCATCGCCATCAGCATCGCAACGCTTTTCGCCTTTCCGCAGGAATGGATCTTCTTCGGCATATTGCACAATATTGCCCTATCGAGCCTGATCGGCTTGGCCTTCCTGCAACTGCCCCTCGCTTTCGCCTTCGCGGTGCCGATCCTGATCGTCATCGGCATGGCTATCGATGCCACGGCCATACCAGGCATGCTGCAGTCATCGCTGTTCGATACACGTTGGCTTGCCTGGATCGGCTTTGCGGAATTCCCGCCGCGCTCGAACGACTACGTACCGCTGTTCCCCTGGCTGGCCGCACTTCTGACGGGGATAGCAGTCGCCCGGCTTTCGATCGTCCGCGGCTGGACCGGACGGCTGGCCGATGTTCAACGCAACGACACGATACTCGCCAAGGCCGGGCGTCACAGCCTGATCGTTTATCTGGTACACCAGCCGATCCTGCTTGCTCTCGTCTATCTCTTTTCGCTTGTTTCCCCGGCACCCGCGCCTGATCCACGGGTCGTCTACATGAACAGCTGCCAACCGAGCTGCCTGCGCGAAACCAGCGATAAAGCTCTCTGCGAGCGTTTTTGCGGTTGCACGGCCGACAAGCTGATCACTGAGCAACTAATGACGCCGTTGCAGAACGGCGAGATCAGTGCGCAGGACAACCGGATTGGGATTATGGCTCAGGAATGCTCGATCAGCGCCGCGCAGCCATGAGGCCGGAAAGCCTCAGGTGCCGACGCCGATCTCAGCCAGACGCGTAAGGCAGGCCTCTTCGACATTGTCGAGTTCGGCCAGTGTCTCGTCGATATCCTTGCGCTTCTGGCGAAGCTCGTCGCGCTTTTCGTCAACGCGTTTCATCAGCAGCTTGAGCTGGCCCATTTCGCCGGGCGGCTCCCTGTAGACCTGAATGATCTCGCGAATTTCGGAGATCGTGAAGCCGATACGGCGTCCACGCAATATTTCCAGAAGCAGGCGGCGGTCCGCTGCCCGGAACAGACGTGTCCGACCGCGGCGTTCGGGATGGAGTAGCCCTTCGTCCTCGTAAAACCGCAACGTACGCGTCGATACGCCGAATTCGCGGGTCAGTTCGGTAATGCTGTAATATTTGTCCACGTCGTATCCCTGCTGTGGCCCGCGAAAATAATTGACTTTTACGTAACAGTCAAATCGCGCCTAATGTAGCAGCCACAGTGTCGCAAGACCGAGGAAACTCATGAAGCCGGTCATATCGGTGATCGCGGTCACGAATACCGCCGACGAAACCGCCGGGTCGGTTCCGGCCTTGTCGAGCAGAAGCGGGATCATCATACCAGCCATTGCGGCGGCAAACATGTTGATCATCATCGCCGATGCAATCACCATTCCGAGGTGAAAATCGGCAAACCACCAGCCGGCGACCGACCCGACAACCGTGCCGAACAGCATGCCGTTGATAAGCCCGACGCCCGCTTCGCGCCGCACGACGCGCCAGGCATTGTGAATATCGAGATCGCGGGTAGCGAGAGCGCGCACCGTCACAGTCATCGTCTGCGACCCGGCATTGCCGCCCATGCCGGCAACGATCGGCATCAGGATTGCGAGCGCCACGATTTCCTCGATCGTCGCCTCGAACAGTCCGATCACGGATGCCGAAAGAAAAGCGGTCACCAGATTGACCATCAGCCACGGCACGCGCGAGCGCGACGTATCTTTGACCGAATCGGACAGTTCTTCGTCACCGACACCGGAAAGAAGCCGAAGATCCTCTTCCGCCTCTTCCTGGATCACGTCGACCACGTCATCAATCGTCAGCACGCCAACGAGGCGGCCATTGTCATCGACGACGGCGGCGGACAGAAGGTCGTATTGTTCGAAAATCTGGGCCGCTTCTTCCTGGTCCATGTCGGCCGGGATCGGATGGTTGGTCTCCCGCATGATCGTCTCGATGCGGATTTGCCGCTTGCAGCGCAGAATGCGGTCGAGGTCGATGATGCCGAGAAGCCGGAAAGTCGGGTCGATGACAAAAATCTGCGAAAAACTGTCCGGCAGGTTTTCCTCGTCGCGCAGGTAATCGATCGTCTGACCGACGGTCCAGAATGGCGGCACGGCGACGAATTCCGTCTGCATGCGCCGGCCGGCGGAGCTTTCCGGATAATCCAGCGCGCGCCTTAAGCGAACCCGCTCGGTAAACGGCAGTTGCGCGAGAATTTCTTCCCGGTCCTGATGGTCGAGGTCTTCGAGAATATAGACGGCATCGTCCGAATCGAGATCGCCGATCGCCGCTGCGATCTGCGCGTTCGGCATCTGGTCGACGATTTCCATACGGATGGCTTCGTCGACTTCGGTAAGCGCCGTGAGGTCGAAATCCTTGCCGAGCAATTTGACCAGCGCAAGTCGCTGATCCGGCAGGATCGATTCGAGCAGGTCACCGAGTTCGGATTCGTGCAGTCTGGCGACATTCTGGCGAAGGAAAAGCACATCGCGATCGGCAACGGCTGCGCCGACGCGCGCCAGAAAGTCGGACCGGATCGAACCGTCTTCGGAATAGATATCGTGCCCTTCGCCGCCGACTTTCGGGCTGATGAGGGTGTCGTCTTCCATATCACTCATCAACCGCCCTCGCCTTGCACGATTGCCGCAGCCGGAGCAGCGACGGAAAACATATAGTCAACAATCAGATAGCATGAAAGACTGAAGCAATTTTATCGACAGCCGCAATATGGCTTTCGA
This sequence comes from Aliirhizobium wenxiniae, assembly GCF_019511445.1. Classification (GTDB taxonomy): domain Bacteria; phylum Pseudomonadota; class Alphaproteobacteria; order Rhizobiales; family Rhizobiaceae; genus Neorhizobium; species Neorhizobium wenxiniae_A. The sequence continues at coordinate 157,136 of NZ_JAEUAN010000004.1, forward strand.
TGCGCATTTCCTTATGGAGTGGCAGATCTGCCGCCATGCCAAGATCAAGAGAAACGACATGACTGTCCGCACCATTCTGACCTATCCCGATCCAGGCCTTTCGACGATCTGCGAGCCGGTTACAAGCTTCGATACAGAGCTATCGACACTGGCGCAGGATTTGCTCGAAACGATGCGCGCCGCACCCGGCATTGGCATCACGGCCGCGCATATCGGCGTCTTCCAGCGTATCTTCGTGCTGGAACTCTCTCCGACCCAGGGGCCGCTTTATTACGTGAACCCCGAGATTCTATGGGCAGGCGAAGAAATCATCCGGCATACGGAAGGCAGCGTTTCGATGCCCGGTGCGACAGATGACGTGGAGCGCCCTCGCCATATCAGGATTCGTTATCAGGATCTGTCCGGCAATTTCCACGAGGAAGAGGCCAAGGATTTTCATGCCGTCTGCATCCAGCACGAAATCGATCAGCTCGATGGCATTTTCTGGCTGAAGCGGCTGTCGCGACTGAAGCGGGAGCGGCTAGTGAAAAAGTGGCTGAAGGAAAAATAGCATTTTCCTGCGAACCCTGGGGAGACTCGCGCGTTACCCGCTCATGGTTGAACGAGGAGAAAGACCATGACGGAAACATCCAAGATCGAAGACAGCAAACTCAGTAGTGATGTCGCGGCACGCATTGCCTCATTGCCGGATATAGATACGTCCGCCGTCGAACCTCATATGGAGGGCACGACTGTGGTTCTGGAGGGTGCTGTCGATACGATCATGACGGCGCGCAAGGTTATTCTGGCGACGGAAACGGTCGATGGTGTCCATGATGTGGAAAATCATCTGACACTGACTGGCACCAAGACAGGTTTGCAGAGCTAGAAACGAGCGTTCTGCAGGTCGCTGCACAAACGGAATTCCCAACGGAGGCATCATGTCACCGAAAAGAGACGTAAACGACATCTCCCGCGAAGAGGATTTTCGCGACTTCGACGATCGCAACGTTGATGACGGATGGCCCTATGCCGACAAGCCCGGCCAGGCGGCCGGCCCGGTCGATAATGCCGCCTATGGCAATACAAATCCCGAGACGGAGACAGGCCGAAATCCGGGCTTTCTTATCGATGAAGCAGGCTTCGACGGACTTCAAGAACCGCAGCGCGACAGCCTGCGGCCCGGCACGACAGGCCTTGAGAACTGGGACGATCTGGAGGAACGCGTCACCGACGCGATCGACGCCTTGGGCATTATCGATATGGATCTGATCGACATCCATGTCGACCGGAACAATGTCACGATCGAAGGTCAGGTCGACGATGCCGCCACCTCACACGCCATCGTTAGAGCAGCCCAGAAGGTAAGCGGTATCGGCAGGATCATCAACCACCTGCGCCTCGCCGGCGTCGACAGCCGCATTCCGGATGAAGACTGAACAGGTCAGGGAATACGGAGGGAGATGGCCGGCGGCACCTTCAAGGTGTTGCTCACCGTGCAGATATCTTCGGCCATATGAACGATATCGCGGCGCTCGTCTGCCGTAAGATCACCATCGATCGTGATTTCGACGATAAACCGCTCGATTCGGTATGGCTCTTCAGATGATTTCTCACCTGTTACATCGGCCGACGCGCCATCAAACCGTTCGAGCAGCGAAAGCTTGCTGGCCGCGATCCGCGCACTGAGAACAAGGCAGGCGGAAAGTGATGCGAACATCAGGTCGAGCGGATTGAAGCCTTCCTCCGACGCGCCGGTAACGACGCCGATTTCACCGCCTGTTCGGCTCGTCACCTGCGGGTGACCGTTGCGCTGGAGCTTGGCAACGGCCCCGATCGGGCGCTTCTTTATTTTCAGATCGACCATGCTTTACGCTTTCTCGATAACCGTTGGCCCGAAAATGTCTTCGAACGCCTCACGCAGACGAATATCCACATCCTCCATCATCACGAGCATGCCGAGATCGACGAGGCTCGTCACGCCGTAGGCTGTTACCCCACAGGGAACGATGCCGGAGAAATGCGACAGGTCCGGATCGACATTGAGCGACAGGCCGTGAAAGCTAACCCAGCGCCGAAGGCGAATGCCGAAAGCGGCGATCTTGTCCTCCGCCATGCTGCCATCCGGCAGGCGCGGCTTTTCCGGTCGCTGAACCCAGACGCCGACTCGGTCCTCGCGCCGTTCGCCACGAACATTCATCAGTTCGAGCGTCTGGATCACCAGTTGCTCGAGGGCCGCCACATAGGCGCGCACATCCTGACGGCGACGCTTGAGGTCCAGCATCACATAGGCAACCCGCTGGCCGGGACCATGATAGGTATATTCGCCGCCGCGGCCGGTTTCATGAACCGGGAATCGGTTCGGCTCGATCAGGTCGGCGGAGTTGGCGCTGGTGCCTGCCGTATAAAGTGGTGGGTGTTCCAGCAGCCAGACGAGTTCATCCGCCTTGCCGTCGGCAATGGCGGCGACTTCGCGCTCCATTATCTCGAGCGCTTCTTCATAGGGTACGGGACAGTCCGAGATGCGCCAGCGTACCGGCGGACAGTGCGCGGCAGGAAACATCTGGTGGTCGAGATCGGTACGTGTCTGCATGACAGGCCTTCTGACAAGAAGATTGTGATTTTGCAATGCGCCTCTAAAGCCCGCAAAACAAGGGCTTCATATGAACCGCGAAAGGCGGCGGCTGTGGACATTGTTTTTTCTTTCAAAAAACTGTCACGGCACACTTGTGCAGCCGGAATCCATTTGCTAGATGCTCCCTCGCCGAAGCAAATCGGCCTACCACGATGCGGTCGTGGCGGAATTGGTAGACGCGCAGCGTTGAGGTCGCTGTGGGGCAACCCGTGGAAGTTCGAGTCTTCTCGACCGCACCAAATTAACCCGGCTTCGGCCGGGTTTTTTGTTTTCTGGCAATGAGTTACCTGATACGGCGTCCCGCATGCCAAATCATTGCGGGACACCCGGACGGCTTGCCTATTTGCGACAGAGACGACGCAACATCAGGCGTTGCGAGAGCCTTCGACAGCCAGGGATTGGATCACCAGACGGCAGTTCTCGTTCCCTTGCGGAAGCAGCGTTATGGGATCGACCAGACCGGCGCCGACGCCGATTGCATTGGCAGCAGCCCAACCCCAGTTTTCCTGCGCATAACGCAACAGTTCCGGCGCCTCGACGGAAATACACGCCTTGCCGGCCTCGACGAGTTCCTGCGAAGGCACGCCTTGCAGACGTTCCGACAGTTCCGCCTGAAGCGGCGTCACGACGAATATTGCGAATAGATAACTAATGAATTCCGACAAGCTCGCTCTCCTGAGTTCTGACGGGGAGATAGGGATGCCGGATGAGCCGCGCCAGTAGGGCGACGCAATTACCGCTCTCGGCACAGGCTTGAACCCACCTCGCGGCTATGGTTGAAATTCAAACCCCTTCAGAGTGTTGCCCATGCCCGATTCTCATCCGCAAAATCCGATTAAAGGCATGGCGATCATGGCGGCCTGCATGGTCGTGCTGCCGATGATGGATGCGATCGCCAAATACATGGCGACTTTTGAGACCATGTCGCCGGGCCAGGTTACCTTCTACCGGTTCTTCTTCCAGTTTCTGGCGCTGCTGCCGATCGCCTTTTTCGTTCCCGGCGCCATCCGTGGCGGCAAACGTCCCTGGATGAACCTGTTACGTGGCGCGCTGCATGCCGCGGCCAGCCTGATGTTTTTCATGGCGGTCAAATACATGCCGCTCGCAGACGTGTTCGCCATCTATTTCGTCGAGCCCTTCATGCTGACGATGATGTCGGCACTGTTCCTCGGTGAAAAGGTCGGCTGGCGCAGGTGGCTCGCCATTGCCATCGGCTTCGGCGGCGCGATGATCGTCATCCAGCCAAGCTACGAGATTTTCGGCTGGACGGCCCTGCTGCCGGTGCTCTGTGCCTTTCTCTATACGCTCTATCTGTTTCTCAACCGCGCGATCGGTGACGCTGATTCGCCGTTGACGATGCAGTTCGTCGCAGGCGTTGGCGGAACACTGTTCATGACCGCGGCGCTTTTCGTCGGCCATTTCGTCTACCCGGTGGAGTTCGAAGCCTCCCTGCCCTCATCCAGCCTCGGGCTGGTTCTGCTGATCATTCTCGGCAGCCTGTCCGGTTATGTTCACCTTCTGGTGGTCCGCGCCTTCCGCATGGCGCCGCTGTCACTGCTTGCACCGTTCCAGTATTTCGAAATCATCTCGGCAACCGTGCTCGGATATCTGCTGTTTGCCGACTTCCCGACGGCCTCCAAATGGCTCGGCATCGCCATCATCGTCGCCTCCGGCCTGTTCATTATCTGGCGCGAACGTGTCAGGGTGAGACAGATTTCGGCCGAACCACCGCTTGGCTAGCTTTCGTTAACTGCCCTTGTTGTCGGCCTCTCAACTTCTCCGAATTAAGAGCAATATCAGTTTCATGATGAAACGGAGAAAGAGATGAGCGGCATACGCTTTTCTTTTCCGGCATGTGTGATCGCCGGAAAGGGCCGCATCGACAGGCATGATCTGTTGATTCTGCGAAAATACGCCTTCACGAACGGAATCCGTGGTTACGACGACGCGCTCCTGCTTCTAGCCTTGAACGACATGTGTCCGGTTCATTGCGAGGAATGGCCGAGCTATTTCGTCGAGCAGTTGACGGCATTCATCGTGGATAACGCGCCTCCCCGAGGACGGCTGGATGCGGCAAAGTCCGCATGGCTGATCCGTGCGCTGGCGCTCGAAGGTCGGGTTGAAAATCCATTGCAGCTGGAAACCCTTCTGCATGCCATCGAGCGCGCCGAAACCTGTCCTGATATCCTGTCGGCCTTCGCGCTCGACCAGTTGCGCCACAGACTTCTTGCGCCGTCGAACACATCCTATGGCGCGACGGCACGCCGTCATGCCGGCATAACAGCCGATGACATGACCTATATCTGGCGGCTGTTGCGCTGCCGGATCGACGGCGGCCGTCTGTTCATTTCGGCGCTGGAAGCTTCCAGCCTCGCCATGATCGACGACGTGGTAAGGCATCGCGATAACCATCCGGGATGGCAGGAGGTCTTGGATCACGTGGCAAGTGAAGAACGCCATATTGACGGCCTTCGTTCTCATCCATGGCTGCGCAGCAGCGAACCCTCCGAAGCGTGGGATGAACGCGTCGCCTGACGGCGATTTTTCATTGGCAACGGTTGACATGCGCCGGGCAAAACAGTCCAAGAGCGCATGCAAACGTCCAATCCCACGCTCCCCTTCGGCTACTCTCCCGTTCCTGCGGGAAAGCTCGCCAACATGGTCACCTGCCTCGAAATGTTCGAGCGCCCGGCTGCCCGGCCCCTGCCGCCGGAAACCGGCCTGCGGGTCGAACGCTGGGAAGCTCCTTCGGTCGCCGACTATCGCGATCTCTATCGTCGTGTCGGCGAGGATTGGCTGTGGGTATCGCGCATCGTGATGCCGGATGCGGAACTGCAGGCGATCATCACCGATCCACTGATCGAGATATATGTGCTGACCGACGGAAAGCGCCGGCTGGGGCTCCTGGAACTCGACTTCCGCGAAGAGGGCGAATGCGAGATCGCCTTTTTCGGCGTTGTGCCGGAAGCGATCGGCAATGGCGCGGGCCGCATTCTGATGAATGCAGCGATCGAGACGGCCTGGTCGCGGCCGATCAGGCGCTTCTGGGTCCATACCTGCAATTTCGACCATCCGGCGGCGCTCGCCTTCTATCAGCGCTCCGGCTTCACACCTTATGCCTTCATGGTCGAGATTTGCGACGACCCGCGGCTCGATGGCCGCATGGCGCGCAATCTCGCCCCTCACGTGCCGATCATCGAACCGCGCTGATCAAAGCGTGATCGGCACCTGTCGTTTTTGCGGCAAGCCACGTCAGGTTTCGGCTTGAGCCGCATCGTTCCAGCGTGCAAAAGTCCGCGCAGATTCTAATTCAGTAACAACAATTTCAGATTTCAAACAAAGGGAGTGACACGATGGATGTCCGCGCCGCTGTTGCCGTTCAGGCAGGTAAACCGCTGGAAGTGATGACGGTCCAGCTCGACGGGCCGAAGGCCGGCGAAGTGCTGGTCGAGATCAAGGCCACCGGCATTTGCCACACCGACGATTTCACCCTCTCGGGCGCAGACCCGGAAGGCCTGTTTCCGGCCATTCTCGGCCATGAAGGCGCTGGCATCGTCGTCGATGTCGGCCCCGGCGTCACCTCGCTGAAGAAGGGCGATCACGTCATTCCGCTCTACACGCCGGAATGCCGCGAGTGCTATTCCTGCACGTCGCGCAAGACCAATCTCTGCACCTCGATCCGCTCTACCCAGGGCCAGGGCGTCATGCCGGACGGCACCTCGCGCTTCTCGATCGGCAAGGACAAGATCCACCACTATATGGGCTGCTCGACCTTCGCGAACTTCACCGTCCTGCCGGAAATCGCGCTTGCAAAAATCAATCCCGACGCGCCCTTCGACAAGGTCTGCTATATCGGTTGCGGCGTGACGACCGGCATCGGTGCCGTCATCAACACGGCCAAGGTCGAGATTGGCTCGACCGCGATCGTCTTTGGCCTCGGTGGTATCGGCCTCAACGTGCTTCAGGGCCTGCGTCTTGCCGGCGCCGACATGATCATCGGCGTCGACATCAACCCGGACCGCAAGGAATGGGGCGAAAAGTTCGGCATGACCCATTTCGTCAACCCGAAGGAAGTCGGCGAGGATATCGTTCCTTATCTGGTCAACATGACCAAGCGTCATGGCGACCTGATCGGCGGCGCCGACTACACATTCGACTGCACCGGCAATACCAAGGTCATGCGCCAGGCGCTGGAATGCTCGCATCGCGGCTGGGGCAAGTCCGTCATCATCGGCGTTGCAGGTGCCGGCCAGGAAATCTCGACGCGTCCGTTCCAGCTGGTCACCGGCCGCAACTGGATGGGCACGGCATTCGGCGGCGCACGCGGCCGCACCGACGTGCCGAAGATCGTCGACTGGTACATGGAAGGCAAGATCCAGATCGATCCGATGATCACCCACACCATGCCCCTCGAAGACATCAACAAGGGCTTCGACCTGATGCACAAGGGTGAATCGATCCGTGGCGTGGTGGTCTATTGACCGCCCTGCCCTCATACACGGTTGATGTGCGGAGGCTCGACGAGTTCTCCGCACTCGATCTTTACGCCATGCTAAAAATGCGCGTCGACGTCTTCGTCGTCGAGCAGACATGCCCCTATCCCGAGCTTGACGGCAACGATCCTGACTGTCTGCATCTGCGGCTGATCGATGGCGAGGACCTGCTCGCCTGCGCCCGTCTCTGGCGTCCGACGCAGGACCACCTGCCCCGCATCGGCCGCGTGGCTGTATCGCCGAACCATCGTGGCAAGCGTCTCGGCGACGCACTGATGCGCGAGGCGATAACCGAATGCGAAAAGGCCTATCCCGGCGAGGCGATCGAGATTTCCGCCCAGGCGCATCTGCAGAAATTCTACCGCTCGTTCGGCTTTGAACGGACGTCGGAAGAATATCTGGAAGATGGGATTCCACATGTGGATATGGTCAGGCCGTCAGCGCAGTGATAGGTTAAGTCGACCCTCGTGTCAGGCCCTTTGACATACTGAGGTCTGGCGCGGTAATCTGGAGGTTAGATGTCGCGCAACCAGGCTATTTCGCTGGATGACAAGCAGCAGCAACTCGTTGACCGTCTGGTTGAGACAGGTCGGTACGACGGCGCAAGTGATGTCGTGGCAATGGGCTTGAAGCTCGTGGAAGAGCGCGAACGCAATGCCCAGGCATTCACACAGGATCTGGAGGCCGAAGTCGAAATCGGCCTCTCAAGCGGCCCTGCGATTGCGATGGAGAGCGCTGAAGAACTGATCTCAGAATTTCGGAAGAATCGATAGATCGATGGCCACTCTTCTTCGGCGCCCGCAATTCGTCGAGGATCTGAGAGAGGTTTGGCGCTTCATTGCCAGGGATGACGAAACACAAGCCGATAAATTCGTATTCGAACTCGAAAAACGATACAGAATGCTGGCGGAAAATCCTGCGCTCGGCACGGCCCGCTTTCCGAAATATCCGGCGATGCGGATATTCCCCTATCGCAGCTACCTGATCATCTACACGCCTCTGCAGGATCAGGCCGGAATAGAGCTGATCCGACTACTCCATTCTGCAAGAGACTATCATCGCTATTTCGACGACTGAAGCGTATCCATAGCCAACCGCCCCGCTTGCTTTTCCTATGCCCCGATCTATCATCCCATCCGGGAAGTAGAGAGAGGAAGCCACCATGTACAAATTCGAAGTCTACAAGGATAAGGCAGGCGAGTTCCGTTTCCGGTTCAAGGCCTCCAATGGCCAAAGCATGTTTTCCTCCGAAGGTTACGCGGCCAAGGCCTCAGCCATAGCGGCCATCGAATCCATCAAGAAGAACGCACCCGGCGCAACTGTCGACGACCAGACGACAGCCGTGGCATGATCTGCTAAGTCGCTTCCTTGTTAAATCTGTCTACGAGGAAGCGAACAGTCTTGATCTATGTCGATGCCGATGCCTGCCCGGTGAAGCCGGAAATATTGAAGGTTGCGGAACGCCACGGCCTTGAAGTGACATTTGTCGCCAATTCCGGCCTGCGCCCTTCCCGCGATCCGATGGTGAAGAACGTGATTGTCTCGGGCGCCTTCGACGCAGCGGATGACTGGATCGCTGAGCGAGCGACCTCGGGCGACATCGTCGTGACCGCCGACGTGCCGCTTGCCGGACGTTGCGTGGCGGCAGGTGCTTTCGTCACCGGCCCGACCGGCCGCCTGTTCGACAAGACCAATATCGGCATGGCAACCGCGATGCGTGATCTCGGCGCCCACTTGCGTGAGACAGGCGAGAGCAAGGGTTATAACGCAGCCTTCTCGCCGAGGGATCGCTCGGCGTTTCTGGAAACCCTCGACCGGCTCTGCCGCAGGGCAAAATCGGCCGGCTGAGCATATTGGTGAACATCGCAGATGGCGAAGACGAGTGGCGGCAACAGAAAACGGCATTGGGGTCACCACCGCCATGGGCCGTTTTTCGCGGCCGCAATCGCCGCCCTTGTCGCCCTGCCCGTCCTGATCGTTGTGTTACCGGAAATCTCGGCAGCCCTGACCGCGATAATCTTTTTCGTCATCTATCTAGTCTTGATCGGCCTGCGCATTCGTCATCTCGATGCCGACCGGCTGCAGGCGAGCGGCCAGAATACCGATGAGCCGGCTCCCATTATCCTTGCCGTCACCCTCCTCGCAGCCATCGCGGCACTCATCACCCTGTTCGAAGCGTTGAACCAGAAGCAACCCTCTGGCCTGCTGGACGTGACCGTGGGTTTTGCCGCCGTCATTCTCGGTTGGTTTTCCATCCACACGATGTTTTCCCTGCATTACGCCCATCTCTACTGGCGGCCCGGCGACAAGGATGACGGTAAGTCGGTCGGCGGGCTGGATTTCCCGCAGACGGAGCGACCCGGAGCCTTTGATTTTCTCTATTTCGGTTACGTCATCGGCATGACCGCCCAGACTTCGGATGTCGCGATCACCGCCACCGACATGCGCAAAATCAATCTCCTGCATGCGGTCGTGTCTTTCTTTTTCAATACGATACTGGTAGCCGCAGCGGTCAATGCCGTCGTCTCGCTGGCGACCTGAAGACGCAAGAACCAAAAGCCCGAAAGGACTATCTCCATGAAGATCATTTCCCAGAACACCGCCTTCGGTGGCATGCAGGGCGTCTTCACCCACGAGTCGGACGCCTGCAAATGCGAGATGACCTTTGCGGTCTTCGTGCCGCCGCAGGCAATTGCCGAACCGCGTCCGGTGCTCTGGTATCTTTCTGGCCTGACCTGCACCCATGCCAACGTCATGGAAAAGGGCGAGTATCGCCGCCTTGCAGCCGAGCTTGGCCTGATCATCGTCTGCCCGGATGTCAGCCCGCGCGGCAATGACGTGCCCGACGAACTGACCAACTGGCAGATGGGCAAGGGCGCAGGCTTCTATCTCGACGCCACCGAAAAGCCCTGGGCCGAAAACTACCAGATGTATACCTACATCACGCAGGAACTGCCGAAGCTCATCAGCGAGCAGTTCCGCGTCGATATGGAAAGGCAAGGCATTTTCGGCCATTCGATGGGCGGCCATGGCGCCATGACCATCGCTCTGAAGAATCCGGACCGCTTCAAAAGCTGCTCGGCCTTCGCGCCGATCGTCGAGCCGTCGACCGCCGACTGGTCGGCACCGGCTTATGAAAAGTATCTCGGGACGGACAAGGCTCTATGGCGCCAATATGATGCCTGCGCGCTGGTAGCCGATGGCGCACGCTTCCCCGATTTCCTGATCGACCAGGGCAAGGCCGACGGCTTTCTCGAAAATGGCCTGCGCCCGTGGCTGTTCGAAGATGCCGTGAAGGATACTGATATTGGCCTGACGCTCAGGATGCACGAGCGTTACGACCATTCCTATTATTTCATCTCCACCTTCATGGACGATCACCTGCGCTGGCATGCCGAGCGGCTCATAAAATAAAGATTGCAAAACACAAAAACACCCTCATACGATGCAGTGCGTTATGAGAACGGGGTGTTTTGCATGTCAAAAAAGCATCTGATCATCGTTCATGGACGGGCCGTAAAACCCGCAGAGCAGGTCATACGGGATCTGTCGATCAAAGCCATCAAGAGCGGATTCGGTCGTGCCAAGCGGCCGGATGCGTTCGCAGCATTCGATGAGATAAAAGTCTCGCTCGGCTATTATGGCGACATTAGCAACGATATCCTCGCCAAGAGTAGCAAAACTGAAAAGAGCAAATTGACGGCGAGCGATCCTGCTCATGGCGGGGCACCCTGCTTCGCGGCCGCGGAGTTACACGCCGCTTTCGGCTTAACCGATGCGCGCTCGAAAATTTTCGATAAGGCGGCCTATAAAAAGGTGCTGAACGAGGCCCGTGACGCCCGCTACATCGATGAACTCGCCGACACGTTTTCCCTTTTCGGCGCGTTGCTCACCGGCGGCCTGTTCAACAAGCTTGCGATAAACGTCACCACGAAAGATCTTGGCGCATATCTGACCTCGCACAGTATCGGTTCGTCGATACGCAGTCGATTGAGCGTGACGCTGGAAAAGGCGCTGGCCGCCAAGGAGGACGTCTGCCTGCTCACACACAGCATGGGCTGCATGGTCGCCTATGACGTTTTGTGGAAATTCGCTCACCAGAGTGAGTACGAACAGTTCCGCAAGAAACAAGACCCGGTCTCGTTATGGCTGACGATCGGCAATCCGCTGGCTGAACCGGGGGTCAGACAAAACCTCCTCGATGGACGCTACCCCGAGGAAGATCGGTACCCGAGCGGCCAGGTCCGGAACTGGGCGAATTTTTATGCCGTGGATGACTTCATTTCCCACCGGGAAAACATGGGACCCACCTATCGCGCCATGCAGGACAAGCAAGGTTTTCCCAAGATCACCGACACCGAAATCTATAACTGCTGGATATACGACGATATCCATGACGGCACGACAACATCCAACCCGCACGACCTTTATGGCTACCTGATGAACCAGAAGGTTGCCACACGACTTGCCGACTGGCTGTTATGAGCCCGTCACCCCGGTGATATACCGCCCGCACGGAGCCATCCGGTGCGGGCGTTTTTGTTTATCGCTTATCCACGGACCATGCACCCGCGCCTGCAAAGAACAGGTAGAGGAAGATGAAGCAGAACAGGATTGCGGCTTCGCCGCCGTTCGGTGCCGGCCAGAAACCTCTGGATGCATGCGCCATGAAATAGGCTACCGCCATCTGGCCGGATAGAATGAAAGCCACCGGGCGCGTGAGGAAACCGATGGTGATCAGGATGCCGCCAATAAATTCGAGAAGCGCGGCAAACAGTATCAGTGTGGAAAGCGGCCCACCATCGCCCTGCGGCACCGGAAATGAAAAGAGCTTCATGGTCCCGTGTTCGATGAACAGAAGACCGGTCATGATTCTTAAGGCAGCGAGACCTTGTTCCCTATAGACTGCCAGACGATCGAAAAGTGCCATCGGATATCTCCCCGGATGAATAAGCGGCACAGCGTTAGTTCCCGGCCATTTTTGCCAGAAATCAACTTTCCGACACCATCCTTAGAAGTTGTAAATCCGATTTAAGCAAGCCTTTAGGGAGTTCCGCCACTCGCAAGAGATGTAAGCAGTGCGGCACGATGCGGCCGCCCAAGCTGGAATTCCGACGCGATTCGAGTGGCGATCTTTTCCGCAAGCGGACTGTCGGCAGGCTCCTTGCTGAAGCTCATGACCGACGTCTCGAACTCGCCCTCGGCAACCGGTTCGCCTGACCCGACCGAGATGACCTTGACCGTGACTTTCGCAGAGTAACGATGGCCGAAAAGAACAGGGGATCGGCGCGTATCCGACAACCTCACCGTCAGGATAGTCCGCGGCAGCATCATCGACCGCGATGTGGCGCGGATCGCGGAATCGACCAGGATATCGGTGCCGGTGATCAGATCGCGCGAGACATCGGGCTGTGCCGTCACGAAGGCTCCGCGCACATCATAGAGCATGCGCTCCGCCTGCTCCTCTGCTGCCGGCATGCGAAAGCCGGTCAGCATCAACATGGCCAACGGCAGGACGGCAGCAACACGGAAACGGCGAAGAGACATGCAGACACCCGGAACAACGAGCCCGCATACTCCCCGCTTAGGGTTAGTGAAGCCTTAAACCGAGGGCTTCAACGCCTGAAAAACAGCCACAGCTGCCTGGAATTCGGCATGCCGTTTTTCCCGACGGTTCTGCGCTTCCGCATCCTCGCCCCAATGCTCGGCTGTCCAGTCCTCTTCCAGATGGGCAAGCCGCCAGATATCCTCGGCTGCAAGGTGGCTCTCGGCAAAGGCTAGCGCCAGAATGGCGGAGCCGGTCAGCGTTGTCACCGTATGGAGAACGGCAAGTTCGATCGCCGTATCGTATTTTCTCAACACCGAGGAAAATGCAGCCGTCGCATCACGCGGCTGATCCTTCGGCATCACGCCTTCGATCAGTTCGAAACGCGCGCCGTGCTGGTTTGCCACCCAGTCGAGGATCGGATCCCATTGCTGCTGCTGGCGAAGAACGAGATTTTCCGGGCTTTCGGCGCGGTAGCACAGCATGTCGCTGGACGAGAAACGGAGAATATCCTCGAACACTGCCTGGGCTTCGACGGCAACACCATCGATGGCGGTATTGATCAGGCGCGTCACCGGCATGGTGCGCGGATCGATGACCTCGACCTGGTTCGCCCATTCGTCACGCAGCAATTCCGCAAGCCGTACAGTCGGAACGGCCAGTGCAGCCTTCGCAGGTGTTTTCACCGGGCGACCGTCGAGATGTACCGCATGCCCACCCTCGCCTTCGACGATCGAGACCTCGGTGTAGAAGCGCTTCGGCAGCGGCTTCTGCATCTGAATCTGCGCCCGCCGTGTCGGGTCCGGATGGCTCATCGCGTCCGATGGGTCGGGGAAAAGTTCGCGCATGTGATAATTCCTCAGCCGATATGGGCCAGTATCTCGCTCGGATGATCGACGATCACGTCGGCACCAGCTTCTCTGAGTTCGTTGACCGAGGCATAGCCCCAGGAAACACCGATGGCTGTTGCACCAGCCGCCTTTGCCATCTGCATATCGTAAATGGCATCGCCGATTACATAGGTATCGGTTGGCCGCATGCCGGTCTCGTCGCAGCATTCCGTCACCATCGCCGGATGCGGCTTGGACGGGCAATCATCGGCCGTGCGCGAGGCGACGAACTTGAACCCGTGGGTTTCCCGGACGGAATCGAGACCGCGGCGGGACTTTCCGGTAACGGCGCCGAGAATGATTTCGTCACGGCCTTCAAGCGTGTTCATCAGGTCGAGAATGCCGGGAAACAGCGGTTCGCGATAATCCATATCGCCGCGCACGACGGAAAACAGCGACTTGTAATAGGCCATCATCTCGACAGCCTCCTCATCCGCATGCTGTTTTCCCTGCATACGGGCAATCGCGATATCGAGCGTCAACCCGATGATCGACTTCGTGTCTTCGACCGTCGGCTCGGGCTTGCCGAAATGAAGAAACGTCCGGCGCATGGTTTCGTGGATCAGGCTCGCGCTATCAACCAGCGTGCCGTCGCAATCGAAAAGAACCAGTTTCATTCGTCGTCGTCCCTTGCACCGTTTTCCATGTCGAAGCCGAGCAGGTTCCAAGTCTGCACCATATGCGGCGGCAGCGGCGCGGTCACCTTCAGGCGACCACCGTTCGGATGAGGGATGTCGATATGGCGCGCATGCAGATGCAGCTTCTTCTGGATGCCGCCGGGGAACGGCCAGTTGATATCGTCGTCGAAATATTTCGGATCGCCGATGATCGGATGGCCGATGGAAAGCGCGTGGACGCGAAGCTGGTGGGTACGCCCGGTATAAGGCTCCATCTCCAGCCAGGCGAGCGACTGCGCTGCCGTTTCAAGCACGCGGTAATAGGAGATGGCGTGATCGGCTCCCTCCTCGCCATGCTTGGCGATCCGCATCTTGTCACCATCCGGAGTCTGAATCTTGACCAGCCAGGAGGACAGCTTGTCCTCGCGCTTGCGCGGCACGCCCTTGACCAGCGACCAGTAGGTCTTCTTGGTATCGCGCTCGCGAAACGCGGCCGTCAGCTTCTGCGCGGCTCCGCGGGTACGGGCGATGACTAGAACACCTGACGTATCGCGGTCGAGACGGTGAACCAGACGCGGCTTCTCACCCTTAGGGCTGATCCAGGATTCGAGCATCTGGTCGATATGGCGCGTCACGCCGGAACCGCCCTGCACGGCAAGACCGGCAGGCTTGTTCAAGACGATCACCTTGTCGTCCTCATGCAGAACCATGCGCTGCAAGAGCTCGTAATCGCCGGCATGCTTCAGGTCCTTCGACGCAATCGGACCTTTTTTGGAATCCGTATCCATGGGCGGTACGCGCACGGTCTGGCCGGGCTCGACGCGCGTGTCGGTCTTGACGCGACCGCCATCGACGCGCACCTGACCGGAGCGCAGCAATTTCTGCAACGGGCCGAAGCCAAGACCCGGATAGTGGATCTTGAACCAACGGTCGAGGCGCATGCCTGCCTCGTCCGCCTCGACGCGGATATGCTCGATGCCTGCCATCAAAGCTCTTTCTTATATCTTCGTGATGCGCGGTCTTTAGAACATTGCCCGCCCGAGCGCCAGCCCGGCAAAGACCGCGGCGAAGGAAACCACAAGGCTGCCGATCACGTAAGCGGCAGCAGCCGCGATAGCACCGCGCTCGAACAGCACCATCGTATCGAGTGAAAACGACGACCATGTGGTGAAGCCGCCGAGCATGCCGGTGACGATAAACACCCGCAATTCCATCGAGGCATTGAAGCGGCGCGCGATCATTTCCACCATCAGGCCAATGATGAAGGAACCGACGACGTTTACTGCAAGCGTTCCCCAGGGAAAGCTCGGCCCGAACCAACGGACTGAAAAGACGCCCACCAGATAACGAAGAACTGATCCGATAGCGCCACCAAATGCAGCCAGTAGAATATTCGTCATGACCTCAACCCTTGACTGCGCGACTAAAAGCACACATCGTTAAAAAGCAATGGTTCCGCTTAAACATCGAAGAACACCCCTTCCCGTAAGGGTGGAAGATCGAAGGTGAGGCAAATGACCCAGATCGTGACCATTTCTGCAAGTACGGCGGCTTTGAATATCGAAGCGCTCCGCACGCCGCGTCGCGTTTCCGTGAAGGACCAGGTGGCCGATGTCAAGGCGGACTCCGACCTGAACGCCAAGGCCAGAGAAAACGTCAGCGATCCCGAAGCAGTAGATTCCATGGTCCCGGCAATCAAGGTCAGTATCGATGTGCTGACAACTGGCAAACAGCCTCAGCAGCAATATACGCTGCAGCAGGTCCAGGCGGCCTATCGCGACTTCGAAGACTGATTTTTTTTGCACAGAGCGGCCGGGCCCGTCGCACCATTTTTTCGCTGCCTGCCGCTTTATTCCTCCCATCGGAAATTGTCGATCACGCACCACCGCACCGGTCACGGCACATCGCCGCAATCACCTGTCATTGAACCAGATCAATCCATACCGGTCCTGCGACATAAATCGTGCTGGTTTCGACATGCGGCCCTTGCCAAACCGTATGCTGCAACGATAATGAGCGCGACCCGTAGGGAGAAGCCGCTTCAGTGCGGTGCCGAAGGAGCAACCGCCCCGGAAACTCTCAGGCAAAAGGACCACGGGTAGACTGCAGGAACTCTGGAGAGTAGCAGCCGTTTTTCGGAGGCTCGCCGAAGGGATAACAATCTCAGGCGAAAGGGACAGAGGGGGCTCGAAACCGACAAGGGAAACCCTTTGGGGCAGACCCGTGTCCTAATCTGAGCCGGCGTGCGAGCTGTTTTCATTCAGCGCGCGCCAAAAACCTGGAGGCGTCTTTTGGACGATCAAGCAGTTCTGCGCACCACTCCGCTTCATGCATTGCATATTTCGCTCGGCGCAAAAATGGTGCCGTTCGCAGGCTATGACATGCCGGTACAATATCCGCTCGGCGTGATGAAGGAACACCTTCATACCCGCACTGCTGCCGGCCTGTTCGATGTGTCTCACATGGGCCAGGTGATCGTGAAGGCGAAATCCGGCGACTATGCCGACGCGGCGCTGGCGCTCGAAAAGCTCGTCCCGGTCGACATTCTGGGCCTCAAGGAAGGCCG
The DNA here is from genome assembly GCF_019511445.1 of Aliirhizobium wenxiniae. Lineage (GTDB taxonomy): Bacteria > Pseudomonadota > Alphaproteobacteria > Rhizobiales > Rhizobiaceae > Neorhizobium > Neorhizobium wenxiniae_A. Next base: position 173,861 of record NZ_JAEUAN010000004.1, read on the forward strand.
CCAGCGTTATGGCTTCTTCACCGACGCCAACGGCTGCATCCTCGATGACCTGATGATCACCAATCGCGGCGATCATCTTCTCGTCGTCGTCAACGCTGCCTGCAAGGACCAGGACGTGGCCCACATGAAGGCCAACCTCGTCGATTGCGACGTCACACTTCTGGAAGATCGCGCGCTGATCGCCCTTCAGGGTCCGCGTGCGCAGGCGGTTCTGGCCGAACTCTGGGCCGGCGTATCGGCCATGAAGTTCATGGATGTGCGCGAAGTCCCGCTTCACGACGTGCCCTGCATCGTTTCCCGTTCCGGCTATTCCGGCGAGGACGGTTTTGAGATCTCCGTGCCGTCCGACAACGCTGTCGAGATTGCCAAGGCGCTTCTGGAGCATCCAGATTGTGAGGCGATCGGCCTCGGCGCCCGTGATTCACTACGTCTTGAAGCCGGCCTGTGTCTCTACGGAAACGATATCGACACCACCACCTCGCCGATCGAAGCCTCTCTCGAATGGGCGCTGCAGAAGGCCCGCAAGGCCGGCGGTGACCGCGAAGGCGGTTTTCCGGGTGCTGAGCGCATTCTCGGCGAGCTCGCAAACGGCACGACCCGCCGCCGCGTTGGCCTGAAGCCGGAAGGCAAGGCACCGGTCCGCTCACATGCAAAGCTTTTTGCCGATGCGGAAGGCAAGGTCGAACTCGGCGAAGTCACGTCCGGCACATTCGGCCCGAGCGTCGAAGGCCCGGTCGCCATGGGGTATCTGCCGGTCAGCCACGCAAACGCCGGCACACAGGTCTATGCGGAAGTCCGCGGCAAGTATCTGCCGATGACCGTCTCTGCCCTTCCCTTCATCACACCCACCTATAAACGCTAAGAAATCCTCCGGAGAGAACCAAAATGTTGAAATTTACCGCTGAACACGAATGGCTGAAACTTGAGGGCGATGTCGCAACCGTCGGCATCACCCAGCATGCGGCCGACCAGCTCGGCGACCTGGTTTTCGTCGAACTGCCGGAAATCGGCGCAGAACTCGTCAAGGACGGCAATGCTTCCACCGTTGAGAGCGTCAAGGCTGCATCCGACGTCTATTCTCCGCTCGACGGCGAAGTCACCGAAGTCAACCAGGCGATCGTTGATGACCCGTCGCTCGTCAATTCCGATCCGCAGGGCGCCGCATGGTTCTTCAAGCTGAAGCTGAAGAACGTTTCCGACGTCGAAGGCCTGATGGACGAAGCCGCCTACAAGGACCTGATCGGATGACCGAAAATACCGATTTCCATTTCACCGACTACAATCCGTATGACTTCGCCAACCGGCGTCATATCGGCCCCTCACCGGCTGAAATGACCGAAATGCTGAAGGTCATCGGCTATAAGTCGCTCGATGCTCTGATCGATGCCACCGTGCCTTCCTCGATCCGCCAGCAGGTCCCGCTCACCTGGGGTGCAGCGCTCTCGGAACGCGAAGCGCTCGACAAGCTGCGCGAGACGGCCAACAAGAACCAGGTCCTGACCTCTCTCATCGGCCAAGGCTATTACGGCACCATCACCCCGCCGGTCATCCAGCGCACCATTCTGGAAAACCCGGCCTGGTACACGGCCTACACGCCTTACCAGCCGGAAATCAGCCAGGGCCGTCTCGAAGCGCTCCTGAACTTCCAGACGATGATCGCCGACCTGACCGGCCTCGACGTCGCCAACGCCTCGCTTCTCGATGAGGCGACCGCGGCGGCCGAAGCCATGGCACTCTGCCAGCGCCAGGCAAAGACCAAGGCAACCGCTTTCTTCGTAGACAAGGCCTGCCACCCGCAGACCATCGCCCTGATCGAAACCCGCGCCGCCCCGCTCGGCTGGAGCGTCATCATCGGCGACCCGATGACCGATCTCGATCCGGTTGACGTGTTCGGCGCGATCTTCCAGTATCCGGGCACCCATGGCGAAGTCCGCGACTTCACCGGCCTGATCTCCCGCCTGCACCAGACCGGTGCGCTGGCCGCGGTCGCTGCCGACCTTCTGGCCCTGACGCTTCTGAAGTCTCCCGGTGAGATGGGCGCAGATATCGCCATCGGCTCCTCGCAGCGCTTCGGCGTTCCGGTCGGTTACGGTGGTCCGCACGCCGCCTATATGGCCGTCAAGGACGCCCACAAGCGCGCCATGCCCGGCCGTCTGGTCGGCGTTTCGGTCGATGCCCGCGGCAACCGTGCCTATCGCCTGTCGCTGCAGACCCGCGAACAGCATATCCGCCGCGAAAAGGCGACGTCGAACATCTGCACCGCGCAGGTTCTGCTCGCCGTCATGGCCTCCATGTACGGCGTCTTCCATGGGCCTCAGGGCCTGAAGGCGATTGCCCAGCAGGTCCACAGGAAGGCCGTGCTGATGGCAAAGGGCCTGGAAAAGCTTGGCTACAGAATAGAGCAGGAGAACTTCTTCGACACGATCACGGTCGAGGTAGGCCACATGCAGGGCCTTATCCTGCGTGCAGCCGTTGCCGAAGGCGTCAACCTGCGCAAGGTCGGCGAGACGAAGATCGGCATGTCGCTCGATGAGCGCACCCGCCCAGTCACGCTCGAAGCCGTCTGGCGCGCATTCGGCGGCAATTTCAAGGTCTCCGACTTCGAAGTCGAATACCGCCTGCCGACGGCGCTTCTGCGGAAATCGGATTACATGACCCATCCGATCTTCCACATGAACCGCGCCGAAAGCGAGATGACCCGCTACATCCGCCGCCTGTCGGACCGTGACCTCGCGCTCGACCGTGCGATGATCCCGCTCGGATCCTGCACGATGAAACTCAATGCGACAGCGGAAATGCTGCCGATCACCTGGCCTGAGTTTTCGGATATCCATCCGTTCGTTCCGCAGGACCAGGCGCTCGGCTACAAGGAAATGATCGACGACCTGTCGGAAAAGCTCTGCCAGGTTACCGGTTACGACGCCTTCTCCATGCAGCCGAATTCCGGCGCGCAGGGCGAATATGCGGGCCTGCTCACCATTCGCAATTACCACATTGCCAATGGCGACACGCATCGCAACGTCTGCCTGATCCCGACATCCGCCCACGGCACCAACCCGGCCTCGGCACAGATGGTCGGCATGAAGGTCGTGGTCGTCAAGGTTCGTGACAATGGCGATATCGATCTCGACGATTTCCGTTTGAAGGCCGAAGAACATGCCGCAAATCTTTCCTGCTGCATGATCACCTACCCGTCCACGCATGGCGTGTTCGAGGAAACGGTCAAGGAAATCTGCGACATCACGCATAAGCATGGCGGTCAGGTCTATCTCGACGGCGCCAACATGAACGCCATGGTCGGCCTCGCCCGCCCCGGCGACATCGGCTCCGACGTATCCCACCTCAACCTGCACAAGACCTTCTGCATTCCGCATGGCGGCGGCGGCCCCGGCATGGGCCCGATCGGCGTCAAGGCGCATCTTGCTCCTTACCTGCCGGGTCATGTGGCAAGCGATGGTCGCGAGGGTGCGGTGTCTGCTGCTCCGTTCGGTTCCCCGTCGATCCTGCCGATCTCCTGGTCCTACTGTTTGATGATGGGCGGTGAAGGCCTGATGCAGGCAACCAAGGTTGCGATCCTCAACGCCAACTACATCGCGGCTCGGCTCAAGGGTGCCTATGACGTGCTCTACAAGTCGGAAGCCGGCCGCGTGGCGCATGAATGCATCATCGACACCCGTCCGCTCAACGCCTCTGCCGGCGTGACGGTGGACGACGTGGCGAAACGCCTGATCGACTGCGGCTTCCACGCACCGACCATGAGCTGGCCGGTTGCCGGCACGCTGATGATCGAGCCGACGGAGTCGGAAACCAAGGCCGAACTCGACCGCTTCTGCGAAGCGATGCTGGCGATCCGCGAGGAAGCCCGTGACATCGAGGAAGGTCGTTCAGACAAGCTGAACAACCCGCTGAAGAACGCTCCGCATACGGTGGAAGACCTCGTCGGCGAGTGGGATCGTCCTTACTCCCGTGAACAGGCCTGCTTCCCGCCCGGCTCGTTCCGCGTCGACAAATACTGGTCGTCGGTCAACCGTATCGACAACGTTTATGGCGACCGAAACCTCGTCTGCTCCTGCCCTCCGCTGGAGGATTATGCGGAAGCTGCCGAGTAAACGGACAGGTACAAGAAGATTGGAAAAGGCGGCCTCGGGCCGCCTTTTCTGTATCAAAATGAACCATTTGCGCTGTCGCGCATTATAGGCGCAAGGCCGGATGCATCGAGGATGATCAGATGTATCCGATGGGTGCCATGTCCTAGCGGCACCCTCCCGTTTCCGAACCCGCAGCGGAAAGGCGCTCTTTCGGAAACTCCAGAATGGTTGTGAGGGCAGAAATGTTTAGGGATAAGGTTTCGTCTAACATCGTACTCGGATCGGATGATCTCGAGCTTCTGCAACGGTTTCTGGAGGCCTGGTGCGAGGAAAACGATGTCTCGCCGGAAAGCGAGCAGGCCCAGGCGATCGCATCGGGGCTGATGAACTGGTACCAGTTCGAGCTGGGCGACCGCAACAACCTGAAATCCGGCCCTGCGACGCCGCTCCCCGAGTCAGAGGAGCTGGAAACCCTTATGCGGAAACTGAAGGCCGCCTGAAGACCTCCCTTCAGGCCTGCCTGACCCGCGGCGTTCTCCATCCGACAAGCATGTTGACCAACGATGTGATCCGCGCCTGCATCCATTTCACAACGGCTGCCAACGTACCGCCCCGGCGCACTTCCCGGTCGAACAGATAGCTGAGCAGCGTGATCACAATGCTGATCAGCACCACCTGGAAGACGGCAGAATGCAGATTATCCGGCTCACCGGGCCAGCCGTAGAGCAGCATGTTGCCGAAGGCGAAGGTGAACAGGCTGGTGCGGCCGAAGAAGACCGGCTTTTCCAGCCGCTGCTTAACCTCGGGCGACAGGCGCTGGGTAAGCAGAACCGCAAGGCTCGTCATCGCAACCGCACCGCAAAGGCCTGCTGCGAAATAAAGCGGATCGCTATCCATCCGCAGCGACATGTCGCCGAGTTCCGCCAGCGACTTCTCATCGCAGAACAGGATGCCGAGAGCAATTACCAAAGCCGAGCCCGCCAGGAGATAGGACGCCCTTGTGACGACACCGATAGGCGGCTTGTCGGATTGCACCGTCCTGTCTCCGGCAATCAGCCGACCGAACGCCATTCCGGCGATGATCAGGCTTGTTCCATGCAGGATCGACGGACCGCCAAGCTTGGCATCGCCGACACCGAAGAGGAAGGTCACCACTCGCTCGGCATACATGCCCAGATGGAAATCGAGGGGGCTAGGAAGCCCGCGAATGACTGGATGGGCGGCATGAACGATGAGCGCCATGACCACCAGCGGCAGCAAGCCGACCCTGCAGCGCAGCCACAAGAGGAAGGGCGCCAGGAAAAGCACGACGGCATAGAATTTGAGGATATCGGTGAACGGCGTAACACCGATCAACATCATAGTCGCCAGCGAGAACTTCAGCGAATAGCCATCGGCAAACAGGTAGAGGACGAAGACCGAGACGCAGTAGAGAAGCCAGCACTGTATCGCGCGGGAAAACAGCCGGACCGCGACCCGCTCCTGCTCACCGGCAACAAAACGTGGCCGATAGACAATCTCGAGCATCGTGCCGAACAACAGGATGAATGTCGGGGTAGCGAGCGCCATCAAGGCACGCAGGAAATCCGCCGAAGCACCGCTCCAGAATGTGTCCATATTGGTGACGACCCAGACATGGCTGAGCATGGCGAAAAAGATGGCGACCGACCGGGTCAGATCTATCCCGATAATTCTCGGGATTGCTGCTTTACCCGCCATGAACAGCTCCTTCAGCCGGCATCGGAAATATTGCAGTGCAATACCGACATAGGCCCATGCGTTTTTAGGGCAATCCCTAAATCTGACACTTCTCTCGAATTCCGATCGAGCGTTGCAGTCGGTCGGATCGACATGAACCGGATGTTTTGGCGATGAATGCGGCCATTATGGGGAGCGGCCCAAATCGGAAACAATGCGTGCTGCGGGATCCTTGTCCCTGATCGAAACAGGAGACGGGATAAGCGATGCCGAGGCTTAACCCTGTCCCTTCACCCTTCATTCGTCGCTGTCCGTCATAACGATGGCGAACGACGATGAAGGCAAGACCATGACGATTTCGGCAGCAATGAGCATTTCCGTCTCCGGCATGCAGACACAATCCCAGCGCCTCGGCACGGCTGCAAACAACATCGCCAATGCTTCAACACCCGGATACGACGTCGAGCCGGCAAGCGAAATGATCGACGTGATGACGGCCGAACAAGGCTTTGCCGCCAATGCAGCCGTCTTCGAAACCGGTGCAGACATGTGGGACCTGCTGCTGACCATCAAGCGCGATTGATGCGAACGGAGGTCTCGACGCGATCAAAATCGCGTCAGCCGATTGGCTTGGGCAGTTGAGTTATACGGCGAACTCGAAGAAGAGAGGTCTCCTTTCCCAAGACCCAGAGCATTCAGCCTTGTTTCATCTCTTCAAAGCCATCCTTTGCCTCTATGTCGTTGCCCGTTTCATTTATCCCCTGCCCTGGCCGAACTGGCTGAAGGGATTTCTCGCCGTCATCCTGATGGTGGTGTTCCAGCACAGTCTGATCAGCCTTCTCGTCTTCGGCACGATGTTCTCGCCGGAAGTGCCGCGGGTCGCGATGATCCTGGTGAACTGGCTTGCCGGTTTCGTGCTGCTCACCGCCGTCTGCCAGCTTGCAATCGACATCGTTGCCTTGCTGATCGCCGCCCTGAAACGCCGGCGCATCTCGATCGCGCCTCGGCTGCGCTATGGCGTCGGCATCCTGACCATGTCGCTGGCAGCCTTCGCCGTTTCCCATGCAATCCGCGTCCCGCCGGTCAAGGAAGTAGAAATTCGCATCAAGGATCTCCCGGCTGAATTCGACGGCTACCGGATGATCCAGCTCACAGATTTGCATATCAGCCGCCTGTTTCAGGCCCCCTGGGTCGAAGAGACGGTTGCGAAGGCCAATGCGCAGAACGCCGATCTGATCGTCATTACCGGCGACCTGATCGACGGCGACCTTCAGGCCCGAACGGATGACGTGGCACCACTGGCGAAGCTGAAAGCCACCGATGGCGTCTACACCATTCCGGGCAATCACGAATATTACTTCGGCCATGACGGCTGGATGGCGAAATATCAGGAGCTTGGCCTCAAGACCATCTCCAACGGCCATGTCCTGCTGTCGCGCGGAGATGCGAAGCTGACGCTTGCCGGCGTCAATGACGTCAACGCCACCCGTTTCGGCCTCGAAGGACCGGATGTCGCAAAGGCTTTGGCCGGCGGGCCGCCGGAAACCCCGGTCATCCTTCTGGACCACCAGCCGCGCAATGCGCGACTTGCAGCGGAAGCCGGTGCAGACCTGCAGCTTTCCGGCCATACGCATGGCGGCATGATCCTCGGCATGGATCGGCTGGTTGCGCGCTTCAACAACGGTTTCGTCTCTGGCCGCTACGACGTCGGCGACATGCAGCTTTACGTCAACAACGGCACGGCCTTGTGGATCGGCTTTGCGCTTCGGCTCGGCGTGCCTTCGGAACTGACGGTCATCACGCTTCGGCCCGCCTGAAACAACACCTAAAGCTCCTCGAGCCCGATGCGCTTGATCGGGCTGAGGAAATCGCCCGTGACCAATCGGCTGACGAGTTGCCGCACCAGCGGCATCCGCGTCGTCGGGCCGATCGCGATATCGCGCATCGCCGGCAGAATGCGGCTGTCGGACTGATAAAACGGCGTCAGCACGAGACTGAGTGCCTGGTAGAGCCAGACATGCGGCCCGCGCTGGCGCAGATGCAGCGCAAAAGCCTCGTCGATCGACGGTGCGCGGGAAAGCGCAGAGGCCAGTGAAGCGGCATCGATCATCGCCATATTGGCGCCCTGGCCCAATTGCGGGCTTGTCGCATGCCATGCATCGCCGATGCGGATGACACCGCGCCCGGCCACCGGCTTTCGCGTGTGGTGACGATAGCGGGCATGCACCGGCTCGGCCACTTCGGCAAGCGACACTGCCTGCGGCCAGAGTGCGTTCACCCGCTCCAGCCACGCCTCCCGACCCGCATTGCGCCACGCATCGATATCGCGGTTGCGCAGGCTCCAGAAGAAAGTCGCCATCGGTACGGCCCCGTCCCTCGCCGTCCCGACCGGCAGGACGCCGGCCATATGGCTCGCCCGCTCGTAACGCTGCTCCAGCTCGTGAGGCTGAAACGGTCCGTTCTCCGGCCATGGCACCGTCGCCCAAAGCGCGCCGTAGTTCAGCTCCTTAGCCGGATCGTGGCCGATCGGTGAGCTTGCGCCCATGGCGTCGACGACGAGATCTGCTGATGGCGTTGCGCGCCCGCCATCGAGCACCAGTGCCGGTCTGCCGCCTTCGATGGCGCCAGTCGTTCTCGCCTTCGTCTCGAACCGAACGCCTGCAGAAATTGCCGCCGATAGCAGCAGATCGAACAAGGCCACCCGCTGGATGGCGATGCCATGACCGTCGCCCGGATAGCTGATCTCCAGCACCGTCTTTCCCGGCTCGGACGATCCGCCGGCCAAAGCTCCGTGCATACGGGTAATGACCTGCCCGCGAGCCGCGATCGCATCGAACAGGCCCATCGCCTTCAGGATTGCCAGCCCCGTCGGCTGCAGCACGAAGCCGGAGCCGATCGGCTGGGGTGCAGCCATCTGGTCATAGACCACGACTTTCGCGCCGCGCCGGGCAAGCATCGTCGCAAGCGACAACCCGCCGATACCGGCACCGGCGATTGCGACTTCCAGCCCATCGATCTTCATGACAGGGTCCCGTCCGCGACGTTCACGCGCTCAACCCAGCTGCCGTTCGATGGCTTTGGCGGCCTGCCACAGATCTTCCATCCGCTCCAAAGAAGCGCCCTCAAGGCTCTCGCCTGATTTTTCAAGTTCCGTCTCTATATGATTGAACCGACGCCGGAATTTCGTATTCGTCCCGCGCAGCGCGTTTTCCGGATCCGTGCCGACATGACGGCCGATATTGACCACCGCGAAGATCAGATCACCAAGCTCGTCGGACACTTTTTCCGAATGGCCTGTCTGCAGCGCCTCACGCAATTCCCGCACCTCCTCCTCTATCTTGTCGAGGATCGGCTCGGGCTGCGACCAATCGAAGCCAACCTTGGCGGCGCGTTCCTGCAGTTTCAGCGCCTCGGTCAGCGCCGGCTGGCTGCGATGCACCGACCCGAGAAAACCAGCCTTGAAATCCTCGGTAATGCCCCGGCTCAAGCGCCGCTCGGCCCGCTCGCGCTTTTCCTCCTGTTTGATATCGTCCCATTGGATTTTCACCGCACCGGGTGTATCGGCATCGGAACGGGCAAACACATGCGGATGCCGACGGATCATCTTTCTCGTCACCGCTTCCACCACATCGCCAAAGGCAAAGTCGCCCGCCTCTTCCGCCATGCGGGCGTGAAAGACCACCTGCAGCAGCAGGTCGCCCAACTCCTCGCAGAGATCGTCCATGTCGTTGCGTTCGATCGCGTCGGCGACCTCATAGGCCTCCTCGATCGTATAGGGCTTGATCGACGTGAAATCCTGTTCGAGATCCCAGGGGCAGCCGGTGACGGGCGTGCGCAGCGCCGCCATGATCTCGATCAGGCGCGAAATATCCTTTGAAGCTTCCATTGTGAAATGTCCTTGGGCGCTCAATTGAGCGGTATGTCGTTTTCGCCCTTGCCGGACTGATAGCTGTCCGAAAGGCGCTGATAGGTCTGTTTGATCCGGGACGTCTGTTCGCGCAATTGCTGTCGCAGCGGGTCCTGCTCCGTCTCCACTAGATCGGCAATGAAGTAGGAATTCCAGAACGCGTTAGACCGGCGATAACCGCCGGGCTCCAGCCCGAACACTTCCTTGAGGATCTTCAGATCGTGCGGGATGGCAAACGCGTCGCGCGAATCCTCATGGCTGAAGAAGGAATAGAAATTGTCGAAACCGGCCCAGGTGATGGCCGACATGCACATCGTGCACGGCTCATGAGTTGACAGGAAAATCAGATCCTTGGTGGAAAGTCCTAAAGTCTTTTCATAAAAGCGCTTCAGCGTGTGAACTTCACCGTGCCAGAGCGGATTTTCGAGCTCGTTATTCGTCTCGGCAATCACCAGCGAAAGATCGGATTTTTTCAGGATCGCCGCCCCGAACACCTTGTTGCCGGCAGCAACACCCACATGCGTAAGCGGCAGGATGTCGTGTTCGATAACGTCGAGAAGCCGGGGGGCGAGTGTGGCGGCAATGGTCATGAAGGCTCTTTATGGCTGGTATGTCTAGGCAATTTATAACGTGGACCGAACCGATCGAGGCAAAAACCTAGTATTCTACAGAAATACTGGAAAAATATCCTCTGCGGTGGCTTTTGCTCAAGAACAGGTTGATTGAGAAACAGAAATACCCGCGGCCAATCCACTTCGCATATCCATTTCTTCAAAACCTGCGTCCGATTATGGATATTCCTGTCATATGTTTCAGGATAACCGCATGTCAGCCAGCCATCAACGCCTGTCAGCCTTCCCGGCCTTTTTCCGTGTACATGGAAAAACCGTGGCGGTCTTCGGCAACGGCGACGAAGCCTATGCCAAAGCCCGCTTGCTCCGAAATACCGATGCCGAGATCGTCGCCTATGCCGACGAGCCGGAAGCGGATTATGCTGCCTGGCTCGAGGCGCAGGGGATCAAGGTCATCCGTGCCGAATTCTCCGCCGAGCAGGTAAAGGGTGCCGTACTGGTTTTTGCCGCAACCGGTAAAGCTGAGCAGGACCAGACGATCGTCACCGCCGCCCGTGCGCAAAAAATCCCGGCCAATGCCGTGGACCAGCCCGATTATTGCGACTTCTTCACCCCGGCCCTCGTCAACCGCGCGCCGGTCGCCATCGCTATCGGCACCGAAGGTGCCGGCCCGGTTTTGGCTCAGATGATCCGTGCCCGCATCGACCAGATGCTGTCGCCGTCTCTCGGCCGCCTTGCAAACCTTGCTTCCGATTACCGTGATGCCGCCGAACGTCTCGTTCCGCGCGGTGTCTCCCGCCGCATCTTCTGGCGGCGGTTCTTCTCCGGCGATGTCGCCGATGCGATCGAAGCGAACGACCATGCCTCCGCCCGTCGTGCGGCCAATGTGCTTCTGTCGACCTCCGGTCAGGCCGAGGGCAAGATATGGCTGGTCGGTGCCGGTCCCGGTGCCGAAGACCTGCTGACGCTTCGGGCGCAGCGCGTGCTGATGGAAGCCGACGCGATCGTCTATGACGCGCTCGTGCCCCAGGCTATCGTCGACATGGGTCGCCGCGATGCGGAGCGCCTGTCAGTCGGCAAGCGCAAGAACTGTCACTCCAAAAGCCAGGACGAGATCAACCGCCTGCTGGTCGATCTCGGTCGCCAGGGCAAGCGCGTCGTGCGGCTGAAATCCGGCGATCCGCTGGTTTACGGCCGTGCAGGTGAGGAAATGGCAGCCCTTCGTGAAGCCGGCATCGCTTACGAGATCGTGCCTGGCATCACCTCAGCTTTCGCCGCTGCCGCCGATTTCGACCTGCCGCTGACCCTGCGTGGCGTCGCCTCGTCCCTGATCTTTACTACCGGCCATGACCTGACCGGCGATGTGCTGCCGGACTGGGCAAGCCTTGCCATCTCCGGCGCCACCATCGCCGTCTATATGGGCCGCACGGTCGCAGCCTCGGTCTCCGAACGCTTGATGGATGCGGGCTTGAGCCGCGACACGACCGTTGCCGTGATCGAGAATGCCAGCCGCACCGACCGCAAGCTCTTCCATGGCGTGCTGAGCGAGCTGCCGTCACTGGAAGCGCGTGACGACCTCGATGGCCCTGTCATGGTGATCATCGGCGAAGCGGTCGCCGGCGCGAATTTTGACAAATCCGAACCGCTCTCCGCCTTCAGAAAATCCGTTCGCCAAGCGGAAGATGCAGGCCAGGAAAACGGCCAGAAACAAGGAATCCAGCAATGACCGACAAGGTTCTGACCGCCAACCGCCTTTCCGATGGTATCGCCGTCTGGCTGGATGCCGCAGGCCACTGGACGGAAAACCTGCAGGATGCGCTGGTCGCCCGTCATGCGGAAGCAGTCTCGTCGCTGGAAGCGATCGGCAAGCGCGATTTCGCCGACAACAAGGTTGTTGATGTCGCCGTGATCGATGTCGAGGAAACCAATGGCGTGCTTTGGCCGACCCGCCTTCGCGAGCGTATCCGCGCCGCTGGCCCCACCATGAATTACGCGAGCGGCTATGGCAAAGCCGACGCAGCCTTCATCGCAGTCTGACACTTAAGAGTTCTGGAACCCCATGTATCGTTACGATGAATTCGACCACGCCTTTGTTTCGAGCCGCGTGGAACAGTTTCGCGATCAGGTCGAGCGCCGTCTTTCCGGCGAGCTCGCCGAGGATGCGTTCAAGCCGCTGCGTCTGATGAACGGCGTTTATCTGCAGCTTCACGCCTATATGCTGCGCGTCGCGATCCCCTACGGCACGCTGAACTCGAAGCAGATGCGGATGCTGGCGCGTATCGCCCGCAAATATGACCGCGGTTACGGTCATTTCACCACCCGCCAGAACATTCAGTACAACTGGCCGAAACTTTCCGACACGCCGGATATTCTGGCCGAACTGGCAAGCGTCGAAATGCATGCGCTGCAGACCTCCGGCAACTGCATTCGCAATGTCACGGCCGACCATTTTGCCGGTGCGGCAGCAGACGAGGTGGCCGACCCCCGCCCCTATGCCGAAATCCTGCGCCAGTGGTCCTCCGTCCACCCGGAATTCTCCTTCCTGCCGCGAAAGTTCAAGATCGCAGTGACCGGCGCCGAGCGCGACCGTGCCGCGATCCAGGTCCACGATATCGGCCTGCACTTGAAGAAGAATGACCAAGGGCAGATCGGCTTTGCCGTCTATGTCGGTGGCGGACAGGGCCGCACGCCGCTGATCGCCAAGAAGATCAACGACTTCCTACCTGAGCAGGATCTCTTGTCCTACATCACCGCGATCATGCGCGTGTACAATCTGCATGGCCGTCGCGACAACAAGTACAAGGCACGCATCAAGATTCTCGTGCATGAAACGGGCGTAGAGGAACTGACCCGTCAGGTGGAGGAAGAATTCTCCCATCTGCAGGAAAGCGAACTGAAGCTGCCAGAAGCTGATGTCGCGGCAATCACCGCCTATTTCGCACCGCCCGCCCTGCCCGACCGTGGCGAAGGCTGGGCGCAGTTGGCCGGCTGGAAAAAGCAGGACGAGGCCTTTGCCCGCTGGGTGAACCAGAACGTGCAGCCGCACAAGCACCCCGACTACGGCATGGTGACAATTTCGCTGAAACCCATCGGCGGGATTCCGGGCGATGCATCCGACGTGCAGATGGACGTGATCGCCGATCTGGCGGAAGAATTCGCCCATGACGAAATCCGCATCAGCCACGAGCAGAACGTCATTTTCCCGCATGTGGCGCTGGCCGATCTCGAGCCGCTCTATCGGGCTCTGACGGCACATGGGCTGGAAACGGCAAATTCCAACCTGATCACGGACATCATAGCCTGTCCCGGCCTGGACTACTGCGCCTTGGCGAACGCCCGTTCGATCCCGGTAGCCCAGGAAATTTCTTCACGCTTCGGCGCGCCTGAAAGGCAGGCCGAGATTGGTGAACTCAAGATAAAAATCTCCGGCTGCATCAATGCCTGCGGCCATCACCATGTCGGCCATATCGGTCTTCTGGGCGTGGAGAAGAAGGGGGCCGAACTCTACCAGATCACGCTTGGGGGTTCCGGCGACGAAAACACCTCGATCGGCGAAATCATCGGCCGCGGTTTCGAGCCTTCCAAGGTAACGGACGCGATCGAGACCATCGTCGATACCTATCTCGGCCTGCGTGAGAGCAAGGACGAGAAATTCCTCGATGCCTATCGACGTGTCGGCCCGCAGCCGTTCAAGGATGCGCTTTATGGTGATGCCAAGGCGGAGGCTGCGTGATGACAAAAACCTGGAGAGAGACCGGTTTCGTCGAGAACGATCCGTGGATCATCGAAAGCGATGAGGTGAAAGCTGAAGGCGAGCAGAAGGCGCTTTTACCGCTTGATCAGTTTATCGAGAAGGCGGAGGCCAGCAATGATGTCGGCCTCGGCGTGCTGATCAAGCCCGCCGACGACGTCACCAAGCTGGAGCCCTATCTCTATCGCATCGAGATCGTCGCGGTGGATTTCCCGGCCTTCAACGACGGCCGCGCCTTCAGCCACGCCTCGCTGTTGCGCGATCGCCTGTCATACAGGAACGAGTTGCGCGCTGTCGGCGACGTCCTGATCGATCAGGTGCCGTTGATGCTCCGCTGTGGGATCGACAGCTTTGCCGTCACCAACGCGACGGCGCTGAAGCGACTGTCGGAAGGGCGCCTGCCCGGCATTGCCATGCATTACCAGCCCACGGCACGCCATGCCGAGCCCGGCGAAGGCTACAGCTGGCGGCGCCGCTCGGCCTGACACTCTCCTCGAAGCGAAGAGTTAAAGGTGACTTTCATACACATATTTTCTATGCTTTCCGCGACATTGGGCGGGGATGCCTTCAAATGCGCAGCTTGATAGTATATCTGGCTGTCAGAACGATGAGACTGGAAGACCGATCGCGATGAACGCTCCTGCAAAGAACGAAGAATTTGCCGTAAAAATCCCGGATGGCGTCTACGCCGAGACGGTGCTGGACGTGCAGCACTATACCGACCGGCTGTTCCGCTTCCGCATGACGCGCCCAGCCGGCTTCCGTTTTCGCTCGGGTGAATTTGCCATGATCGGCCTGATGGTCGGAGAAAAGCCGATCTACCGCGCCTATTCGATCGCGAGCCCGGCCTGGGACGAGGAACTGGAATTCTTCTCGATCAAGGTGCCGGACGGCCCGCTGACCTCGCACCTGCAGAAGATCAAGCCGGGTGATACCGTGCTGATGCGCAAGAAGCCGACCGGCACGCTGGTTCTCGATGCGCTGACGCCGGGCAAGCGTCTCTACATGTTCTCGACCGGCACCGGCATTGCGCCCTTCGCCAGCCTGATCCGCGATCCGGAAACCTACGAAAAATTCGAGGAAGTCATCCTCACCCATACCTGCCGCGAAGTGTCCGAGCTGAAATACGGCCAGGACCTAATGGAAGAGATCAGGAACCACGAGTTCCTCTCCGAACTGGTCGGCGACAAGCTAAAACTCTATTCGACGGTCACCCGCGAAGACTACCCCTTCACCGGCCGCATCACCGATCTGATCGAAAACGGCAAAATGTTCTCCGACCTCGGCGTGCCGCCGCTAGACCCGGCCGTCGACCGCGGCATGATCTGCGGCTCGGCTGCGATGCTGAAGGACACCAAGGAACTGCTCGAAAGGGCAGGATTGACCGAGGGCGCGAACAACAAGCCGAGCGAATTCGTTATCGAGCGGGCTTTCGTTGGGTGAGGAACGGTCGGGCGGAGCCCGAGCAATCGATCCAGTGAATCGATTGCAGTGACGAACGCCGCGAGCCATAGCGAAGGGCCGGGCAATTATAACCTCCGTCATGCTCGGGCTTGTCCCGAGCATCTACCAACGTATCAAAAAATGCGACGTGATTAGATCCTCGGGACAAGCCCGAGGATGACGACAGAGAGCTTTTACCGCTCCCAGTCTTCCTTCTCGCGCTTCGGGCCATTGCCCAATCGGCGCTCCAGCTCGGTCGCCTGGGCTTCCGACATGCGCACATCCATCGTCACCGAACCGTCCTCATTGTCCTTGCGGCCGTCGACGATCGAGTTGCCGTAGATCCAGGAGACGAGCGCCAACTTGTCGGTCGGAATGGTGATCGTGGTTTCGGTAAGCACGCCGGAAAGGCGCTTGGCGATCTCGTCCATCAATGGATCAAGACCTTCGCCGGTGATCGCCGACAGCGCCATGATGTTGTCGCGGTCTCTGACGCGGTCAAACAGCGCGTCATGGGTTTCCGGGTCGAGCCGGTCGATCTTGTTCCAAACCTCGATGATGCGCTCGGAGCTTTCCTTCTCGTCGATGCCGAGATCGGCGAGAATGCGCAAAACGTCATGCGACTGGGCGGCATTGTCCGGATCGGACATATCGCGCACATGCAGGATCAGATCGGCTTCCAGCACCTCTTCCAGCGTCGCGCGGAAGGCGGCGACGAGATGGGTCGGAAGGTCGGAGATGAAACCGACGGTGTCAGACAGGATGACGGTGCGGCCATGCGGCAGCTTCATCCGGCGCAGTGTCGGGTCGAGCGTTGCAAACAGCATGTCTTCGGCGAGAACCCCCGCACCGGTAATGCGGTTGAACAGGGTCGACTTGCCGGCATTGGTATAACCGACCAGCGCCACGATCGGATGCGGCACCTTGCGGCGCTTGGCGCGGTGAAGCTGGCGGGTGCGCACGACCTGTTCCAGCTCGCGCTCCAGCTTGACAATACGGTCCTGAAGCAGGCGACGGTCGGCTTCGATCTGGGTTTCACCCGGACCGCCCATGAACCCGCCACCGCCGCGCTGGCGCTCAAGGTGGGTCCAGGACCGGACCAGACGGCCCTTCTGATAATTCAGATGCGCCAGATCGACCTGCAGCGTGCCTTCCTTGGTGGAGGCACGGCGGCCGAAAATTTCGAGAATGAGGCCAGTGCGGTCGATAACCTTGGCATTCAGTTCTTTTTCGAGATTGCGCTGCTGCACCGGGGTCAGCGGATGATCGACTATGACGAGGCCGGCATCCTTCTCGTCGAGAAGCGCCTTGATTTCCTCGATCTTGCCGGTGCCCATCAGCGTTGCAGGACGCGGCTGGCTGACCGTCACGATCAGGCCTTGGGCGATCTCGAGATCGATGGCGCGGGCAAGCCCGGTCGCCTCTTCCAGGCGCGCCTCATTGGAACGCTGCGGCGCGGCGACGATCGGGCTGTCGCCCTGCCCTGCCTTCGGCCGAGCCTGTTTCAGCACCGGCACGACGACCACTGCGCGCATATCGTCCCGGTGCTTTTCGGCTTCCGGGACGAGTGATTCGTTAGACGTATCTCGGATAGAAATCTGTCTTTGTCCTTAGGCTGCGTTTTCTTCGGTCTCGAACATCTGCATAGGCTGGCCCGGCATGATGGTGGAGATCGCGTGCTTATACACGAGCTGGGAGTGCCCGTCACGACGAAGAAGGACGCAGAAGTTGTCGAACGAAGTGACGACACCCGTGAGCTTTACCCCGTTGATGAGGAATATAGTCAGGGAAATCTTCTGCTTGCGAACGGTATTGAGAAATAAATCCTGCAGGTTCTGAGAACGTTCCGCCATGGCGCCGATTCTTTCTTTCTTGCCGGCAATCTGCCGGGATAATGATCTCACGTGATAAGAGATGATGGAGAAACGCCCCGTGTTTCCCTTCCCCCACAAGTCTGGTTACCAAATCGGCGTCTTTTCCGCAATCTCGAAAAAGGCGTCGCGCATATCCGATGCGACACTGCCTTGATGTCCACCGGCGCTGTCTTCCATCGATTGAAACGATTGGAATGCAGATTTCGGCAGTCTGCGCGAAACCGTGGTCAAAGACACGTGGGGCCGCACGGATGCGACCCCGATAGCCGGGCAAAGACCTCAGACGCCGAGCGACTTAAGCTTGCGGTGCAGCGCCGAGCGCTCCATGCCGACGAATTCGGCGGTGCGGGAAATGTTGCCGCCAAAGCGGTTGATCTGCGCGATCAGATAATCACGCTCGAACATTTCACGCGCCTCTCTCAGCGGCAGCGTCATGATGTGGACGTCGCCCTTCGAGGAGACCTTCGGCAGCATATCCCCGAGATCGGTCGGCAGCATGTCGGCGGAGATCGCGGTATCCGGCCCATCCGTGCGGGCAAGGATCATCAGCCGCTCGATATTGTTGCGCAGCTGGCGGATATTGCCCGGCCAGTCATGCGCCTGCAGCACCGCCATCGCATCGTCGCCGATCTTGCGCGCACGGATGCCCGCCTGTTCGGAGACTTGCCGCATGAACATGTCGACGAGGAACGGGATATCCTCGCGCCGTTCCGCCAAGGCTGGAACCTTGACCGGCACGACAGCGAGACGGTGGTAGAGATCCTCACGGAAAGCGCCTTCGGAAATCAGGCTCTCCAGATTGTAGGCGGTCGAGGAGATGATGCGGACATCCACCTTCACCCGCTTCGAACCGCCGACACGCTCGAACTGCTGGTCGACCAGCACGCGCAGGATCTTGTTCTGCGTCTCGCGCGGCATTTCGCCGATTTCGTCGAGATAGAGAATGCCGCGATGCGCCTCCTCCAGCGCGCCGATCTTGCGCGGCTGGCCGGGCGTGCCCTCGGTGCCGAACAGGGCGATTTCCATCCGGTCGGGCGTGATCGTCGCGGCATTGAGTGCCACGAACGGCCCCGTCGCACGCGAAGACTTGCGGTGGATCATCCGGGCAACGAGTTCCTTGCCGGAGCCGGAGGGACCGAGGATCATGATGCGGCTGTTGGTCGGAGCGACCTTCTCGATCGTTTGGCGCAGCTGGGAAACGGCAACCGAGGTTCCGACCAGCTCGGCCGCATCACCGGTGCGCTTCTTCAGCTCGGAAACCTCGCGCTTGAGCTTGGAGTTTTCCAGCGCCCGTTCGGCGATCAGGATCAGGCGGTCGGCCTTGAACGGCTTTTCGATGAAGTCGAACGCGCCGCGCTTGATCGCCGAAACGGCAGTCTCGACATTGCCATGGCCGGAAATCATCACCACCGGAAGCTCGGGATGACGGCTCTTGATCTCGTCCAGCAACGCCAAACCATCCAGCTTCGAGCCCTGCATCCAGATATCGAGGAAGACCAGCCGCGGCACGCGGTCGGAAATCGCCGCAAGCGCGCTGTCGCTGTCATGCGCCATTCGTGTCTCGTGGCCCTCGTCCGAGAGGATGCCAGAAACGATCTCGCGAATATCCGCCTCGTCATCAACGACCAGAATGTCAGACGCCATAAGCAATTTCCTTGTCTTTATCCGTCATGGGCGTGGCAGCCGCATCGGCATGCGGCAGAAGCACCCTGATCATGGCGCCCTTGCCATGATCAAAATCGGCAGGGGCATCGTGCAACTCGAGCTGCCCCCCATGTTCTTCAATGATCTTCTTGACGATGGCGAGGCCGAGCCCTGTGCCCTTTTCGCGCATCGTCATATAGGGTTCGAGTATACGGTGGCGGTTCTCGGTCGGCAGTCCGATGCCGTTGTCGATCACGTCCACCACGAAAAGATCGCGTGCCTTGTCAAAACTGGAGCGCACCATCACCTTGCGCCCGTCACGCTCCTCGTCAGCAGGCACCATCTCGAGAGCCTCGACGGCATTCTTGACGAGATTGCCGAAAGCCTGACCGAGCATCCGACCGTCGAACAGGCCGTTGAGCGGTTCGTCGCCGAGTTCGCGGATGAAATCTACATGGCTCGTGCCCATTTCGCGCAGGAAGATCGAATCTTTCAGAATGCCCCGGAGATCGGTGATCTCCTTGGATGGCTTGGGCATACGCGCAAACGAAGAGAACTCGTCGACCATGCGGCCGATATCGCCGACCTGCCGCACGATCGTATCCGTGCACTGGTCGAACACGGCCCGGTCGCTCTCATCGATCTGCTTGCCGTAACGGCGCTTCAGCCGCTCGGCCGACAGCTGGATCGGGGTGAGCGGGTTCTTGATTTCATGCGCAATACGGCGCGCCACATCCGCCCAGGCGGTCGAACGCTGCGCGATGACAAGGTCGGTAATATCATCGAGCGTGATGACGTAGCTGTCGCTCGTCGTGCGTTGTTCCTCGCGGGTGACCTGCACGGACAAAGTCCGCTCCTTGCCGCCACGCATCAGGTTGACCTCCTTGCGGAAGTCGCCGCGGGCACGCGTGGTGGCTTCGGTGAGAACCTGATCGACCTCGGGAACGATGTCCTGCAAGGTCTTGCCGATAAGATCATCGGCACTGATGCCAAGCATCTGCTCTGCCGAAGGGTTGACGATGCTGATCCGGCGATCATCAACGCCGATGACGGCAGCAGTTACGCCGGAAAGCACGGCCTCGATGAAGCGGCGGCGGTCATCGACCTCGTCCTTCGCTTCAAGAATCTCGTCCTGCTGCGTACGGATCTCGGAAATCATCTTGTTGAAGGTACGCGACAGGCTGCCGACATCGCCATCGGCCGCGCGAACGGGAACAACGACATTGAGATTGCCGCTGCCGACTGCATCGGCGGCGCTGATAAGAAGACGGATCGGCCGCACGATGCGGTCGGCAACCGCGATTGCAGCCCAGATGGCAGCCAGAAGAACGATCAGTGCAAAGCCGAGATAGAGCACGGCAAAGGCGAACTGCAGCGACGAACGGCCTGCCTCCATCGCCTTGTATTCGGCCGTATTCTCCTCCATCAGCCGCATCGCGTTCATGACCTTCGGGTCGACGGCGCGGATCGTATAAAGGAAGGTCCCGGATATCGCATCCGTCTTCATGACGGCACCGACAAGATTGGTGATTCCGGGAGGAATGAGTGTCGGCTGACCACCCGCGGCAGATTTGAGCGCGTCGGCGGGAATCGCAGGCAGCGGCCGCTCGGTCTTGATATCGGCCTGCGCAATCGCCTGACCGTCTTCCCGCACCAGGAATGCCCCAAGCATGCCGCGCCCGCGAGCCTGTCGGGTCATCAGATCCAGAAACCCGGTGCGATCGAGATAGAACATAGCGCGGTTTCGCTCGAGGTCGTTAGACATCGAAACCGTCTGTCCCTGCAGATAGCTCGCATTCTCCATCATGTAGGCGCGCGCTATATCCTGCGATGATTGCACGATCGACTGAGTGCGCAGCGAAAACCAGCGATCGAGGCCGACATTCAGTGTCAGGCTGGCAAAAATCGCCACGAGAACCGCAGGCGTGATCGCGACGATGGAAAACAGGGCAACGATCCGAACGTGCAGACGTGCCGCCGCCCTGCCCCTGTTCCGCGCCTTGAGCAACCGGGAAACTTCGCGGCCGATGAGATACATCAGCCCCAGAATGAACAGCGAATTGATCACAGCGGAGGCGATGACCACGTTGCCCGTAGGTGCAATGGGAGTAAGGCCGAGGAGGACCAGCAGTGTCAGGATGGCGCAAAGCAGCGCGCCACCGGCAAGCAGGATACCCGGCAAGGCGAAGGACGCGCGGCGATCCTGAATGAAGGTCGCAGATTGAGCGTCGGCAAGTGGTGCCGTCCCGCCGTCCACCATCATGTCCCTCCCGCTTTGGGGCCAACTGCCTTATCGCCTGACCACACTGTGGAAAGACGCTTTTGAAATCGCCGAAATAGGATGTCCGTCGCTCTGACCGAAAAAAAACGCCGCCGGTTCAGCTAGGGCACCTGCGTGACCTCTAAGCAACGCATTGTGGCGAAAATGCAACGATCATTACAAGCTGTCAAGCAGCCAGCAATCCCGGTCCATCACAATACACGGATGTCCACGGAATTAGACGTTGGCGGAGGTATTATCTGAGTATATTCCGAAAAAGACTTTCACCACGAAAAAGCGGCAAACTGCCACATGAGCAATTTCATCGCACCGGTGACTTTAACTCCAGCCTGTGGCATGGAGATTTCATGAAAGCGATACGGCAAATCCTCTCTGACAGGATGCTGGCGACCGCGTTTGCGGTAGTCCTCGCCTATCTGTTGGCATTTCAGGGATTTACCGGAAATCTCGCTAAAGCATCGACGGCAATAGCCGCCCAGGATCCGCTCCACGTCTTGTGCGGTTCTACCGGTATCGTCGAAGCAGATCCGGCAAGTGCCGACAATCCGTTGAAAAGAGCCACGGATTGCCCCTGCGCAAGCCTGTGCCGCCTGGCGTCCTCCATTGCCCCCGTCATCCTCACGCCGGGCGTATTGCTCCTGCAATTCTCGGTGTTCACATCGGAAAACATCGCTTTTCCAAGCCTGGAGATGCCTGCACCAACGCGTCGAGGCATTCTGGCCGACGCCCGCGGACCACCCGTCATTTCGTGAAGACAGGCCATGCGCCATGCGCATCCGGCCATGAAATCAGGCAATTATCGCCCTCCCCTTATATCGTCGGCCGTCACCGGACCATATTGCCCACATTCCGGCAGACCAGAGCCAACCAACAGGTTCCTTTCGGAGAAATCCATGTTCAACAAGAAGATCGTTGCCTACGCGCTGCTCGGCTCCGTGCTCGCCTTCGGCTCGACCCAGGCCCATGAATTCAAGCTCGGCCAACTCGAGATCGGTCACCCCTATTCCCGCGCGATGCTGCCCATGGCCAAGGTGGGCGGCGGCTATCTGAAAATCACCAACAGCGGACCAGCCGATCGCCTCATCGGCATCACATCCGAGCGCGCCACGACAGTGGAAATCCATGAAATGAAGATGAACGGCGCTGTGATGGAAATGCGTGAACTGGATGGCGGCCTCGCGATCCCAGCCAATAGCACCGTCGAACTGAAGCCCGGCAGCTATCACCTGATGTTCATGAATGTGACACAGCCTTTCAAGCAAGACGAAATGATCAAGGCGACGCTTGTCTTCGAGAAGGCAGGATCGGTCGATGTCGAATTTTCCGTAGGTCCGGTCGCAGGCGACAAGGGGCACGCGGCACATTCGGAGCACGGAAAATGACCACCAAAAATCCGTTCATGCTGATTGCCACGGCACTCTGCACGATCTTCTTTTGCGTCCTGGTCGGTATCCTGTTTTTCACCTTCAAGGACGAGCCGCGAAACAGCAGGTTCAACGCCGCCTTCTCCCTGGTCAACGACCAGGGAGAAAAGGTCGACGAGACAATCTTCAAGGGCAATCCGTCGCTGGTCTATTTCGGCTATACGCACTGCCCCGAAGTCTGCCCGACGACGCTGTTCGAAGTCGCCGGATACCTGAAGGCACTTGGAGAGGATGGCGCATCGATCAAGAGCTACCTGTTCACGGTTGATCCGGAACGGGATACGCCAGAGATCATGAAGAGCTACGTTACCGCCTTTTCAGACCGGATCACCGGTGTGACGGGCACTGCAGAAGAGATGAGGCGGGTAGTCTACGGCTGGAAGGCATTTGCGGAAAAGGTGCCGAACAAGAGCGGCGGCTATTCGATGAGCCACACGATGGACCTTTTCCTGATCGGCGCTGACGGGCGCCTGAAAGGTCTCATCCCCTACGGCGCAGATCCTGACGAAGCCGTCAGGAAAATCCGTAGCACACTACTTTAGCCAGTTGCGATCGGTTTGATGTCAGGACGCCGGACAAAATCCGGCGTCTTTTTTTTTCAAAAGTCAGGCGGAACGCGAACTGCGATAGACGGAGACGCCCAGTTCGCGGATCTTCTTGCGCAGCGTGTTGCGGTTGAGCCCGAGCAGATCGGCCGCCTTGATCTGGTTGCCGCGGGTGGCCGTCAGCGCAGCAAGGATCAGCGGATATTCCATCTCGGTCAGCACCCGGTCATACAGTCCCGGAGGCGGCAGGTTATCGCCGAAGCTCGCGAAATAGCTGCGCATGTTTTCTTCGACCGCCTGGGCGATGGTCAGAGAGCCACTGCGCGGGGCAGCCTTGTCGATCGGGCTATCGGGAACATCAGACCGCAACTCGGTATCGACGATTTCGCGGGTAATGACATCCTGCGGATAGAGCGCCATCAGGCGGCGTACCAGGTTTTCCAACTCGCGCACGTTACCCGGCCAGGCATAGGCCTTCATCACGTCCAGCGCCTCGTTGTCGAAACGCTTGCCGTCGAGCCCTTCCTTCTCGGCCATCTGCATGAAGTGGCGCACGAGATCTGGAATATCCTCGGCACGGTCGCGCAGCGGCGGCAGGCGCAGCGGCACGACATTGAGGCGGTAATAGAGGTCTTCGCGGAAAAGCCCCTGATTGATCAGGTGCTTCAGGTCCTTGTTGGTGGCGGCAACGATGCGCACGTCGGTGCGGATCGGTGTACGTCCGCCGACCGTCGTATATTCACCCTGCTGCAGCACGCGCAGAAGGCGTGTCTGCGCATCCATCGGCATATCGCCGATTTCATCGAGAAATAGCGTGCCGCCCTCGGCCTGCTCGAAACGGCCGGTGGACCGGTTCTGTGCGCCGGTAAAGGCGCCCTTCTCGTGGCCGAACAGTTCCGATTCGATCAGGTCGCGCGGGATGGCCGCCATGTTGATCGCCACGAACGGACCGTTGCGGCGCTTGCCGTAATCGTGAAGAGCCTTGGCGACCAGTTCCTTGCCGGTACCCGATTCACCGGTAATCATCAGCGTCAGGTCCGTCTGCATCAGGCGGGCGAGAACACGATAGATTTCCTGCATCGCAGCAGAGCGGCCGACCAGCGGCATCCCATCCTGCATGTCGTCGTCGAGACGCGCCGGCTTGCGCTTCGGCTCGGCCAGCGCCCGGCCGATGATCGCAATTAGCTCCGTCAGGTCGAACGGCTTCGGCAGATAGTCATATGCGCCTTTTTCCGAAGCACGGATCGCCGTCATGAATGTGTTCTGCGCGCTCATGACAAGCACAGGCAGGTCCGGCCGCGCCTTCTTGATACGCGGAAGCAGATCGAAGGCATTTTCATCCGGCATGACGACGTCGGTGACGACGAGATCGCCTTCGCCGGCCGAAACCCAACGCCAGAGGGTGGCGGCATTGGAGGTGATGCGTACCTCGTAACCGGCCCGCGTCAGGGCCTGGTTCAGGACGGTACGGATGGCCGCGTCGTCGTCGGCGACAAGGATCGTGGCAGTCATGTTTCGCTTCCTGTGGGGTTCAAGGCGCGGCCGTCACCGGCCTCTTCCTTGTGCATGGGCATCAGAACACGGAATATGGTCCGGCGCGCCTGGCTGTCGCATTCGACAATGCCGCCATGGCCGCCGATGATCTTGGCGACCAGCGCCAGCCCGAGGCCGGAACCGTTGGTCTTGGTGGTGATGAACGGGTCGAAAAGGTTCGGAACGAGGTCGGCAGGCACGCCGGGACCATTGTCGATGACGCAGAATTCGAGCGGCAGCGAGATTTTTTCCCGCGTGCCCGCAACCGAAAGGCGGATGCCGGGACGGTAGGCTGTCGTCAGCATGATTTCAGCGTCAGGCTGACCGTCCACGGCTTCGGACGCATTCTTGATCAGGTTGAGAAACACCTGAACCAATTGGTCGCGATTGGCATAGACCGGCGGCAGCGACGGGTCGTACATCTCGGAAATCTTGATCTCGCGGGCGAAACCGGCCTTGGCCACCGCCTTCACGTGATCGAGCACGGAGTGGATGTTGAGCGGCACGCGATCGACCGGGCGCTCGTCGGAAAACACTTCCATCCGGTCGACCAGCGAAACGATCCTGTCCGTCTCGTCGCAGATCAGCCGCGTCAGCGGACGATCGTCATCCGGAACCACGGTTTCAAGCAGCTGGGCAGCACCACGGATGCCGGAAAGCGGGTTCTTGATTTCATGCGCCAGCATCGAAGCGAGCCCCGTCACCGAACGCGCAGCGGCGCGATGGGTCAGCTGTCGATCAATCTTGTCCGCCATCGAGCGTTCCTGAAACACAACGACGACGGAACCGGGTTCGCTGACGACAGGTGCGACATAAAGATCGACCAGCTTTTCCTGACCGAGTTTCGGCGAGGACAGATCGACGCGATACTCGTTGACCGGAGCCTTGCGCTCGCGAACCTGGTCGATCAAGGCCAGAAGCGGGCTGCCGAACGGAATAAAGCTCGAAATCTTGTATTTTGCCAGATGCGAGGCACTTGCGCCGAAGAAGGATTCCGCTTCCCAGTTGGCGAACGCGATCTTTCCGGCCTGATCGACCAGAATGACCGGGTTCTGAACCGAGTTGAGGACGGCCATGGCCAATGCCTGCCCATGGGCAGTGTCCTGAATGGCGGACTTTGTCATGCAGCCTCCTTGCGGGCTGATAGGAATGCGTCATTTCCAAAAATCGTCGACAGACGCCGGATAACATCTGCCGGATCACGAGACATCATGATCGCCGCCTTGTCCTCTGACGCAATGTCGCAACCCTGGCGGTCGATATACCAGCCGAGCTGTTTGCGGGCATGCCGAAGACCGGCTTCGACCCCGTAGAAATCCAACATTGCCTCGTAATGTTCGATGACGATG
Source organism: Aliirhizobium wenxiniae (assembly GCF_019511445.1). Lineage (GTDB taxonomy): Bacteria > Pseudomonadota > Alphaproteobacteria > Rhizobiales > Rhizobiaceae > Neorhizobium > Neorhizobium wenxiniae_A. Next base: position 199,970 of record NZ_JAEUAN010000004.1, read on the forward strand.
GCGCCGACCTCCGCCTGTGACGGCGCGGCGTGACCGGCAAGCCAGCCGACATGCCAGGGCCGGCCCTGCGCACCGCGCCCGACCATGACGGCATCGGCACCGGAGCGGCGAAGGATTTCCGTCGCATCTTCGGGCGTCTGAACGTCGCCATTGGCGATTAGCGGAATGGAGAGCACGTCACGCACGGCGTGAATGGCGTCCCAATCCGCCTTGCCTTCATAGAACTGCATGCGGGTACGTCCATGCACGGTGACAAGCTGCACGCCCGCCTCCTGCGCGCGACGCGCAATCAGCGGCGCATTGAGGCTGTCATGATCCCAGCCGAGCCGCATCTTGACGGTGACAGGAACGGAGACGGCTTTCACCGTTGCCTCGATCAGTGACAAGGCGTGATCGGGATCGCGCATCAACGCCGAGCCGGAATAGCCGCCGATCACCTTCTTGGCCGGACAGCCCATATTGATATCGATGATATCGGCGCCATTATCGGCCGAAATCCTTGCCGCTTCCGCCATCCAGTGGGCTTCACGACCGGCAAGCTGCACCATATGCGGCGTCATGCCGGCATTCTTCAGCCGCGCCCAGGATTCGCCCTTGTTCATGGCAAGCTCCCGGCTTGCCACCATTTCGGTGACAACAAGGCCGGCACCAAAGCGCCAGGCAAGCTTGCGGAAGGCGAGATCGGTCACGCCGGACATCGGCGCGAGCACCATCCTATTGCGGACAGTGACCGATCCGATCTGAAATGGTCTGGCAAGGTCGCTGCAATGCAATTGATGATCTTTCAGGCAAATTCGCATTATGCACTATTTTTATTCAGCCCTTGAGCGTTTGCCAAGAGCTATTCGTGAAATGCGCTATTTTTGAGCGACGTGCTGGAAATACGGCTTTTGAGGCTATAGTTCTCGCCCTGTCAATCCAAATCGATACTGGCCAATTTCATACAGAACGGGAACAGCAGCTCCATGACAATCGGCATCGTCATCGTCGCGGCAGGACGAGGGGAAAGAGCTGGCTCGCCGGACGAGGGGCCGAAGCAATACCGCCCCATCGGCGGCCGCCCGGTCATCGCCCACACGCTCGACACGTTTATTCGCTGGCAAAGGCGCGGACCGATCGTCGTCGTCATCCATCCGGACGACGAGGAACTGTATGCGGCAGCAACGGCCGGGCTTTCAGCGCCAGACATCACCCTCGCCTTCGGCGGAGATACGCGGCAACGCTCTGTTTATGAAGGCCTGAAGGCTCTTTCGTCCACCGAGGCAACCCATGTGATGATTCACGATGCGGCACGTCCGTTTGTCGATCACGCAATGCTTGACCGCATCGCTGACGCCTTCGACAACGGCGTCGAGGCCGTGCTGCCGGCAGTCAGCGTGACGGATACACTGAAGCGTGGCGGCTCAGATGGCCTCGTCCACGAGACGGTTCCGCGCGCCGGGCTCTATGCCGCCCAGACGCCACAGAGCTTTCTCCTGTCGGAAATCCGCTCGGCGCATGAAAAGGCTGCGGCGCTTCGCCGCGACGATTTTACCGATGACGCGGCGATCGCCGAATGGGCCGGACTGCCGGTTTCCATCGTCGAAGGCTCCGTAGACAATATCAAGCTGACCGTAAAACGGGACATGACCATGGCCGATGAAAGGCTTTCAGCCGCCGCCCTCCCCGACGTGCGCACCGGCAACGGCTACGACGTGCATCAACTGGTTGAAGGCGATGGCGTGACGCTGTGCGGCGTCTTCATTCCCCATAACCAGAAACTGTCCGGCCACTCGGACGCAGATGTTGCGCTGCATGCCCTGACGGATGCCCTGCTCGCCACCTGCGGCGCCGGTGATATCGGCGATCATTTTCCGCCATCGGACATGCAGTGGAAGGGCGCGCCGTCGAAAATCTTCCTCGAACATGCGGCAAGGATCGTGCGCGAAAAGGGCGGCACGATCATGAATGCCGACGTCTCGCTGATTGCCGAAGCACCGAAGGTCGGCCCCCATCGCGACAGGATGCGCCAGAACATGGCAGACATCCTCGGCATTTCGCTGGACCGCTGTTCGGTCAAGGCGACGACCAACGAGACGATCGGCTTTGTCGGCCGTCGCGAAGGCATTGCCGCGATCGCAACCGCTACCGTCGTCTATCGCGGATCTCAGGTATGAGCCTGTTTCCATTAGACATAGAAGACGAAGCGCGCCGGATCGTTTGGGAATTCGCTGAACGGAGATTGATGATCTCCACCGCAGAATCCTGCACCGGCGGCCTCATTGTCGGCGCCCTGACGGATATCGCCGGCTCGTCTGCCGTCGTCGATCGCGGATTCGTCACTTACACGAACGAAGCCAAGATGGACCTTCTGGGCGTCAATGCGGCAACGCTCGGCACCTATGGCGCCGTGTCGGAACAGACCGCAAGACAGATGGCGCAGGGCGCCCTCTTCCGCTCCAGGGCCGATCTTGCGGTCGCCGTCACCGGCATCGCCGGCCCCGGCGGCGGCTCAACCGAAAAGCCGGTGGGTCTCGTGCATCTTGCCGCCCGCAACCGCTCGGGCATGATCATTCACCGGGAAATGCGTTACGGCGATATCGGTCGCATTGAAGTCCGGCTGGCGACGGTGCGCACGGCCTTCGAGATGCTGTGTGAAGTTGCCGGCGTCTGAACGTATTCAGGCAGCCGCGTAGATCTTGTCTGCGCGGCTTTCGAAGGCATCGGTGAACATGCGGAAGGCGCGATCGAACATCGAGCCCATCAGCGCGCCGAGAATCATGCTCTTGAACTCGTAGTCGATGTAGAAATGCACGATGCAGCCCTCGCCGCCGTCGGGCGCAGGTTCAAAACGCCAGCGGTTATCGAGATACTTGAACGGCCCTTCGATATATTTGACGTCGATCGCCTGTTCGGCCGGATTGAGCAGCACCTGGGTGGTGAAGGTTTCCTTGATCGCCTTGTAGCCCACAGTCATGTCCGCCAGCAGCAGGGTCTTGCCGTCCCGCTCCTTGGAACTGCGTATGCTGAGCGCCTCGCAAAGCGGCAGGAATTCCGGATAGCGTTCGATATCCGCAACGAGGGCGTACATCTTTTCGGGACTATGCTTGACCGGGCGGCGAATATCGAACTTTGGCATGGTGTGGAGTTAAGCTGAGGTCTTTGGAAGATCAAGCCCCGACGAGGGAGAGAAGCTGCCGCATCTGGCCGCGCGACGTCAGGATCAATACGGGGCAGTCGGCATTGAAACGCTGAACCCCGTCCACGATCCGAGGAGAGGTCTGCCGCTCGAAATTCCAGATGAAGGAGAAGAATTCGCGATCGAACAGCCGTTCAGGACATCCCGCCGCCATATCCGGCCGTGTTTGCCCCATATGACGAATGCTTCTGGAAAAGACACTCCACAGGCAAAGCCAGCGTGGCATCCGCACCCAGATGATCGCATCGGCACGCGGCATTCTCAGCTCGAAACTGGACGAACCCGTGCCATCCATGATCCAGCGATCTCCGGATACGGCTTCCGAGATCAAGGCCCGCGTCGTCTCACGATCCCGCTTCACCCAGCCCGGAAGCCAGTAAAAATCTCTGTCCATTGAGATATAGGACAACCGCAATCCGTCGCTCAGCTTCCGTGAGAGCGTCGACTTGCCGCCTCCGGAACAACCGATCACCAGCACGCGCTTCGAGGCATGAAGCACTTCTGCTCCGTCCTCCACATTGACAATCCGCAACTGATTTCCCACCTGTTATGTGTCCGATGCAACGCACACTTTCGGTTTGACGATTTTCAAGTTAAAGAAATTTAATGTAGCTTGGGGGGAGTTGTAATATTCCCTCGTCGCAATCCTGCCTATATTGGTGCATTGCAACATTCTAAAATCTATCGATCCGAAAGACGCATACCCATGGACGATTTCGCACAGATGATAAAGCTGCTCGAATCCGCGAAGCAGCTTGCGGATATGAACGGCATGCCGATGCTCGCCTATTTCATCGAAATGGCAAAAGGCGAAGCACGCGGGCAGAAGGGCACGCTGCGTGAACGCAGGCACGGTCAGGACAAGCGCCCCAAGATCGAGGCCGCCGAATAATCAGAGAGAGGTTGCCGCCCTATTCGGCGGCAGCCAGTAGCTTCTTTTCACGCGCAGCCCGCAGCCGGGCAAAGTCGTCACCGGCGTGATGCGACGAACGCGTGAGCGGGCTTGAAGCGACCATCAGGAAGCCCTTCGTGTAAGCCACGGTCTCGTAAGACTTGAACTCTTCCGGCGTGACGAATTTCTCGACCTTGTGATGCTTGCGCGTCGGCTGCAGATACTGGCCGATCGTCAGGAAGTCGACATCGGCGGTTCTCAGATCATCCATCAACTGCAGCACTTCGTTGCGCTCTTCGCCTAAGCCCACCATGATGCCGGACTTGGTGAACATCGTCGGGTCGAGTTCCTTCACCCGCTGCAAAAGCCGGATCGAGTGGAAATAACGCGCACCAGGGCGAACCGTGAGGTAGTTGCCGGGAACGGTTTCCATATTGTGGTTGAAGACGTCCGGCTTGGCGGCAACGACACGCTCCAGCGCACCGGGTTTCTTCAGGAAGTCAGGCGTCAGGATTTCGATCGTCGTCAGCGGTGATGCGGCACGGATCGCCCAGATCACCTTTTCGAAATGCTCGGCACCGCCGTCATCCAGATCGTCGCGGTCGACGGAGGTGATGACGACGTGTTGCAAGCCCATTTCCTTGACGGCGCGCGCGACGCTTTCCGGCTCAGACATGTCGAGCGGGTTCGGCTTGCCTGTCGCGACATTGCAGAACGCACAGGCGCGAGTACAGATCTCGCCCATGATCATGAAGGTGGCGTGCTTCTTGTCCCAGCACTCACCGATGTTGGGACAGCCCGCCTCTTCGCAGACCGTCACCAGCTTGTTTTCACGAACGATCGCGCGGGTTTCCTGGTAACCCTTCGATACCGGCGCCTTGACGCGGATCCAGTCCGGCTTGCGCATGACTTCGGTATCGGGCCGATGCGCCTTTTCCGGGTGGCGGATGCGCTTCTCTTCGGAGAGATTGGTCCTGTCGAGAATGGTGACCATGAAATCCTGCCTTCAACTCCGCACTCATGTCGGAGCATGTTGTCGTTCGGAAATTCTCTATGCATGAACCGCGGCAAATCTTTGCGCGGTATAACCTGTCAGGCCGCTACATTAGCGTCTGACGATTTTGGCGACGAATAGCAAAAGGCTCGCGCCAAGGAAAGCCGTGACGAAATAGCCGAGACGGCTGTCTTTCACGGCAATGTCGAAGGTTCCCAAAACCGCGATGGCGACGACGGAACCGACGATACCCAGAATGATGTTCATGAAGATGCCGAAGCGGATATCCATCAGCTTGCCGGCAAGCCAGCCTGCCAGTCCGCCGATGATAATTGCTCCGATCCAGCCAACGCTTTCCATCATTCCTCCTGAAAACTCCGCCAGCATTTAAGCTGCCCTCCGACTATTGACGAGGGAGCTGCCCCTCATCCGGCTGCCGCCACCTTCTCCCCGTAGAGACGGGGAGAAGGACGCTAGCCGCATTCTCCCAGCCTCAATTCGGGCAAGTCCACTCCCCCCGCCTGCGGGGAGAGGGCTAGGGTGAGGGGCAAGCCCCAAACACCAATTAAGCGTTCAGCACACGCCCGTAGGCATCCAGAACGCTTTCCTTCATCGATTCCGAAATGGTCGGATGCGGGAAGATCGTGTCCATCAGGTCTTCTTCGGTCGTCTCGAGGTTCATCGCGACAACGAAGCCCTGGATCAGTTCGGTAACTTCCGCACCGACCATGTGGGCGCCCAAGAGTTCGCCGGTCTTCTTGTCAAAGATAGTCTTGACCATGCCCTGGTCTTCGCCGAGCGCCACGGCCTTGCCGTTCGCGGCAAAGGAGAAGCGGCCGACGCGGATGTCGCGACCCTGTTCCTTGGCCTTGGCTTCGGTAAGACCGACCGAGGCGACCTGCGGGTTGCAATAGGTGCAGCCCGGGATTTTGCTCTTGTCGGTGGCATGGACGTTCGGCAGGCCGGCGATCTTCTCGACGCAGACGACGGCTTCATGCTCGGCCTTGTGGGCGAGCAGCGGACCACCGGCAACGTCACCGATAGCGTAGATGCCGGGAACGTTAGTCTTGCCGTAACCGTCGATGACGATGAAGCCACGATCGGTTTTTACGCCAGCAGCCTCGAGGCCGATGTTTTCGATGTTTGCCTGAACGCCAACAGCCGAGATCATCCGGTCGGCTGTGATCTTTTCAGACGAACCGTCCTTCTTCTCGATAGTAGCGGTGACGGAGTTCGCACCCTTCTCGATCTTGGCGACCTTAGCTTCGAGAAGGATCTTGATGCCCTGCTTTTCGAACTGCTTCTTGGCGAAGGCGGAGATTTCCGCGTCTTCGACCGGCATGACCTGGCTCATGATTTCGACGACGGTAACGTCGACGCCCATCGTGCGATAGAAGGATGCGAATTCGATGCCGATCGCGCCCGAGCCCATGACCAGCAGCGACTTCGGCAGCTCTTCCGGCTTCATCGCTTCGAAATAGGTCCAGATCAGCTTGCCATCGGGTTCGATGCCGGGAAGCGCGCGCGGGCGGGCGCCGGTGGCGACGATGATGTGCTTGGCAGTGTAGGTGCCCTCACCCAGCGTATTCTTCGGAACCGGACCCTGCGGCTGAACAACCGGCTTGGTCGACTTGCCGACAACGATCTCACCCGCCTTCACGATCTTGGCTTCACCCCAGATGATGTCGACCTTGTTCTTCTTGAACAGGAATCCCACACCGTTGTTCATCCGCGCGGCAATACCACGCGAACGCGCAACGATCGCCTTGACGTCCGGCTTGATCGAGCCTTCGAGCGTCAGGCCGTAATCCTTGGCGTGAGTAGCGGTGTGCATGACATCGGCCGAGCGCAGCAGCGCCTTGGTCGGAATGCAGCCCCAGTTGGAGCAAATGCCGGCAAGATGCTCGCGTTCGACGACGGCGACCTTCATGCCGAGCTGCGAGGCCCTGATCGCAGCGATATAACCACCAGGGCCGGAGCCGATTACAATAACGTCATAAGCGTTGGACATGAGCGCTTCCAATCCTCTTCTGTCGAGACCCGGGCAAAGGCCCTGAGGTCTACACGGGATGAAAGCGCCTGGAGGTCAGACCGCCAGCTTGATCACTTCAGCTTCCGGTTCAGGCTGAACCAGCATCCCGTAGATTTCTTCCTTGAGCTGCCTGCGCTGCTTGCACATGTCGATGAGCATTGCATCGCCTGCGGGCTCGTTACGTCTCTCGGCCAGGTGAACTCTCCGGCTCAGATCTTCATAACTCCGGCACAGTCGGGCGAAATGCCCATCCGTCTCCTGGAGATGGCGCACCAGCGCCCTGAAATCCGGAAAATCTGCGGCCAGTTCATGCAGCGTGCCAGACATCGAACAAATCCCTTTATTAGTGAGGAAGTGTCCACGCTAGGTCCGCCTAAAATTACCTCCGTTGATCCAGATCAAAGGCCAAGCATCATTCGAACGATCGGCTCCAGACCGCGACCAATTGCCCGAGTACCCTCAGGCGTCAGGTGTACGCCATCAACCGGACTGGTACGGGCAACCGACCCTGCATCGAAGAAACCGCAGCCAAGATCATCGGCAAGATCGCGGTAGAGCGACGCGAGCATGACCGATTCCCCGACACCGTCGCGGAACATTGCCGAAAACACCGGATCGGCCGTTTCGCAGAGTGGCGGCGGTGAAACGATCAGGATTTCCGGCGCATCATAATCGAACGAATACTCGTGGTGGCGGATCAGCCCCACAAGCCTCTGCAGGCCGGCACGGGCCGCATAGGCGGTCCCGGCAATCGCCGGCTTCATATCGTTGGTACCGAGCATGATGACGACGAGATCAAGCGGCATATGGGTGTGAAGCACCGTTGGAAGGTTCTTCACACCGTTGCGATCACAATCGGCCAGGTGATCGTCATAGCCGGTCGTGCGGCCGTTCAATCCATCGGCGATCACCGTCACACCAGGCCCGAGGGCCGCCCCGAGGACGCTTGGCCAGCGATCCTCGAAAGCATGCCGTCCCGGCCCTTCGGGGTTATACCCCCAGGTGAGACTGTCGCCGAAGCAGAGAACGGTTTTCATCCCGCCGTCCTTTTGCCGTTAGACCAGCATCGACATCGGGTTTTCGATGTAGCGCTTGAAGGCGGATGCGAGTTCCGCGCCGAGCGCGCCATCGATGACGCGGTGGTCGAAGGCGAAGGTCGCCGACATCACCGTACCGACTTCGATCTTGCCGTTACGGACGACCGGCTTCTCGACGCCGGCGCCGATCGACACGATCGAAGCCTGCGGCAGATTAACGATCGAGGTGAACGAAGAAACGCCGAACATGCCGAGGTTGGACACGGAAGTCGTGCCGCCCTGGTATTCTTCCGGCTTCAGCTTCTTGTCGCGGGCGCGCTTGGCCATGTCCTTCACCTCGTTGGAGATGACTGACAGAGCCTTGGTTTCTGCCTTGCGAACGATCGGCGTGATCAGGCCGTCCGGGATCGAAACAGCTACACCGACGTCGGAATGCTTGTGCAGCACGCGTGCGGTCGAGGTCCAGGAGGCGTTTGCCATCGGAACATCGCGCAGCGCCAGAGCCATTGCCTTGATGATGAAGTCGTTGACGGAGAGCTTGAAGGCCGGAACCTCGCCCTTCTCTGTCTTCTTCACCGGAGCCGACTTGTTGATCTCTGCTCTAAGAGCCATCAGCGCATCGAGTTCGCAATCCATCGACACCGTGTAGGACGGAACCGTCTGGGTGGACTCGGTCAGGCGTGCGGCGATTGTCTTGCGCATGCCGTCATGCGGCAGAAGCTCGTAGGAGCCTTCCGCAAACAGCTTGAGCGTTGCATCGTCCGACGGACCCTTCGCGACAGCAGGAGCCGGAGCGGCAGCGGACTGTGCAGCAGCCGGAGCAGCCTTTGCAGTACCGCCAGCGGCAGCCTTTTCGACGTCCGCCTTGACGACACGGCCATGCGGGCCGGTGCCGGTGACGGCGGACAGATCGAGACCAGCTTCCTTGGCGAGACGACGGGCGAGCGGCGAGGAAAACACGCGCTTGCCATCGGCAACCGGAGCAGGCGTCGACGGTGCCGGAGCAGCGTCAGTGACCGGAACGGCAACCTTCGGAGCTTCAGCGGTCTTTTCAGCCGGAGCAGCCTCAGCCTTCGGCGCGGAACCCGCACCGGCAGCAACGGCAGCAACGTCTTCGCCTTCTTCGGCGATGATGGCGATCAACGCATTGACCTTGACCGCTTCGGTGCCGGCCGGAACGACGATCTTGGCGATCACGCCTTCGTCGACGGCTTCGACTTCCATCGTCGCCTTGTCGGTTTCGATTTCTGCGATCACGTCACCGGACTTGATCTTGTCGCCTTCCTTGACCAGCCACTTTGCGAGGTTGCCCTCTTCCATGGTCGGAGAAAGGGCAGGCATGGTGATGTTGATAGGCATCCTATCACCCTTCCCTTACTTGTAGCAGACGGTTTTGACCGCCTCGACGACTTCACCGACGGTCGGCAGAGCCAGCTTTTCGAGGTTCGCGGCGTAAGGCATCGGAACGTCCTTGCCGGCGATCGTCAGAACCGGGGCATCGAGATAGTCGAAGGCCTGCTGCATGACGCGGGTGGCAATTTCGGTGCCGACCGAGTTCTGCGGGTAACCTTCCTCGACGGTAACGAGGCGACCGGTCTTCTTGACGGATTCGATAACCGTCGGCAGGTCCATCGGACGGATCGTGCGAAGGTCGATCAGTTCGACATCGATGCCTTCCTTCTCGAGTTCGGCAACCGCCTTCACGGCGTAGGTCATGCCGATACCGAAGGAAACGATCGTCGCATCCTTGCCCTTGCGGTGGATACGCGCCTTGCCGATCGGCAGAACGAAATCATCCAGCTTCGGCACGTCGAAGTGCTGACCGTAGAGGATTTCGTTTTCGAGGAAGACGACCGGGTTCGGATCGCGGATTGCAGCCTTGAGCAGACCCTTTGCGTCAGCAGCCGTGTACGGCATGATGACCTTGAGGCCCGGGATCTGGCTGTACCACGAGGAGAAGTCCTGGCTGTGCTGTGCGCCAACGCGGGCAGCAGCACCGTTCGGGCCGCGGAACACGATCGGAGCGCCCATCTGGCCGCCGGACATGTAGAGCGTCTTGGCAGCGGAGTTGATGATCTGGTCGATCGCCTGCATGGCGAAGTTGAAGGTCATGAACTCGACGATCGGCTTTAGGCCGGACATGGCCGCACCGACGCCGATACCGGCAAAGCCGTGTTCGGTGATCGGAGTATCGACAACGCGCTTGGCGCCGAATTCCTGCAGCAGCCCTTGAGTGATCTTGTAGGCGCCCTGATATTCGGCGACTTCTTCACCCATGACGAATACGTCGCCATCGCGGCGCATTTCTTCGGCCATTGCGTCGCGCAGAGCTTCGCGAACGGTCGTCGAAACCATTTCCGTGCCAGCCGGAATATCCGGATCGGCAGCGACTTCGACCTTCGGCTGAGCCGGAACCGAAGCGGATGCAGGCTTGGCTTCTTCAGCAGCAGCGGGTGCTTCAGCCTTCGGAGCCTCAGCGGCCGGGGCGGAAGAACCGATCGCATCGGCGCTTTCACCTTCGGCGAGCAGGATTGCGATCTTGGTGTTGACCTTGACGTTCTCGGTGCCGGCTTCGACCAGCAGCTTGCCGATCACGCCTTCATCGACGGCTTCCACTTCCATGGTTGCCTTGTCGGTCTCGATTTCAGCAATGACATCGCCGGACTTGACGGTGTCGCCTTCCTTCTTGACCCATTTGGAAAGCGTGCCTTCCTCCATCGTCGGAGAAAGTGCAGGCATCAGGATATCGATAGGCATAGGTTCTTTCCTCCCCGCGCTTAGAGCAGGATATCGGTGTAGAGCTCGGATGCATCCGGCTCCGGATCGTTCTGAGCGAAGTCGGCGCTATCCGTAACGATGTCGCGGATAACCTTGTCGATCGCCTTCAGCTCGTCCTCGGACGCCCAGCCCTTTTCGAGCAGGCGGTTGCGAACCTGTTCGATCGGATCCTGCTCCGAGCGCATCTTCTGCACCTCTTCCTTGGAGCGGTACTTTGCCGGGTCGGACATCGAGTGACCGCGGTAACGATAGGTCAGCATTTCGAGAATGATCGGACCCTTGCCGGCACGGCAATGGGCGAGCGCCTCATCGGCTGCAGCCTTGACGGCGCGAACATCCATGCCGTCCACCTGGACGCCCGGAATGCCGAAGCCGACGCCGCGCATCGAATAGTTCGACTGTGCGGTTGCGCGGGCAGTCGACGTACCCATGGCGTAACGGTTGTTCTCGACGATGTAGATGATCGGCAGTTTCCAGAGAGCAGCCATATTGAAGCTCTCGTAGACCTGGCCCTGGTTTGCAGCGCCGTCACCGAAATAGGCGACCGAAACGCTGTCATTGTTGCGATAGGCATTGGCGAATGCGAGGCCTGTGCCGAGCGACACCTGCGCGCCAACGATGCCGTGACCGCCGTAGAAATGCTTCTCCTTGGAGAACATGTGCATCGAGCCGCCCTTGCCCTTAGACAAGCCGCCGCGACGACCGGTAAGCTCGGCCATGACGCCACGCGGGCTCATGCCGCAAGCAAGCATGTGGCCGTGGTCGCGATAGGCGGTAATGACCTGATCACCTTCCTGCTGCGCCATCTGCATGCCGACAACGACAGCTTCCTGGCCGATATAGAGGTGGCAGAAACCGCCGATGAAGCCCATACCATAGAGCTGGCCGGCCTTCTCTTCGAAACGACGGATCAGCAGCATCTCGCGATACGCGTGCAGATCGTCTTCCTTGCCGAATTCCGGCGTGTTCTTGCCGGTGAATTCTTTCGAGGTTGTTTTGCTGGCAGATTTTGCCGCTGGCTTGCGGCCGGATGCAGACGCGGATTTGGTTTGCGCCATCGATCCCTCCCTATGTGCTGCATTGAAAGAGCGGCATCGAGGCGAGCAAAAGCGCACCTCAACCCGCTCGGGTTTCTGCATCTAACATAGGGAAGAAAGCGCGCCCCAGCAATGACATATTTGCATGGCTCTCATTCCACATAAGCCACTGAAATAAATCACGAAAAGTACAGTTAACCGGATTTCGGTTAACTCAGAAATAATTGTTAAATATGACTATTTCGTCCGGGCGCGAGACATTTAATTGATAACGCGCAATTTCATCGAGCATGTCTTTGTCGAGCGAGCCATCACTCATCAGATGGACCTGACGCTCAAGCGCCTCACGCTTTGCAGTCAGCGCCGCAAGCTCGTTGCTGCGCGCGATGCGCTGCTTCTCAAACTCTTCGGTCGCGATCAGGCCGAGATCGCCATGGATCGAATGATAGCCGAAATAGGAAAGAAACGCGACGGTGATTGCAGGCAGGATGAAACGGCCAAACTTTCTCTGTTTGTGATGTCTTGTCCACATGCCTGTTCTTAACACCTTGAGCTTACGCGGCGGGAGCGATTCAGCGTCCCGGGGATAGGATCTGAAAATCGCAGAACTTGCTTAAGCATTCGTTTCGCTCGCCGCACTGCAGCGCATATATGAAGAAGCCCGCGTCGGGGACGCGGGCTTCTTCGAATGTCATTCTGCTTTTCAGAAGAGTGGCCTTTCGGCCAACCCTTCCTTAGCCCTTGAGAATAGAGCGGCCGGCATAAACAGCCTGCGGGCCGAGCATTTCCTCAATGCGGATGAGCTGGTTGTACTTGGCCAGACGGTCGGAGCGCGACAGCGAGCCGGTCTTGATCTGTCCGCAATTGGTGGCAACGGCGAGATCGGCGATCGTCGAATCTTCCGTTTCACCCGAGCGGTGCGACATGACGGCGGTGTAGGCAGCCTTGTGCGCCGTCTCGACGGCATCGAGCGTTTCCGTCAGCGAACCGATCTGGTTGACCTTGACGAGGATCGAGTTGGCGGTACCCATCTTGATACCGTCGCGCAGACGAGCCGAGTTGGTGACGAACAGGTCGTCGCCGACCAGCTGAACCTTGGAACCGATCTTGTCGGTCAGGTACTTCCAGCCATCCCAGTCGTCTTCGGCCATGCCGTCTTCGATCGAGATGATCGGATACTTGGCAGCAAGTTCTGCAAGATAATCAGCCATGGCTTCCGGCTCAAGCGTGCGGCCTTCACCTTCCATGACGTACTTGCCGTCCTTGAAGAATTCGGTCGAGGCGCAATCGAGGCCGAGGAACACGTCTTCGCCCGGCTTGTAGCCTGCCTTTTCGATCGACTTGACGATGAAGTCGAGTGCTTCCGGCGCGCTCTTCAGGCCGGGTGCAAAACCACCTTCGTCACCAACATTGGTGTTGTGGCCCTGTGCACCCAGTTCCTTCTTCAGAACGTGGAAGATTTCAGCACCGATCCGGACCGAATCCTTCAGCGTTTCGGCGCCGACCGGCATGATCATGAATTCCTGGAAATCGATCGGGTTGTCGGCATGCGCGCCGCCGTTGATGATGTTCATCATCGGAACCGGCAGGATGTGAGCGCCGGCACCGCCGACGTAACGGTAGAGCGGCAGGCCGGCCGATTCGGCAGCAGCCTTTGCAACAGCCAGAGAAACGCCGAGGATGGCGTTTGCGCCGAGACGCGACTTGTTCGGCGTGCCGTCGAGCGCGATCATCGTCTTGTCGATATGAATCTGGCTTTCGGCATCGAAGCCACCGATTGCGTCGAAGATTTCCGTATTGACCGCTTCAACGGCCTTCTCGACACCCTTGCCGCCGTAGCGCTTGCCGCCATCGCGCAGCTCGACAGCTTCGTGGGCACCCGTCGATGCGCCCGACGGAACAGCGGCGCGGCCCATCGAGCCGTCTTCCAGGTAAACGTCGACTTCGACGGTCGGGTTGCCACGGCTATCGAGGATTTCGCGAGCGATAATATCGGTAATAGCAGTCAAGGGTCTCTCCTCAGAGTTAAGTCCATGCGGTCATTGAAAATGTATCACGTTCAATGACACGCCAATTACAGTGCGCGCGCTTTCTGCGCTTTGACAACGCTCAAGCGCTTTTCGAAGTTCAGGTGGCCTTGGCCACCGCATCGAAAGCCATCAGCTTCTCCAGAAGCCGCGGCATGTCTTTCAGATGCACCATGTTGGGACCATCCGACGGGGCATTGTCGGGATCCTCATGGGTTTCGACGAACAGGCCGGCAATACCGACGGCAACCGCCGCACGCGCCAGCGTTTCGACGAACTCGCGTTGTCCGCCGGTCGAACCGCCCTGCCCGCCCGGCTGCTGCACCGAATGCGTCGCATCGAAGACGACGGGCGAACCGAGCGACGCCATGATCGGCAGCGAGCGCATGTCGGAAACCAGCGTATTGTAGCCGAAGGAGGCGCCGCGTTCGCACAGCATCACGTTCGGATTGCCGCTTTCGATCAGCTTGGCCTGGACATTCTTCATGTCCCAGGGCGCCAGGAACTGGCCCTTCTTGACGTTGATCGCCCGACCGGTCTTCGCGGCAGCAACCAGAAGGTCCGTCTGGCGCGACAGGAAGGCCGGGATCTGCAACACATCGACGGTCGGCGCGACAAGCGCGCACTGCTCTTCCGTGTGGATATCGGTCAAAACCGGAAAGCCGAATTCCTTTTTAAGGTCGGCAAAGATTTCCATCGCGGTTTCGAGCCCGATTCCGCGCTTGCCGGAAAGTGACGTGCGGTTGGCCTTGTCATAAGAGGACTTGTAAACCAGCCCGATACCCAGTTTCGCGCAAAGCTCAGACAGTGTGCCGGCGATCATGAAAGCATGATCGCGGCTTTCCATCTGGCAGGGCCCCGCGATCAGCGAAAGCCGATCCGCATTGCAGAACACGACCTTCTTGTCGCCTTCGCCGACCGACACTGCTGAATTGGGGGAAACTGCCATAATCTATTCCTCGAAGCCGAACAAAACGCCCTGGCCGGGCGACGGCGACACGAGCACGCGGCCATCCCGGCGAATGAATGCGACGTCATTAGCAGCAAGGATGATCTCTGTCACGGCCAGATCAGCCGTGCGAAATATCACGGCCCGTCCGACGAACCCTTCGCCGACAGCTGCAGCGGAAAGACCGAACTCATGCGTAACCTGCTCATGATTGAGAACGCGCACATGTCCGGCCTCTGCCTGAAATGCAAGGCCGCCATCGACTTCCGTGGCAGATGTCCTCAGCACAGCTTCAAAGAATGGCGACGAAGCATTCGGATCGCCGCTCGCCAGAACCACCTCCTTCAAGCCGCAGACCGCATTCGCATGCGTGCGCAGACCATCCAGATCTTGCGGAAAGGACACCAGTCGCTGACATGCGAAAGCAAAGAAATCAGGCGCACCATCCATGGCGGCGAAAGCGAGACGAAAACGCGCCTCCACCTCATCACCGCCCGGAGACTTGAAGGCTCTGCCAAACTCTAGCGGCTCACCACCAGAGAAACCGGCTGCCACATAGTGCTCGTGATCGCCCGCCGCATCATCGCTTGAAACCACAACGGCAGAGAACCCCTCGCGCCCGCGGCGACCTCGATAGGCCAGATCGCGTTCGAGGAAGATATTGCCTCGCTTCGCCGCCAAACCAGCCTTCCGCCTGTCGCTAACCGCGATCGGCTCCAGATAAGTTCCATCTTCCAAGAAGATGCAGGCATTCGCCGTGCCGAATGGATGCTGCCCATCCGGCGCGACGGTAAATCCCAATAATGACAACCGCTCGCGTGCCTTGGCGAGGTCGCCGACAGGCAGAACGAGATGATCGATTTTCCTAGCAGTCACGCATGTCCCCCAGACTTCAGATCCGCTTGACGTAGATTGAGCAGCGCGCCGCCGAGCGCAAGTAGATTCCGACTGAGAATGTTACTCGGCATCTAAGAAACTGATCATGATGTCACGAAAATTTAAGGCTTGCGGAACACATATGGAACATATAGTGTTCGTTCTGCATTTGTTTCAAATCTGAGGGTGCGCCACACATGCTGACTCGCAAGCAACAGGAACTACTTCTGTTCATTCACGAACGGATGAAAGAGTCCGGCGTGCCTCCTTCCTTCGACGAAATGAAGGACGCTCTCGACCTCGCATCGAAGTCGGGCATTCACCGGCTGATCACGGCTCTCGAAGAACGCGGCTTCATTCGCCGCCTGCCGAACAGGGCTCGCGCACTCGAAGTCATCAAGCTCCCGGAAGCTTACGTCCCGACACTGCAGCCGAAGCGTGGCTTTTCACCGAGCGTCATCGAGGGAAGCCTCGGAAAGAAGCCGGCACCTGCTGCCGCGCCACCGGTTTCCGCCAATGACAGCGCTTCGGCAAGCGTCCCTGTCATGGGGCGCATTGCAGCTGGCGTGCCGATCTCGGCGATCCAGAACAACACGCACGATATTTCCGTTCCCGTAGAGATGTTGGGATCCGGTGAGCATTACGCGCTCGAGGTCAAGGGTGATTCGATGATCGAGGCGGGGATCCTGGATGGCGACACCGTCATCATCCGCAACGGCAACACGGCCAATCCGGGCGATATCGTCGTTGCGCTCGTCGATGATGAAGAGGCGACCCTGAAGCGCTTCCGCCGCAAGGGTGGATCGATTGCGCTCGAAGCGGCAAACCCGGCCTACGAGACCCGCATTTTCCCACCGGACCGGGTGAAGGTGCAGGGTAAGCTGGTCGGCCTTATTCGTCGCTATCACTGACACCGAATTCGTCTGCGGCGTCTGTTGAAGATCGTGAATGAGAGCCTCGATCAGGCTGATTTGCAGATGTAGGCCTGTCATCGTCACGGATTTTGTTTTTTCGCGCGGTAAGCCATGACGGCAAGTTCGGATCATAGATGTCGCGTCGCCAGTCATATCGGCGATGGATACTCCAGGGCTGAACCGTGTCAGCCATTGCAGTCATGACCTGCCAGTCTTCAGCCTTGATGGATGCGGAAAAGTCGATTTCGATAGAACCAGTCTTGCGAAGCGTCGCGCCGCCCAGCATCGGCGCACCGGACCGGCAATCATTGAAGCGCGCCCGTGGTGCGATCACAAGGCCGGCAACATCACAGGCCACTCCTGCGTATCGGCCGTCATCGACGACGACGATCAAGACACCTTCCGGTGACATCAATGCGCACCAGGCCTTGGGCTGACACAGAAATGTGTCGCTATCGGCTTCTCTCATTCGCTTTCTTGCATCGGCAAGGATGGATTGTGGCAACCGCTCTGTCGGGGCAGCGGTCTGCTTCACGAGAGGATGGACATCAAGCATCGTTGGCATTGACGGACTAGCGAGCTGCCGGGCATGCGTCCACTGCCTGAAGATGAATTCCGAAGGGCGCTTTCTGTTAACGGCCACCCGCTCGCCATTTCGATGAGCAACCAGGCTGCCATCTTCGGCAATGAAAAGGCTTGCGGCGGGTTGAGGAACCCCGACTTGGAACAGGATGATTGCGGCCGCCAGAAACGGCAGGCCTGAATACCTGATCCAGGTTCTCAACAGCGTCAGCAACAGGAAGCCACAGACCCCGAGCGGCAGAAACCACGGATGCTGCTGTCCAACGACAACATCCCCTCCCCATCCTGCAACATGCTTGGCAATCGCAATGACCCACTCAAGGCTTTGGGCCATGATCCTGATGAACGGCCCATCGAGGCCGAAAGGCATCAGCAGCATGGCGACCAGCCCCGCCGGCATCACCAGAAAGCTGATGATCGGCATTGCCGCAAGATTGGCAGCAAGCCCGTAAGTCGCGATGCGGTGAAAATGCTCGACGGAAAACATCGTCGTTGCCAGGCTGCCGATCAGGGATGTCGCAATGATACCGAAGACAAAGCGCCAACCGGACGCAATCCATGTCACCAGCAGGCGAGAAACAGGAAACGGCTCATCGTCTTTATCGTGACTGCGCCGCGACCAAGCGGAATAACCGGCCACCAGCGCGACCGTCGCAGCAAACGACATCTGAAAGCTCGCCCCCAGGATTTCGGAAGGGCTCCAGACGAGTATGATCAACGCGGATAAGGCGACGTTTCGCAAACTTATGGAAGGTCTGTCCAACAGAACGGCGACCAGCATCACAGCCATCATGATATACGCGCGTTGCGCAGACACGCCGAAACCGGAAATCAGATAATATGCGGTCACCATTGCCAGTGCTCCGCCGGCCGCCATCTTTTTGATCGGCCACGCCTGGGCGAAGCCTGGAATAAGCGCAAGGACGCTGCGTAAGCCGACGAAGAAAATTCCGGCGGCCAGCGCCATATTCAGGCCGGAGATCGCTACGATATGAGCGAGCCCGGATATCCGTAACGCCTCCACCGTGTCATCGGAAATCGCGCGTCTCTCATCGGTGACAATCGCCGCAGCAAAGGCGCCGGCATCCCCTGGTAGCGTCTCGCGGATGCGATTGCCGATCTGTCGGCGCAATTCGAAAAGCTTGCGCAAGGCAAGCTCCGACCATCCGACGTCCGGTTCGCTTTCATTTGCCTGCTGCGGAGCACGATAGAAATAGCCGACTGCGCCGATACCATCGAAATAGGAAGAAAACGCAAAGTCATGCAAACCCGGCAAAGCCGGCCCCGAGGGAGGCGAGAGCCTCGCTCGTCCCGAAATAACCGCTCCATTTTCAAAAGGCTCGTGCTGCGCTCTTGCCAGCAGTGAAACCCGGCGAGGAGGACGCTTCACGATAGGATTTGTAGTCTGCCGGAGAGCAACGACATAGCGCAGACGACCCGGCCCCGCAGCCTCGCTGCGCTCCACCACTCCTTCCACATCAGTAGTGACAGGCGAATCGAGAATGATCGTAGAGCGGCGCCAGGTCTCTATCCCGGCCAGTGCCGTTCCGACGAAGACCAGACACGCAAATGTGAGAACGATACGTGGCCGGCCATGCCGAACAGTCAAAGTTGCTAATACCAGCACTAGGACAATCAGGCCGGATATCCAAGGCGACAGAGCCATTGGATTGAGAAACCAGATCGCTGAACCAAGGCCTATGGCAACCGGCACAAAAAGGAAGCCGTGACCATGGCGTCGTTCCTCTTCGATCGAGACTGAAACAGACCTTCGCACATGAGCCAGTCGGGCAACCAGCCTTGGTCGAAGAGGAATAGACCTGCTTGCTGTACCGCGTGGAGAGACAGCTATCTCCATGAGCGCCTCATCCGCCTCCGTTCGGGAACGCGGGGTCGCGCCGGCAACGATATCCGGCTCAAATTTCAAGGTTTTGGTATCTATCTTATCGAAACTTCCCGACCGCATTCGCCCACCCGCCCCACCAGCAAAATACAACCTGAGCGTTCTTTTTATGTGCGTCAACCTGACGCACGTGGACTTGCCGTCAGACACGTTTTTCCGATTGCAACAAGGGGTTGGCCACAGGGGGAAATGTCGGTGCCCATTATCGTGCCGCGCTGCACAATTTGCCGTCAGAACAGCTTGGCATCTGCTAAAGGATCATATAGCTAAACGTGGAACGCTTAATGCTTATGGCGCTTTTGAGGCGTCATGCCGCCAACCGGTTGGAGGATCAGAATGACGGAAACAAGCGCAAATCTTGCTCTCGGTGACAAGAAAGTCGACCTGCCGGTAAAGTCCGGTACGATCGGTCCGGACGTTATCGATATCGGCGCGCTCTACAAGCAGACAGGTGCCTTCACCTACGACCCGGGGTTTACTTCGACTGCCTCGTGTGAATCGAAGATCACCTATATCGACGGCGATGAAGGTGTACTTCTCCACCGCGGCTATCCGATCGAGCAACTCGCCGAACAGGGCGATTTCCTCGAGACCTGCTATCTGCTTCTTTACGGGGAACTCCCGACCGCAGCGCAGAAGAAGGATTTCGATCATCGCGTAACGAACCACACCATGGTTCACGAGCAGATGAGCCGTTTCTTCACCGGCTTCCGTCGCGACGCGCATCCGATGGCTGTCATGTGCGGCTGTGTCGGCGCCCTCTCCGCCTTCTATCACGACTCGACCGACATCACCGATCCGCACCAGCGCATGGTTGCGTCGCTGCGCATGATCGCAAAGATGCCGACGATCGCGGCGATGGCCTATAAGTACCATATCGGCCAGCCTTTCGTTTATCCGCAGAACAATCTCGACTATTCGTCGAACTTCCTGCGCATGTGCTTTGCCGTTCCTTGCGAGGAATACAAGGTGAACCCGGTTCTGGCCCGCGCCATGGACCGCATCTTCATCCTTCACGCAGACCACGAGCAGAACGCTTCCACCTCGACCGTTCGTCTCGCCGGTTCTTCCGGAGCCAATCCGTTTGCCTGTATCGCCGCCGGCATCGCCTGCCTGTGGGGTCCGGCGCATGGTGGTGCCAATGAAGCAGCGCTCAACATGCTTCAGGAAATCGGCTCGGTCGACAAGATCCCGGAATATATCGCGCGCGCCAAGGACAAGAACGATCCGTTCCGCCTGATGGGCTTCGGTCATCGCGTCTACAAGAA
The DNA here is from genome assembly GCF_019511445.1 of Aliirhizobium wenxiniae. GTDB lineage: Bacteria > Pseudomonadota > Alphaproteobacteria > Rhizobiales > Rhizobiaceae > Neorhizobium > Neorhizobium wenxiniae_A. The sequence continues at coordinate 220,437 of NZ_JAEUAN010000004.1, forward strand.
CTACGACCCGCGCGCCAAGATCATGCAGAAGACCACGCATGAAGTTCTGGCCGAGCTCGGCCACAAGGATGACCCGCTGCTGCAGGTCGCCATGGAACTCGAGAAGATCGCGCTGACGGACGAGTATTTCGTCGAGAAGAAGCTCTATCCGAATATCGATTTCTACTCGGGCATCACGCTGAAAGCGATGGGCTTCCCCACGACCATGTTCACCGTGCTCTTCGCACTTGCCCGCACCGTCGGCTGGATTGCCCAGTGGGCCGAGATGATCGAAGATCCGCAGCAGCGCATCGGTCGTCCGCGCCAGCTCTACACGGGCGAAGCCAAGCGCGACTACGTGCCGGTTTCCAAGCGCTAAGCGCGAGAGAACATAGACGAACAAAAAACCGGCCAGAAATGGCCGGTTTTTTTATGCCTGAACTTGCCCGCGAAGAACCCCGCCCGGCGAAATTAGCGCGAATTTCAGAGGCGTTGTTTCAATAGATCAAGCACAGCCGCGGCTGCAGTTTCACCTGGTGGCACGGGAACCTGCAGTCGCTGCCATGCGATATCAAAACCTTCCAACATTGCCCGACGTTGTGAGGTATCGCTCGACAGCTGCTCGGACCAACGGCACAGACTGCCGGGTCGGACCACTTCATTGATATATTCCGGTACGACGGCATAGTCCGCAATCAGATTGGGCAATGCCCCGGTCCATATCTTGATCTTGCCTGCGAGCAACTTGATCAGCCAATCGGTCTTGTAGGCGGAGACAACCGGCACGGTCGCAAGGCCAAGCTCGAGGATGACCGTGCCCGAGGCCGCCATCGCGGCATCCGCCTCGGCAAAGGCATTCCACTTTGCTTCAACGCCAGAACTTACCTCGACCGGCACAGGAAGCTTCGCGGCGATCTCGCGAACCAGCGCTTCGCGACGCGGAACGGTGGGCAGCAGGAAACGTGTATCGCCGTTGCGCTCGACAAACTCTTTCGCGGCTTCACCGAAGACAGGCAGCAGACTTTTGATTTCCGCCGACCTTGAGCCAGGAAGAAGCAGGATCGTTTTCCTCTCCTCTACGGATTTTACCGGGCGGGCGGAGCGCAAGCCTCTCACCCTCAGAAGGTCCGGATCATTGGTCAGGCGATGACCGACAAAGATCGTCTCAGGCCCTCCCAGCCGCTTCATCGCCTCGGGCTCAAACGGCAGGACCGCCAGCACGCGATCGACATAGGCAAGCATCGCCTTGGCGCGATATTCCTTCCATGCCCACACGCTGGGGCAAACGTAGTTGACGATTGGAAGCTGAGGCAATGCCGCTCTCACCTTCTTTGCCACGCGATGGGTAAAATCGGGGCTGTCGATGATGATAAGGACATCCGGCTGTGCAGCGATGATCGCGCTTGCCGTCTGGTTGATGCGCTTGATCAGGTTCGGCAGTCGCGACAATACCTGCGTCAGCCCCATGATCGACAGTTCGGAAAAATCGAAAAGCGATTGCAGCCCCTGCGCGGTCAGCGCATCGCCGCCGACGCCTAAAAGCTCGACCGGCCCGTCATGAGCGACCTTGAGGGCAGCGATCAGATCGCCACCGAGAAGATCACCCGAGACTTCGCCGGCGATGACGGCAACCTTCAGGACACGGCTCATTGAAGCCCTCCATTCTCCAGGGTCGGCTCGATCCCGCACACGAAGATACCCGCCGCATCAGCGGCAGCGATCATAGCCTGCTCTTCAAGCACAAGCGCCCTGCCCGCCTCGACCGCGATACCGGCGAGCCCCGCCCGAACCGCATTCTCGACCGTTGAAGGGCCGATTGTCGGAAGGTCGGCGCGCATGTCCTGCTGTGGTTTGCAAAGTTTGACGAGAACACCGCGCCTGCGCGCCGAAATCCTGCCTGCACTTCGCAGATCGGCAACGCGCTGCATCATGGCGTCGGTGCCTTCGACACCCTCCAGGGCGACGACCCTGCCACCAACGGAAACGGCACCCTGCCCGATGTCCAGCCGGCCGAGCGTCAACGCCGCCTCGGTTCCTCTCGCTATATCGCGCAGATCGTCACCAGCAGGAGACACGCTTCCCAATGGTCCGGATCGCGCAAGCAGACCGGGCGCGATTTCATGAGCGCCGATAACGGTGCAGCCCATGGCCTCGATGAGCTTGATGACCATCTGCAGGACCGTGTCATCGCCATGTGACATCAACGTCCGCACGACAGACGGCATTTTCAAAATTGTCTTGAATGTAGGTCGGATGTCCCGCCATTCTGGCCTTCGGGCGACACCACCGGACATGACGACGCGACCGATCTTCAGATCGCGGAAGGCTTTCTCGATCGCAGCAAGATTTCCGACGCCGACGGAAATGGTTTCGAAATCATCGAAGCGGTGATCAGCCTCGTCCGCCAGAACGACGATGAAGGGATTTTCGCCTTCACCCCTGGCAGCCCGTGCCAGATGGAGCGGCAAAAGCCCCCGGCCAGCGATAATGGCCAGGCGGCCATCAGACGGGCCGCTCATCAGCCTCAGCCCTTCCGGCGGAAGGGAGAGGAAATCGCACGGTCGTTGTCGACAGTGATGAAGTCGATGATCTCCATCGCTTCCTTGCAATCGGTATAATCGTCACGAATGGCAGCAGCGTTTGCACGCACATTGCCCTCGCCTTCGAAAATATCCTTGAAGGCACGGCGAACACGATGGAGCGTCTTCTTGTCCATGCCAGCCCGCGTCATGCCGACAATGTTGAGACCGCCGAGCAGACCGGGATTGCCGTTCAGCATGCCGTACGGAATGACGTCATAATTCACCGCCGAAAGCCCACCGATAAAGGCCTGGCGGCCGATGTGGGTAAACTGATGCACGGCACAGCCGCCGCCGAGAATGGCGCGATCGCCGACATGCACGTGTCCGGCCAGCATCACATTGTTCGACATGATGATGCCGCTACCGAGCTGGCAATCATGCGCCACATGGCTGTTGGCCAGAAACAGGCAATCGCTGCCGACAACCGTCGTGCCGCCGCCACCGACCGTGCCGGTATTCATCGTCACGCCTTCACGCATGGTGCAGTTGTCACCGACCGTCAGGCTCGACTCTTCGCCCGCCTCGTGAAGGCTCTGCGAAACGCCGCCGATGACAGCCATCGGGAAAATCCGGCAACCCTTGCCGATCTCCGTCTTGCCGGTCACGATCGCATGCGACACAAGCTCGACATTGTCCTTGAGCACGACGCGAGGACCCACATGGCTGAACGGTCCGACGACAACGTTTTCACCGATAACAGCGCCATCCTCGACGATCGCCATCGGATGAATGCGTGCGCTGGCTGCAATCGTGCTCATTCGCCTTCCTTACGGACAATCATGGCGCCGATATCAGCTTCTGCCACGAGCACGCCTTCCACCTTGGCGTCACAATGGAATTTCCAGATATTGCCGCGCTGCTTCTGCTTCGCGACGTGGAATTCCACCCTGTCGCCCGGCACGACCGGCTTGCGGAAACGGGCATTGTCGATGGTCATGAAGTAGACGAGGTTTCCACCTTCGCCTTCCTTTCGCGCACAGATCGCGCCGGCGGTCTGCGCCATCGCCTCGACCAGAAGAACGCCCGGCATGATCGGACGCTCAGGAAAGTGCCCCTGGAATTGCGGCTCGTTGGCCGTCACATTCTTGATGCCGATAGCCGAATTATCGCCATCGATATCGATGATCTTGTCCACGAGCAGAAACGGATAGCGATGAGGCAAAAGCTTCATGATTTCCTGAATGTCGGCCGCGCCGAGCTCCGGCTTGGTCTCATCAGTCATTGTTTTTGTCTCCTCTGCGTTTTGCCCTGTCGTCCACCTGGGACATTTTTTCCGCCATCTCACGGAGAAAGTCTCTCATCGGCCGCGCCGGTATTCCGCCATAGGTAAGGCCGGCCGGGATATTTGCCACAACGCCGCTCATGGCAGCGATCTGAACACCATCTCCGATTGTGATATGCCCATTTATGCCGGACGCGCCGCCGATCAAGACGCCGTTGCCGATCTTTGTCGATCCGGCGATACCGGCACCCGAAGCGATACCGCAATGACGCCCGATATGGACGTTGTGGGCGATCTGGACCTGGTTGTCGATTTTCGTACCTTCGCCAATCACCGTGTCATCCATGGCTCCACGGTCGATGGTCGTATTCGCACCGATCTCCACGTTATCCTGGATGATCACACGGCCGATCTGCACGATCTTCAGCATGCCGCGCGGTCCAGGCGCGAAACCGAAACCGTCCTGGCCTATACGGACACCATTGTGAATGATCACATTGTTACCGATCAACGCGGCCACGACACTCGCGCCGGCGGCTATGCTGCAATTGCGGCCGATCTGAACGTCGGCGCCGACAACCGAACCCGCTCCGATACGCGTGCCCGAACCGATGTGGACGCGAGCGCCGATGACAGCCATTGGCTCAACCGTCACACCGTCTTCCAGACGCGCCGTGGGATCCACATAGGCAGAAGGGGAAATTCCCTCGCCTTCAGACGTCACCGGGCTGGGACGCATCGCCAGTGGATGCAGAAACGCTCCAGCCATAGCGAAGGCTGAATGCGGCGTCTTCGTCTGCAGAACGGCAATATGCGATGGAACGATATTCGCAAGGCCGGGATCACAAAGGATAGCGGAAGCCTTGCAGGTATCGAGCTCCTGGCGGTTCTTCCGCGACAGGATGTAACAGACCTGCCCCTCCTGCGCACGCGCAACCGGCGCCACAGAGCGGATCATGCGATCGCCAGCGGTTTCATCCAAAAGCTCAGCCCCAAGATGGGCCGCCAGCTCGCGCAGGCTAACGCCATCATGGGGCGGAAAGAAATTATTCTGATCCATAAGGATAAAGCTCCAGAACAGGCTTCCGGCCGCTTTCGCGGCCGGAAACGATCAGAACTGGTTTGCCATGCTGAAGCGGAATTCCTGGGTCTCGTCGAAGTCTTCCTTGAGAACCGGGATCGCGTAATCCATCCGGATATTACCGAACGGCGAAGCCCACATGACGCCGACACCGACGGACGCACGCCAGGACATGCCTGTGCCTTCGATCGCAGTGCCAGTCGTCTTTACGTCGTTACCGTACAGGGTGCCTGCATCAGCGAAAGCAGCAAGGCGCAGACCGATGTCTTCCGGAACGGCAGGCATTGGCATGGAAGCGTCAGCAGAGACGGTGAAGTAGGTCGTGCCACCGATTGCGTCGCCATCTTCCTTCGTACGCGGGCCGATACCATTATTGTCGAAACCGCGAACCTGACGTCCGCCAAGCGTAAACTGGTCGAAGACGTTCAGATTGTCGCCAGTGCCGAACACATGTCCTGCACCGACTGCGATCGAGCCGATAAGGTCAGCTTCGGTCGAAAGCGTCTGATAGTAGCGCGCACGTCCGGAAATCTTGTAGAACTCCGAATCACCACCCAGACCGGCAAATTCATGCGTGAAGGTTGCATAGATACCTTCACGTGCCATCGTCTGGCTGTCGAGCGTGTTGTAGGTCAGTGTCTGAGCGACCGACGACTGCGTGTACTTACCGTGATTGACGAGATCCTGATAGATCGGCGACAGATCGGCAAAGTCGTTGCCATCGCTTTCGTATTCGATTTCCTTGTACGTGTACCGGAGGGTCGTCGCCAGATCTTCGGTGATTGGCGCCGTCACGCGCAGCGTGAAGCCCTGTTCCGAGTAGTCGTAGTTATCGTTCGACGACGTTTCGCTGCGGAAGACGTCAAAGCCTGCGGCCAGACGATAACCGAGGAAGTAAGGCTCGGTGAACGACAGCGAGTAAGTGCGCGAATCGTTCAGGCCACCACCGGCAGCAACGCGAACATACTGGCCGCGACCAAGGAAGTTCTTTTCTTCGACGGAGGCTTCGAGAATGAAGCCGTCACCACCGGCGGAGTAACCGGCGCCGATACCGAACGAACCGGTCGACTGATCTTCGACATCGACGACCACGACAACGCGGTCAGCAGCGGTACCCTGCGTCGTCGAGATATTGACCGACGTGAAGTAACCGAGCGCCTCAAGACGACGCTTTGCGCGCGAAATCATTTCCTGGTTGAAGGCATCGCCTTCGCTGAAATCGAATTCGCGGCGAATGACGTAATCGCGGGTACGGGTATTGCCACGGATTTCGATGCGCTCGACATAGGCGCGCTCGCCCTGATCGACCATATAGGAAACGCCGATCGTATTGGTCTGCAGGTTGCGATCACCGCGCGGGGTCACACGTGCGAAAGGATAGCCCTTCGAAGCAACCTGCTTGGAGATAGCCTCCATCGACTTCTGGATCTCACGGCTGTCGTAAACAGCGCCCGGCTTGGTCTCGACGAGACCCTGCAACTCTTCGCCGGAAACGCCTTCAACGCTCGACTCGACATTGATATCGCCGAACTGATAGCGCGGACCTTCTTCAACGGTGAAGTTGATCGTGTACTTGTTGGTTGCCGCATCGAGCTGCGCATCGGACGAAATGATGCGGAAATCCGGGTAACCGTGATTGTAGTAGAACTGGCGCAGCGCATCTTCATCAGCGCGCAACTTGTCCGGGCTATAAACGTCCTTACGGGTCAGGAACGACAGCGGACCGGATTCCTTCGTGACGATAACCGCCTTGAGACGACCATCGCCATAAGCCTGATTACCGACAAAATTGATATCGGCGATCTTCGTACGATCACCTTCGTTGATAACGAAGGCAACGTTGACGCGGCCCTGTCCGACATTGACGGTCTGGGTGGTGATTTCGACGTCGCTGCGACCGATCTGCGAATAGGCGGTACGAATGCGCTCGATATCAGCATTCACGATCGCCTGGCTGTACGGGCCGAGCGGCTGCGTCTGGACGACGCCGGAAAGCTTGTCGTCCTTGATCTTGCGGTTGCCGTTGAAAACAACCTGATTGACCAGTTCGTTCTCGGCGACAGTCACGACAAGCGAGCTGCCGGAGACGCTGATCTTTACATCAGAGAAGTAGCCGGTTGCGTAGAGACGCTTGACCGACTCATCAATGTCAGCACCGGAAAAGGAAACACCAGGCTGGATCGTGAGGTTGGAGCGAACAGCTTCTTCGCCGGCGCGCTGCGCGCCACGCACCTGAACGCTGCGGATGACAGCAGCCTCAGCACTCGCAGCACTTGCGAGCACCATAACGCCAGAACCCGACGCGACAACACTAGCAGACAGCGCAAACGCCGAAACCGCGTTCAAAAACTTTGAACCAGCCTTCATTTTCAATTCTTACCTTTTCCCGTTGTCCCTCGGCGGGTGGAGCCCGACTCCGGCCACGTGTGTCGTTTTACCTTCTTTTGCCCTACAAGCAAGCTATCGCGTTAATTTCTATTTACTTCCTTTTGAAGCGTGGCTCTGAGGCCACGCAACATTGTAAACATGGTGAATAATCGGTTTATTCACCCGCAGCTCGCTTAGCCAATAAGGTTGGTGATATCGTTGAAGGTGGCAAACACCATCAGACTGAGTACCATCGCAAGACCGATACGGAATGCGATCTCCTGGGCTCCGGCACCCAGGGGCTTCCCCCTCACAGCTTCTATTGCGTAGAAAACCAAATGGCCGCCGTCAAGCACTGGAACCGGCATTAAGTTCAAAAGTCCAATAGAAACAGACAGGACGGCGGCAAGCTGAATGACGGCCGCAAAGCCCAGTGTCGCCATCTGCCCGGAGGCCTGCGCAACACGAACCGGGCCACCCAGCTGGTCGGCCCTCATCTTGCCCGTCACCAGGTTGCCGAGATAGCGGAATGTGCCGGTGATGATATTGCCGGTCTCCTTCACGCCCTCACCGACCGCCTCCAGCGGAGAGAAGGTTACAAGCCGGAAGTTGCCGCGCTCCTCATTGGTGACGATGCCGATCAGGCCGAGTTCCACCTTGTTGCCGAACTGATCGTCGATCTCAGTGCGCTTCGGCACCATCGGCAGATCGAGGTCCTGGCCGTTACGCTCAACCGTGACGACGATCGAAGTTTCAGGCCTCACACTCACATAGCGACGCACCTCGTCGAAGGTGGAGACCTTGGATCCATCAAGCGCAACAAGCCGATCGCCCGGCTGAACCCCGGCTTCAGCAGCCGCGCTGTCTGGACGCACCTCTGCGACAACCGGATCGGCAATCATTTTCCCGTAAACGGAAAACAGGACCGCAAAAATGGCAATCGCCAATATGAAGTTCGCGATTGGACCCGCCGCAACGGTGGCCGCGCGCTTCCAAAGCTTTGCCCCTGCGAGCGTCTGAGCCCTGTCGGCCTCGCTCATATGCGCAACACTCGAGGCGTCAGGAAGACTCGACGCATCCTCGTCGCCGAAGAACTTCACATAGCCGCCAAGCGGAATGGCCGACAGTTTCCAGCGTGTCCCGTGGCTATCGGTATAACCGACCAATTCCGGACCGAAGCCGACCGAAAAGGCGGTTACCCGGATCCCGCTCCACCGCCCCACAAGATAGTGCCCCATCTCGTGGACGAAGACGAGCAGGGAAAGAACGAGGATAAACGGGATGATATAGCCCGTTATGAAACCAAGGATGGCCATCAATGTTTCCGCTTCACAATACCAAGGCTGGTCGCCGCTCTTACAGACCGAAGATGAAGGCTGCGACAGAATTGCTAACATGGCCCTTCATGGCCGTGTCCACAAGCGTCAACAGAAATACGGCAAAAGAGGCAAAAACCAAGCCGTCTACCCTGTCCATCACGCCACCGTGTCCGGGAATCAAATGACTGCTGTCCTTGACGCCGAAGCGACGCTTGATGAAGGATTCGAACAGATCGCCAAGCTGACTGGCGACAGACAGGAGAAAGGCAAGCGCCATCGTCCACAGGGAAACCCGCGAGAACACGCCGAGCGTCAGAAGTCCGCTTGCAGCTACACCCGCCACTGTTCCGCCGATCGCACCGGACCATGTCTTGCCGGGAGAAATTCGCGGCGCAAGCTTAGGTCCGCCGATAGCACGACCGACGAAATATGCCAGGATGTCAGTCCCCCAGACAACGGCGAAAATGAAGAGCATCGCCACGAACCCGGCCTGATTGTCCCCACGGATCGCCGCAAGAGAAATGCCGCTCAGACCCGCATAGACGATACCGCCCGGGATCCACCAAGGACCTCGACCGGGCAGAACCAGGATCGCTGCCGTGATTGCACCGCCGCAGAGCAGCGGCATGGAGAGATCACCTCCCCCCACCGCTATATCGAGAGCAATGAGCAGGACGATCAACCAGCCAAAGGCGTTTGCCTTGAAGTCCCGCTCGGCGAGACGGGTCATCGTCGACCATTCATAGTAGATCAGCGGAGCGATCACCGCGGCCACAAGATTGAACGCCCAGCCGCCCATCCAGGTCGCAGCCAGAACAACCACGGCAAGCACGATCGCGGATATGATCCGAAGCTTGAGCTCGCTTGCCATTAGCCGACGACCGCCGCAGGTCTCGCAGACAAGCCGCCAAAGCGCCGGTCTCGCGCCGCATAAATCTTGAGTGCCTCGACGAAAAGCCCGCGATTGAAGTCCGGCCAATAGTCAGGCAGGAACACGAACTCGGAATAGGCCGCCTGCCAGAGCAGGAAATTCGAAAGGCGCTCCTCGCCGCTGGTGCGGATGATGAGGTCCGGATCAGGTATTCCCGCAGTATCGAGATGATCGCTAATCATCTCGGGAGTGATCGCCGCCGGATCCAGCAGACCTGCCTTGACCTTCTGTGCAATCAGCGTGGTTGCCCGCGCGATCTCGTCTCGGGAACCGTAGTTGAATGCGATCACGACCGTAAGGGCGGTATTGTTGCGCGTTGTTTCCTCGGCTTCCAGAAGAAGCGGAAGAATATCCCCACGCAGCCTTTCGCGCTCGCCGATAACCTTGATGCGCACGTTTTCGCGATGAAGCTCGGCCAGATCGCGACGAATAAAACGGCGTAGCAGGCCGAGAAGGTCGCTGACCTCGGCTTCCGGCCTGTTCCAATTTTCGGACGAGAACGCAAACAGGGTGAGATAGCGGATGCCAAGTTCACCCGCCGCCCTGACGGTCTCCTTGACCGCCTCGACACCCTTGTTGTGCCCCATCGTCCGGGCAAGGCCACGCTTGTTAGCCCACCGGCCATTGCCGTCCATGATGATGGCAACGTGCTGCGGAATGATCGCAATATCTGGCGTCAGCATGTCCTATGCAATTCCTTCAACGGCCAAGGGAGGAAAAAAAGTTTCCCAACCTAGACCTGCATGATTTCCTTTTCCTTATCCGCAAGCAAGCGGTCGACTTCAGAAATCGTATCGTCGGTCATCTTCTGGACCTTTTCCGACTGCGAACGACTGTCGTCCTGACCGATTACGCCATCCTTTTCGGCTTTTTTCAGGCCTTCCATACCATCACGGCGAACATGGCGAGCAGCGACCTTTGCCTTTTCCGCGTAATCGTGGGCAACCTTGACCAGCGACTTGCGGCGCTCTTCGTTGAGTTCCGGCAGAGGGATACGCAGGTTCTGGCCATCAACGATCGGGTTGAGACCGAGGTTAGATTCACGAATACCGCGCTCAACGGCAGCAACCATCGACTTGTCCCAGATGGAGACGCCGAGCATGCGGGGTTCCGGCACAGTGATGTTCGCGACCTGGTTCAGAGGCACGCGCGAACCATAAGCTTCGACCATCACAGGATCGAGAACGTTTGCCGAAGCACGGCCGGTTCTCAAGGAAGCGATATCGCTCTTGAACGCGTTGATGGCGCCATCCATGCGGCGCTTGATGTCGTTGAGATCGACTGATCCACTCATGGTTGGAACTCCCGTCTTGTTCTTGGCGGACCAGCCCTGTCTTGAAGCAGGCCGCGATCGTTTATCAGTTGTCGGATACGATGGTCTTGCGGCCACCGCCGGTCAAGATTTGGGTGAAGCCGCCTGCCTCGTGGATAGAGAAGACGACGATCGGAATGTGGTTTTCACGAGCAAGCGCGACTGCTGCAACATCCATGACAGCCAGGCCCTTTTCAAGAACCTCACTATGGGTCAGCGTATCGAAGCGGGTTGCATCGGGCTGCTTCTTCGGGTCGGCGGAATAGATGCCATCGACCTGCGTGCCCTTGAAGATCGCTTCGGCGCCGATTTCGGCGGCGCGCAACGCTGCAGCCGAATCGGTCGTGAAGAACGGATTGCCGGTGCCGCCTGCAAAAATCACCACGCGCCCCTGCGCCATGTGGTGAAGCGCCTGGCGCTGCGAGAAGCTTTCGCAAATTTCCGGCATGGCAATGGCCGAAAGCACCACCGTATCGATGTCGAGCTTGCGTAGTGATGTTGCGAGCGCCAGTGCGTTGATGACGGTGGCGAGCATGCCCATGTGGTCGCCGGTCACACGGTCGCCACCCTTGGAGGCCACAGCAACACCGCGAAAGATGTTGCCACCGCCGACAACGACGCCGACTTCGACACCTATGCGACGCGCTTCGGCAATGTCGGAAGCGATACGGTCGACGACCGTGACATCGATGCCAAAACCCTGACTGCCCATCAGAGCCTCACCGGAGGCTTTGAGCAAAACGCGCTTGTATATGGGCTGAGACGACATGACGGCTCCTTGAAAAAAGCAAGACGGAACGGAGAGATCAAACGGCTTGCGGATACACGAAGGGCACCGGCTTGTCACCGGTGCCCTTGGAGTTTTCACTGGATTAGGCGACGAAATCAGCCCTTTGCAGCGGCAGCGACTTCTGCAGCGAAGTCGGTCTCTTCCTTTTCAACGCCTTCGCCGAGAAGAAGACGGGCCATGCCGGTCACTTCGATCGGCGCGCCGACTTCCTTTTCGGCAGCCTTGACGGCTTCGCCGACAGTCAGGTCGGGGTTGATGACGAAAGCCTGCGAAAGCAGGGCAACTTCTTCGAAGAACTTGCGCATGCGGCCTTCAACCATCTTCTCGATGATGGCTTCCGGCTTGCCGGATTCGCGAGCCTGCTCGATGAAGACGTGACGTTCGCGCTCGGCGACGGCGGCATCAACTTCTTCAGCGCGGACAGCGAGCGGAGCCGTTGCAGCAATGTGCATGGCAACCTGACGGCCGATTGCGTTGAGCGCTTCCTTGTTGCCGGTCGACTTCAGGGCAACCAGAACACCGAGCTTGCCGAGACGGTCGGCAGCAGCATTGTGGATGTAGGTGGAAACAACGCCATCTTCCACTTCGAGAGCAGCCGAACGGCGCAGGTTCATGTTTTCACCGATCGTGCCGACAGCGTCCTTGATCGTGTCGACGACCGACTTGCCGGTCTCAGGGTAGATGGCTGCGCCAACGGCTTCAACGGTGCCGTCGGTGGAAAGGGCAACGTCTGCAATGCCGCGAACCATGGCCTGGAAGGCATCGTTACGGGCAACGAAGTCGGTTTCGGAGTTGACTTCAACGACAACAGCCTTGGTGCCGGCAGAAGCAACGCCGATCAGGCCTTCGGCAGCGGTGCGGCCAGACTTCTTGTCGGCCTTGGCGATGCCCTTGGCGCGCAGCCAGTCGATTGCCGCTTCGATGTCGCCGTTGTTTTCGATCAGCGCCTTCTTGCAGTCCATCATGCCTGCGCCAGACTTTTCGCGCAGTTCCTTCACCAGTGCAGCGGTGATTTCAGCCATTGTGAGCCTCTTGTCGGTTTGTTGCGTGCCGCCGAAAAAACCTCGGCGAACTCAAGGTTTTGGGAACGAATGTACCCGGAAGTATGACAGGGTGATGAAGATCACCGCCGGCCTGCTCTTCAACCGCGATCCGATGGAGCGTGGGCGAACAGGACTTTTAAACAAACCGAGGCCAGGGATCGTCTCTCTGGCCTCGGTCGAATTGGAAAAGCAGGAACGGATGAACCGTCCCGACCTTGGCCTTAGGCTTCAGCTTCGCCTTCGAGAGCCGGCTCGATCGGAGCTTCAGCGGAAGCGCCGAGGTCACGACCCGAAGCGCCCTGCTGGCGAGCGATGCCGTCAATGGCAGCGCGTGCGATCAGGTCGCAGTAGAGAGCGATGGCGCGCGAAGCGTCGTCGTTACCCGGGATCGGGAAGTCGATGAGGTCCGGATCGCAGTTCGAGTCGATGATGGCAACGACCGGGATGCCGAGACGCTTGGCTTCGTCGATCGCGATCTTTTCCTTGTTGGTGTCGATGATGAACATCAGGTCCGGAACGCCGCCCATGTCGCGGATACCGCCGAGAGCCTTGTCCAGCTTCTCGCGTTCGCGCTCAAGGTTCAGACGCTCCTTCTTGGAGTAGCCGGACTGTTCCGAAGACAGGATCTCGTCGAGCTTGCGCAGACGCTGGATCGAGTTCGAAATGGTCTTCCAGTTGGTCATCATGCCGCCGAGCCAGCGGGAGTTGACGTAGTACTGGGCAGAACGCTTGGCCGAATCAGCGATCAGCTCGGAAGCCTGACGCTTGGTGCCAACGAACAGAACGCGGCCGCCACGAGCAACGGTGTCGGACACGACCTGAAGGGCGCGCGACAGCATCGGAACGGTCTGAGCCAGATCGATGATGTGGATGTTGTTACGGTCGCCGAAGATGTACGGCTTCATCTTCGGGTTCCAGCGGTGCGTCTGGTGGCCGAAGTGGATGCCTGCTTCGAGAAGCTGGCGCATAGAGAAATCGGGCAATGCCATGCCTAGTTATCCTTTTCCGGTTGAACCTCCGCAAGGCGAACAGCAACCCTCTCTTGAGGAATGCCACCGGCGGAAAAGCCCGGATTTCTCCCGGACGATCCCATGCCTTACGTGTGGAATGCGGGTGCCCATACAGGCGATTGTAGAAAATTGCAAGCGCTGCTGTGCAGCTTTCGCCGCACGACGCGTCCAAAATCCGTCAGGCTTTCGCCCCGAGCCTCTGGCGGACTTGCTCGACACTGCCACGAATATAGACCGTATGCGGTTGCCCTGCGCCGTTGACCGCAGCAAACGTGACGATCGTCACCCCTTCCTCGAAGGGCATCACGTAAAGGATCTGCGCCGGATTGATGTAGACCTCCTGATTGTGGGTATTCTTAAATCCGATCAATGCCATGAATCACTCCTTATTGCGGCGCAACTACAGACACGAATCTAACAGGGTGTCGAGTATTGCAGCACGCACATCTGGCACTGCGACCGCATGTGGCAGGCTGAGGGAAAGCTTTCGTCTAGCGCGGAACGGCGGGGCACGGATCCTGTTGTGTCTTCAGGAGTTCCAGCTTCACCAAACTGCCTTCCAGCGAAAAATCACCGTAATCCATGGTCAGATCACGGGTGATGCCGTTTTCGTAGAGCTTGAACGACATGTTGTAGACCGGCATCGGATCGCCGGCGGCTCCGTCGTTGAAATAGGCGATTGTCACCGGCCAATAGGGCGCCTTGGCGAACTCGCCGGCTGCACCAGCTTCCGCATCGCCCTTTTGCGGCGTCTCCGCCTTGCCGATCACGGTAGAGGTCAGAAGCGACTGATCGCCATTCTCCGAACCGTCGAAGACACGCGTCTCGAAAATGCGTTTGTTGTCCTTGGCCTGTTGGATGATGTCGAGCATGTGGCTGGTCGGAAAGGCGCTCGCCGGCAGATCGACTTCCCTACTGCCTGAGCCCTGCAGCTCGACCTTGACGCCCCCCTCACCTTCGCTCGCATCGCCGGTCACGCTCTTGTCGAGCTGTTCATCCGTGTAGGATTTGGTCTCGAAATGAAACTGCTTTGCGGAAAGATCCTCGAACGTCTTGGTCTGCTGGTCGCTGACGCGGGTCTCTTCGCCCGTGCTGATCTTGGTGACCAACCGGAAATTGGTCGTGAATCCGGTGCAGGCAGAGCCGTTGAATTCATAGACCATACGGCCAAACATGCCCTCGATACCCGAACGCTCTGACGCATCCTTGAGCTTGAGGTCGTAGACCGCCCGGTGAGGAATAAGCAGGCGCGCAGCACTATCGGCGCTGATCGGCGCAGCGGAGGCGACACCGGCACTGGTGACGAGGAACAGCGCGAGGCTCGTGCGCAGCATTCATATTCTCCTGTTGGACTCGGGCGCGGGTGTTATAAGAACGCCATCAGCCAAGGTTATGACCTTGATGAAGGATTTTTGTACGCTTGACAACAAACCGGAGACCGAAATGTCCGATGCCATTGAAAGCCGCCTGAAGGAACTTGGAATCACCCTCCCCGTGGCAGCGGCACCTGCCGCCAACTACGTGTCCTACGTCATCAGCGGCAACATGCTTTACATCTCCGGACAGTTGCCGACCGAAAATGGCAAGCTTGAGATCAAGGGCTTGGTCGGCAGCGACGTCGATGTGACAACAGCGAGCCGCGCAGCCGAACTTTGTGCCATCAACATCCTGTCGCAGGCGAAGGCCGCACTCGGCGGCGACCTCGGTAAGATCAAGCGCGTCATCAAGCTGTCGAGCTTCGTCGCCTCCGCTCCCGGCTTCACCGATCAGCATATCGTCACCAACGGCGCGTCGAACCTGATTGCCAACGTTCTTGGCGAAGCCGGCAAACACGCCCGTGCCGCCGTCGGCATGGCCGCGCTGCCGCTCAATGCTGCCGTTGAAATTGAAGCCGTCATCGAGATCGAAGCATGACCTCCGCATCCTGGATCAAGGACTTAGCCGTAGCTCATCGCGGCTATCACGACATGAACAAGACTGTGTGGGAAAACACGCTCTCCGCCTTTTCCCGAGCCGTGGACGCGGGTTTTGCAATTGAATGCGACCTCCAGCTCTCCGCCGACAGCATTCCCATGGTTTTTCACGACGACAAACTTGAACGCGTTTGCGGTATCCAGGGCGACGTGCGGGAGCGAACAGCTTCCGAGCTTGGCCTTCTCGCGGTCGGCGGTACGGCCGACAAGATTCCGACCCTGAAGCAGATGCTCGATCTCGTTGCCGGTCGCGTGCCTCTCGTCATCGAGATCAAGGGACGCACAGCGGAAGAGGACAACGGCTTTGTCGAGGACGTGCTGGACGTACTGGAAGGCTATCAGGGCAAGGTCGCCCTGATGAGCTTCGACCATCATATCCTGCGTGATCTCAAGAAGGCCGGGGCGCCCTACCCGCTCGGCCTCACCGCCATGGGCGACAAGCCCGAGGAATTCTTCCAGCATGACGAAGCCATGCAGCTTGGCCTGGACTTCATTTCCTACCACTGGCCACATCTCCCGAACTCCTTCATCACCGCTCAGAGACGTGCCGGAACTCCGGTGATTACATGGACGGTCAGGGATGAAAACGCGCTCACGCATAGCTATCTTCATGGCGATCAGATAACCTTCGAGGGGTTCGAGCCGCGTGAGGTTACCGCACGCTAGCGAAACCCATTTACGGTCGACATGATCTTCGATGGCAAATGTGCGTAAGCGTTGAAGTTATACGTCCCGCCTCCTGCGGGGCGTCTTGGGAAGCCATGAATATTCAGGAATGACCGCAAGCCTCACGATCCGCATCGAACAATCCTTTGCCGCGATCAGCCCTGAAAGCTGGTCGCGGCTTTCGGGTGCCTCACGGGAAAGCTCCTCCGCAGAGGTTCCCTACAACCCGTTTCTGTCGCATGCCTTCCTTTCGTCGCTGGAACAATCCGGCTCAGCCACGGCCAAGACCGGGTGGCATGGGCATCACCTTCTACTCGAGACAGAAGAAGGCACGCTGATCGGCGCAATCCCCGCCTATCTGAAAAGCCATAGCCAGGGTGAATATGTCTTCGACCACGGCTGGGCCGACGCCTTCGAGCGGGCCGGTGGGCGCTACTATCCGAAACTGCAATGCGCCATCCCCTTCACACCAGCCACTGGCCCTCGCCTGCTGGTCGCTTCCAACTATGATCGCGAGACGATGCAGGCGTCGCTTGCGGCTGGTCTCCAGGAGGTGACACGGCAACTCGGAATATCGTCGGCACATGTCACCTTCGTGCCGGAAAACGAGATCGAGGCATTCGAAGAGGCCGACTACCTCCACCGGACCGACCAGCAATTTCATTTCATCAACGAAGGCTATGCCGATCACGACGCATTCCTCGAAACACTGGCGTCACGCAAACGCAAGGCGCTGAAAAAGGAGCGTCGTGCTGCGCTGGAGAACGGAATCTCGATCGACTGGCTGACCGGCGCCGACCTGACCGAGGATATCTGGGACCAGTTCTTCGCCTTCTACATGGACACCGGTGGCCGTAAATGGGGCAGGCCCTATCTCACCCGCAGCTTCTATTCGCTGATCGGCAGCCACATGGCCGATGACATCCTGCTGGTCATGGCAAAGCGCGATGGTCGTTATATCGCCGGCGCGATCAACTTCATCGGTGGCGATACGCTTTACGGCCGCCACTGGGGCTGTATCGAGGATCATCCCTTCCTGCATTTCGAAGTCTGCTACCATCAGGCCATCGACTTCGCGCTTGCCAAGGGGCTGAAGCGCGTCGAAGCCGGCGCGCAGGGCGAACACAAGCTCGCTCGCGGCTATCTTCCCGTCACCACCCATTCCATGCATTACATCGCCCATCCGAGCCTGCGCCGCGCCATTGCCGACTATCTGGAGCGCGAGCGGCAGGAGGTGAACGGCATGAACGAATACCTGTCCGAGCATAGCCCGTTCCGCAAGGGCGAGCGGCAGCAGGACGATTGATTTTAAAGTTAGGAGAGGACTTCCATGAGCTACGACGACAGCAACATCTTCGCAAAAATCCTGCGCGGCGAAATCCCCTGCCACCGCGTGTATGAGGATGCCGACACACTGGCCTTCATGGATGTCATGCCGCAATCGCCGGGTCACCTGCTGGTGATACCGAAGACGCCGTCGCGAAACATTCTCGACGCCGATCCGGCCACCCTGTCCAAGGTGATCCCGATCGTGCAGAAGCTTGCCAATGCGGCCAAGGAAGCCTTTGACGCCGATGGCATCACAGTCACGCAGTTCAACGAACCGGCCGCCGGCCAGACCGTCTATCATCTGCATTTCCACATCATCCCGCGCTACGAAGGCGCCAGCCTGAAGCCGCATACCGGCCAGATGGAAGACCATGGCGTGCTCGCCGCCAACGCCAAGAAGGTTGTCGACGCACTCGGTGCCTGATCAGGTTTCGAGCAGAAACAGACCGGCGACGAGAATGGCGATCGGCACGATGACGCCGACCGCCACCTTCTTGCCTGTCGCCAGAAAAACGCAAAAGCCGATACCCGCGGCAGAAAGCCGAAGCCAGAGCGGCGAATCGGCCAATACTCCCGTCGGAAAGACGATCAGCTTGGCGGTGACGGCCATGACGAGCGCAGTCGCAACCGCCCTCACCCAGTTGAGCGCCTCGGATTCCTCATTCAGCCTGTTGCCGGCCAGTACGCCGAGCCAGCGCCAGAAATCCGTTGCGATGAAGCCTGCAACGATGATCAGGATATAGGTCCAGTACTCCTCCAGCATCACGCGGCCTCCTCAACGGCACGCCGACGCTGTCGCCGGTATCGATCGATCAGATAGGCAACCGTTCCTCCGCCGAGGCCGGCAATCAGCACATCGAATTGCGGGACAACAAGCGCCAAGAGCGGTCCTGCGACAATGCCGATGATAAAGGCGAGCTTCACCACGAACTGCCTGGAACTCGCCCAGATCGACGAGATGAAATAGACCGGCGTCAGCATGAAGAGCGCACCCGCGACGACCGGCGGGAATTGCGAAACGATGCCGTAGCTGATGCCGACGATCGCCGCATTGGTGCAGGTGAGCGTCAGGCCGAAACCGGCGAAAAAGGCGACCCGGTTCTGGCGGGGCACGTCACGCAAATGCGTCGAGGCAAACACCCAGGACGTGATCGCAATGAAATGCGACAGGAATAGAAGCAGCCATACCGGCGTCTTCTGCGTCCGCATCTCCGGAACGATCGAAGCCACCATCGGCATCATCCGGATGGCGGACAGGGTGACGGCAAGAAACGACGCAACTATATTCGCCCCACCGAGCATCGAGCCGACAAGGATCATCTGCGACGGCAGGGCCCAGACACCGAGCGTCATGACCACGGCTTCAGAGCGCGTCAGCCCCGCCTGCAGTGCGAATGCGGCAAACCCGACATAGGACGTCATCAGAATGATCGCGGGAAGCGAGATGACGCCGCGCATGCCCGTCAGGAACCATCTCAAGTTGCCGGGCTCATCGCGCTGCTCTGCAGACATAGGCATTCCATTTGCTGTTGATCAAACATGCCTACAAACACAAAGATGCCGGGACAAGCCCGGCATCTTTTATTCAATCGATATGAGAGCGATTACTTCGCTTTCGGCACCCGCGGAACGGTGCTGCCCTTGCGCGGCTTCGGCGCGTCTTCGGCGATCACGTCACCGTCGTCGTCCGCCTTGGCCTTGGCTGCTGCGCCCTTGCCGCCATCCTTGCCCTTGGGGGACGACTTCTTGGCCGCCTTCGGCTTTGCAACCTTGGCCTTTGCCTCTTCGGCAGCCTCTTCCACTTCTGCTTCAGGCTTCGGCTTCACCGGCACGGCTTCCGGAATGGAATCGAGCACCAGTTTATCCTTGCCATTCTCGTCCTTGCCGACAGTGACGCGAACCACACCACCCTTGCGCAAAGCCCCGAACAGGATCTCGTTGGCAAGCGGCTTCTTGATGTATTCCTGGATCACACGGGAAAGCGGGCGGGCGCCCATCTTCTCGTCGTAACCCTTGTCGGCCAGCCAGGCGATCGCGTCCTCGTGCAGGTCGAACGTGACATTGCGTTCGGACAGCTGGGTTTCCAACTGCATGACGAACTTCTGCACGACCTGATGGATGACGGCCGTCGGCAGCGGCGCGAACGGGATCGTCGCGTCGAGACGGTTGCGGAATTCCGGCGTGAACAGGCGGTTCAATGCCTCTTCGTCTTCGCCGGTGCGCTTGGAGGAGCCGAAGCCGAAGGCGGCCTTGGCCATTTCCGAAGCGCCCGCATTGGTCGTCATGATCAGGATGACGTTGCGGAAGTCGATCTTCTTGCCGTTGTGGTCGGTCAGCGAACCGTGGTCCATGACCTGCAGCAGGATATTGTAGATATCCGGATGCGCCTTCTCGATTTCGTCGAGAAGCAGCACGCTGTGCGGATGCTGATCGACCTGATCGGTCAGAAGACCGCCCTGATCGAACCCGACATAGCCGGGAGGTGCGCCGAGCAGTCTGGAGACCGTGTGGCGTTCCATATATTCCGACATGTCGAACCGCAGCAGTTCCACGCCGAGCGAGGCTGCAAGCTGCTTGGCAACTTCCGTCTTGCCGACGCCTGTCGGGCCGGAGAAGACGTAGGAGCCGATCGGCTTGTTCGGCTCGCGCAGGCCTGCACGCGCCAGCTTGATCGCCGTCGAAAGCGCTTCGATCGCGGCATCCTGACCGTAGACGACGGACCGCAATTCCTTTTCCAGATTGGCGAGAACAGCCTCGTCATCCTTGGAAACGGTTTTCGGCGGTATCCGCGCCATCGTCGCGATGGTTGCCTCGATTTCCTTCTCGGTGATCAGCTTGCGGCGCTTGGAGGCCGGCAGCAGCATCTGCGCCGCACCGGTCTCGTCGATCACGTCGATCGCCTTGTCCGGCAGCTTGCGGTCGGAGATGTAGCGGGCCGACAGTTCGACGGCCGACTTGATCGCCTCGTTGGTATAGCGAAGCTTGTGGTAGTCCTCGAAATAGGGCTTCAGGCCCTTCATGATCTCGATCGCGTCGACAATCGACGGCTCGTTGACGTCGATCTTCTGGAAGCGACGGACCAGCGCCCGATCCTTTTCGAAGAACTGGCGATATTCCTTGTAGGTGGTCGAACCGATGCAGCGGATCTGCCCGGAGGACAGAGCCGGCTTCAACAGGTTGGACGCATCCATCGCCCCGCCCGACGTTGCACCCGCACCGATAACGGTGTGGATCTCGTCGATAAACAGAACCGCACCCGGAAAATCTTCCAGTTCCTTGACGACCTGCTTCAGGCGCTCCTCGAAGTCGCCGCGATAACGGGTGCCGGCAAGCAGCGTACCCATATCGAGCGAGAAGATCGTCGCATCGGCGAGCGCTTCCGGCACCTTGCCTTCGACGATCCGCTTGGCGAGACCTTCGGCGATCGCAGTCTTGCCCACGCCCGGATCACCCACATAGAGCGGGTTGTTCTTGGAGCGACGGCACAGGACCTGGATGGTACGGTTGACCTCGGAATGACGCCCGATCAGCGGATCGATGCGACCGTCCTTGGCCTTGTCGTTCAGATTGACGCAATAGGCCTTGAGCGCATCCTGAGGTTTCTTGGCTGCACCCTCGTCCTGATCTCCGCCGCCACGCGATGGCTTGGCCTCGGAATCCGGCTCTTCGGAACCGCGCGGCGTACGGGACTGGGAGGAGCCCGGGCGCTTGCCTATACCGTGGGAGATATAGTTGACCGCGTCGTAACGGGTCATTTCCTGCTCCTGCAGGAAGAATGCGGCATGACTTTCGCGCTCGGCGAAGATCGCCACGAGCACATTGGCACCAGTTACTTCTTCACGACCGGAAGACTGGACATGGATGACGGCCCGCTGGATGACACGCTGAAAGCCGGAGGTAGGCTTCGAGTCTTCGTCATAGCCGGTCACGAGGTTGGCAAGTTCGTTATCGACATAGTCGGCAACGGTCTTGCGCAGGTTTTCAAGGTTGACGTTACAAGCGCCCATGACCGCCGCCGCATCCGCGTCATCAATCAACGCGAGAAGCAGATGTTCGAGCGTGGCATATTCGTGATGCCGCTCGTTGGCGAAGGTCAGTGCCTGATGCAGCGCCTTTTCAAGACTAGGCGAAAATGTGGGCACGTCGGGTTCCTCACTTCTTTTCCATGACACACTGCAGCGGATGCTGATGCTGGCGGGCGAAATCCATGACCTGGCTCACCTTCGTTTCCGCTACTTCGTAGGTATAAATGCCGCATTCACCCACTCCATGGTTATGAACGTGGAGCATGATAAGCGTGGCAGCCTCCCTGTCCTTCTGAAAGAACCGCTCCAGTATGTGGATGACGAAGTCCATCGGGGTGTAGTCGTCATTCAAAAGGAGTACGCGATACAGGTTCGGACGTTTCGTCTTGGGCTTCGTACGCGTGATGACCGAGGTTCCGCGGTTGGCGTTATCCCCGTCACCATCTTTTTCTTTTTCCATCGAGATCGGCAGTGCGATCATCATTCATCATCCCCAGGTGCCGACGACCATTTTGAACATTGTGGCCTGCCGGACTCCAGTCTTACTAACTTAGTCCATTGGACACGGATTTTAAGCCCCCTTTGCGGCGGCGCAATCACTATTCCGCCAGAGACCCCTCCAACCTGCAAAAATTAACACCCATCAGCCCATCGGATGCAAACGCCAAGCAACCGCACCTGACGATTGTCAGTGACGAAGGCATGAAATCGCGGTGTGGGGTTAATCTCACAGAGACGACCGGATAAGGCCGCTCCTTATTAATGGGATCGCGATCACCACGTTACAAGAGGCGAATGCGAGAACGGCTTTTCCAAAGGCAGAAACAAAAAGCGGGCCAAAGCGGCCCGCCGGAATGCTTGTGGCACGAATGCTCAGTCGAGATCGACGTCGAGGATGGCCATCGAGAAATTGTAGGAACGCTCGTCATCTTCGTCATCGACATAGACGACACCGAGAAACTCTTCGCCCAGATAGACTTCAGCCGAATCGTCCTTGCGCGGCCGTGCCTTGACGACGATCTGCGGGTTCAGAAGGCGCTTGAAATAAGCGTCGATCTTTTTGATTTCGTCGGGCTTCACGACAATCTCCGTTTTCTATTCACGTTGCTGGGCTTGTTGCATGCGACCGCGGCAAAAGTAAAGCCGACAAGCCTTGGGCTTCCCGGCTTCGATATGTATTCCACCAGCGTTTATCTCACCGGCAGGAGTTCAGTCCTCGGACATCAGCAACTGGTCCATCACCCGCGCCGGCTCCGAACAGCCAGCCTCCCCGACCACCTTCGCCGGCACACCGGCAACCGTGGACTTCGGCGGAACCTGTTTCAGAACAACCGAGCCGGCAGCGACACGCGAGCAGGACCCGATCTCGATATTGCCGAGTATCTTCGCGCCCGCGCCGATAAGCACGCCATTGCCGATCTTCGGATGGCGATCTGCACCTTCCTTGCCCGTACCGCCCAGCGTCACACCATGCAGGATCGAGACATTGTCGCCGACGACCGCAGTCTCGCCGACGACGAGACCGGTTGCGTGATCGAGGAAAATTCCCTTGCCGATCCTTGCTGCCGGATTGATGTCCGTCTGGAAGACACTGGAAGAACGGCTCTGCAGATAGAGCGCAAAATCACGGCGTCCACGAGCATAAAGCCAGTTGGCGAGCCGATGCGTCTGGATCGCGTGAAAACCCTTGAAATAGAGCACCGGCTCCAGGAAGCGCAGGCATGCCGGATCGCGATCATAAAACGCCTGGATATCGACCCGCAGGATGGAACCCCATTCCGGCCAGTCATCCAGCATTTCCATGAATGTCTGGCGCAGCAGAACCGCCTGCAGATCAGGATGATCGAGACGCTCGCAAATCCGGTGAACGACACATTCTTCCAGCGAACGATGGTTCAGCACTGTGGAATACAGGAAGGCAGCAAGAAGCGGATCCTGCTCGATGGCAAGCCGGGCTTCCTGCTGCAACGTATCCCAGATGGGATCGACCGTCGCCACGGGCTCCTTGATGCGAATATCCACTCTTGAGGGCATGCCTCACTCCATAGTCACCTGCAGGCCTTGTCAGCCTATTATATAGAACAAGATTGTCTGAACGCCAATGCGAGCAAAATCGCATTCCGTTGATCGAAGACATCAGAGAAGTTGCTACTCTCCGGCCAGTTCCGCGTAAAATTCTAGCACGGCCTTCTTAAACACCCTGTCGCCGACGGCCAGCATATGGTCACGGTTCGGAATATCAAGCGCTCGGGCATCCGGCATCAGGTCGGCCAGTTCCTGCGCCGAGCCGGCAATATCATCCTTCGTCCCGACGCCGATCAGCGTGGGCGCCTCTATCCGTGCCATATCGGATCGAGCGACCAGATCGCGCGAGCCTCGGATACAGGCCGCAAGCGCTTGTCTGTCGCTTTTCGTCTGATCCGCGAAGGCGCGGAACATCTTGCCGCGCTCATGCGTGATTGCGTCGGCATCCGGCGCAAGCAAGGCGTCTGCAATCGGGTCCCAGTCGCCGACGCCATCTGTCATGCCGATGCCGAGACCACCCAGCACCAGTGAACGAACCCGCTCGGGATGGGCAAGAGCAGCAAAAACGGAAATTCTTGCCCCCATCGAATATCCGAACAGATGGGCTTCGGGAATACGCAGATGATCAAGCAGCGCCACTGCGTCGTCTGCCATCACCCACGGGCGATAGGCCTCGGCATCCAGCGGCTTGTCGCTTCCGCCATGCCCGCGATTATCGAGAGCGATGACCCTATAGCCAGCATCTCCGAGCGTCTTAAGCCAACCGGGATGCACCCAATTGACGAGCGCGCTCGATGCAAAGCCATGAATGAGAAGCACCGGCTCACCGGACGGCTCACCCTCATCAAAATAGCGAAGATTGATTCCGTCATGAACGAAAGACGAGAAGGCGGGCGCATTCAAATTCATCGGGCGATCCTTTGTTTTGCCCGCTCTATAATGGATCGACGACCACCAAAGAACCCGCCTGGGCAAAAAATGCCAGCGTTTCCCCCCTACACATTCGAGACTTAGGAAGATAATGTCCGCCGAAATCAAAAGGCAGGGAGACGATCATGGCTGGCCACAGCATTCCTCACTTTCAAAACGATGGCGGATATCCGGTTATCCAGATTGGCGTGAAGGAGTTCATGTGCACCGGCGCCTCGGTCCCCTTCGACCACCCGCATATTTTCATTGACCTCGGCGATGACAGCGAAAAGGTCTGCTCCTATTGCTCGACGCTTTATCGTTACAACCCCGGCCTGAAGGCCGAACAGACGGACCCGCCGGGCTGCGTTTTTCAGGTCAAGGCAGCGTAAGCGCGCGTTTCAGGCAGTAGGCCAATGCATCTCGACAGGATAGCGATTGTGGGCGCCGGCATGGCCGGCCTTGCGGCAGCATTGAGTTTTTCCCGCCTCGGCATGGCTTGCGATGTTTTCGAAGAGGCAAGCGAACTCGTGGAGGTAGGCGCGGGCCTGCAAATATCCCCGAACGCATCGGCAATCCTTCGTGAACTCGGCGTACTTGATGAACTGGAGAATATCTGGACCGAGCCGGAACAAATCCGCCTCGTCTCAGGGGGTACGCTGAAGAAACTGGCTCATGTTCCGATGGGGCGCTTCGCCAGAGAACGCTGGGGGGCTCCCTACGGCGTGCTGCACCGGGCGACATTGCAGAACACGCTACTCGCGGCTGTCGAGCGGAACCCGCTTTGCACCGTCACTCTCGCAACCCCCATTCGCGGAAGCCTGCCCCGTTCGCTCAAGGATCTCACCGGGAACACCTATCCGCTGATCATTGGCGCAGATGGCGTCTGGTCGAATGCAAGGGCATCCATCGACAACGCCCCGCAGCCGGATTTCTCTCGCAATATAGCCTGGCGCTTTACAGTTCCCCTAGACCAAGCACCCGACTGGCTCCCGAGAAATTGTGTCACGGCGGTTCTGGGACCGTCGACCCATCTTGTCGCCTACCCACTCTCTGAAATGGGAGCCTTTAACATCGTGGCGATTGCGGCCGGAATAAGCCCAGGTGAAACTTGGGAAGCCCAGGCGAGCGAAACCCAGCGCGACATGCTCATCCAGCAATTTTCCGGTTGGCATCCGAATATTATCCAACTCCTTACCCAAACGCCTCGGCCGACATTCTGGCCGTTGCATGAAGTAACATCCGGGAAATGGCATAACGGCCGCGATCTAGCACTCATTGGCGACGCCGCTCACGCGATGATGCCCTTCTCCGCCCAGGGCGCTGTCATGGCAATTGAAGACGGCTATGTTCTGGCCAACGAGGTAAAGAAGGCTTCCACCCTCCCCGAGGCCCTGGCGAACTTCGAAAGCCTGCGGGTGAAACGCGCCGGCAAGGTCAAGTCGCGCGGCAACTTCAACCGCTTCGCCTATCACGCCCGCGGTTCAATCCGCATCGGCCGTGATATCGTCTTGTCCCTGCGTCCGCCGCAATCACTCGCGGCGGATCTGGATTGGCTTTACGGCTACCGCGTCGACTGATCAGACGGCGCGGGCAGCAAGAAATCCCTGTTCGAGATCCTTCTGCAGGTCGGCGACATCTTCCAGGCCGATCTGCAGACGAATGACCGGCCCCTCTGCCGGTTGCTTACGGATTGTGCGATCGGACAGATTGACCTGAAGAGCCAGGCTTTCGAACCCGCCCCAGGAATAGCCGAGACCGAAATAGCTCAATGCATCGAGGAACGCATGCGCTTTCGCCTTGGCGTTTGCTGCGTCAGCCTTGAGTACGAAGGAGAATATGCCGGTAGAGCCTTTGAAATCGCGCTTCCAGATGTCGTGTCCGGGAAAGCTCGGCAATGCCGGATGCAGGACACGCGCCACGTCATCACGCCCCTCCAGCCACTGAGCAATGGCGAGCGCGCTTTTCTGATGATGCTCAAGACGAACACCCATAGTCCTCAGGCCACGCAGGATCATGTAGGAATCATCCGGAGCACCGCAGATACCCATGAGGATGCGCGCTTCTTCCAGTTGCGGCCACCATTTGGCATTGGCAGATACCGAGCCCATGACGATGTCGGAATGGCCCGACGGATATTTCGTCGTTGCATGGATCGACACATCCACGCCGAAATCGAGCGGACGGAAATAAAGCGGTGTTGCCCAGGTATTGTCCATCGTGACGACGCAGTCATGCTTGTGTGCCGCATCGGCAATCGCACGGATATCCTGCATCTCGAACGTGTTTGACCCCGGCGCTTCCGTATGGACGAGCTTGGTATTCGGCTTGATCAGTGCCTCGATACCCGCACCGATTTCCGGGTCATAATATTCAACCTCGACGCCAAGGCGCTTCAGCATCGTATTGCAGAAATTGCGGCACGGCGTGTAGACCGAATCGACAATCAGCGCGTGGTCGCCGGCAGACAGATAAGTGAGAAACGGTATCGAAATGGCGGCCAGTCCCGACGGCACCAGGATCGTGCCGGCAGACCCTTCAAGCTCATCGAATGCAGCACATAAAGCATCGGTAGTCGGGGTAGCACGCGTTCCGTAAGTGTATGGCTGCGTACGCTTTTCCATCGCCTCGGCATCAGGAAACAATACGGTCGAACCATGAACGACCGGAGGATTGACGAACCCGTGATAATCTCTGGGATTGTTACCAATATGTGCAAGACGCGTGTTGGCGCCGGCGGCACCGAGCAAGGAAGATTTCTTGGCCATTTCGTAGAAAAACTCTCTGAGGCGGGAAAGCACTCTTGTCGCGCCGCAGGTGAAATAGGTCAAGTGCGCAGGGCATCCGCACGAAAAGCTGAGCATAGATCAGAGGTAGAGAAAAAGCCGCAGTTTTCAGCAATAAATGCACAACCAGTAATCAAACGCCGGAAATATAAGCAAAAAAATTAATTTTACCTCATTTCAAACGCAATTCATGCTGGTGAGACTTGACCCTCAAAGATTTTGCGAATGAGATGGTAACGCACGTCCCATTTTAGGCTAGCGTGCGGCCGGCCGTGTTCGAAAGATATCTAGGGGAGCGGTTCGGTGTCACCGAAACATAAAACTACAAACAAAAAGGTTGGGAAAATGAAAAAGACGCTTCTGTCAACCGCGATTGGCGCTGCAGTCCTTGGCTTGGCCTCGGCAGCTTCTGCGGCCACGCTCGATGACGTTAAGGCGAAGGGAGTTGTAACATGCGGCGTGAGCCAGGGTATTCCGGGGTTCTCTAACCCTGACGACAAGGGCGACTGGTCGGGTATCGACGTCGACTATTGCCGCGGCATTGCCGCAGCCGTTTTTGGCGATGCCAGCAAGACCAAGTTCGTTGCGCTGTCCAGTAAGGACCGTTTCCCGGCACTGCAGTCCGGCGAAGTCGACGTTCTGACCCGTAACACCACCTGGACGATCAGCCGCGACTCGTCGCTCGGCTTCAACTTCCGTACCGTCAACTACTATGACGGCCAGGGCTTCATCGTGAAGAAGAGCCTCAACGTAAAGTCCGCGCTCGAGCTGTCCGGCGCTGCCGTCTGCGTTCAGACCGGCACCACGACCGAGCTCAACCTCGCCGACTACTTCAAGGCCAACAACCTTCAGTACAACCCGGTCGTCTTCGAAAAGGAAGCTGACGCCACCACGGCCTACGATTCCGGCCGTTGCGACGTCTACACGACCGACCAGTCTGGCCTCTATGCTATCCGCCTGAAGATGAAGAACCCGGACGAGAACATGGTTCTGCCGGAAGTCATCTCCAAGGAGCCGCTTGGCCCGGCCGTTCGCCAGGGTGACGACAAGTGGTTCGACATCGTGTCGTGGGTTCACTACGCCATGGTCAACGCTGAAGAACTCGGCATCACCTCGAAGAATGTCGACGAGATGAAGACCAGCGGCAGCCCGGACGTCAAGCGTATGCTGGGCTCCGAAGAAGGCGGCAAGATCGGTACCGACCTCGGTCTGACCAACGAATGGGCCTACAACGTCGTCAAGCTGGTCGGCAATTACGGTGAAGTCTTCGACCGCACCGTCGGCCCGAACACTCCGCTCAAGATCGAGCGCGGCCTGAACGCCCTCTGGACCAAGGGCGGCCTTCAGTACGCTCCGCCGATCCGTTAATCGGCCGGCATCCAGCATAGGCATGGGGGTGGATATATCCACCTCCATGCATCCGAAATTCCCGCAAGGGCAAAAAAAGTCTCCAAAAGGAGACATATAAACCAAGGGGATGCGTTTATGGCCGGTATGGCCCTCAATTCCGAAACACCTGGCACCAGCAAGCGGACTTCCTCCCTGATCAATGACCCGAAAGTACGCGGGATTTTTTATCAGGTCCTGACATTGGCGCTTCTCGTCCTCTTCGTGTGGACGGTCACCCAGAACACGATCAACAATCTGCAGAAGGCAAACATTGCCTCCGGCTTCGGTTTCCTTCAAGGACGCGCCGGCTTCGACATCGGCCAGTCGTTGATCGCCTATACCAGCGATTCGACCTATGGCCGCGCTCTGCTCGTTGGCATCCTGAACACGCTGCAGGTCGCCGTCCTCGGCATCATTACCGCTTCGATTATCGGCTTCATTGTCGGTATCGCCCGCCTGTCACGGAACTGGCTGATTGCCAAGCTGGCGCAGGTCTATGTGGAGTTTTTCCGCAATATCCCGCCGCTGCTGGTTATCCTGTTTTGGTACAAGGGCGTCATCGCCGTGCTGCCGCAGGCGCGTGAATCCTTCAACCTGCCCTTCCAGACCTATCTCAACAACCGCGGCCTCTTCGTGCCCAAGCCGATCTTCGGTGACGGTTCGTGGGCAATCGCGGTGGCGTTTCTGGTTGGCATCGCAGCGACCGTGCTCGTGGCACGTTGGGCAAAACAGCGACAGATGCGCACTGGCCAACCGTTCCATACGATATGGACAGGTATTGGCCTGATCTTCGGCCTGCCGCTTCTCACCTTCCTTGCGCTCGGCTCACCGATCACGTTCGACTATCCGGTAGCCGGTCGTTTCAACCTTACCGGCGGCGCGGTTTTAGGCCCGGAATTCATCTCGCTCTATCTGGCGCTGTCCTTCTACACCGCGTCCTTCATCGCCGAGATTGTACGTTCGGGCATCAAGGCCGTGCCGAAAGGCCAGACTGAAGCCGCCAACGCTCTTGGCCTGCGCTCGAACGCCATTACCCGGCTGATCGTGTTGCCTCAGGCACTGCGCATCATTATCCCGCCTTTGACAAGCCAGTATCTCAACCTCACCAAGAACTCCTCCCTCGCGGTCGCCTGCGGGTTTGCGGACATCTATGCGGTTGGCGGAACGATGCTCAACCAGACCGGTCAGGCCGTCGAGATCGTCGCCCTCTTCCTTGCCATCTATCTGTCCATCTCCATAACCACGGCGATATTCATGAACTGGTTCAATGCTAAAATGGCGCTGGTGGAGAGATAAACATGGCGAGTAACTCTGCTACTTTCGTGCGCCAGGACATGCTGGCGCCTCAACCGGCACCGCTCGGCGCAAGCGGTGCCTCGCACTGGTTCCGCACCAAGCTCTTCGCAACGCCGAAGGACACGCTGCTGACCATTCTTGCGCTTGCCCTGCTCGCCTACACCGTGCCGGGCATAATCAACTGGCTGTTCATCGATGCCGTCTGGACCGGCTCGGACCGTACGGCCTGTGCCACCGTCATTCAGGGCGGCGTGCTGCCTGATGGTCAGTCCGGCGCCTGCTGGGCCTTCGTCGAGGCAAAATTCCAGCAATTCATGTTCGGACGATATCCGGCCGATGAACGCTGGCGACCAATTCTCGTCGCGGTCCTCTTCGTCATCCTGCTCGTTCCGATGCTGATCCCGAAGGCTCCGCACAAGGGATGGAACGCGCTTGCGCTGTTCATCATCCTTCCCTTCGTTTCGTTTTTCCTGCTGATCGGCGGCTTCGGTCTTCCGCATGTCGAAACCCAGCTCTGGGGCGGCCTGATGGTGACACTGATCCTGTCATTCTTCGGCATCACCGTTTCACTGCCGCTAGGCATCATCCTGGCACTCGGTCGTCGCTCGCAGATGCCGGTGATCAAGACGCTTTGCGTCGTCTTCATCGAAGTAATCCGCGGCATTCCGCTTGTCACCGTTCTGTTCATGGCAAGTGTCATGCTGCCGCTGTTCCTGCCCGATGGCTGGACCTTCGACAAGCTGTTGCGCGCCCTGATCGGTGTCTCCATCTTCGCGTCCGCCTATATGGCGGAGGTCATTCGCGGCGGCCTGCAGGCCATTCCGAAAGGCCAGTTCGAAGGCGCAGATTCACTCGGGCTGAGCTACTGGCAGAAAACACGGCTGATCATCCTGCCGCAGGCAATCAAGCTGGTCATTCCAAGCATCGTCAACACCTTCATCGGCCTGTTCAAGGACACGTCGCTCGTCTCGATCATCGGCATGTTCGACCTTCTCGGCATCGTGACGCTCAACCAGTCGGACGCGAACTGGGCGACACCGGTGACGCCGGTGACGGGTTACATCTTTGCCGGTTTCGTATTTTGGCTTTTCTGCTTCGGCATGTCGCGCTATTCCGCCTTCATGGAACGGCATCTCGACACCGGCCACAAGCACTAGCCGCAACAAGACTTAAAGGGGAAAACAATGGCTGAAGCCCTAACCAAAAAACTGACCGTCTCCTCCACCGACGTCGCGGTCGAAATCATCGGCATGAACAAGTGGTACGGTGATTTCCACGTGCTGCGCGACATCAATCTGAAGGTGATGAAGGGCGAGCGCATCGTCATCGCCGGACCGTCCGGTTCCGGCAAGTCGACGATGATCCGCTGCATCAACCGCCTGGAAGAACATCAGTCGGGCAACATCCTCGTCGACAATATCGAGCTGACCAACGATCTGAAGAAGATCGACGAAGTGCGCCGCGAAGTTGGCATGGTGTTCCAGCACTTCAACCTCTTCCCGCATCTGACGATCCTGGAAAACTGCACGCTGGCGCCGATCTGGGTTCGCAAGATGCCGAAGAAGGAAGCCGAGGAAGTGGCGATGCACTACCTCAAGCGCGTGAAAATCCCGGAGCAGGCCAACAAATATCCGGGCCAGCTTTCAGGCGGCCAGCAGCAGCGCGTGGCGATTGCCCGTTCGCTCTGCATGAAGCCGAAGATCATGCTGTTCGATGAGCCGACCTCGGCGCTCGACCCGGAAATGGTCAAGGAAGTGCTCGACACGATGGTAAGCCTTGCCGAAGAAGGCATGACCATGCTCTGCGTCACCCATGAAATGGGCTTTGCCCGCCAGGTCGCCAACCGCGTCATCTTCATGGACCAGGGCCAGATCGTCGAACAGAATTCGCCGCAGGAATTCTTCGACAATCCGCAGCATGAGCGCACCAAACTGTTCCTCAGCCAGATCCTGCACTAAAAGATAGCTGGAGCAGACTATGCAAAGGGCGCCTGAGGCGCCCTTTGTCGTTTCACCACTTGTAAGAATATCTGGCGTTCACGGTGGACACGGTCACCGCGTCCGTGAAGTTCCGGTTCACATGACCGCTAAGAGTAATGTTCTCTCCAACAGGTTGCTCTATCCCGAAACTGGCACCGACCGCTGAAAAATTCGCCGAACCATTGGCAACGGCCACGAACGCGGTGCCGGTTTCGCGCTGCCTCAGTTTGATGGTTTGGCTAGTATCCAGCCCAGTCCAGTTTTTCTGAACGCCATCGTAGCGAACCACATAGGTGGCTTCGCGTTCCATATTGAATGTCGGCGTGGCGATCTGCTTTTCGTAGTAATTCATGCTGATGGCGGCATTGCCCGCATTCCCATCCATATTGACCCGGATATCGCGGCTCATCCGGTATGCAGACCGTTTTGTATCGGCCGTCCTGATCCTGCTCCAGAACTTGAGCGGCGTATTCACCACCTCGCCGGTCTTCGTTGAATCGACACCAACATTAAAGCCAGCCTCCGTTTCGAGGCGGACCGGCAATCGCAAACCCAGCTTGACGGAATAACTTGTGTCGGAGTTTTTGATGGGCTGCCAGATCAGTGGGCGCTCATCCGCCCAACTCGCACTTGAAAAGAGGACCGCGAGCGAAACCCCGCTTATGACAGCGAGAAAATCTCTGTTCATATGTATCCCCACTCGAAGGCTCAAAAACAATGCAAAGGTCCGGGCCACCGCGTGCGGCCCGTGAAAAACCATTTCAGTGTAATGAAGGCGCCAAACCGGGAACTCCTGCTCCCAGCGCCAAATCTACCTTCCCCTGCGTGACGCAACGGAACCGATGAAAAATATGATATCTCAAAATGCGCTGCAGCGAAATTCCAAAAGCTCTTTCGCATATGCGAACAAGCGCGGGTAAAAATTCGTCATGCCGGGAACAAAATCAACATTAAGCCGTTGCCGTCCGCCGATCTGAGGGAGACAGCACGATGAAGCTCACATTTTTGCCGACGTTTTTGATCGCCTTTTCTACAGCGTTCATTGGCAGCGCTTCCGCTGCCTCGATAACCTATGGCAGCGTGGGCATCGTGAAAGGCACCGATGTCGAAGATCGATTCTTGATTGCAAGAGAATCTTGTACCCTGGAGGCTTCCACACCGCCACGAGGCCATCCGTTTGCGGGCAATTTCTACAATCAGACTGCGCTCAGGGCTTGCCTTTACCGCAAGGGCTTCTCGGTCAAAGGGGACTACGTTTATCCGGTTCCCCTGTTCGGCAATCCAACGCGCATACGATGAACATCGGCCGATCATAGCGAAGCATCACATGACGGCATGCCTCTTGGGCGCAGGGCTGCTGCCGCAGGCACCTGTTACCTATGTTTTCGGTATGGACGAGAGAGAGTGGCGACCCCTGCAGGACTCGAACCTGCGACCTACTGCTTAGAAGGCAGTTGCTCTATCCAGTTGAGCTAAGGGGCCTTTAGGCGGCAATAAATGCCGCTGAAAATCAATGTGTCCAGGGCTGCTGGCGGTTGAAGCGAAAATTGTCCGTGTAGGACAACGATTGCCGGTTTGCGTCTTTCGGCAGGATCACCCGGTATTCGATGCCTTCGCGCTGCGCATAGGCTTCCGCCAGTTCCTGCGTCTCGAATGTCAGCCGAAGCTGCTGCTTCATGTCGCCGGACGATGTGTAGCCCAGGATCGGGTCGATACTACGCGGCGTTTCAGGATCGAACTCAAGAACCCACAGACGGGTCTTGGCCTTGCCGGACTGCATCGCAGTTTTCGCAGGACGATAAATCTTAGCAGCCATGAGTTCACCAACCCCATAAATCCGTCCGCAATTCAGACATCCTATCTGCCTGAAAATACCACCCACCAATTCAACGATATCGTGGCATTGCGGTACCAACGCTTTTGCCGTGTCCCCGTTTCATTGTCAACGACCACCGTGACCACAGAACAAGAGCAGGCACGACAAGTCTCTCGCCCCTCACCTTACGATCGTCAACGTCTCGGCCGCACGGGTGATTGCCGTGTAGAGCCAGCGCTCGCGCGTATCGCGAAATGCAAAACTCTCGTCAAACAAGACGACATTGTTCCACTGCGAGCCCTGAGCCTTGTGGCAGGTCAGCGCGTAACCGTAATCGAACTCGTCATAACGCTTGCGCATCGACCACGGAATTTCTTCCTCGCTCTCGAATGCGGCCTTGAGAAGCTTGATCTTCGCCGCACCGCGATCCATGTCATCGTCTTCCGGCCGGATCATCAGATTTATGCCGGGCTTCACCGTTTCGCGCGAGGCGCTCATCACCTGCCAGAGCGAGCCGTTGAGCAGGCCCTTGACCTGATCGTTCCGAAGGCAAACCAGCTTGTCGCCCGATTGCGGGTAATCGGCGGTAAAACCTTTGAGTTCGCGCAGTCTCTGGTTATAGCGCTTGCGTGTGCGGTTCGTGCCGACAAGAACCTGGTCGGCGTTGAGAACCAGATCCTGGGTCACCTCATCGCGAGAAATGACCTGTGCCTTGCCGTAATCGCCATACATGATCTCGCGGCCCTCACGCACCTGCATGGCGAGCTGGATAATCGGATTGTCCTGCGCCTGGCGATGGATTTCCGTCAGCAGATAGTCAGGCTCCTGCTCCGTGAAGAAACCGCCTCCAGAAACCGGCGGCAACTGGCCGGGATCACCAAGAACCAGGATCGGCGTACCAAAGCTCATCAGATCCTTGCCGAGTGCCTCGTCGACCATCGAGCATTCGTCGATGACGATGAGAGCAGCCTTGGCGACCGGGCTCTGCCGGTTGATGGCAAACATCGGTGCGATCGAGGTCTTGCCTGTTTCCTCGTCCTCAACCGCCTCTTCACCACGCGGGCGATAGATCAGCGAATGAATGGTCTTGGCGTTACGGGCACCTCTGGAACGCAGCACCTGTGCGGCCTTGCCGGTAAAGGCCGCAAACAGAACGTCTCCATCCACATGCTCGGCAAAATGCTTGGCAAGCGTCGTCTTGCCCGTGCCGGCATAACCGAACAGCCGAAAAACCTGGCTACGCCCGTCTTTCAGCCAGCGCGAAACAGCCTTTAGGGCCTCATCCTGTTGCGGTGCGAATTGCATGTCCGGGACTTGGCAGGATTCTCGATGAAAGCGCAACAGAAAAGAACGAAAGATGAATCAAAGCCGGGGATACGACAGAGAATCTCTGTTATCCGTGGGCACGGGCCGCGCGCGAATGCGAAAAGGTGACAGCTTGGCATGCAGCTAAAAACCCTTAGATTGATGCCTGATGCCAGCTTGAGGTCAAAGATTATGCCAGCCATCCCACACGCTACCTTGCCCTCCGGAACAAAAATACCCTCGCTCGGACTTGGAACCTGGAAGATGGGCGAGAATGCCCGGACAGCAGAACAGGAGGTCGAGAGCCTGAAGCGCGGGCTCGATCTCGGCATGACGCTGATCGATACGGCCGAAATATATGGAGAAGGCGGTGCCGAAATCATCACCGGAAGGGCGATGGAAGGACGCCGCGACGAGGTCTTTCTCGTCAGCAAGGTCTATCCCTACAATGCCAGTTACCAAGGCGTCATTGATGCCTGTGAAGCGAGCCTTCGACGCCTGAATACCGACCGGCTGGACCTCTACCTTCTTCACTGGCGCGGCGAACACGACCTCGAAGAGACAGTGGCAGGTTTAGAAACCTTGCGCAGATCGGGCAAGATCCGCGAATGGGGCGTGTCCAACTTCGATGTCGAGGACATGCAGGACCTGATGGATGTAGAAGATGGAAAGAACTGTGCGGCCAATCAGGTCCTCTATAATCTCTCCCGCCGGGGTATCGAATACGACCTCCTGCCCTGGTGTCAGAAACGTGGCATCCCGATCATGGCCTATTCCCCGATCGAACAGGGCCGAATTTTACGCAATGCGGAACTGATCCGTATCGCCAAGGCCTATCAGGCAACGCCCGCGCAAATTGCCCTCGCCTTTGTCATGAGATCGCCAAACACGATCGCAATC
Organism: Aliirhizobium wenxiniae; assembly: GCF_019511445.1. Lineage (GTDB taxonomy): Bacteria > Pseudomonadota > Alphaproteobacteria > Rhizobiales > Rhizobiaceae > Neorhizobium > Neorhizobium wenxiniae_A. The sequence goes on from NZ_JAEUAN010000004.1 coordinate 256,471, forward strand.
CCGAAATCCAGCGATCCTCACCGGGTGGAGGAGAATGCGGGAGCGATCGGGTTGGAGATCAGCAAAGAGGACTGGGCAGCCTTGGATAAGGTATTCCCTCCTCCACTGCGCAAGCGCCCGTTGGAAATGCTGTAATCTAGAGACGCTGCTGCCCGGCGACGATCGCATCAATCGCCTGAAACACATCCGACGCCTTCCGCGTCTCTGGATCACGATAGATCGGATAGTGAATGAAGGACGCAGCGACAAGTTGGTCGATACCGCGCGTCATGCTACGACGCCTTGAGACGGTTTCCCGGGCTTGCGTGCTCATATGGTCCTCGGTCAGCCCCCAGCCGGCATAAAAAGGCGCAGCATAACAGCGCACCGGAACGCCGCGCAGGAGAGCGTCGAAACCGAACTGGCTCGCAACGGTCCACACTTCATCGACGACCTTCAGGATCGACGCGGCCGATACTGGTTCTGCTGAGAGCGTGACACCCGCCCTGCCCGCGGCCATCTCGGTGAGATAGCCCTTCCGATAACCGGCAACGACATCGGGATGCGTGCGGACAATGCACTGCGCGCCGCTTGCAAGCGCATCATCGAGCATGGATGCAAAGGATGCCGACGACCCCAGAGAGAGCGGCACGGATACGTCCCCCTTCACCTGATCGATAAGAAGAATTCTTCGCTTGCCGCTCTGCTCGAATTTCGGCTCCCGATGGGGAAGATGGTTATATTTGGAGAGACCGTGCAGAACGAGAGCATCGCGCACATCCCTCGCCTCCTGACCGCCATCGTCCGACATCTCAGCGATAAGCCTCTCCAGGCGGGACGCCTTGGACGCGTCGGTTGACAGGGCCAGATCGTCGGCAACGATGGAGAACGGCAGAACGCCTGATTTTCCGAGCTGTACGGAGCGGAGAAATCCATCCTCAAGCCGCCAATGCGGCAGGCGGCGCACGGTGGCGATCGTCTCAGTCATTTTCGCGACGATGCGTCCGCCCCAGGCGATAGTTCCGCCGATACCGGGGGCAAGACAGGTCTGCATCTCCGGCAGTCCGAGATAGTCCTTGACCCACGGCATATCCTTGCGAAGCCAGCGCATGGCTCCGAGCGACGTTCCGACCGGGGCAAGCCAGGGCTTTCCCCCGATCTTGCCGGGATCATCATATTTCAAGGCAACGACCGTCCAGGTTTGAGGCGAGTAACTATCGCCTACTCTGGACGGCCGACTTTGTCCAATCCCGTTACATGCCCTGCGGGCCGCGGTTCATCGCGGCGATGCCGGTGCGGCAGACCTCGATCAGCCCGAGCGGCTTCACAACGCCGACGAACTGGTCAATTTTCGAAGATTTCCCGGTGATTTCGAAGATGAAATGACCAACCGTCGCATCCACGACCTTCGCCTGGAAGGCGTCGGCGAGGCGCAGCACTTCGGCGCGACTTTCGCCCGTCCCGGCCACCTTGATCAGCGCCACTTCACGCTCGATCGGGCGCTCCTGACCAAGCTGGCCGGCGCGCACAGTGAGATCGACGACGCGGTGTACCGGCACGATCCGCTCAAGCTGCGCCTTGATCTGCTCAAGCACAGTCGGCGTGCCGTTGGTGACGATCGTAATGCGCGATAGGTGGGACTCGTGTTCCGTCTCCGAAACAGTGAGACTTTCGATATTGTAGCCGCGACCTGAAAACAGGCCGATGACGCGGGCGAGAACGCCCGGTTCGTTGGTGACTAGAACCGATAGCGTATGGCTTTCGACCTTGGCTGTCTCCGGGCTGATGAAATAGGCGGAACCGGTCGGCTGCTGATGTGCGTTCATGATCTTGGGTCCATTTTCCTTGGAGTTTCGTCAGGAATGCCGGCTCGCCTTAGACGAGCTGGCGGCCCTTTGCATCGATCGCGGTCGCGACGGCTTCGTCGGAAGCCTCGTCCGGCAACAGCATCTCGTTATGCGCCTTGCCCGACGGGATCATCGGGAAGCAGTTGGCGAGATTGGCGACGCGGCAATCGAAGATCACCGGCGCCTTCACGGCGATCATCTCGGCGATCTTGTCGTCGAGCTCCTTCGGATCGTCACAATACATGCCGACCGCGCCATAGGCTTCCGCCAGCTTGACGAAATCCGGCATCGCTTCGGTATAGGAATTGGACAGGCGGTTGCCATGCAGCAACTGCTGCCACTGGCGCACCATGCCCATGTACTGGTTGTTGAGGATGAAGATCTTGACCGGCAGGTTATGCTGGATGGCGCAGGACATTTCCTGAATGCACATCTGGATCGATGCGTCACCGGCAATGTCGATGACCAGCGCATCCGGATGCGCAACCTGTACGCCGAGCGCTGCCGGCAGGCCGTAGCCCATCGTCCCGAGACCACCCGAGGTCATCCAGTGGTTCGGTTCCTCGAAGCCGAAGAATTGTGCTGCCCACATCTGGTGCTGGCCGACTTCGGTGGTGATGAACGTGTCCCGCCCCTTTGTCGCCGCAGCAAGACGCTCCAAAGCATATTGGGGCATGATGACGTCGTTCGAATTCTTGTAGGAGAACGACTTTCTTGCTCGCCAGGTTTCGATCGACGACCACCATTCGGCAGCCTGCGTCTTTTCCGGCTTCTTCGGCAATGCGCGCCACAGGCGAACCATGTCTTCCAGAACATGACCGACATCGCCGATGATCGGAATATCGACGCGGACATTCTTGTTGATCGAAGACGGGTCGATATCGATATGAACCTTGCGCGAATTCGGTGAAAACGCATTCAGGCGGCCGGTGATACGGTCATCGAAACGGGCACCGATGCAGACCATGACATCACAGTCATGCATGGCCATATTGGCTTCGTAGGAACCGTGCATGCCAAGCATTCCGAGCCAGTTCTTGCCCGATGCCGGATAAGCGCCCAAGCCCATCAGGGTCGAAGTGATCGGAAAATTGGTCAACTCCACCAGTTCGCGCAGCAGCTTGGAGGCTTCCGGGCCGGCATTGATGACGCCACCGCCGGTATAGAGGATTGGACGACGGGCTGTCGCCATCAGCTCAACAGCCGCCTGGATGGCCTTCAGATCACCGTTTACCTTCGGCTTATAGCTCTTGGCTGCGAGCGTTTCCGAAGGCGGAACATAGGTGCCGGTGGCGAACTGTACGTCCTTCGGGATATCGACGACAACCGGGCCGGGACGGCCGGTCTGGGCGATACGGAAGGCTTCATGAATGATCCCTGCGAGATCATCGACGTGCTTTACCAGCCAGTTATGCTTGGTGCAGGGGCGTGTAATACCGACCGTATCGGCTTCCTGAAACGCATCGGAGCCGATCAGCGTGGTCGGCACCTGTCCGGTCAGGCAAACCAGCGGAATGCTGTCCATCAGCGCGTCCTGCAGCGGCGTGACCGCATTGGTGGCGCCGGGGCCGGACGTGACCAGCATGACGCCGACCTTGCCGGTGGAACGGGCATAACCTTCAGCCGCATGGCCGGCGCCCTGTTCATGACGGACGAGAATGTGCTGGATATCATCCTGCTGAAAAATCTCGTCATAGATCGGAAGCACGGCGCCGCCCGGGTAACCAAAGAGATGCTCGACGCCATTGTCCTTCAAGGCGCGAAGCACGATTTCGGCACCTGTCATCCGGTTGCCGTTATCCGCCGTGTCCGTCATGTCCTGTCCTCCTGATGTCTGGCCTTTTATATCTGCAATGGCCGGGATTGCTGCTGGAGATTTTGTGTCCGGTCCTTTGAAGTGAGATGTTCGACCGAAAACAAGGCATAAAAAAAGGCCCCTTTGAGGAGCCTGTCTTGCCGCGCATGGGTGGCTATCGCCGGATGGTTACACCATCCTGCCCATGCGCGTTCCCACCACAATAAGAGCGATCGAATTTTTCATGGGGCTGAGTGTTAGCCGCATAATGCACATTCGTCAACGCGGCGTTTGGCCAAAAAAACCGCCCAAGTCCTATTTTCAGGTTCGCCTGACAGCTTCATCGGCAGAACCTACACCAGTTGTTAAGCCGCACGCCATAATTTGCATTTTCAGTACGCCAGACGGACACTGATCTTTTTACCCCAATGACAGGGGCCCTGTTTTGTTAAATGACGACACTCATCGCCCTCCCGCAAATGGAGAGCACGATCGTCGAGACCCTATGAAGCCGGGAAACCGCTTTCTCGGGCGTGTCGTTTCATGCAACGGCGCTCACGCGACCATCGCAGCAGTTGCAGAGCGCGGGGAAACCGAACTCACCGAATTATGGTCCGTCGGCCGGCTCATTTCCATTGACGTCGGCAAGAACCGCGTCGTGGCATTGGCCTATTCTATGCAGACCGGTGTGCGTGACTGGTCCGAAAACGAAGACACAAAATTCCAGATCGAAGCCGAACTTTTAGGCGAGGTCCGTGTCGACCCGGATGGACGTGAACAGTTCTCCAGAGGCATATCGAGATATCCCTATCTCGGCGCTGTGGCGCACCGGATACGCGCGGCGGATCTCGTAAAGATCTACGACCCCGGCAAAAGCGAGACATGCGTCATCGGAAAGCTGACACAGGACGAAAGCATTGATGCATCGATCCATGTGCCGACAATGCTGTCCAAACATTTTGCCGTAGTCGGCTCCACCGGCGTCGGCAAGTCCACAGCCGTATCGCTGCTTCTGCACAAGGCCATCGAGGCCGATCCGAAGCTCAGGGTCCTGATCCTTGATCCGCATAACGAATTTGCCGCCGCCTTTCCCGAACATTCGGTAACGATCGATACTGACACTCTGGACCTGCCCTTCTGGCTGATGCGGCTCGAAGAGTTTGCCGAGGTCGTGTTCCGCGGACGCCCTGCGGTACCTGAAGAAATGGACATGCTGCGCGACCTCATCCCGGAAGCCAAGCGAGCATTCCGCGGCAGCGATTCCAGCCTGACGAAGCGAACCGCAGAAAAAAGCTCGGTCACGGCCGACACGCCGGTTCCCTATCGCATGGCCGACCTGCTCGCCCTGATCGATGATCGCATAGGTCGTCTCGAAGGTCGCACCGACAAACCGTTTCTCCGGTCGTTGAAGATGCGCATCGTCTCTGCCATCAACGACCCGCGCTATCACTTCATGTTCTCCAACAACACGATCCACGATACGATCATGGAGACCATCGCGCATATTTTCCGCATTCCGGGAGACGACCGCCCGATTTCGACATTCCAGCTTGCTGGCATCCCCTCGGAAGTCGTAAATTCGGTCGCTTCTATCCTGTGCCGGATGGCCTTTGAAATCGCCCTATGGAGCAATGGCGCAATCCATATGCTGGTGGTTTGTGAAGAGGCGCACCGTTACGTCCCGGCCGACCCTAGCCTCGGCTTCATCCCGACCCGTCAGGCAATTGCCCGAATTGCCAAAGAAGGCCGGAAATACGGCGTCTCGCTTGGCGTCATCACCCAACGCCCTGGCGAGCTTGACCAGACGATTCTCTCGCAGTGCTCGACGCTGTTTGCCATGCGCCTGGCAAATGATCGCGACCAGGAGATCATCCGTTCGGCGATCCCGAATTCGTCGATATCGACCACCAGCTTCCTGTCTTCGATCGGCAATGGCGAAGCAATTGCATTCGGCGAAGCGATCGCGGTACCGATGCGAATGCAATTCAGCCATGTCGATGCCCGTCACCTGCCCAAAGCCCATGGTATCGTCGATAAAAATCAGGAAGAAACGCCGGATACTGTTGATCTACGCACCATCGTGTCGCGCATGCGCTCGATCAGCGGCGGACCGGATATCGGCACCTTCCAGCAAAGCTATCTCGCCGCCGAAGCTGCCGGCGCAATGCCTGCAGCACCTTTCATCCCGGGCAGCAATGGCGACTTTCCTCCGGCAAGCGATGCCGAGCTTGATCGCTGGAAACGGGAAATCGGGCCTACTGGCCTAGCGGAAACAAAACCAAATCCGTCTGCCGAACCCTATCGCCCGGACATGCTGCCCAGGCAGATCAGAACTGAGCCTGCTCCTCCACCGGAGAACAGAGCCGCGTGGCGTGAACGTCCCGCAGCCCCTTCAGAACCGGTTGCCAGACCCAACCCGTTCGTGAAGCGGGAAGGCTCGTTCCGTGAAAGCCTGCTGAAGAAGCCGCTGACCAGCCTTTACGACAAGGACTGAACGGAAGCAGGCGAGCCGTCAATGCGGTTCCAGCTGTCGTCCATCTGATTGCGGAACCAGGTCATCTGCCGTTTTGCATACTGACGAGTCAGAGCGGAACTGCGCTCGATCACTTCGTCTCGCGACATTATTCCATCCAGCATCTCGGCGATCTCGCGAACCCCGATCGCCTTCATCACCGGCAGATCGGCGGATGGCTGCTGCTTGAGCAGTGCCTGGACCTCATCGACCGCCCCGTGATCGAGCATCTTCTCGAAGCGCCGGTTGATGCGATCATGAAGAATGGACCTCTCGGGCAGAACGACGAATTTCTGCGCCCTTACCGGATCAATGATCATCGGCCCCTGCTTGCCCTGAAACGCCAGAATCGAGCGGCCGGTCGCTTGAAGCACTTCCAGCGCACGAACAATCCTCTGTCCGTCCCGCACCTCCAGGGTCTCGGCGACCGCTGCATCCTTCTGCGCCAACTCGGCGTGAAGCGGTTCGGGACCTTCCTGCTTCAGCCTCAACCGAACCTCGCAGCGGATTTCCTGCGGGATTTCCGGCATGTCGGAAAGCCCGCCGGTCAGCGCCTTGAAATAGAGGCCTGTGCCACCGACAAAGACCGGCATCTGGCCGCGGGCGCGAATCTCAGTGAGCAGCGAACCGACATCCCTCAGCCACTCTCCCGTCGAATAAGCTTTCGTCGCAGCCACATGACCGTAAAGATGATGTGGTATCCCCTCCATCTCGTCGTCCGATGGCCGCGCTGTCAGCAGGCGCAGCGTGTCATAGACCTGCATGCTGTCCGTGTTGATGACAACACCATTTCGCGCTTGAGCCAGCCGCACGGCCAGTGCCGACTTGCCGCTGGCCGTCGGCCCGGTTATCAGGATCGCGTCGATGTCTTGCACAAGGTTTTCCATATGGCTTTCGTTGCCACGCTCATTGCCCATCCGTCAAATCCGGTTCTGACATCCGCCTTCGCAGAGCAGGCAGCCGAAGTCGTCAAATCATCGGGCCTCTACTGGCTTGCCGATGGCATTGCCTGCGACATTGCCCTTCATGACGATGAAGAGATTGCAACCGTAGAATCCAGACTTCGCACGCTGATAGCAGGTGCGCCGATCGATGTCGTCGTCCAGCAGGCGGAAACGCGACGCAAGCAGTTTCTGATCGCCGATATGGATTCCACCATGATCGGTCAGGAATGCATCGACGAACTCGCAGATGTCGTCGGCCTGAAGGACAAGGTGGCGACGATCACCGCCCGCGCCATGAACGGCGAGATCGCCTTCGAGCCTGCCTTGCGTGAACGCGTCGCCCTGCTCAAGGGACTTCCGATCACGGTCGTCGACGACGTGATTGCAAAACGCATCACGCTGACCTCCGGCGGCCGCGAACTGATCGCCACGATGAAATCGAAGGGACATTACGCTGCCCTCGTCTCCGGCGGCTTCACCGTCTTCACCAGCCGGATCGCCGCCATGCTCGGCTTTGACGAAAACCGCGCCAACATCCTGATCGAAAAGGACGGCATTCTGACCGGTGAGGTTGCCGAACCGATCCTCGGCAAGCAGGCGAAGGTCGATGCGCTGGAAGAGATCTCGACCAAGCTCAGCATTACGGCGGACGACGTGATCGCGGTTGGCGATGGCGCCAACGATCTCGGGATGCTGGGGATCGCCGGCTCGGGCGTTGCCCTCCATGCCAAACCGACGGTGGCGGAACAGGCAAAGATGCGCATCGATCATGCCGACCTGACCGCCCTGCTTTATATCCAGGGCTATCGGAAAAGCGACTTCGTCAGCGAATGATGGAACGGGTCACGATCGCCGAGACGCCACGCCTGATCCTTGGCACATGGCTGCAAAGCGACCGCGACCTCTTTCGCGAAATCAATGCCGACCCCAAGGTGATGGAATTTTTTCCCTTCCGGCGAAGCCATGAGGAAGCCGACGCCTTCCTTGGCAAACTGAATGGGATGATGACCAGCGACGGGCTGGGATTTTACGCTGTGGTCCTCAAGGACACCGATGAACCCATCGGGTTTTGCGGCCTCTCCCATCCGAACTTACCCGGCATATTTCCGAACGAGGCAATCGAGATCGGTTGGCGTCTGGCGACCCGTTTTTGGGGAAACGGCTATATCAACGAAGCGGCGGGAGCACTTTTGGACAAGGCATTCTCCCGCCCGGATATTGATGAAGTGGTCTCCTTCGCGGTGGCGGCCAACCAACGTTCGACCAATGTAATGCAACGGCTTGGCATGCGGAGAGAACAGGATCGGGATTTCAACCACCCACGCGTTCCCGACACCCACCCACATCTGAAACGGCATGTCGTCTATACCGTCTCGCGAGATGAATGGCAGGCCAATCGGCCTGCCTGACCTGATCAGTCGAGAGGGATCGCAACGAAACGCAGGTTGCCGGCCTTGTCGGCAATCATGATGTGAGCGTTCCTGCGCCCTTCCGCCTTGAGTGCATCCATGCGACTGGTGACGTCGCTCGGCTGCTCGACGAAATCCTGCGCCACCTCGACGATAACCTCGCCCGGCTTCACGCCCTTTTCGGCGGCAAGCGACCCTGCTGCGACCTCGGTCACCACCACGCCTTCGACGCTTTCCGCGATTTCAAAACTCTTGCGGCGCTCTTCGTCGAGTACGGCGATCGTCATGCCATAGGCCTGCACCGGCTCCTTGCTTTGCTCAGCGCTCTGATCACTGCCGTCGTCTGCTTCCGGCGAACCTTCAGCCTGCGGATCCTCGCTGTCGTCCTCTGCCGACTGGACGCTGTCTTCAAGCCGGCCCGGCGTCACCTTGACCGTCTGTTCCTTGCCGTCGCGAAGAATGACGACATCGACTTCCTTTCCGACCGGGCTTTCGGCAACGATGCGCGGCAGATCCCGCATCTCGTTGATCGGCTCGCCATCGAAGCTGACGATCACATCGCCGGCCTTGATCTCGCCATTCTTGATCGGCCCGTCATTGATGATGCCCGAAACGAGTGCGCCTCTCGCCCGGTCAAGCCCCAGGCTTTCGGAGACTTCATCGGTGACCGGCTGGATGCGCACACCGAGCCATCCACGCCTTGTCTCACCGAACTCGATAAGCTGGCGCACGACATTCTCGGCAATCTCCGTCGGCACGGCGAAACCGATGCCGATCGAACCGCCCGAAGGCGAGATGATTGCGGTGTTGATGCCGATGACTTCGCCGCGCATGTTGAACAGCGGGCCGCCGGAATTACCCTTGTTGATGGCCGCATCCGTCTGGATGAAGTTGTCGTAAGGACCGGCGTTGATATTGCGGCCGCGCGCGGAAATGATCCCGAGCGTCACCGATCCGCCAAGCCCGAACGGGTTGCCGATCGCCATGACCCAGTCGCCGATCCGCATACGATGCGAATTTCCGAATGGAACCGCCTTCAACGGCGCCTTGGGTTCGACCTTCAGCACGGAAAGATCGGTCTTGGTATCTGTGCCGATCAAGGTCGCCTTCAGCTTTGAGCCATTCGGGAACACGACTTCGATATCGTCGGCGCCTTCGATGACGTGGTTGTTCGTCACCACATATCCGGCCGGGTCGATGACGAAACCGGAGCCAAGCGAGGAAACCTTTTTATTGCCCTGCTGCCCGCCCTCACCATCGAAAAAGTCGTCGAAAAATTCCTGGAAAGGCGATCCTTCCTGGATTTGCGGCGGCTGCGGGCCGTTGCCTGTGCTCTTCACACTCTGCGAGGTGGAAATATTGACCACTGCATCGAGCAGGCCTTCGGAAAGATCGGCAATCGATGCCGGTCCGGCAGGCGTCATATTCGCGGGTGGAGAAGGCGGCGGATTGAAGGAGGTCGATGGCGGAGCCGGCGCAGGCAGCATTCCGCCCGGTGCGCTCGGCCGTTGCTGCGACGGCGCGGACGGAGCCTGGGTCTGGACATTGGGCTGCGTCTGCGCCCAGCCTGGCATCGGCGCGGCCGCGACAGCCAGCGCCATGCCTCCTGCGGCAAAGCGCTTCCAGGACGATAGAACCTGCTCAGCCATCTGGCCTCCTCGCATTTTTTGACTTGTCTGCTTCATGCCCCAACAGAGGCTTGGTCGAACCGCCCATAGGAACGGCTGAATCGGGCAGAGTTTCGGCAAAGAATAGGTTGGATTGGCTTTGCGGGAAATTACCTTTTCGTGAGGCACGCAAATGCTGCACACAAAAAGCAGAAGGGGCGGCAAATGCCGCCCCTTCTGTGTTGGTTCAGTTTGCCGGAGCCGGAGCCGCAGCTCCTGCCCTTGGGGCGCTTACCCCATTCGGTGTTTCAAAGAACTTGAAGAAGTCCGAGTCCGGCGAAAGCACCATGGTCGTGTTGCTGTCACCGAGAGCCGAAACATAGGCCCGCATCGAGCGATAGAACTCGAAGAAGCTCGGATCGCGCTGGAACGCTTCCGCGAAGATCCGGTTACGCTCGGCATCGCCCTCACCGCGAAGGATTTCCGAATCCCTCTGCGCTTCCGAAACGAACTCGACAACCTGACGATCGGCGATAGCACGGCGACGCTGGCCGGCTTCGTTACCGCGAGCGCGGATCAATTCGGCCTCGGCCAGACGTTCTGCGCGCATGCGCTGGAAGGTCTGCTGCGAGACTTCCTGCGTCAGGTCGGTACGGCGAATACGAACGTCGCGGATCGTGAGACCAAGGCTTTCGGCCGCACTGTTCAGGTCAGCCCGAACTTCCTGCATCATCGAGACGCGTTCGTCAGAAAGCGCCGCGCTGAAATTGCGCAGACCGTAGACCCGGCGCAAGGCAGCGTCGAGACGCGTGCTGAGACGGGACTCTGCCGATTCCCGGTCACCCGAGACCGTTTCGCGGAAGCGACGCGGATCCGAGATCGCATAGACCACGAAAGCATCGACTTCATAGAACGCACCGCCACGAACCTGAACACGGATATTGTCCAGATCGAAGCGCAAGGAGCGGTCTTCGACATATTGAACGCGATCGGCATCCATGAAGGCGAACGGCAGCTTGAAATAGAGCCCCGGTTCCTGCTTCACGTCCTGGATTTCACCGAAGCGGACGACGATGGCCTGTTCGCGCTCATTGACCACGAATACCGACGAGTAGACGAGGAAAAGGATAACGGCGAGGCCGACGAGAATGGCTGGCAGTCGGTTGGAATTCATCGGCTGCCTCCCTGCTGCGTGGCCGGATTGCGGAGCATCTCGTTGAGCGGAAGATATGGAACTGCGCCCTGCTGCTGACCATCCATGATGATCTTGTTGGACGACTTCAGGACCGCTTCCATGGTCTCAAGGAAGATACGGCGGCGGGTTACGTCCGGCGCATTCGCATATTCGTTGTAGATGGAGACGAAGCGCTGGGCTTCACCCTGTGCCTCGTTGACGACACGATCCTTGTAGGCCGCAGCCTCTTCCCGAACCTGAGCCGCCTGACCGCGGGCCTGACCAAGCTTCTGGTTGGCATACTGGTTGGCTTCTTCGACGAAACGGTCTTCGTCCTGCTCGGCGCGCTGCACTTCTTCGAACGCGTCGGCCACTTCACGCGGCGGTGCCGCATCTTCGATCGGCACGGCGTTGATTGCGATACCAGAACCATAGGTATCCATCGTGCCCTGGATGATGTTGCGAACCTCGGTCGAGATCTCTTCGCGGTTATCGCGGAAGATGTCTTGCGCCGGGCGACGTCCGACAACTTCGCGCATGGCGCTTTCAGCCACCTGCTGCAGCGTTGCTGCCGGCGTTTCGAGGTTGAACAGATACGCCTTCGGATCGGTGACGGTGAACAGAACAGAGAACTGAACATTGACGATGTTCTGGTCGCCGGTCAGCATCCAGCCGACATTCGAATTTGATCCGCGAGGAGCGCCGATATTCTGCTGCTGCTCGGTAACCTTGACGATCTCAACGGTTTCCAGCGGCCAGAAATGATAATGCAGGCCCGGCATGGAAACTTCTTCCTTGGGCTTGCCGAACCGGAGTTCCACGCCGCGTTCATCCGGCTGCACCGTATAAATCGACTGGAAGACCAGGAAAGCTGCAACGACGAGCAGCAAGATAATCATCGCACCAGCATTGAAGCCGCCGGGTACGATACCCTTCAGCCGATCCTGACTGCGCCTTATGATGTCCTCGATATCGGGCGGGCCACCATTGCCACCGCCGCCGTTACCGCGCGGACGGTTTGGTCCCTGTCCCCATGGACCTTGATTGTTGCCGCCACCGCCGCCGCCGCCCCATGGGCCGCCGCCGCCATTCTGATTGCTCCAGGGCATCAAAACCTCTTTGTAAGTGTCTCCCTTCCCTCGCGCCGCAACTCTTCGAAGAGCAGCGAGGGTTCCCGCCCGTTATAGGTATCAGAAGCCCAGCTTTCAACGCGACTTCAATAACTTCCAAGTCAACGGTAACGAAATGTTTCAGTTTGCCGCAATTTTTCGGCGGTAAATGGCAAAGCGGGTAGGATAATTGTCTTTCTCACCGGCCGGAACCGCTTCCTCGGACACTTTTTCGAAGATCTCGGAATCGATATCCGGAAAGACCGTGTCGCCGTCCGGAATGTCGGCTTCGACATGAGTGATGTAGAGCACATCCGCGACATCGATCGCCTGCCGGTAGATTTGACCTCCTCCGAGGATACCGATTTCGTCGGCACCAATATCCAGTGCAATCGCCCGAGCCTTGTCGATCGCCTCATGCAACGATCCAGCGATCTGTACGCCCTCGATTTGCCGCGTCATATCTCGCGTCACCACCACATGGGGGCGGCCTGGCAACGGCTTGCCGCCATAGGAATCGAGCGTCTTGCGGCCGACGATCATCGGTTTGCCCAATGTCATGGCCTTGAAGCGCTTGAGATCGGTCGAAAGCTTCCATGGCATATCGCCATCCCGGCCAATCACACCGTTGCGGGAAACGGCAACAACTATGGCAAGCGGAACCCGCGCCATCAGACTGCCACCGCCGCCTTGATATGCGCGTCAGCGACATAGTTCTCCAGTTCGAAATCCTCGAACGTGAAGCCGAATATATCCCTGACCTCTGGATTGATCTTCATCGTTGGCAAAGGCTTGGGATCGCGCGTCATCTGCAGCCGCGCCTGTTCCATATGATTGGCGTAGATATGCGCGTCACCGAATGTGTGGACGAATTCGCCCGGCTTCAGCCCCACCACCTGAGCCACCATCATGGTCAGCAGCGCGTAGGACGCGATATTGAAGGGCACGCCGAGAAAAATATCTGCAGAACGCTGATAAAGCTGGCAGGACAGCTTTCCGTCAGCGACGTAGAACTGAAACAGGCAGTGGCACGGCGGCAGCGCCATGTCATCCACCTGCGCGGGGTTCCAGGCGGAAACGATATGACGGCGGGAATTGGGATTGGTCTTCAACCCCTCGATCAGCTGCGCGATCTGGTCCACATGGCCGCCATCCGGCTTTGGCCAGGAGCGCCACTGATAGCCATAGACCGGACCGAGATCGCCGTTCTCGTCGGCCCACTCGTCCCAGATACGGACGCCGTTTTCCTTCAGATAGGCAATATTGGTGTCGCCCTGCAGGAACCAGAGAAGTTCGTGGATGATCGACTTCAGGTGCAGTTTCTTCGTCGTCAGCACCGGAAAGCCCTCCGACAGATCGAAACGCATCTGATATCCGAAAACGGAACGCGTGCCGGTGCCGGTGCGATCACCACGGTCGCTGCCGGTTTCCATGACATGCCGGAGAAGGTCGAGATACTGTTTCATGGGTGCTACCGCCGATTCCTGAATTTCGGACTTACATAATAGCATGCCGACCGGACACCAATCACCTCCCGGTGACGCATTGCGGCTTTTCCCGGCTTTTCACGATCGTCACACCAATATGACAAGCCCCCTTTTCAATGGGCTCACAAACACCTATATCAGCGGTGCCGGACTTCGGTCCGGATATGGCGATAAACGGTCGGTGTAATAAACCTATTGGACCCGGGGGCGGTACCCGGCGCCTCCACCACAAATTGGCCTCTGACGGCCACTTTATGATGGGGGCGAAATAGGATCGACAAGGGCGTAAAGATCGAACTTTTGCTCGGCATGATACCGCCGTTATCGGGTCACAAGTGTAGTTGCAAATGACAACAACGCTAAGGAATACGCTCTCGCTGCCTAATGGCGGTGCGGGAATTCCGCTCTAAGTCCTTACGGTTAGCCCCGTAAGGCGGGGTCCGAAGGCACCTGGCAACAGAAGCCTTCACCTTCCCTTTCTCATGGAATACAATCATAGAACTGACTCGACGGATCGGCACTTCCACCCGTTGAAATGGCATGGCATAACGCGTCTTACTAAAAGACGTTAAAAGGGAAAGACAGGACCGCATGGCTCAGGATCATATCCGTTACGATATTCTGGCACAGGATGCGTTGCGTGGCGTCATTCGCAAGGTTCTGACAGAGGTTGCGGCCACGGGCCGCCTGCCCGGCGACCACCATTTCTTCATCACCTTCCTGACGGGTGCTCCCGGTGTGCGCATCTCGCAGCACCTGAAGGCGAAGTACAACGAGCAGATGACGATCGTCGTGCAGCACCAGTTCTGGGATCTGAAGATTACCGATACCCAGTTCGAGATCGGCTTGTCCTTCTCGGATACGCCCGAACGGCTGGTCATTCCCTTCAACGCCATTCGCGGCTTCTATGACCCTTCCGTGAATTTCGAACTGGAATTCGAGGTTCCGCTGACCGAGGAAGAAGAATCCTCCGCGGAAATCACAGCGATCCCGGTCGAGGCCGTTGCAAAACCCTCCGAACCCGCGAAGGACACGGGTGAAGAAAAGAAGGAGGGGTCGGTCGTATCGCTCGATTCCTTCAGAAAGAAACAGTAGGCGCCAGATCGGCGGAGGACCGTTCCATGGGTGACGTCGTCAATCTCCGGCAGTTCAAGAAGGCCAAGGCGCGCTCGGAAAAAGAAAAGAGTGCGGAACAGAACCGCCTCAGCCATGGCCGCACCAAGGCTGAGAAGTCGCTGACGAGCGCGATCAATGAAAAAGCTGAGACAGCTCTAAATCAGGGAAAGCTGGAAAAGCCCCGAAAAGAGCCAGACTAAGTGGACATTAAGAGCCTGTTAGCTGTGCCTATTTGGGTCGCTTGACGCGCACCGTTCTGCCAAATTTATAGGGGCCTCTGGTCATGACGATCACGGAGCCACTCTTGATTCACAAGCATTCCGCGACCCTGCACGGGCACCGAACGAGTTTTTCCCTTGAGGATGAATTCTGGTGCGAGTTGAAGGCGATCGCCAAGGAACGAGGCATGAGCCTCGCAGGCCTCATCACCGAAATCGACGACCAGCGCGGCGGTCTCGGCAACCTTTCCTCCTCACTGCGCCTTTACGTCCTGCGGTATCTGAAGGGGACCACTCCCGAAACCGGCAACGACATGCCGGGCGATGTGGAGCATATAGCGAAAGCACGCGCTTAGTTTCTACTGGCTGATGCTCGGCAGATTTCCCTCACCAAAAGGTCTGATAGCCTGATTGCCTGGTTGCAGGTTTTCATTGGTCGGCGGCACGCTGAGCTGAAGTTCGTTTGCCTTGCGCTTCCGCTCCTCTTCCGCAGCTCTCGCCGCTTCGACCATCGCCTGACGCTGCAATTCTTCGGCCTCGGCGCGGGCTTTTTCCGCCGCACGCTCCGTCGCATTGAAATTGTAGAGTGAGACCTCGCGGCGCAGACGCTGCTTTTCAAGCACGCTGGATTGCAGCATTTCCACGCGACGCCGCTCCTGTTCATAGGCGCGCATCGACAGGAAATTCGTAAGCGCGGCGACATCGATCCGTTTTCTCGGCTCAGTCCGATCGGCCGAATAGACCAGGCGAACCGTGGGATCTCCCCCGGCGACAGCCTCATCACCAGCATCATAGGTCAGCGCGATCGAGGCGTTCATATCGTGTTCGAAAACACCGGCACTGCCTTCGGCCGCCAAGCTCAAACCAGCAGACGAAAGCCTGATCTCTTGAATGCGCATTTCGCCGCCACTTATGGAGAATGGGACATTCACCTGCCCGAGAGCCAAATCGCCCTGATGCACGAGCGCGGCTACCTGCCTGCTGACATTGGCTTCCTTCAACTCTCCCTTAGTGGCATCCGCTGACGCCATCATGCGCTTGAGCAGGTCGGGATTGATACCGTGAACCGTCAGGCCCGAAAGCTGAATCTCTCCCGATCCGCTGAGAGCGGCTGCGAGATCGCGCATATTGCCGCCACTTGCTTCCGCCGATGCATCCAGGCTGACCTTTCCGAGGGCAATCGGGCGATCGCCATTCCGCCAGATGAGGGAGGACAGATCGGCATTTTCGACATGCAGTTTCGTCTGCAGGATACCGGTGCCGTTCCCATTCGAGATCAGCATTTTCCCTGCAATTTTTCCGCCCTGCCATTCGCCGGAAGCGTCGTCGAGAGAAATGCCGCCTCCCCGATGCATGAGCTTGGTCGAGAATTTCGCTATGCTCCCGATCTCGCCCGCATGGAAATTCCTGGCCTTCAAGTCCAGCGAAACTTCGCTGTCACCGAAAACAGGCAGCGAGAACGGATCAGCCAGCAGCTCGCCATTTTCGGGATTAGTCACGGGACCAAAGACGGCTTCGCCAAGCCAGGCAAGATCCAGCGTATCAACAGAAAGCGCACCATCGGCCTTCAGCTTGGGAGAGCCACGATCGACCGAAAGCCTGCCTTCAACAACGTTACCATCCGCATTCCCGCGCAGCGACGTAATATCGATCGAGGTGTCGGTCAGCGCGAAATCAGCCTGGAGATCGATCGGCAAGCCGCCGCCGAACTGCGGAATTCCGATACCGTTCAAAAGCAGATAGGGCTCGATGTCCTGGCTCGTCACTTCGACATGCCCTCGCCCTTCGGCGAAATCATCGGCCATCAGCGAAATATCGCCGCTGGCGGCAAGCGACGTCCGATCCGTGGTGAAAGCAAGCATCGTGCGGGCGGGTTGATCGGAAGACTTCTGGACATTGAGTGTCAGCCTGCCCTGCCCGTCACCGCCGAAGGGCAAAATAGCGAGCCCCGCCTGGCCGAGCAGAATTTCCGATCTGGGATTATCCAGCGACGCCGCAATCGTCATGGCGTCTCCACCTGTCAGATTAAACAGCGTCGGCAGCTCGATATCGGCCTCGATCTTACTGCCATTGCTGATCCCGGCAATCTTCACCGATGCTCCATCTGTCTGCTCACCGATACTGAGATCTGCGGTCAAATCCGCGTCGGAATAGAAAGAAGCATTGGCGCTCAGCCGATCGAGAACCGGATGAGCAGGCAATTGCTGCTTCAGCATGGCCATGAATGCCGTCGGATCCGAAGACTGGAAATGAACCTTCGCATTTCCGCGATAGTCGAGCAGAGAGCCCTGCACTTGCCCTTGAGCTGAGAGCTTCGCACCGGCGATGTCGCCGACAGAAAGATGGCCAAGAGACAGGACACCGCGCGCCATGGTGAAGGCGGTATCGACATTCTCCGCGACCACACCCGACACGACAAACTTCTCTGCCTTGAGCTTTGCATCCAGCCGATGGTCCAGCACGCTATGGCCGGCGTCCTCACCGGTTACCAGCGAGGCAAGCGCCCTCATCGCATCGAGATCGATTTCATCGCCCGCAAGATCGACGGATAGTCGAGACGAACGGGTGCCCTGAGACTGCCGTTCCATGCTTCCTTTAAGCGTCGCCGGCCCGATCGCAAGTTCCAGATCGTCGAAACGCTGGATATCGGTCGTCAGGTCAACCTTTGCCGAAAAACCGGCCGTGCGAAGCTGCCGGATCGCAGGATCGACACGACCGGAAAGCCAGTCTGCCAGTCCGGACGGCTGAGTTGAGGCAAAAAGCATGTCGCCCTTGAATGAAGGGCTGCCTTCCAGAACCAGTACGCCTTTTGCTTCCGTCCGCGTACGTCCCGGAAGGGTCGCGATGGCACGATCTACCGTCCATCCCCCATCCGCCGGGCGCACGTCGAGCTGGATATCGCGGATCGTGGTATCGTTGAGAATGACAGCGGGCAGTTTGAGGCTGGCCCGGCCGGGAACCTGCGGAATGGGTATGGAGGCCGCCATATCCACGAAAGCCTGCAGCCGGCGCTGCGCGGAAGCGGCCGCGTCGCGACCCGTCTTGCCACGCATTCCCTGCTGGCCGAGCTTGTTCACATCGATCTGCTGCCCTTCGGCAGTCAGCAGGAATTCGGGCTTGCTGCCGGTATCGAGTGTCGCCTCTCCGGTCACGACATAAGGCTCGTTGAGCGCGCCCACCTCGAGCCGGTATTCGGCGACGCGTATCCGGTCATTGGTGATTTCGAAACCGCCTTTTACACGCGGCCCGGGCGGCGGCGGCGTGACCGGCTCCGTTTCATCCTCTTCCTGCAAAACATTCGCGGTGAAGCTGCCGCTATAGGTCGGCACGTTGTCAGCCAGAGCCAGTTCGCCGTCGAGATTGACTTCGAGAGGTTCTTCCTCCGGCCAGAGCCGCAGCCTGAGCGGCAGTCGTTTTGTCTGGACGTCGACGGCACCGGTAACAAGACTGAACCGGGCTTCCTCTCCGTCCAGAACAGCATTGCCATCGCCACGCCACGGACCGGCAAGCGACGCGGCCGACATTTCAGCCGTCAACCCTGTGATATTCCGGGACCGCCCGGACTGCTCATCAATGACGGCGACCGCCGCATTGCTGATATGAACGTCCTCGATCACCACGACACGGGTGGGGATAGCCGGCCTGCTTCCGCGCATCCAGTCGAGCGTGCCGTCCTTCAGGACCCGGACATGCACTGTCGGATCCTCGATACGCATGTCGAAAATCCGGGCTTCACCGGAAAGAAACGGCGCAAGCTCCATATCCATGGAAAAGCGGGCGATCTGTGCCTGCGGTTTTCCATCGACATCCTGACCGACGCGAACATCATGCATGGTGATCGACGGAAACGGCAGTATTCGGGCGTCGACATCACCATGCACCGAAACCTTCTTGCCGAGCATGCGGCTCGCCTGCTCTTCGAACTCGACACGAAAGCTGGACCAGTTGAGGAAAAACGGCGCAAGCAGCGCGGCAAAAAGCACCACGACGATCAAGCCGCCGATTGCTACCATCACGCGTCCAAACACCGTCCCGGTTCTCCTTTTTTGTTCACACTAACCGATCGACCAGCGTGTTCAAGTCACGCCTGCGCCATTCGGAAGATCTTGCCGGGATTGAAGATGTTTTCGGGATCAAGCCCTTTCTTGACCGTCCGCATCACATCGAGCGCGCCGCCTAGCTCTTCGTCGAGATAGGACATCTTGCCTTGCCCAACGCCGTGCTCGCCCGTGCAGGTGCCATCCATGGCCAGAGCGCGGCGGCTTAACCGCTCGGTGAATGCCTCGACATTGGCGACCGATGCCGGATCCTTGTCGTTGAAAAGCACCAGAACATGGAAATTGCCGTCTCCTGCATGGCCGACGATCGGCGCGAGAAGACCGGAATTCTGAATGTCAGCCTGGGTTTCGGCAACGCATTCAGCAAGTCTTGAGATCGGCACGCAGACATCCGTCGACAAACCGTTCAGAGACGGGTCGAGGGCGCGCCCCGCCCAATAGGCATTGTGCCGCGCATTCCACAACTTGGTGCGCTCCTCGGCGTTGGCGGTCCACTGAAATTCGTCGCCGCCGCAGTCGGCAGCGATTTCGGCAAACTGTTCCGACTGGATGCGGACCGTATCCTCTGTTCCATGGAATTCCAGAAACAGCGTCGGTTTTTCCGGATAGGAGAGGTTGGAATAGGCATTGCAGGCCTTGATCTGCACATCATCCAGAAGTTCGATACGCGCCACCGGAATGCCCATCTGGATCGTCATGATGACGGCATTGCAGGCAGCCTCGACACTCGGAAATGCGCAGACGCCGCCGCCGATCTTTTCGGGGATGCCCTGCAGCTTGAGCGTCACGGACGTAATAACGCCGAGCGTGCCTTCAGCGCCGACGAAAAGCCGCGTCAGGTCATATCCGGCCGAAGACTTCCTCGCTCTGCGCGCGGTACGGATTTCCTCGCCATTTGCAGTGACCACCGTGAGCGCCAGGACATTGTCCTTCATCGTGCCGTAACGCACCGCATTCGTTCCCGACGCACGCGTCGAAGCCATGCCACCGATCGTGGCATTGGCGCCGGGATCGATCGGGAAGAAGAGACCGGTATCGCGCAGTTCGCGGTTAAGCTCTTCGCGGGTAATGCCGGGTTCGACCGTGACATCGAGGTCTTCGGGGCTGATGCGCAGCACCTTGTTCATCCGGGAAAAATCGACCGAAATTCCGCCGGACGGCGCATTCACCTGGCCTTCCAGCGAAGAGCCGACGCCAAACGGGATGACGGGAACATGGTGCTCCGCGCAGGTCTTGACGACGGATTTCACGTCCTCGCTCGTCTCGACGAAAACGACACCATCCGGAAGCTGCGCAGGCAGATAGGTGGTCGTATGAGCATGCTGCTCACGAAACGACTGGCCGGTCTGGAAACGATCCCCGAACGCCTGCTTCAAAATCCCGAGAACTGTGTTGATACCGTCCTCGTTGCGCGCTCCAGACTGAACGTCCCGAATTGCCATGTCGAATTCTCCTGCATGCTGAGCAGGAAATTGGTTAGGAGACAGTGCCTTGTTTGTCCAGCCGAAAGGCGGTCAACCCGGTACGGGAGACGGCCTTCGTGACGGCTCCTATTCGGCCGCCATCAAAGGTGGCTGCTTGCTGTCATTCGCCCGGCCCTTTTTCGCATTCTCAAGCTCGTCATGGAAACGGGCTTCCTCATGCGCATGCGGCTTGGCGAAGCGGGCGAGCAGCAAATAGGCAACCGGCGTGATGTAGAGCGTCACCAGCGTGGCAAACCCGAGACCGCCGACAATCACCCAACCGAGCGCGATACGAGCTTCGGCACCGGCGCCTTGCGCCAGAACCAGCGGGAGGCCACCGATCACGGTTGCGATCATTGTCATCATCACCGGCCGCAGACGCAGGCTGCAGGCCCGTTCGATCGCCTCACGGCAATTGGCGCCTTCGTTTCGCAGGTGATTGGCGAACTCGACGATCAGAATGCCGTTCTTGGCCATCACCCCGACAAGCAGCACTAGGCCGATCTGAGAATAGACATTGAGGCTGGAGCCCGTCAGCACCAGCGCAAAGGCAGCACATGCAAGCCCCAGCGGCACGGTGGACATGATGATGACCGAAGACAAAACGCTTTCGAACTGGGCAGCGAGAACGAGGAAGATGATGGCGATGGCAAAGCCGAAGGTCAGCGCCATGCCGCTGGAATTTTCCTTGAGCGTCGCCGCCTCCGCAAGCGGGATCAGACGCGATCCCTGCGGCAGCAGCGGCTGAGCCAGTTCGGTAGCGACCTGAACCGCCTGACCGAGCGACACACCATCCTTGAGGCCTGCGGAGAAGGATACGGAGGCCAGCTGCTGCTCACGCCGCAATGTCGGCGAAACAGCGCGTTCCTCCAATGTCGCGACAGTCGACATCGGCACCATCCGACCATCCTTGGTCTTCAGGAAGATGCTTTCGAGATCCGTCGGATCATCGATCGGCCTCGTCGTCGACTTGAGCTTGACCGGGATCGCCTCGCCATCGACGAAGACGTCAACGACAGAACGCCCTTCGAGCAGCGACTGCACGGCCGTACCGAGATCCTTGATGTTGATCCCGAGATCGGACGCACGTTCGCGATTGACGGTGACGAAAATCTGCGCCTGGTTTGGTTCGTCGTTCAGTCGCGGCGTATCGAAGAGATTGGTCTCGCGCAGCGAATCCACCAGCTTCGCTGCCGCCGCGGTCAACTGCTCATGGCTGGTGCCGACCAGCGCCATCTGCAGACCGTTGCCGGCGCCGCGAATACGAAGACTGTTCTGCTGCTGGGCGAAGGCCCTGAGCGCCGGCACGGTCGCCGTCGCAGCATTGATATCCTTGACGATCTCAGCCTGACTACGGTCACGCTCCGACCAGGGCGCGAGCGTCAGAACCATGAAGCCATTGTTCTTGGCTCCCCCCTGCCCCGAGATCGAATATATATTCTGGATCTCGCCGGCATCGACCAGTGGCTGAAGCTTTTCTTCCACCTGCTGCAGCTTGTCGCGCATATATTTCAGGCTCACGCCCTCAGGCGCGGTAGCCCGAAGGAAAACCATCGCCCGGTCTTCCGGTGGCGTCAGCTCACTCTTGATCGTCTTGAAGGCCATATAGCCGGCACCGCCGAAGAGAATGGCGACAACCACGACTGCGGCCGGCACGTTGAGGCAAGCATGCAGCGTCGTGCGGTAGAAATTGGCAAACAGCGTACCGAACCTGCCGAGCAGCCCGTCATGCTTTTCCTTGATCGGCTTATTGAGCATCCGCGAGGCGAGCATCGGGCAGAGTGTCAGCGCCGTAATCGAAGAAAGTCCGACGGCAAAAGCGAGCACGAAGCCGAATTCGCGAAACAATCCACCCATCTGGCCGGGAAGGAAGGAAAGCGGAATGAAGACCGCCGCAAGCGTGGCAGTCGTCGCAAGAACGGCAAAGAACACTTCCTGCGTACCGATCACGGCAGCGGCGCGCGGCCCCATGCCTTCGGCTCTTCGTCGCACGATATTTTCCAGCACGACAATTGCGTCGTCGACGACAAGGCCGGTGGCCAGAACGATAGCCAGCAGCGTCAGGATATTGATCGAGAAACCGACCATATAGATCGCCACCAGCGTGCCGATCAGCGCGACCGGCATGGTCAGCGCAGGGATGAGCGTTGCCTTCCAGTCGCGCAGGAACAGGAAGATCACCAACACGACGATCGTACCGGAGAGCGCCAATGCGATCTCCACCTCGTGAAGCGCTCCCTGAATGAACACCGCATCATCGCTGGTGATCGCAATTCGCGTGCCTTCCGGCAGGCTTTTCGACAAGTCTGCAACGGCCGCACGCACGCCTTCGGAAATGCTGAGCGTGTTGGACTGCGCCTGGCGAAGCACGCCGAGACCGACGCCCTGAACACCGTTCGACCGAAGCGCTGTCGTTCCATCATCCGGTCCAAGCATCACGGTGGCAACATCGCGAATGCGGACATTGTCGTTGATCAGGACGTTTTCGAAATCCTCGGGCTTGGTGAGGTTGGCGGTGGCGCGGACAACAATATCCTGTGTAGAGGATTCCAGCGACCCGGCCGGCACGTCCATCGCAGCCGTGGACAATGCATTCGAAAGATCCGCGATCGTCAGGCCACGGCTTGCGAGCGCCGTCTGGTTCACATCGACGCGAAAGATCTTTTCCTGGTCGCCATAGAGTTCGACATCCGCAACGCCATCGACGGCCGCCAACCTGTCGGAAACCTCATTTTCGACGAGAAGCGTCAACTCCTCCATCGACATGGTGGAAGAGGTGACGGCGAGGCGCATGATCGGCTGGCTGTCGCTGTCCGCCTTGATGATCCGCGGCTCGTCGGCATCTTCCGGCAGCTGGTTTGTGACGCGGCCGAGCGCATCACGTACATCATTTGCCGCAACCGCCAGATCGGCAGTATCGTTGAATTCGAGCGTAACCCGGCTCTGGCCGAAATCGGAAATAGACGAGATCGACTTCAGGCCGCTGACACGCGCTACCGCCCCTTCGATGACATCGGTCACCTCCTGGTCCATGGTTTGCGCAGAGGCGCCGTCATAAGTCGTGCGAACGCTGATCACCGGCTGATCGACATCCGGCAATTCGCGCACCTCGACACCCACAAGAGCGGCAAGGCCGGCAACGACGAGCAAGGTATTGAGGACGGCGGCAAGGATGGGGCGACGCACGAAAAGCGCAGTAAAGCCCTGCTTGCCGGATTGTCCCTGTGCCCCACCCTGCTGCGTCTCGTTGGACTGCCCGCTCTTATCCTCGCTCATCGGCTGGCAACCTCCGGTGGCTTTTCACCGGCAATACGGACGGCGCCACCTTCACGAACACGCTGCAGGCCCTCCGTCGCGATTGCATCGCCTTCATTAAGCTCCGCTGCGACGAGAATGGCGTCCGGGTTGCGCTGAATAATCCTGACCCGAGCCTTTACCGACTTGTGGTCCTCGATACGCCAGACGAAGGAACCTTGCGTGTCCCACTGGATCGCCAGCGGATCGACAGAGGGATAGGTCTCGCCCGGAAAACGCATGGTAACGCCGAAAGACATGCCGGCTCGCAACTCATCGTCACCATTCGGAATTTTGGCGCGGATGCGAATTGTGCGACTGGCGGGATCGACACGGTTATCGACGGCTTCGACCGAACCCTTGTAGGTGCTCCCCGGTCGCGAGATGGACGTCGCCTCTACCGGCATTCCCGTCTTTATCTGCACCGCAAACCGCTCCGGCGCCCAGAAGTCGACGAGCAACTCGGAGCGGTTGTCGATCGTCACAACATTGCTCGACGTCGTGACATTGTCACCGATATTGACGGCGACTATGCCGACAATTCCATCGATTGGCGCCACAACCGAACGCCGCTTCAGGGCAAGCTGCGCATTGGTCAGCGCAAGTTGCGCCGTTTCTTCAGAAATCTGCGCATCAAGGACTTCAAGCCGGGAGAAGCTTTTCAGGTTCTTGTAGCTGTCCGACTTTTCCGTTGCGCTGCGCAAAAGCACCTGCGCCTGGTCGCGCAAAATGATCTGTTCGTCATCGTCGAGCTGGGCAAGGATCTGCCCCTTCTTCACACGATCACCTGACTTCACAAGGATTTCGTTTATCGTACCCGCGGCCTGCGGCATCACGATGACCGACTGGATCGCCTCGCCATCACCGATAGCGGACAGGCTATCGTTTACGATACCTGTTCCCACCGGCCGGGTAGCGACAAGCACGGCCTGCCCGCCCGCGGAATTCTGCCGGTTGCTACCTGCCTCTTGCGAGCGTTGCCCGCTGCCGGCGATTGTTGCGGATACCGGTTCACCGGCTTTCGAATTGATGGCGGAAACGATCGCTTCCGGCACTCCCATGGAGATGAGCGTTCGGCCAGCATCGGCCGACAGATACACCCAGAAACAGAGGCCTCCGAGCAAAACCGCTGCCGACAAGAGAAGCTGGTTCCAGATCCGCATGCAAGTCCTCATGAAGTATGATTTGGGTGTGAGGAGTATCCTCGTTTCCCGAACAACAAGCAATGGTCGTGCCACTGCCTTACCGATTTGTAACATCACGGGATTTCACGCTTATGTCAGAATGAAATCGCGCCGCCCGTTGCAAAACGAAAATCATCCGTTCCTGTCGTCAACCTGAATGAATTCCGCGTGTTATCCGTTACGTTGCGGAATGGCAGACCTCTTTCCTCCGCAAACATGGGAATGAAAAGAGAACATCGACTGGCCTTTCCGCCTCGAATCACTACATTGGCCGCATGAGTAACAGTTTCGACGATATTCCGTTCTTTGACGAAGAACCGGAAGCAGCGCCGCGCAAGCCGCAAGTCCCATCCGATCGCCAGCCGCCCCAGCAGAGCGGGACGTCAGGTGGTTCGGGCATTGCGGCACGCGCCCTTGCCGCGCGGGGTGGCGCAAGACAAGCCGCCGAATATCTTTCGGGCCTCAATCAGGAACAGCGCGAAGCCGTAGAAACGGTAGACGGCCCGGTTCTGGTGCTGGCAGGGGCAGGAACGGGCAAGACCCGCGTCCTCACCACCCGTATTGCCCATATCCTGGAAACCGGCCGCGCCTGGCCGAGCCAGATTCTTGCGGTTACCTTCACCAACAAGGCCGCGCGAGAGATGAAGGAACGTATCGGCGTCCTCGTCGGCGGCGCCGTCGAAGGCATGCCCTGGCTCGGCACCTTCCATTCGATCGGCGTAAAGATCCTTCGACGCCACGCGGAACTGGTGGGCCTGCGCTCGGACTTCACGATTCTCGATACCGATGATGTCGTGCGCCTTATCAAGCAGCTGATCCAGGCAGAAGGTCTGGACGACAAGCGCTGGCCTGCAAAACAGTTTGCCGGCATGATCGACGGCTGGAAGAACAAGGGATTACTGCCGCACGACATTCCGGAAGGTGATGCGCGCGCATTTGCCAACGGCAAGGGCCGCGAACTCTACGCCGCCTATCAGGCGCGTCTGAGAACACTCAATGCCTGCGATTTCGGCGATCTCCTACTGCATCCGATCGCGATCTTCCGCAAGACGCCGGACCTTCTCAAGGAATATCACGAGAAATTCCGCTACATTCTCGTCGATGAGTATCAGGACACCAACACGGCTCAATATATGTGGCTGCGACTGCTCGCCCAGCGCCCGCGGGGCGTGCCGCAGAATGTCTGCTGCGTCGGCGACGACGACCAGTCGATCTATGGCTGGCGCGGTGCGGAAGTGGATAACATCCTGCGTTTCGAAAAGGATTTTCTAGGCGCCAAGGTCATCAAGCTGGAACGCAACTATCGCTCCACTGAACACATTTTGGGCGCAGCAGGCCATCTGATCGCTCATAACGAAGGCAGGCTCGGCAAGACGCTGTTCACCGATCGCGTCGATCCGGACGATGAAAAGGTCATCGTTCACGCCGCCTGGGATAGCGAAGAGGAAGCCCGCGCCGTCGGCGAAGAGATCGAGCGGCTGCAGCGTGGCGATGGGGACGGCAAGCGACACGCCTTGAACGACATGGCAATCCTCGTGCGCGCGTCTTTCCAGATGCGCGAGTTCGAAGATCGCTTCGTCACGCTCGGCCTCAATTACCGCGTCATCGGTGGCCCTCGCTTTTACGAACGGCTCGAAATTCGCGACGCCATGGCCTATTTCCGCCTCGTCTGCCAGCCGGCGGACGATCTCGCCTTCGAGCGCATCATCAACACGCCGAAGCGCGGGCTTGGCGACACGACCGTGCGCTACCTGCACGATTCCGCACGCGCCCGCGACATTCCGATGCTGCAGGCCGCAGCCGAGATGGTCGAAACGGACGAGTTGAAGCCCAAGGCCCGCAAGGCGCTGTTCGATGTCGTGCAGAACTTCAGGAACTGGCAGGAGCGGCTTGAAAAGACGGAACATACCGAACTCGCCGAACAGATCCTCGAAGAGTCGGGCTATACCGACATGTGGAAGAACGACAAGTCGGCGGAAGCACCTGGCCGTCTCGACAACCTGAAGGAACTCATCCGCTCGATGGAAGCCTTCGAGAGCATGCGCGGCTTCCTTGAGCATGTTTCTCTTGTCATGGATGCCGAGCAGAACGAGAACCTCGACGCGGTCTCGATCATGACGCTGCATTCCGCCAAGGGCCTGGAATTCGACACCGTCTTCCTGCCCGGCTGGGAAGAAGGCCTGTTCCCGCATCAGCGCGCGCTCGACGAAGGTGGCCGCTCGGGCCTCGAGGAAGAACGTCGCCTCGCCTATGTCGGCATCACCCGCGCCAAGCGACGCTGCCATATCTGGTTCGTTTCCAACCGCCGCATTCACGGCCTCTGGCAATCAACCATGCCGTCGCGTTTCCTTGAAGAATTGCCGCAGAACCATGTCGATGTCGCCGCATCCGATTCGTCGAACTACGGCGGTTATGGCGGGCGCGGTGGTTACGGCCAGTCGCGCTTCGACAAGGCGGATCCCTTCGCCAACAACTATTCTACACCGGGTTGGAAACGCGCGCAGGCCAACAAGACCGACGCCACCCGCGACAACTGGGGCAACCGCTCCGGCCACGCGGTGGAACGCATCGGTTACGGCGAAAGCGGCCCGCGCGGACGCACGATCGACGGCGAGCTCGTGGCCAAATCCGTGGCCGACACGCCATCGAAATTCACGGTCGGAGACCGCGTTTTTCACATCAAGTTCGGCAACGGCAATGTCTCTGCAATCGAAGGCAACAAGCTGACGATCGAGTTTGATAGAGCTGGGCAAAAGCGTGTGCTGGACGGGTTTGTGGAGAAGGCGTGAGATGGCGCACAACGGAGAGATAAATGCGCTCAAACAGCTTGAATCATTTCAAGAGCATTTTCGCCTTCAACTTCTTTGTCAAACCGGCGGACAATAACTACTACTTAGCGCGGTGGACCAGAATTAATGGGCTTAGCGAGGATTTTTTCTGGCAGTGCCAACAAGCCTTGGAGAAATATCTAAAGGCATCGCTGATCGTAAATGACGTGCCGGCAAAGAAACAAAAGCATGATCTATCATTGTTATATGAGACACACGTCGATACCTTTGGTAGCCTCGCTCTAGAAAATTTTGAAAAACCTGATCGATTGCCGATTGAGCGTTGGAGAAAAGAAAGCGTCCCGGCCTTTATAAGACGAATAAATTCGTGTGGCGCACCCGATAGTCGATATGGACTTGTTTCTTGGTACTGCTTTTCGGATGACCTATTCAAGCTAGATCAACTGGTCTTCTCTCTGCGGCGTTTATCCATTGGGCTCGACTGGATCGTTGGCGACGACTGGGTCGCACCCGAGCGTCTTTTGCCGTGGAAAGGACAATCATTTCGGGCTGCGTTAGAGCAGGAAGCAAACATCCAAATACGTAGTGCTATTGAAGTGCCCGAAACTCCGTCAAACGTAGCTGGAGAGAGGGTATCAGATGCCCTTTATTCTTGGAATTTCGCATGGGCGAGATCTGATCGCGATTTAGAACGTCTTGCACCGATTTCTTTGTCGGCGCCCTTCGGACCGATGCGAAACTCTTATCTCTATCTTCTTTGGGAGTATCTCCAGAGCCCATCTTCGTGGGATGATCCATACGTCTCAGATGGGGTTGAGTGGTTGATCAAAAATGTCTCCGTTGGAAAAGACACTGCCAACGCTTTGGAAAGCTGTTTAAAATGACGATTATTAGTCCCATGTCCCTCACCAATCACGACATCGTTGAAACCACCGCCTGGCGCCGCCGTCTTCACACCATGCCGGAAGTCTCCGGCGAGGAGATGGAAACGGCGAAGGAAGTCGTCCGCTTCATGCGGGAGACCGGGCCGGATGCGATCATTGAGGGACTTGGCGGCACCGGCGTGGCGGTGATCTATGATAGCGGCACTCCCGGCAAGACGGTGATGATCCGCGCCGAACTCGACGCTCTGCCGATCGAGGAACTGGGTGATCCGGAATACAAGTCGCAAATCCCCGGCAAGAGCCACATGTGCGGTCACGACGGCCATATGGCGACGCTGGCTGCCATCGGCCGTGTCCTTGGCCGCGATCGGCCGAAAAGCGGCCGCGCCATCCTTCTGTTCCAACCGGCGGAAGAAAATGGCGCAGGTGCCGCCGCGGTCATAGCCGACGGGAAATTCGATGCGCTGACCCCGGATTTCAGCCTGTCGCAACACAACATGCCGGGCGTTCCTTTCGGTCATGTCTGGCTGAAGGACGGCCCGGCAAACTGCGCCTCGCGCGGCATGAAAATCACCCTGACGGGCAAGACGGCACATGCAGCCTATCCCGAAACAGGCACATCGCCTGTCACCGCTGTCGCAACCCTGATGCCGGCGTTGAACGCCCTGTCGGTTGGCACGGTCGCAGAGGGCAATCTCGTGCGCGCCACCGTCACCCACGCGGCGATAGGCGAACCAACCGTCGGCGTCGCGCCCGGCCATGGAGAGATCTGGGTGACGCTGCGCACATCCACAGACGATCAGATGGCGGCACTCGTCGACAGGGCCGAAACGATGGCCCGTGAAGCTTCAAATGCGAGCGGACTGGAGCTTCAGATCGAATATCAAGAAGTCTTCGGCCATTGCGTCAACGACGCCGACGCGGCCGATATCCTGCGCGCTGCAATGGATGCCGAAGGTGTCACTCACGAACCCGGCGAAGGGTTTCGCGCCTCGGAGGATTTCGGTCGTTTCGGCGCGGTTTCAAAATCCGCCATGCTGTTTCTCGGTGCCGGCGAAAACCACCCTGCCCCGCATAACCCGAACTATGATTTTCCCGATGATCTGATCCCGATCGGCGCGAAAATCTTCCTCCGCGCCATCCGCAATACACTTGGTTAAATGCGAAAACGGAGCCCTGAGGCTCCGTTTTTCTTATGCGTCGTTGTTGTTGAACAGCTTGGCGAGGAAGCCGCCGCCTGAACCCGAGCCGGGGCGCTTGCCGTCCCACTTGTTGACGATGACCATATGGGTGATCTCGCCACGCTGGAATGCCTTGAGGAATTGAGGGTAGTCGGCAAAGGCCACACAGCCATGGGAATCCCCGCGAACCCGCAGAAGATAGCTATGCGCAAGCAGGCCGGTGCGGCCCTGCGGCGGCTTGCCATCAGTCGGCGTCAGGCGGATGGCAGCAACGCCGTGGAAGAGGGACTCACGCATCGACAGTTTGTAGGTGCCCGGAGGTGTCGGACCGCGCATTTTCACATGCGTGAATTTCGGGTTGTCACGCATGCTGCCGATGCCCGAATGCGCTTCGAGCTTGGTGCCGTTCGGCATATGAACGACGCCATTGGTGATGTCGTAGATCGCAACCTTCGTCCCGATACCCGGCCACTTGGGCGCAGGCGAAGACGGCCTTGCAGGTTCTTCGCGCATCGGGTTATCGGGCTTGGCGAAAGCGAGCACGGTCGGCTTGTCATCCGCATTCGGCTTGCCCGGCTTCTGCGGCGCGACCGATGCGATTGCAGCAAGAGCATTCCCGCGACCGGCTGGCTTGGCATCGTCACCACGCATCCCAGCGGCAGGACGGATGACAGGAACCGGTCCGGCCGTCGGAAGTGCATAAGTGTCGGCGGCAGGAGGAACAGCAAGCGCAACCACGTCCTGCGTGATCTCGACAGACGGCTGGTTGGCGGAGACGTCATTGCCGTCCGGCGTTTCCAGCGAAGCCATCTCGACGGGCTTCATGTCCTTGAGCGCCGCGACATTGGTGACGTTTTCCGCATCCTGGATCAGGTCGGGCATAGCACCTTCGCCTCGCGGCGCGACCAGAACAGTCCCTTCCAGCGCCTGGCCGAGCGCGGAGCGTATTGCGGCACTGCCGGGACGCTTGGTGGTCAGAGCGGCGAATTGCTGCTCGGTCTCAACCTTGCGTGCGGCCTTTGCCATGGCATGGTGAATCGCCTGACGAACCGTCGAATTTTCGGGACGCAGTGCAGCCAGAGCGGCCGTATCGGCACCCGCAAGACGCGCGCCCTTCGGTTCAGCGGCCGCCCTACCCGGCAGTCGGGAGAATTTCGAAACGTCGAGAGTTCGCTCGCTGCGATCACGGGTGAAATGTTCGCCCGCGACAGCCGGAGAAAGAAGCGCCGTCTGGAAACGCAGATCCTTCGTGGGCTTCACGGCTGTTGCAACGGTAATCGCAGAAGCGCCGATGAGCGCCGAAGCGGTCAATCCGATGCCGATCGCGATATTCATGAAAATCGATCGACCGTGCTTGCGCTTTGCCGATCGCTTCGAGACCTGTTTCCGCTTTGTGGAGGCTTCGACCCTACGCACCATCACTCGTTACCCGAACCGTTACTCATCACCGCAAAGGTCGCAAAAAGCGCCTCGCCTACCAGACTAGAGTTGATTTCAGAAGCGGACTCACTCCGCACAAAACCACCCTGCGAATGGGTGAGAGAATGAACGATTATGGTAACCAATGTCTTTACGCCGCCCCGATCAGTTTCGATGGCGCTCATAAAAGCGCATGCCGCCGGAAGTTTAACCGAAATGCGGCGAGGCTGTGTTTCTGGCCTCGTCAATTAAGGCAGGTCAAGCTGGCGACTGTTGCTGTTTAGCGACAAAAGCCCGGTTATACAAGGCAGCGGGAATAATTCGCAGGGGATGCGACGCTAAGCGGCAGATGAAGAAAAAACGCCAATGATGAAAAACGGCCACGCAAAGCGTGGCCGTCTGATATCGAGTCTGGCGATAATTTCAGCCGTCGATCCGGCGGATCGCACGACCTTCACTAAAGAACCACGGCCTGAATTTCACGCCGACAACATTACCGGCGAAAGCTGCGACGGCCCAGAGATAGCCATGCAGGCTTCCCGAAGCGATCCCCGAGAAATAAGCGCCGATATTGCAGCCATAGGCAATTCGCGCACCGTAACCCAACAGCAGGCCACCAACGACTGCCGCAAGCACGGAGCGCAGGGGAATATCGAGGTTCGGGGCAAACTTTCCGGCAAGTGCGGCAGCCAGCATGGCCCCTGCGATGATACCGAAATCCATGACCGAGGTCACATCGGCAAACACGCTGGACGCCAGCGCCTTGGCATTGCCCGGCTGCTGCCAATAGGGCCAGGAAGCCGGATCGATGCCGATCAACGGCGCACCCTTGGCGCCCCAAAGCGCGAAGGCGGAGGTGACACCCCAAGGGCGGCCGGCGATGGCAAGCGTCGCGAAATTCAGGATAACCAGCGCAATCGCACCGAAAACCAGCGGCCACGGTCCACGCAGATAGCGCGCAAAGCCCTGACGCGGCGACGGTGGAGTCTGTTCCAGCGCACCGTTGCGCTTTTTCTCGACAAACACGGTGATGGCTGCAATGGCGCCGAAAATGACCAGCGACACAGCAATACCACCGGCAGCACCGAACGTCTGGAACAGCGCAGTCGGCGGCAAGGACGGCAGCGCTGCCCACCAGGCGGTATGCAGAGTGGCGATCAACGACCCGACGATGAAGAAGAACAGCGTGACCAGCATGCGGGCATTGCCGCCACCGGCGGTAAACAGCGTGCCGGAAGCACATCCGCCGCCGAGCTGCATGCCGACGCCGAACATGAAGGCTCCGGCAATGACACCGATCCCGGCCGGCGAAATATTGCCGCGAACTTCATTGCCGAACAGCGTACCGCTCGCAAGAAACGGGAAGAACAGGATGACGGCTAGCGCAAGCAGGATCATCTGCACACGTAGACCCCGTCCCCTGCCCTCAGCGATAAAGACCCGCCAGGCGGAGGTGAAACCGAAGGCTGCGTGATAAAGCGAGATGCCCAGCGCGCCACCAATGAGAAACAGAGCCCCCTGCGCAGGTCCATAAACCGCGCCGAGCGCGAGCGTGCCTGCGACAAGAACGATAAGGGAAACAAGACCGGGCGCTCCGAGCGATGGCGCTACTGGCGATCCGGAACCGAGGGAAGACGAAATCGTCATGGAATGAAGCTCCTAAATTTGCGCCTTAGGTAGCGGTATCGCCAAAGTATGACGAGGTAGGTGTTTTTACCACAGCAACGAACGGGAGAATGATTTTCTCCGGATTTGCGAAATGGAGGCAAAAACGACACCAAAAACATTCCACCCCGCGAGGGGGATCGCGGGGTGGAACGAGCCGAATGGCGGGGGGAGTACCAGTTCGGCAGGGGATCTCGGCGCTCTAGCTAGAATTCGCCGGAAAGACCGACGCGAACGCCGGGTGTTCCACCGGGCGAATAACCAACCGAGGCATCGAAGACGACGGGGTAGTTGCTGTCGAACATGTGGGCGACAGCAAAGCTCGTCGCCACTTCGCCGTGATATCCGGCAACATTGGTCGACCAGGATGTCTTGCCCGGCGCCGAAGGTTTTGGCGCGGCCGTCATCGACATTGCCGCGGCAATGCCCTTGCGTGTCTCCCTGCGCAGGCTGGAAACATCGCCGCGTAGATTGGAGATGTCTGAACTGATCCGGTTGACGTCAAGATTGGCCGTCGCGATATTGCCCGCCGCATCGGTCGTCAGAACCTGTGTCGGCCCGCTTTGCGCCGCCCGGCTAGCAGCCGATGTCACGCCCGGCATCGTATAGGTATTCGTCGAGGTGCCGATCATCACCTGCCCTGCACGGGTGGTGGTCGCCCCGCGGCCGATCGCCGTGCTGTTGGCGTGAGCAGCGCTTGAGCCGTAACCGACAGCGGTTGCGTCCGCGCCGGTCGCGACCGCATTCGGCAGGCCGCTGGTATTGTTTGCCGCCAAGGCTCCGTTTGTCCCGGCGCCACCGATGAAGGAATTGATCGCCTGAAGCGCCGTGTTGACATCGGTATAGGTATTGCCACGCAGCGTATAGCTTGGCCCGGTAAAGACATTGGTGCTGCTGTTATAGGTTGCCCCGCCGCCAAGAGCGATAGCCACATCCCCCAGCCCGGTGGTGACCGCATTGTTGACCGCACGCAGCTGGCGAACATTGACGGCATCCGTATCGGCCGTACCGCCTGCAACATTGGTGATCTGGCGCTCGCTACCCGCAGTGCCGATCGAAACGGCCCCGGCGGTGGAAGAGACCGCCGTTCCAGAGAAGAGTTCGGTCGCGCCGTTCATACCGCCACGCGACGCCACCGAGCCGGAGCCGAGTGCGACACCGCCGGCAGCGCTTACATTCGTATCAGCGCCGAGTGCCACACCGTTTGCGGCGGTCACGGTGCCACGCAAACCGAGTGCAATCGCATTCGTGGCAGTGGCACTTGTCGTCGCTCCGTTACCGATGGCAACCGAATTCACCTCCCCCGCAACGGACGCCGCATTCCCCGCCCCGCCAAGCCCGCTAAGGCTGCCGCCACCCATTGAGATACCGCGCGCATCGTCAATATCCACCGAGTCGGCAACCAGACCACAATCCGCACTATTCACCGCCTGGCCATTCGTATCGAGCACGTTGAGGCCGATATTCTTGCCGCTGAGGGCATCGGTAAGGTTGAGATTGATGAGAGACGCCAAAGGGCTGAGCAACGGATCCAGTATGCCTGAGGTAACAGGCTGCAGAACAGGCAGATCGACACTCAGGCCCGAGCAGACATTCACCAGCGGCGCTGACTGCGCATGGGCGGTGGTACTGTAAAAGCCGGAGGCAAGTGTGACGGGCAAGGCGATTGCGGGAAGAATAAGGCGCTTCATGGTGACCCCTCCAATTCGGATAACCAATCATTTCGCAACATACTTAATAAGCTATTTCTAATTTAGATATCGAAACATTACCATTGTAATGACCATGAATTTCTTGAATAATTTTCTTGATCGCCGAGTGCGGGCTTGGCATTCTGCCGGCACAAACGCGGGAGAGCGTCATGAAAGCACTGCTGCTGGTCGACCTGCAGAACGGTTTCTGCCCTGGCGGAAACCTTGCAGTACCGGACGGAGATTCGGTTATCGCCGTCGCCAACCGACTGATCAGCGACGGCGGTTATGACGTCATCGTCGCTTCTCAGGATTGGCACCCCGCCAACCACGGCAGTTTTGCCTCGCAACATCCCGGCAAGAAGCCTTTCGATCTGGGCGAGCTTTCCGGCCAGCCGCAGGTCATGTGGCCGGATCATTGCGTGCAAGGCACCACCGACGCAGAATTTCACCCAGACCTCGATGTAAGCGAGATCGACTATATTCAGCAGAAGGGCGAGAACCCTGCGGTCGATAGCTATTCCGCCTTTCGCGACAATGATCGTGCCGCACTGACCGGCCTCGCCGGCTACCTGAAAGCCCAATTGATAACCGAACTCGACATTTGCGGGCTGGCGACAGACTATTGCGTCAAGTTTTCGGCAATCGACGCACGCGAAATGTTGCCTGGGGTCAATGTCCGCTTCATATCCGATGCAAGCCGCGGCATCGATCCGCAAGGCGTCAAGAATGCGATTTCGGAAATGCACGAGCGCGGCATCGATATTGTCACCAGCGACGCCATTCTTGCAGATTGACGGATAAACCGTCCTGCTCCCGAGGCTGGTAACGTTGCTCAAGCTCGACATCGATCAGCAAAATCGATGGATTGAATAAACGCAATTCGATTGCCAGTCGATGCGACTGCTTCTACACGCACAACCTACAGAAAAAGACGCGGTCAATGCGGAAACCTGCTCGATCAGGCCCGCCTGGAACCGCCATCCCCGGGAACATCGCATGAGTAGACACGAACAGCTGACCAATGGCCTGAAAAAGGGCGCCGTCGTCGCCATTTCTTCGGCCCCGTTCGGCATTCTTTTCGGCGCCATCGCTGTCGATAACGGTTTCAGCATCGCCGAAGCCGCATTGATGAGCGGGCTCGTTTACGGCGGCGCCAGCCAGCTGGTCGGCATCGAACTGTTCGGCCACCATGTTGCTGCATGGATTATCGTGCTCTCCATTCTCGCGGTAAACTTTCGCCATGTGCTTTATTCGGCGGCGCTCGCGGGTGTCATCGGACGTTTCCCCCATGCCGAGCGCTGGCTCTCCTTCTTTCTGCTGGTCGACCCGCAGTTTGCCGAGACCGTGAAACGGGAAGAGACCGGAAAGCCAGTCACTTTCCGCTGGTATTTCGCCATGGGAGCGGTTGTCTGGGTATCCTGGGTCATGACAACCATGATCGGCGCCTATTTCGGTCGCATGATCGGCGATCCGAAAGCCTATGGCATCGACGTATTGATGCCCGTCTATTTTCTCGGCCTGACCATGGGGTTCAGGAGCCGCCACAACTTCTTTCCCGTGATGCTGGCAGGCGGCGTCAGTTCCGTCATCGCCTTCCATTTCATCGGCTCTCCCTGGCACATCAGTGTCGGCGCTGTTCTCGGCATTCTCGTCGCGGTCATCCTGCCGCCGCCCAAGGCGCATGTCGAACCGGAAGTGTCGGAGATGGAAAAGGAGGCGATGTAATATGGAAAACCAGGTAACAGCCTTCTCCATCGATCCGAATACGGCGCTGCTGATCCTCATTGCAGGGATCGCAACCTATTTCACCCGTATCGGCGGTTATGTGCTGATGAGCAGCATGAAGCGCATTCCGCCAAGGCTGGAATCGGCGCTTAACGCCGTACCGGCTGCAGTTCTGACCACGCTCGTAGCTCAGCCCTTCGTGTACGGCGGATGGGATATCAAGATCGCAATGGCGGTGGCGCTCGTCGTGGGCCTGCGCTTTCCGGGCCTCACGCTTCTCGCTGTAGGCTGGGCGGCCGTAATGGCCGCCCGTTATGGCCTGGGTTTCGGAGTCTGATTTTCAGACGATCGGCGCAGTTGCCGTTTCCAGCCATGCCTTGATGTCGGCATGGTTGAGAAGCGGCAGCAGTTTTTCACGTACCGTGGCGTGATAGGCGTTCAACCAATCCAGCTCGTCGGCGGTCAGCAAGGACGCAACGACAAGACGACGATCAATCGGGCACCAGGTCAGCGTTTCGAAAGAACGCATGGGCATGTCACCGCCGACAACCTCCTCGGCTTCGCGAACGAAGATCAGGTTCTCGATGCGGATGCCGTAATGACCGGGGCGATAATAGCCCGGTTCGTTGGACAGGATCATGCCGGGCAACAATTCCTGCGTGGCAAGCCGCGAAATGCGCTGCGGCCCCTCGTGCACGGAGAGATAGGAACCGACGCCGTGCCCGGTGCCGTGAGCAAAATCACCTCCGGCCTTCCACAAAGCGATACGCGCCAGAGGATCGAGGTCGCAGCCGCGCGTGCCCTTGGGAAAACGCGCCGTGCTGATCGCGATCATTCCCTTCAGCACCAGCGTGAAGAAACGCTTGCGATCGTTCGGCACCTCACCGATCGCCACGGTACGGGTAATGTCTGTCGTGCCGTTGATGTACTGCGCGCCTGAATCGATCAGGAACAGCTCACCTGCCTCTATTTTGCGGTCGCTCTGGCGGGTGACGCGATAATGCATGATGGCTGCATGCTCGCCCGCACCGGCAATGCTGTCGAACGAAACATCGCGCAGCGGGTTCTGCAGGTTCTGCCCGACGCGTGCGCGTGCGGCCTCGAGCGCCTCGACGGCCTGGATTTCGGTGAGCGATCCCGGCTTGGCCTGATCGAGCCAATAGAGGAACTCCACCATCGCAGCGCCATCCTGAACATGCGCGTCCGCCGAACCTTTCAGCTCCACCGCATTCTTGATGGCACGCGGCAGACGCGCCGGATCGGTTCCCTCGACCACCACGCCGCCTGCCGTCTCGATGGCGGCGATCAACGCAAGCGCCGTCAATTCCGGATCGACGAGAATACGGCCGCCATCGGCAGCGTAAGCGCTGATCCGCTCGATCAGAGACGAAGGCGTCTTTGTGGCCGCGAGCGGCTGCAGATGAGCGCGGGCTTCATCGCCGAGCTTGCGTTCGTCGATGAACAATTCCGCCTTGCCATCTGCGCTGATCAGCGCGCGCGAAAGCGGATGCGGTGTATGGGCAACATCCGCGCCACGAATATTGAATATCCAGGCGACTGAAGACGGATCTGCGATCAGGGCTGCAGCAATATTCTTCGCCTTCAGGCCCTCTGCGATCTCGGCGATCTTCTCAGCGGCAGATTTTCCGGCATGCATTTCCTGCTGAACGGCAACGGCACCGAGCGGCTCGGCCGGACGATCGGCCCAGGCCGTGTCCAGCGGATTTTCGGACAGGAGTACCAGCGATCCGCCAATCTCCTCCAAAGCCTTCTCAAGTCTTTTCACCTCAAGCCCACCATGCAGCCACGGGTCGATACCCAGGCGAAAACCGTGCTGAACATGCGATCGAAGCCACAGATGCGGCGGCTCATTGACGAGATCCCCGGGCGTAAACACGCTGCCATCGATCTGCTCCGCAACCTGTGTCACATATCGGCCATCGACAAAGACGATGGCCTCCTTCTGGGTGACGAGTGCGATCCCCGCAGAGCCGGTAAACCCAGTGAGCCACGACAATCTTTCTGCGGAGATCGGAACATATTCGCCCTGATATTCATCGGCGCGCGGCACAAGAAAGCCGTCGATCCCGAGCTCGGCAAACCGTGCGCGAAGCGCCGCGACACGTTCACGGCCAAATTGGGGAGAGGATTTATTGTCGAAAGACTGAAACATGGCTGCCATTCCGCTGATGTGATTCCGCTGGTCGCCGATGTTAAAGCATGCCGCGCAAAAAGTGAGCAGTGCTTTTGCGCCAAGGGCATGCGGCAAACAAGAAGTCAGGCTGCGGGCAGAACTCGGCTAGCAGCACGGAACAAGTGATCTGGTTCGAGGCCATGTGCCGATTATCTGAGCACACCTCACACAGTCATGCACCAAACGCATATCACCGTTGATTGAAGCCTACTCACTATGCAGCAAGATCACGCTTATATCTCAGCCATACCGAGTGACACAGTGAAACAGAGGACAAGTTCCATGGCCAAGTCGTTTTTCCGTAATGCAATGAACCGCGTTGTTGAAGCCCGCGAAAAGCAGGTTTCCCGTTACGTCAACGGCGCTCTCATGAGCCTCGACGACACCACCCTGAAGAACCTCGGCACCAGCCGCGAAGAGCTTCGTCGCAAGGGCGCAACGACCTACATCTTCTGATCTGCGGATCATCTGGAGCTCACCGGCTCCGAAGTTAATACCGTCCGCTTGAGCAGCAGTTCCTCCCATGTGCTCGCGGACATTCAGGCGAAAAGCCTGCAAAGGCGACGCGAAAGCGTCGCCTTTTTTAGTGCCTTGGACATCAGTCATTGCTGCTATGCGCCTGGCGCAAGCCAATCGCGCGACGTCACCGATTGGTGAAATGCATCGTCACCCAGCCATTTCTCCAGATCGTGGAGAGATGCCGCATGCCGGCACCGTTATAGGCTGCAATAACTTTCCAGCGTTGTGCAGCCAGAATCCCTGATAGGATGACCGATCCGCCGGGCGCCAGATGATGGCCGAGTTCAGGTGCCATCTTCATCAGCGGACGGGCGAGAATATTGGCAATGATGAGATCGAACGGTCCATCTTCACGGAAGGCCGGAGAGTGAAATCCCGATGCCGTTTCCACCCTTATCCCGTTGGCAATACCATTACGCCGAACGTTTTCTCGCGCCACGCCGACAGCGACGGGGTCGATATCGGTTGCAAGAACCGGGATTTTTCTGACCTTGCGCACGGCAATCGCCAAAACGCCGCTACCGGTGCCGAGATCAAGCGCATTTCTGACCGTTCTGGCGCGCAGCACTTTGTCGATCACCTCCAGGCAACCGGCCGTCGTGCCATGATGACCGGTACCGAATGCCTGCCCCGCGTCGATCTCGATCGCCACATCGTTCTCGCGAACCTTGTCGCGATCATGCGAGCCGTGCACGATGAACCGACCGGCGCGAACCGGCTTCAGCCCCTCAAGCGATTTCGCGATCCAGTCGACATCGGGAATGATCTCGCGAGAGATCGTCAGATCCGGAAATGGCTCCGCCAAAGCGGCTGCCACCCGCTCGCGGACCATCTCCTCGTCGTCAGCCATCATGTAGACGGAAGCTTCCCATATATCGCGTTTTTCATCGACCTCTGTGGTGGCGATCGCAAAGTCTTCCTCGCCGAACACATCCGACAGGAGGTCGAGCACTTCGCCCGCCTTTACTTCATTGACTGTCACGTAAAGGCGGATCTCGCTCACGGTCTTCTCTCTCAGCTGATTGTTGCGCAGACCATTGCCACAGAAGCCGTGCACCGTTCAACCGGGAACGCACTCAAACACCGCCAATCAGCCCTTGATCAGGTTGGCGAGCTTCTTCTCGGCTGTTTCCGCATTTTCCCCGTAAGCGATCGTGCCGGCAAATCGGCCATTCTGATCCAGCAGGAAAACGGACGCCGTATGATCCATGGTGTAATCACCGTTGGGATCAGCCTCATCCACCGGCACCTTCTTGGCATAGACCTTGTAGCCCTTGATCATCGCAAGAACGTCAGCCGGCGGTCCCGAAATGCCCTTGATGCGATCGGTAACGTTGGAGATGTAAAGGCCCAGCAGTTCCGGCGTGTCACGCTCAGGATCAACGCTGACGAGATAGCCGTTCAATTTCGTCCCATCCGGATCGACCTTCTGCATCCAGGCGTTCAGCTCAAACAAGGTTGTCGGGCACACTTCCGGGCAATGGGTGAAGCCAAAGAACAAGGCAGTCGGCTTTTCCCGGAAAGCCTGTTCCGTAATCGGCTGGCCATCCTGAGCAACGAGGCGGAACGGCACACCGAACGGCCCCTCGGCCAGATCCTGCTTTTGCCGGGTGACCTCCAGCGTCAGCCATACGAGAACGCCCGCAAGAGCAAAGACTGCAATCCAGAGGGCGATCCGAAGGCTTTTCATTGGTCAGTCTCTTATTCAGGAAAAGAATGTCACAGGGATAAACGCAACCGCTCAGTGGCGCAATTCAACATGCCGTAGCCGAACAGCCATGTTCCGCGGTCAAAAGCACCAGGACAAGGCCGTCTCTCCCGCAGCCAGCAAGATGGAAGAGCCGTATTTGATCCACCCCAGAAAGCCCGCCAGCGACAAGCCAAGGATGGCGAGCCCCAAAACGAGCGTCGCAGGTAGGAAGAACGGGTGGTTGGAGCTCGCTTGCATGCTGCTGTTCTATACGAATTGATCTGAGCTGAACAGATTTACCTGCTGCCGTATGTCGCAGACCGAAACGGTCAGACATTGTTCAGGGATTCACCGGTTTTTCACTTATGCACGGCAAAGATCATCTCAACCTGATTCCTGAAGCCCCGCCTGTCCGGGCCTCTCAGCCAAATGGAAGAGTTCTGACATGAGCAATGCGATAAAGCAGTCCGGCGCCTATCTCGAGATCGTCTCCTTTCATCTCGGAGATCAGGAGTTCTGCATCGACATCATGGCGATCCGCGAAATTCGCGGCTGGGCACCGGTCACGCCGATGCCGCACACCCCGCCTTACGTCCTCGGCCTCATCAACCTGCGCGGCGCCGTCATCCCGGTCATAGACATGGCTTGCCGCCTTGGCATGAAGATGACGGAACCGTCCGAGCGTTCGGCCATCATCGTCACCGACATTCGCGGCAAGCTGGTAGGCCTTCTGGTCGAGCAGGTTTCCGACATGATGACGATCAAGAGCGAAGACCTGCAGCCGGCACCGGAAATCATTCCCGAAGCACAGCGCGACTTCTGCCGCGGTATCGTGGCTCTGGAAAAGACGATGGTCTGCTTCCTCAATCTCGACACCGTCATCGCCGACGAACTTTCGCGCGAAGCAGCTTAAGCTCCTTAAACGGTCTGCAATTTCCAAAACGCCCGGCGTGACATCACGCCGGGCGTTTTCGTTTATCTTGCATAACTTCACCAATACGTGTCGCACGCACATGTGATGGAACAACAAGCCATTGCAAAATAAAGATTTTTTTATGAAACCTTCCGGAGAGTCCTGCGGTTTAGTGGATGTCAACTCAGACACGAGGCAACGAACAAACGCTCCCGATAACGTTTTTCGTCGCGTGAAAGAAAACGACAACAAGGAGATTTTCCATGAACAAGGCCATTGCACTCGCCGCCCTCATTTCCGCCTCCGCATTTGCAGCCGGCGCATCCGCCCAGACGATGGATAGCCAATTTCCCGCCACATCGACCGCCGGTGTGACTGTGGTCAACGTGACCAATGACCCGAGTTCGGGCAATGGCAGCCGTCTGCCGCAGTCCGTCAGCAATCCGAGCCCTGACGTAATCCAGGATGCTCAGGCCGAGCTTCAGTCTGATCCGGGCCTTGCTGACGCGTTGGCTATGCAGAATGTCGAACTGGCCAATGTGATCGCGATCCAGACCGCCGCGAATGGCGGCAAGGTTGTCTATATCCGCTAAAGGCGGTGTGAGACGAATGGGAAAGCCGGGCACGCATCGCGCCCGGCTTTTTTCATGATCGTCGAGTAAAATTACCTCAGGGCGCCGGCTTCCCTTTTGTCCAGGTCACCTGCTGACCGTAAAGCGGTACGGTGGAAATGGCCATCTTGGCGGAACCTTCCACAACCTGACGGGAATGGGCGAGATAAATCAGCGTGTCATTGGTCTTGTCATAGATACGCTTGACCAAAAGATCCTTCCAGATGAGCGACCGCCCCTGGCGAAAGACTTCTTCACCGCCCTTGCCAAGTTCAATGTCGCCGATTTCCACCGGCCCCGTTTGTCGGCAGGCGATCGAGCTGTTGGACGGATCCTCGAACCAGTTACCATTCCGCAGACGGTCGATCACGCTGCGATCGAAATAGGTGACATGGCAGGTGACGCCCTTGACCTGCGGATCAGGCACAGCCTCGACAATGATGTCATTGCCGATCCAGTCGACGCCGACCTTGCCGACGACCTCGGCAATAGCCGGAGCGGCCGCAATACCGGTCAGAACGACGGCAGCGGAAACGAACGATAGAGTTCGACGGTTCAGACGGGGCATGGGCAAATCTCCGATCAACAATTCGGGATCAGAGATAAGGTGCGGCCCGCCGCTTGCAAGACATGACGACGGCGGTCACCTGCCAAGAGCCGCCGCTGGCTGCTTGCGCAGCGTGCAGGCCTCGTAGCCGCTGGAGAACAGGCGACCGGCCTTCATTCCGATAGCAGCAGGCACATCCCTGATCTCAGACACGTTCAATTCGGCCGCAATCGCGATCGAGGCTTCGGCGCAGATGGCCGCGTCCTCGGCGGCATTGTGATGAAGAAAGCTCAGGCCAAGATGTTGCGCGAGGATATTGAGCTTGTGCGAAATCAGA
This sequence comes from Aliirhizobium wenxiniae, assembly GCF_019511445.1. Lineage (GTDB taxonomy): Bacteria > Pseudomonadota > Alphaproteobacteria > Rhizobiales > Rhizobiaceae > Neorhizobium > Neorhizobium wenxiniae_A. The sequence continues at coordinate 299,835 of NZ_JAEUAN010000004.1, forward strand.
TGCGGCCAAACCTTCTGGGCCATCTTGACGCTGCACAGATAGGATAATTCCGGATAGCACTGACGGTACTGATCGAGACAGGCACGCCAGACGCTGAAATCGAAAGCCGCGTTGTGTGCGATCATCGTAGCGCCGGCGAAATCATCGGCAAATTCGTCCATCACCTCGGGAAACTCGCCTGCATCCTCCACCTGTTCGGGCCGGATTCCGTGTATTGCAATGTTGAACGATGAAAACCGCATGTCCTTCGGGCGGATCAGCCGTTCTTCAACGCGAATGACTTTGCCATTCTCGATCCAGGCAAGCCCGACCGAACAGGCGCTCCCGCGCTGCTCGTTGGCGGTTTCAAAATCGATTGCGATCGTCTTCAAGGTGAAATTCCGATTAAACAAGTGCGACGCTTTTAGGCCGGGCAGTATGATTCGGCAAAGCGCCGCAGATGCGGCGGCTTGACCACATCAAATTTCCATGCCCAAATCCGTGTCATGAACAGCTTTATCGCCCTTAGCCACGTGACCGTGACCATTCGCCCTGCAGGGCGCGTGGCGGTTTTGGCGCGTTAGCCGGTCATCCGTCCACCACCCTGCCCCATGATGGCAGGGTCGGCATCGTTCCGCTCTGCTTCGGCAAAACCAGAGAGAGCGACATGAACGAACTGGAAAATCCCACACCATTGGCAAAAGATGCGGTATGGCCCAAAGGCCTTGTCATCCGTGCACGAAGACCGTCGGATGCAGACGGTATCGTCACACTGCATAACATGCCGGGTTACCGAAACGGTACATTGCGTACGCCGCACCACACGCCGGAGGAAATCCGCAAGGGCATCGAAAACCAGCCGGCCAGCATGACCGGTCTGATCGCCCTTCTCGACGGCAGGATTGTCGGCGATGCAGGACTGACGCGTCTTGCCAATCGCCGCGTCCATGTCGGCAGTATCGGCATGGGCGTGCACGATGCCTATGTCGGCAAGGGTATCGGCAAGGCGCTGATCGGAGAGATCCTCGCGCTTGCCGACAACTGGTTCAACCTGCGCCGCATCGAGCTGACGGTCTATACCGACAACGAGCCCGCCATCCGGCTCTACGAACGCCACGGTTTTGTTACCGAAGGCCGGATGAAGGAGTTTGCCTTTCGTGACGGTAGCTATGTCGATGCCTATTCCATGGCACGGATCAGAACCTGACGATCAGCCACCGATAAAGGTGAGCCACTCGTCTTCCGTCATCACCTCGACGCCGAGTTCCCGAGCCTTGTCCAGCTTGGAACCGGCGCCGGGACCGGCGACGACGTAGTCGGTTTTCTTCGAGACCGAACCGGCGACTTTCGCGCCAAGGCCTTCTGCTCGAGCCTTGGCTTCGTCGCGGGTGAACCGTTCCAGCGAGCCGGTGAATACGACGGTCTTGCCCACCACCGGACTGTCCGAAGCTGCAACCTGCTCCGCGGCCTGCGGTGTCACCTCTTCGAGCAACCGGTTGATGACATCGAGATTGCGCGGTTCCTTGAAGAATTCGACGATGGCGCGGGCGACGATCTCGCCGATGCCTTCGATATTGTTCAGATCCTGCCAAGCATCACCAGTCAGTGACGCGGCTTCCTTCATCGCCCTATCGAAAGCCTCGTAGGTGCCGTAATGGCGGGCGAGCAGCTTCGCCGTCGTTTCACCGACATGCCGGATGCCAAGCGCATAAATGAAGCGATTGAGTGCGATCGAACGACGTTCATCGATGGCGTCGAACAGTTTCCTGACGCTGACCTTGCCGAACCCCTCGATGTTTTCGAGTTTTGTCAGCGGCGAATTCTCCTGCCGCCTTTTCAGCGTAAAAATGTCCGGCGCGGTTCGAATTTTCAGCGCATCGTCTTCGCTCTCGAAGAAGAAATCGACCTGCTTTGTCCCGAATCCCTCGATGTCATAAGCATTGCGCGAAACGAAATGTTTCAGATGTTCCGTCGCCTGCGCGCGGCAGACAAATCCGCCTGTGCAACGCGTCACGGAATCGAGCTTGCCGGTCTTTTCGTTCTTCTCACGCACCGCATGGCTGCCGCAGACCGGGCACTTGCTCGGAAATTCGTATTTCTTCGCATCCGCCGGGCGCTTCTCCATTACCACATCGAGCACCTGCGGAATAACGTCCCCTGCCCGCTGTACGATGACCGTATCACCAATGCGGATATCGTGGCCTTCCTCGCGGATACGCTCGCCGGAATTGCCGATACCCTCGATATAATCGGCGTTGTGCAGCGTCGCATTGGTGACAACCACGCCACCGACGGTGATAGGTGTCAGACGTGCAACCGGCGTCAAAGCCCCCGTACGGCCGACCTGAATATCGATGTTTTCGACAGTGGTGAAAGCCTGCTCTGCCGGAAACTTGTGCGCAGTCGCCCAGCGCGGTGAGCGCGAGCGGAAACCGAGACGCGCGTGCAGATCCAGCCGATCGACCTTGTAGACGACGCCGTCGATATCATAGTCGAGATCCGGGCGGGCCAAGCCGATATCGTGGTAATGCGCAAGGATGTCTTCGACAGAAGTCAGCCGCTTCATCAGCGGGTTTACCGGAAAGCCCCAGTGCTTGAAGGTCTGCACCATCTCGTACTGGCTCTTCGGTAGGTCGTTCGGCTCGGAAATCTCGCCCCATGCATAAGCGAAGAATTTCAGCTTGCGGCTCTCGGTAACCTTCGCATCGAGCTGACGGAGCGACCCGGCGGCGGTATTGCGCGGATTGACGTAAAGCTGCTTGCCCAGCGCCTCCATCTCGGCATTCAGCGCCAGAAAATCGCTTTTGGCCATATAGACCTCACCGCGCACCTCAACCACGGCCGGCACACCTTTTGGCAAGCGCTGCGGGATTTCCCTGATCGTCTTTACATTCGCGGTGACATTTTCGCCCGTCGTACCGTCGCCGCGGGTCGCGGCATTGACGAGAACGCCATCCTCGTAGCGGATCGACATGGACAGGCCGTCGATCTTCGGTTCCGCCGTAAAGGCGATCGAGTTGTCCGGCAGGTTCCCCAGGAACCGATAGACCGAATTGACGAAATCCCGCACGTCTTCATCGGAAAACGTATTGTCGAGCGACAGCATCGGCCGGGCGTGCGTGATCGGGGCAAAGGTCGCAAGCGGTGCAGCGCCAACCGTGATTGAAGGGCTGTCGGATCGAATGAGCTGCGGGAAACGCTCCTCGATGGCGCTGTTGCGACGCTTCAGAGCATCGTAATCCGCATCGGAAATCTCCGGCGCATCCTTGGCATGGTAGAGTTCGTCGTGATGCGCCAGCTCCTTGGCCAGCCGCTCCAGTTCGGCAGCAGCCGTCTCTTCGGTCAGCATTTCGATTGCGGTCTGATCGGCGGCCATGCGGGGAATCTCCATCTTCATCGCTTTTCTAGTGCAATCACCGTGGATTGGAAGAACCGCGGCGGGTCGATGGCGCGGAAAACTCACGAACATGTTGGGGAAACGAACCTGAATATGAGGAGCCAACGACTGGACGTAATCCCCTGCCACCTCGTAATACCTGCCTGCGACATTCAGGTTCAAATTATCAAACAGGCGGAAGATGACGAGGATGACAACTGGCTGGCGGGACAACGGACTGCGCTATGGCCTTGTGACCCGTATGTTCCACTGGAGCATGGCCGCGATCCTGCTCTGGCAATTCTCCGGCATCGTCATCAACCGGCTTTTCGGCCGATCGGCTCTCACCGACCTGCTCAACAGCACCCATGGGGAACTGGGTGCGACTATACTTCTGCTCGCAGCACTGCGCGCCCTCTGGGGCTTCCTTAACCTCAAGAACCGGCCGAAGCATGAAAACGGTTTGCTGGGCGCTGCGGCCCGCATCGGGCATATCTGTCTCTATATCCTGATGCTCTTCATCCCCGCCGTCGCATTCCTGCGTGCATTCGGTTCCGAATGGGGACTTGCCCTCTTCGGCTTCGAGATCGTACCGCGCAGCACTGATAATATTGGATGGATGGTGGCACCGGCCAACCTGCTCCACGGCGTCTTCGCCTGGACACTGCTTGCGATGATCGCCGGGCACATTGCCATGGTGCTGATCCACCGCTTTGTCTGGAAGGACGACGTCATCAACCGCATGGCTGGAAAAACACGCGAGCTTCATCCGGCGGAATAACAGCGGCACGGTCCGAGAGCCGGATCAGCCGTTACCTGAAAGAAGCGCCGCCGCAGCCGCCCTCGCCTCGTCGGTTACCGAAGCACCTGACAACATGCGGGCGATTTCTTCCGCGCGATGCTCAGGCTCCATCGTGGCAACCCGTGTTGCAATCTTCTCGGATCCGTCAGCCGCCGGTCCCTTCGAGATCAGAAGATGCGTCGCCGCGCGCGCTGCAACCTGCGGCGCGTGAGTGACGGAAAGAACCTGAACGGTAGACGACAGGCGCTTCAACCGCTGGCCGATGGCATCTGCGACGGCTCCACCGACGCCCGTATCGATTTCATCGAACACCAGCGTCGGTGCCGAACCGCGATCCGCCAGAGCAACCTTCAACGCCAGCAGGAAACGCGAGAGTTCGCCGCCCGAAGCAACCTTCATGATTGGGCCGGGACGTGTTCCCGGATTGGTCTGCACATGGAATTCGACCGTATCGATCCCTTCGGCGGCGGCAGCCTCCGGATCGGCCGTCACCTCGATCATGAAGCGCGCGCGCTCCAGCTTCAGCGCCGGCAGTTCCGCCATGACGGCGGCGGCAAGTGATTCGGCTCCAGCCTTGCGCTTCTCCGAAAGAGCCGCAGCAGCATGATCGAACTCTGTCTTTGCCGCAGCGGCAATCTTCTCCAACTGCCCGAGCTTTTCCTCACCGGCATCGAGATCTGCAAGATCGGCCACCATCTTTTCAGCCAGCGCCGGCAGATCGACCACGGCGACGGAATATTTGCGACCCGCTGCACGCAAGGCAAACAGACGCTCTTCAACACGCTCCAGTTCACGCGGATCGAACTCGGTGCGCCGAAGCGCAGCCTCCACTTCCATCTGCGCATTGGAAAGGTGATTGAGCGCTTGATCCAGAAGCTCGACCGTCTCTTCCAACAGTCCCGGCGCCTCGTGGCTCTTGCGCTCCAGGCGGCGCACCATCGATGCGATCATCGGTACCGGCGAAGCATTGCCGTTGAGGAATTCCGAAGCCTCGGAAATGTCACCGGCGATTCGCTCGGATTTCTGCATCTTCGAGCGCTGTTCGGCGAGTTCGTCCTCTTCGCCGTCACGCGGAGAAAGCGCTTCCAGTTCTTCGACCGAAGCGCGAATGTAATCGGCCTCACGGGCCGCAGCCTCCACCTTGGCGCGATGCGCCTTGAAGCCACGCTCAGCGTCCCGCCATGTGCGGTAAAGGCCGCCAACCTGAATAACATCGTCGGACAAGCCGGCAAATGCATCGAGCAGCATGCGGTGGGCATTGGTATCGATCAGGGCGCGGTCGTCATGCTGCCCGTGGATTTCCACAAGCACCTGACCGACCTGGCGCATCAGTTGCACGCTGACCGGTTGATCGTTGATTGAGGCACGCGTGCGGCCATCCGCCGACTGAATGCGCCGAAAAATCAGATCGCCATCGTCATCGATGCCGTTTTCCTTGAGGAGTTTTCTTGCTGCGTGCTGTCCGGGCACGTCGAAGACGGCAGTCACCTGCCCCTTGTCTTCGCCATGGCGCACCAGGCCGCCATCACCGCGACCGCCAAGAGCCAGCGAAAGACTGTCGAGCAGAATGGATTTTCCGGCGCCTGTTTCACCCGTCAGCACCGAGAGCCCGGCCTCGAAACCGAGATCTAGCCGCTCGATCAGAACGATATCGCGGATCGACAACTGGATCAGCATGTGGCCTCGTTAATGACCTGTGGTCTCTCAGGCGCCGATGAGCTTTGCGCCGGCGCGCGAAATCCATGATCCCTTGTTTTCACGCGGCTCGACACCACCGGAATGCAGCAGCTTGTAGCTATCAGCATACCACTGGCTGTCAGGATAGTTCCGTCCAAGCACTGCCGCAGCCGTCTGTGCCTCTTCCACGATACCCATACGATAATAGGTCTCGGTCAGACGCGCCAAAGCCTCTTCCACCTGGTTGGTGTTGGGATAGGTTTCGACAACGTTGCGGAAGCGCTGGATGGCGGCAAGGTATTCCTTGCGCTCAAGATAATAGCGGCCGATCTGCATTTCCTTGCCGGCGAGCTGGTCGCGGGCGAATCGAATCTTGGCCTGGGCATCCTCGACATATTCCGAATCCGGATAGTCTTTGACGACGATGCTCATGGCCGCAATCGTATTCCCCGCAGCCTTCTGGTCCTGCGTCACGTCGGAAATCTGCTTCGAATAGCTCAACCCGACCAGATACTGGACATAGGCCGAATCCTGCGATTTCGGATATTGCTTGAGATAACGGTTGCCGACCGAGATCGCATCGTCGTTACGGCCCATGCGCTGCTTCACGAACGTGCTCATCACAAGCGCCTTGCGGCCCCATTCCGTGAACGGGTTCTGCTTGTCGATGGCGTCGAACTTGCGTCCTGCCTCAGCCATATTGCCGGCCTTCATATTGGCCAGGCCCTGATTGTACAACATCTCGGGAGACTCGGCTTCGAAGCCCAGCTTCGTGATGTCGATGTCCTTGTCGGACTGGCAAGCAGCCAAACCAACACTTGTCCCGATGAGTGCAACCGCCAGGAGGCCGATCCTCGTCAAGCTACGCATTTCTACAGACTTTCCATCAGCCATCCGACAGTCCCTGATCGTCCCGCATGAAACTACTCGTACCCAGCGGCGTACTAGCCATAAAAGCATGGCTAGGGCAACGCAATGGGTCCGCATTAATGCATTTTTGTGGCGAGCCCGTCCGGCAAGTGCCTTTTATGAAAAGAAAAAGGCCGTTCCTTGCGGAACGGCCAGTCTGACGGAGATCAGAATATTCAAGCAAACCAGGGAGCACATTCCGTCACGTTGACGGGTACGAATTCACCTGCACGAACGCGGCTTGCGACGGAAGACGGAGCTTCGACAACTTCATACGCAGTCGGATCGCTCAACAGAGCCTTCAACGCGTTCGCATTCATCTTGTGCCCACCGCGATACGAGCGATAGCAGCCGATAAACTGTGCGCCCGCAAGGGCCAGATCGCCCACGGCATCCAGCGTCTTGTGACGAACAAACTCGTCCTTGGCGTAACGCAGGCCTTCGACATTCACGACCGTTTCGTCATCGGAAATGACGACCGAGTTTTCCAGCGAAGACCCAAGCGCATAGCCAGCCGCCCACAAACGCTCGACATCACGCATGAAACCGAAGGTACGGGCACGCGAAAGCTCTACCTTAAAGGTCGAAGCCGTCAGGTCACCCTTCCAGCTCTGCCGTCCGATAAGTGCAGACGGGAAATCGATCTCGACCTCGAATCGCGTTCCGTCATACGGCCGGAACTCAGACCAGGATGCGCCCGATTCGATTCGCACCGGCTTCACGACGCGGATGTAGCGACGCTTGATCCCGAGATTGACCGTACCGACCTGCTCGATCGCTTCGATGAACGGATACGAACTGCCGTCCATGATCGGCATCTCTGCACCATCGACTTCAACGATGATGTTATCGATGCCCATGGCATAGAGTGCTGCCATCACATGCTCGATGGTCGCAACCCATTTGGCCGGGGAAAAGCCGAGCACCGTGCAGAGATCGGTCGGACCGACCTGCGATGAGACGGCGCGATATTCGGCAGACGTTCCATCTTCGAGGTTACGACTGAAAACGATACCCGTATCTGCTTCTGCCGGCTGGAAGGTGATCATTACCGGCGCTCCAGAATGAACACCGATGCCGCTCAACGTAACCGGAGCAGCGATCGTTGCCTGAAATCCGAGCAATCCAATGGTCATTAACGTAAGCCTTCTTTATTCCGCGTACCCGTGATCAGCAGGCCCGTATTCGCATTCGGTTGAAACGACAGTCGAAGTTCCAACTCCGTCAGCGTTCTAAATACGCATGCTATACGCTCTTTCCAAATCACTGTTCGTTTCGGATTGTTACGGTTTTCTAACAACGTCACCATCCCCTGTCAGCGCACGATTACCAAGGCGTAAACATCTGATCGAAAACGCTATTTTTCCACAAACAGCAAAATGAACCAAAAGAGGCCCGGATGCTGATCACCCGGGCCTCTTCAACTTTGTTATACGCCTTTAACTCAGTTCGATTGGCGGCGCAGGAAGGCCGGAATTTCGAGCTGGTCATCCTCGTGGCTCGCCTGCGGAGCGACACGACCGCGATCATCGAGATTGCCGCGACGCGGAGCATAAAGGCTGGCTTCAGCCGAAAGCGGGCGACGCTGCGGAGCCGGAGCCGAGGTCGTCATGTCCGACTGAACATGCTCTTCCTCTTCGCGACGACCGAGCGAATTGGTGATCCGCTTCAGAAGACCCATCGGGCCACGTTCTTCCTGGGCATGGCTTACCGGCTGAGCGCGATGCTCCATTTCAGCCTTCACCACCGGCGGAAAGTCTTCCACCTTCGGCATGCGAACCGGCTCCATGACAGGCTCACGATGGATCGGCTCATGCTGAACCGGCTGTGCCAAACGCGGAGCCGGCTGGCTCATGACCGGAGCAGGAGCTGCCGGCTGATGATAGACCGGTGCCGGCTGCGGAGCCGGCTGTACCGGACGGCTCATGACCGGAGCGGGAGCCGGAGTTTCTACCGGAGCGGCAGCAAAGATGCGGCTCTGCGGACGAAACTCTTCCTGCTGCGGCTGCGGAGCCGGAGCAACAGGCGTCGGGATGGCCAGAACCTGTTCCATTTCGGCTTCTGCCTGACGGATGGTTTCAGCGATCGGGTCGGCAGCCTTCGGTGCCTGAGGGGCCTGCATCATGACAGGCTGAGCTGCGGCCGGAGCCGGAGCAACGGCCGCGGAAGGACGGATAATCGGCTTCTGCGCAGCGCGCATTTCAGCGGCACGCAGGTCGACTTCGCCATGAGCGCGATCGATACCGGTGGCAACGACGGAGACGCGGATAAGGCCTTCGAGTGCTTCGTCGAAGGTTGCGCCGAGGATGATGTTGGCATCCGGATCGACTTCTTCGCGAATGCGGGTAGCCGCTTCGTCGACTTCGAACAGGGTCAGGTCGCGACCGCCGGTGATGGAGATCAACAGGCCCTGAGCGCCCTTCATCGAGGTTTCGTCGAGGAGCGGGTTAGCGATTGCAGCTTCTGCGGCCTGCAGCGCACGGCCCGAACCGGAAGCCTCACCGGTACCCATCATTGCACGGCCCATCTCGCGCATGACCGAGCGAACGTCAGCGAAGTCGAGGTTGATCAGGCCTTCCTTGACCATCAGGTCGGTGATGCAGGCAACGCCGGAATAGAGAACCTGGTCAGCCATCGCGAATGCGTCGGCAAAGGTCGTCTTGTCGTTGGCGATGCGGAACAGGTTCTGGTTCGGGATGACGATCAGCGTGTCGACCGACTTCTGCAGTTCCTGGATACCCTGCTCGGCCAGACGCATGCGGCGACCGCCTTCGAAGTGGAACGGCTTGGTGACGACGCCGACGGTCAGGATACCCTTGTTACGGGCGGCCTGCGCGACAACCGGAGCAGCACCGGTACCGGTACCGCCGCCCATACCGGCGGTGACGAAGCACATGTGGGTACCGTTGAGATGATCGATGATCTCATCGAGGCATTCTTCGGCAGCAGCGCGGCCGACTTCCGGCTGCGAGCCGGCGCCGAGACCTTCGGTGACCTGCACGCCCATCTGGATGATGCGCTCGGCCTTGGTCATGGTCAGCGCCTGGGCATCGGTATTGGCAACGACGAAATCGACGCCTTCGAGCCCGGCCGTGATCATGTTGTTGACAGCGTTGCCGCCACCACCACCCACGCCGAAAACAGTGATCCGAGGCTTCAGCTCGGTGATATCAGGGCTTTTCAGCTTGATAGTCATTGTACCTTTTCCTTCTGCTTCTGGTCGCATCGCCGAGCTGACCAATTCTTTTCCAATTCACTTTGACAGGTCAGGGGCTGTCTTCCCTGTCAAAAACTCTCTTTCAGCCACTGTCCCATGCGGGCCAACCGACCGGTTCCGTTGCCGAACGAGCCGATAAGGCCGCCCTGCGAGGCATGCGTTTCCATATCCGCCACCTGCGGATAGATGATCAGTCCCACTGCGGTGGAGAACGCCGGCCCCTTGGCTGCCGCCGGAAGGCCGGAGACACCCATAGGACGACCGATGCGAACATTGCGGGCGAGAATCCGCCGTGCCGTTTCCGGCAGGCCGGTCAGCTGGCTGGCGCCACCCGTCAAGACGACACGCTTTCCAACGATCGGGCTGAAACCCGACTTCTGGATGCGGTCACGAATAAGCTCCAGCGTCTCTTCGATGCGGGCGCCAACGATACGGGTAACCAGCGAGCGCGGCACCTGGGTCGGCTGATCGCGATCATCCTCGCCAATCGGCGGAACGGAGATCACGTCACGTTCATCGCCACCATTGGCGAGTGCCGAACCATGTACGACTTTCATGCGCTCGGCATCCTCTATCCGAGTCGATAGGCCTCGCGCCAGATCTGTCGTGACATGATGGCCACCAAGACCGATAGCATCCGTATGAACGAGCTTGCCTTCGCAGAAGACGGAGATAGTCGTCGTGCCGCCACCCATGTCGATGGCAGCGCAGCCGAGTTCGACTTCATCATCGACGAGAGCCGCAAGACCGCTGGCATAAGGCGTCGCAACCATGCCTTCGACCGAGAGATGCGCGCGATTGACGCAAAGCTCGAGGTTCTTCAGCGTGATGCGTTCCGCGGTGACGAAATGCATGTCGACACCGAGTTCGTCGCCATACATCGACAACGGATCACGGATGCCTCGTTCGCCGTCCAGCGAGAAGCCGGTGGGCAGCGAATGCAGGATAGCGCGATCATGACGCTGGGACTGATTGCTTGCCGCCACCAGAACCTTGCGAAGATCGGAATTTTCGACTTCCTGGCCACCGAGATCGATGGTCGCGGTATAGACGTCGCTTGCCAGACGACCGGCGGAAACATTGACGATGAGGCTATCGACCGTGAGGCCGGCCATACGCTCGGCAGCGTCGACGGCCAGACGGATAACGCTTTCGGCAGCATCGAGATCAGCGATCACACCGGACTTCACGCCACGCGAACGCTGATGGCCGATACCGATGATCTCGATGTGATGCGTGCGGCCCGGAAGGATCTGGCTTTCCTGGCGCGGAGTGAGGCGCGCAATCATGCACACGACCTTGGTCGATCCGATATCGAGGACCGACACGACGTGGCTGCGCTTGGATGACAGGGGCTTCATACGCGGCATACCGAATTGGGAGGAACCGAACATACTCACGATTTCGCTCCAGCTTTTTTGAGGGCCTTGGTGCGAGCATCGAGCGCCTGCTCGCGACGCTCCACCGCAGCCGAAGTCAATTGAATGGTTGTGCGGTCTTCAAGACGAAGGTCGACCGCAGCGATATCGCGCTCCAGCACGCCCTGCTCCTTCTCGAGCCTGGACAGAAGAGCAAGCGCGGAGGAGATCCTCTCTTCCGGCAGTTTGAGAACGATGCCGTTATCGACATGCAGATCCCACCGACGGCTGGAAACACGAACATAGGCCCGCACGCGACTTGCGATTTCGGGCCACTTGTCCATTTCCTGCGCGAAGGACGCCGCGGCAACTTCCGCATCACGACCGACGAAAAGCGGCAGCGACGCAAACTTGTTATCCTTGAGCGGAGCGATAACCGAGCCGTTCTTTTCGATCAGCGACAACTCGGAGCCATGCTGCCAGATGGCGAAAGCCTTGCGCTCCTTGAGCATAACCTCGATCGTGCGCGGATAGACCTTGCGAACTTCAGCATATTCGACCCAGGGCAGTTCCGACAGCTTGCGCCTTGCTGCATCGATATCCAGTGCAACCAGAGACGTCGTGCCGTCGAGACCGAGAAGCTGAAGAATGTCGATTTCCGAAGTCTGATCGTTGCCAGAAACCCGCACATCTTCGATCGCAAAACCAACGGCAGCGGTGGTGGACTGCGCAACGACATAACCATGCCCACCGAGGGACATCCCATAGAGACCGACCGCAGCAAAGAATGCGAATGCCGAGAGAGTGCCGGCATGCGGAGGAATATCAATTCTGCCGGTGGCAAGACTGACGGCGAAGCGCACGGCGCGACGCAACGGGCGCGGCAAGACGCGACGATCGTCCGCCCCCGAAACACCCGGAGCCGAGCGACGATGTGATCCACCAGCCATTTTGCCGATCACCGTAGACAAGAAGCGTCCTCCACCATCCAGCGAACAAGCTCACCAAAGGAACAACCTGCGTGAGCAGCCATTTCAGGCACGAGCGACGTCGGGGTCATTCCAGGCTGAGTATTCACCTCAAGCCAGATAACTTCACCTTCGTCGGAGAACCGGTCATCGAAGCGAAAATCCGAACGACTCACACCGCGGCAACCGACAGCCTCATGCGCCTTGACCGCCCATGTTTGTATTTTTTGGTAAATATTCGGTGAAATCTGCGCCGGAATGACATGTTTCGAGCCACCAGCGACATACTTGGCGTCGTAGTCGTAGAAGCCCGGACCGGCAGGAACAACCTCCGTCACACCGAGCGCCTGACCATTCATGACGCCACAGGTCAATTCACGACCATAGACATAACGCTCGACCATCACCTCATCGCCGTAACGCCATTCGGACGACGTCACGATCTGCGGCGGATGGGACTGGTCTTCACGAACGATAACCACACCGAACGAGGACCCTTCCCGAACCGGCTTCACAACGTAAGGAGTAGGCATGGGATGAACATTCGTAAATTGCTTACGATCCATCACCAGAGCGTCAGCGACAGGAACACCCGCAGCCTTGACAACATGCTTCGCCTGAGCCTTATCCATAGCCAAAGCCGAGGCAAGCACACCCGAATGCGTGTAGGGAATTTCCAGATATTCAAGGATACCTTGGATAGTTCCATCCTCTCCGAATGGACCATGCAGAGCGTTGAAAGCCACATCGGGACGGAGTTGGGACAGCACGCCACCGACATCCCGCCCGACTTCAACGCGAGTAACGCGATAACCTTCGCCCTCCAACGCATCAGCGCAGGCATTGCCGGACGACAGGCTGACAGGCCGCTCGGAGGAAAATCCTCCCATCAAAACAGCCACATGCTTGCCGGTCATCCTTCACCCCTTGAAAAAGATCAATCTCCGGATTTCGAAGCTGCACCGCCCACTACATCAGCGACTCTCACCGAACCCGTCCCTAATTGGTGCACTAAAATAGTTAACAAATCGTTTACCTTGCTTAATGAGACACTCCAACACACTGAAAACATATGATAAATTTACGAAGCAAATAGTTAACGCACCGCTTTAGAACGCGGCCTCTCCTGTCGCCGCAGATCGAGACACGGGCGGCCCTACCCGTCTTATGATTCTCCTCACGGCCCGTTTTTTTTCCATTTATTGCGATGCGAAGGGTTTCGGCCGCTATAAAATTACGATACTTCGCATGCCGGCCCTCCCAAGAGCCTACAGAAAAACTTCTCTGAACTGGAATTCAGTATGACTAACGCGATGCCATCCGCTTCGCCGTCTGCTGAGCCGTTAGCGCCTGTTGCAAAGAACTCTCCTGCACAAGTCCTGACGGCCAGCGTGGTCGGCACGACGATCGAGTTTTTCGATTTTTATGTTTACGCGACCGCCGCCGTTCTGGTGTTCCCGACGCTGTTCTTCCCCGGCAGCGACCCGACGAGCGCGCTTCTCGCATCCTTCGCAACCTTTTCAATCGCGTTCTTTGCACGCCCGCTCGGCGCAATCGTGTTCGGCCACTACGGTGACCGTATCGGCCGCAAGACGACGCTGGTTGCCGCTCTACTGACGATGGGCATTTCCACCGTCGTGATCGGCCTTCTGCCGACCTATGAACAGATTGGCGTCATAGCACCCTTGCTTCTGGCGATTTGCCGTTTCGGCCAGGGCTTTGGCCTCGGCGGCGAATGGGGCGGCGCAGTTCTGCTCGCAACCGAAAATGCGCCTCCCGGCAAGCGCAGCTGGTACGGGATGTTCCCGCAACTCGGCGCTCCGCTAGGTCTCTTCCTGTCGTCCGGCGTGTTCTGGATCCTGCTGCACTTCATGTCACAGGAAGCTCTGCTCAGCTGGGGCTGGCGCGTTCCGTTCATCGCTTCGATCATTCTGGTCGCTGTCGGCCTGTGGGTTCGTCTCTCGATCACCGAAACCCCCGCCTTCCAGAAGGCAATCGATAAGCATGAGCGCGTCGAAGTGCCGGTCGCGGAACTCTTCCGCAAGCATAAGCGCAGCCTCGTTCTTGGAACATTTGTGGCACTAGCCACCTTCGTCCTGTTCTATATCGGCTCGGCCTATCTTCTGTCCTACAACGTCAAGGTCCTGAAGATGCCGTTCCTGGATGCGCTCGAAGTGCAGCTTCTCGGCTCAGTGGTCTTCGGTATCTTCATCGTCGTGATCGGCAAGCTCGCAGAGCTTTACGGCCGCCGCGAGATGCTCATTCTGACCACCGTACTGATTGCAGCATTCTCGTTCCTGCTCCCGGCGCTGATGACCAACGGTGAAGGCATGATCTTCCTGTTCGTGGTTCTCGCAATGGTGCTGATGGGCATGACCTATGGCCTCATCGGGACTGCGCTCGCAGCCCCCTTCCCGACCACCGTCCGCTATACAGGCTCCTCGATCACCTTCAACTTCGCAGGTATCTTCGGCGCCTCTCTGGCTCCCTATATCGCCACTTACCTCCAGGCGAACTACGGCATGGCCTATGTCGGATACTACCTGCTCGTCGCAGCGCTCATCACGCTCGCCTGCATCTTCCTGTCAGGCAAGGAAGAGGTCTGACCTGATCCAGACCGGAATCAAACCATAAGAAAAGCCCGCGAAGCCATTGGTCTCGCGGGCTTTTTTGTTTTGATATCAAGCTAGTTATTTACCGGACTGGATGCGTATTTTCGCGCGGCTGCTTCGCTCATTCAAAAGAACCGCAACCCAGCCAACACCCGCGATCACGAACGGCAAAATATATAGAAAGAAGAATGTTGGGGCATTCATGGGATCAGCCCTCCAAGAGCACGTCTTGCACTCAAATGTAATATCAAAGCGCCTGAAAGCCAAGCCATGGTGGAAATTACCGTCGACAACGAAATGCTGAACGATATGGAACCACTCGACAGCGAAACTGCTGGCGCGATAAAACCTGCAGCCACACAAGCTGTGGAGAGGCGGTCTAGCGAGTTCGCAAGAAGTTTGGTCCGTTCATTGTGTACGAGCGTCACCGACACCTCCTGAACGGACCTTACCGAGCAATTATTCCGTCGTCGCGCCCTGGAACGGCTTCACTTCACGTCCCGGCATGAAAATCCCGAGCCGCTTGATCTCCCATTCCAGTTTGATGCCGGAATGTTCGAACACCCGCTGGCGAACCATCTCGCCGAGATATTCGAGATCATAGCCGGTCGCATGGCCGATATTGATCATGAAGTTGCAATGAAGCGACGACATCTGCGCGCCGCCGTTCATCAGGCCGCGGCATCCGGCATCATCGATAAGCTTCCAAGCCGAATGGCCAGGAGGGTTCTTGAACGTGGAACCGCCGGTCTTCTCCTTGATCGGCTGTACGGTCTCGCGGTGCTGGCGCACGGCATCCATCTCAGCGCGAATCTTGGCCCGTTCTTCCGGATACCCTTCGAACACGGCATGCGTGAATATAAGATCTTTCGACGCCGACGTATGCCGGTAAGTGTAGCCCATGTCTTCCTTCGAAAACACATGCTGGTTACCCTGCCGATCAACGGCATGGACCTCGACAACACGTTGCGACGTCTCTCCGCCATTGGCGCCGGCATTCATACGAAGCGCGCCACCGATCGACCCGGGAATACCGTAATAGAAGGCGAAACCGCCGATACCGTTATCCATGGCCATGGCAGCGATATGCTTGTCAGGGCAGATCGCGCCGGCGCGAATGCGGTTTTCGCCGACAAGCTCCACCTGGCCGAAACCCTTGGCGGAGAGACGGACGACAACGCCCGGAATCCCGCCGTCGCGAACGAGAAGGTTCGAGCCCACGCCGACAACCGTCAGCGGCACTTCAGCCGGCAACAGTTTCAGGAACGTCACCAGATCGTCCACGTCATGCGGCTGGAACATCAGTTCCGCCAGACCGCCCGCCTGGAACCAGGTTACCCTTTCCATCGATGCGTCCGGTGTAAGCCGCCCACGCAACTGGTTCACGCCCTCCCCGAGCGAGGCCAGCAGCTTTTCCCCATCTACCTGCTTCATACTTACTGTCCTGATATGCTTTCCAGTTCCCTCGGCAATGACGCCGCCCACTGTGTAATATTACCTGCTCCAAGAAGAACCACGAAATCACCTGGTTTCGCAATGCCTGAAACAATATGTGCCAGTTCGCCCGGCGACGCCATATAGCGCGCGTCACGATGACCGCCTGCGCGGATCTGCGACACAAGCGTCTCCGAATTGACGCCTTCTATCGGATCTTCGCCCGCGGCGTAGACCGGCGCAAGGATAATGCTGTCTGCATCGTTGAAGCAGCTTGCGAAATCCTCGAACAGGCTCGAAAGGCGCGAGTAGCGATGCGGCTGATGTACCGCGATAATGCGGCCCTTGCAGGCCTCACGCGCGGCTCTCAGCACCGCCTTGATCTCGACCGGATGATGCCCGTAATCATCGAAGACCTGAACGTCATTCCAGGTCCCCGTCAGCGTGAAGCGGCGCTTCACGCCACCGAAGGCTGCAAGGCCCTTGCGAATATCCTCTTCCGAAATTCCAAGCCGGTTGGCGACAGCAATCGCCGCCGTCGCGTTGGAAATGTTGTGCCGGCCCGGCATTGGCAGGGTCAGGTCCTTGAAATTGAACACCCGGCCGGTCCGGCGACGGCGGATTTCGACATCGAAAGTCGCCTTCGTCCCATCCATGCGGATGTTCGAGAAACGCGCATCCGCCTGCGGGTTCTCCCCGTAGGTGACGACCTTGCGGTCCTCGATCTTGCCGACCAGCGCCTGAACTTCGGGGTGGTCGATGCAGAGCACGCCGAAACCGTAAAACGGCACGTTTTCAACGAACTGGCGGAAAGCTGCCCGCACCGCATCAAAATTGCCGTAATGGTCCAGATGTTCCGGGTCGATATTGGTGACGACCGCGACTTCTGCCGGCAGTTTCAGGAAGGTGCCGTCTGATTCGTCGGCTTCGACCACCATCCACTCGCCCTCGCCCATGCGGGCATTGGTGCCGTAAGCGTTGATGATACCGCCATTGATGACCGTCGGATCAAGCCCGCCGGCTTCCAGCAGCGTGGCAACCATGGACGTGGTGGTGGTCTTGCCATGCGTGCCGCCGATCGCGATTGCGTTGCGGAAGCGCATCAACTCGGCCAGCATCTCTGCACGGCGTACGATCGGCAGGGATTTTTCACGCGCAGCGATCAGTTCGGGATTGGTCTTCTTGATTGCGGTCGAAACGACGACGACTTCGGCATCGCCGAGGTTGTTGGCTTCGTGGCCGACGAATACCTCGATACCCTTGTCACGAAGGCGCTGCACGTTGGCGCTGTCCGATTGGTCGGAACCCTGAACCTTGTGGCCGAGATTGTGCAGCACCTCGGCAATACCGCTCATGCCGATGCCGCCGATGCCGATGAAATGTACGAGGCCGATGGCCTGGGGCATCTTCATGCCTGAACTCCACTCTTATTCTTATTCTTGTATTCGGCGATCGGGCGCTTTTCTGCAATAGCAATGACGAGATCAGCCAAATCTTCGGTGGCATTGGGCTTGCCGGCCTTCTTCGCGTCGGCCGCCATAGTTTCGAGCCGGTCAGGCTCATTCATTGCCGCAGCCAGCAGAGCGGCCAACTTTTCCGGCGAAAGCTCGGACTGCGCCACGACCTGGGCACCGCCTTCGGCGACAAGAGCGGCAGCGTTTGCCGCCTGGTCGTGATCGAGCGCGTAAGGATAGGGTACGAGGATCGATGGGCGACCGATAACCGACAGTTCACTCACCGTCGATGCGCCGGAGCGGCAGATGACGAGATGCGCCTCAGCCAGCCGATCAGCCATATCGTTGAAGAACGGAGCGATATCCGCCGGGGCATTCAGCTTGGAGAAACAGGATGTGACGCGATCCTTGTCTTCCTTGCGCGCCTGCTGCGTCACGATGAGACGCTCCCGCAAAGCCGGATCGAGAAGGCTGATCGCCGTCGGCACCGCCGACGAGAAGAATTGCGCACCCTGGCTGCCACCGAACACGACAAGCCGGAACGGATCCTGACCACGCGATGCGACATAGGCGATCCTGGCCGCATCCAGCACCGGAGAACGTACCGGATTACCCGTTACGACGATCTTGCCTGCATATTCGCCCCGGCCTTCCGGCAGAAAGCCGCCAGCAATCGCCTGTACACGTTTTGCCAGCGCCTTGTTGGCACGGCCCATGACGGCGTTCTGCTCATGGATCAGCGTCGGTATTCCGAGCCCTGTCGATGCCAGAAGGGGCGGAACGGTCGGGTAACCGCCGAAACCAACGACAGCCGATGGCCGAAGGCGAGCCATCAGCTTCCGCGCCGTACGAAGTCCTCTCCAGAGGGTCCATGCGGTCTTGGCCATGGCGAGCGGGTTCTTGGAGGCGAATGTCGCGGAAGGCACGACATGGATTTCGTCGGCAGGAAATTTTCCGGCAAATCGCTCCGCGCGGCTGTCGGTCACCAGATGAACGGCATAACCGCGGCTCCGCAGCTCATGTCCGAGCGCTTCCGCCGGAAAAAGATGACCGCCGGTTCCCCCGGCGGCAAGAACGATCGTACCCTTGCTCATTTATTCACTCCGCGGGAACACCATGTGGGACCCGGAACAGGCTCCGCTCCTGCGCCCGCTTTTCAGGACGATGACGTGTCAGCGCCAGAATGAAACCGGCCGTGATGCAGATCGCAACCTGAGAAGAACCACCATAGGAAATCAGCGGCAGCGTCATGCCCTTGGCAGGCATGAGCTCAAGGTTCACACCGATATTGATCATCGACTGGATGCCGATGAGAAGAACCAGCCCGGCGACCGCAAAGCGGTTGAAGTCGTTGCGCTCCTTGAAGGCGTGGTTCAGTCCGCGCAGAACGATGAAGGAAAAGATCAGCACCAGCGCCATGCAGAACACGATACCGAATTCTTCCGCCGCGACGGAGAAGACGAAGTCGGTATGGCTGTCGGGCAGGATACGCTTGACGATCCCCTCGCCCGGCCCCTGACCGAACCAGCCGCCGCGCACGATCGCCTCATGCGCCGTTTCGATCTGGAAGCGGTCGCCTTCGCCGGTCAGGAACTTGTCGAAACGCGCCGTGACGTGCGGCAGCATGTAATAGGCCGCCACAAGACCACCTGCGCCAACGCCGCCGAGCAGGAAAATCCAGATCCACGGCATCCCGGCCATGAAGAACATGCCGCCCCAGACGACGCTGGTGAGGATCGTCTGACCAAGGTCGGGCTGAGCGACCAGCAGTGCCGCCACGATACCGAACAGGATAATGGCGAAGAGATTTCCGGGGATTTCCGGCTGCCGCGCATGTTCGGAAAACAGCCAGGCGCAGACGATGACGAAGGCCGGTTTCATGAATTCCGAGGGCTGGATAGAAAAGACACCGACGCCGATCCAGCGACGCGCGCCCTTCACCTCGACGCCGAAAAACAGCGCCAGAACCATCATCACCAGCGAAGCGGCGAGAAGGATAATGGCGGTGCGCCGCACCTGCCTTGGGCTGAGGAAGGACAGGCCGAACATGACCGCCAGCGACGGGATGATGAACATCGCGTGGCGCTCGACGAAATGGAAACTGTCGAGACCAATGCGCTCGGCAACCGCTGGAGAAGCGGCAAACGAAAGCATGAAGCCCAGCCCCATCAACAGGATGAAGGCGGCAAGGAAATAACGGTCGATCGTCCAGAACCAGTCTGCGAGCGGCCCTCGGTCTGCGCGGCTTACCATTGTCTCAGCTCCTGTTTCCGGTATCGACCAGCATCGTCACTCCCTGCATGTCGGCTACGCGTTGCACAAAGGCATCCCCGCGTACCTCGAAATTCTTGAACTGATCAAAGCTTGCACATGCCGGCGAAAGCATCACTGCCGAGGCTGTTTCATCACCAGCGGCATCTGCGGCGGCATGGGCGACAGCCTGATCCAGCGTGCCGGAAATTTCATACCGCACGCTCTCGCCCAACGTGGCCGCAAATGCCGGCGCGGCCTCTCCGATCAGATAAGCTTTCACTATATGAGGGAAAAGTGGTGCGAGGCTTGTGATACCGCCTTCCTTCGGAAGACCACCTGCGATCCAGTAGATTCGATCATAGCTTGAAAGCGCAGGTGCCGCGGCTTCCGCATTGGTCGCCTTGGAGTCATTGACGAACACGACATGGCCACGGCGTCCAACCGGCTGCATCCGGTGCTTGAGACCAGGGAAGGATTGAAGGCCTCGCAGAATTTCATCCTTGGAGAGGCCGACTGCCAGGCAGGCAGCAACGGCTGCAGCTGCATTCTGCGCGTTATGGGCGCCCTTCAGCGTCGGAATGCCATCGAGATCAGTGAACAATTCGCTCACGCCGCCATGCGCCGCCATGAGCCGCATGCCATCGGCATAGATACCCTCGGCCACCACACTGCGCTTCGAAATCCGCTTTACCGAAACACCCGCCCGCTCCACACGATCGGCAATCAGCGTGCAATAGCTGTCGTCCACGCCAATGATCGCGGTATCGCTTCCGGCAACGAGCCGTTCCTTGATATCGGCATAATGCTGCATGGTGCCGTGACGATCGAGATGATCCGGCGTCAGGTTGAGCAATATCCCGGCAGTCGGATTGAGCGTCGGCGCAAGATCGATCTGGTAGGATGAGCACTCGACGACGTAGAAGCGCCCGGCCTTCGGTTCGTCCAGCGTCAGCACAGCCGTGCCGATATTACCGCCGAGCTGCGTATCGCGGCCGCTCTCTTTCAGGATATGCGCGATGAGAGCCGTGGTGGTCGACTTACCATTGGTGCCGGTGATCGCGATCAATGGGCAATCCGGCGAATGCGCACGGCGCTCGCGCACGAAAAGCTCCACGTCACCGATGATCTCGACACCGGCGGCGTTCGCAAGATCCACTGTCCAATGTGGTTTCGGATGGGTCAGCGGCACGCCGGGTGAGAGCACGAAGGCTGCCTGCTTCGACCAGTCGATGCCCCTGAGATCGGACACGATTATTCCGGCCTGCGACGCCCGCGTTACGCTTTCGGGGTTGTCGTCCCAGGCGGTGACAATCGCACCACCCGCGACAAGCGCCTGTGCCGTCGCGAGGCCCGATCCACCGAGCCCGAACAGTGCTACATTCTTACCCTTGAAAGTCGTAACCGGGATCATCGCATTATAACCGAAATTACCGAAGCTTGAGTGTCGAAAGTCCGAGCATCGCAAGACCGACGGCGATGATCCAGAAGCGGATCACGACCTGACTTTCCGTCCAGCCCAGCTTTTCGAAATGGTGGTGAATGGGCGCCATCAGGAACACCCGCTTGCCGGTCAGCTTGAAGAAGCCGACCTGAATGATCACCGACAGCGTTTCCATGACGAACAGGCCGCCGATGATCGCCATGACGATCTCGTGCTTGGTGGCAACCGCAACGGAACCGATCAGGCCGCCGAGCGCCAGCGAGCCCGTGTCACCCATGAAGATTGCGGCGGGCGGTGCGTTGAACCACAGAAAGCCTAGTCCCGCACCAATGACAGCACCGAGAATAACCGCAAGTTCACCCGTACCGGGCACGAAGTTGATCTGCAGATAGTTTGCGAAGACGGCATTACCGGCGAGGTAGGCGATAACGCCAAAGGATGCAGCCGCAATCATCACCGGTACGATGGCAAGCCCGTCCAGACCATCGGTCAGGTTCACCGCATTGCCGGCGGCAACGATGACGAAGCCACCGAACAGGATGAAGAAGATGCCGACGTTGAGAACGTATTCCTTGACGAACGGGAATGCGATCGAGGTAGCAAGCCCCGGATTGGAGGTCTGCGCATGCATTGCCATGCGCATCATGAAGAATACAGCCACGCCTGCGACCAGAAATTCGATGCCGAGGCGCGCCTTTCCGGAAAAGCCCTTGTCCGACTGCTTGGTGACCTTCAGATAGTCGTCGTAAAAACCGATGGCACCGAAACCAAGCGTCACGAGCAAGGTCGCAACGACATAGACGTTGGAAAGATCAGCCCAGAGCAGCGAACCGCCGACAATACCGGCGAGAATCATCAGCCCGCCCATGGTCGGCGTACCGGCCTTCTTGAAGTGAGTCTGCGGACCATCAGCGCGGATAGGTTGGCCCTTTCCCTGACGCACACGCAGCGAATCGATCATGCGCGGACCGAACAGAAAGACGATCAGGGCCGAGGTAAACAGGGCTGCGCCAGTCCGGAAGGTGATGTATCGGAACAAATTGAAAAACTGCAGTTCGTCCGACAGTTCGACAAGCCAGATCAGCATGAGGGCCCTTTCTCGAAGCCGCTAAAATTCAAAGTTGGTGGTCCGTGTCGGAGAATGCCGGATAGTTGTCAAGCAGACCGGCAACGATCTTGCCAAACCCGATGCCGAGCGACGACTTCACCATCACCACATCGCCGGGTCGCACGGAGCGGACGACATAGTCTACCAGTTCCGAAGTCTGTTCCCGGTATTCGACCTGAACGCTTTCCGGAAGCGCATCGCGCAATACAGACATTTCCGCGCCGGCAAGCCAGACATGTTCGATCCCGGCGGCAAGCAGCGGCCCGGTCAGCTCCTCATGCAGCTGCGCCGAAAACGAGCCCATTTCCAGCATATCGCCCAAAACGGCGATCCGCCGGCCGGTCAATTCCGGTGTGGTCGCGGCGAGCAAAGCGATCGCAGCCCGCATCGAGGCCGGATTAGCATTGTAGCTTTCGTCGATCAGCGTCAGATATCCCTCGCCGATCGCGAGACGGTGACGTTCTCCCCTGCCCTTGACGGACTTCAGCCCGGCCAGCACTTCGATTGCCCGATCGAGATCGGCGCCGACGAGATCGCAGGCACCAAGTGCCGCGACAGCGTTCTCAGCGATATGCCGGCCCGGAGCACTGATCCTGATCTCACGCGTTTCGCCATCGAGAACAGCCCAGATGGTGGATCCCTCGCCGTCGCCCTCAAAATCCGCCAACCGGAAGTCAGCCTTTGCATGCTGTCCGAAGCTGCAGATTCGCGCCACGCCGGCTTCTCTGGCGCGTTCAGCCAGGAACTCGAACTGTTTGATATCGCGATTGAGCACGGCAACGCCGCCCTCGACCACGCCATCGAAGATCTCGGCCTTGGCTGCAGCAATCTCGTCCAGATCCCTGAAATGACCGAGGTGGGCGGCGGCGATCGTGGTGATGACGGCCACATGCGGCTTGACCATTTTCACCAGCGGCGTGATCTCGCCTGCATGGTTCATGCCGATCTCGAAAACACCGAAATCGGTATCTGCCGGCATGCGGGCAAGTGTCAGCGGCACGCCCCAGTGATTGTTGAAGGAGGCAACGGCTGCATGCACATTGCCCGATGGAACCAGAAGCTGGCGCAGCATTTCCTTCGTCGTCGTCTTGCCCACCGATCCCGTCACGGCAATGATGCGCGCGCGGCTGCGGGCGCGGGATGCCACGGCCAGCTTGCCGAGCGCCACCAGCACATCCTCGACCACGATCATCGGCACGGTCAGGCGACCAAGTGCAGGAAGCTTTCCTTCGCTGATGACAATCAGCGAAGCGCCATTGGCAACAGCGATGCTCGCATAATCATGACCGTCGACACGGTCTCCCTTGATGGCGAAAAACGCTTCGCCTTCACCAATCGAGCGGCTGTCGATCGAAATGCCGGTAATGCCTTCGGGAAGCGTACCGATCGGGCGACCTTCCATGACAGCCACCATCTCTTGCGATGTCCACAGAAAGCTCACGAGACCCTCTCCTCCAATGCACGGCGTATTTCGACATGATCAGAGAACGGCAGGACAGTCGCCCCGATCGTCTGCCCTTCTTCATGCCCTTTGCCGGCAACGATCAGCGTATCACCCGATTTGAGCAGGTTGACGGCATGGCGGATAGCACTTGCCCGGTCGCCGATCTCCAGCGCGCCCGGTGCGGCCGCCATGATTTCGGAACGGATAACCTCGGGCACCTCAGAGCGCGGATTGTCATCCGTCACCACGACGACATCGGCCAGACGCGTGGCGATATCCCCCATGATCGGCCTTTTGCCCTTGTCACGATCACCACCGCAGCCGAATACGACAAGCACCTTGCCGCTGGTGAATGGCCGTACCGCCGTCAGCACCTTTTCCAGCGCATCCGGCTTATGGGCATAATCGACATAGGCAAGCGCTCCATCCTTCGTATGGCCCACAAGCTCAAGCCGACCTGCAGCGCCGGTTAGCGTTTCAAGTGCCTTGAAAGCGGTCTTGGCCTCTACGCCGGTCGAAATTGCGAGACCGGCTGCGACCAGCGCATTGGCAAGCTGGAAATCACCGGCCAGCGGGATGTCGATTTCGAAAATCTGACCGTTGTGATGAACCTCGGCCATCTGCTTGTGACGAAAATGCTCGACGCGTTTGACGCAAAGATAATCGCCCTTGCGCCCTACGGTGCGCACATCGAGACCGGAAGCGGTGGCGACACGGATCGCTTCTTCCGACCATGCATCATCAGCAAAGATAACGGCCGGAGACCCTTTCGGCATCAGCGTGTCGAACAACCGCATCTTGGCGGCCATGTAATCCTCGACCGTCGGATGGTAATCCATATGGTCGCGGCCAAGGTTGGTGAATGCGGCTGCAGACAGCCTCACGCCGTCCAGGCGCGACTGGTCCAGCCCATGGCTGGATGCCTCCATCGCCGCATGCGTCACGCCTTCATCGGCCAGTTCGGCCAGAAGCTTCTGCAGCTCCACCGGATCAGGCGTCGTCAGTGAACCGTAATCATTGCGACTTGGTGAAATGACGCCCGTCGTGCCGATCTGCGCCGCACTCAGGCCAGCCTTTGCCCAGATCTGGCGAATGAATGACGCAACGGATGTCTTGCCGGCCGTGCCGGTCACGGCCACCATGGTCTCCGGCTGCTTGCAGAAGAACCTCGCCGCAGCCAGAGCGACAAAACGGCGTGGATTGGACACGACGAGAACCGGAATGTCAGCCTCTGCCGGGTGAGCAGAAATCGCAACGACCGCACCTTCAGCCGCGGCGTCACCGATAAATCTCTGTCCGTCAGCTTTCACGCCGGCCAGAGCCGCAAAAAGCGCGCCTGGCTTGATCTTGCGGCTGTCCAAGGAAATCCCGGTAATCTCGAGGTCTCCGAGGGGACCAGCGAGAAGGTCGTTCACTTCCGGAAAATCCGGACCGGCAAGATCGCGCAGTTTCATCTGTTCATTCCATCTTTCGAGCGGCGTTCACGAATCGCCGCTCGAGTTGTTGTCGCTCAATAAGACACAAGCAGGGCAGAACCGTCATTGCCGAATTTCGGCTTTACACCGAGAATGGGAGCAGAGCGGCTGATGATCTCCTTGACCATCGGCGCCGCCGATGTGGCGGCAAGCGCAGCACCATTGCCCTTGTCGGTCTTCGGCTCGTCGCTGAAACTCAGGACCACATAGCGTGGATTGTCCATCGGGAATGCCGACAGGAAGGCATTGAAATTCTTGTCATGCGCATAGCGGCCGTTGACGACCTTGTCGGCAGTACCCGTCTTGCCACCGACATCGAAACCATCGACGCGCGCATTGCGGCCCGAACCATTGGCTCCATTCCACTCGAACAGATAACGCATGTCCCGGCTCGTCGTCGGCTTCAGCACCTGGGTTGCGATCTGATCAGCCTGCTCCTGCGTTCTGGGCAGGAAAGTCGGCTCGATTAGCTTGCCGCCGTTGACCAGTGCCGCACCGGCAACAGCCGTCTGCAGCGGCGTTGTGGATACGCCATGTCCGAAGGAAATGGTGATCGAGTTGATCTTCTTCCACTGTCGTGGCTGGCTCGGCATGGCGACTTCAGGAAGCTCCGTCTTCATCCTCGACAAAAGGCCGAGACGCGTCAAAAAGTCCTTGTGGCCATCGATCCCGACGGCGTCCGCGATCTTTGCCGTACCTATGTTCGACGAATACTGGAAGATTTCCGGCACGCTCAATACGCGCCCCTTGCCGTGGAAGTCCTTAATAGTGAAGCCGCCGATGCGGATCGGGAAGCGCGCATCGAATGTGCTGTTGATGTTCATCTTGCCGTCGTCGAGACCCATGGCGAGCGTGAAGGACTTGAAGGTCGACCCCATCTCGAACGTGCTGTTCGTCATGCGGTTCATCCAGCCCTTCTCGGCGTCCACGCCATTCGGGTCGTTCGGATCGAAATCCGGCGCAGAAGCCAGGCCTAGAATTTCGCCGGTATGAACATCGACAACCGCAGCGCCCGCGCCGATCGCGTGATATTTGCCGATCGACGAGGCAACGACGTCCTGAACGATTGCCTGAACCCTGAGATCAATCGAAAGCTTTACCGGCTCAAGCGGCTGGTTCGAGGTCATGCCGACAGACGCGAGATCGGCAAGTCCCTGGCTGTCGATGTAACGTTCCATGCCGGCCACGCCGCGATTGTCGATATTCACGTAACCGACAATATGAGCAGCGGTGCGGCCACCCGGATAGAAGCGACGTTTTTCAGGTCGGAACCCAATACCGGGAATGCCGAGCGCAAGAATTTGGCTCTGCTGCTTCGGCGTCAACTGGCGACGCAGCCACTGGAAGCGTGAATTGGACTTGAGCCTGGAATAAGTCGACCTGACGTCGAGATCCGTCAGCACGGTCGAAAGCTTCTCGACCACCTCGTCAGCGTCGACGATCTTGTGCGGCTCGGCAAACAGCGAGACGGTGCGAATATCCGTAGCAAGGATAGCGCCGTTACGATCAACGATATCCGGTCGCGACGCCATAAGACGGTCGGCAGGCAGAATGCTCGACGTTATCTCCGGCTGCGCCATGCCATATTGCACAAGACGTCCGCCGACCACCACGTAGACCACGGCAAAACCGGCGATCAACAGACCGACACGGTTGCGGGCCTGCGCCGACTTCTTCTTGCGCGATCCTTCGAATGCGGCCCCGCCGACGGAAGACCTGCCTTTGCGGTCGGACGAAAAATGTGCCCGGCGCTTGACCACCATAACCCTAGAAAGAAAAGACATTAGCGCCTCACCGAGCCAGTGGACATGTTATCGGGTGCCCAGCCACGCGGCAGCGGCAGCGGAACCTTGGGAGCCGGCGTCGCCTTGGCCTGCTCGACACCCTTGAGTGCGGCAGCGACTTCGCCATTCTTGCCTGCAATAATATCCTCGATCGTCGTATCGGGTTGCGGAAGTTGCGACCTGTGCATCGGCAATTCCTTCGGCATGGCAAGCTGTGTCGGTAGCGTGGGAACGAGACCGAGTTCCGAATCGTAATTCTTGATCAAGGGCTGCAGGCGGTTCGGCTGCGTCACGAGAGCCCAGTCCGCCTTCAAAAGATCGATCGTATCGCGTTCAAGCCTGATCTCGGACTCGAGCCGGCGAACCTCGGCCAGCTTCTCGTCCGCCTTATGCTTGATCGTATAGGTGACGACCGCCATCGTGGTCATCACGCCGATCAGGACGAGATCGAAACTCCTCAGCATCCTCAGCCCCCCATGGTCGCAAGGCTGGCCAGATCGGGCAGCGAGAAAATAGACAGATCATCGGCGCCGGGTTTCGCTTCAGTCCGAACCCCCATACGCAGCTTGGCAGACCTGGCGCGCGGATTGATCTCGGTTTCAGCTTCACTGGCCGCGATCATCTGCTTGCCCGGAAACTCGAAGACTGCGGAGCGAACTTCGACCGCCGGCATATGCCGCGATCCGGAAGCCTTGCCGGAACGATCGGAGAAGAACTGCTTGACGATGCGATCCTCAAGAGAATGGAAGGTCACCACGACAAGACGTCCACCAGGCTTGAGCGACCGCTCGGCAGCAAAGAGCGCGCGAGCCAATTCACCCAACTCATCATTGACGAAGATGCGAAGCGCCTGGAATACGCGGGTCGCCGGATGGATCTTGTCCTTGGCTTTGCGCGGATTGACGCTCTCGATCAGATTGGCGAGGTCGCGCGTCGTCTCGAAAGGCTGCGTAGCGCGGCGCTTCTCGATGGCACGCGCGATACGCCCCGGCTGATTTTCCTCTCCAAGAAATCCGAAAATACGGATCAGGTCACCGACCTTCGCCCGATTGACGACATCCGCCGCCGAAACGCCCGAAGACGACATACGCATATCGAGCGGCCCATTGCGCTGGAACGAAAAACCACGCTCGGCCTCGTCGATCTGCATGGAAGACACGCCGATATCGAGAACAACGCCGTCGAGGCCTTCGTCCGGAGCAAAATCGGCCAACCGGGAAAACGGAGTGTGAATGAGCGACAACCGCCCCTGCTGCGCTTCGACCAGCGCCTGCCCCGCAGTGATTGCAGTCGGATCGCGATCAAGGGCGATTACCGAAGCGCCGGCAGAAAGGAGCGCAGACGTATAGCCACCCGCACCGAATGTGCCATCAAGAATGATCTTGCCCGCCTCAGGCTGAAGCGCACGAACCACTTCCTCGAGCATAACCGGAACATGGCGAGCCGGCCCACCTTCGGCCTCAACCTCAGCACCACCCGATCTATTCACCATACCGCACTCTCGCTGCAATTAGAGCAGAAAACAGAAACTTCTCCGCCGGCACGCACCCGCAATTCCGATCATCCGCAAGGGACTGAAGCGCCCAGTTGCGAGGCAGAGCATCGCCTCCATAGCAGCATGAAAAATGAACTGACGCTCGACCAGACAGACGCCCGCGGAACAGACCTCGAAAGCCGTTCCCGACAAGCATTTATTTATGACCCGTTAAGTTTAACAAAACATTACCGCGCCCGATCTAACGGCAGGAGATCGCGGCCTGACAACGTCATAGAAATATCAGTCAAGCCATTGAAATAAAAAACATATCATATCATCAAAAAGGAAAACAGGAGCAGGGATGCCCCTCAGTGATTTCAGGGACTTCCCCTTCCCTCCGCAGCAAAGTCAGAATCGCCAGTTGGCCTGTAAGCCGGGTTCTGTATGGCTCCGATGCATGCACCGGAACGTGGCAGCCATTCATCTGGGACGATGCTTGCACATCGCCTCATGCAACCCACCCGGATGACTGGCCCAGAAACAGGCTGTAAGCGCTTGTGGCGCTCCGCATCATCCCTATTCGGTCTTGCTCCCGGTGGGGTTTACCTTGCCGCCGCTGTCACCAGAGGCGCGGTGGGCTCTTACCCCACCCTTTCACCCTTACCCCGCATATAGCGAGGCGGTTTGCTTTCTGTGGCACTTTCCCTGGGGTCGCCCCCGCCGGACGTTATCCGGCACCGTGTTTCCGTGGAGCCCGGACTTTCCTCACCCTACCGCCTTTCGGCATTGGTAAAGCGCGGCTGCCCGGCCAACTGGCACCGGCTCCATAAACGGTTTGATCCGCAAAGACCACAGCACAAGGCAAAGAATTCATCCAAATGACAAGCAATGCAAAGCGCTTCGGTCGATTTCCGGAATCAGAACATCAACGGAAAGGTCCGCCCGTAGTCCAGAGCCACCGTAGCATAGGAGGCAGCCTCTGCCGGCTTTGCAATATCCATGGAGGCAATCACCACCTCGACCTTGTTACAGTAGCGCTGCGACACCGGGTTCATGCGCTTCGCACCATGACCGGCATTGTACTTCAGGATGGTACGGCAGAGCTTGCCATCACCGAGCTCATGCGCTCCGGCAAGATATTTCATTCCGAAGCGGATATTCGTCTCCGGATCGTAGAGACCGGACGCACGCCCCTTGTATCCCATCAACTTGGCCGTTGCAGGCTTGATCTGCATGAGACCGATTTCCCCGGCACTCCCTTTCGCTGTCGGACGAAAATTGCTTTCGATCCGCACAACCGCCATCGCAAGCTCGACCGGAACATCGTATTGATCGGCATACTGACGGATCAATCCTTCGTAATGCGCCTGGCGAATGGCAAGCTGATCCTGAGGCGTGTTGGCCTGCGTATCGGTTTCGCGCGTTTCCCAGGGCTTGATGACCCGTTTTTCGATAGAGTTCGTCGTCTCCCCACCATCTTCGGCGCGCACGAAATCTGTACCCGCAGCAAGCACGACCATGCCCGCTGCGGCTGCAATAGCCAGCATTCTCATGAAGTAAGTCAGTCTCCGGGTAAGGTCCTTCAACTCTTGGACCTGAAAGGTTCGCGGGCGGCACATACCGATCCTTCAGAAGTACCGCCGGAAAGACGATGCAACTGTTGACGAAACCTGTTCGTTTTTCTTTGCAATCCCCGCCTACAAGGCGATTGCGCGAGCCACTGCTTAAACCCGGTTATTAAGGAAAGTCTGTGGCGGCGCAGCAAAACGTCGTTTTTTCTACCTTACAACGCGCAAGGCTTCAGCTTTCAGGCTGCCTATATTTCGGCAGCGAAGTCAGCAATCTGTGCAGAGTGTCTATCGTCGAAAAATCGGCGATTCCATCCACCAGCGCCGAGCGAAAATGCCGCTGGAACGCTTCCACCACACCCTTCGTCCGCTCGCAGAAATTACCTGTTATCTCAAGATCGTAGCCATAGAGCGACAGCATCGATTGCAACGCCTCGATCGGCTGCCCCGCCTCTCCCAATTGGAAAAACCGACCACCGGCTATCGGGCTGGCGTCAAGCCAATGCCCGACGCCCGCATCATGCAGGGTCTTCCATGGAAAATTTTCGCCCGGATCAACCTTGCGGATCGGTGCCACATCGGAGTGCCCGAGCACACGTTCCGGTCGGATCGACCACCGATTGCCGCAATCCAGACACAATTGGATAACCGCATCGATCTGAACCGACGGAAACATGGGAAGTCCGCCCGGATGACCGGGATTGGCAATTTCGACACCGATGGAACAGGAATTGATGTCGACCTCTCCGGCCCAGGCGCTCTTGCCCGCATGCCAGGCACGCCGCCCCTCCGGCACGAGTTGTACGACCCGCCCATCCTCATGGACGAAATAATGGCTCGAAACCTGGCTCTCCTCGTTACAGAGCCAATTCAGCGCCTGATCCGCATCCGGCATGCCGGTATAGTGGAGGATGATCGCATCGGGATTGCGGCCGGAAACACGCTCCCCATGATTGGGAGAGGGACGGACGGATGCCCCCGCATAGTCCGCAACAAAATCGCTCATGCTGCGCGGCGCTCTCTTTCGATCGCTTTATAAGCCGCGTTCAGCGCAGCCATCCGCTCGTTGGCGGCGGCATGCAGCGTGGCGGGCACTCCACGGGCGATCAGACGATCGGGATGATGTTCCGAGACCAGCAGACGGTATTGCTTGCGGATCGCAGCGAAATCATCCTCCGGCGAAACGCCAAGCACGAGATACGGGTCCTGACCATCGAGATGCACATGCCGCGCCATGATTCGGCGAAAATGCTCGTCATTTATCCTGAAAATGTCGGCAATGCGGCCAAGGAACAGCAATTCCTTCTCATGCACAAGGCCATCCGCCTTTGCGATATGGAACAGCCCGTCCACGACGCTCTCGAGCATCGGGCAGTTCTCGGACGCTCCTGAACTGCAAAGACCGGAGAGCTTCGTCGCATAGGCCTCGTAACCTGCAACGTCCTGACGCGCGAGATTGTAAAGGCGCGCGACGTTACGGGCTTCCTCATCTGGAAAGTCGAAAATCTGCTGGAAAGCCTTCACTTCCGCTTCCGTGACGATGCCATCGGCCTTCGCCATCTTCGCGGATAGCGCAATGATGGCGACTGAGAAGGACACCTGTCTACGGGTCTCCGGATCACCTTCGAACAGAGTACGGATGGCCTCGACGACACGGCCCAGCGCATTACCGGCAGCGTCGCCTATTGCGCTGACGAGTCGCTCCCATAGCGAAGAAATCTGCAGACAGGAAAAATCGAATATCATCCCCTTAAATGACCAGATTACAGCAAAAAATGCAACGCATCGGGTGGTCAGCCGTGGATTAAACTATGTTCATGTTATTCGAACAATCGGCTCGATTAACACTCCTGAAGGCAAGGCTTGAGCTAGACAGAGCTCGCACATAATAAGCCACCGCCCCCACAGCAGGCACGCGTTTCCTTCATATGTGATCTCGCCAATTGCGCCGAAGCATCCACTTGAAAACGTGGCGTTATTCCCGCTGAGATAGCAATACATACGGCGAAATGGGCAAAGATATGCCCTTTACACGGCTTACTGTCTATCGCATCCATATCCCCTAAAACTGCAGGGAAGGCGCTTGCGCGCAACGGAGGAACCATGGCCCAACAGAAAGTCGCAATGCTGACCGCAGGCGGCCTTGCCCCCTGTCTCTCGTCGGCCGTGGGAGGTCTTATCCAGCGCTATAACGACGTGGCTCCGGATGCGGAACTGATCGCCTATCGCTCCGGATATCAGGGCGTCCTTCTGTCGGATAAAATCGGCATCACGCCCGAAATGCGGGAACAGGCCAACCTCCTTCATCGTTACGGCGGCTCGCCGATCGGCAACAGCCGCGTCAAGCTGACCAATGCCGCCGATTGCGTGAAGCGCGGACTGATCAAGCAGGGGCAGGATCCGTTGGCAGTCGCAGCCGAACAATTGGCAGAAGACGGCGTCACCATCCTTCACACGATCGGCGGCGACGACACCAATACCGTGGCAGCCGATCTCGCAGCCTATCTTGCCGCCAATGGCTACGACCTGACGGTGGTCGGCCTGCCGAAAACGGTCGATAACGATATCGTGCCCATCCGCCAGTCGCTCGGCGCCTGGACTGCGGCGGAAGTCGGCGCAGCATTCTTCGACAACGTTTCCAACGAACAGACGGCCGCACCGCGCACCCTCATCATCCATGAAGTCATGGGCCGCCATTGCGGCTGGCTTACTGCCGCAACCGCACGCGCCTACATTCAGAAAAGCCGATCGAACGACTATATCGAAGGCTTTCTGATGAACGAGGAAATGAAGGGCATCGACGGCCTCTATCTTCCCGAAATGGCCTTTGATGCGGAAAAGGAAGCGGCACGCTTGAGGGAAGTCATGGACAAGCGCGGCTTTGCAACGATCTTTGTGTCGGAAGGAGCTTGCCTGGATGCGATCGTCGCCGAACGGGAAGCTGCGGGCGAAAACATTGCCCGCGACGCCTTCGGCCACGTCAAGCTCGACACGATCAACGTCGGAGGCTGGTTTCAGAAGCAATTTGCGGCAAGGATCGACGCAGAACGATCGCTGGTACAGAAGTCCGGTTATTTCGCCAGATCCGCACCGGCAAACGGCGACGACCTCAGATTGATCCAGGGCATGGTCGATCTTGCCGTCGAAAGTGCGCTGAACAAGATCTCCGGCGTAACCGGGCATGACGAAGAACAGAATGGGAAGCTTAGAACAATCGAATTTCCGCGCATCAAGGGTGGTAAACCGTTCGATATGACGGCAAGATGGTTCGGCGATGTAATGGAGTCCATCGGACAGTCTTTCAAGCCTGCCTGATGGAGAAATGACGGGTGCCGTGGCGCCTGGGAGGGTGATGATGACCGTAGAGACATGGCTCGCGTTGGCGGCAACGGCAACTGCCGTGCTTCTCATGCCTCATCCTATTGCTTCGCTGACCGCAGCGTTCTCAGGATCCTGGGGACGCACAAGTGCGTTCGTCACCATCCCGGCTTTCGTTCTCGCCTTCCTTATGGGAGCCATTCTGGTCACGGCAGGCGTATTCCTGGTCGCATTCCTGTGGCCGGCAGCCGTCGGTGTCCTGTCGTGGATAGGACTTTCCTATTTGATGCTGCATGTCCTCTACGCCTATCAGGACCCGCAATTGCGTTACGGGCCGGCCGACAACGACAACCTTCCGGAAACGCGCCCGTTGCGCATCTTCGGCTATTTCATCCTGAAGACATTCAGGAGTATTCGCTACTTCGCGCTCACGGCGGCAATTGCCATACAGTTTTTCAACTCGTCGCTCTCACCGCAGGAACAGTATTTGAATATGATTTCTGCCTTGGCCGCGTCGGCGATGTTGGCCACCCTCGCCCACGCTGTTCTCCCCAGCCTTTTTGCCCGTAAGCGCCGCCGTCCCAGCGCCCGAAGCAAGGCCCCTTATCGCCCAGGAACACGCTTTATTGCACGCCGCGCCGTCAGCGCAGGATATCGCCGCATAGCCGCCTGACGCGCTGCGACCTGTAGATGGCTTGTCGATCTCTTTCGAATGAGTTAATTGGGATGCAGTTTCACTGATCCTGTTAACGTTCTGGGCAACGATTTTTGATGAGAGCGACCCAATGGCAATGATGCGATTTGTGGGCCGTAGGGCTGCCGTGGTTCTCGCCATGTCATCCGCATTGGCCGCTTGTTCCAGCGTTGACCACTCCAACAACGTCGCTGCAACTGATGCGCAGGATGCAGCCGTCCAGCAGACCGCCGATATTGCTCAGACCGCGGAAAATGGTGTTGCAGTTGCTCAGCCAGGCTCGGAAAACACGGTAACGCTCGTCAAGACCAGCCGTCTGCCTGTTCCGGTCCCGACAGTTTCCGAAGCAACCAGCATTCAGACCGCAGCAATGGCTTCGCCTGCCATGGCGCCGTTCGTTGCGTTTCAGCCAGCCACCGCAGCCACACCGGCAGCGGCAGCACCGGTGATCGTCGCTTCCGCCTCGCCAGCCGTACACAGCACAGCGAAAGGCAGCCGTCTCGTTTCGCCGCCGGTCGCTCCGGCCGTGCAGTCGGGACAGATCCAGCCGGCAGCGGCCCAGGCCATTGCTCTCGATGAGCCTGAACTGACACCGGACATGGTAGCGCTACAGTCGGTCATCCCGATCCCGCGCCCGCAAACGACGACAACCACTCTGGCCTACGCAGCCCAGCCAAAGGCTGTCGCCGCATTGTCGGCCATAGACAGCAAGCTGGAATTCCCGCCAGCACCCGGCGAGCCGATGCCGGAAACCGCATCCGGCGCGCCTTCCGATCTGAAAAAACTGATCCACCGCTACGCCGGCCTTTATGGCGTGCCGGAATCGCTGGTTCACCGCGTTGTGCACCGGGAAAGCAAGTACGACCCCAAGGCCTATCACAAGAACGGCTATTGGGGCCTCATGCAGATCAAGTATTCGACCGCAAAGTCCATGGGTTACGAAGGCCCACCGGAAGGTCTTCTCGATGCAGAGACCAACCTGAAATACGCGATCAAATACCTCCGCGGTGCCTGGCTTGTTGCGGACAATCAGAACGACAACGCCATCCGGCTTTATGCGCGCGGCTATTATTACGATGCCAAGCGCAAGGACATGCTCCACGTCCTGCAGAAATAAAGGTCACTCCGGCCCAAGCTGGCGAACCACCGCGGCAGCAAGATCGATCGCCTCATAGCCCATGGAGCGCGGCGTCAGCCCCAGTCGCACGATAACCAGATCGAGCGAAGGGATGACGAAAATATTCTGCCCGTCATGCCCGCTCAGAACGAATGCATCGGCAGGCAAGCCTGCATCGGGCCTCGGCAACCATGTCTGCATTTTCGAATAACGCCCGCTCGAACTCCTGTTCGCCTCGTGCATCTGCCTGACAAAACCTTCCGGCAGAAGACGCTGCCCATCCCACACGCCATCGCGAGCCAGAAACATCCCGAATTTCGCCCAGTCGCGGGCGGTGGCATACATGTAGGAACTGCCGACAAACGTGCCCGCCGCATCCGCCTCCAAGATTGCCGATCGCATGCCCAACGGCTCGAATATCGCCTTCCGGGGATAGGTCAGCGCTTCATCCTTGCTGCTTATCCGGTCCATCCAAATCCTTGAAAGCAGCACCGACGTCCCGGACGAATAGGTGAAACGCGAACCGATCTCTTCCTCAAGCGGCAGGCTTTCGACGAAACGTGCCATGTCCGGTTCGAGAAACAGCATGCGCGTGACATCGGCCACCGTGCCGTAATTCTCGTTGAAGGCCAGTCCGCTCTCCATGCCCATGAGATCGGAAATACGGATCAATGCACGCCGATCGTCCCTCCAGCCCCAAAACAGGCTCTTCTCGTCGAGCGATAGACGCCCCTCCAGAACGAGCCGTCCGATGATTGCAGCATTCACGGTCTTGGTCATCGACCAGCCGAGAAGCGGCGTGCCGCTGAAAAATCCGTCGCCATAGGCCTCGCCGATAATCCGTCCACCTTTCACGATAACGACACCGCGCATACCCGGCCCGGTTAATCCGGCATCTGAGAGTAATGCCGCAAGCGATTCGTCCGACTCGATCTTCTCACCTTCAGGCCAAAGCCTGTCGTCGTTCTCGGGGACGGCTATCGGATGAATGTCGGAATGCGCGACGGTCACATCATCGCCAACCACCGCGCACCCGGTTCCCGGCTGATAGACCGCGCGGCTTGGCGCAATACGCCCGAACAATCCAGCATCGACACTCTGCGTCTCGCGGTCGACATTGACCCGCATAAGCCTGAGCAGTGGATTTCCGGGCGCCTGAACGTCGTTGAAAAATACGTCGTCAACATCACGATCCGCGATAAAAACGTTGGAGCAGACGATCTTGGCCGCATAACCGCTGCCGACGCGCAAAAGGTTGGGTGGAATGAAATAGAGCCACAAACCGATCCCGATCGCCGTAATGAGCAGAAACACGGCCATACGGCGAAAAATTCGTTTCAGCACCAACGCCTCCCTTTTCTCCACTTCATGCAAAGCAAAATCCGTGAGCAAGGGAAAGCCCCCTTGGCGATAGACGGGTTCACGATGAGGCAAGTCACAATCCGCGTCACGAAGCTGTAGCACGAAGCGGCTAAACGCCTCGAAACTCATGATGAGGCAGGATTTGGTCATGGCAGATATCGTCGAAGAACGTGGCTTGCAGCGCAATCGCAAGCTCAAGGACGCTCTACTCCAGCATAAGGCACTGTCACCGCACGGTCTTTCCGAACGTCTGTTCGGCCTGCTCTTCTCGGGCCTCGTCTACCCTCAGATCTGGGAAGACCCGGCTGTCGACATGGAAGCGATGGAACTGGCGGAGGGACATTCGATCGTCACGATCGGCTCCGGCGGCTGCAATATGCTCGCCTATCTTTCGTGCTCGCCGAAGGCAATCGACGTGGTCGATCTCAATCGCCACCATATCGCCCTCAACCGTTTGAAGCTCGCAGCCTTCAAACACCTTCCCTCCCATGCCGACGTGGTGCGTTATCTCGGAATGCATGGCTTGAAGGCCAACGGTTCCGCATTCGATCAGCACATTGCCGGAAACCTCGACGAACAGACAAGAACCTACTGGCAGAAGCGCTCGCTGACGGGTCGCCGCCGGGTAGAGGTCTTCAACAGGAACATCTATCGCACCGGCCTGCTCGGTCGCTTCATCGCCGCCGGTCACATCGTTGCCCGCCTCCATGGCGTCGACCTGAAAGAATTCGTGGAAGCACGCTCGCTTCGCGAACAGCGGCAGTTCTTCGATGCCAATATTGCTCCGCTCTTCGATCGCCCTCTGATACGCTTCGTCACCAGCCGCAAAAGCTCTCTCTTCGGTCTCGGCATTCCGCCGCAGCAATATGATGAACTGGCAAGCCTGGCGCCCAACGGTTCGATCGCACCGGTGCTGCGCGAACGTCTTGAAAAGCTCGCCTGCCATTTCCCGCTGAACGACAACTACTTCGCCTGGCAGGCCTTCGCGCGCCGTTATCCGCGCCCCGAGGAAGGCAATCTGCCCGACTATCTTCGCGCCGAAATCTATCAGGCCATCCGGCGAAATACCGATCGCGTCGCGGTCCACCATGAAAGCGTCACCGGCCTTCTGGCCCGCAAACCTGCCGCTTCTGTCGATCGGTTCGTGCTGCTGGATGCCCAGGATTGGATGAACGACGAGCAGCTGAACGCGCTGTGGAGCGAGATCAACCGCACCGCCGCACCGGACGCCCGGGTCATCTTCCGAACAGCAGCCGAAAAGAGTGTCATCGAAGGCCGCCTGTCCGATACGCTTCGTCAGCAATGGACCTATCTTGCGGAACGCTCCGCCGAACTCAACCAGCAAGACCGCTCGGCCATCTATGGCGGCTTCCACATCTACGTGAAGGCCGGCCAGTGAGCGCCGGTGCAACGGCGCAGAGCCACGCCGCCCATATGGACCGGATGTACCGCTATCAGCGGCACATCTATGACCTGACACGAAAATACTACCTCTTCGGCAGAGACCGTACGATCGCCGGCCTCGATGTTCCGGATGGAGGCAGCATTCTGGAAGTCGGTTGCGGCACCGGCCGCAACCTGGTCCTCACTCGCCGCCATTATCCGATGGCAAAACTCTACGGCCTCGATATCTCTGCCGAGATGCTGCAGACGGCACATGCCAATCTGGCTGGCAGCCGGCAGCAGCCAACCCTGATCGTTGCAGACGCCACGACCTTTCGCCCTCAAGATTTTGGTGTGAACGGCTTCGACCGCATCATGATCTCCTATGCCGTCTCGATGATCCCGGCATGGGAAGATGCGATCACCGCAGCACTCGCGGCGCTCAATCCGAAAGGCTCACTACATATCGTCGACTTCGGCCAGCAGGAGCGCCTCCCCGGTTGGTTCCGCCACATGCTGCAGGCATGGCTCCGGCGGTTCCATGTCACCCCGAGGGCCAATCTTCGGGAAATTCTTGAAGCCCGGTTCGATGCGGCCGATGCCGAGATGACTTTCGAGGATATCGGGCGAGGGTATGCCTGGCACGCAGTGATCCGCAAGAGAGGCTGACACACTCGTTACTCTTCGGATCATTTCGGCTTACCAAATCCTGGCGGCACTATGGTAAATGGGAGCGTCGAATGCCGCCCGGCCTGATTCCGGCCGACAGCGCCATCGTTGCAGCTCAACCCGGATACCTCATGCCACGCAAGTTTCTCGCCCTTATTCTCACGGCCTTCATGGCGAGTTCCTGCACGTCCACCAGCGACCTGATGGACACGGCATCGATCAGCGGCACGAAGTTCAAGGACAATGACCTGCAGAATTTCGGTCGCAACCATCCCGGCCGCCATGAAGTCCACGGCATCGACCTGTCGAAATGGAACGGCACCGACATCGATTGGCAGACGGTCAAGAAGTCAGACGTCGCCTTTGTCTTCATCAAGGGAACGGAAGGCAAGGACCGCATCGATCCGGCCTTCAGGACCCATTGGCGTGGCGCGGCCAATGCCGGCATTCCGCATTCCGCCTACCATTTCTATTATTTCTGCTCGACACCGGAAGATCAGGCCGACTGGTTCATTGCCAACGTGCCGAAGGAAGCCAACATGCTGCCACCGGTCCTGGACATGGAATGGAACCCCGCCTCGCCGACCTGCAAGCTGAGGCCGGATGCGGCAACCGTACGCGACGTGATGCGGCGTTACATTGCCCGTATCGAGGCCCATTACGGCGTCAAGCCGATCATCTACACCTCGGTCGATTTCCACCGTGACAATCTCGTCGGCGCCTTCAACGACCACCATTTCTGGGTTCGCTCGGTGGCCGCTCACCCGAGCGAGATCTATACCGGCCGCAAATGGACCTTCTGGCAATATACCGCAACCGGCATAGTCCCCGGCATCAAGGGCGAAACGGACATTAACGTCTTCTCCGGCAGCGCCCGGAACTGGAACTCCTGGGTCGCAGCGGCAAACGACTGAATGCAAGCCTCGGGCGATTTGTAGCCTGGCCCATTCCTATTACTGGCATTGTGAATGCGAGTGCGCTAAATAGCCGACGGTCGTGACGCCGGATAAGCGCCGCGATTTCACACACTCTATTCTAGATCATCCCCAGACACGCCACAGATCGCCAGGATCGCCATATGTCATTCCTCGACAGCCGAAGCTTTGCCCTTGCAGCACTCATTGCCGGAGGACTGTCCGTCCCCGCCTTCGCCCAGACAGCCCCCGCGGCAGCCGTCCCTGCCTGCGGTGGTGATCTGACCGCCTTTCTCGCCGGCGTGAAGCAGGAAGCGATCTCCAAGGGCATCCCGGCAGCAGCCGCCGACGAAGCCCTTGCCGGCGCGCAGATTGACCCGAAGGTCCTGTCCCGTGACCGCGCCCAGGGCGTGTTCCGCCAGACATTCCTGGAGTTTTCCCAGCGCACCGTCAGTCAGGCCCGCCTCGATATCGGCCGCCAGAAGCTCAAGCAATTCGCCGATGTCTTCGCCCGCGCCGACAGCGAATACGGCGTTCCGGCCGGCGTCATCACCGCCTTCTGGGCGATGGAAACCGATTTCGGCGCCGTCCAGGGTGATTTCAATACCCGTAACGCACTCGTCACGCTCTCGCACGATTGCCGTCGCCCGGAACTGTTTCGTCCGCAGCTGATCGCGCTGATCGAGATGGTCCAGCACGGCGACCTCAACCCGTCCACCAATACGGGTGCATGGGCCGGCGAAATCGGCCAGGTTCAGATGCTACCGGAAGACATCATTGCCCACGGTGTCGATGGCGACAACAGCGGCCATATCGATGTGAAGGGCAGCTCGCCGGACGCCGTCCTGACGGCTGCAAAATTCATCCAGAGCATGGGCTGGAAGAAGGGTGAACCCTGGGTTCAGGAAGTTACCCTTCCCGAAACCCTGCCCTTTGAAAAATCCGGCCTCGGCAACGAGATCCCGGCATCCGAATGGTTCTCCTACGGAGTGACGCCCCGCGACGGCGATACCAAGTTCGGCAACCTGCCCGCAGCTTTGATCCTGCCGCAGGGCCGCAAGGGACCGGCCTTCCTCGCTTATCCGAATTTCGGCATTTACCTGCAGTGGAACCAGTCGTTCATCTACACGACCTCGGCCGCCTATTTCGCCACCCGTCTGTC
Source organism: Aliirhizobium wenxiniae (assembly GCF_019511445.1). Lineage (GTDB taxonomy): Bacteria > Pseudomonadota > Alphaproteobacteria > Rhizobiales > Rhizobiaceae > Neorhizobium > Neorhizobium wenxiniae_A. The sequence goes on from NZ_JAEUAN010000004.1 coordinate 340,790, forward strand.
GGGCGCCCCGCCCTACCAGAAGACCACGCCGGAAGTAGGTCTCGATGTCGAAGCGATGAAACAGCTGCAGACCAAGCTGGACGCTCATGGCCATGACGTCGGCAAGATCGACGGCATCCTCGGCTCCGGCACCCGCCAGGCGGTCCAGAAGGAACAGGCCCGCCTCGGAATGCCGGCCGATGGCTGGCCAACTCAGGCGCTTCTTCAGGCGCTCTGAGGCCGGAAATTGCTCAAGAAATTGACCCCATGACATGAAACGGGTGGCGATCGGATCGCCGCCCGTTTTATCTTCTATGCCCCACCCAAGACGACGAGCACAGATATGACAGCCGATACGCCACGCCTGACCACGCTCGCCTGGGCGCTGCTCTTCCTTCTCGGCCTTCTCTGGGGTGGCTCCTTCTTCTTCGCGCGCATCGCGGTGCAGGAAGTCCCACCCTTCACCCTCGTGCTCCTGCGGCTCGGCATCGCCGCCCTGGCATTGCACATCTACCTGCACGGCCGTTTCGGCACCTACGCGATCCTCAGGCAGCACTGGCGCTCTTTCCTGATCCTCGGCCTCATCAACAACGCCCTGCCCCACACCCTGATCTTCTTCGGTCAGACTGAGATCGGCGCAGGTCTCGCCTCCATCCTCAACGCCACCACGCCGATCTGGACGGTGATCATCGCCAATCAATGGACGTCGGACGAAAAGCTCACCGGCGCAAAGCTTGCCGGCTGCGCGGCGGGCCTTGCCGGCACCTGCATCCTGATCGGCCCGAGCGCGATTACGCACACGGCGGCTCCGCTCTGGGCCCTGACCCTGCCGGTTCTCGCCGCCATCTGCTACGGCCTCGCCGGAACCTACGGCAAACGTTTTCGCGGCATTCCCGCACCGGTCACGGCAACCGGCCAATTGACCGCATCGAGCCTGATCATGCTGCCTGTCTCGCTGATCGCCGACCAGCCCTGGACGCTGGCCACGCCATCGCTCCACGCGATCGCTGCCATTATCGGCCTGGCGCTCCTGTCCACGGCACTCGGGTACCTGATCTTTTTCAGGATCCTGTCACTCGCCGGTGCGACGAACACCTCGCTCGTCACTCTGCTGGTTCCACCAAGCGCCATCCTGCTCGGCGCATTGTTCCTTGGCGAGCGGCTTGCCGTGACGGATATCGCCGGCATGGCGGTCATCGGATTTGGCCTTGTCCTGCTCGACGGGCGAATCCTTCGCATACGCAAAAAGACGGTATGAACATATCCTCCGGGAGCGTTTTACTCACGGGAAATAACAGTCATTAACAGACAAATAGATAAATTTAACGCACCAGAAAGCTTCGTTAATTTCGAATATTCCTTTTATTATCAAAGGGATAAAAGGACAACAAAATCCTAACGGAGTTTTCCCGCCGCAGCGCAACACAAGATTCCGCTTTCCATTTGACACGGAAACGACATAAAATCTGGCTGTCAACGCAAGGAGGCAGACATGGGACGTACATACCCCCTCAATCTCCTGGTAGTCGGTGCTGCATTTGCATTCATTGCCTCGATGCTCTTCATCTAGGCGAAAAGACTACCGGTCGTATCTTGCATCCATGAACGTTTGATATGGACCTGAATTTCGAAAAGCGCATGTTCTACGGAACATGCGCTTTTCTTTTTTGGTCCTTGGAATGCTCAGGCAGCAGCCTTACGCATGCCCGGCTTGTAGCCGATATTGTCCAAAACGGCAGAGACAAGCGGCGCCCGGTTCATCGTGTAGAGATGAATGTGGTTAAAGCCATGGCGACCGAGTTCCTCGATCTGTTCGGCAGCCACCTCGGCCGCCACCTTGGCACGGTCCTCCGGCTTTTCATCCAGCCCCTCGAACCGCTCATCGAGAAAGCTCGGAACCGTCGCGCCGCAGCGTTTCGAAAAACGCTTGAGCTGCGTCAGGTTCTGGATCGGCATGATGCCGGGGATAACAGGTATGGTGACGCCGGCTGCCGCGACTTCGTCCATATAACGGAAGAACACATCGTTATCGAAGAAGAACTGCGTCAATGCGCGGTCGGCGCCTGCATCGGCCTTCTGCTTCAACACGGCGATATCCGCCGTCATATCCCTGCTCTCAGGGTGTTTTTCAGGATAGGCCGACACGGAGATATCGAAATCTCCATATTCCGCCAGCGCCTGAACCAGATCTGCGGTTCTCTGGAACCCCTCTTCATGCGGCAGATAAACGGTGCCGATACCCGCCGTGGGATCCCCTCTGAGTGCGACGATACGGCGAACCCCCGCAGCGCGATATTCCTCGACGACAGCGCGCACTTCATCCTTGGATGCATCGACGCAAGTCAGATGTGCGGCGGTCGGAAGGTTTGTCTTGTCTATGATCTTGGTGACAGCCGAAAGCGTCGGCTCCTTGGTCGAACCGCCTGCGCCATAGGTCACGGTGACGAATTCCGGCTGAAAGAGCGCAAGACGTTCAACCGTCTCGAACAACTGCGCCTCCATCTCCCCGGATTTCGGCGGGAAGAATTCGAAAGAGATATCGAATCGCGGGCGTGTCGTGGTCTCGTTCATCATTATTCATCCTAGAATACCGCAATTGCTTCCGCAGGCTCCGCATCGGCCATCAGCAGACGGCGATCCTTTGCCAGCCATATCGTGACGGTAAGCCCGTCATTATGTTCGGGCGCAATATCGATCGCTTTTTCGATATCGAGCCCTGTTTTTTCCAGCCAATCGCCGATCGCCTCATGCGAGAAACCGAGCCGCACATGGGCATGCTCCTCGCGCAGATGCTCCAGCGTATGCGGTGCCAGATCGACGATCAGCAATCGCCCGCCCGGCCGCAGGATGCGTGCGGCTTCGGCGATCGCCAATTCCGGCTGATCGAGGAAATGCAGCACCTGATGGATCGTCACGAGATCGAAATCCTGCCCCTCGAGCGACAGGTTGAGAATATCCGCATGGCGCACGGACGCCTTCAGGATGCCCGCCTTGTCGAGATTGGCGCGAGCGACCGACAGCATGTCCCGGCTGGCGTCAACACCGATCGCGCGGCGATAATGCGGCGCAAGCAGTTTCAATATCCAGCCCGTGCCTGTGCCCAGATCGAGCAGAGAATCGATCGGCGACGTGCCGATCAGCCGCAGCAGCGCCTGTTCCACAGCAGCGTCGCTCGCATGAAGCCGACGCAACTCATCCCATTCGGAAGCATTACGGCTGAAATAGGCCTGCGCCCGTTCAGCGCGTTGGTTTTTAACCGCGGACAGCCGTTCACCATCGCGGACGAGGACCGGATCGTCATGGGCCGAGGCCGCCAGAAGCGTCTTGACCAGCACCGCAGCCGGTCCGTCCTGCTTCAGGCGAAAATAGGCCCATGCGCCTTCCTGATAGCGGTCGATCAGCGCGTCTTCGTTCAAAAGCTTGAGATGGCGGGAAATTCGTGGCTGCGACTGGCCGAGAATTTCGGTCAGGTCGGTCACGGTCAGGTCACCCTTCGCCAACAGGGCAAGCAGTCGAAAACGCGTCGGTTCCCCGATCGTCTTCAGTACGTCAACCAGTGTATCGAGCGGCAGTGACATCCAATTTTCCCAGCAATCAAGATATAAAGATATCTTTATATCGAAAGAAGAGAGGATGCAAGCCGCACTTGCCATATACCAGAAAGGGCGGCAACGCGCCGCCCTTTCCTATAATTCCGGTTTATCAGAACGCGATCAGCGCGTCAGGCGCTTGTAGGCCTGGCTACCCGGGTTCAGCGCATCAGGGCCAAGGCGGCGAACCTTGTCCTGCTCATAGTCTTCGAAGTTGCCTTCGAACCACTCGACATGGCCGTCACCTTCGAAGGCGAGGATATGCGTCGCCAGACGGTCGAGGAACATGCGATCGTGGCTGATGATGATGGCGCAGCCGGCAAAGGCTTCCAGCGCGCTTTCGAGCGCACCGAGCGTTTCCGTATCGAGGTCGTTGGTCGGTTCGTCGAGGAGAAGAACGTTGCCGCCGGCCTTCAGCATCTTGGCAAGGTGAACGCGGTTGCGCTGACCACCCGAAAGATTGCCGACCTTCTGCTGCTGATCGCCGCCCTTGAAGTTGAAGGCGCCGCAATAGGCGCGGGAGTTCATGTCGAACTTGCCGAGCTTGATGACTTCGGCACCACCGGAAATTTCTTCCCAGACGGTCTTGTCGGCGGCCAGCGCATCGCGGCTCTGGTCGACATAACCGAGATGCACGGTATCACCGATGCGGATAGAACCTTCGTCCGGAGTTTCCTGGCCGGTAATCATCTTGAACAGCGTCGACTTGCCGGCGCCGTTCGGGCCGATAATGCCGACGATGCCGCCCGGCGGCAGCTTCAACGACAGGTCGTTGATCAGCGTGCGGCCGTCAAAGCCCTTCTTGATGCCTTCCAGCTCGATGACCACGTTGCCGAGGCGCTCGGAGACCGGGATGATGATCTGCGCATCGCTCGGACGGATGTTTTCAGCCGCATCGACCAGCTGTTCGTAGGACTTGATACGGGCCTTCGACTTGGCCTGACGGGCTTTCGGGCTGGATGCGATCCATTCCTGTTCGCGCGACAGCGCCTTCTGGCGGCCGGCCTCTTCACGGGCTTCCTGCTGCATGCGCTTGGCCTTGGCCTGCAGGTAGGCGGAATAGTTGCCCTCGTAGGGAATGCCGCGGCCACGGTCGAGTTCGAGAATCCAGCCGGTGACGTTGTCGAGGAAGTAGCGGTCGTGGGTAATCATCATCACGGCGCCCGGATAATCGCGCAGGTGCTTTTCAAGCCAGGCGATCGTTTCGGCGTCGAGGTGGTTGGTCGGTTCGTCGAGCAGCAGCAGGTCCGGCTGCGACAGAAGCAGTCGGCAGAGCGCGATACGGCGACGCTCACCACCCGACAGGTTGTCGACGGCTGCATCCTTCGGCGGGCAGCGCAGGGCTTCCATCGCCATTTCGACCTGCTGTTCGAGGTCCCAGAGGTTCTGGCTGTCGATGATATCCTGGAGCTTGGCGCCCTCGTCCGCCGTCTCGTCGGAATAGTTCATCATCAGTTCGTTGTAGCGGTCGAGAACGGCCTGCTTGTCGGCCACGCCTTCCATGACGTTTTCGAACGCGGTCTTTGCCGGATCGAGCTTCGGCTCCTGCTCCAGGTAACCGACGGTAGCACCTTCGGCGAGCCAGGCTTCACCGGTATATTCCTTGTCCTGACCGGCGATGATGCGCAGAACGGTCGACTTACCGGCGCCGTTCGGACCGAGGATACCGATCTTGGCATCCGGGTAGAAGGACAGGTTGACGTTCTCGAGGATCTTCTTGGCGCCATAGGACTTGTTCAGTCCCGACATGTGATAGATGAACTGACGTGCCATCGATAATTGAGCTCCGGGGGAAAGAGGTTTTGCCGCTATGTAGGCGAAGAAGCGCCTCGGGGCAATGCAAAGAGCGGGAGAGGTTTTGAAATGAGCTTGGATTTTGGGTCGGAAACGCGGACTTTCCCCAGCCCGACGGGTGCCACGATCGCCTACCGCCACCTCCCGGCCACAGAACCGGCACGAGGCATCGTGCTGATCTCCCATGGGCTGGCGGAACATTCCAGGCGTTACCGTCCCTTCGCCGAGGCGATGGCGCAGGCGGGTTTTCACGTCTACGCCTGGGATCACCGTGGCCATGGAGAAACGACGGCGCCGGATGCCCCGATCGGTCGATTCGCCCTGAAAGACGGCGTTCGCCTCGTCATCGACGACCTGATGGCGGTCCGAAAACTGGCGCTCACCGATCATCCCGGCCTGCCTGTCATCCTGTTCGGCCACTCTATGGGCGGCCTGATCGCCCTCAATGCCGCCGTCGATCACCCACTCGATTTTGCCGGTCTCGCGGTCTGGAACTCCAACTTCAATCCCGGCCTCGCCGGTCGCGCCGCGCAGTTCCTGCTCCTGGCCGAACGGGCCCTGAAGGGATCGGACACGCCGAGCGGCATGCTCCCTCGCCTCACCTTCGGTGCCTGGGGCGACAGCATCCCCGGCCACCGCACAGCCTTCGACTGGCTGAGCCATGATCCGGCGGAAGTCGATGCCTATGTCGCCGATCCGCTCTGCGGTTTCGATGCCAGCGTCTCGCTCTGGCTCGACCTTTTCGAGATGACATTTCGAGCCCCGAAACTCGCAGGTCGCCTGCCGAAGGATTTTCCGATCCATCTGCTGGGCGGCGGCGAGGACCCGGCAACCGATAAGGGCCGCGCCATTCTCTGGCTGTCCGGCCATCTGCGCAAGAATGGCCTAAACAATGTCATGACCCGTTTCTGGCCGAATGCCCGTCACGAAACGCTGAACGACACGATGCGTGCCGAAGCCACGGCAGAATTTTCCGATTGGGCCGCGCGCATCGCCCCGGCTAAAACGGCAGCGGCGGAATGAGTTCATGACTTTTCTTCATGTGCGCAGAATGTCGCAGCCCGCTATACCGAAACCATGAGTGCATCGCCCGCCATGACCCGCCCCGCAATACAGAACACCGGCATCACCACCGGCCTCGGCCTGATGATATTGGCCATGCTGATCGCACCATTGATCGACGTCTTTGCCAAGCTCGCGACGGCCAGTGCATCTCCAACCATGATCACGATGGTGCGTTTCGTCTTCCAGGGCCTCTGCATGCTGCCGCTTGTGATCTGGGTACGCTCATGGCGCTCATTCTCGTGGGAAATGAGCTTTTACCACGCGATCCGGGCCGCCATCATTACCATCTCCATGGTCTGTTTCGTGGCCACTCTGGCAGTCATGCCGGTTGCAGATGCCGTCGCCATTTATTTTGTCGAGCCCATCATCCTCACCGTTCTTTCGAGCATATTCCTCAAGGAAGTCATTGGCTGGCGCCGTTACACGGCCTGCGCTGTAGGCTTTATCGGTGCGATGATCGTTATCCGTCCGAGCTTTCAGGAAATCGGTTACGTCGCTCTTTTACCGGTAGTGACAGCCTTTTGTATCGCGATCTTCGCCATGATGACCCGCGCCCTCGCTCATCGTGAGGAGCCGTGGGCGATGCAGTTCCAGATGTCCCTCTGGGGCATCCCTATCTGCGCCATACTACTCGTTTTCGGAGAGGCTACGAATGTCGATTTTCTTGCGCCATCACTCCCTGACCTGACCACTTGGCTATGGATGGCCGCAGTCGGCGTCTTTGCCGCCGTCTCAGGCATCCTGAGTGTTTACGCCTACCGGGCAGCCCCCGCTTCCGTACTGGCCCCGATCCATTATCTGGAAATCGTCTCGGCCACACTCTTCGGCTGGCTGGTTTTCGGTGATTTCCCCGATCCGATCAAATGGATCGGCATCTCGATCATCATTGCATCCGGCCTCTACATCATCTGGCGCGAACGCCGCGTCGCCTCGATCAAGCCCGTCACAAAGAGCGAAACGACATCGGTAGCCCCCTGACCATGGATAGAGCTGACAAAAAGCCGCCGCTTGCCGGCATCCGCGTCCTCGAACTTGCCCGGGTTCTCGCCGGTCCATGGGCGGGCCAGATGCTGGCAGACATGGGTGCCGACGTCATCAAGGTGGAAAACCCCGATGGTGGAGACGACACCCGTGCCTGGGGACCGCCCTTCGTCGAAAGCGTCGACGGCGAAAACCTGTCGGCCGCCTATTATCACTCGACCAATCGCGGCAAGCGCTCCATCGCCGTAGATCTGAAAACGGAAGAAGGTCAGGCGATGGTCCGCCGCCTCGCCGCACAATCCGATATCCTGATCGAAAATTTCAAGCTCGGCGGCCTGAAGAAATACGGCCTCGACTACGAGAGCCTGAAGGCAGTCAATCCGAAACTCGTCTATTGCTCGATCACCGGTTTCGGTCAAAACGGCCCTTATGCCAGCCTCGCTGGTTACGACTACATCGTTCAGGGCATGTCTGGCTTCATGTCGATCACCGGAGAGCCTGACGGCCAGCCGATGAAGGCAGGCGTGGCGATCGCCGATATTTTTACCGGCATCTATGCCGTCACCGCCATTCAGGCCGCGCTGATCCATGTAATGAAGACGGGAGAGGGTCAGCTTGTCGATATGGCCCTTCTCGACGTCATGTCCTCGGTTCTCGCCAACCAGAACATGAACTACCTGATCTCCGGCATCTCGCCGGTCAAGCTCGGCAATGCCCACCCGAACATCTCGCCCTATGAAGTGATCCCCGTCCATGACGGCCACATCATTCTCGCGGTCGGGAATGACGGCCAGTTCCGCCGTTTCTGCCGCATTCTCGGCATCGAGCATGTGGCCGATGATGAGCGTTACGCGACCAACAAGGCCCGCGTCGCCCATCGCATCGAAGTCCGCAGCCTGCTTCTGGCCGAGACATCCAAATGGACCAAGGCCGACCTTCTCGCCGCCTGTGGCGAAAACGCGGTGCCTGTCGGCCCGATCAATTCGATCGGAGAAATGTTTGAAGACCCGCAGGTCAACGCGCGCGGCCTGCGCGTCGATCTTGAAGCGGCCGACGGCACGATCATTCCGGGCGTGAGGAGCCCGATCGTGCTGTCCGAGACACCTCTCAACTATCAACGTCCTAGCCCCAAAATTGGCGAGCATACGGATGAAATTCTGGCAGAACTGACTGTTATCGAGGAGGAGAGCAATCGATGGGAACCACCACCAGAACCGGCGGCCAGCTGATCGTCGACGCGCTGAAGGCAAACGGCGTCAAACAGGTTTCCTGCGTACCGGGCGAAAGCTACCTCGCAGTCCTTGATGCGCTCTATGAAAGCGGCATCGATGTCATGGTCTGCCGCCAGGAGGGTGGCGCGGCGATGATGGCCGATAGCTGGGGCAGGCTTTCGGGCGAACCCGGCATCTGCATGGTCACCCGCGGCCCCGGCGCCACCAACGCCTCTGCCGGCCTTCACGTCGCAAAGCAGGATTCGATCCCGATGATCCTCTTCGTCGGCCAGATCGGCCGCGACATGAAGGAGCGCGAGGCTTTTCAGGAAGTCGAATACCGGCGCGCCTTTACAGAATTCGCCAAATGGGTGGGTGAGATCGATGACGCCCGCCGCATCCCCGAATTCGTCACACGCGCCTTTTCCGTCGCCACGTCCGGTCGCCCCGGCCCCGTCGTGCTGACGCTGCCGGAAGACATGCTGGTCGAGGAAGTCGAGGCGCCGCAGGCTCGCCCCTACACCCGCGTCGAAAGCCATCCCGGAAAGCCGCAGATCGCGGAATTCGAAAAGCTGCTGAAGGAGTCGCAGCGCCCGATGGTCATTCTCGGCGGAACCCGCTGGACCGAGGAGGCGGTAGCAGAGTTCCAGCAATTCGCCAGCCGCTTCAAGCTGCCGATCGGCTGCTCCTTCCGCCGCCAGATGTTGTTCGACAACCTGAATCCGTCCTATGCGGGTGATGTCGGCATCGGCATCAATCCGGCGCTAGCCAAGGAGATCAAGGAAAGCGATCTCCTGATTCTCATCGGCAGCCGCATGTCGGAAATGCCGTCATCGAGTTATACGCTGATAGACATCCCCTATCCGCAACAAAAACTCGTCCATGTCTTCCCCGATCCGGAAGAACTCGGTCGCCTCTACCGCCCGGATCTCGCCATCTGCGCCGCACCGGCCGAATTCGTCGCTGCCCTCAAGGATCTAGAGCCGCCGGCCCTGCCTCTCTGGGCCGAGCGCAAGTCGGCCATGCATGACGCCTATCTGAAATGGTCGACGCCGCCCGAAAGCGGTCCCGGCAACGTCCACATGGGACCGATCATGGCCTGGATCGAGGAAAACACGCCAAAGGACGCGATCTTCACCAATGGTGCGGGCAATTACGCCACATGGCTGCACCGCTTCCACCGCTTCCAGCGATACAACACCCAGTCGGCCCCGACCTCCGGCTCGATGGGCTACGGCCTGCCCGCGGCGGTCGCCGCCAAGAAACTGTTCCCCGAACGCGAAGTCGTCTGCTTTGCCGGCGACGGCTGCTTCATGATGCATGGACAGGAGTTCATCACCGCCGTGCGCTACGATCTTCCGATCATCACGGTTCTGGTCAACAACGGCATCTACGGCACGATCCGCATGCACCAGGAGCGTGAATATCCCGGCCGCGTCAGCGGCACCGATCTCGTCAATCCGGATTTCGTCGCCTATGCCAAGGCGTTTGGCGGTCACGGTGAACTGGTGGAAAAGACCGAGGAATTCGGCCCCGCCTATTTGCGCGCCCGTGAAAGTGGCAAGCCCGCCATCATCGAAGTCAGGCTCGACCCGGAAGCCATCACACCAGCGAGAACCCTGACGCAGATCCGCGACAAGCTTTGATGCCTGGACGTGAGCATTCGCTCAAAAACTCAGGAACCAATCTAACGCCATGCCGTTGATGCGGCATGACAAATGAAACGAAACGCAAAGCACTGGGAGGCATGTCGACCTTCGTGGCCGTCATCTTCCTCATCGCAATCGCCCTTATGGCCTTTTATCTTTTCGGCATGACACCCGGCGAAGCCTGACCAACCGATACCCAAAAGGGGCTGGATCTTCCGGCCCCTTTTGATATTCGCTGCAATGTTAAGAACCGCATTCGACTGCGGATCGATCGAAAATCACAGACCAAGTTCACGCTTGAACACGGCAGCCAAACGAGTGCAAAACTCTACGGTTATCTGCTTGTCGGACAAAGCGTAGGCCCGCGTCGTGGTCCGCTGGATGGACTTGAAAGCTTTTTCCGTTTCCGCCTGCGGGTCAGCATAGCTACTGCGCGCATATTTCAGGAACAGCGCCTTGGAATCCCACACCATGGAAGGGCGTTTGTAGCGAATATCGCAGGCCCGTGCATAAACCATAGCCTGGGCTGCCACATCCAATTCCGAGCCCTTGGGCACGGAAGGCAGGGTTTGAGAATGCGCCACGGATGCCAGCAGGCTACCGGCGATGGAGATTGCAAGCAGGCGTGCTTTCAGCATCCGTGGCGCTCTCTTATCAGATTGCGGCGGTTACGATGAACTCGACCTTGTACTTCGGAGCAGCAAGAGCGGCTTCGCTCGTTGCACGTGCCGGCGGGTTGGCCGGGTCGATCCAGGCTTCCCAGACGGCATTCATCTCGCCGAAGGTGGACATGTCGGAGAGGTAGATGATCGTCTGCAGGATCTTCGACTTGTCGGAGCCGGCGGCGGCCAGCAGGCGATCGACTTCAGCCAGCGCGTCCTTGCACTGATCGGTAACGGTTTCGCCTTCACCAACCTGGCCGGCGAGATAAACGGTGTTGCCGTGTACGACTGCGCCGCTCATGCGGGCGCCGGGCTCGATGCGCTTGATGCTCATGGGAATGCTCCTGAATGCTGAGCTTTGGGAAAAGCACGGCACGAAAAACGCACCATGCGCGAAAAACTGGTTAGCCCTTGAAACGCTGGGCCTGCTCGTAGATCGCGGTCGAGCGGGCGCCCGAACGGCAGAAGCCGAGCATCGGCTTGTGGAACTCTTCCAGCACATCCGCCATCTCGGTCACGCCTTCGGGCGTCAGGCCCATGCGGCCGACCGGGATGTGGCGGATTTCAAGGCCAAGCTCCTTGGCTCGTGCTTCGATCTCGGCGAAATGCGGCTGGCCAGGTTCTTCCTCGTCGGGGCGATTGCAGACAAGAGACTTGAAGCCGAGCGCCTTGATCTCATCCAGTTCCTCGACTGTGATCTGACCGGAAACCGAATACTCGTCGTTGATCTGGCGGATATCCATGGCGCAACCTCCATTTTTTTGTGGCGCAAGCATTACGCGGTGGTTTGACAAGCGTCAACGGAAGATCGCCGCGTCTCAGGCGAAGGCAAAGCGAAGCGCATATTCCGCAGTTTCACCCGGCTGCAGCGACATCAGCTCGCCACTCTCCGCAAGCTCTTTCCGGCTAGCAAGACGATGCGAAACCGGCTCTATCCCGAGCACATGCGCCGGGTCCTTCTGGTTTCGCCACACTTGGAGATAGGGCAGACTGTCGGTCTTGAATCGTACCCTTAGCGTCGAGCCGCCAAGTGCCGCGATCGGACCGAGCGACACCTCTGCCCATTCTTCGCCCTCACGCTGTGCCGGCACGCAGAAAACGCTGCCCGGATCCGGCCCGAAACTCCACGGCACCTCTCCGCCCTCGATCATCTCACCCGACAGATGCACCGCATCGTCGAACAGCCATGCGCCGATATTCATGTGATACATATGCACCCGCGCCATCGGCTTATCGCCCGTATTGGTCACCCGGTCATGCAGGCACACTTCGCCGGTCTGGCTGTCAATCCGCCAATGGCGCTCCAGCAGCGCCTTACCACCATCGGCTGTCGTCACGGCCACCTCTGCGCGGCATTCAGCATCCTCGCCCTGCATATCCCAGAACGTAATCCTGGCAGGATGAGACGAGTAGGAGCCGTGCAACGAATATTTTCTGTCAGAGGCTTTGCCTTCGATCGCCTCCGGATGACGGATATGATCCGGCCCGCAGGTGAAGAGAAATCCTTCGAGCGAATGATCGATTCGCGGGTCCCCGTCATCGGGAATTGCCCGCCCCGGCGCGACATCGGTTCCATTCACGAAGCAGCTTCCGATATCCAGAACCGAGCTTTCATCCAGAAGAAGCCGCGGCCCCAGCGCCGCTGCAAAGCTTTTCATTGGCATTTCCTCCAAAATCTCACGACGCGTTTACCAAGGGTGAGCGGAATTTAATGATTCATTCATTGCAAACTGGGATTTTTCCATACAAGCGTCAAATTTAGCTTGTCAGTCAATGCACATAGCAAACGGGAACCAAGCACCCACATTCCCGATTACAGCAGTGTGCAACATTATAATCGGTGAGAACGTGAAGCGCTCTTTTCTTTTCGGCATCAGTCTTGCGGTTCTGGGAGCCTCGTTCGTTCCTGCGGCGGCGCAGTCACGTTACCAGCAATATTCCGACGGCCCCGTTCTCGTTGCACCGGATGGAGCGATCCTCGATTACAGGCCGGACGGGCGCGACGTCATCGTCAGCCGTGATGGTGCCGGACGCAGGGTCTATATCGATCATTACGGCAACATCGTCGCCACCGAAATGCGTCAAGGTGGCCAGCGGCAACGTTATGAAGAATATCCCGAAGCGCCGCGCGGTTATCGCAACCAGCGCCAGGTGGAAACCTACCCTTCACGCTACGACAACAGAGGCGGATATCAGGATTACCGCCAGTATCGCCCCGAAGAGCCGGGTTCGGTAACCGGCTCCATTGGCGGCTCCGTCACCCGCATGCCTCTCGACCGACAGGAACTTCCGGGCGTCGATCAGACCTATCCGGAAGAGGCCTCGCTCGAGCCGAACCCAAGCCTGCCGCCGGCAGACACCCTGCATCCGAACAAGCCGGTCATCACCGTCACCAAGAAGCCGCAGGCGGAAATCGCAGCCATTCAGGTTTTTCTTGACCGCGAAGGCATTTCACCCGGCGTCATCGACGGCCATCTCGGCGACAACGTCAACAAGGCGATCGCCGCCTGGCAGGAAATGACGGGTGAAACGCTCGATCCGAACAATTCCGAAGAAATCATGCAGCGACTCACCTATTCCGGCGGCATGCCGATCGTCGATTATACGATCACCGCATCGGACGCCGCCGGCCCCTATGTCGCCTCGATCCCGGACGACTACGCCCACAAGGCGGTGATGCCGGCCATGTCATTTACCTCGGTGACGGAAAAGCTGGCCGAGCAGTTCCATATGGATGAGGGCTACCTGAAGGCGCTCAATCCGAATGCCGACTTCTCCATCCCCGGCACGATCATCAAGGTCATCAATCCCGGCCAGCCGAAGACCGGCCAGGTAACGCGCATCATCGCCGACAAGGCCCGCAAGCAGGTCTTCGCCTATGGTGCCGACGGTAACCTGATCTCCGCCTATCCGGCAACAATCGGCTCGTCCGACACCCCCTCTCCATCGGGCAACCACACAGTCCAGCGCATCGCGCTCGACCCGGGCTATACCTACAATCCGAAGATCAACTTCACCCAGGGCAACAACACCCAGATCCTGCAGATCCCGCCGGGCCCGAACGGTCCTGTCGGCACGGTCTGGATTGCGCTCTCCAAGCCCACTTACGGCATCCACGGCACGCCGGAACCGTCAAAGATCGGCAAGACCAACAGCCACGGCTGTATCCGCCTGACCAACTGGGATGCGACAGAACTTGCCAAGATGGTGAAGCCCGGCACGACCGTCGAGTTTGTCGACTAAGACTACCCGGGATCAAACGGGATCCATACTCCCATAACGACAATGGCCGGCGAAAGCCGGCCATAAACATGTCTGGTCGAGAAACAGGTTTCAGGCAGAACTGCGACCAAGCCCGATGAGCCGTGCAGCCGCGCTGCGCGTCATCCTTGTCGGCATCAGGCGCAGAACCTCCGCCGCATAGGCGCGGACATTCTCCTTCGCCTTCTCGACATTGCTGACTTTCGCTGGGTCCATGCTGTAAAGCGTCCCGCCGGTCTCGAACAGTTCCCTGAACGCGGTTCGTTCGCCGATCGGCGTGGCAAGCACATTGACGCCCTTTGCGGCAAGCAGACCCTTGATGGCGAGCAGCGCCTTGGTCGTGACCATCGAGGTGACGCGCGTGAGTACGACGGAATGGGCGATATCCAGACGCCCCTTTTCCTTCATCACCGCCAAAAGATCGAGAATCTGCGCCGCTCCCTTGGCATCCATGGCCGAGCCCTGCACCGGGATGAAGACATGATCGGAAAGCCCGAGCGCCGTCGTCACCAGCGCATCGCGAGCGCCCGCGAGATCAATGATGAAATAGTCGGTGACGGAAGCCATCTCGCGCAGATGACAGTGAAGCGAGGCGATCGTCACTTCAGAGATAACCTCGATATTCCGCACCTTGCCGGATACTTCCTGCCACTGACTGATCCAGCGCTGCGGATCGGCGTCGATGATCGTGATGCGAAATCCCTGATGAGCAAGCTCGGTCGCCAGCAACAGTGCTGCGGTCGTCTTGCCCGCACCGCCCTTGGCATTGGCGAAAGATATGACTGGCATTTTCCATCCTTGGCGGGTGATGCGCCGCACCGGTCTTCACGAAGCAGCGCCCCGACGTGGGACGGCGCGAAACATCATTTACCAACCATCATTGACCGAAACTTGTCTCCCGACATGCGAAAGCAGGAATGAGCGCCACTGATGCATCACTGCATCAAAAAGGCGGCCATCCGATGGATAACCGCCTTCCGCTTTCTATCACACGAGGTTGATCAAGCGAGCGATGCAGCCTCTTTGTGTCCCATGGCGAACTCTTCCTCCGGCGACAGGATCAGCCTATGGCGTCCGACGATGGCGAAATAGGCGATGGCTACGGCAAACCAGACCACAACCCAGACCACGCCCTTGAAGAAGTTCGGATCCTGGATCTGGTAGAGCAACGTCACAACCGCGATGATGACGGTCAGTGCCGCACCGGGAATCCCGAGCGGCGAGCGGAATGGCCGTTCGATATTCGGCAGTTTCTTACGCAGGATGATGAAGGAGATCGCCTGCATGATGTAGGAGAACATCGCGCCGAATACCGCCATATTGAGCAGCACGACGCCGATCACCGCGCCGCCCTGTTCCGCACCGAGCGCAAACCAGATCACCAGCATGACGGAAAGGCCGATCGCCGCCCCCGTCATCATCGCCACATAGGGCGTTTTGTAGACGGGATGGGTGACGGACAGCGCGGTCGGGAAATAGCCGGCACGCGACAGCGAATAGATCTGCCGTCCCTGCGCATAGAGGATCGTGTGGAAGCTTGCGATCAGCCCCGTCAGCGCCACCAGCCCGAGAATAACCACCCCGCTGTCGCCATAGACGGCTTTGAACCCGTCGAGCAGCGGCTCCAGCGCCGAACCGAGATGGAAGGCGCCGACACCCGGCAGCGACGGATTGAGCAGCACGATCATGAAGGCCGAGATCATCAGCGTGATGATGCCGAGGATGATGCCCTTCGGCATGTCACGCTTCGGATCGACCGATTCTTCCGCTGCCAGCGGCAATTGCTCGATGGCGAGGAACAGCCAGACGGCAAAGGGCAGCGTTGCCAGAACACCGGAAATACCGAAGGGGAACCACTCGCCATTCCCCTCCGGCAATTCGATCGCCGCCCCGTCAGGCCCGACGCCGATATTGAGCGCCCAGCGGGAAAAATCCATGTTCGGGATCGCACTGATCCAGAAGAACACCAGCACCGCCAGCGAAACGAGCGTGATCACCAGCGTCACCTTGAACGACAGTTCCAGCCCGAACACGTTGAGCGACAGGAAGACCGCGTAGAAGAAGACCCACAGAAGCGGCGAATAGGCCGGATCGAGCCCGAGGATCGAGTTCACATAGGCCGTGATGAAGGTGACGATGACGGCAGGCGTCAGGACATATTCGACGTTTTCGCAAAGCCCGGTCAGGAACCCGCCCCAGGGGCCCATGGCCGTGCGGGCAAAGGAATAGGCGGCACCCGTATGCGGCAGCGCCGGACTCATTTCGGCAATCGAGAAGGTGAGGCCCAGATACATGACCGCGATGATCATGCCGGCCACCAGCATGCCGCCCCAGCCGCCGGTGGCAAAGCCGAAATTCCAGCCGGAAAAATGGCCGGAAATCACGGCACCGACCCCGAGCGCCCAAAGCGACCAGACGCCAGCGTAACGCGAAAGACCGCGCTTGTCGAAATAGGATGCGTCAGCCTTCTTGTAGCTGACGCCAGCAGATGAACTTTCCATTCCCCTTCTCCTGCTCGAAGCAAAGGCCCCGGCCCCAGCGGCCGGACAAGCCCATGAACCGGCCGGACCCGATCTTTCGGTGTCCGGTCCGCGCAGCTTTGACATCTCCCAGGAGGATCTTGTTGGTATGGCCCTTGAAGCCAAACCGTCTTTCAGATCAGTCGCGATCCCTCGGCTGATCCTTTGAAAGGATATTTGTCTCAGGTTTCCGGGCCACGATTGTTCTCGACGAGGGCCGGAAAGCATTAACGAAAGATTGACGACAGCATTCTTCACTTTCAGGTTGTCGTCAAATGGAACTTCTCACGTCATCTGTCCAAATTGCGTCCTGCGTGTTCCAACAACGACCTTTGCGACCGGTTATCCACAGCCGCAGCCCGGCCGATTTTGACGATCACGAAAAAAATGCTTTGAAAGCTGGGGCTTATGGCCCGATGATCAGATCCTCGCCTGTCACATACAGTTCACGATACGGCTCTACGAGTCGCCGCCGACACGAACAAACCTCAGGAGGACTTCCGTGCTCAAGAACGCTCATCGCCTGCTTTCGCTGACGACTGCCGCAGTCGTTGCATCCACAAGCTTCGCTTTTGCCGAGCCGAGCGCTGAACTGATCGCAGCTGCCAAGAAGGAAGGCTCGCTGACGACCATCGCCCTGCCCCACAGCTGGTGCGGTTACGGCGACATCATTGCCGGCTTCAAGGCGAAGTATGGCATCGAGGTCAACGAACTGAACCCGGACGCAAGCTCGGGCGACGAAATCGAAGCGATCAAGGCCAACAAGGGCAATACCGGCCCGCAGGCCCCTGACGTCATCGACGTCGGTCTCTCCTTCGGCCCGTCCTCCAAGGCCGAAGGCCTGATCCAGCCCTACAAGGTCTCTACCTGGGATTCGATCCCGGATGACGCCAAGGATGCCGAAGGCTACTGGTACGGCGATTATTACGGCGTCCTCTCCTTCGTCGTGAACACAGACATCGTCAAGGAACTGCCGAAGGACTGGAAGGACCTGACCAAGTCCGACTACGCCAACTCGGTCGCTCTCGCTGGTGACCCGCGCGGTTCCAACCAGGCCGTCCAGGCCGTTTACGCGGCAGGCCTCGCCGCCGGCGAAACCGATGCCACCAAGGCTGGTGAAGCCGGTCTGGCCCTCTTCTCGGAAATCAACAAGGCCGGCAACTTCGTGCCCGTCATCGGCAAGTCCGCTTCGCTGGCTCAGGGCTCGACCCCGATTGTCATCGCCTGGGACTATAACGGTCTTTCCTGGCGCGACACGCTGAAGGGCAATCCGCCGCTCGAAGTCGTCGTTCCGGAAACCGGCGTTGTTGCCGGCGTCTATGTCCAGGCGATCTCCGCCTTCGCTCCGCACCCGAATGCTGCAAAGCTGTGGATGGAATACATCTATTCCGACGAAGGCCAGCTCGGTTATCTGAAGGGCTATTGCCACCCGATCCGCTTCAACGATCTTGCCAAGAACAACAAGATCCCGAAGGAAATGCTCGACGCCCTGCCGCCGGCAGCCGCCTACGAGAAGGCCAAGTTCCCGACGCTCGACGAGCAGGACAAGGGCAAGACCGCCATCACCACCAAGTGGGATAGCGTCGTCGGCGCCAACGTCCAGTAAGACGAACCGACCTCTCCCCCACAGGCGGAGAGGTCTCAATATCCGGGAAAGGCCCCTC
>NZ_JAEUAN010000040.1 GCF_019511445.1 Aliirhizobium wenxiniae
AGCGACGGCGGCGCTCAGGGCCGGACAGGACTTCTATCTTAGGACTGTGACTGGTCATAATGGGCACATTACCTCGCACACTTGTTAAGTGGGAGATCGTGTCCGGATATTTATGGGGCCATTACAGGATAATCTAACAGCACCGCAGGTCGAAAGCTGGCAGCGATGGTAGACAGCATCACCCGTGTCGTGATTGTCGGTCGCAATTTGACATGTCATGTCCCTGTGTTCTCAATTCTTGCTTGTTGTCAGACTTTCAGCTTGGTGGCCAGGGTTTTGGCGTTCCAAATATTGCGACAGACTTTTGCTGATTGCGCGACTACCCAGCCGCTCCCTGCAACGCTACCAACAGTCAATTGGTAACGGTTACCAGCAGAACGCGGGTAGCAGGGCTCTTGCAAGCACCCAATGCTGAGCGGGGAACGCATGGCAGACACGAACTTGGGGGAGACGATCGGGCCTGCGATCGTTCTGATGGGCGCAGCAGTCGCGGCTGTGCCATTGTTCCGGCGGCTCGGCCTCGGATCGGTGCTGGGGTATTTCTCCGCGGGCGTTCTTGTGGGCCCCTCCGTACTCGGCCTGTTTACCGACACCCTCTCCATCTTGCATTTTTCGGAACTCGGGGTGGTAATGTTCCTGTTCGTCATCGGACTGGAATTGCGCCCACACAAGCTATGGGCCATGCGCGGCCAGATTTTCGGATTGGGACTGGTGCAAGTGGCGGCGGCGACTGCAGCCCTTGCCCTGACCGGCATGCTGGTCTTCGGCCTGTCGGGACCGGTGGCATTCGTTGCCGGCGCCGGTTTCGTCCTGTCCTCGACCGCGGTCATCATGTCGGTGCTGCAAGATCGCGGCGAGATATCGAGTGCCGAGGGCCAGAAGTCCGTCTCGATCCTGCTCTTTGAAGACCTGATGATCGTGCCGCTTCTGGCGGTGGTCGCGTTCCTCTCGCCGCTGTCGGAGGGCCAGTCGGGCTGGCTGGATATCCTGCTCGCATTCGGGGCGCTGCTTGCCTTGCTGGGCGTTTCCAAATGGGGCCTCAATCCGTTTTTCTCTCTCCTGGCACGGGCCCGGACGCGCGAGGTGATGACCGCAGGGGCGCTGCTCGTGGTTCTCGGTGCGGCGCTGCTGATGGATGCGGCCGGTCTTTCGATGGCGATGGGCGCATTCCTCGCCGGCGTGATGCTGTCAAGCTCAAGCTATCGCCACCAGATCGAGAGCGACATCGAGCCGTTTCGCGGGCTGCTGATGGGCCTGTTCTTTCTCGCCGTCGGCATGTCGCTCGACCTTTCGGTGGTCGCCGCGGAATGGTGGCTGCTGCTGTCCATGCTCGTCGCCTTCACCATCGCCAAGGGCGTGGTAGTCTATGCTGTGGCGCGGCTGTTTGGCGGCTCCAATCACAAGGCGCTGCACCGCACCTCGATGTTCCTTCAGGGCGGAGAATTCGCCTTCGTGCTCTATTCCGCAGCAGCGGCCGGCGGTGTCATCGATGCGCGCGACAATGCGCTGTTTACCACCGTGGTGATCTTCTCCATGGCCCTGACGCCGCTCCTGATGATCGCGGCGGACCGGCTCTTGCGCAACGAGGCTTCGATGGAGGGCGTCGAACTGGCCCGCGACCTGAAGGGCAGGGTGCTGATGATCGGCTTCGGGCGGTTCGGCCAGATCGCCTCGCAGCTGCTGCTCGCCAGAGGCGTCAGCCTTTCCGTGATCGACACCAACCCCGATCGCATCCGCGATGCCGGCCGCTTCGGCTTCAAGGTCTTTTTCGGTGACGGCACGCGTCTCGATACCCTGCGCCACTCCGGGGCCGGCTCTGCCGATGCGCTGATGATCTGCGTCAACGATCCGAAGGCGGCGCTGCACATGGTGGAACTGGCGCAACATGAGTTTCCGCAGGCGAGGATCTTGGTGCGAAGCTATGATCGCGGGCATGCGGTGGAACTGATCCGGGCAGGCGTGGATTACCAGATCCGCGAGACGGTCGAATCCGCCTATTTGATGGGTGCCGAGGGCCTGCGAGCCTTGGGATACGCCGAACTGGATATCGAGGAGACCGCCGAGGACGTGCGTCAACGGGATGAAGACCGCCTTTCGGAACAGGTGCAGGGAGACGACATGTCCGGCCGCGACCGGCTGGTGCTCCAGCCGGCTCCGGAGCCGCTGAGCAAGGCGGTGACCAAGGACCGGTCCGCGCCCTGACACCGGGCGCAATACGGCCCTTGGCGCAGGCCGGCAGGCTGCAACGGCGGGCCGTCGCTGCCATTATGCGATGGCATAACCTTGAGCACGGTAAAGGAAGGCCAATGAAAGCCGCAGTCTATGCCGCCCCCGGCCCGCCCTTGGTCCTGACGTATGTCGACATGCCCGATCCCGTCTGCGGACCTGACGATGTGCTGATCGCGGTCGAGGCGATTTCGATCGAGGGCGGGGACCTGATCAATCGAAGGATCACGCCTCAGGCATCGCCCTGGATCGTCGGTTATGCCGCCGCCGGGACGATCGTTGCGATCGGCGACAATGTCTCGGGCCGGGCTGTCGGCCAGCGGGTGACGGCCTTCGACATGCATGGCTCTCATGCGGAACTCTGGTCCGTGCCTGCTTCCCGCACATGGCGTGTGCCCGACGGGCTGGGCATGGCGGAGGCTGCGACACTGCCGATCTCGTTCACCACGGCGCATCACTGTCTGATCACCAAAGGCGGCCTGCGGCAGGCCGAGACGGTGGTGGTGCAGGCCGCCGCCGGGGGCGTTGGCCTGGCAGCCGTCCAGATCGCCCATGCAGAGGGCGCGCGGGTCATCGCCATTGCAAGCGGCCGCGAACGGCAGGCGCGCCTCATGGAGTTCGGTGCATCCCATGTCATCGGTTGCCTGCAGGAGGACGTGGTGGACGAGGTTCTCCGGCTCACCGGCGGATCTCGTCATCGACCCTGTCGGCTCGACCCTGCAGGCGTCGCTATCCGCCCTTGCCCCGGAAGGTCGCCTCGTCTTCGTCGGCAATGCCGGAGGTGGCGGCCTGGCTGTCGATCTCTGGCAAGCGATGCAGAACAACCAGACCCTGCACGGGGTGTTCATGGGGACGTTGTTCGAGAGGCCGGACGTATCCGGAACTGTGGACGCACTGCTGGCGGCAGCGCGCGACAAACGTCTGACGGTCGTGATCGACCGGCCATTTCCCCTCTGTGACGCGGCAGAGGCTCATGACCACGCGGAGACCGCCAAGCCTCTGGGCCGTGTTGTGATGATCCCCTGATACGCGTACCTGCGGCTCATTCCGGTCCACCCGGTCGCGAGCCGGTCCGGTTTCTGCGACACAGTTTTGCAGGAAACGCTTCTATCGCGCGGCTTATCCCGATGCCATAGAGATTACATGATTGAAAGTCACTTTTATAAGGGTGGCGGTCAGAGTAGGTGGCCATTGTCCGCTGGCGGGGGCCGAAATTACGCCCGGAAGGGCTCAAGCAAGCGCCACGCCGTTGTTTTTCAAATAGGGAATTAGATATGCAGAATCCAGAGATTTCAGAACGCGCAGCGACCGATCAGCCGACATGGATACCGAAGCAGCAACCGGCCGGCGTGCATCCCCATATGACGGACGAATTTGCCCGCGTGTATCAGCGGACGGCCAACCGAAATACCGGACAGGTGGCGGCGGCGGCGCTCGATCGCGTCGGCAACATACATTGGGGCACGCGTTTGCTAGATATTGCTGCTGGGGCCGGAGCGCTGAGCCTCCCTGCTGCCCTTCGCGGGGCATCGGTGCTGGCAGTGGATAACGCGCCCGGCATGGTTAACCTCCTGGCCGACCAGCTTGCGCCCTTTCCATCGAGTGAGGCGAGGCTGATGGACGGCCAACAGCTCGAACTGGAGGACGGTCGCTTCGATGCGACATTCTCGCTGTTCGGCGCGATCCTCTTTCCCGACTGGCGGCGCGGGCTTTCAGAACAAGCGCGCGTGACGCGTAGCGGCGGCAAGGCCTGTATCGCCACCTGGCGCCGGCCGCCCGGCGGTGGCCCCTTTTTGGTGATGGCGCAGGCGCTGCGCTCGGTTTTTCCCGATATGCAGCCGCCGGCGCCGCCGGAGGGTTTTCTGGCCTTGGCTAAACCAGACCGCTTGGCTGAGGAAATGTCACTGGCAGGACTGGCGGAGATCAGCGTAGAAGAAATTGAGACGACCTGGGAAGGCCAGTCCGGTCAGTCCTACTTGGATGACCTACGCGGACTGCATAGTTATATGGGGGCATACCATCAGCTGGACAAAGACGGGCAAAGCCGAGTTGAAAAGGCGATTGCGGAGGTAATTGAGGGATTGACCGTGGACGGCAGGGTACTGATCCGGTCCTCCGCCATTTTAGCCGTTGGAAAAAAAGCTTAGGATCGTTTCCATGACGGCAGTTTGATCATGCGCCCCAAAAAATACGTCAGCAAAGGGGTTCAGCCTGTTCACAAGCCCGGTTTACCGGCGCTTGTGGTGTTGCCGCTGGTGGAATGATTTCCGAAGCATTCGATCAGCATTTCGGTGAGGACCCTTACTTTTCGAGTCGGGTGGAGGCCGGGAGGCCGAACAACAAATATTCCGGCTGGTGGGATTGGATGTGCAGGCATGACCTCCACCAGATTGCCCGATAGGATTTGATCTGCCACGAGTGGCTCCGGTAGATACGCGATCCCGAGGCCATCCAATGCAGCCGCTATCAGTGAAATCGCGTTATCGGCCACAAAACGTCCCTGAGGACGCACTCGGACGATCTTGCCGCCATCCATGAACTGCCATGTCTCGGCCTCTCGAATGACCAATTGATGATCCAAGATTTCATCTGGCTTTTTGGGAGCGCCATAAGCCTCGATGTAGGCAGGGCTTGCGACCAGCCTGCCGAAGATCGGGCCGACGCGCCTGGCAACAAGATTGGAGTCGGGAAGGTAACCGACCCGAATTGCGCAATCGAACCCTTCACCGACGAGATCCACGAACCGATCAGTGTAGGATGACTGTATGTGCAGTTGTGGGTGTTGCCGTGCCATCTGCGACAGAACAGGAGAAAAATGCGTTGGTCCGAACGACAACGGAGCTGCGACACGCATGCGGCCTCGAAGCTCACCGGCAGGCAGTATGGTTTCTCGCGCGGCGTCCAGTTCAGCCGAAATTCTAGCCGCGTAATCCCGGAATGTTGAGCCTGCTTCGGTGAGCGCTATGCCTCGGGTCGTCCTCGCAAGCAACTGGGCACCGAACTCAGCTTCAAGTCGTGTAATCCTGCGGCTGACCATCGACTTTGAGATGCCCAGTCGCATCGCTGCAGACGAAACGCTACCGGCATCCGCGACTTCAACGAATGTTCTCAAATCTTCCAGGTCCAATGCGCGTTCCTTCTTTCGCAACACAGCTTAGCACGATCCGGGACTACCGTGCCGAAAAAGACAATGACAGGTTGCGGCGGAATGTTTCTCCATTGAGAGCATTCTCTCATCTAGCCTCAACGAACCGCCAAAACAGGATATTATCCATGACCTTTCGTAACGGCCTCAATTCCCTTCTCCGCCCCGAAGATTCTGTCCTCGTCCTCATTGATCACCAACCCTACCAGCTCACCAACGTCAATAGCCATGACCCCCAGGCTGTCGTTAACAACGTGACCGCCCTTTCAAAGCTGGCGAAGGCTTTCGACGTTCCGACGATCCTGACAAGCGTTATCGCGGACCGCGGTGGCAAGCTCTTCAAGCAGATTACAGACGTCTTCCCCGGACAGGAAGTCATCGACCGAACCTGGGTGAACACCTGGGAGGACGAAAAGGTGGTTGACCTCGTCAAAGCGACTGGCCGCAAGCAGCTGATCATCGCAGGCCTGTGGACAGAAGTCTGCGTCGCGATGCCTGCAATCCAGGCTGCCGGCGAAGGTTGGGACGTGACGGTTATTACCGATGCATCGGGCGGAAGCTCCACCGAGTCTCATCAAGTGGCCATCCAGCGAATGATCGCAGCTGGCGTCAACATGATGACCTGGATGGCTCTGGCTGGTGAATGGCAGCGGGACTGGGCGAGAACTGAGCACGTTGAGGAACTAACAGAAGTTCTCATTTCACACATGAGCGGCAGCGGCATCGCGTACCTGTGGGAACAGCAACTGCTTAACACACCGATCCCAACGACCAAGGGTGGGCACTAAAGCCGAGCCGGGACGACGAGGATATCGAAGGTAAAGTCGCGTGAAATGCGATGTTCCAAAATCTTCGTCGTCCCTTCTACGTATTACAGGTCGAGCCGTCTGAAACATTGTTGATTGTCAAGAGATGACGTGTCTCCGGCGATCCTCAAACGTAGGCGTGGCCTGCTATCAACGCGTTTGGGCCGCTCGCAGCTCCGGCCGCAGCAGTAAATGGCGGATTGCACGGATTGCATATGGAAATCGGTATCGATAGTTTTGCCGCAATACTTCCTGACCCGGCGACAGGTCGACTTCCGTCGCCCACCGTTCGCATGGCCGAGCTGATCGAGGAGGTCGAGCTTGCCGATCGTGTCGGGCTGGACGTGTTTGGCATCGGTGAGCATCACCGTGGAGAGTTCCTCGATTCCGCACCGACTGTCATACTGGCCGCAGCTGCAGCGCGCACCAGCCGGATCAGGCTGACAAGCGCGGTAACTGTTCTGAGCGCCGCCGATCCGGTGCGTGTATTCCAGGAATTTGCAACACTTGACCTGATTTCCAGAGGGCGCGCGGAAATCGTTGTCGGTCGCGGTTCGTTTGTCGAGGCTTACCCGCTGTTCGGCCTGGATACACGCGACTACGACGACCTTTTCGCAGAAAAACTCGACCTGCTGCTCGCGCTTGGCGAAACGACGAATATCACTTGGGACGGGCGTTTCCGCGCGTCGCTCAAGGAACAAGGTGTCTTCCCACGGCCTCATCAATTACGGCTTCCGGTTTGGATCGGAGTCGGCGGCACGCCCCAGTCCTTCGCACGGGCAGGTGCACTCGGCCTCCCGCTGATGGTGGCCATCATTGGCGGAAATTTTGAACGGTTCCGTCCGCTTGTCGATCTCTACAAAGAGGCAGGGAAGGGTGCTGGACATAGCCCTGACGTTCTGAGGGTCGGCATCCACGCGATGGGTTTTATCGGCGAGACAAATGCGGCCGCCGGTGATGCCTTTTTTCCTGGCTGGGCCCATCTCACGTCAAAGATTGGTCGGGAGCGCGGGTGGTCGCCGCCGACACGCCAGCAGTTCGACGAAATGACCGGCCCAGAGGGCGCATTCCTGGTTGGTGATCCGCAGACTGTGGCAGCCAAGATGATGCATGCCAGCGAAACACTCGGCGGCATTTCTCGCATCACCTTCCAGATGAGTACGGCCTCTCTCGATACTGCGGCGATGAAGCGATCCATCGAACTTCTTGGCACGGAGGTCGCGCCGATCGTGAGGGCAGCAAGCGGAATGTAGTTCTAGCCTGAATGTCAAACAGGAGGAGCGAGTGGATATCGAAGATCTGCGGACATTTGTCGAAGTTGCCGATGCCGGAGGCGTCTCGCCCGCGGCGCGGCGATTGGGGATTTCCAAATCGATGGTCAGCCGCCGGCTCGCACGGATAGAGTCGGAGCTCGGCGTCCAGCTTCTTGCGCGCACCACACGAGGCGCCGGCCTGACGGAGGCGGGCGTGACATTCCGTGAGTTTGCAGCAAAAACCTGTAGCGAGATCGAGATTGCACGCGAGACGATATTGCCAGACGGCGATCTTCGCGGACGGTTGAGAGTTGCCGTACCGTTGACATCGGGGCCGATGTATTTTGCACCCGTGCTTGCGGAAATGGCCAGTCATCACCCACAGCTTCAGATCCATGCCGAATATAGCGACCGGTTCGTCGATCTCGTCGCGGACGGTTTCGATTGCGCAATTCGGGTGGGCATGCTGCCTGACTCCAATCTCATCTCAAGGCGCGTAGGAGAGATTTATGGAAAGCTTGTCGCCAGCCCGGCTTACATAAGACGTTACGGTCTGCCTGAAACGCCGGGCGATATCGCAGCGCATCAGGCCTTGATAGGAGCTGAAGCGTGGCGGTTTACAGAAGGCGACAGGATCGTCACCGTGCAGCCGCAAGGGCGCTTCAGTTCCGACAATGGTGCCGCACTTGCAAGCGCGGCGGCGGCTGGACTTGGCCTCGCATGGCTTCCCGACTGCGTCACCCATGAATATCTGGCGTCCGGCGCACTCGTCCCGGTGATGACCCGCTTTCCGTTGCCAGTCGGCACCGTTTATGTCGTGAGGCCTTCCAGCCCGCATCCCGCCCGCAAGGTGCGTATCCTCTGCGAGTTCTTGATCGCCTCCTTCGAAAAAGGCCGACATCCGAATGAGGCCTTGAGCGGGCCTCCTGAAACCAATGTTCTCGACGCATAGATAATCAGACGAAAAGAAAGGTTGCGCAAATGAGTTGGAACCCTGCAATCGAACCGGGCTGTCCCGATGAGGTCGGTATCGAGGCCATCGAAACGCTTATCGTTCCTCGGGCGCGCGATCTCGGCGGCTTCGAGGTGCGGCGTGCCCTGCCGGCGCCGAAGCGGCAGATGGTAGGCCCGTTCATCTTCTTCGACCAGGCAGGGCCGGCCGAGCTGTTGACTGGTCAGGGTATCGACGTCCGTCCGCATCCGCATATCGGTCTTGGCACCGTCACGTATCTCTTCCGCGGCGATTTCCACCACCGTGACAGTACCGGAGCAGACCAGGTCATCCGGCCCGGCGCACTGAACTGGATGGTGGCGGGGCGCGGTGTTACCCATTCGGAGCGGACAACTGCTACGGCTCGAACCGGGCCAAACAGCCTGTTCGGTATCCAGACCTGGCTTGCTCTCCCGGAAGCCCATGAGGATATGGATCCGACGTTCGAACATCACGGCCAGGAAACCCTGCCGGTAATCGAAGATAGGGGAGTATCACTGCGCCTCATTCTTGGAAATGCCTATGGTGAAAACGCCCCGGCCACCATGCTTTCCGAGACGTTTTATGCGGATGTCGTGCTGGAAGCGGGCGCACGTCTGCCTATGCCGGACAATCACGAGGACCGGGGCATCTATATCGTCGAAGGCTCGATTTCGGTTGCCGGACAGAATTTCGAAGCACCGCAGATGATGGTTTTTCGTCCTGGCGACAAAATTACGGTCGTGGCCGGCGAAATGGGATCCAGGCTGATGGTTCTCGGTGGCGCAACACTCTCCGGGCCACGTTACATCTGGTGGAATTTTGTCGCCTCCTCGCAAGAGCGCATTGAAGCAGCAAAGGCGGAATGGCGCGCCCAAAACTGGGGCAAGGGACGTTTCGACCTTCCGATCGACGACCGCGACGAACACATTCCGCTCCCGGATTAAGGACGTGGCCGCGGGGCAGAACGGCAAGCCGAATTGATGGCCATGCCGAAGAACACAAGGAGGAAAGCAAGATGAACAACGTGTGGCCTGGTCTCGATTATCTCAGCTGGCGCGAGACATGCTCAGCCCTGCATCTCTACCTGCAGATCGTGGGCAAGTACCGGCTGGCGCATACGCCGTGGCTCAACCATTCCTGGAACGCCACTTTATATGTCACGCCGCGCGGTCTCACGACATCGTCCATCCCCGATGGTGCTGGGGTCGAAATCCTGTTCGATTTTCATGATCATCGAGTGGTGGGGTTTAGCGGCGATGGGCGTACTGCGTCCTTCGACCTCGGGGCTTCCACGGTTGCAAAATTCCACGCCCGATTTGCTGGACTGGTCTCGGATCTCGGTGGTAAACCGATCTTCAACGGGCAACCGAACGAGGTGCCGAACCCGGTGCCGTTCCGTGAGGATAATCGCGACCGCATTTATGATCGCGATGCCGTAAATCGCTTCCATCAGGCATTGATGGCAATCGATCGTGTCTTCAAGACATTCCGAACCTCTTTTCTTGGAAAGTCCAGTCCCGTTCATCTGTTCTGGGGCAGCTTCGATCTTGCCGTCACCCGTTTTTCTGGTCGTCCGGCGCCGCTCCATGCCGGCGGAATACCAGCCTTGCCGGATGACGTTGCGCAGGAAGCTTATGATCGCGAGGTCTCGTCCGTCGGATTTTGGCCGGGCGGCGGTGGCCTGGATTATCCGGCTTTCTATGCTTACGCCTATCCGGCGCCCCATGGTTTTCGAAATGCAGCGATCATGCCGGACGCGGCATTCTGGCATGAAGGTCTTTCCGAGTTCATCCTGCCTTATGATGCCGTGAAGTCGGCTGCTGATCCCGACGCGGCGCTGATGGCATTCCTCATGTCCAGCTACGAAGCTGCCGCCGATCTGGCGAATTGGGATCGCGAAATGCTGGACTGTGCGCATGGCCGTCCAGGCGTGGTGCGCCTACAGAATGCAGGACAGCGGAACACAGCTCCTGCGCCAGCAGCAGGTGATGAAAATGTCGAACGGGAGGATGGTCCGTCGAAGGGGCGCTACCGGCTCGTCGTCGATGGTTTCGAAGCAGAGATGACTTATAGCAGGGCAGGGGAGGGTCTGATCATCATCGACCATACGGATGTACCCTCGGCGTTGCGTGGACGAAAAATTGGGGAACGGATGGTGCGACAGGCCATTGAAGATGCAAGGCGTGAGGGCGTCGCCATCATTCCTCTTTGCCCTTTTGCGAAAGCGCAAATCGATCGTCATCCTGAATGGCAGGATGTTCTCAAGAGATAAGTTCACGCACCGGGCAACATGGTTGCGTCGAGGTCGGAGGATAGATGCAGGAGAAAACCTTCAAATTTCAGGAGGCCGACAAGAGCCTTCTGGCCGCGGTCGATGAAGCGATCGAGCGCGCCGTTGAAGCCGCCGGACCTGAGCTTCAAGCACTTTGTATCGGCAGGACGTCGCATGATTATTTTGCCGATGCAGTCCTTCGTCACCTATTCCTGCGGTTATGCGGTGCCGACCCGCAAACCAATACTGGGGGCAACCCAAAAACCGCATGGGAAATCCTCTATGTTGGCCGCAGCGTTGCTCGCCACTGGGAGAGGGAGCGCGGTGCTGCCGCCACAATCCGACGGAAAAAGGAGCGCCCGGAAGACATGGAAAGAGATGCGAGCGAACGCCGGGAACTTGCAATTGCCGCAAGGAACTTTGCGGTCAATACCGCTATCAGCGTCTTGATCGATCATGCGCGCGCGTCCGACCCACGAATCTACGAGCGCCTTGAAGCGCCAATCGATGCCCGCCATGACAGGCTTGAAAACGTCTCGGAGACCGACCGGGAGTTTACTGAACATGCCCGCAGATACATGCGTGTTCTGACCAAGTTGCAGGAATAGAAGCTGGCGATCCTTCCCGAAGATCCGCATTCTCACAAGAGGAAAAACTATGACGGGAAGCTGTCCTGTGCTCACCCCGACCCAAAGGCAGATCGCCGATATCATCAAGGGTGCGGGCCATACACTGGCTGCTGCCGTGTCCCTCGCTTTGGAAGAGGCCAGCCGCCAGGTTGCTGACGAGATGAAAGCTGTCGGGCAGGAAGATAGCACTCCGCCGCTGCAATATTTTGCCAGTGTCGTTCATCAGCGCATGTATTGCCTAGTATGCGGCGCGAACCCGGAAACTTTCGAAGGTGGCGATCCGGATATCGCCTACCATGTCATTCGCAACAGTCAGGGCATTGCCAAACATTACTGGTCGGCGGATATCGAGCCCTACCCGCTTATTCCGCGAGAATCTGGCTAGGTGTATTCGGCCATGCTGCAGATGGCCTTATCGACATCCGCAGCATGGCCCATGAATTCACACGAGGCTGAGCGTCAACAGACTGCCGCCGGCCGCCTCCAGTCTTTGCAGATATCTCTCCGCTTCGAGCAGTTGATATGGGAAATAGAGACCTGGCGGAGTGGGCTTGCCCCCGTCAATTCCGGTCAGCCGCTCAAGGATTGCCGCCACGCCCATGGCCGTTAAAGGTGCGGCACCTCCGGGGTGAAAGACCGCATGTCGCGTCTCGAGCAATCGGCCATCCATACCTTCGCCGGATAATTCTATGATAATCTCGGTGGACTTCGGTTCACCACGACGGCGCGTCGAACTGATGCCGGTTGCAAGATCGAACCGAACATTCTTCGCGCCGGTGGCGGTCGCCAAGCCCGCAACGTCGATCGACGAGAAACCCGAGGCTTTGACTTCGGTGCCGTCAATCGCGTGGAATATTGCCTGAGCACCCTCACCTTCCCGCCATACATAGGCACCATCACGGCGCGTGAGTGCTGCTGGCATCAACTTGGACAGGCGCTTGAAATCTTCCGCAACTGCCGGTCCGCCACCATCTTCTTCATCGACCAGTGCTCCAATCTTGATACTGTCGACGCGCTTGAAACTTTGGGCAAGCTTGAGTGCGGAAACCGTTGTCGCTCCCACCAGCCATTCATATGCGAGAACAACTGCGCCTGCTTTGGGATTGTGCATGAAGGTTGCGATCTCGGGGGCGATCTCGAATATGCCCGATGAGATGCCGAGATGAGGTAGGCCGTGCTCATTGGCGAAACGAAGCCCGGCCAGGCGTTCATCCGAATGAAAAACCGAGACGGCACCCACACGCCTGCTGCCAAGGCCGAGATCGGCGGCATCGAGGTCGAGTACGACAGCTTCGGCATTGCCGAGTTCTGCGGCGGTACTTTGCGCCTTGGCAAGGTCGCGACCGGCAATCAGAAAGCGAAGGTCGGGATGCCGGTCTCTCAGCACCTCAGCGCTCAGGCGGCCGATTGCGCCGGAGCCGCCCATCATCAGGATAGGATCAATATGCATGAATTTCTCCTTCTGGTTTCCGCACCAGGCAATCCGTTCGGTTGCCGGTTGAATTGAAAAAAAAACGGGCGGTTAACTCCCGATCGATGTATGGGTGATCACCAAGCGGACACCATCTATGCCGTGCCTCTGCGCGGAAAAAGAACCGAATTTGCCCGCGTTTTTCGGTCGCTGACGTCAATCGGTTGGCGGTAGTGCGTTGTTATGGGAATGCCAAGCTTGCCATGTAGTTCCGCAGCGGCTCGTGGAATGAACGGCAGCAGGCAGCGCGCCACGACGGCAAGGCCATATATCTGCTCCGCCAAGGTGGCGGCCAGGCGCTGTGTGATCACCGTCCGCTCGTGTGCCGCGATCTCGCCAGCCAGCGCCTTGGCATCTGCCCATGGTGCCTGTCTGGTAAACAGCCTGTTCGCCTCGGCCAGATAGGTGAAGATCTCGCTCAGGCAGATATGGAGTTCGTAATTTTCGAAGGATTGATGGACCCTTTCGCAAAGCTGTTGCGCCTGCCGCACCAGCGCACTCTCGGGTATTTCCGGCGTCACTCCGTCAAATGTGGTGGCCAGAAGTGCGAGAACCCGGTTTGCGAGGTTCCCCAATTGTCCGCCGAGTTCTCCTGACCATGCCGCATCCAGCCGATCCTCGGAAAAATCGCCGTCATCTGCGGAGCGGATGTGCCGCAAAAGGTAATATCTCAGGGCATCCGGCGTGCCGTAAGCCTCGATAAAGTGATCCGGCGCAATGCCGTTGCCTGCCGATTTGCCGATCTTTCGGCCGTCGACCGTCACGTATCCATGCACGAAAATAGAGCTGGGCAACGGCAGGCCGGCGGATAGCAAAATGGCCGGCCAGTAAATAGCGTGGAATTTCGAGATGCCCTTGCCAACGAAATGAATGCGTTCGCCATCCTCTGCCCAGTAATGACGATGAAGCGCATCATCCGAGCCGTAGCCGAGCCCGGTCAGGTAGTTCGCCAAAGCGTCGAACCAGACATAGACGACCTCGTCGCCTCCCGGAATGGGCACGCCCCATCCCCGTGCTCGTTCCGCGCTGCGCGAAACACTGATATCGGTCAGTCCACGCCGGAGCAGGGCGGTGATTTCGTTGCGTCGATGCGCCGGCGTAATCTGAAGGTCGCCTGTCTCTAACAACGCGAGGATCTGGTCGCCATATCGGGACAGACGGAAAAACCAGTTTTCCTCCCGAACGATTTCCAATGCCACAGCGTGTTCGGGGCATTTTCCGCCATCAAGTTCCGATGGCTCGTAAAACTGTTCGCAGCCCACGCAATAAAAGCCTTCATAGGCCTTGCGATAGAGATCGCCACGCGCCGCGCAGGCATTCCATAGGGAATGAACGCAGCCGACATGCCGCGGATCGCTTGAGGTGCGAACAAACGCGTCGTTTGAGATTTCAAGCTGCGCCCCCAGTCGCTCGAAGCTGTCGCCGTTGGCGCCGACAAAGTCCGCAACGGCCTGGCCTGCCGCTTCTGCCGCTCGGACATTCTTCAGGCTGTTATCGTCGGTTCCGCATTGAAAGCGAACATCCCGTCCCAGCAGCCGATAGTGACGCGCATAGGCATCTGCCTGCACAAGCTCGAGCGCGAATCCGACATGTGGCGATGAATTGACGTATGGTATGGAGGTGGTGAGGTAGGCAGTTGGCCGTGTCATGGGAGAATCCTCTCAAGGGGTACAAAACCCAGAGGCGGATCGCAAAAGAAAAACCGCCTCAAGGGCGGTCTCTGGTGCTCTGAAGACGCACGAAACCCGCCACGCTATGAGCGCGGCATCATCATCGTTGCGTTGATCAGATTGATGTTCATGACAAAATAACTACCACCCGTTGACTGCTTCAACAAGCTCGTCGGCGTTGCTTTTCTCGCAACACTGTTTTGCAGAAAATGTTGTCATCACCACGTAATCGCAAGTCATTACGCGGATCGCTGGCATCAAATTGTCGCGTGCTGACTCTGGTCTCAGGTATCGAGTGGCAGCTCCGTTTAATAATAAGATCTTACGCGGCCATTGAGTACGCGGCAGTTCACAAAGCGTACGTTTCCGACGGGTTAGCTATTGAAAGCACGACGTGTCGATGGTTCGGTTCCTCGACTACGTCGATGCCCGTGCTTAGACAGAAGCAGCCCAGGCGTACACACGGAAATGCGGTATCCAACCCGCGTATAAGAGTTTGCAAACCGTCGTCTTGAGGCCCTGTCTCCTACATTGCGCATTAGCTACACCATGCAGGACCAGCCATTATTGGCTGGACGAATAGTCGTGGCCAAGCCGCTTGCAAATGAACATAAGAGTTCCGACGAGACGAAAATTGCGCCAAGATCGACTAGAGTAGCGGTCTGTGCTTGAGATTGATCTGCTGTCATCGGCATGGTTGGCCTCCAGAGAGTTTTCTAGCGACCTCACTCTGCCACGGAGCAGGCCGCTACTCACCCCTGATGGGATCTCAAGAGCGTAAAGAAACAAGGTTTCTTCAATGACGCGTCGGTGAAAAACCAAAAGGGCCATGGTCTCCAGCTGGTGAGTTTTATGTCGATGCAGTTGGCGGTCGACACCGATCCTACCGCGACAGGCGACCTTCGTCATCGATTAGCGTCAACCGGCAAGGCGCCGTATCGCTCCACGTCCAGAGGACTAGATTGGCATCGTCTCGGGTCGTGCCGGGTGCGAAGCTCCTCACGATCAATCCATGATAGCCGGCAGCGGCAAGCCGACCTGCGAAGGCTTGCGTCTTCGCCTCTCCGGCCGTTTTCATCTGATCACGCCATGTAGGATCCGCCAGACCCGCATCGTCCATGCCTTCAGTGCGCAGCGCGATATGATCCCGCGTATCGAAGATGCGTTCGAATGCCGCGTCATAGGCGACGAGCGTCGTGGGTTGCAGGGAGCCGGCCTGATTGGCTTCACGCAAAGCCGTGACGATTGTCAGCGAAGTATAGAGTGCCGGCGTCCCCTTTCGGTTGAACCGACCTCCATAAAGTTCGGCGCCGCGTCCCGACATCGGCTCGCGCGCATAGATCGGGTTTAGCGCCCGGTAAAGTGTTCCTCGAAACTCCATCGGCACTTTCAGGCGTGAACGCCGGCATCGACGGCGTCGATATAGTCGAGAACCTCGTCGGCACGGCCGTCGCGTACGAGCTGCATCGCCGTGAAGCCTGAAAAGCCGGGCAACGGTTCGGAGCGATACCAGGCATAGGCCATCAGGGCGGAGCCAAACCGAGGCTCGACCTTATTGACGATCTCGGTCATTTCCCGAAGACGCCGCTGCGTCTTGTCGGAGCGAATGCGATCCTGCCGCTGGATCGCGTCCTTCCCGAGCCCTGCGGTCCGAGCGATCTCTTCGCTCGTGGTGCGCAGGGCGCTGGCGATCTTGCGCGGCGAAAAAAGTCCGCCATCAGCGTATTGGGCGAGACCCATCTCAAAACACCTCCGTTCGATCCACCCATCATTGTGACGCAATATAGCGTCAGAATTCTCGGACTTCAATGAGGAGGAGAGGGGATGCGGCGACAAGAAGTACAGATGTTGCTTGCAGATTGGCGAGCTGCTGATGCAGGCACTCAACCGCGCCTCGTCCTCGACTGTGGGCGGCGGTTCAGGTCCCTTCAAGACCGCGTGACCTTGCTTACAGCTTAATCCCAGCCCTTTGGCTCTCAAAACAGAGCGGACAGGTCGCGCCGACCGTCCACTACTCGCACGATCTCAACTGCATGAACAGGACCGTCGTCGGAGTCGGGCCTTGTCTCGTAAAGTATGACATAGGGCGCTTCGACCAACATCCGGGCGGTACGGAATACCTCCGGGTGACGCTCGCCCAAACGCGGATGCGCGATGAGCATTTCCGCCTGGCGACGAAAATTGGCAAAGTATCGCTCCGCGCTGAGAGGCTGTTCGCGACTTATCTCAACGTAAATTTTCTTAATGTCGGCACGCCGGCGTCCAGAGAAGCTTAGCGGGCATGAGGAGCAGGAGACTTTACTTCCTGGCGAGCTTCCTCAAGCACTGCATCGAAATCCACTTCGACGGGAGGTCCGCTCGCTTTGCCTTCTTCCCACATCGCACGTAGCTTAGCGATACCGTCGCGCTTCTGCATCCACTTGGCCGACCAGTCACGCATGGCTTCGCGTACAACTTCGCTCCCGCTGGCATACGCGCCGCTATTAACGGCATCGCGCAACAGCTCTGCGTGTTGCGGGGTCATCGAGACGCTGACTTTTTCAACATTGGGCATGGATGCCTCCACTTTGTTTGGTAGTAATTATTACCACCAAACAAATAGCGCGGCAACTTTCCCGTTGCAGCGCACGTCTCCCGGCTCGCTTGAGCGTCACTGGGGCAATCCGCCGGATGGAGTCCGAATAGCAGGTTGTAGGTTCACATCCGTTCAAGAGCTTAAACCGGCCTGCGCCAGAAACCTTGACAGGCCCTATATATCCATTATTCTGGATATATGGAAAACAGCAGCGCGATGGCGGCCCTCGCGGCCTTGGCACAAAACACCCGCCTTGAGACATTTCGGTTACTCGTCCGGCACGAGCCGGATGGGATTCCGGCAGGCGAGCTCGCGCGGCTCCTCGATGTGCCGCAGAACACAATGTCGGCGCATCTTGCGACATTGTCCCGTGCCGGATTGGTCAAAAGCGAGCGCCAGAGCCGATCGATCATCTACCGGGCCGACCTCGACGGCCTGCGCGACCTGACATTATTCCTGCTGAAGGACTGCTGCGGCGGTTCGACGGAGCTTTGCGCTCCTCTGATCGCAGAACTGACGCCATGCTACGCGCCGGGGGCGAAGCCATGTTGAACACGATCGCATTGCACGAGGTGGCCGGTAGCGAAGCTCGTCTTCGAGAGACGCTCCGAGCCGCGGATCTCCCGACCGATGACATTGAAGACGATGGACGCGCCTTCTTCGAAGCAGTCTCAGGCGACGGCCAAACAATCGGATATTCCGGCCTCGAACGCTGTGACGGCGACTACCTGCTGCGATCTGTTGTCGTGCTTCCGACGTATCGGGGTCATGGCCTGGGACAAGCGATTGTCGAGGCGACCCTGCGGAACGTTGGCAGCGGCGGCGATATCTTTCTGGCGACGACGAGCGCCAAATTGTTCTTTTCGAGCATCGGGTTTTCAGAGGTGCCGCGGACCGAAGTACCGGCAGCCGTTCTCGCAACCCGCCAGCTTTCCTCCATCTGCCCATCGTCGGCGACCATCATGAAGCTCAACAGGCCTCCGACCTAACACGGACCACGACCATGACTGACAAGACCTACAACGTGCTGTTCCTCTGCACGGGCAATTCCGCTCGCTCTATTCTCGCCGAATCCATCCTCGACAAAGTGGGCGGCGGCCGATTCAAGGCCTATTCCGCCGGCAGCCAGCCGAAGGGCGAGGTCAACCCTTATGCCCTGAAGGAATTGGCAACGCTCGGCTATCAATCGGCCGGATTTTCGTCGAAGAGCTGGGATGTCCACGCGGCGCCAGGCGCGCCGGAGATGGATTTCATCTTCACGGTCTGCGACAGCGCCGCCGGCGAGGCCTGCCCCGTTTGGATCGGCCATCCGATGACCGCCCACTGGGGCGTCGAGGATCCGGCCGCGGTTTCCGGCCTGGATATCGACAAGCAACGCGCCTTCGCGCAGGCGGCCCGCTTTCTCAAGAACCGGATCCTCGCATTCGTAAACCTGCCGCTGGCGTCTATCGATCGGCTGGCGCTGGAGACAAAGCTCCGCCAGATCGGCGCGATGGAAGGTTCGACCTCACCGCAGGGAAAGTCCGTCTGATGTCTACTTTCGAACGATACCTGACCATCTGGGTCTTCCTCTGCATCGCCGTCGGCGTTGCACTTGGCCACCTGATGCCCGCCGTCCGCCAGATCATCGGCGGCGCCGAGGTCGCTATGGTCAATATCCCCGTCGCGATCCTGATCTGGCTGATGATCATTCCGATGCTCCTGAAGATCGATTTCCAGTCGCTGGTACAGGTCGGCTCCTACTGGCGCGGGATCGGCGTGACGCTGATCATCAACTGGGCGATCAAACCGTTCTCTATGGCATTGCTAGGATG
Organism: Aliirhizobium wenxiniae; assembly: GCF_019511445.1. Classification (GTDB taxonomy): domain Bacteria; phylum Pseudomonadota; class Alphaproteobacteria; order Rhizobiales; family Rhizobiaceae; genus Neorhizobium; species Neorhizobium wenxiniae_A. Next base: position 18,835 of record NZ_JAEUAN010000040.1, read on the forward strand.
GCTGTTCGTCGGCTGGCTCTTCCGGCCATATCTGCCCGCGGATCAGATCGACTCCTATATCGCAGGCCTGATCATCCTTGCCGCCGCACCCTGCACGGCCATGGTTTTCGTCTGGTCGAACCTGACGCGGGGCGAGCCGCTGTTCACCCTCTCACAGGTCGCCCTGAACGATGCGATCATGGTGGTTGCATTCGCCCCGATCGTCGGCCTCCTGCTCGGTCTCTCGGCCATCACAGTCCCCTGGCCGACGCTTGCCCTGTCGGTCGCGCTCTATATCGTCGCGCCTGTCATCATCGCCCAGATGCTGCGGAGCCGCCTGACGGCCGACGGCACGACCCACACGCTCGACGGCCTGCTTGCCAGGCTGCAACCGATATCGCTCGTCGCACTCCTCGCCACGCTTGTCCTGCTCTTCGCGTTCCAGGGCGAGCAGATCATCACCCAGCCGGCCATCATCGCCTTGCTGGCCGTACCGATCCTGATCCAGGTCTACCTGAACTCCGGGCTGGCCTACCTGTTGAACCGCATGGCAGGCGAGCGCCACTGCGTCGCCGGGCCGTCCGCCCTCATCGGCGCCAGCAACTTCTTCGAGCTCGCGGTTGCCGCCGCCATCAGCCTGTTCGGGTTTCAGTCGGGCGCAGCACTTGCCACCGTCGTCGGTGTCCTGATCGAGGTGCCGGTGATGCTGTCGGTCGTCTGGATCGTGAACCGCTCGAAGAGTTGGTACGAGGCATCACCGGCCGTCGCCCGCAACATCAACACCGAAAGGACCTGACCATGGACGCCACCATCTATCACAATCCGGCCTGTGGGACGTCACGCAATACACTGGCGCTGATCCGCGCCGCTGGGATCGAGCCCACCGTCATCGAGTACCTGCAGAACCCTCCACGCGCGCAGCTCTCGAAGATGATCGCAGATGCCGGCCTGACGGTCAGGGAAGCGATCCGTGAGAAGGGCACGCCCTATACCGAACTCGGTCTCGACAATCCGGCCCTCACCGATGACCAGTTGCTGGACGCGATGATCGCCACCCCGATCCTGAACAACCGGCCACTCGTCGTTACGCCGCTGGGCACCAGGCTCGCCCGCCCTTCTAAGGTCGTGCTCGACATCCTGCCAGCAGACGCCGCATGATAGCGACGATACGCCGTTGATCCGGAAATGATGACCCGGCGCACCCATCGAGGATCTCTTCGCGTTTGGTGAAAGGCAGACTGCTGAAGTCATCCGGAAGGTGCAATGAGATCCTGCGCCTCTCAGCCGGGCTGATCTCACCGAGATCATGACCATAAAGGGAGCGCGCCTGATGCGGCAGCTTCTCTTTGAAATATCCCTCCGGAAGTCGGTAGCGCCGCTCGATGCGGCGGAGGATGTCGGAACTCGCAACAGATCGGTGTACGCGACTACCCTGGATCCAGGAAAGCAGCGTCTTGTGGTCGAAGGTCTCATTGAGATGAACGACGGCGCGGTAGAGCTGCCAATATGTGTCGCCGAACCGCCGCATATGGTAGGTCAGCGCGTCCAGAAAGCTGGCCGGATCTTCTTTCGCTTCGAATAGTGGTTCTGGGAACGGACTGATCGGCTTCGGTGCAGGTCCAGGCTGTGTCGACGTAGACCGGATAAAGGTACCGTCGGCCGCCGTACGTTGCGGCTTCCTGGTCGAGGATGTAGCGACAGCCTTTTTGGCGAGTACAGTTTTGCGCGGGCTAGCTGTCGGCTTTGGTGGCGGTCGTCCTTCGGCTGCCGGTGGATCACCGAGCCACCGAGCGGCAAGAAAAGGTAATCGCGCGCATCTTCAAGGAAGGCACAGCGGGCTTCAAGGGCGGCCTAAGTGCAGAAAACTACATCTCGATCACAAACACATCCCGCGCGACAGCGACACGCGACCTCCAGCAACTCGTGGAGATCGGTGCGCTCACGCGTACCGGTGAACGTCGGCATACGCGCTACTCGCTGTCATTGCTGAGATAAAGTGATGCCTGTTAATGAACTTCATCAAAGCCATTATCTAGGTGAACGACTGTTCGATTCCGCTCACATCAGGTTTTTTGTCAACGGTTCATTTTGTTGTCATCACAAAGCGTCCTTTTTTAGCGGATCCATGGTCTGAGCCCATCGCTTTACCGGCTCGCTATCGAGCCTGTACAACCTCACATA
>NZ_JAEUAN010000041.1 GCF_019511445.1 Aliirhizobium wenxiniae
GATGACGACAGCTCTGCTCGACCGTCTCACCCACCGTTGCCACATCCTGGAAACCGGTAACGACAGCTTCCGCTTCAAGGCCAGCTCGGCCGCAGCAGCACAGAAGAGAGGAGAAAAGCCGATCCCTCGACCAAACCCTGATCAGAAAACCATACTTAGAGGTGGCTCACTTCTCGGTGGAAAAACCGGCTCAGTTCTGCGTGGAAACCAACAATGATGTCCCCATCTCCGTACCTCGTGTAGATTTCCTCGAGTTGCCGGTCGTAGTCCTCGCCAAGGAACGCAAACGGAGCAGCCAAAGCTCCGGTGCTGACACCTGTCACCACTTCGAAGTCGGGCCGGTCTCCCCTGTTGCTCCAGCCCTTGAGATATCCCGCAGCAAAGGCGCCATTCCCGCCGCCTCCGGAGATAGCAAGGTAGTCAGCCTGCATCAAAGAGCGGGGCCTTGCACCCCGTTTTGCGGCATTTCTTACCTGCATGAACTGGTGGGCGACGACCGCTTCGAGATCCGGCGTCACCTCGTCTGCCCAGAAGCGAGCCAGCGCTGGGTTGTTTACGAATGCAAGATCCTGTTGCTGTGCGGTCATCGCGACTCTACTCGACGAACCTATGCAGCCAGTCAGTGCGATTAACGGAAAAAGTAGGGTCACTCCAAGGACGGCACGCTTGATAGTATCTCCAGTAAACATTCCTGCTCCCAACCGTGGCCGCTCTGGACACGGAGCGACAAGCCGTCGCTTCCGCAGTAGCAGACCGATGCCGATACATGTCCGGGGAGTGTAGATGGAGTATCACACTTCTTCTTGTATGAAGCTCTGCTTCTTTCGTGTGTTCCATATTGCCCAAGATTTTGGTGGAAACCTCAGCTCTTGAAAGGACTCGAACCAACGACCCGTCGCGCAGATAGCTTGCGTGCTCAATTCCCCCAACTCAATCAACAGCTTCCGTTCATGATTGGAGGCTAAAGGCCCGCCGATATTATTCGTCATCTCCTCAAGACGGCAAAGTAGTCATTACGAAAGATTTCAGGGTTGGTCGAAAGATTTTCCCGTAACCGATCTGGGACCAAAAAGGTTCATCGACTTGCGCCCCGGCCCCTGCTTCTCCCACGATGCCTGTACCAGCAGTTCCTTTATCGAAGAGGCACCATTCGCCGGGCCATCCACCAGCATCAGGCCAAGTAGGACGGCCTCACCAAAGGTGAGTTGGCCGGACTGCACTGCTGCCAAGACTGCTTCGCTTGCAACTACCACCACATCTTGTTGCTGGGCTCCGACAGTGTGTATCTCGATATCGTAGCCATCTTCATCCGGGGCTAGCCTACCCCAAAGGTTTGAGTCGAGAAGCACGATGGAGACGTTGTAAGGCAATCCGGCCTTCCCCGAGGACAGAGCTTGCCGGAACCCCTCGAGGAGCCGGACCGCATCCCAGTAATTGCGTGTACGGCCGGATTGCGCGGGACCAATGTTGGACAATCTACCTGCGACGATGGCGTCCCGCGTCGCGATGGCAACCTCTACCGAGCGCTCGTGCACGACCACAAGACCATCTCCCAGCATTCCGTCATAGGCGCATGCGCGAGCATGTTGAGGCACCGCTGGCAGAAGAATGGATACGGCCAGCGGTAACGCGTAGAGCCGGGTCGCTCCGATCTTTGTTAGTCCTAGCATGATCCCGCTCTCCTGGTTGAGTTTCAGGCCGTCACGACGTTGAACCAGAATGGGAAGGTGTCGAACATGTTCATGAACTCCGCCAAAGTCTCCCGACGACCTTCTATCTTCAGGTCTCCAGCGGTTATCGCCTGTTCGATCGACAGTTCGCCGATCTGCAGCCGGTCCAACATTGTCTTGGAAAGCGTCAGCGTCGCGCCGGCCGCGGGATTGGCATTTCGGGAATAGTTGAGAACGCCGTTCTCAACGCTGAGGCCATAGGACTGTCCCAGATCGCTGAACGTGATGTTGAGGGTGATCGTCCTGCCGGCGGACTTCTCGCCGTTGAGGCGGACTGCAAGGTAGTCGAACGCCATCTCAGGCGGCATCGCTTTGATGGTATCGGGCCCGGCAGTGTTAATCGAACCTGCTGTCGGGACGCCTCTGCGCAACTCGAGAGCGCCTTGAAGATATATGGATCGCCACGGCCCTGACTCCGCTTGATACCCCATCTGCTCATACGCGTCCGCGAGCAGTTCCTTGGCAGCGCTATTGCTGGCATCTGCAAATACGACATGTTTGAGCGCCTCGGCCACCCAGCGGTATTCGCCCTTCTCGAAGTCGGCCTTGGCCTTTGTCAGGATGGCGTCGGCCCCTCCCATGTAGTCGACGTATTTTCTGGCTTTATCCTCTGGCGGCAGTTCATCCAGAGTTGTGGGATTTCCGTCATAGAAACCCATGTAGAACTGGTAGACGGCGCGAGAATTGTGCTTCAGGGAGCCGTAGTAGCCACGGTTAAACCACGCTTTGTCGAGCTCCGGCGGAAGCTTGATCATGTTGGAGATTTCGACGCCTGTATATCCCTTGTTCATCAGGTTGACCGTCTGGTCGTGGATGTATTTGTAAAGGTCGCGCTGCTTCTTCCAGTAGTCGATGATGTTCTCATTGCCCCACATTGGCCAATGATGGCTCTGAAACTTGACGTCGGTGCCCTCTCCGTACAGCTCAATCGTTTCGTTGAGGAACTGCGCCCACTTAAGAGAATTGCGCACCTGCGCACCACGCAGCGTGAGAATGTTGTGCATGGTGTTGGTGGAGTTCTCGGCCATCCACATCGCGCGGAACTGCGGGAAGTAAGTATTCATCTCGGCCGGCGCTTCGGTTCCCGGCGTGACCTGAAACACCATCTCCACTCCATCGATGGTCACCTTCTCGCCAGTTTCCTTGATGAACTTCGACGGCAGCAGCAAGCCGCTGTTACCATGCCCGATTGTCTGGCCTAGCCCGGCATTGACGCCGCCTTGAGGATTTCGGGGAAGCAGCGGGCCGTACATGTAGATGCCTCGGCGTCCCATAGCGTTGCCAGCGATCACGAACTCGCTGATGGCATGTTCCGTAAAACCTTCGGGAGCAAGTATCTGAACCTTTCCAGAGGCAAGGTCCGCCTCGTCGACCAGCGCGCGGACGCCACCATAGTGGTCTCCGTGCGAGTGGCTGTAGACCACTGCTAAGATCGGCTTCTGGCCAAGGTGCTGGGTGACGAGTTCGTAGGCCGCCTTTGCACTTTCGAATGCGCTGCTGACGTCGAACACGATCCATCCAGTGTCGCCCTGCACAAATGTTACATTTGCGAGATCGAATCCACGCACCTGAAACACGCGGTCATGGACGCGAAAGAGTCCGTGCTGCATGCAAAGCTGAGCATTGCGCCACAGGCTCGGATTGACTGTGTCCGGCGCCGGTCTGTCGACGTCGATGAACTTTTTGTATGACTCCAGCTCCCAGGCGATCTTCCCGTCGGCGTTGCGAATTTCCATAACGTCCGGCTTGGCGATCAAGCCTCGCGTGGCGTTCTCGAAGTCCTGACGATCTGCGTAGTTCAGGTAATCGCGGAGCGCCTGGTTGGCAGCGCGAGTCGCAGCCGTCGCCGGCTTTGGCTGGATACCGGTCGAAGTCGGCTGTGCAGAAACCTCGCCGGAAGGCGCCGAAGTGCCAAGACCAAGAAGAGCGAGTGCGGAGGTGGCGCGCAGCACGCTTCGGCGATCGAGTTCGAGATGAGACATGTCAGCTTCTCCATGGTTGCGGCTGAACGCGGAAGATTGATACCTTTGCTGTTCCCGGATAGCGATTACGGAACCGACTGTGCGTCGGGAAAGCGCCAGGTCCCGTCCAGAACTTCCTGTCGCGGCTGGTAAAGACGCACCATGTAGTTCCAACCGTCCGTTATCGGCAGGCAGTTCTGGACCTTGCCGTCGCATCCGCCGAAGCGGATGGTGACGACACCGTCAGACGATTTCTTGGCGGTGATATTGTTGAGAGTGTAAGCATCGTATGGGTTCTTCTCGTAGTAGCCTTCACGATTGTAGAGGCTGACCGACCAGAAGCCGTCTACCGGGACGTCGCGGACTGTCAGGACATAGTTCGTCCTTCCATCGTTGCTAGGCGGGACGACATTCAGATAAATCGCGTCGCGCGGTGGATTGGCTCCCCATGCCGATGCAGCTCCTATCAAGTAATGAACAGGATCTACTTCCACCTTGGTGCCGAAGGACCGGCGGGTGTCCGAGACAGTCGTGGCGAGAACGAGCAGTGCTTCCCGCACTTTTCGCTGGCTATCTTTGTCCCAATTTGCGATCTCGAAGGTTCCCGGCCCACCCGGCTGCGCCACCTTGATGGCGTCCTGAAGTGCGTGAACCCGCTTGAGATCGTCCGGGTTTGTTGGATCGACTAGCGTACGGATGCCCGCCATCGCATAGCGGGTCCCAGCCTTGGCCCTGTCGAGCTTGTGCTCCCCAGCGCCGTATTCAGTCCACGTGTACTGATCCTGCGTGATAATCTGCAGCGACATGAACCGGCTGTCTGCATCGGGAAGCGTGATGGTCACCGGACCGGCATCGAGATCGAACACTCTTGCCGAATAGAGCGTATCTCGATTGCCCCGGATTACTGCCTGGTGACCGATCGGAAGGAGCTCGCGAATATGGTTCCATCCGCCGAAGCCACCATCGGCGACGGCATGCCCGAAGTAGAGATCGCTCTCCGCCCGGACGAAATTATCTACGGTGACCGGGACAGTTTCGGCAGCAAGTGTCGGAGCCGCTGGACTGGAGGTCAAGAGCGCAGCAAAAATCCGAGCATGGATGCTGTTCGTGATCTTCATTTCTCTCTCCTCGTGCCTACCTTCTCGACGTCGGGCAGTTTCCAAGCCTTCTCGAAAAATTCCTTTTTCGGTCCATAGACCCGCAGCATCAGCTCGAACCGGCGGTCGGGATCGCTGGGAATCCAGTTCGAGACGTTTCCCTCTGGAGGCTCTGGCCCGAAATAGATATGCGTAGAGCCGTCGGGATTGGCCTGCAGATCACCAGAATTGGAAGCGCGGCTGGCGCGGTCCCGGTTCTTGATCAAAGCGTGCGTGTCACGGTCATACGCCGTAACTGACCAATACAGCTCCACTGGAGCGTTGGGCGGAACCGTCAATCTGTAGGTAGAGGCTCCATCGAGCGGCTCGCCCTTTCGGTCCTTTGTTGTCATGAGGTAGAACTGGCCTGCCCCCAGGTGCTTGGCGCTGAAGTAGCCGATGGAGTACATCACGCCGCGGGCGGTGACGGGGTAACTGTTAGGGTTGGCGAAGTTCGTCGACATGCCTTCAATCACGTCAGGTGAAATCGGGAGACCCCACCGCGTGCCCTCGAAAAAGGGGACGAAGGCTGCCTCATACCGAGCGTCGATCCAGCGCTGCGCCTCGACGACGGCGTCCTTCAGCACGATCTGTCGCTCCTCGTCTGGCTGGAACGGCTTACCTTTTTCGATGCCCAGCGAGACAAGCTGGTCGATCATGACCTTGTCGCGCTCCAACCATGGTTCGCGCTGCACAACGAGGTCGAGTGTCTCGAAGAAGCTGAGGTCATATCGGATGGTCGCGTCATACATCAGGTCGATCGCGTCGACGAAGGTCGTACCCGGCATGTTGTTTTCCTGCGACAACGGGTACAGCTTGATGCGCTTTCCGTAGGCGACGGCGTTGACAACTTCCGCCTCGTCGCGGCTCTTCAGATTGGAGCGCAGCAGCGCAAAACCGGTGAAGGTTGACGGGCGCAGCGGAAAATAGCCTTCAGGTACCATCCCGTCATAGCCGGGAGGCAGGATCAGGTACTTGCCACCCTTCCCCTTGTCGGCACCTGCTGGCCCAACGTCCTCCACGGCAGTCTGCCAGGCGTCGTCTATGCTCCCCGTTATCGTTCCCTCGCCTGCGGGGGGAATCTCCAGCACCACTGGACCGACCTTCATGGTGTTGAAGAAGCTCATCAGGTAGATCGTGTCAGGATTGGGCGTGAGCGTCTGGTTCATCCAGGTAAGCGGACGCGACCAGTATACGATCTCGTTCCAGCCACCCCCTGACTGGGTAGCGGCCTGATACATCAATTCGAAGTTGACGGCCGGAAGGCCCCAAACCACTGCTTCGACCGCGCGGCGATGAACCGCTTGACGCTCCAAATGGTCGGCGGGGACCCTTCCAAAATCTGCCGGTTGCACGTCCGCAGATGCTGGAGTGGAAAAGACCACAAATGCCAGCAGTGAGGCTGCGAGAAATCCTTTGGTGAACATTCCAGCTCTCCCCTCCTGCTTGTGCGTGTCAATGTTCGGCTACAGGACAGCCAAATATTTTCGCAGGAGCGGTCTTGCGGAAGTACGTAACGGTAACGTCCTGCTCCCCTGCCAGAAACGTAACTGTTACAAGCTGGGCGTTTCTTACGACGCAGCTATGGTTCTGCATCCGACCCACGGCGCCTAATGTCATGCAGAAGAACATAGTCATCGCCCTGACGCTCGCCCTCTCCTCGTGCGGGCATACGAGCGGCGTCATGGAGCCGGTCTCCGTGGAGGGAAAAGGACTAAAAACGCGTCAGGTAGACATGCTGGTTGCGACGACGCGACAGCCTTCCGGCGACCCGACCACGTTGTTCAGCGGCGAACGTAGCGCTCGGCCGTCGTTCACCGATGTGGCCGTCTCGATCCCCGCCGCAAGGATGCCGGGGACCGTTCAGTGGCCGAAGCGCCTGCCGCCGGATCCGGAAACTGACTTTGCCGTCACCCGGGTCAGGCAGGTGAAGACCATTCGGGAAGGGCAAACCTGGTTCGGGCGACACATCAAGGACGGCCATGCGCTGGTATTTGTCCACGGCTTCAACAACAGCTACCAGGACTCCGTGTTTCGTTTGGCGCAGATCGTCCATGACAGCGGAATGAATGCGACGCCAATATTGTTCACGTGGCCCTCGCGAGCTGAAATAACTGCCTATGAATACGACAAGGAAAGCACCAACTACTCGAGAACTGCGCTCGAGCAGTCACTTCAGGTGCTGGCGCAGGATCCGGCCGTTAAAGACATCACGATCCTTGCACACTCGATGGGCACGTGGCTGGCGATGGAGGCCCTGCGGCAGATGGGAATCCGGAATGGGCACGCGAACACGAAAATTCACGATGTCATCCTCGCCTCGCCCGACATCGACATCCAAGTGTTTGCCAAGCAGTATGTCGAGATGGGATCTCCAAAGCCGAAGTTCACAATCTTTGTCTCACAGGACGACCGTGCGCTAGCCATTTCCAGCTTAATCACCGGCAACGTCTCCAGGCTGGGGGCTATTGACCCTTCTAAGGAGCCATACCGGTCAAGGCTGGAGAGGGCGGGCGTCACCGCTATCGACCTGACGAAGGTAAAGACGAACGACGGTCTACATCACGGCAAGTTCGCGGAAAGTCCGGAGATCGTCCAATTGATCGGGCGCCGCCTGATGACTGGGCAGGAACTGACAGACAGTAAAATTACCATTAGCCAAGGTGTGGCAGCTGTTGTGGGAAGCACCGTGCGCGCCGTCGGCACGGTCGCTACGGCGCCTCTTACCCTGGCCGAGAGACCATCTCGAGCAGTGGCGGTCGATGACCTTGGTCCCGAACTTGACGAGGCAGATCGTGGAAGCCCGTTCACTTACTGAGCGTCGCCTCAACGAAGGGACTGTCCAATGTTTCCTTGGTTAGCACCTTAGAAATGGAAGACGAATCCGAGGATCGGTCCATGCTGGACAATGTCGTTCTTCAGGCTGCTATCGGAGTAGTCGACGCCGAGAGCCCTGTAGCCTGCGACGGCGGAAATAGACTCCTTCCACTTGTAGCCGATACCGGCCATCACATCCCAATCGAGGTCGGCTCCACCCGCTCCGACAAGCGCTACACCGGTCAGATAAATTTCCGGCGTGATCGAGTAGACGCCCCGCAAGCCGACGAGTCCGTCCACCCAGACGGCCTCGTCTCGGGCGGATTCGCCTCCAAGCGGGCCGCCGCGGAATGAGATCGTCGTCTCGGTCCACCAGACCTTGGCACCGGCAAGAGCATCCAGATGACCGCCTTCGCTTTCCAAGATCGTGTAGCCAACCGCCAGCATACCGCTGAAAGTCTCTTGCTTGAGTGCGACCTCGTCCGCAAAGACACCTCGCGGCGTTGCGGAGTGGCTAGTTATTCGGGCGTAAGAGATGTCGGTCAGGACGGATAGGTCGCCGTAGCGGATCTCGCCTGCTCCCATGAAGCCGATATCGATGTCTTTAAGGATGTCGCCGAAGCTTTCGTCTATATGAACTTCGGGAAGACCAAGAACTGCGGTATCTCCAGTGATTCCTGCGATCCAGAGGTAGGGTGAAAACGATATGGACAGCTCGTCGGAATCCTGCTGGACAGGGACGGGCGCGGTCGGCGGGAGCATGTCGGCTGCTTCGGCTTGGAAGCCGACCGCAAGTAACAGTGCGATCGCGATCAGATGGGGTTTCATGGCGAACTCCGGGTTTGACGCCCAAAGAGTGAACACTCTCGCCGCCACGACGGTAAGTACGTTACGGTTACGAAACCCGTCTAAAGACCCGCGACCTGCTCTTCGGAGATCGCGGCACCCGCTCTGCGTACACCATCTGCTACCAGCCGTACGAGATCCCTGTTCATCCGGCGGGCACCGAGGCTCTCCAATAGATCTTTCTCGAATTCCGGCTCCCTGTGCTTGATAGCTACGTATCGCTCTTCGCCGCGCGCAGGGTCGATACGAGCGCTGGAAGCGATACGAAGCGCCCGAACGAGGATGTCGCCGCAGTTAATGCGCTCTGACATTGCAAGCGATGTGGAGTAGTCGCCGCGCCTGTAGGCGTCCAGGGCGAGCGTGAGGACCGCCGCGCGCGGTGGTGCGGGTGCGGCGGCTGCCCGGCTAGCCACCGTCGTTCCCTCTTCCCACCGGCCTGCGTAGACCATGAACAAGCCCACCTTGGCGGCGAGCTCGAGGTTATCCGGGTTGCCCGCCACCGCCTGCTGGCCGGTGTGGATAGCCGCGTCTGTCTGGCCGCCGGCGAACTGCGCGAACATCAGCGCGGTCATGGCCCTGTCCGATCCAGGAGAGACGATCAGTGCGCCCGTGGCGAGATCAAGCGCCTTTCCTACGGAGTCGGTATCCAGGGGATTAACGCGCGAAACGACGAGGAAGCGTGAAAGTGTAGAGGCGGCGTCAGGATCGGCCGGATCGGCTGCGAGCGTGGCCTGAAGGCAAGGCCGAACCGAGCCAAGCTCAGTAAACCGCCCCTCATCCATGGTCATCTCCGCACGCAGGATACAGGGGTTACCGTTCGCGGCGTCGCGTCTCGCCTCGGCCAGACCGATCGCCCCGCGGGTGGCTGCAACCTGTCGGGCGATGGCTGGAACAGCCGCTCCGACCGCCTCCCTTGGTGAAGCGAGTTCGAAACCCGTCTTCAGGACCTCCGAAGAGCGTCCGTCGGTGATCTGCCACCAAAGTCCTCGTTCATCTGAGCTATCGACTGCCTTCAGGCGGACCATGTAGGCACCTTCCCCGCCACTGCTCGTCGCCTGCCGCTCTTCGATGATCCGCACAGTGTCGAAGCGCGACAGCGCAACGAGGAGACGGTCGTGGATTGGCCGAAGGCTCTCGTCCGCTACCGTTAGCGTCACCGTCGGCTTGCGGACAATCGGCTGGGTAATGTCGCTCGCTGCCGGCTGAGCCACGACGGTGGCAATCGCCGCGGCGGCTGACGCCGCAGCTACGGCGGTCAGGACCCATCGTCTCAGTCGGCGTGCCGGCGCCGCTCCTACGGGTGAACGGCCAAAACCGGCATTTTCTTCGATCTGGCCTCTGTGATCAGAGCCCATCTCCGTTAGAGGTATGTGGGTAAACCGCGGGACGTACCTGCCTTTGGGAATGTCGATGCGTAGACCGCCCGGCTCCCCGTATGCCTCGTAGAACTGGTCGAGTCCGCTACGGAGCCGGTTGGCCTCTATACGGACGATTGGGTCGTTCTGGCTATCGAAACTCTCGGGGCGTCCGAAGACGTCCACCGCGATCGAATATGATTTGATAGCGTGGGCATTGTTTTGATACCGCGCGTCGGTGATGTATCTCAAGAAGTGTCGGTTCCGCTCCGCCACCTTAAAGCGCGAGTCCGCCAAGAGCCGTTCCAGCTCTTCGCGCGCCTGCTGTTCCGGTATGACGTCGAGTTCGACCTCCGTCCGGCTGCCTTCCATCGCACGTCCCCTCGTGAACACGACAACGACAAACCAAGCATTATGTAGGACACAGTACTCCAAATATGATTGTATGTCGAATATCTAAAATCGGAACGTTACTCGAGTGCCGATCCGTTCATTTTCGGTCTAGCGGAACCGGTCCACAGATGTCCGCGACGTCCTGCTCGATGTCGACGCAGAGCCGACGGTACTCGTCCAGCAGCTTCGGGTCAGGATGCTCGAGGGTCTGCATCCGCTCAAGCGCGGACGACGCCTCATCGTATGCTGCGAAGAGATTTTCGATAGTCGGCTGCTGCCGATGGACGCGCTTCATGGCGTCCCTGAGCCGAGGAAGCCTCAGCATCAGTTTCAGCAGGCCCCGCTCCTGTGAGACGCGATCGACCACCTAACCCCTCCTTTAAGAAGCAAGCTAAGGGAACAATGCCGGGGCTTGGGAGTGGTTGAAAGGATGTAACGGTAACGAGGTGGCATCTCCCGCTCCCAACACCTTGTTACGTGGAGAGTTACCGTAACGAAACTGCCGGGCGTAGCTCGATTATGGCTTCATCTTATCTTTACGGAGGATGATCGATGAATGCCATGACCACATTTGCTGCCACCGCTCTTCTGCTGCTCGCTACGACGGCGACGGCGACGGCGCAGGAGCATCAAGACGTAAACGACGCAAACAACCCGTTGACGCCGAAGATCACGATCAACTTCCACGACTACTTCATTCCCAGCTTCATCGATACGCCCGGCGATCCAGAGTCGAACCAGTTTCTGCTCCGGGGACTGGTTCCGTCGAACATGTTCGGTTTGCCGCAGCTTCTGCGTTTCACGCTTCCTGTTGCAACCGCACCCGACGTCCCGGATGGATACGTTACTGGACTTGGCGACCTCACGTTGATGGACCTCTTCATCCTGCCCAAGCGCGGCGATGTTACTTTCGGCGCCGGACCAATTCTCGTGGTGCCGACGGCGACCGACGAGTCGCTCGGAAGCGGAAAGTGGCAGATTGGAGCCGCAGGCGTCTTCGTCGCGCCGCAGCACTGGGGCCTAGTCGGAGGCTTTGCCACCTACCAGACCTCTTTCGCCGGACAATCCGATCGAGAGGACGTTAGTCTCCTGACGGCGCAGCCGATCGTCAACATCAACCTGAAGGACGGCTGGTATCTGCGATCTTCGGCGACCTGGAACTTCAACCTCGAAAGCGGCAGGAGCTACATTCCCGTCGGTTTGGGTCTCGGCAAAGTCATCCCGCTCGATGGCGGCGTCACCGTAAACGCCTTCGTTGAACCACAGTACACGGTGTGGAACGACGGGGCCGGAGCTCCGAAGTGGCAGATTTTCGCAGGCATGAACTTCCAGTTCCCCGTCGAGAAGGCCGGGAAATGAATCGACTCGCGTCGATATTCTTTGTCCTCTTGCTCGCGTCGGCAGCGCAAGCCCAGACGGGGCCCCCTTCGGATATCAAAATCGACATGCTGATCGAGCTCCTACAGGATCCCGACCTTCAGGCGGCGCTGAAGGATCGCGGCACGCGCACTCCTTGGAGCGACCAGGGTGGCGGTCCGGGGCTTGTCGCATGGGAAGTCGGCTTGCGCAGCCGCATCGCCGCCGTTATCGAGGCCATCCCCCGCATCCCGTCTGAAGTAGCCGCGGCGTCATCGAGGCTCCGCGCGGACGCGCCGCACGGCTCCGCGCCCATTATCGCTGTCTTCACGAGCCTTGTCGCCATCGGCCTCGCAGCCGAGGCAGTCTATCGCTGGTTTCGGCCTGGTGACGGCGCCTTGGGAAGGCTCATGTCGCTCGGCATATTCGCAAGCGTCGTCTTCCTTGTTTTCTTTACTGTCGGCTGGCCGCCCCTCGCCCGCACCGTCTTGCTGGCCTACCTCTGCGCCTTCGCGGTCTGCCGGTTCGCTGTGGTTCTGACCGACTTCTTGCCGGACCGGAGAAGCGCACGGCGGGTGATGGCTGTGGTGGGAGTCATTGTCTTCTCTATCGCCACCGTCTTTGCCGCTCGGTCCATCGGCGCGGACGCTTCGGTCATCGCCGCAGTAAGCTATCTCTTCTCGATGTTGACTGCAGTACTCTGCGTGAAGGCGGTTCTGTCCGAAGTCGGGGGGCGGCCCTTAGTCAAAGCCGCTCGCGTCGTAGCCGTAGCGATCATCTGGATATTCTGGTGTCTAGAGCTCACGACATTCTTCTGGCTTGGCGTCTACGCATTTCTCATGCCGCCACTTCTTCGCCTCGCCGGACGACTGGTCTTGGAATTGGGAATCCCGCCGTCTGGCGTGCACGCAATCCTCCTCGTCCGCGCCGCACGCGCCGCCGTGGTCGTTGCTGCGACGGCATGGCTCGGGCTTGTCTGGCGGATGAACCCGGAAGGTCTCGGGCATGGCAACCCTATCGTGACCGCGTTATTTTACGGAGCGCTGAAAAGCGTCGTGGTGCTTCTCGCGGCGGACCTGGTCTGGCAGATTGCAAAGAACTGGATCGACCGCACACTGGGACAAGCCGACACAGTTGCAGGTGCAGATGCCGATATGGTTGCCCGTTACGGTCGGTTGCGGACGCTGCTCCCGATTCTGCGCAACGCCGTCGCGGTAGGCGTGATTGTCATGACCGCGCTCGTTGTCCTTGCCGAACTTGGCGTCGAGGTCGGACCTCTGGTCGCGGGCGCCGGCGTGTTCGGCGTCGCTCTCGGCTTCGGCTCCCAGACGCTCGTGAAGGACGTCATTAGCGGGGTATTCTACATGCTCGACGACGCCTTCCGTGTCGGAGAGTACATTCAGGCGAAGAGCTATAAGGGAACAGTCGAGGGGTTCAGCCTGCGGTCGGTGCGGCTGCGCCACCATCGTGGTCCTGTCTTCACGGTTCCGTTCGGCGAACTGGGGGCGGTCGAGAACATGAGCCGGGACTGGGGCGTCGTGAAGTTTCGCGTCGCCGTAGCATTCGACACCGATCTCGATAAGGCGCGCAAGCTGACCAAGAAAATCGGTCAGACGCTGCTTGAGGATCCCGAGTTCGGCCCGCTGTTCATCGACCCGTTGAAAATGAAGGGTCTCGAGGAATTCGGCGAGTACGGTCTCGTCCTAAGCTTCGGGATGACGCTCAGGCCCTCGCCGATGCAGTCCTTCATCCGGCGGCGGGCAAACCTTCTCCTTCGTGACGTCTTCACGCAGAACGGCATCGAGTTCGCTACGCCGAGCGTCCAGGTAGGAGGTGGGGACGCGAGTGGTCAGAACGCCGCTGCCGCCGCTGTCGCCATCAAGGCTCGCGACAGGACGGCGAAGGCGGAATCGGAAGCGGAAGTGTAGATGCCCGACCAGCTCGACGACGACAGTCGCATACGCATCACGCACGGCGGCCCGTTCCACGAACTGATGAGCGCGCTCCGGCTCCGGAAGCGGGGACGACGGGCGTTCGCCTTCGTCTGCCTCGCCTGGGCGATACCTCTGCTTCTCGCTTGCACTGCCGGCGATTTCCAAGGCGCGGGACAGTTCCTCCACGACTGGGGAGCATATGCGAAGTTTCTCATTGCCCCTGCTCTTCTGACCCTGAGCGAAAGGCCCATCACCTTCGCCGTTGACGAATGCGTATCGATCTTTTTCCGCGTTCCGCTCTATGCTTCGCAGTCAAAGGAAGACGCGCTGCGCGCGATCGCGACGGCGCGCGAGCGGACGTCGGCCTGGGTCCCGGAACTTACGTGCTTGGCCCTCGCGGCCATGGCGTCGATATTAAGCGCCGCAGGCATGGCCGAAACGGCTTCTCCAGCCTGGGCCTTGTCGGGCAGCTCACTTTCTACCGCCGGAATCTGGGCCGTGGCCGTCAGCAACACCCTCTATTGGTTCCTGCTCGCACGTCTGATCTGGAAGCATATGGTGTGGGCAGGTTGTCTATCGGAGTTGGCGGCGTGTCACCTCCGGCTCGTGGTAACGCATCCGGACGGGCACGCGGGTTTAGGGTTCCTTGGTCTGTATCCGGCTGGCTACGTACTCTTCACCTTTGCCGTCAGTTCCGTCGCGGCGGCTGGCGTTGGCCACGTGATACAGAACCAGGCGGTCACGCCGGGCCTTTTCACGATCGTCTGCGCGATTTGGCTCGTCATCGTCGCCGGCTACTTCGCGCTGCCCCTGGTCTCCATCGCTTCGCGTCTCGCGGACTTGAAGCGACGTACGCTGCTGCTCTCGATGGCGAAGGCGACCGACTTCGAGAGATGGAACGAGAGGGCGATCTTCGGCGACAACATCCTCGACGACGAAGCGGAGCCGGAAGCCTCCGAGTATCATGACGTAAGGCCGGTCTGGTCGGCTGCGTTGAAGACGTCGGTCCTGCTACTCAACCGCTCGAACGCACTGCCCGTCCTCGTGCCGGCACTTCTCCCCATGCTCGCAGTCGGCGCCTTCTTTCTCCCATATGCCCAGCTCTGGCCGATGGTGAAGCGCCTGCTCCTGCTCTGAAAGGAATAAGTCATGTGGTTTCCAATTCTTGCCCGCCTGCCGTTCGCGATCGCCGGCGTCATCTCCGGTTGGTTCGTAGCGGAGGGTACAGTTCGTTACGACATCGTCCAGCTCGGGGTGTCGCTCGTAATGCTCGCGGCTTTCCTTGCCGCCGGGCTGTATGCGCCGACAATCCTCCGCTGGCTTGGCCTAGGGCGGGACGAATAGCGGTACGTTACCGTCACCACCTCTGCGGTAACCGTAACGTACCTACCCCGGTTGGGACCGCAGTTCTAGCCTGCCTCCATTCGCAAACGCCGATGATAAGGAGCGGGCGCATGCATAAGTGGAGAAGATCACGGGCGGCGTCGCTTTCGATGGCGCTCGTCCTGTCCGCCGGGGCGGTGCTGGCGCAGGAGCCGCCTGCAATGGATCAGCGCATTGAGCCGGGTTCCGTCGAGGCGCTGAAGAAGATGGGCGAACACCTGCAGTCGCTGCAGGTCTTCAGCCTTAAAGCGACGACGAGCACGGAGGTCGTCCTAAACACGGACCAGAAGCTGGAGATAGGCGGCGTCGCAACCTATGAGGTCAAACGGCCGGATCGTCTGAGGATCGATCTTGCCACCGATAGCGTCCATGGCGAGCTCGTCTACGACGGCAAAACGCTTGTCTATGCCTCGCCGGACCAGAACGTCTATGCGCAAGTTCCCGCACCCGCTACCATCAAGGAGACCTTGGAAGAGGCCGCACAGAAGTACGACCTGTCCTTTCCGTTGGCCGATCTCTTTTCTTGGGGGACACCGGACGCGCCAATCGGCATAGTCCGCGAAGGCTTCTTCGTCGGACACGCCTACGTGAACGGCAAGGAGACCACCCACTGGGCTTTCCGTGGACCCGATCAGGATGCGGAAATCTGGATCGCCAAGGAAGGCAGCCCGCTGCCCTTGAAGATATCGCTTGTTGAGCGGGAAGACCTGACGAGACCAAGGATCACGTCCGTCCTTGAATGGGCCGAGAACGCCACCATCGCTGACGACGTTTTCGCCTACAAGCCCGGCGAGGGCGCGGAAAAGATCAAGTTCCTGAACGAGGAGGCCAAGAAATGACGACACGTCTCCTGTTCAACGTACTTCTTGCAAGCGTCTTCCTGGTCCCGCAGCTTGCGGAGGCTCGCGGCAACTTCGGCGGTCGAATGCCCCGCATGAACTTCGGAGGCGGCGGGCTGCATGCAGGCGGCGTCCATCCCGGCGGGCACTTCAACGGACCGAGGCACTTCCAGCCGCGCTTCCATCCTGCAGTCGCGCCGCATCCCCCACATGGGCCTAGACCCGTTCCGCATCCCGCTCCTCACCCCGGACCTCATCCTGCCGGAGGAGGAGGACATCATCCTCATCCACCGACGCCGGGCCCCCATCCGCCTGGCCCGCATCCAGGGCCTCACCCACCCGGTCCTCATCCAGGGCCGTATCCGGTTCCCCACCCGCCGCCACCTCCTCCGGGTCCCTACTGGCCCGGCTACTGGGGACCGGCGGCGGTTTGGGGAGCGACCACCACTGCCGTCGCAGTCGGCACAATCATCGCGACCCTACCGCCAGAGTGCATCACGGTCGTCGTCAAGGGCGTGTCTTATCGGGACTGCGGCGGTAACTGGTTTGAGCCCCGCTACAATGGCCACACCGTCGTCTACGTCGCGGTCAGCGACCCGAGGTGAACACGTGGCTGTGGATCCGGCCGGACGATGAGCCTCTGACCATTCAATCGCCTTCAGGATAATGGGTGCACGTTGATTTCCTTCAGCGGAAGTGTTCTATCTTGATACTGTTGGCGAGAGGTGTGCGCACGTATGTCTAAGCGTTATCATGAGCGATGGAAGAGGCCGGTGACCGTGCAGCTTCCGTCCCATGGGATGCAGATCGTCGGTTCCACGCACGACGCCGCGGAGTGTCTGATGGAGCTTTGGCTCCCCAAAGACACCTCCCGCGCATACGATGAGGCCCTGCGCGTCTGCCTTGCGGTGTACGACGGCGAGGAGCCGCCGGAAGCCGCCAGGTCGGCTTTTGTCGCTGCGGCAGCGGCAGCTGCCATCCCTTACGATCAGTAAGAGCAGGACCGGCAGGGGGATCGCGCCATGGACGCCACAGGCCAGGAAGAGCGGCGGTTCCTGACGGATAGCCTTCTTATATCTAAAGCAGGACCGTCCGCATCGCAGCGTAAGTTCGCACTTTTGGTGTTGGTCCTACTGCTGACGGTATGCGTAGCGCCTTTACCATTCAGGCACGTCCAGCTTGCGCAGTCGCCCCAGTTCGTCCTGGTTCTGGACGCGGTGCTGTTCATCGTCGACCTCTTGACTGCCTCGCTGCTCTACGCGCATTTCACGGTGTCGGGCTCGCGGCCGCTTCTCATACTGGCGACGGGCTATCTCTTCACTTCATTTGTCATCGTTGCGCACGGCTTGACTTTTCCAGGTGGTTTCACGCCGGAGGGACTTCTGGGGGCGTCGGTCCAGAGCAGCAATTACCTGCAGATCTTTTGGCGCGCCGGTTTACCGATCGCGTCCATCGTCTATGTGCTTTCTCGGCGACAGCAGCCAGCAAGAGCGCTTACTCCACCTTATTCGCGCGCAATCATTACAAGCATCCTGCTTGTGCTCGCCGCCGTCGTGGCGTTGACTGTTCTCGTCACTGTCGGTGATCAACTGCTACCGAACATCATGGTGGACGCCGGACGGCGCATGTGGCCAGTCGATGCCCCGATTATTATTCCGCTGGAGATCGTTGCGATCGCGCTCGTCTGGAGAGACGGCCGCTCCGCCCTCGACCTGTGGCTCCTCCTTGTCCTCGTAGCATGGCTGATCGCAACCATCCTTGTCAGCCTGACCACCTACCGGTTTAGCCTTGTCTGGTACGGCAGCCGGGCCGTGGGACTGCTTGCGGCTTCTCTGGTGCTCATAGGACTCCTGGTGGAGACCACATCTCTCTACGGCCGGCTCGCTCTTCTGGCGATGCGGGGCGAGCACGAGCGACAGTCGCGGCTTCAACACGTCGACGCCATCCTGTCCGTCGCGGCGCATGAATTGAACCAGCCACTCTCGGCAATCGCTTTAAATGTTGCCACTGCGAAAACCGAAACGACCCGGCAATCACCCGATGTCGCGCTTCTTCGCGAGATTTTTGACGACGTTGCCGAGGACGCTGCCCGTGCCGCAGGGACGCTCGCCGGGCTGAGGCAGACCTTCGGCCGAACGGCACAGGAACGAGTCATCTTCGACCTTGCTCAGGTTGCTTCGGAGACATTCCGGCTTCTTCAAGCAAAGTTCAAAGAATGGCAAATCGTTGCTGAACTTACCGTCCCGGGCGGACCACACCTTGTTTCCGGCAGCCCGGCACAGGTTCAGCAGGTTCTGGTGAACCTGATCTCGAACGCTGCCGAATCCATGGCCGCGACAGGAGGGAGGAGGCTCTGGCTTGCTGTTGTGCGGGTGATGGACGATGTGATCGTGCAAGTGCGCGACGAAGGGTCGGGTGTGGATCCCACCATGGGGGAAAGCGTCTTCGATCCCTTCGTCAGTTCCAAAGGACGGCAGGGAGGGCTAGGACTGCCGATATGCAGGACGATCGTCGAAGCGCACTGTGGGCGGATCTGGTTTGAAGCCGCTCCTGACGCCGGAACCATCTTCTTCTTCTCGTTGCCTTCAACATCGGCACCTGCGACATGAGCGGCCCTTCCTTCGTCTATCTGGTCGACGACGACATCTCTTTCCTGCGAGCTCTCGAGCGCTTCCTGAGGTCGAAGGGCTACGACTGCCTGGCCTTCGCCTCGGCTGAAGAGTTTTTGGCGGCACACGACCCCAATCAGCCGGGATGCGCGGTAATCGACCTGACGATGCCAGGCATTGACGGGATGCAGTTGCAAAACCTCCTGAAACGGGTCGGACGTCCGCTATTGTTCGTGTCCGGGAATGGTGATCTGCCGATCGGGGTGCTAGCAATGAAGCAAGGAGCGGTAGACTTCCTGACGAAGCCGATCAACGAGAACGCCCTGCTTTCGGCAGTGGATGAAGCGCTGCAACGCGATCTGGCGGCGAGAACGGACCGACAGAAGCACAACCACGCGGTCTTGAAGATTACATCGCTGACCTTGCGCGAGCGCCAGGTGTTTGACCTGGTCGTTGCGGGCCGGTTGAACAAGCAGATCGCCCACGACCTCGAAATCTCAGAAAAGACCGTAAAGCTCCATCGTGGCCGGATGATGACGAAGCTCGGCGTCCGCTCCGTGACCGACCTTGT
The DNA here is from genome assembly GCF_019511445.1 of Aliirhizobium wenxiniae. Lineage (GTDB taxonomy): Bacteria > Pseudomonadota > Alphaproteobacteria > Rhizobiales > Rhizobiaceae > Neorhizobium > Neorhizobium wenxiniae_A. The sequence goes on from NZ_JAEUAN010000041.1 coordinate 18,931, forward strand.
GAGGCTTCAGGAAATGCTGACGCCGTAGTTGGAAGTCAAACTGGACCAAGGGCCATCTGGCTCGGAGGGCTGCGGGCCGCTACCGTCGGCGCACAAGACGGAGAGCCCGATGCTAATCGCTATCGTTGACGACGACGCCTCATTCCGCCGGGCCTTCGCACGTGCGCTCGCCGCCTGCGGCGTGCGCACATACTCCTTCGGCTCTGGAGAGGAATTTCTTCTCTCCCTTGAGGGCGATCTCCCGGACGCCGTGGTTCTCGACCTGAACATGCCGGGAATGGATGGTGTGGCCGTCTTGCGGACTATGAAGGGTGTGGGAGCAGGCGTCCCAGTCGTGGCTATGACAGCTGTTGCGGGGTCGCACCTAGAGCGCAAGGCCATCCTGCATGGAGCGGTGGCGTGCCTGCACAAGCCGTTCTCGGCAAACGATGCCTTGTCGGCGCTCCGGCAGACCTGTGTCGCAGATGGACCAAGGTCCAGCTAGGTTGGTGCCGATATGAAGTTCATTGTGCGCCAATGTATCGACCGGCGGAGACAACCATGGAACAGACCAATGTCGCCATCGGCGTTCCGGCTGAGGACGCTATAAAGGAACTGGACCGGGTACTTGCGGATCCAAGCTTCAACGCCACTGAAACGCAGCGCAGCCTGTTGAGGTATCTATGCGAATGGACCCTCGCAGGATGGGATGAGACCCGCGTGACGCACGGTGCCGCGAAAGAGGTATTTGGCCGGTCTGGTTCGAACGCGGTCGAGGATGATCCCATCGTCAGAATCGAGACCGCGCGCCTGCGCGTGCGTCTTGCGCAATTCTACACGTTGACTCGGTGGGAGGGCGTGACGATAGAGCTACCAAAGACGCAGCCGCTGCCACTGTTCAAAAGAAGTGAATGAGCCTGATCCTGTGGTTTCTTGAACGAGCATTTCCGTCGAGTTGCCGCCCAGCGAAGCGTTCTGGGGCGACAGCAGATGCGCACGCCAAGCTCTTGAAAGGAAATGAACCGTCGACCCGCCAATCCAGTGGTCGTGTTTTTGCTATAACTCATTGAAAACAAGCGTTTGAAGGAGCTGCCTGCTGCAGGAGGGCGCCCCTAAGACGCAAAAACCACGGCGACGCCCTCGTCACGCTCACTCCCCACGAAGATCACGCTTCGGGGAAGCAAAGTACCTCAGGCAGCGCCGGGAAGAACGGATCTCCCGGATCAGACACCAAGTCGAGGCCTTGCTTCTCGCGCATCCGAATGAGCGTCCAGCACTTACCGCATGACTGACTGAGCCATAATGGAGACGAGATCTTCTGGCGGACATGGCTTCATGTGATGCGGGACGTCCGCAAACTCTCCCGGTATCGTGTCTTTTTCATACCCTGTCAGAAAGACAAAGGGCGTGTTCGCCGCTTTCAAAGCCTCGGCGATTGCGAAACATGTTCCCTCTGCAAGATGAACATCAAGGATGGCGGTGTCCACCTTGTCGTACTTGAGATAGAGGAGAGCTTCCTTGGCGCGCGGGAAAAGACCGACAACGTCGGCACCATTTTGACGCATGGCGCTTGCCGCATCGCTTGCCTGCAGGTAGTCGTCCTCCGCGATCAAGACCCTTTTGCCTTTCAGCATCTGGCTGTAAGAAATACCGATCCTGATTTTGCCGGCCTTGCTTTTTTGCTGACCGAGGATTTCCTGGCGGGCAACGCCATGAACTATTGAGAAAAGCGCCAGCTTTAATGAACGCGAATCCAAAAGTTTATCGTGATACGCCGCGATTTGAAGCGAGCGATCAACGATACGCCTCCGCTCGCGATCGAGCGGCGTATAACGCGATGCCCACCGGTAAAAGAGTTTGCGCAAGTCTGTCGGAATTGCTGCTTGCGACATTTGTGGCGGCATGATGCACCCTCCCCTTATGTCTTTGCAGGCAAGAGTGCGTATTCCAATGAAACCGGACAGGAATTCCGATCTTTAACCGGACGCTTATTCCAGCGTTATACCGGACGCGGCTCCGAGGCTAAGCCGGACGGCCGCAATGTCTCTGGGTCGTGGTTTATCAAT
>NZ_JAEUAN010000042.1 GCF_019511445.1 Aliirhizobium wenxiniae
TAGAGTAGCGGTCTGTGCTTGAGATTGATCTGATGTCATCGGCATGGTTGGCCTCCAGAGAGTTTTCTAGCAACCTCACTCTGCCACGGAGCAGGCCGCTACTCACCCCTGATGGGATCTCAAGAGCAAGACAGCCGAGAACTCTAACTGCCCGGCGGGGTCTACACCGTAGGAACTGCGTCGAGGATGGCGCCAACCAAGCTATCGCGAGGGACCTTCTGACAAACTTGCTGCAATCGAGAAACTTGATCGAGCTTTCACCGGGGCCGTTCAGATGGTCCTGATCATCGACTCCGTTCTGGAATCTAGTTGCCGATATTCGGGAAGGACCGCATCGGACGGCAACAGGCTGATACCGAGGCCGGAGGCGACTGCCCCCTGCACACACGTCAGGCCCCGGCCCGTATGGCGACCCGCCGTCGGCAACCTCTTTGCTCAAACGCCAGGATCGCACGATCCCGATAGATGCATCCGAGATCGGCAGCGAATTGCACCCATACCAGCTTTCCTTCCAGCTGCCGAGACTTGCTCCACTAAGCTCATGTTTATCGGAGCGAGGTCAATTTCGCCATCTGTCAGTCGACGTCTGAGCTCCGTGCTCCAGCCGCTGACAGTAACGAGCCTGATGTAAGTCGATGCGGCTTCTGCGAGACAGCCAGGAAGGCGATGCACGGCAAAAACCGGACGCCGCGGACTCGTGCTGCGCGAGATCTGCCGTGTCCCTCACGCGCGCGTTAGTTGATTGACGTACAGAAGCAAGAGAGGGCCGCGTTCGCAAGGTCCAAAAAAGCGCGCCTCTAGAGCTGACTGCAATCATAGAGAAGCTACTGATGCGCAGGAACAGCATCCTCCCTCGCGAGTTATGGCGGAATGAGCCAGACCATCACTGACATCAACACAATCACCGCGGAAGCGAAGCTGGCATCTAGCTTGGTCTACGTTCCTGGATTAGAGACCGGCATCACCCGCAAACTAGGCGCTAAAGGCTTCCTCTACTACCGGCCGGATGGGCGGCGGATCACAGACGCTGCAGAGATCTCGCGGTTGAATGCCCTGGCGATACCACCCGCCTATACCGATGTCATTATCTCGACCAATCCGTTTTCCCATTTGCAGGCGATCGGCAACGACGCCCACGGTCGTCGCCAGTATCGCTACCACTCCGACTGGCACGCGGAGCGTGGAAAAGCCAAGTTCGAGAGGCTCGTCGACTTTGCCAATTGCTTGCCGGACCTCCGTGAGCGGGTTGAGACAGATTTGCGCTCACGTAGCTTAACCATGGACAAGGCTTTGGCCACCGTGGTTTGGATGCTCGACAACCTTTACATCCGCGTAGGCAACGCCACCTATGCGGAGGCGAATAAGTCGTACGGGCTGACGACGCTACGCAGTCGCCATGTAAAAGTGGAGGGTGGCAGCCTGAAGTTCCGCTTCAAAGGGAAGTCGGGCAAGGAGTGGAACCTTGCTCACAGCGACCGTCGCATTGCTAATGTTGTCCGAAAGCTACAGGAACTGCCAGGCCAGCACCTGTTTCAGTACGTTTGCGATGAAGGCGGATGCAGACCGATTTCCTCGCAAGACGTTAACGCCTATATCCGGGAACTTACCGGCGACGACTTCAGTTCCAAGCAGTTTCGAACCTGGGGTGCGACCTGCATGGCGGTTGAAGCCCTAGCGTCCCTTGAAGTCGCGTCCACAAAGCGCGAACTCGCGCGTCAGCTTAATAAAGCGATCGACGCGATAGCCGCAAAGCTCGTCAACACTCGTGCGGTCTGTCGCTCATCATACATCCATCCAGCGGTATTTGAGGATTTTGAAGCCGGATTGCTTCGCGATGTGTTGAAGTTAAAGACCAAGAGCGAACGGCTTCAGCAGTGGCTGGACGACGAGGAAATCCGCGTCCTGCGTTGGCTCAAGAAGCGTTCAGCTGCTTCGAGCATCTCGTCGTAATTCGGACGCGCGCCGGTTGTCGTCTCCAATATCACCCACTTCCAGCAGAGTCGTTCTTGCCGTAGGTGACGATTTTTCGCCGAGGTGCTCAATGCTGTGTTGAACCTTGCTTCTTCAAGTCAGTTATCCGCCTGATTTCGTCTCGAATGAGCTTGAGCGACTGCCGGCCAATTCCAGGCACCTTTAGAAGCTGCTCGTCGGAGAGAGCGGCAATCACACTCATTCTCTTGATGCCACTTTGTCTGAGGACGCGGACGACCCATTGTGGCAAGCTACTTCGTAGCACCAGATCGGTAGGTTGCGTCGCTACCTTTTTTCCCAGTAGAAACTTTTGCTTCGGCATCTGAGCCTCGTTGTCGTTCGCCGATCGAGAAACAAAGATGGCGGCTGACAGTTCCGCAGCTCTGAAACGTCCGCATTTTTCCCACCGACGCGTTCATGGCTGCTGGGCGCCGGCATAGATTCGGTCGATGACCTCGGCCACGCTTGAAAGATATTGGGCCTCAGCGTCGAATTTCCCATCCTCGACGAGCTGCCTCGCCCAAGCCGTAGCAGCGCGTCCTCCCCATTCATCCGGTGGACCCGCAAGCTGCTCCGTGGCGGTTCCGGCGAAGTGTTGGGTGACAAAGTCATAGAAAGATCCTCTGACGTTACGCATAGCCACTCCGCCGGCCGTGCCATAGAAACTTGCGTCGATGACACAGTCTTGCCCCGCATTCAAACGCCAGGAGCAGGCCAGCCGAACGACAGCTCCGGTCGCCAGAACGAGTGTCGCAACGGCGTAATCCTCAACCTCTTCCGGTGCGTGGGACAACGGCCGTCCCTGTGCAAGCAGGTTGCTCGTGACGCTGATCACTTCGGGGAAATCAAGTGCCCAAAGAGCAAGGTCGATTAGATGTACACCGAGATCGATAACGCACCCGCCACCGGAGAGCTCCTTGTTATAGAACCAAGGCTTGTCCGGTCCGTAGGCATTGTGGAACGTCAGGTCGATAGCGCTGACCTGACCGAGATGCTGCTCCTGCAGCAAAGCCTTGATCCGTCGCATCGCTTCGGTGTGCCGGTAGGAAAGGTCTACCCCAATGAGGCGGTCTGCCCTTCTTGCGGCCTCGACCACAGCGTTAACCTCCCAAGCTGTGCGGCCCAATGGCTTCTGACAAAAAACCGCCACTCCTGCATTGAGCGCTCGAATAGTCTGTTGTGCATGCTGAGCGCTAGGGGTAGCGATGACGACGCCATCTAGGTCTTCTGCTAGCAGCTCATCCAGGCTGGAAAGCGTCTTCGCCTGCGGCGCAGCCTTTGTTGCTGCCTCGAGCATTTCAGGGGAGGGGTCGGCAATAGCAACGGCTTCCACGAGCCCAGTTGCAAGCATGGCGTCCATGCGATGGCGGCCGATCCAGCCAACTCCCAGGAAACCAACGCGTGCCGGCCGGGAGAGTGCCTCCACGTTCTGCTGCATTATGGTACTATTCATGGGTTTACCACCAGTGCCTTGATAAAGTTCCCGGGACGGTCGCGCGTATCGTTCAGGGCTTGGTCGAGCTGAGCCAGAGGATAGCGGTGCGTATAGAGGGAAGAGGGATCAAGACACCCTTCAACCACGGCGTCGACCGCATCGCGGATACCCTGGATGTAGATGGCGGGATCACGCTCATGAGCATTGACCACGTCAAGGCCGCGCCAGTTCCAAAGCTGCATGTTGACCTGCCGAGGTCCGTCCTGATGATAGCCAGCAATGGTAAGGCGGCCGCGCTCCCTCGTCAGTTCGCCAGCCAGGTCGAGCGGCCACTGGTGACCGACCGCCTCGATGACCCGATCGCAGAAGCTACCATCCGTGAGCGCTCTAACTTCTTCAATAATGCGCCAATGATCGTCCATCACGATCGTTTCGGCCGCACCCATCCGTTTAGCTGCTTTGAGCGAGGCTTCACGCCGGGAGATACCGATGACGTGGGCCCCAGCGTTGGTGCAGAGCTGGGTCAACAGTGCACCGAGAAACCCAATGCCGATAATGGCTACGGTCTGCCCGGCGCGAATGTCTGAGCGCTTGAAGATGTTCATCGCGCAGCCAAGTGGTTCCCCGGGAAACGGTTTGTTGTCCAGCGACGCCGGAAGCGGCACGACCATGTCCGCGGGAGCATAATCATGGCTCGCATATGCGTGGTAGCTCAAGACAGCAACCCGGTCGCCGATCTTCAAACCGTCGACCCCGCTGCCTAACGCATCCACCCGTCCCCACCCCTCGTGGCCAAGGCCGCCCGGCTCCGTTGGAAAGTGCATCCAGTCCGGCCCTGCCCAAGGCGTCAAGTTCGACGCGCAGACGCCGCATCCCTCAAGGCGCACCCGCATTTGTCCGGGCCTCGGTGCTTCGAGAGCCACGTTTCGAAGTTGTATTTCGCCTGCTTTTGGAATGACAACGCCGGCAAGCTGCCCAGCAGCTAGATGGTCGGACACATCCATTCGTTACCTCCTGATTGGAACCTTTGGATAACTCGATCAAAGGGGCGAAGCCGCGACTTCGATCAAGGCCGGGCCTCCGCCGCCCTGTGCATAAGCTTTCATTTTTTCGGCTCTGCCTACGGCACGGCCAAGACTATGATAAACGAGGCCGTGGCAGATCGCCTTTTCCGGCTTGAAGAGGTTTCGGAAATCAAAGAGGTGGTGGCCATTCATCAGGTCTGCAACTCGGGACAAGTTCATCCGGCGATAGTCATCCCATTCGGTAAGAACGGCCACGGCGTCGGCCCCATTAACTGCTGTGTAGAGGTCGTCGTGCCATTCAACACCAGCGCCAGCGCCAAGCATTCTGCGGGCCGGCGCCTGAGCCTTTGGATCATGTGCGCGGACGCTGACACCGCCCCGCTGGAGGATCGGGATGATCGATAGGGCAGCGGATTCCCGGACGTCGTCGGTTTCGGCCTTAAAGGCTACACCCAGGATGGTGACCGTTTTCGCCTGGCCCCTCGCGCCGAGCACCTCCAAAATCCGATGCGCCAAGTCGTTTTTCCGGTTTTCGTTACAATTGATCAGCGTTTCGATTAGTGGCTGAGGCGCGCCGAAGCGCTTTCCCGTGGCTGCGAAGGCGCGCGTGTCCTTCGGGAAGCAGGAGCCACCGAAGCCAGGGCCTGGCTGCAGGAACGCCGGGCCAATGCGCTGGTCGAGTCCGATTCCTTTTGCCACCGCAGTCACATCACCCCCCGCATTCTCGCAGATGTTGGCGACGTCGTTAATGAAGCCGATCTTCAATGCCAGAAAGGCATTGGCTGCATATTTGATCAACTCCGCGTCTATCGTACTGGTGGCGACGAAGGGAATGCCGCGCTCGGTGAGCGGGCGGTACAATTCCTTCATCGAACGCGCAGTGCCTTCGTCGTCCGCGCCGACCACGATCCGGTCCGCGTTCCTGAAATCGGCGATCGCCGAACCTTCGCGCAGGAACTCGGGGTTTGAGGCAACAGTAATACGGCGGCCGGCCCGGTCGGAGGAGATAATCTCGGCAACGGCCTTTGCCGTGCCAGCCACCACCGTCGACTTGATAACGACTATAGCGTTGTCGGGAAGATGCTGTGCGATGCCACGTGCGGCGGAAACCACAAAAGATAGATCTATATCGCCATCGGTTGTTGATGGAGTCCCGACAGCAAGAAAAACAAAGTTGGCGTCAGCAACCGATGCGCCGATGTCAGCGGAAAAGCGTAGCCCTCCTGCTTTTCGGCTCTCGACCATCAGCTCAGCCAAGCCGGGCTCATAGATCGGCATTATTCCCTTTTCGAGATCAGCGATGCGCCCCTCATCAATGTCAACACAGCAAACATTATAGCCGAGTGACGCGAAGCAGGCGCCCGTCGTGAGGCCGACATAGCCGGCGCCGATCATTACAACATTCATTTTCTGCCACTCCGCCATGATCCTGAACACATTGGGGGGCCGAACTCCAGAACCTACCGAGAGTTCCGAATGACATTGAAGAAGATGACGTTGAAGATGAGATTGATAGCTCCAACGCGCCCAAGCCTATTGCGGCAACCGCATCGTTCGGTGCTCGAAACCTTCATCGGTTTCCTGGAGACAATGTCATTGATGAAGTCACTGATGTCAAAGATGTCAAAGATGAAGGAACTTTCCCCAGCTCCCTCGGTTCGAGCATCAATTTTTAGCTGAGCGTAGCAACTGAGGAGGCCCCATGGCAAAGATTCTAGTGACTGGCGGATGCGGCTTTATTGGTCGGCATGTCACGGAAGAACTTCTGGAACAAGGCTACGAGGTTCGTATTCTGGATGCCCTGATCGAACAGGTTCATGGCGACGCGGAGGCGACCGTGGCCGAAGCGGCCGAAGTGATCCGCGGCGATGTGAGGGACAAAAATGTTGTAGAGCAAGCTCTCGCCGGTGTGGAAGGTGTAATACATCTTGCCGCTGAAGTCGGCGTTGGTCAGTCAATGTACGAGATCGCTCGTTATGTCGGCGGCAATGATTTGGGCACCGCCGTTCTTCTCGAAGCCATGATTGGCAAGCAGATCAAGCGCATTGTTGTCGCGTCATCCATGAGCGTCTATGGCGAGGGACGCTACCAGACACGCGATGGACGCTCGCTCGACCTGGTGCGGCGAAAGGCTGAGCAGATCAAAGCTGGCCGGTGGGCTGCGACCGGTCCCGATGGCGATGAACTCGTTCCGGTTCCGACCGACGAGGAAAAGCCGATCGATCTCGCTTCCATTTATGCCCTGACGAAATACGCGCAGGAGAAGCAGATATTGATCTTCGGTGAGGCTTATGGCGTCGAAGCCGTCGCGTTGCGCCTCTTCAACGTATTCGGCGCCGGCCAAGCGCTATCCAATCCCTATACCGGCGTGCTTGCCAATTTCGCATCACGACTTGCCAATGGTCAACCGCCGATGATTTTCGAGGACGGCCGGCAGCGCCGCGATTTCGTCCATGTGCATGACGTCGCCCGCGGCTTCCGCCTAGCCCTCGAAAAGCCGGCTGCGAACGGCCATGTCATCAACATCGGCAGTGGCCAAGCCTATACCATCGCCGAGGTTGCGGCCTTTCTCGCCGAGGCGATGGGCGTTCCAGAGATCTCTCCCGACATCATGAACAAGGCGCGCTCGGGTGATATCCGCAACTGCTTCGCGGATATTTCAAAAGCGCGCGAATTGTTGGGCTTCGAGCCCCACCACCGTCTTGAGAATTCGCTTGGTCCGTTTGCGGAATGGGTCCGCAGCACGGGTGCTGTCGACCGGGGGGCGGAGATGAAACGGCAGCTGGAAGAGAAAGGGCTCGTATCATGACGGGTTATCAATCAATTGGGCTTCATAAGCCCCATGATTATGGCTTTGTGGAATGGTTTCGACCCGGTGAATACGAACGGACCGAGCGGATTCTTCCTCAGATCATCGCAAGCGGTGCGAGCTATCTTCGCACCCATCTTTCCTGGGCCGAGTATCTGGCGCCTGGCGGGGAGGAATGGTTCGACTGGCTGATACCGCAACTCGGCAGCCGGATTGACCTGCTGCCCTGCCTGCATTACACGCCGCCGTCGCTGTCCCGGACAGGTCGCGCCAACGGGCCACCGCAAGAGCTGAAGTCCTATGCGGACTTCTTGGATCACGTGCTGACCCGCTATGGCAAGCAGTTTACCCATGTGGAACTGTGGAACGAGCCGAACAACCTGCTCGACTGGGACTGGCGCGAAGACGCTGATTTCCTGCTGTTTTCCGAGATGATCGGCGGCGCAGCTTATTGGGCCAAGCAGCGCGGCTTCAAGCCAGTGCTTGGCGGGCCTTGCCCTTTCGATCCCTACTGGTTGAACCTGATGGGCGAGCGCGGCGTGCTCAACGTGGTGGACGCCGTTGGTTTCCATGGCTTCCCCGGCACTTGGGACAGCGAAGAGGGCACCTGGGGCGGCTGGGACATGCATCTAGGCGAAATGCGCCGGATCCTCGACCGCTTCAATCCCGCGTCGGAGATCTGGATCACCGAAACCGGTTACTCCACCTGGCGCAGCGACGACATGGAGCAGGCGCGCCGGTTCATGAAGGCCCTGACCGTTCCGGCAGATCGCATGTACTGGTATTCCTGGCAGGACGTGGCGCCAGACGTTCCGGTCCAAGAGGGCCTGTGGTTCGATCCGCGGCACTATCACCTGGGCGCCGTCACGCACGACAACCAGCCGAAGCTGCTGGCCCGGCTGCTGCTTGAGGGCGGCGTGTCGCGGCTTGAGGATGTGGCCAAGCTTGCCGCGCCGAACCTTTCAAAAGGTACGACACCGATTGTTATCACCGGCGGCAGCGGTTTCATCGGTTCCAACCTTGCCGACAGCTTCCTCAACGACGGCGAAGACGTCATCATCCTCGACAACCTGGGTCGCTCGGGCGTCGACCAGAACCTTGGATGGCTGACACAGCGCCACGGCGACCGGGTTCATCCGGTGCTCGCCGACGTGCGCGACCTGCGCGGCATTGAGGCAGCGTTCACCGACGCAAAGGCTGTCTTCCACCTGGCAGCCCAGACGGCGGTTACCACTAGCCTCGTGCATCCCATCGATGACTTCGAGGCGAACGCGCGCGGCACTATCAACGTGCTTGAATCGGTCCGCAAGGCACGCAAGCGTGCGCCGGTCATCTTCGCCAGCACCAACAAGGTCTATGGCGCGCTGGAAAACGTGGCGATGCTCGAGCTGGACGACCGGTATATTCCGTCCGACGAGGCGATCCGCGCCCATGGGATCGGCGAGGATCGGCCCATCAACTTCTGCACCCCTTACGGCTGCTCCAAGGGCGTCGCCGACCAGTATGTGCTGGATTATGCGAAGTCCTACGACATTCCGACAGCCGTACTGAGGATGAGCTGTATCTACGGGCCACGCCAATTCGGCACGGAAGACCAGGGCTGGGTGGCACATTTTCTCATTCGGGCGCTGGCCGGTGAAGAGATCTCCATCTATGGCGACGGCAAGCAAGTGCGCGATATCCTGCATGTCGATGACGCAGTCTCGGCCTATCGCACCGTTCTTTCCGCGATCGACCAGGTCAAGGGCAAGGCCTTCAACCTCGGTGGCGGCCCCCGCAACTCGGTGAGCATTCTCAGCGTCCTGCGCGAGATTGAAACCCTGACTGGCCGGCCTCTGCGTACGCAGTTCGGCGACTGGCGCGCCGGCGATCAATATTTCTTCGTGGCAGATACTAGGTCACTGGAGAGCCAGCTCGGCTGGGAGGCCAAGGTCTATTGGCGCAAAGGGCTTCAGCACCTCGCAGAATGGCTGGCCGACAACCGCTTCGGCGGACGCGCGGTCCTCGGGAAAGAAAAGCGGAAGGTTTCGGCATGACGATACCGAAGCGGTCCGCCGCTGTCCGTATCCTTATGACCGTCGATGCGGTGGGCGGCGTCTGGCGCTATGCGATGGACCTGGCCGCGAGCCTGCAACCGCGGGGCTTCGAGTTCCTGTTCGTCGGGCTCGGGCCCCAGCCTTCTGACGGCCAGCAGAGGGAAGCGTCGGAGCTGGGACAGCTACGCTGGGTCGATGCGCCGCTGGACTGGATGGTGAAAAGCGAAGGCGAACTCTCCGACGTCGGGCCGCAGATCGCCGATCTCGCGCGCGCGGAAGCAGTCGATCTGCTGCACCTCAACCTCCCGTCCCAGGCGGCTGTCATCGATACGGATCTGCCGGTGATCGCCATGTCGCATTCCTGCGTGGTCACCTGGTTTGCCGGCGTTCGTGGCGAACCGGTACCAGCGGACTGGCAGTGGCATCATGCGATCAATCGACGCGGGCTCCTCCGCGCGGACCTCGCGCTTGCGCCAAGCCGTAACCATGCCCGCATGCTGGAAGAGGCCTATGGGGGAATTGATAGGCTGCACGTGGTCTACAATTCCAGCCGATCAGCACAGACATCCGACTCCAAGGACTTGCTTGTCTCTGCGGCTGCCCGCTGGTGGGACGACGGCAAAAACGGGCGCGTCCTCGACGAGGCTGCAGCGTCCACTGCCTGGCCGATCATAATGGCGGGACCGAGCAACGGGCCCGACGGCCAGACGCTGCCGATCCGTCATGCGGAACACCCCGGCGAGATCTCGCATGCGGATGTCATGTCGCTGATGCGTCGCTCGTCCGTCTTCGTGTCGCCTTCCCTCTACGAACCCTTCGGGCTCGCGGCCCTCGAAGCAGCGCGCGCCCATAATGCGCTGGTGCTGGCGGACATCGCCACCTACCGGGAGCTCTGGGATGGCGCTGCCCTCTTCGCAGACCCCAAAGACGCCAAGGCACTGGCTGCGGCGATCGATCGCCTGCTTGGGGATAACGATCTGCGAGCGAAACTGGCGGACAAGGCTGCGGAGCGCTCCAGACGCTTCGACCTGCCTTCCCAAGCCGAAGCCATGGCGGGTCTCTATTCGGGCCTGCTCCAGCGCAATTACACGCTTTCCGCTGCGGAGTTACCATGAAGTTCGTTTTCTACACCCACTCGCTGATATCCGACTGGAATCACGGCAATGCGCATTTCCTGCGCGGGATCATGCGCGACCTGATCCGCCGCGGCCACGAGGCGGTGGCACTCGAGCCTTTCGATTCCTGGAGCCGCGGCAATCTCGTGCAGGACCAGGGCGAGGCAGCGCTTAGCGATTTTTCCACGCATTTTCCGGAACTTAACGCCGAGATATATTATGCCGGCTTCAACCATGAAGCAGCCCTTGCCGATGCGGATGTGGTGGTGGTGCATGAGTGGACGGATCCCGCCCTCGTATCGGAAATCGGCCGCATCCGTGCGAGCGGTGGCACATTTACACTGTTGTTCCATGACACCCATCACCGGGCAGTTTCTTCCGAAGGCGCCATCGCCGGGCTGAGGCTCACCGAATACGACGGCATCCTTGCCTTCGGAGAAACGCTACGCGAGCGTTACCTCAACGCCGGCTGGGGCAGCAATGTGTTTACCTGGCATGAGGCGGCCGACGACACGCTGTTCAAGCCGATGCCCGAGGTTGAAAAGACAGGCGATCTGATCTGGGTCGGCAACTGGGGCGACGACGAGCGTTCCGCCGAGATCATTGAGTTTCTGGTGCAGCCGGCAAAGGCGCTCAGGCTGAAGACTCTGGTACATGGGGTCCGCTATCCCGACCATGCAAAGCAGGCATTGAAGGACGGCGAGATTACCTTCGGCGGCTGGATCGCCAATGCCAAGGTTCCGCATGCCTTCGCCCAGCATCGGGTGACGGTGCATATTCCGCGCTGCCCCTATGTGCAGAACCTTCCGGGCATTCCGACCATCCGCCCCTTTGAGGCACTCGCCTGCGGTATACCGCTGCTCTCGGCACCCTGGGACGATGCGGAGCATCTGTTTCGCCCGGGAGAAGACTACCTCATCGTGCACAGCGGCGAGGAGATGACCACGCGGCTTCGGGAGGTTCTCTCCGACCGGGATCTGGCGGATTCGCTTGCCCGCTCGGGCCGCGAAACCCTGAAGGCGCACCACACCTGCCGCCACCGGGTCGACGAACTCCTCACCATCCTGGCTGACTGCGGCACCGATCGCGTCACCCGCAAGCTCGTTTCCCCGGAGGTCGCAGAATGAAGATTGCCTTCTACGGTTCCAGCCTCGTTTCCGCCTACTGGAACGGCGCCGCCACCTATTACCGCGGCCTGCTGCGGGCCCTCGCCGAGAAGGGTTACGTCATCACCTTCTACGAGCCCGACGTCTACGACCGACAGAAAAACCGCGATATCGAGCCACCGGGATGGTGCAAGGTCGTCGTCTATGAAGGCACCATCGAGGCTCTCAAGGACGTGGCGGCGAAGGCATGCGAAGCGGATGTGGTTGTCAAGGCGAGCGGCGTCGGCTTCGAGGACGATCTGCTGCTGGACGAGGTCATGCGGGCGGCAAAGCCGAGGGCGCTGAAGATCTTCTGGGACGTAGATGCGCCGGCGACGCTCGGGGAACTGCGTGCAGCGCCGGATCACCCGCTCCGCCGCGCCCTTTCCACGATCGATCTCGTGCTGACCTACGGCGGGGGCGATCCGGTCGTGGATGTCTACCGGGCAATGGGTGCGCGCGACTGCATTCCCATCTACAATGCGCTCGATCCGATGACCCACCATCCGGTTGCTCCGGATGCGCGCTTCAATGCCGATCTCGGGTTCCTTGGTAACCGGCTGCCAGATCGCGAGGCCCGTGTCGAGCACTTCTTCCTGGAGCCGGCGGCAAAGCTTGCCAGCGCCACCTTCATGCTTGGCGGCTCGGGCTGGCAGGACAAGCCGATGTCCGCCAACATCAACTATATCGGGCACGTTTCTACCCGCGACCATAACGCATTCAACGTGACCTCCAAGGCTGTACTCAACATCTCGCGTGCCAGTATGGCGGAAAACGGATTCTCACCGGCGACGCGGGTGTTTGAGGCGGCTGGCGCCGGCGCCTGCCTTATCACCGACTTCTGGGAGGGCATCGAGCTGTTCCTGAAACCGAACGAAGAGGTTCTGGTGGCGCGCGACGGCAAGGACGTCAGCGACATCCTTGCCGGGCTCAGCAATGAGCAAGCACAGCTGATCGGCAAGAATGCCCTCAACCGCGTGCTAGCGGACCACACCTACGCCAGCCGTGCCATGACCGTCGATGCGATCTTCCGCGCCCATGCCCGGCAAATGGAGGCTGCCGAATGACGCGCCCGCTCGACATCGTCTTCATCGGCCTGTCGCTTTCCTCCTCCTGGGGCAACGGCCATGCGACCACGTTCCGTGCGTTGATCCGTGGGCTTCACGCGCAAGGCCACCGGGTGCTCTTCCTCGAGCGTGACGTCCCCTGGTATGCCAGCCAACGCGACCTGCCTGACCCTGATTTCTGCCGGCTGGCCTATTACTCCGGCGCCGATGAGTTGACCAACAGATTTGAAATGGCAATCACGTCTGCGGATGCCGTCATCATCGGCTCATACGTGCCTGATGGGGTGGCCGTTATTGAAGCGGTGGCGGCCCTATCCCCTAAGCGTTTGTGCTTTTACGACATCGACACACCGGTGACGCTCGCCAAGCTTGACCGCGGCGATGAGGAGTATCTGGCGCTCGAACAGATATCGGTTTTCGACGCCTACTTTTCGTTCTCCGGCGGCGAAGTGCTGACCCGGCTGGAGCGGGACTACGGCGCGCGCCAGGCAATCGACCTCTACTGTTCAGTGGATGCGGAGCGTTATGGCAACACGGGCGAAAGCTTCGAATGGGATCTTGGCTATCTCGGCACCTATAGCACTGATCGCCAGCCAACTCTTGAGCGGTTGCTGATCGAGCCGGCGCGAGCACTGCCGCATCTTCGCTTCGTGGTTGCTGGGCCGCAATACCCCGACACAATCGACTGGCCTTCGAATGTAGAGCGGATCGAACATCTGCCGCCGCAGGACCATCCGAGCTTCTACAGCAGACAGCGCTTCACCCTGAACGTGACCCGCGCCGACATGATCGCGGCGGGCTGGTCACCAAGCGTGCGGCTGTTCGAAGCGGCTGCCTGCGGCACGCCGATCATCAGCGATGATTGGCGAGGGCTGAGCGAGCTTTTTCCAGAGGGCAAGGCGATCTGCATTGCGCGCAGCACTGATGATGTTGTTGCCGTCCTTACTGGGATGGACGAGCAGCATCGGATCGCCATGAGTAGGGCAGCCCACGGCCGCGTAATGCAGTCCCATACCGGCGGCGCTCGCGCTCTTCACCTGGTTTCGGCGTTGGAGCGTTTTGCGAAGGATTTACCCGCGCGAACCAAAGCGCTCGAACGATTTCAGCCTGAGGATCGAGGAGAACGTAATGTTGCAAAAACTACATGACGGAAAAACCAGAACTGTCCTCGTGGCCGGCGGAGCGGGCTTCGTCGGGTCGCATCTGTGCGACGCGCTTCTGTTGCGCGGTGACAAAGTGATATGCGTCGATAGCTTCCTGACAGGATCAAGGGCGAATGTTCGTCCGCTGGAAAATCACCCTAGGTTCCGTCTTGTTGAACATGATGTGTGCCAAGTCCTAGACATCGAAGAGCACGTTCATCAGGTCTACAACCTGGCCTGTGCGGCATCTCCACCCTCTTATCAAGCCGATCCAGTCCATACGATGATGACCTGCGTGGCTGGAACGGGCAACCTGCTCGCACTTGCGGAACGTCATAACGCGTCGTTGCTGCAAGCTTCAACCAGCGAAGTATACGGCGATCCCGAAGAACATCCGCAGCGTGAAGATTATCGTGGTAACGTCAGCTGCACGGGGCCGCGGGCCTGCTATGACGAGGGCAAGCGTGCCGCCGAGTCACTTTGCTTTGATATGCTGCGGGCCGGTCGCACCGATGCGCGCGTCGTACGCATATTCAACACGTAT
The DNA here is from genome assembly GCF_019511445.1 of Aliirhizobium wenxiniae. Taxonomy (GTDB): domain Bacteria; phylum Pseudomonadota; class Alphaproteobacteria; order Rhizobiales; family Rhizobiaceae; genus Neorhizobium; species Neorhizobium wenxiniae_A. Next base: position 14,290 of record NZ_JAEUAN010000042.1, read on the forward strand.
GGGCCGCGCATGCAGCCAAATGATGGGCGCATCATCTCAAACCTTTTAGTGCAGGCGCTCTCGGGCGACCCATTGACTATTTACGGTAGCGGCGAGCAAACGCGATCTTTCTGTTTCGTGACAGATCTCGTAGCAGGTTTGATGGCACTAATGGATGTGGATCCGAATCCAGGCGTGCCTGTGAACATAGGTAACCCGGGCGAGTTCACCATCAACGAGCTCGCCGCGATGATCCTGACGATGGTTCCCGGAAGGTCGAAAATCGTTTACCGCCCCCTGCCCACGGACGATCCGCAGCGTCGTCGCCCGGATATTGCCCGCGCGAAGCAATTGCTTGGTTGGGAGCCAAAAGTCCAGCTATCGCAAGGGCTGCAACAGACAGCTGATTATTTTGCTTCAGTTCTGGCCGAGCCAGAACTGCGTGCGACGCCCTCAAGAGCAAAGCCAGGGTCCAACATGACCGGCGCGCTGCAGATTGGAGCCTGAGGAATGGACGCTGCAAGAAAAGCAGACGATGATATCAAGCGTCGGCTCGCCGAACTCGGGCCCTGGTTTCAGAACATCCACGTGCAGGGGGTACCCACCGCCCCCGATCATTTTCTGGGCGACTATCCTTCCTTCAAGTGGGAAGGCTTCAAGGACGTGATCCCGGAAGACTTGGCAGGACGCAGCGTTCTTGACGTCGGATGCAATGCCGGCTTTTATTCCTTCGAGATGAAGAAGCGCAATGCCGGGCGCGTGCTAGGGATCGACGCAGACCCACACTACCTCCGGCAGGCCCGGTTTGTGGCCGGGCAGACGGGCCTGGACGTGGAGTTCCGCCAGATGTCCGTTTACGACGTCGGAAACCTCGGCGAAAAATTCGACCTCGTGATTTTTATGGGAGTGCTCTACCATCTGCGCCACCCTCTGCTTGCGCTCGACCTTCTGTATGAGCATGTGGTTGGGGACCAGATGTTATTCCAGTGTTTGCAGCGCGGAGATGAGCGGCGGCCGAAGCTTCAGGAAAACTACGATTTCTCTGAATGGTCCCTGTTCGACCGGGATGATTATCCCAAGCTCTTCTTCGTGGAGGAGCGATACGCTTCCGATCCGACCAACTGGTTCATCCCCAATACGGCAGCGATGGAAGCCATGCTGCGCAGTTCGGGCTTCGTGATCGACGTCCATCCGGAACGGGAGGTCTATCTTTGTCACCGCGGTGAGCGGCATTATGCAGTCGAAGTGCCGCCTCAGATCTGCTGAACGGGCACCGAGACGTCCCGCAGATTGATAGGCGCTGCGAAATAGTAGGCTTAGAAGGTCGCGGAGGAGCGTGCCGATGAGCAGTGCCAACAATGAAAGCCCAACGACGCAGGCTGCTGATGGCCTTACCCCGGCTCTTGCACGAAACATTGACGCGGTCATGCAGCGGCGCCGCGAAACCGCGAGCGCGGCATCGTTGCAAGAACGCGCAGCTGCTTCGATTAGTCGGTTCGCAGGATCAATGCCCTTCGTCTACATTCATCTCCTTCTATACGGGACGTGGATTATAGCCAACCTAGACCTGTTGCCAGGAGTGCGCCCGTGGGATCCGTCGCTCGTCATTCTCGCTATGGAAGCTTCTGTCGAAGCAATTTTTCTTTCCACGTTCGTTTTGATAAATCAAAACCGGATGGCCGCCGAAGACGATACGCGGGCTGATCTCGATCTACAGGTTAGTTTGCTAAACGAGCACGAAACGACGCGTCTGATCGCTTTAGTGGAAGCGATTGCGAAAAAATTGAACGTTCCGATCGAGGCTGGCGAAGAGCTAAGCGAGCTGAAAGAAGATGTTGCCCCCGAAGCCGTATTGGACCGAATTCAATCCGAAGAGACACGCTAGTCGGTGATAGAGCCCCCTCACGACAACTACCAAGTACATGTACCGGCCGGAACTGCAGCTGCCTCGGAGGGAGTTGAACCATAGTGGTGATCTACGCCAGACGCTTTCCCCATAGCGCCAAGATCAGGATGACAGCGAGACTGACGGCGTGCGGCAGAAAGGTTGGCGTCAGCCCATTGTGCGAGATTACAAGCAGGAGGTCGATAGCCGGAATTATAGCGATCGCGAACAGAAAAAGCGTGGTAGCTGGCAAGGATATCGCCGGTGCAGCCAGCAGCGAGATTCCGATTGTCAGATCACGTGCGGCGATCGCTCTGAGGAAGATGCTGTCGGCGGTGCCAAGTGCCGGCGCGGCAAACAGAAACGCAGCAACGGCCGGATTGATTAGGATGATGGCACCAAGAGCGAGTAGCACCAGTCCGAGTGCGCGGACGAGCCAGCGCCAATATGTTGTTTGCCTGCGAAAAGATGCTTCCACCTCAGCCTCCTCCGGCCGGGCCACGTAATCTCCCAGACGAATATCCAGAATGGCAGCATCGATCTCCGACGTTTCGATAAATTTCTTCGCATCCCGGACCGCGGCGACGGGGCCCAAAACCTCCGCAGCGAGAGCGATGAATTGGCGGACCTCGTCGGCCAGGCTCCTCAACCAAAAGAATTCTTTTGCCCCTGTATTTCGTCGAAACGTCGGACCATTGCGGCATCCTTTTTACGACTTTCTACCTAACGCAGCTTTGGGTTTGCTACCTGCTGTTCATAATAGGGAAAAATAACTCCTCGAGGCGCTGTCCAGGCGATGAATAGCTCAATTCTTTACCGTGCTTGAACGACGAGCGGTCCTGGCCGAGGCGAACAAAGTTTCGCGCCATCTGCGCAAGGGGAACTTCAGAGGATTTTTCTGGTTCGAAGGCGCAGGAGGACCGCCTATGTCTGATCGAGCACTAGAAGGCCGGCGAATTCTACTGATCGAGGACGAATATCTAGTTGCCACTGATCTCGTCACGGCATTGGAAAATGCGGGTGCGGTTGTCTTTGGACCCGTATCTGACCTCGAACGGGCGATGGACATTGTTGGCAGCCGTTTTGCACTCGACGGCGCTGTCCTGGACATCAATCTGGACGGAGAGATGGTTTACCCGGCAGCTGCTGTTCTTTCTGAGCACTCTGTACCTATCGTATTCGTGACGGGTTACGAATGTCGATCACTTCCTGAACCCTTCGCTCGCAATCCCTGTTTGGCGAAGCCGTTCAACGAACGCGATTTGATCGATGCATTGACGACGATCGTGAGGACCGCTGCGTGAACAAGGGTTCCATAGGGCCCTACGGCACATCTGCTAAATTACAAAACAGTACCAGCGACCACCCCCCGGATGTCTCGAAGGCTACTGGTCGCCGGTTACGGTTTCATAATCAGCTCCCATCGCTATCTTTCTCCGCGAAGGCGTTGCAGAGAGCAAGCCACGAACTTAACGGAACGACAAGAGACCGGCGATGAAACCGGCCTCTCGAGGGTGTGGTGCCAGTACATCCGTGGTCACCGAACAAGATCAACCCAGTTTCGACTTCAGCACGTCGAGGTGGTCGATATGCTCTTTGATCTGACCGCGGGCCAGCTTCGTCACGCTAAGATGCTCGCGAACCTGGCCAACCTTAAGGTAATCCTCCTGGATCGCCAGCAACTTCTTGTGGCCGTCGAGCTGGGCGGAGATATACGCCTTGTCGAATGCGGCTCCGCTTGTAGCTTTTAGCTTATCGAGCGACGCCTTGCCCTCCGCGTCGAGCATCGCCTCTACCTCACTGTCAGAGGGTGGCTTGAGAGCGCCTTCGGCCTTACCGCCCATCTCCATGGACTTGAGAATATCGGCGATCGTCTCCTGCTCGGCGACCTCCCACTTCGCGAATTCCTTGACCATGGGATCTGACGCCTTCTCGGCGGCAACGCGGCTTGTGGCCAAGGACAGCGAGCCGACTTTTTTCGTCTCGCCGGCGTGCTTCTTCTCGGCGTCGCCTGTGGTGTTTTCAGTCTGCGCGAGGGCAGCGGTGGAAGAAAAGAGAACGGGCAAAGCGGCCGTCACGGCAACTGCGGTCAGCATTTTACGGCGGTTCATGAACATCTCCCGGGTTTGTGGAGATCCTCGAGCATGACCGATCAGCGAAAGTTCCTTGACCGACAAATTCGACACGGTTGCCCTGTCTCGATACCTGAGCTTGCGAATTCAACTTGTCTATGCCGCAAGAGAACCACGCAGTTCAGCGCCTCACACGCAACCCTGCCCGTTTTGTCAGGCAGCGCGCTGACTCTCAGGCTATTCGTGCCGACCGCCCGGCTGTCTGCTCCGATCGTCCAAGGGAAGCTTTAAGTTGCTACCCAAGCTATCTAGCAATGAAGACAGGCGCTCATAGGCTTGTTTGGTAGGCTCTTTAGCATCCGCGCTCATCTGGGCCATATGGTCCTGAACCGCCCGATAAAGGAGGTCGCGGATCTCCCGAAGATCGCTTTCGATATTCTTGCTGTCTTCGCCGTTCGACACGATGTTACTCCTGATCGCCAGTGTGCTTAGCGGAGGGCATGCTCGATCCGTTCCACGTGATGCTTGGGCAGCACGGCATCGTCCTCCTCAGCCGCCGCAATCTCCGCAACTGTCAGTCCAGTCGCGACTGCGAGCTCTTCGAAACTATAACCCTTGGCGAGGCGGGTGGCACGGCGGCTTGCTGCAGAACTGCTCAACTTTTTCACCGTCTGATCCATATTTCGATCTCCTCGAATTTGGCGAGAAATGCAGGAGCGCCTAACGAGTTCCGCGCTGCTGCGAACCGTCGCGACCACCCTCCAGCCTAAGCCGGCGAAGGCGCTCAGTTTTTTCCGCGCGTAAGCGGCGTTCCTCTTCGGCTGCATCGGCCGC
>NZ_JAEUAN010000043.1 GCF_019511445.1 Aliirhizobium wenxiniae
GGGCGGGACATGCTGATGATGGACAAGGAGGAGGCTCCCGGCAGTTTCTGTTGCCGGCCAGATCGCACCCGATCCTGACAGTCACCTGAATGTCATAAATCTTCTCCAACACGCGCCGCGTTCAGCCCGCTGTCAGCTTGAGGACGCATCCTGCGATCAATCGGAGTAGGAGTTGGCGTCTCGTGAATGCGTTTAGAACCCGTCCCGGAATGATCTATGTTGCCCTTCTCGTGCTGGTCGTTTGCTCAATTCCCTTGATGCATGAGGCGAAGCGCATTCATACGCTGCAGAATTGGCCGACTGATGCCCAGCTGCATCGTGGTTTCCTGGGATGATACTTGCTTTTGAATAGTCTGGATGGATAGCTATTTCGCCGGATCGTGATCCGTGCCGTCTTCACTCTCCTTGATCGCTATGGCAGGTTCCCGCGCCACAGGGGACGGAAATGCCATGAAACAAGACATAGCGGTACAACTCATCAATGTCGGACGGTCGTTCGGAGCAACGGCAGCCGTCAAAGGCATCTCGATCGATATCGCAAGGGGAGAAGTGGTATCTCTTGTCGGCCATTCCGGTTGCGGCAAGTCCACACTGTTGCGGATTATCTCAGGCGTGGAAATCGTCGATTCCGGAAAGGTTATCCTTGATGGCCGCGAGGTGGATGGCGAACGATTTGTCGAGCCGGAAATGCGTGGCGTCGGTTTCGTCTTTCAGGATTACGCCCTTTTCCCACATCTCAGTGTCCGAGATAATATTCTTTTCGGCCTGAAGCGGCATCCGAAGGCTGATGCCTTGGCCAATGCCGAGGATGCTGTCCGCCGTGTCGGCATAGAGCATTTGCTTGACCGCTTCCCGCACACATTATCAGGCGGAGAGCAGCAGCGTGTGGCGCTTGCGCGGGCGCTCGCACCAAGGCCCGCTATCGTCCTGATGGACGAACCCTTCTCCAATCTCGATCAGGGACTGCGTGGGCAGGTGCGGGCCGAAACACTGTCACTTTTAAAAGCGCTCGACACTACCGTCATCATGGTAACTCATGACCCACAGGAAGCGTTGTCGACCGGTGATCGTGTCGTGCTGATGCGTTCGGGCGAGATCGTTCAGGTGGGATCCGGTTATGATCTCTATGATCGTCCGACGAGCGCTTATGCCGCTGACTTCTTCTGTGTTTCAAATAAGGTTCCAGGCATCTGCAAAGGCAATCGGATCGAGACTGCCGTTGGCAGCTTCATGCTGAACGATACGATCAGGGAGGGTGAGGCCGCCACCGTCCATATCCGCCCACAGGCGATTTCCATTTCTCCCGACCGTGGCGACATCACGGCGCGTGTCAGGGAGCGGGTTTTCCACGGCGAGACGGAACATGTTCTGCTGGCCGTCGACGGATTGGATATGCCACTAAAGGCCATAACTCTTAAGCGTCTGCCCGAAGGGGCTGAGGTTGTGAAAATTTCCGTCACGCTCGAGCGCGTACTGGTGTTTAAGTGCCAGTACTAGTTGCGCACAAGGCTGTAGGCTTGATAAAGTTTGCGTGATGAGTACCTTTGGTTGAATTTAAAACTTGACCAATCAGGTCAAGAACTGCTGCAAGCGTTGCGTGTTCATTCCAAAAGGGGGAGTTTCATGAACCCGCACGCTCTGCTCACTTCCGCGCTACTGGCAACCTCGATGTTTGCTGCTCCGTCGCTCGCATCCGCTGCCGAGATCAACGTCTATACGACGCGCGAACCGGCGCTGATCGCTCCGCTTCTGGAAGCCTACACCAAGTCGACCGGTACCAAGGTCAACACGGTATTCCTGAAGGACGGGTTGGCCGAACGTGTGGCTTCCGAAGGCGCAAGCTCGCCGGCGGATATCCTGATGGCAGTCGATGCCGGCAATCTCGTCGATCTCGCCGAAAAGGGCGTGACGCAGTCGATCGAGTCCTCCGTATTGAACAGCGCCGTCCCGGCTGAACTGCGCGACGGCAAGGGCCATTGGTTCGGCCTCTCCTACCGCGCACGCGTGCTTTATGCCGCCAAGGATCTCGACCTCGCTTCCTTCAACTATGAAGATCTCGCCGATCCGAAGTGGAAGGGCAAGGTTTGCATTCGTTCTGGCCAGCATCCCTATAACACTGCGCTCTTTGCCGATTACATCGCTCACTACGGTGCCGAAGAAACCGAAAAGTGGCTGACCGGCGTGAAGGCCAACCTGGCGCGCAAGGCTGCCGGTGGTGACCGTGATGCGGCCAAGGATATTCTCGGCGGCATTTGCGATATCGGTATCGCCAATTCCTACTATGTCGGCCTGATGAAGTCCGGCAAGGGTGGTGAAGAACAGGCCAAGTGGGTCGAGGCGATCAAGGTAGTTCTGCCGACCTTCAAGAATGGCGGTACTCAGGTAAACATCAGTGGTGCGGCCGTCGCGAAGAATTCGCCGAACAAGGCTGATGCCGTGAAGTTCCTGGAATATCTCGTCTCGGACGAGGCTCAGAAAATCTATGCCGAAGCCAACTACGAGTATCCGGTCAAGGCCGGTGTTGCTGCCGACCCGATCATCGCCGCTTTCGGCGAGCTGAAGATCGACAACAAGCCGCTCTCTGAAATCGTCACCCATCGCAAGCAGGCAAGCGAGCTGGTCGACAAGGTCGGCTTCGACAACTAAGGAATGCGGAAGGCGCTCCGGCAACGAGGGCGCCTTCCTTTTGTCATCTCGTGGATAAATCTATGTCTGCCAGCAACCCGGTCGCCGGCCCATCGGGCGTCAGTCATGCTGGTCGTTCCGGCAGAAACTGGCTGGCTGTTTCCGCCATTGCCGCCCTCATCGTTATCTTTCCAATTACGGGACTGGTGCTTGAAGCACTGAAGGGCTCCACCGGCCTCTGGGCGCATCTTTTCTCCAGCATCCTGCCGGTTGCATTTGTCGATACGGTAATCCTGCTTGTCGGGGTGGGCGTCGTGACGGCGGTGCTCGGCACAACCACTGCCTGGCTGGTGACTGCCTATGACTTTCCGGGAAGGCGCATGCTCGAATGGGCATTACTGCTGCCGCTTGCCGTGCCGACCTATATCATTGCCTATGCCTATCTCGATATCCTGCATCCGATCGGGTCGGTGCAAGGTGCTGTCCGATGGCTTCTCGGATATGAGAGCGCAAGGCAATTCCGGCTGCCTGACATTCGCTCGATGACAGGTTGCATTCTGCTGCTCGGCTTCGTGCTTTACCCTTACGTCTACATTCCCACACGGGCAATGTTCCTCACCCAATCGGGCAATCTCGTCGATGCGGCGCGAACGCTCGGTATTTCGCGCCGTGCGGTGTTCTGGCGTGTCGCGTTGCCGCTGGCGCGGCCGGCCGTGGCGATCGGGGTCGCGCTTGCGCTGATGGAAACGCTCAACGATGTCGGGGCCGCCGAGTTTCTCGGTGTCAGAACCATGACGGTTTCGATCTATACGACCTGGATCACCCGCACCGATCTGCCGGGCGCTTCGCAGATCGCGCTCGCCCTGCTGCTCATAGTTGTCGCGCTCGTGGCGTTCGAGCGATGGGCGCGACGAAAGCAGCGCTATGCGACGGATGCCCGACGCAGCCGGGGCCTAGAGCCGCTGAAAGTGAACCTCCTGAAAGGAGTATTGCTCTTCACTGCGGGTGCCATTCCTGTCCTGCTCGGTTTCGTAGCTCCGGCACTTTACCTGACCACCGAAGCCTGGAAACGCTACCAGTTCGCCGGCCTCTCGCCGCGCCTGTTGAACGAGGCGATCAGCACGCTCACCATCGCGACAATTGCCACCGTCGTGACCATTTCTCTCGGACTGGTCGTCGCCTATGCCACGCGCCTGCGGCCCGGCAAGACCTCCGCTACGTTCCTTCGGCTGTCGACCGTAGGTTACGCCGCGCCTGGTACCGTTGTCGCCATTGGTGTGCTGATCGTGCTTGCTGGTCTCGATCGTTTTATCGACCGTACGGCGCTCAACTGGTTCGGAGTTTCGACCGGACTTTTGTTTATGGGATCGGGCGCGGCCGTCGTCTACGCCTTGACCGTGCGTTTCCTGGCAATCTCAGCCGGGGGCATCGAGGCGGGGTTGTCCCGTATCCCGATGTCATTCGATCATGCATCACGCACGCTCGGGCAATCGACTGCCGGCACGTTCCGGCATGTGCATCTGCCGCTGTCCAAGGCCGCGATCTCCGCCGCAGCCCTGCTTGTCTTCGTCGACTGTATCAAGGAACTGCCAGCCACACTTTTGCTGCGTCCGCTCAATGTCGAGACCTTTGCGACGCATCTCTACGGAGAAGCGGCCCGCGGGACCTATGAAGAAGCATCGATTGCGGCTCTTGCCATCGTCGCGATCAGTATTCTGCCCGTCATACTATTGTCGCGGGTAGGGGCTGCGCGGCGGAGCGTTTCAGGCCCGGCGCTGTAAAAAGCGACAGGCCCAATCGTCATCCTTATCCAAGAGATGTCCCGATCGTTGCCGTATAGACGGCATAGAGCGATCTGGTGGCGGTGATGAACAGGCGGTTGCGCCGCGGCCCACCGAAAGTGACATTCGCCACCGTTTGCGGGATCAGGATCTTGCCGAGAAGCTTGCCGTCCGGGCCGAAGCAATGAACGCCATCGCCGGCGCTGGTCCAGACATTGCCGTCGACATCGACACGGAACCCGTCCGGCAGGCCCTTGTCGATGGTGCAGAATTCCCGGCTATCGGCGAGCTTTCGCCCGTCTACCACATCGAAGGCGCGGATATGGCGCGGACGGGAGGGGTCATGGCTGGATGAGGAATCCGCCACATAGAGAATGCGCTCGTCGGGCGAAAAGGCAAGGCCGTTCGGCTGGCCGAAATCGGTGACCACGGCATCCATCTCGCCGGTTGCAGGATCGAGACGGTAGACATTGCGGGTCGCCTGTTCCGGCTCGGCGCGAAACCCCTCGTAGTTCGACATGATGCCGTAGGTGGGGTCGGTGAACCAGATACTGCCGTCCGAATGCACGACGACATCATTGGGCGAGTTTAGCCGCTTGCCCTGATAGCTGTCGGCAAGCACTGTGATCGAGCCGTTGATCTCGGTGCGGGTAACACGGCGAGTGCCGTGTTCGCAGGTCACGAGGCGGCCCTGCCGGTCTCTTGTATTGCCGTTGGAGAAGTTGGATGCGCTTCGAAACACCGAGACGCCGCCGCCTTCGACCCAGCGCAGCATCCGCTCATTGGGATTGTCGCTCCAGATGAGAGACCCCTGATCGGCAAACCAGACCGGCCCTTCCGCCCAGCGGCATTCGGAGTAAAGTTCGTCCAGCGGCGAGGTCGGAACTATCAGGAACCTGAAGCGGTCATCGTGGATTTCGTAGATGGATGAGGTCTGAGACATGGCATTGTGTCCGGTTGGATTTATCGACTAGCGAAGCGATTGCCGGCCGCCGGCAAGCAGGATGACGGCGATGATGATGAGGCCGGTCAGGATGAGGCGGAAACCCGCGCCAAAACCGTAGGTGTTGAGCATCGAGACGACGAGGAACATGAAAAGCGAGGCGCCCCAGATGCCGGGAATGTTGGAATTGCCGCCCGCCACCGCCGTGCCGCCGATGACGACGACTGCGATCGACATCAGCAGATATTCCGACCCCATGTTAAGGGCCGCACCGCCGGAAAAGCTCGCCAGTAGATAGCCGCAGACGGAGGCGAGCACGGCGCAGAGCATGTAGGTGACGAGCCGTGTGCCATCGACCGGTATGCCGGCCATGCGGGCGGCAAACGTGCTTTGGCCGATTGCCGAAATCCAGCGTCCATAGATGGATTTTTCCAAGAGGACCCAAGCGATGATCGAGAGGATCAGTGCCACAAGCGCGATATTCGGAATGCCGAACAGGCCGGATATGGCGAAGTTGGCCAATGTTTCCGGCGGCTTGATGCGCAGGCCGCGATTGCTCCAGATCGCCACGGACTGGACGATGAAGCTCATCGACAGGGTGGCGATGATCGGCGGGATACGCAGCGCCTTGATGAGCGCGTAATTGCCGATCCCGATGACGAGGCCGATCCCGATCGAGGCGAGCAATCCGACGACGATCATGCCGTCCTGCACGTCCATCAATTTGAGGGCCAGCGTGCCGGACAAAGTCATGGTCGCAGGTACCGAGAGATCGATATTGCCCGGCCCGAGCGTGATGACGAACATCTGGCCGATACCGACGATGACGGAGAAGGCAGCGAAGGTGAGGGCTGCCTGCGACAGGCCGAAGGAACTTGCGCCGCCGGTAAAGAGAATCGTGACGACCCAGACGATGATCGTGGCGGCAAAGGACCAGAGCCAGGGTTTGGCGACGAGGAGGCGATTGAGCGTCATTGGCTCTTCTCCCGCTTTTCCAGACGATTGAGGGCAAGGCGCAGGGCGAGAACGACGATCAGGATCGCGCCCTGTGCACCGATCTGCCAATCGGGCGAAATGCGCATGAAGGACAGGAAGGAACCGGCGAGCGTCAGCGTCAACGCGCCGATGACCGCGCCGATCGGAGACACCTTGCCGCCGACGAACTGGCCGCCACCGAGAATGACACCGGCGATGGAAAGCAGCGTATAGCGGAGGGCGATATTGGCATCGGCGGAGGTGGTGAGACCGACAAGCGCAATGCCGGCGAGGATGGCGAAGAAACCGGCCAGTGCGTAGGTAGCGGCGCGAAGGCCAAGCACCGACCAGCCGGCGCGTTCGACCGAGCGATCATTGCCGCCGACGCCGCGTATCAGCACGCCGAAGGACGAGCGCATGACGATATAGTGGGTGACGGCAGCAATCAGGATGCTGGCGACGATCGCCATCGGTACGAGCGGCGGCTTGGCCGTCATCAGCCATCTCGCCCAGGTCGGCGCGGTTCCTCCGGGGGAGGGAAGGATCAGCACGGCAAGGCCGCCCCAGACGAAACTCATCCCCAAGGTCACGACGATGGATGGCAGATCACGGATATTGATGACGACGCCGATCAGTGCATAGGCGGCAATCGCGCCAAGGAAGATCAGGATACCGAGTGCCGGAGAGGATTGCAGGAATGTAGCGGAAACGCAGGCGCAGAAGCTGACGAATGTGCCCATCGACAGATCGAGATCGTTGACCGACATGATCAGCATCTGGGCGATCGTCGCGAGTGCGATCGGGACTGCGAGATTGAACAGAAGGTTCAGCCCCGTATAGCTCATGGCGCGTGGCTGCATGTAGAAGACGGCGGCAAGCAGCAGGACCAGTGAGGCAGCGGGGATGATCAGGCGGACGGTGCTGGACGAGATCTTCATGCCGCTTCTCCTTCGCTGAAGGAGGCTGCCAGCACGTTCTTCTCGGTAATCTCGTCACCGAGGAGTTCCGCCATGATAGCGCCCTCGCGAAAGACATAAACGCGGTCGCAAAGGCGGATCTCATCCATTTCGGTCGAATACCAGATGAAGGTGCGCCCGCTTGCAGCTTCGGAGCGCAGGATTTCATAGACTTCCTGCTTGGTGCCGATGTCGACTCCACGCATCGGATCGTCCATCAGGACAGTGCTGGCAGTTGTTGCCAGGGCACGGGCGAAAAGCACCTTCTGCTGGTTGCCGCCGGAAAGTGAGAGGATGCGGTTGCCCATATCGGGCGTGCGGATCTCGATCCGCTGTTTCCAGGCGGCGCCCAGGGTTTCTTCCCGCGCTTTGTCGACCATGCGATTGGTCGAAAGCTGGCCGAGCGAGGCGATCGACAGGTTTTTCAGGATGCTCCAGAGAGGAAACGTGCCGTTCAGGCTGCGGTCGCCGGCGACGAAGGCGATCTCCCGCCTTTTCGTTGGCCACCAGTTGCTGTTGCGGTCGAGATAGAGGTCGAGCAACGCTTCGGTCTGGCCGTGGCCGCCGAGACCGGCAAGCCCGATAATTTCGCCGCGATAGGCTTCGAAGGCCAGCCCATGGCCGCGCCGCGGCGGCATGGAGAGAACCTGTTGGCCGGACCTTACCGCGGCGGTGCGCGAAAATTCCTGCTCGCGCACGACATTGCCCATCGCCTCGACGAGGCTGTGCGTCGAGAATTCCTTGGCCGTCCGGTCGGCCACCACGCGGCCATCCTTCATCACCACGATCCGGTCGGAGGTGGAGAGGATTTCGCCGAGAATATGCGAGATCAGCAGCACGGATCCGCCGTCACCGACGAACTTGCGGATATAGGCCATCAGCTGTGCCGCAAGCCCGGCGTCGAGCGACGAAGTCGGTTCATCGAGAATGACCAGCTTCGGTTTCCTGTCGATCCCGGCAAAGCTGATGGCGATCTCCACCATCTGCCGTTCTGCAATCGACAGATCATCGACCGTGCTATCGCAATCGATCGCGTGACCGGGGAAAATCTCCTTCAGCTGGCTTTCCACCAGAGCCAGCGCTCGGCTTCGCCAGGCCCAGCCTTTGAGTTCGGCGTGCATGATGCGGGCGTTTTCGCCGACCGTCAGGTTGGGGCAGAGCGACAGTTCCTGGAAGACACAGCGCACCCCGTTGGCACGGGCGGCCGATATGCCGTGAGCTTCACTGCCGCCATAGGTGAGGGAGCCTTCATGCGGGGTAAGCCCGCCATTGATGACATTGACGATGGTGGACTTGCCGGCGCCGTTATGGCCGACCAGCCCGACGCATTCGCCGGCATGGATGATGAGGTCTGCGCCATCGAGCGCCTTGACGGCGCCGAACGTCACACGGACGCCGCGCGCGGCCACCACCTCTTGTCGCTTCAAGGTTTCGGTCATGCAATCGCTGTCAATTTTGTTGTGATGGGCGATGTCGGGGCGTGAAGAGTTGGGAAACCTTCACGCCCCGGCACGGGGAGGCGACGCTACTTGGCGTCGATCACCTTCTGGGCATCCTCGAGCGAATATTCGACATTCGCCACGCCACCCTTCTGGGTGTTCTTCAGGTTCTCTTCCAGATTGGCCTGATCGATCCTCAGGAACGGCACGACGAGGTCCTTCTTGACCTCCTTGCCGTCAAGAATCTGCTGCGCCACCCAGAAGGCGAGCGTCGAGACACCCGGTGCAATCGAGACCGACATGGTCTCGTAGCCGTCCTTGTCCTTCTGGCTCTTCCACCAGACGAGTTCGTCCTCGCGGTTGCCCATGACGATGGTCGGGGTCGGGCGCTTGGCGGCGGCAAAGGCCTGGGCTGCACCATAGCCGTCACCGCCCTGGGTGACGACAGCTGCCACTTCCGGCAGGCTCGGCAGGATACCGGCGACGGCGCGCTGGGCAACGTCCTGCGCCCAGTCGCCATTGACCGAACCGACGATCTTGAACTGCGTGTTCTTCGCAACGCCGGCTGCAATGCCCGCATGGATCTCGTCATCGACGGAAACGCCGGCGAGACCGCGGATTTCCAGCAGGTTGCCGCCCTGCGGCAGCTTCTTGGCGAGATAGTCGATCTGGCTTTCGCCCATCGCCTTGAAGTCCACGGCGATGCGCCATGCACAGGGTTCGGTCACGACGCCATCGAAGGAAACGACGGTGATGCCGGCATCGCAGGCTTCCTTGATCGCGCCGTTCAATGCGGTCGGGGAGGCGGCGTTGATGACGATCGCATCATAACCCTGCAGGATCATGTTCTGGATCTGGGCGGCCTGTTCGGTCGCCTGGTTCTCGGCGGTGGTAAACGGGTCTGCGGCAGCCACCACGCCCTTCGACACGGCATCCTTGGTGATCTTGTCCCAACTCGTCAGCATCGCCTGACGCCAGGAATTACCGGCATAGTTGTTCGACAGCGCGATCTTTTTCGACGAAGTATCGGCGAGCGCCGGTGCGCACAGGCATGCGAAGGCGACGGATGCCGCCAGCATCGTTCTGATGGTCATGATTTCCTCCCAATAGCTCCCTGCATATCGTCCGGGCCGCTCCTCAACGGTGATCCGGAGATAATGATTGCCCTGAGCCCCTTTTGCTCAGTAAATCGAGGATGGAGGAGTTTCTTGACAAAGTACAGGCGCATCCAAGCAGGCTTTCTGCGGGTTTGCGCGCAAAATCTGCGGGTTCCCGCAGGACAGACTTGAAAAGCTCACGCTTAATTGACGGTCGAAGGACTGGAGGAGGTCCGCCCATGCTCAATCCGGCGCGTAACTCGCTGTTCGATCGCTATCTGGGGATTTCCCGGCTGCTGGCGGGACAGCTCGATTTCGATGCGATCATCAAGGCCGTGGCCGACGAAATCAGCCACATCATCCCGCACGATCATCTGGATGTCTGTATCAAGCAGGTCGATGGCAAATATCATATCGCCTATGAAAGCGGACTGGAAACGGCCTGGAGCAAGCATCCTCCGGCGCTCCTGACGGGAAGCCCGATCCGCACCTTGCTGACAGGCGAAGTTGATTTCCTTCTGTCCGCTGACGCATGCACGGATCCGCGCTTCCATTTCGACGGAGCCTTCGCGAGCCCCATTCTCGAGCTGAAACTGCAGAGCCGGTTGCATGTCCCGCTAAAGGTACAGGGTGATGTGATCGGCGCGTTGAGTTGCTCTTCGCGTAGTCACGATTGTTACACGATGGAGGATGTCGAAAACGCCCGCGCAGTCGCCGATCTGCTCGCGCCCTATTTCTTCGCGCTGCGTGCTGCGGAGCAAGCCAAGCGCTCTGCCGTTATCGAAACGGAGGCGCGCACAAGAGAAGAGGGCCTGCGTTTCGGCGCGTTGAAGTTGACGGAAGCACTGGAAGCGGAACGCCAGCGTATCGGCATGGACCTGCATGACCAGACGCTCGCCGACCTGACGCGTTTGACGCGCCGCATGGAGCGGCTGACCAGCCTGGCCGCCGTGCCAGGGGACGCGTTGGAGCCCCTTTGCCGAGCGATGCAGCAATGTATGCAGGACCTGCGCGCAATCATCGAAGAAGCCAAGCCGACCGTGCTGCAGCTTTTCGGTATCGCGGAGGCGATAGAGAACCACCTGGAGCGCTCGGTTCGGGAGAGTGGCCAGTCGATAGGATGGAAAGTGCTCGACGAAAGCGGTGGCAGCCTTCGAGACCTTGGCCCTACAGTCGCTGTAGCGCTGTTCCGCATCGTCCAGGAGGCGGTAAATAACGCCATTCGCCATGGGCAATCGGAGCATATCATGGTGCGGATTGCCAAAAACGGTCAATCGCTTTGCGTCGAGGTTGAGGATGACGGCCGCGGTCTCGCCGATATCAGGGAAACGGCCGGACATGGCATCGACAATATGAAAACCCGTGCCCGCTTGATCGCGGCCCGGTTTGAAATCGGTCGTAATCCGGCCAGCCGTGGCGATGGGGGTGGAACGCGCATGCGGCTGACCCTTTCGCCCGATCACCCTGTCATGGCTGAGGGCTGATGATGAATGTTCTGATTGTCGAGGATGATGCTCTTCACCGTGCTTTTCTCAACGAGGCCGTTCGCGCAGCACTGCCGGAGTGCGGACAGGTGATCGAGGCGGAAAATGGCGTGAAAGGTGAAGTGCAGGCGCGGATGGCGCAGGTTGAGCATATTGTCATGGACCTGCAGATGAACGAACGCAACGGGATCGAGGCGGCACGCACCATATGGCGCGAGCGACCGGATACCAAGATCCTCTTCTGGTCGAACTATTCCGACGAAGCCTATGTTCGTGGCGTGTCGAGGATCGTGCCGGAAGGGGCCACCTATGGCTATGTTCTGAAGTCTGCCTCGGAGGAGCGACTGAAACTCGCATTGCGGAGCGTCTTCGTCGAAGCCCAGTGTGTCATCGATCGCGAAGTCCGCGGCATCCAGCAGAAGAGTCTCGGCAATTCCTTGGGCTTCAATGATGTCGAATACGAGATCCTCGTCGATGTGGCGCTGGGGCTGACAGACAAGGCGATTGCCCAGCGCAAACATCTGTCGCTTCGCAGCGTCCAGAACCGCTTGCAACAGCTTTACGAAAAGCTCGACGTTTACGAGACGCCGGGGCAGGGGCGTGAGGGCTGGTTCAATCTTCGCACAAGGGCGGTCGCGGTCGCTCTTTCACGCAAGGTTTTGAATGCGAGCGCGATCGAACGCGCCGAACGGGATCTACGGCAATCTCCAGGCTTGTAGCTGGCTACGCTCCGAAAGTGCATCTCGGTATGCTTTGATCGCGGCGGGGTGTTCTTCCGGACTTGTCGGGCCTGTCTCATCAGAGTTGGCGGGCGAGAAAGTCGGTCAAGTTAGCAAAGGATCTAAATTTCTCTTTAAAATCAATATCATGTAAGTTTTTTGCAGATTTATGAAAATCGGCCATTGACGTTTTCGTGGGTGTGGATCTATAACCCGCTCACTGACGAGGGCGGCGGCGCTGCTAGCGACGATGACCTTCGTTCTAAAGAAACCACGACAGATTGGCAGATGCTGATTGGGACCGGGCTCCGGTTAGGTCTCTTGGTTTTGTGACGTTTTCGGGCTTTTGGGCTTGGGAGCGTCGGTTATTTGACAATTGAATATGAGAAGAAAGAGAAACGTGGTCGGCGGGTTTTCGCGGATCGAGCTTCGGTTTGATCTGTTAAGAAGACAAATGACGGTCACGTTTTGAATGAGAACGATGGAAACGATCGCAGTGATGCGATTGGTGTACATATAAAAATGTTCTCGTCGATTCAGAACATAGTGATTAGTCATGATTGAATTCTCAACTTGAGAGTTTGATCCTGGCTCAGAACGAACGCTGGCGGCAGGCTTAACACATGCAAGTCG
>NZ_JAEUAN010000044.1 GCF_019511445.1 Aliirhizobium wenxiniae
AATACTGCATGCAGACGCGGATCTCGCCCTCGACGCCGCCGATCGCCTGCTGGAGCATCCGTGCAAAAATGGGGTCGGGAGAACCGACCTTGACCGGATACTGCAAACGCTTGTCGAAACTGAACATGATTATCTCCTTGTGTGGAATTCCGATACCTGGACAGATATCGGGCAGCGAACAGGAACGAGCTTGGGAAGTTCCAGCATCAGCTGAGAGAAAGTTTGGCGCGTGGTTGGAAGACGAACGTAGGTTAGGATATCCGTCCGCAAGCCTTCCTGTTCGAAGGTCGGCTCGGATCGAGGCATTAGACGACGGATCGCGGTTTTGAACGGGCGGTTCTCTAGGGGCGAGGCTTTGACGTCAGCAGCTTGACCATTTCTAAACCGTTTTCAGCAGCCGCGCCGGACGCAGTGTTGTCGAAAACGCACCAAGCGTCGGGTCCCAACAGCTTTGAAAAAGCAAGGATCTCATCAGTTGTGTACCTGGAGTAATAAATCTTCGGCTTGCCATGGAGACGCACGTAGCGAGGCGATTTAGGAAAGTCTGACGGCGCCCAGACTACGGTGGGATCGGCCAATACCGGATCAATCTCGAACTCTTTCAGAAGATGAGCAGCTTCTTTCGATTTCCAGCTTTTGTGCCGAACCTCGATGACGATCTGCCCCTGATCGGCAGCTCTTACACCCTTGAACGCCGCAGCTAACACATCTTCGTTGAACGCAAGCGACGGAGGTAGTTGGAAAAGTAAGGGACCGCGTTTCCTGCCAAGTGGCGCGATATCGCGTAGAAAATCGCGAAACGCTTCCGTGATATCTACCATGGCTTGATCGTGCGTGATTTCTTTCGGAATTTTGACCGAGAACTTAAACGATTTTGGCACAGATGCGGCCCAACGCTCGAAGGTCGATTGCTGATGCCGTCGGTAGAAAGTCGAGTTGATTTCAACTCCGGGAAAAGCAGTCGCATATCTCGTCAGGCTGCTGCCCTGCTGTCCAAAATGATTAGCGACAGTCTTAGGAACCGCCCATCCAGCTGTTGCTATGATTGCCATGCCGCCCTCTACACAATGATTACGTTGTAATTACCGATGGTGATGGCTGAGAATGGTTGCGCCAAGATGCACTGTCTCTGACCATCGTAGACAGTAATCAGCCGGTTCGAAAACCGAGAGGCCGACATATCGAGTTGTAGGCGACCATTTCAGGCACGTGCCAGAAACGCCTCTGTCGAAAAAATTTTTAGCTGGACCGAAAACCGATCGCCCAACAACTCAAGGGAGGCATCATGCGTCTGATCAGCAGCGCTACAGACGGCATCTTTGAGGAGAATGACCTCGTAGCCCAGGTCAATCGCGCCCATCGCGGCAGCAAGGACGCAGACGTCGGTCTCTCCCCCCGAAATGGCTACCGCTTCGACCCCCTCGTTCCCTAGCACCCGATGAAGCTCGCCACTGGTCCATGGTGAGTAGGTCATCTTGTCGAAGATGCGAGCTGGTGGAACAAGCGCTCTGAGCGACGGAACTAGATCTATCATATTCGCCCCTAGCCGATCCGATGTCATCGTATCCCACTTCTCATAATAGTCACGCCACATGCCTGACATGTCCGCCGCGCGCTTGGGCGGCACAAATCGAGTGAATACCGTCCGTTCAGGTCGCCACCGTGCCACTTCTTCGACTTGTGGTGAAACGTCCCTCATCCAAGGGACATGCCATGGTGTATCCTCGGCGAACATTCGCTGCATATCGATGCACAGATGGATCCATTTTTTGAAAGTCATAATCGCCTCCCGAACGCGAACCCTGACACCAACTCGAAGTTCCCTCCCTCTGAAAGACCCAGCTGCCGAGGCCGCATCTTCAAGGGTGCGCCGGCGGAACGATAGGGAGACACCGCTTGTGAGCGCTTGCCTTGTAGGTTCTCAGGATGACCGCTTCTGCCGCCTCACATATTGGTTTGCCTTCGAGGAAATCATCAATCTTTTCATACGGCACCCCATAGACATCTTCGTCCGGTCGTAGCGGTGCGTCCGTTTCCAAATCAGCTGTCGGCACCTTGAGAACAAGATGTTCTGGCGCCCCCATATGAGCTGCCACAGCCCGCACCCTGCGCTTCGTCAGGCCCGAGAGTGGGAGAATATCGGCTGCTCCATCACCAAATTTTGTGAAGAAGCCCATGAGCGCTTCGGCGGCTTGATCGGTCCCAATCACGAGCCCCTGACTTGCTCCAGCGAGCGCATATTGAGCAATCATGCGCTGGCGAGCTTTGATGTTGCCTAGATGAAAATCTTTTCGCGCGGGATCGAACAGGTCGTCTGCCTGATCCGTGACGGCACGCATCATAGCGTCTGCGGCAACCTTTATATCAACAGTCACGGTTCGGTCGGGCTTGATAACGTCAAGGGCACTCTGCGCGTCTGCTTCATCAGCTTGTGCTCCGTATGGCAGTCGAACAGCGATGAACTGCGCGACTTTACCTTCCGCGCGGAGCTGGGAGACTGCTGCTTGGGCGAGAAGGCCAGCAGCCAGTGAGTCAACGCCACCGCTGATCCCAAGAACATAGGCTCGGCAAGACGACCTCAACAAATACTGAGCCAGGAACTCAGTCCGAAGATGCACCTCCATCGCGACATCAAATTCCTGGGCTACGCCGAGTGCGGCTGCGATCTTCTGCTGGTCATCTGACAATGCTTAACTCCTTTCTGAAAGCTGTAGCCCTGCATTACTCCAGGGTCTCTCTTGCTGCATCACATCAGCGATTTCCTGGACCAGCAGCAAGTTGGCCAATTCTTCAACTGGTAGGCTCAGCTTTGGCTTCCAGTTCGGATAGCTGTCACTCGTACCGGGGATGTTCGTTGGCTGCTTCTCACCCGTCATGTCTGCCAGCCGGACTGCGACCATCACGGAGAGCGTCTTGGAAATAAAACGATGCGCGCTGACAACTAGCTCCCTCAGCTTCTGGTCATTCGCAGCAGATGGCAGACGATGCGGCGTCTCTACCCCCGCCTCATCGAGGACGAGTTTCAGTTCCTCCCGCTCGTGCTTGCGTTGGTCGAGGTGTGTTGCACTCACATGGGGCGGAACGATCCCGTGTTCAGCGCGCGCTTTGATGTCGGCCCCGCGCCACCATCCAGCTAAGGTCTGGTGGTCATGAGTCGAGATACAGGCAAGCGAGAGCCGGGGGTAGGCGTCCGCAGGCTTGAAGCCATCCTCCCCCCGCTCGTAGGAAAGAATGCGATAAGATAAGATCTGGGCTTCAGCCAGATCGTCCTGCAATCCTTCAGGCAGCATGCCGAGATCCTCGCCGATAACGACGCAGCGGTACTCTGCCGATGCGTCCGCCAGGATTTGCAGCAACTTGTGTTGCGGATAGTTCACATAGGCGCCGCCGTCGGGCGCACTTTCCAGCGGCACCAGAAACAGCCGCCGCAGCGCCGCGGCATGATCAATTCTGATAGCGCCGGCATAACGCATCGCTGCAGTCACCATCCGCCGGTACGGAGATTGTTTCCCAGACGCGATCTGATCCGGATGGAAAGCAGCAAGATGCCAGTCCTGCCCTGCGGTCGCGAACGGGTCTGGCGGGCTTCCAACTGTTACATCCGAGATGTAGGCGTCTCGCTCACTCCAGGTGGCAGACCCGTCCATGGCCTCTCCGACCGCAAGATCGAGATAGAGACCGATCTTTAGCCGTGCGTCCAGTGCGGCCTCGGCTGCCTTGCCAAGCTGCAGGTGTGCCAGCCATTGCAGCCACATGTGAAATCGGATGTCGTCGGCGTGGGCCTCCGCAAATTCAGCGACTTCGGGGCTATCGGGTGTCCGATATTCGACTAACCAACCCTTCCAGCCTGCACCATTACCGCGTTTTATCATGAACGCCGACAAGGTTTCGAACAGAGCGTGCAGTCGCAGGACATCACCTCCCGCTTGAACGAAGTTTTGGAAGTCCTCGCTATCCGCCGTATCGCTACCCGAGGCCTGCTGCGAGCGCCAGATTTCCCGCAGAGTCGTCAGTTTGGCCTCGGCAACGCCGACATAATCCACCAGGTCGGTTTCCCGCAGTGACCGCAAACGCCTTTCCAGTTCTGGACTAGCCTTGAAGCCAGGTACCTTATCGACCGCGATGTAGAGCGGGTTGAGCATTTGCCGGTTCGACGGCTCGTAGGGGCTGCAGCGATCCGGGTCGGCGAGGAAGGGTGCATGCAGCGGATTAAGCCCGACGAAATCAGCACCCAGCGAGGAGCACAGCCTTGTCATACCGATCAGGTCTTCAAAGTCTCCGATACCCCAGTTGCGCTTAGAGCGCAATTCGTAGAGCTGCAGGCTGATGCCCCACACACCTCCCTGTTCGAGGGTTTCCGACAAATACGATTGGGGGATGGCCTTCGGCGGCGGCTGCTTCTGCTGTGTAACAGCAGATCTTTCGTCCACGCCCAGGGCGGCAAGGACCTGTCGTTTCGTTTCGTCGGAGATCGGGACTTCCACATTATCCGGGGACGGCCGCATCAGGCTGATCCCATGTTGCTTAGCGAGTTGGTCGAGATGCGAACCCATAATGTCTCCTCAACATTATTCCCGGGCGGGACTGATGCTCGAATAAACGGACCACGGCGCGAGCATGTTCTCCTTGACCGAGCCGAGGAGAAAGATTTGCTCGCCGGCAGGCGGCGCCGGATTTGTTGCAGGTTGGTCAGCTAGGTTCGCGACGATGTGAAGTGTGGAGCCAGCTGCGAGCGTCCAGTCCACCGCGGTCCGGTGTCCTTCATGGCGAAACGATGCGTTTCCGGCACCCATTCTCTGCAACAGCGGCACGATCCGCTGGTGCCGCATGGTAAGAAGCGACTTGTAGAATGCGAGCATTTCTACAGCGTCAGCACTGTCACGCTGAGACCAGCCGAGTTTCGCCATCTCGAATGTCGACCGCGCGGTGGGATCAAGAGCGTCCTCGGCATCGAACCCTGGAAGGCGTGACAACTCCTTTCGCCGACCTTGTCTGACCTTCTCGTTCAACTCGTCGTCAAAATCGCAGAAATAAGGAAACGGCTCGCGCGCTCCCCATTCCTCCCCCATGAAGAGCATCGGGATCTGGGGCGACAGCAGATAGACAGCAGTCACCGCCTTGATAGGCTCCAGCGGACGGAATGTGATCATCCGATCGCCGAGCGCCCGGTTGCCAATCTGATCATGGTTCTGGATAAAGGAGATGAACGCGGTAGGAGGCAAGCCGGCGCTAGGCTTGCCGCGGCTCTCGCCCCGATAGGGCATATGTTCGCCCTGAAAAACAAAACCCTCGGCGAGCGCGCGACCGATCTTGCCGTCGTCATCAGCGTAGTCCTGATAATAGCCGTACGTTTCACCAGTCGCGGCAATGTGCAGCACGTGATGAACATCGTCGTTCCACTGGGCTGTGAAACAAGTCGGCCGCCCCTTCTCATCGCGTGTCAGCAAAGCGCTGTCATTGTCTTCGTTCTCTACAATCAGATGAACATGCCGGCCACCAGCCGCTTCCCGTGCCCGGCGAGCGAGCTCATGAAGCAGATGCTCTTCGCTGTCGTCCTTGATGGCATGCACGGCGTCAAGGCGTAGCCCGTCCAGCCTAAACTCCTTGATCCAGTATATCGCGTTTTGGATGACGAACTCTCTGACCGCCTTTGACCCTTCGCCATCATAGTTGATGCCATTGCCCCATGGCGTCTTATGGTGCTCGGTGAATAGCGGCGCATAATTCGGCAGATAATTTCCATCAGGACCGAAATGATTGTAGACGACATCCAGAAAGACGGAAATGCAGTGCCGGTGGGCAGCATCCACCAGCGCCATGAAATCTTCGGGTCGGCCGTAGCTGCTGTCGGGTGCATAAGGCAGGACGCCGTCATAGCCCCAATTATACCGACCGGGGAAATCGCTAACGGGCATAATCTCGATTGCGGTTACACCGATCTCCGCTAGGTGGGCGAGCTTTTCGATCGCGGCCCGGAACGTTCCTTCCGGAGTGAAAGAGCCGACATGCAGTTCGTAAATGACGCTCTCTTCCCAAGGACGTCCCGACCAGTTGTTGGCCGTCCACTCAAAACATTTAAGATCGACGACCTCACTTGCTCCTTGGACGTCTTGAGGTTGATGGCGTGAAGCCGGGTCCGGCACCATGAGCCCATCCGGCAAGCCAAACTTATACCGACTACCTGGCTTCACGCCCGCGGCGAGGCATTGGTGCCATCCATCGCCTGAGCGTTCCATCTGCCGCGAGTCGCATCCTTCGATGTTGACGGAAACGGCCTTGACCAAGGGAGCCCAGAGCCGGAACTCAACACCACCATCCGAAATGATGGGACCAAATGCATAGTCGACCAATACATCACCCTCTTTGTCTTGAACGATAGGGGCCATCAGCGGAGCAGTCCTTGACCGCCGTCGACCCAGATGGGAGAGCCGGTGATATGCCGGGACCTTTCCGACGCAAGGAAAGCGATGACGTCGGCAACATCCTCGCTGCGCCCCGGACGCCCACCTGTGATGGGAACCTGCCCGTCGGGCCAAACGACGGGTATCGCCGTTTCTTCTTCTTTTCTGAGCTTGGTGTTCGTTTCGATATTTGTATCGATCTCACCTGGGCACACCGCGTTGATGCGGATGTGATGACGGGCAAGCTCCAGCGCAAGCTGCTGTACCATGGCTACTTGTCCCGCCTTCGTGGCCGTATAGGCCGTCGCCCCCGGAGTCGTGAACGTCCTCGTCCCGTTTATAGACGACACGACAACGATCGAACCGCCGCCCGAGCGCTTGAGTTCGGGTACGGTTGCGCGGATCGTCAGGAACGTGCCGGTAAGATTGACGGAGATCGTCTCGTTCCACTCGGCAAGCGTCAGATCGTCGATCGGCGCCCACACGCCATTGATACCGGCATTGGCGACGACGACATCGAGTCTGCCATACTGCCGAACCAGCTGTTGCACGGCCGCAATCATCGCGGCCTCATCTACTATATCTGCCAGCAGCGGAACGGCTTCACCGCCGTTTTCCTGGATCTCGTTCACTGTGGAAGAAACATCCTCGAGCGTGTGTCCGAGCACACCGATCTTCAAACCATCTGCTGCCAAAGCCAACGCTGCTGCTTTTCCGATACCCGATCCTGCTCCAGTGACGAGGGCAACTGCGCACTTCATTACGGACTCCCGGTTAATTGAGCGGCCAGTGTAACCTTTGGAATGGACCGGAGTTCCAGCCGCGCAAATCTGCGTACGATTCAGGACAGTTGTTTCTTCAAAAGCGCAGTACGGTTTCGTTTTGCCTTTAGTTCCGCCCTGCGAGCTCTATCCAAAGCAGCGACCACCGATCATCTGCGTGTGTCGGCTCCTTGTAGAAGCCCTGCCCTTCATGTTGCATACGCAAGGTACTTTCGATGATCGGTCTTGACGGCGTGGTTCCCGGCAAGCC
Source organism: Aliirhizobium wenxiniae (assembly GCF_019511445.1). Classification (GTDB taxonomy): domain Bacteria; phylum Pseudomonadota; class Alphaproteobacteria; order Rhizobiales; family Rhizobiaceae; genus Neorhizobium; species Neorhizobium wenxiniae_A. The sequence goes on from NZ_JAEUAN010000044.1 coordinate 7,434, forward strand.
TGATGCGTCCAGATAAGCTTCCAGGTCGCTGAGTGTCCCGATGCCTTCGAAGTCCGGCCTACCCGGTGCTGAGACTTTCCATGCGTAACACGACATCAGGTTTTCTCCTGACTGCCATTTTCGGAGAGCCTGCTCACGACGGTACTGGCACTGCCCTTTGAGACCGCGACGTCGCCTTGGACGCAATCCTTGCTCATATCCACCTCGTCGAGATCAAGAGACGCGGATCGGTCTTGGCGCTCGCTAACCAACGGAGCAGGAAAGTTGTTCTTCGGTTCAGATGCCCGGTCTGCCGTTCCCAGTTACTCCTTCGCTATCGACAGACTGACCCTGCCTTAGCAGGACAGATCCCTAGTTGATGGCGCGCGAACTGGTGCAGTCGGCGCAAGTTCCATTCCGCCTGGATGGCTTCACGTCCGTACGCTGGCGGTCGAGGAGAGCCATTCGCCTTGCATTGAAATTTGTCGTTAAAGTGGGATTAAGCACGTAACTCCCGTGGGTTTGCGATGTTGGCTGCGGCAAAAGGAGATTAACGATGGGTATCAATTCACCGAAGGACGGCGCACCGGGCACCGCGGACCAGTCGCCACGTTGGGAAGGTCCACAGGAGAACAGACCGAAAGGCTACCTGCCAGCGAAGGACGATCCGGATACGGAAGAAGATGCAGTTGGCGAGACCAACGCCGACCCGGTCAAGCGCAAGGTTACCGATGCGATGAAGACTCAAGGCGACTAGATTCGCTTCGGTCGGCTCGCGTCCCTGTCCAGCTCTCAGCAAGCTTGACCATCGCGGCCGACACGTTTGCGCAGCATTGTCCTTTTGTCACCGCGTCTCGCGGAATTTTCTCAGTCGAGTCGCTAACGCATGGACTGTTGTTAGCAGGGCGACCGGTGTGAGCGCGGCAAGACCCGTGACGACTTTATTGACGAGGCCGGGGACCGCCACGGCTTTTCCTATCATAAGCGCCTCGAAAGCTACCCTGGCAACGAGTGCGGGGTCTGCTTTTCGGGAGCGACCGACCCACGTGTCCTGCATCCCCGCCCGCTCATATACCCCGGTTTCGGTAACTCCGGGCATCAGGCAAGTAACGGACACGCCCTTTTCCTTCATCTCGT
>NZ_JAEUAN010000045.1 GCF_019511445.1 Aliirhizobium wenxiniae
ATTCCCTATCAGGGCCGTGGTAGACGACCACGTTGATAGGAGGCGTGTGGACGTGCAGCAATGCATGAAGCTTAGCCTTACTAATAGCCCGATTGGCTTAATCGCTCTCATTGATCAATGCTCATCTTCGATGAGCATCGACCTTTCTGTCCTCACGCTGTCGCGACTTCGTCGCTACGCTGCGGACGGCGCGCCAAACGATTGGCGGCTCGGCTTTGCCGGCTGCTGGTGGCGCATCAAAGGTAAAACGTGTTCTAATCAATCACTCTTCGAGTGAACCAGCTTCTCTTCACATTGCCCTTAGATGACCTGGTGGTCATGGCGGGGCGGCCGCACCCGTTCCCATTCCGAACACGGCCGTGAAACGCCCCAGCGCCAATGGTACTCCGTCTTAAGACGCGGGAGAGTAGGTCGCTGCCAGGTCTTCTAAAGGCAATGTAAAAAACAATCTTCTCATTACGAAATCTACGGCCCCTGGCCAATCCAAAGGGTCGCCCACAAGCGGCCTTTCGTCGTTTAAAGGGCTTTGCAGTTCTTCCGTTTTTGCCAAAGGCAAAAACTTGGCGCGGGGTGGAGCAGCCCGGTAGCTCGTCAGGCTCATAACCTGAAGGCCGCAGGTTCAAATCCTGCCCCCGCAACCAATCTTACCCATATCGCCAAAAGCCCCTCACTCGATCAGCTCCGTTCCAGAGCGGCGGCAAAAGTCTTAGCAAAGCTAACTCAGTATCTCACGTGACAAGCTCTCGCGGTCAGCACAGATCCTGTGCAATAGTGCGGCCGTTGGGAAAGCAGCGAGAGGGATGCTGAATATGGCAGTTGGATCTGTGGCGTCGACCGGCGGTCGCGGGTCAATTGATCCGGTCGAACTGCTCCAGAAAATCTACGGCTATTCGTCCTTTCGCGGGCAGCAGGCCGACGTCATTGACCATGTCATAGCGGGTGGCGACGCCGTCGTGCTGTTTCCGACTGGCGCCGGGAAATCGCTGTGTTTCCAGATACCCGCGCTTTGCCGCGATGGGATCGGCATCGTCGTGTCGCCGCTGATAGCGTTGATGCGCGATCAGGTGGAGGCGCTGAAGCAAGTCGGAATCCGCGCCGCAGCCGTGAACTCGTCGCTGTCGCGCGAGGCGTTTGTCGACGTTCGCCGGGATCTGGCCCGCGGCGCGCTGGATCTTCTTTATGTCACGCCGGAACGGATTGTTACGCAGGGCTTTCGCGATCTGCTCGGCAACGCCACGATATCCCTGTTCGCTATCGACGAAGCCCATTGCGTCTCCCAATGGGGCCATGATTTCCGCCCCGAATATCGCGAACTCGGTACGCTTGCCACGCTTTATCCCGGCGTGCCCCGTATGGCGCTGACAGCGACTGCCGATCCACATACGCGCGACGACATCATCGAACGGTTGGCGCTCGGTCATGCGCGTGTCTTCACCTCCTCTTTCGATAGACCGAATATTTCCTATGAGATTGTCGAGAGAAACCAGCCGCGCCAACAGCTTTTGCAGTTCCTGTCGCGCCACAAAGGTTCGAGCGGCATCGTTTATTGCCTGTCGCGTGCCAAGGTGGAGGAGACGGCCGACTGGCTGAATGGACAAGGCATTTACGCGCTGCCCTATCATGCCGGCCTAGAGCGCGATATCCGCGACAGGCATCAGGATGCTTTCCTGAAGGAAGAGGAATTGTGCCTCGTCGCCACCGTGGCTTTCGGCATGGGCATCGACAAGCCGAATGTGCGTTATGTCGCCCATCTCGATCTTCCCGGCTCGGTCGAGGCCTATTACCAGGAAACCGGCCGCGCCGGCCGTGACGGCCTGCCCTCGGAAGTCTGGATGGCCTATGGCATGGCAGATGTGATCCAGCGCGGGCGGATGATCGATGGCGGCAATTCCGCCGATGAGGTAAAGCGGGTCGAGCGCGCCAAGCTGAACGCGCTTCTCGGCATTTGCGAGACTGCCGGCTGCCGCCGTCAGGCAATCCTTGCCCATTTCGGCGAGGCCCATGGAGGGCATTGCTGCAATTGCGATACCTGCCTGAAACCCGTCGACACATGGGATGGCACGGAGGCGGCGATCAAGGCTCTGGCTGCCATTTATCGAACCGGCGAGCGCTTTGGCACCGGTCATGTCATCGATGTGCTGATGGGCAACGACAACGAAAAGACCCGGCGTTTCGGCCACACGGATATGCCCGTCTTCGGCGCAGGGCGCGACCTTCCCTTAAGGACATGGCAGTCGGTCTATCGCCAGCTTCTCGCCGCCGGCCTGATAAGGGTCGACCACGATGCTTTCGGCGCGCTGAAGCTGGAACCGGAGGCGCGGACGGTATTCCGGCACGAGCGGGAAGTCCGTTTTCGCAAGGACCGACCGACTGGCCGCAAGGCAGACAGAAATCTCTCCACAAGCGCCAAAGGTGCCCGCGCCGAGCTGGACGAGGCGGATGCCGCTCTGTTCGAGGCACTGCGCCGGAAGCGGACGGAGATCGCCAGGGAATTGTCCATTCCCCCCTATGTCGTGTTTGCCGACACGACGCTGGTCGGTTTTGCAACGCTGAGGCCGATGAGCCATGATGCCATGCTTGACGTCTCCGGCGTCGGACAGACGAAACTGGAACGCTATGGGGACGCGTTTCTAGATATCATCCGGACCCACGAATAATAACCGAGATCGCTTTTCTCCAAGCCATAACGGCAATCGCAATGCTAAAGTTTAGCAGCTCCTTGAAAAAGGAGGAGTTGACCTGACGGCGCTTGCCGGGAATTATCCTGCCGCTTTTACCCGATCCACGCCTGATTATTTTCATAGCCGGCAGTTTATGGAGCATGTTCAAGCTCCTCTTTCATTCGGCTTTGCGGTTCAATCCACCCACAAAATGGAGAGTAAAGATGAGCCTACGCATCAACGATATCGCCCCGGATTTTCAGGCTGACACGTCCAAGGGCCAGATCTCCTTTCACGAATGGATCGGGGACAATTATGCGGTCCTGTTTTCGCATCCGAAGAATTTCACGCCCGTCTGCACCACGGAACTCGGCACTATGGCGGGCCTTGCGGGCGAATTTTCCAAGCGCGGCGTCAAGATCATCGGCATCTCGGTCGATCCGGTCGAAAGCCACGAGAAGTGGAAGGGCGATATCCGCACCGCCACCGGTTTCGATGTCGATTACCCGCTGATCGGCGACAAGGATCTGAAGGTCGCCAAGCTTTATGACATGCTGCCGGCGGGCGCAGGTGAAAGCTCGGAAGGCCGCACGCCAGCCGACAACGCCACCGTGCGTTCCGTCTTCGTCATCGGCCCGGACAAGAAGATCAAGCTCGTGCTGACCTACCCGATGACCACCGGCCGCAACTTCGACGAAATATTGCGGGCGATCGACAGCATCCAGCTGACGGCAAAACATCAGGTTGCAACGCCCGCAAACTGGAAACAGGGCGAAGACGTCATCATCACGGCTGCCGTCTCCAACGAAGACGCCATCCAGCGTTTCGGCTCCTTTGATACGGTCCTGCCTTATCTGCGCAAGACAAAGCAGCCGACCGCCTGATCGAACATTCAATCGAAAGAAAGGGGAGCAGCAGCTCCCCTTTTTTATGCGCGCGGAAGATTGGCCCTTTGAACGGTCACTCGATCGTCTTCACGCCGGTATCGGCCAGTCCGCGTGTCCAGTAGCCGGCAGCTTTCAGCCAGGCAAGCGGATGGTTCCGTTTGCCGGTCAGGTAGATCTTGATCGCACGGGCAACCGATGCTTCTGCAGCCACCCACACGAATGTGTCGGCCGTCAGATCTATCCCGTCGAGCACGGAAAGGACAGGTAGTGGATCGGTGACCTCCGAAGCCGGGCGATGGACCCATTTCATCGAGAGCCGGGCAGCGGTCTCAAATCGCTGTTCTTCACCTTTGTCGGTCACGATGCCTATGGCGGTGATCGTGTCACCAGGCTTGGCCTCCTCGATCAGGCGACCGATCGCGGGAAGCGCCGTTTCGTCGCCGACGAGAACCCACTTGCTGACGCCGGTAATGACGGCCGAGCCGCGTGGCCCGGCAATCGTCACGCTCGACCCGGGCCTTGCGTCCAGCGCCCATCTGGTCGCTGGTCCTGCCTCATGCAAGGCGAAATCCAGCACCAGCCGGCCAGTCTTGTTGTCATAGGAACGCGGCGTGTAATCCCGCATTTCCATCTCGCCATCCGCGCTGGGAACGACCACCTTGACGTGATCGTCGGCACCCAGACTGGTAAAGTCCGACAGGCTTTCGCCGCTGAGCGTGATGCGCAGCATATGCGGCGTGATGTAGTCGACGGTATCTACGATAAGTTCGCGCCGCTTGATTTCATGCCGAACACGCTCGATGACGGGATAGGCCTGAGAAGGAATTGTCGCTGAATTGTCCATCATCATCCTTTTGTCTGAATTGACCACAGACTGCCGGATATAACCGCGCAGACCGTTGGTCCCTCCAATCGATCCTGCGCGTTGATTGACGTGAACGCTTACGTGCCGAACCTGAGATCGACAATACCGGATGACCTATCGCGACCGCGCGAAGCAGGCAAGTGGGTCTGCGAAAAATACTTTCCGTACGCGCTCAAGTTATTTGCGCGGTCTCACCCGAGTTCCAGCGTCGTCACGCCGAAGACACCCGCGGCCCTGACGAGGGGTGGCGTTCCGCGATACATTCGGGTCGTCTGGAAACCTCGCGCGAACCCTTCGGTGTCGAGAAACTGCGAAAATTCGACCTGGCTTGCGGGTATGTCGATATGAACAGTTTCGCCATTCGTCTCCACTGCAAAGGCACCCAGCAAGTCTCTTGCCACGGCGAAATCCGTGGCAAGGATCGGTCCTATCTTATAGCCCTCATGGCATCGGCGTGCGACGGCGTAACCGGCGATGGTGCCGTTGCGAACGAGCACCTTCGTCTGCCTCGGGAAAGCCAGCCACGAGTTCAGGAATTCCGCGCGGCTTTCTGCGAAATACTGCCTGTCGAATTCGAGCAGTGCCGGCAAATGCGCCTCTTCAAAGGAAGCGAGGTCCGGACGAGACAGATCTTCGAGCTTTCCGCTCCAGCGAAAGGTCTCGTAATCGGGTGCAAATCCCATGGATTGATAATTGGCCTTCTGTTCCGGAACCCCATCAAGGCCGACCGTGCGACCCATCAGATGCGCCATGCCGGCATCCCAGACCTGTCGTCCATATCCGTGCCCGCGAAAATCCGGATGGGCGATATAAAGGCCGATAAAGCCGAACGCGTTGCCATAGCGTACCGCCGATATGCCGGCGGTCATGATGCCATCGACAAAACAGCCGATAAAGCCATTGGCATCTGCAGCTTGAAACGCCGCCGCGTCGGCAAGTCCGGGATTCCAGCCCTCGGCCTTCGCCCAGCCGATCAGCGTCTCTATCTCCGCCAGATCAAGCGGTCGGATCACCGTCATGCTCACGACCCTGTCAGCCGGCCGGGTTCGAATGTCTCCAGCATTCCGCGGTAAGGTTTTGAGATCGGGGTCGCATAGGCGCCGCGCTTGGCGGTTGAAAGGCCGAGTGCCACCAGCGATTCCGCTTGTTTCACTGCAGCCGCAACGCCATCCACGACAGGCAAGCCAAACTCCGCGCGCAATTCGGACGTCAGATCCGCCATGCCGGCGCAACCGAGGATGATTGCTTCCGCCCGGTCTTCCTTCAGCGCCAGCGCGATCTCGTTTCGCAACCGGTCGCGGGCGTTGGAATTCGGGTCCTCCAGCGACAGGACGGGAATGTCGGCGGCGCGTACCTTGCAGCGAGACGACATGCCGTAGCGGTGGACCAGGTGCTCGAGCGGCAGGCGCGACCGTTCCATCGTCGTCACCACGGTGAATTTCTGGGCGATGAAGGCGGTCGCCGAAACCGCCGCCTCGCAAATGCCGATCACCGGCACATCGGCAAGCGCCCGCGCTGCGTCGAGCCCTGTATCGTCGAAACAGGCGATGACGACGGCATCGATGCCCTCTTTTTCGCCAGCGGCGATTTCCTTCAGCAGACCGGGAATGGCAAACACCTCGTCATAATAGCCTTCGATGGAAACCGGTCCCATCGACGAGGTGACGGCGACGATTTCCGTTTCGCGGCCGGCAACGCGGCGGGCGCTGTAGGCGATCGTCGCGGTCATGCTGGCGGTCGTGTTTGGATTGACGATGAGAATACGCATGGGCTGCATGTCACGAACGCTGTCTGCGGCGGTTGAGATGGACGATCAGGCCGAGCGTGCCGGCAATCACCAGGAAGGAAAAGACGGTCGTGACCGTGCCGAGTGCGTAGAGCACCGGCGTCGTCACATTGGTTGTCATGCCGTAGATTTCCAGCGGCAGCGTGTTGAAGGATCCTGCGGTCATCAGCGTGCGGGCAAATTCGTCATAGGAAAGCGTGAAGCCGAACAGGCCGACGCCGATCAGGCTCGGAGCTATCATCGGTAAAACGACATTCGAAAATGTCTGCCAGGACGAAGCGCCTAGATCGCGGGCAGCCTCTTCGTAAGCCGGCGAAAAACGGTTGAATACGGCAAACATGATCAGCACGCCGAAGGGCAGCGTCCAGGTCAGGTGTGCGCCGAAAGCCGACGAATACCAGGCGGGCTGCAGGCCGAGCTGGCTGAACAGCACGCCGATGCCGAGCGAAACGATGATCGAAGGCACGACGAGGCTTGCGACCGCAAGATAAAACAGCGCCGTCGCGCCGATAAAACCGCGGCGGAAGGCAAGCCCGGCGAGTAGCGAAACGACGACGGTGACCAGCATCACCATGATGCCGAGCATCGCCGAGCGGCGGAACGAGCCGCCGAAATCGCCGACCGCCTGGGTTTCGAACAGGTTGGCGAACCAGCGCAGCGACACGCCGTTGAGCGGGAAGGTGAGGCCACCATTCGGCCCTTGGAAGGACAGGATCAGCACTGCCGAAAGCGGCCCGTAGAGAAACAGCACGAAGACGGCAAAGAAGATGGCCAGCAGATAGAATTCACGGGAGCGTTTTTCTCGGTACATGTCACAGCTCCTTGCGGATATCGACGATGCGCAGGATGCCTGCCACCATCATGAGCACGAGTACCAGAAGTACGACGGCATTGGCGGCGGCGGCGGGGTATTGCAGCAGCGACATCTGGTTCTTCATCATCAGCGCAACGGACGCGCTCTGCCCGCCGGACATGATCTGAACCGTGGAAAAATCGGCCATCACCAGCGTCACGACAAAAATCGTGCCGATCGCCATGCCGGGTTTTGCCAGCGGAATGATGACGTTGGAGAGGATCTGCCAGGAGGAGGCGCCGGCGTCGCGCGCCGCCTCGACCAGCGATTTGTCGATGCGCATCAGCGTGTTGAAGATCGGCGTCACCATGAACAGCGTGTAGAGATGCACCATGGCAAGCACGACGGCGAAATCGGAATAGAGCAGCCATTCCACCGGTTCTGAAATCACCCCGGACCCCACCAGCGTCGAATTGATCAGCCCGTTGCGGCCGAGAACCGGGATCCAGGAAATCATCCGGATGATGTTGGATGTCAGGAACGGTACGGTGCAGATCAGGAACAGCACCATCTGCATCGATGTGGTGCGGATGTGGAAGGCGAGGAAATAAGCGACCCAGAAACCGATGACGAGCGTGATCGCCCAGACCAGAACGGCATATTTGAGCGTGTTGAGATAGGTTTTCCAGGTTACCCAGGAACCGAGCGTTTCCGCATAGTTCATCGTCAGGAAGTCGGGATACATCTGGGCGAAATCGTAGTCCCAGAAACTGACGACCGCGATCATGATGATCGGCAACAGAAGAAAGAAGCCGAGGATCAGCGTCAGCGGAATCGCCTGCAGATAGGAGACGACGGCAAGCGGCAGGCGAAAGCCCCTTGTCGGGCTTTCGACCTTGTCCGTCTCGGAGGATGTCATCGTCGCCATGTCTCGTATCCCTCTTCGCGGCTGAACTTCGTTTGAGGCGCAGGCCGTGCCACAGTTTTCCCTCCCCCTTGTGGGGAGGGTGGCCGGCAGGCCGGGAGGGGGGTTCGAAAA
>NZ_JAEUAN010000046.1 GCF_019511445.1 Aliirhizobium wenxiniae
CGAGTTTAAATACTACCCGGAAAGGATGGAAGGCGTTTTCTGGAAATGGGTGCCAGCCATCTGATAGTACTCAGTGCTACGAAGACGACAGTCGCGACGCAGCCTGCCACCCGTCAGCGCCTCACTGCATCGAGAGAGTTGATGATCTCAATAGAAGGGTCGCTGGTTCGAGTCCTTTCAAGACCATAAACGCCGCGCGCTTTAGAGAGTGCATGACAAGAGTATAACTGGCGCGCCAGATGACTGCACTCGGAACGTTGGCTCTCATTCCCGCGTAAATATGGTTTTGGCGTCAAGCGGACGCGATGGCTGATCCCAAAAGCTTGGCGATTGTCGCCAACAACTCGTCCTCACGATATGGCTTGTCCAAAACCGCATTGAACATTTGAGGTTCGGCGCGACCGATGCTTCCCTGAGCCCCACTTGTCAGGATGATCGGAATGGCATGCAACGCGGGATCGGCCCGCATGGCGCGAGCCAGTTCCAGGCCGGTCATCAATGGCATCATGAAGTCAGTCACAACAAGAGCGGGCTTGTTCTTTCTGACGAGATCGAGTGCGGCGGCGCCGTGGGACGCTGCTTCTACCTCATAGCCCGCGTCTTCCAGCATCATTGCCAGGACGTCCTGTATCAGAAACTCGTCTTCGGCAATTACGATCAGCGCCATCCGTACAACATTCCAATCCGAGCAACCGCTCAACCTCTTGACGCAAGACCTGTCGAAGCGCCACTCAGCGGCTCAAGAGGTAACCTCACGCTCAGGCCATTGTTCCCGATGACAACCTCGTGGATAACAGGCTCAAACGCGCTGTCTCTGACCTTCAGCACGGAGATCGACCTTCTATATTTCGAGCCGACATCAACCTGTCGGAGCATGATCAGATTATCCAATAGGCTCGATATTTCGGATCCGGGTGCCGTCACTGTCGGCCCAAAAAGGTCACGCAATTCCCAAGTTGCAATGGTGGTTACCCCCATGGCTCGCAGTTCGTTCGTAAGAGCGGCGAAGAACTCCACCAATCTTGAAGGAGATATAGCGGCACGCTCGAACCCGCCAAGCCCATCGATGAAAAGCCTTTTGACGCCGCGCATTTTGACAGCCTGAAGCAATCGGTGGCCGAGCTTGTCGAGCAGGTTCTCGACCAGTGGGTTCCAGATCATCTCGAGCGATCCGTTCTCCATGAGCGAGTGAAGGTCCAAGTCGAGGGCGCGCGCCTTGGTTTCTACCCGGCGAGGCGTCTCGTAGAAGCCGAATAGAAGGGCTGGTTGGTCACTGCTTGCACCACTTAGAAAGTTGAGCCCGAGAGCGGTCTTGCCCGCTCCCGAAGGGCCGAACAGGAGTGTGACCGAACCCGGGGGCAAGCCCCCGCCTATCAAATCGTCCAAACCCCCGACCTTTGAGGGGATACGCGGCGACTCCGGATCGTCGTTCTCTGAAGGCTGAGCGTAGGCAATTTCAAGACGCGGGAATATCTCGACTCCCCGCGGCGATATCTCGAACTGATGGTAGCCGCCCATGGCGCCACTACCGCGCGACTTTCGCACCTGAAGGCGCCGAACGCTGCGAACTCCTGTCAGTTCATCATGCAATTCCAGAACCCCGTCGACCATCGTATGCTCGGGACTGTCTTCCGACACCCGCGTGCTCGCCAGGAAAAGAACGGTACAGCCGACGAAAGCGGCCTGGCTCTGTACCTCGGCAACGAAGGTTTTGACATCCAGCGGCGTGTCCGCGCGATCCCGTGCGTTAAGGAGACCGTCGAAAACAAGAAGTGACGCACCCTGGCGCCTGATTTCCTTCCGGAGCAGGTCTACAACGGCGGACAGACCCTTGTCGCGCAGGGTCTGAAAGACGCTGACATACGAAATTGTTACGCCAAGCTGGTGCTGATCGAAGAAATTCAATGTCCCTAACGACTGGAACAGCCTATCATGCGTCTCGGCGAGCAGCGTTACATAAAGGACCTTCCGTCCACGGGCCGCGCTTGCGAATGCGATCTGATTGGAAAGAATCGTTTTGCCGGCACCAGGGCTTCCTTGAACGATATAGGAGGCACCTTCAATAAGTCCACCGCCCAACACCTGGTCAAGGCCTGGAACTCCTGTAAGTAGTCTCGGTAGGTGATTTGCCACTAGCGTTGCCCCGTCTTTAACTCACGGTGTTAGAACTCTATGTGAGTTAAAAAGCAATGAGTGGTTCCCTGTCGACCTGAACTTATGCAACGTGGTCCGGTTGAGGCTCGATTCCTTGAAGCTTTCGCAGGAGGGCGCGGTGATCAAAAGCGACGCTGAAGAAACCGACGGCTTGAAGCTGCGCGGCGTCCTTGATGGAATGGCCGAGGCTTTCGGTTTGCTTGCTCCCGACTTTACCATTCTCGAACACAATCGCGAGGCTCTCCGCCTGGATGGGCGGCGTCGTGAGGACGTCGTGGGGCGCTCTCACTGGGAGGTCTATCCTGGCAGTGAAGATGCCGAGTTGGGGCAGTTGCTGAAAAAAGCAATGTCCCAGAGGGTGACGGTTTCGCTGGAGCACCAGTATGCTTGGGCGGACGGCCGGGCACTCTGGCTGGAAATGCGAGCCTATCCTAACGATGACGGATCGCTTGCCGTGTTCTGGCGCGATGTGACCGATCGTCGGCAAGCAGATCAAGCCTTACGGCAAAGCGAAGAACGTTTCCGCGCGCTCGCGGAACAAACGGAAGTCGGCGTCGCAATGGCTGACCGGGATGGCCGCTTGATCTGGGTGAACGATCGTCTCGCCGAGATGGCTGGGCGGAAACCGGATGAGGTGACACGGCTCACCGTCCGTGATTTTACCCCGCCCGGCGAATGGCCGGAAAACGACCGGCTTTTTCGCCGGATGATTGAGGAGGGCGAGCCTTTCGTCATCGAAAAGCCGCTCGGGCCTCCCGCACAAGTGACGGGCTGGAATCGTTTGTCAGTCAGCCCGCGCCGTGACGCCGAGGGACATATCGTGGGCGGGATCGCGGTGGCAGTTGACATTACCGAGCGGCGGCTTGCCGAAATCGCGCTGCGCGAGAGCGAAGAGCAGTTGCGGCTGATTGTCGAAAGTGCCAGGGACTACGCTATCTTCACAATGGATGCAGATCGCCGCGTAACACAGTGGATGCCGGGGGCTGAAGCTGTATTCGGGTGGACGAGGCAAGAGATCGAGGGGCGATCGGCAGACATTCTGTTCACTCCGGAGGACCGGGACAAAGGTGCGCCGCAATGGGAAGCCGAGACGGCTTTGCGCGAAGGCAAGGCACCCGATGTTCGATGGCACCTGCGTAAGGATGGCCGGCGGGTTTTCATCGAAGGTGAAGTCGTACCGCTTGTCAACGACCGCCATCATGGCGGCTTCCTCAAAATCGGCCAGGACGTCACCAGTCGTCGGGCCGGCCAGGAAGCCCTTCGGGAAAGCGAGGAACGGCTGCGCCAATTCGGCGAAGCCTCTCAGGACGTGCTGTGGAGCCGGCATCCTGAAACGCTGCAGTGGACTTATCTGACATCGGCGTTTGAGACTATTTATGGGCTGTCGCGAGACGATGCCTTGCGCGGAGACAATTTCGGCAACTGGATGGGCATGATCCTGCCCGATGACCGGGACACCGCCGCCGCCAGTGTCGAAAAGGTCCGACAAGGCGAACGTGTGACCTTTGAATATCGTATCCGTCGACCGTTGAACGGGGAGATCCGGTGGCTTCGTGACACTTCTTTTCCAATCTTCGATGACACTGGTGAGTTGATCAGGATCGGTGGAATCGGTCAGGATATCACCGACGACAAGGACGCGGCGGAACGTATGATGGTGCTTGTCGCCGAGCTCCAGCATCGAACCCGTAACCTCATGGGCGTCGTTCGCGCCACAGCAAAAAGGACAGGCGAGACCAGTACGGACTACCCGGGTTTTCGGAAGCGCTTTGGTGAACGCCTTGAAGCGCTTGCCCGTGTCCAAGGGCTGCTCTCAAGGCTGGGTGATACGGATCGAGTTGCCTTCGACGAGTTGATCACCACTGAGGTAAAGGCGATGCATGGGTCCATCGATCGGGTGACCTTGAGTGGTCCGACTGGCATCCGTCTCCGCTCGAGCATGGTTCAAACGCTGGCAATGGCGCTGCACGAGCTTGCGACAAATTCTGTGAAATACGGTGCTCTGGGTCAGCCGACGGGACATCTTGCCGTCACATGGGAAATGGCAAAGCCAGACAGAAGAGGCCGACCGCGCCTTCATATTGACTGGTTGGAAACCGGAGTGACGATGCCTCTAGCTGGCGCAAAGGCCCAAGGTGGTGGACAGGGACGTGAACTGATCGAGAGAGCGCTGCCTTATCAGCTGAAAGCTCAGACGAGTTTCGATCTAGGTCCGGATGGAGTCCATTGCACGATCACGATACCGGTTTCGCAGAGCAATGAGGCGGGACAGGAAAATGGATAACAACGCATTGGAAGGTATTACCATCCTGGTTGCTGAGGACGAATACATGCTCGCGACCGATCTTGCCAAAGAGCTTGCCAATGCTGGCAGCCATGTCCATGGGCCTGTGCCGTCGCTCGATGCCGCCCTGGGCTTTATCGATGCTGCTGATAAAATCGACGCTGCCATTCTCGGCGTCAGCCTGCAGGACGAAAAGGTATTCCCGGCAGCTGACATGCTGGCCGCAAAGGGCGTGCCATTTTTGTTCGCTACAGGCTATGACCAGTCTCTCATTCCGCCGCGCTACTGCGAAGTCCTTAGATGCGAGAAGCCTATCGGCGCAGTGAACCTGATCCGTGCCGTGAGAACAATAATCGAAAAAGCCGGGTCATGACTGCCAATCGGATCGATCATCGCTCGGAAGGTCAGATGGCGGCCATCCGATGGAGTTCGGCAGTCACCTTGTCGTGCACGTATGGCTTACTGAAAAACACGCTCTGCTCCGGCAGATCAATGTCCTTTAGATTGAAGAACCCCGACGTGACGATGATCTGAATGGGAGGCCAGCGATCTCGAATGGATGCAGCAAGCTTCAAGCCATCGATACTGCCGGGCATATCCACGTCCGTGAATACGATGCGAATGTCGGTACGTGCCTCCAAGATGCGAATGGCTTCATCCGCACCCCAGGCCTGGAGGACCTCGAAGCCCGCGTCCTCTACAAGTTCCACAGCCATGATACGCTGTAGAGGTTCGTCCTCGACGACGAGGACACCTGGTTGGCGTAGGCCGTTGACTGTCCCATGAAATCTCAGTTCGCCTGTTGGAGCTGTTGAAGGGAAGCCGACATCTCAGCCGAAAAGCCCGGTGGATCATAACTGAGTTTGACGGCGCCTGTTCCGATAAGGCCCATTTGAATGAGCTTAGAGCCGAACCCGCGCTGGGTCGGCGGCACTGGCGTTGGGCCTCCAGTTTCTACCCACGAGAAGCGCAACATGGGCTCAGGTCCCGAAGTATCCACTCTCCAATTCGCCTCGACCACCCCATCAGCCTGTGAGAATGCGCCGTATTTGAGGGCGTTCGTACCAAGCTCATGCAGAACGAGCCCAAGAGACAGGGCGCCTCTTGATCCAAGCCGGACACACGGCCCGGCTGTTTTAAGGCGTGACGACACACCAAGAGTTTCGCCAAGTACTTCGACCACCGCACCGAAGTCTGCTTCGCCTTGGTCATTGAGAAGGATGTCATGCGCCTTGCTCAACGCCATGAGCCTCTTCTCGAAGTTAAGAACATGGTCGCGTTCGGTAACGGATCTCAAAGTCTGGGTGGCAATCGCCTGAACCATGGCAAACGAGTTCTTCAGCCGATGCCCCATTTCTCGGTTCATCAGTCTCTGTTCCGCCTCGGCATCGAGCCGCGCTATGGCAATCTGTACCCGATCCCCAAAACTGCGCACGTATGACAGCTCCTCGTCGCTCCAGTCGCGTGGCTCGTCGTAATGAACGAAGGCCATGATATTGAAACGGCCGTGGTCAAGGATTGGAACAAGTGCGATAGCCCTTGCGCCGAGGCTCAATAGCCGCTCGGAGCGATGGGCGATGCGTGGGTCAACACTGACGTCAGAAATGACAACGGGTCTGCCGGCCTTGATGTCTTCGATGATCGTACCATAGTCCCTGAAAAAATGCGATCCCGCGACGCTTGGATATCCTGGCAGGCTCCAGTCCGGCTGAATGGCGATCGACTCCGTAACGTGATCAACGATGCCAAAGCCCGCTCGAACAGCATCAAGCGCTTTGCCCATCAGGTCTGCAGCCGAAATTGTGATGTCTTCAACGGAGTCGAGATCGCGCGAGCGATCGCCCAGATCGAGAAGAGCTTGAACCCGAAGCGCCGCACGCTTCTGCTGAGTGATGTCACGCACTGTGCCGCGCATAACTAGAGGACGGCCGGCGTCATCACGGTCGATTGTCGCATGACGGCTGATCCAGCGAACACCGTCCGGAGTTCTGATGCGATACTCGACATCCATGCTCGCAGAGGCATCCGCGCGCGTGGCGTTCGTTGATTGGATGCCCTGATCGATCACCATCGCTTCGAAAGTCGACGAGGGATGGCTCGCAGCGACGGGCACTCGGAATATGCGGCAGAATTCCGCAGACGTTGCAATGGTCGAAGACGCGATATCAATCTCGAACGTCCCGATACGTCCTGCTTCCTGAGCGGCCATGTTTCGTTTCGCATCGGCACGGATGTTGGCCGCCATTCCTTTTTGTCGAAGGAACAGCTCGTCTTTACGGTGCGATGAGCGCCGCGTTTCAAGATAGGCCATCACCTGGCGGGCAAGTGCGCTTAATATCTTCTGCTGTGATGCGGTCAGGCCTCCAGGGCGGGGAGCCGTGTCGATGACACAGAGCGTACCGATGGCCGTCCCATCGTGACCTCGCAGAGGTGCGCCAGCGTAAAAACGGATGTGTGGCGGCTCTGTAACAAGATCATTGTTTCTGGTCCGAACATCGAGTGCCAAGTCTGGAATGATCAGTATATCGCTGCTCGATAGTGAATGTGCGCACACAGATTGCTCTATTGGCGTCTCGCAGGCTTCGAAACCAACGCGGGCTTTGAACCACTGCCGGTCTTTTTCGACCAGGCTCACCAGCGAAACCGGAGTTTGACACACCTCCGAGGCAATCAGGACGATATCGTCGAACTCTGGTTCAGGCGGCGTGTTCAGTATGTCGTAGGCTTCGAGAAGCTCGAGTCGACGAGCGAGATCATTATTGGTTTGGTTGTCAGTGGGCAGCACGATCGGTCTCAGCGGATGGGATGAACGAAAGCCCGACCTGTCCTCTCAACGTGCGAGCAGCTAAGTCGCTTTTAGCTGAATCAGTAAATAGAGCAATTGGCGCGTTGGCATGGGGTAGTCAGGAAAATCTAGGAGCGGCTCTCGCGGCTGAGCGAATTTCTTCCTTCTTGAGGTCCGACCGTCGAGTTCCGTGGTTCTATGGCCGGTCCAGCCAGCATAACGAGGACTATTAGAGGCTTAGGTCTTTCAATGGCCGGTCTTAGGTTCGATCCCGCTCACATCAGGTTTTTTGTCAACGGTTCATTTTGTTGTCATCACAAAGCGTCCTTTTTTAGCGGATCCATGGTCTGAGCCCATCGCTTTACCGGCTCGCTATCGAGCCTGTACAACCTCACATA
>NZ_JAEUAN010000047.1 GCF_019511445.1 Aliirhizobium wenxiniae
GACAGAGGTAGCGGACTCCCATCAAGGCCAGGAGCGTGATCGCTCCAGCGATAGGCCGGATAGATTCACGCATCCAATGCCGAGTTGCCGCCAAATATTCTTCTCGCCCGGGAGGCGTCCATAGATTGTCGTAGATGCCGCGCGTGCAGGTGCCACGGAAGAAGTCGAAGGCCTTGTCGTGTGCGTCGAAGACCATCTCCTGGCTCTCACGCATATAGGCTCGTGCGAACATCATTCGGCTGTGGCAGAGCCGGACATGCGCAACCTTCACCGTGGTTGTCACGCCCTGGATCAGGACGATCTCGTGGCTCCAGTCGAACTGATAAGCCTCACCGGGCGCATAGTAGAGCGGCACGTAGGCCTCGGCCGTCACAGCCCCTCGATCCTTCGACCACCCCTTCGCATAGCGCCGGATCGCGTCGTAGCTGCCGTCATAACCCAGCGCCCGAAGCTCTTCGTAAATCCGGATCAGCGTCAGCCGCTCACGAGAGGGTTTACCTTCGTTCGCGGCAAGGAAGCGCTCGATCTCAGCCTTCCAGGCCCCGGTCTTCGGCAGTGGCTGCCGTTCGCGCTCGTAGGAAAAGTCCGTCTCATCAGATCGCAGTATCTTGCGGACCGTGTTGCGGGAAACATGCAACTCCCGGACGATCCTCTTCACCGACCAGCCCTGCACATGGAAGGCTCGACGAACACGCGCAATCGTATCCACTCGCTTCAACTCCCCCTCCATCCGCCAGCAAAAGACGGATGGTCAGACGAAACAGGTGGGGGGTCAAAATTGGACGCCGGTCACCCCGCCAGAGGGGTCAATATTCCACGCCGAAACACACTCGGCCTTGGAGAAGCCGCGCCGACGCAGGAAGTCGGTGCGATCTTCGTCCGTCCTCGCGACGATCCGCTCGCGAGCAGCCTTGATGCCGTTGACGAAGGGCATCGGTGAGGAATTGGCGAAGTTCAGCAACGCGGGGGCCGCCTCGTGGGCGAAGCGGGAGGCCGCATACTTGCTGTGACGGATCGAGATTTCCTCGAAATCCTCGATGCCCCACAAATTGCGATTCTGGCAGACCGCGCGCAGGTAGAAGCTGGCCATGCCGAGCGTCTTCGCCCCCACTTCCGAGTTCCAGCAATAGAAGCCGCGGAAGTAGAGATCGGGCGAGCCATCCGCCAGACGCCCGGCCTCGATGGGGTTCAGATCATCGACGAGGAACAGGAACACGTCGCGGTCGCTCGCATAGAGCGTCGTCGTGTCCTTGGTGATGTCAACGCGCGGATTGTAGATCCCGGTTGACCAGTCCAAACCCCCCGGCACCTTCCACCGGGTGTCGCCAGTGCCGTTGCCGGCGATACGCTGGACGGCCTCCACGAGTTCATAATCGTAAATCCTCCCGTAATCCACGCCCGTGACCGCTCGCAAGTCGATCCGCCCATCGTCGGTTTCCAGCGTCTTGATCTGCTCGGCACGATTGGAGGTCAGCCCATATTGAAGGTTGATGCCGGCAAGGGCGGCCGGGAGTTGGCGCAGATAGGCGGCCGGAGCGCCCACCTGGCTGGCGAGCTGGCCGAAGCTCCAATGCGTCGGCGCGACCGGCACGTCCGAACCGGGCAGGATCAGGGACAGCCGTTCTGCGTCTGTGCGGCTTGCCTCCACATGGATAAGCGCGCTTTCGACCACGCGTGATCGGCTACGCTCGGCCCGGTTACGCACCGAATCCATCAGCTCGTTGAGCGACAGGTAGCGCTCGTCGGCCGGGCGCGAGAACCATTCCGACGACACCCGGCCGATCCGTTCGCCTCTGCTGACATCTACCTTGTAACCGCCGGTCGCGTCACGACGGCCATCCAGAACCTGCATATTCATGCGACCAATCTCCATAACGGGCGCCGGAGACCTCTTCTCCGACCCTTACCCGTCACGAAAACCCGTTCCGCACTCTCACTCTAAAACAGCAATGCTGCCGCCAGCGCCGTCGAACCCCAAAGGCAGACGTCCACCGACATTGCAGCCCTCAGCGAAGGAGCGACGGTGAGGTATCGGCTGCCTGGCTCCGTCCGCATCAGGGATCAAAGCCCGCCAGGGTGAAGACCCGCGACAGCAGGGCTTCAGCGCGAGCCGAGAGCCCGGCCCGAAGGGCGACGCCCGCTCAATCTCATCGGTCTTCCTTCATCACGGGAGATCAACCGACGGCATCCCCGAATAGTGCGGTACTTTGCTCATTCACGAGCTTTTGGAACTCGCCGTAACATTCAGACAACCGTACGCACTGCACCTTCAATTCGCGCACCACGGTTTCCAGCCTAATAGATTCGCTACCACCCACTCCATAGCAGAGCTTTCCGCCATCTTTCGACGGCAGCCGCTTCACCATCTGCGTTATTCCGAGTTCGACCCGTGGAGTGAACCGATGCGTGTGCTTGCTCCGAAAGTCGTCTGTCGCCGTTTTATAATCGCCCATGTCGACTGTATTGAGTGCCTTGATGAGCCTCTTCCAGGATCTCCAAGGTTTCGCCAGTCTGGCTGCGGCCTCTTCATTTATCCGCCAGTCTTCGGGGAGCGTCACGAAATCATCCGACAATTCCTCTCCCCTGCGGGTGCAATTGGCCTGATGAGACAGATGCGCGACCGCGAAATAAAATCTGGCTTTAAGGGTGTATGGACTGAGAAGCGCCGCAGCGGCCAGGTCTTGAACAAACTCGTGCAGCAGCAGGTTCCTGTCGTGGACATCAAGCCCTTGGATAACCTTGCTCCAAGCCTCCAGACGCATCGTGAAACCGGTCAGGTGATTGATCCCGTTGGCAAGATCTCGTGCGGCATCATCCGCCAGATCGCGATAGACCATCTGCTGAAGGCCGAACTCCGCGTCGATCTGGACGGTTTTCGGCGGCTCGAACCATCCATATGGCATGAATGACATGCATGGTTCTATGTCGCGGAGAGCTTTCCGATATTCAGAATATTGTGAAACGAGAATGTCGTCTTCGTGGTCCATTATCAAATGCTTCGTTATGCCTCTTGCCCAATTGCCTGGCTTGGGAGACTTCAGATTATCTGCCCTGCCCTTGCGACCGCGCCTCCGCCAGCGATGCGGCGATTGCGGCGATCGAGCGAAACAGGACGAGCGGATCGTCCTTCGAGGGCATGAAACCTCGGCGCTGCCAGAACTGAGCCGCTTCCTGATCGACGGCATTGACCATCAACGCTCGGCCACCGATCAGAGCAGCGGCCTGGACGCATCGCTCGAGGGCATGTTTCACCAGACCTGTACCGATGCCTCTTCCCGCCCACTCCGTGTCCGTAGCAAGCTGGCCGAGGAGAAGACAGGGAACGGGATCGGGCGGTTGCCCGGTGCGTATCGAGCGCGGCAGGATCGCAGGAACGACAGCGGTCGGCGCCAAGCCATAATATCCGACGACGCGCCCCGCCTCGTGGACGACGAGAACCGCCGTGAAACCTTTTTCCTGATTGGAAAGCGCGCGCGTCTTCAGCCAATGATCGAGCGTCGGCTTGCCGCAGGAAAATTCGGAAACATTATGCGCCGCCGTAAGCGGTTCTGGAGCCGATAATGCCACGGCTTATTGCTTCGGCTTGTAACCGGCTTCCCACGGAGCAGGCCGCCTGGCCATTTCCACCATCTCGGGAACAGGAGCGGCCGGTAGGGACAAGACGTCCATGAAATCAGCGAAGCCTTCCGGGCTCATGCGGATGAGCCCCTGCTCCATAACGACTTCTTCTGCGGCGCGCACAGCGGCCTCCCGGACGAAATCGGTTCGTGAACGGCCGCGCAAGCTTGCCGCACGATCGATCATTGCGACGTCTGCTTCAGGCAAGCGCATTGAGATCGGGTATTCCTTGCGTTCGACAGCGGCGGCCATGACTTATCTCCTTTACGAGGAAAATAGCGACTTGTAGCGCCAAATGCAATACGATACTATCAATCTCCTTCACGACCTGCCTTGCCATTATGGAATTAGCGCGGGAGGATGGTCACCGAGGAGTTTATATGCGCCACGGATCGGTTTCACGGAGTATTCGTAGGTTATTTCACTATGCCAGCATACGATATGCTTCGCTGGACTGCTCCGTGACGCGCGCATCCGCCCCGACCATGGCCGCCTACTCACCTTTGAATTCAGTTGTTTATCATGGTTTTAGCGTGAATTCTGCGGGGCATGAACCAGAAAGCACGCCCATCAGGGACTGTGGTATCGGAAAGCGAGCGCGAAGAACTGCTCGCAGCGATGCTTCTGGACGCGCCAGAACTGACACTTACCCCGCGCGGTAATCCAGATCCCCGTCTCGTGCAACTCGCCCGGTTGCTCGGCAGGCAGATGGCTCGTCAAATTTCGCGGCGCAGATCAACAAGCAGGGTTCGGACGGCTCCTGAAGACCGGAGACCCCAATTGAAAATCGCCATTTACGCCCGCTATTCCTCCGACAATCAACGCGATGCTTCCATTGCCGACCAGCTCCGCATGTGCCGGCTTCACGCCGAGAAGCAAGGTTGGCACATCGTAGAGGAATACACCGATCACGCGATCTCGGGCGCATCCCTTCTTCGACCCGGCATTCAGGCACTGATCTCGGATGCCACGCGCGGTCGTTTCGATCTGATCCTGGCCGAGGCGATGGATCGCCTGTCGCGCGATCAGGAAGACATCGCCGGCTTGTTCAAGCGGATGTCCTATTCGGGCGTAAATATCTTCACACTGTCCGAAGGTGAAGTTTCGCACCTCCATGTTGGCCTCAAGGGCACGATGAACGCCCTGTTTCTCAAGGATCTGGCCGACAAGACGCGCCGCGGTCAGCGCGGGCGGGTCCAGGCGGGCAAATCGGGCGGCGGGAACGCCTACGGCTACGATGTCGTCAAAAAGCTGGGCAGTAATGGCGAGCCTATTCGCGGTGACCGCACCATCAACGAGGCCCAGGCCAAGGTCGTCGAGCGGATATTCCGTGACTACGCGGCCGGAAAGTCTGCCAAATCCATCGCGTTCGCCCTCAACAAGGAGGGCATATCGGCCCCTTCTGGAGGCGACTGGGGCTTCAGCACGATCAACGGCAACCCAAAACGCGGGAACGGCATCCTCAACAACGAGATGTATGTCGGCAAGATCGTCTGGAACCGCCAGAGGTTCTTAAAAGACCCCAATACCGGCAAGCGCCAGGCCCGGCCCAATCCGGAGTCAGAATGGGTCGTTCAGGAGGCGCCTGAGCTGCGCATCATCTGTGACGAACTGTGGCAGACAGTAAAGGTCCGTCAAGGAGAGAACAGGATCGAGCCCGGCGCAACCGGCCATGCCGATCTCGCCGTCATCAACACGCGCCGTCGCCCCAAGTATCTCTTCTCAGGGCTTACCAAATGCGCCTGCTGCGGAGGCGGCTATTCGGCGATCTCGGCAAACCTGCTCGGCTGCTCGACCGCGCGGAACAAGGGCACCTGCGACAACCGTGTCAACATTCGCCGCGAGGAGTTGGAATCGCGCGTGCTCAACGCGCTCCGAAACCGGATGCTCGATCCAGCGATCTTTGCGGAGTTCTGCGACGCCTATACACAGGAGACAAATCGTCTGCGCATGGAAAGCCGCGCGAATATCGATGCGGCTCAAGCTGAGATCGAGAAGATCAGCCGAGAGGAAGGCCGGTTGATCGACCTTTATCTTAAAGAGGCCATCTCCATCGAAGCCGTGAAGGAACGGGGCGAACTGTTGAAGCTCCGCAAGGCCGAGCTCACCGCATTCCTAACGACTGCGGACGAGCCGCCTCCCCTTCTGCATCCTGCAATGGCGCAGCAATACCGTAAGCGAGTTCAGCAACTCTACGAAACGCTACAGGACGACTCCGAGGAAAAGCGTATTGAAGCGGCAAACGTAATCCGTTCGCTTGTCGAGGACATCATCCTGACGCCGATTGACGGCAAGATCGAGATCGACGTTCGCGGTGATCTCGCTGGAATTCTGACGATAGCCGTAGAACGCAAAAAGCCCCGCGAGGGGGCTTTGTCGGGATCGCGAGTAAAGATGGTTGCGGGGGCAGGATTTGAACCTGCGGCCTTCAGGTTATGAGCCTGACGAGCTACCGGGCTGCTCCACCCCGCGCCAAGCGCAAACGTTGTTTGCGCGCCTGCGTCACAGCGAAGCTGTGAGGCTACTGCCGGAGCAAATTGGCGAAGCCGATTTGTCTCCTGTAAGGGACGCACCGGCTAGATCCTGTGCGCTGTCCTTATTTTTTATGTTCTGCAAACGACGAAGGGCCGCTGATGCGGCCCAATTGGTGTTTCGGCTTGGGCCGAGATTGTGTCGAGAAGATTGTTTTCAGACTGTTGAAGCCTGCATTGCCTTTAGAAGACCTGGCAGCGACCTACTCTCCCGCGTCTTGAGACGGAGTACCATTGGCGCTGGGGCGTTTCACGGCCGTGTTCGGAATGGGAACGGGTGCGGCCGCCCCGCCATGACCACC
>NZ_JAEUAN010000048.1 GCF_019511445.1 Aliirhizobium wenxiniae
CACGAAAATCGATCTAAATCCGTCGCGATAACTGTCCGCGACTTTCTGAAATCACTGTCCCGTACTTACTGAAATCGATGTCCGCGACTTACTGAAATGCCTGTCCGCGACATACTGAAACCCGCAGGCTATCGTGCAATTGTGGCTTTGGGGATTATCTTGTGCGTGCGTATCTCGCGATTGTAGCGGCGTGGATAGCGCTGTTTCTCTGCTCTCCTGCGATTGCCGGGGTTCAACTTCGGACTGTCACCCTTGAGAGCGGTGCAACGCTCATTGTGATCGACGGCGAATTCGAGCTTAAAGACGATCCCGTGGAGCTCGCGAAGATGGTGCTGTCTTCAAATGCCAAGCTAGCCACCTTCAACAGCAACGGTGGAAACGTTCACGCGGCGATCCAATTCGGTCGAGCAATTCGTCGTTTAGGCTTGAGCACCATTCAGATACGATCGGCCCAATGTGCGTCGGCATGTGCCCTGGCTTTCGTCGGTGGGGTAAACCGTGATGCCGAACCTGGGGCTATCGGCGTCCATCGGTCGTCTTTCTCCGAGGATGCCAGACTGGACGGGCAATCTGCCGTCGCGGCTATTCAAGCGGTTACCGCCGAAATCCTGACCTATCTCGTGGAGATGGGTGTTGATCCCAAACTCCTCCAGTTGAGCCTGACCACCGATAGCTCGGACATGCGGTATCTGACTTCAAGCGAGATGGCCCAGCTTCATGTGACATCGTCGCAGCCGGATCAAGCTGCCGAAACGCAGATTGCGCAAACCAGGGATCCAAGCCAGCAGGCCGCGTCGCCGACAGATGAGGGCGCAAGTGAGCGGGATCGTGCCAAAGCCATCAAGTTCTTGACGAGCTATCATGAGGCTTGGTCGGGGCCATCCGGCAGGGCGCTGGCATTTATGCGATCTGCGTATGCCGACAACGTTCTCTTCTACGGGAAGACGATGTCTCGGGACGAGGTGCTTGGGGACAAGGCCACGTTCATAGATCGTTGGCCCAAGCGGGCTTACAGCATCAGGCATGGTTCGGAGCGGCTATCCTGCGGTGTTACGTGCTCTGGCACGGCGATCGTGGAGTGGTTCGCCTACAGCCCCAAGCGCGGCAAGACATCGTCGGGCAGTGCTGAGATATCCTTCGTCTGGAATCCTCGAACGGGGCAGATCGAGACCGAAGATAGCAAGGTTCTGGAGACCGATCGCGGACAGAAGGCCCCGGACCGCATCATAGCGCAGTGGCAGCAGCAGAATGGAACCTGCCGCGGCAACAGTGGCAATGATCCCGAGACGATGAGGGCGTGCGATCGTCGCGAGGTGGTCGGGGCTGCGCTCGAGGCCGTCGGTTGGTGCTATGGCCGAAAAGGTGAATATGGATATCAAATGGATTGGCACCAATGCGGACGATAGGATTGGCGCGGGCTTTAGCGATACGGTCGCTTGTAGCGTGTGTGTGCGGGCTGTCTGCGGTGACCTGGGCTCACGCTGAGCTCGTATACACGAAGAAAACGACCTCGGACGGGACGCCCTATCTCGTAGTCTCGGGTCGATTCGATGCATCCGACGACCTTCGAAAGTTTGATGTCGCAGTAGTTCAGGAGCATCCGACGGCAATATCATTCGATAGCCCTGGCGGAAGCGTCGTAAAATCGATCGAACTCGGCCGCAAAATTCGGGCGGCAGGTCTGCCGACGATCCAAGCTCGATCCAACGATTGCGCGTCCGCCTGTTCGCCGGCCTTTCTTGGCGGAGTGAAGCGGTTCGCCGAGCCCGGTTCAATTGGTGTCCACAAGTCGTCGTTTAGCGACACTGCCGGGATGGATATCCACGAAGCGGTTTCAGCTGTGCAGCAGATGACTGCCGAGGTCGTAGTGTACATGGCCGAGATGGGGGTAGATGCGGGCCTGTTGCAGTTGTCCTTGAGCTACGACAGCGATGACATCCGATACCTCTCAGGCAGCGAGATGAAAAAGTTCAGGGTGACAACGGAAGAGGATGGCATTGGTCAGCCAGATCGAGTTGCTGCAAACGATCCTGTCATGCCCCGTGCCGAACCGACTGCAGCGTCGAATGTCGCTCCGATAATATCGCTCGCGATACCTCGCCCACGGAATGGGATTATTCAACATCCCAAGGGCGAAGCGGCTCTAAAGGCAAGCGCTGATCCGAACTCTAAGTCGATGGGAACCCTCATCAATGGTCAGTCCGTTGAGATCATCGAAAAGGCTGGCGACTGGTATAGCGTTTCTTCAGGGATGCACCGCGGCTACATGCACTATTCATGGGTTTGGGTCCGGGAGTTCGAGGAGCGCCAGTTCGGAAAAAGATACGTTCAGATCAAGAGCTACGATGATCTGCAGAAGGCTTCGGATTTTGTTCGCGGCTCGTCTATTCCGCTGGTTGCGCATTTGGCTGCAAATGGTTGGTTTGCAATCACGCTTGCGCAAACCATGGATGAGGAAACAGCAAAATCGATATCAAAATCGCTGAAAGACAGTAACTCGATCCCAAAGGACTCGATGATTACGTTTGGGAACACCTACGTCCGGAAGGTCTGTTGCGAGTAGGTGGTTCCGGCGTCAAGCGAGAGTGCAAGGACGTTTTCCGTATCTGTTTGGCCTTCGAAGCCGCTGATATGTCAAAGGCCCGCCGAGAATCGGCGAGCCCTGCTTTTCGATCTTGTCCAACACCTCAATGATGGTGTTCTGGCATCTCTTTCAACTGATCCTTCGTCCAGGCCGTTACCGCGTGGACGTCGCCGTCCTCATCTCGCATAAAGTCGAGATCAGTTAGAAGCACTGCGACAGGCTTTGCGCCGATGCCAAGAAAGCCGCCCACGTCGATGATTGCCGTGCTGTTCACTCCAGCACCATGAACGTGGTCCACCTTGCACCTTATGATTATCGGCTCCGTAAAGGGAGGCCCCTTCAAGCACGGACGATTTCAGCTCGTTGGGGGTAAGGCGAACATGCTCGGTATGTCTCATTGAAGTCTCCTTGTTGATGGAGGCTAAATTGGTCGAGGCAACAGATTGTTCAGTCGCTGCCACGCCAATGGCAAGCTTGCGCCGCGCACTGGCATTAGGTCTTTGTAGAACCCATATTCGCTGCAGATATCATTCGGAGGTCTGAGATGACTACAGAACGCGCTGTTTTAGCTGGTGGCTGCTTTTGGGGGATGCAGGATCTTATCCGGAAGCTGCCCGGCGTCGTTTCCACTCGGGTGGGTTACACTGGCGGCTCTGTAAAGAACGCCACTTATCGAAATCATGAAGGGCACGCGGAAGCGATCGACATCAACTTCGATCCAGCAAAGACGAGTTTCCGCGACCTTCTCGAGTTCTTTTTCCAGATACATGACCCGAGTACCCTTAATCGGCAGGGGAACGATGTCGGCACAAGCTATCGCTCGGCGATCTTCTACACGTCGGACGATCAGAAGAAGATCGCGGTTGACACCATCGCTGACGTTGACGCCTCGGGTATCTGGCCGGGCAAGGTCGTAACCGAAGTGGTGCCTATTGGAGAATTCTGGGAGGCAGAACCCGAACATCAGGACTATTTGGAGAGAATTCCGAATGGATACACGTGCCACTTTCCCCGTCCCGGCTGGAGACTGCCCAAGCGTAAGGTTGGTGTGACTGCCTAGTCCCGGAGCGAGAGAATATGGAAAGCGGTGTGAGGCATCTCAAGTTAGCAAGTCGGCTATCTCGGCGGCAGCGAGCCTTGCCTCAGAATACCGAGGCAGTCCGCGATAAAGCCGAGGCTGGTGCTCGGAGCAGAACCAGCGCGTGAGGGTGACCTTGCCCCCAAGTTTTATCCAGTTTTGAGTTCGCTCCAGCGGTTTTGGGTTGCTGTATTTGGGGCGGTAGCGGCGGGTTGCGGTGCGGAGCCATTCCGGCTGCGCAGCACCGCATCACGTCGCGGGTTGATTGTCTGAGCGAACTCGGCAGGTGTCAGCCAGCCAAGTCCAGAGTGTGGTCGATGATCGTTGTAATCGCCGCGCCAAGATAAAAGCGCCGATCGAGCATGGGGCAGTGACGAGAAGAGCGTTTCATTCAGGAACTCGTCTCGCAGCCGCCCATTGAAGCTTTCGATGAAGGCGTTCTGGATCGGCTTGCCAGGCGCGATGTAGTGCCATTCCACCTTGGTCCGATCCGTCCATTGCAGGATCGCGTTGCTGGTGAACTCGCTGCCATAGCACATTGGGAATCTTGCTCTGACATTGCCGACGGCGCGCGAAGCCAAGCGTAGCGCAGCGCGCCGTACTGGGTGGTCATGGCCGGCCAAGAGGTCTCTAAAGTGAAGTTGTCGAGACAACACTTTGGAGGCGACAAGCCATGACCAAATATCCTTCTACTCCCACAAACGGCGTGCTGGTAGCGATCGATATGTCGAAGCACCGTCAGGAGGTCCTTATTGAGCGGCCCGAGGGTGGACGGCGCCGTCGCATGACGGTGATGGCGACCAAGGATGACTATGACCGTTTGGTCGAGGAACTCACTTCCATGGCACGACCAATCGTCGTCGGCTTTGAAGCTACGGGCAATTATCACCGTACTCTGGCGTATAAGCTGCTTGTGGCAGGTTTCCAGTTGCGACTGATCTCTTCCGTTGCTTTGGCCAGAACGCGTGAGGCACTGCATAACGGCTGGGACAAGAACGATCCGAAGGATGCGCAGGTTATTCTGCACATGCTGCGGATCGGTGCCACCCAAGTCTACGCAGATCCGCTTGAAGCCGGCATCAACGATTTGCAGGAACTGTCGAAGACGCACGAAGTCATCTCCAAATCCAAGACCCAGACCTGGCACCGCATCCTGAACCACTACCTGCCACTCTATTTTCCCGAGATCGCCCACTTTGCTGGCAATAGCCGGTCGGACTGGTTTTTAGCGTTGATCGAACGCTTCCCGACACCCACCAGCATTACTTCGCTCGGACGTGAGGCGTTTGTTGCGGAAGCGTGGTCGCTCGTTGGCCGTAAAGTCTCAAAAGCACGATTAATCAATGATATCTTCGAGACAGCCTGCTCATCGGTAGCGCTGCCTATAGCCGAAGACGCCGTCGCGATCAGCATGTTCCGCATGATTATTGGTCAAGGGCGCGGCCTGATCCGTGAACGCAACCGCATCGAGCAAATCGCTCAGTCGCTGCTTGCAGAGCATCAGGACTATCAGCTCCTGTGCAAGATTCCCGGGATAGGACCCATCAACGCTTTGACCATTTTGGCCGAAGCAGGTGACTTGCGCCGTTTCCGACACCATCGGCAGTTTTTGAAGTTTTGCGGCCTCGATCTTGCGACCTCGCAGTCGGGCACCTTCCGAGGCCGGACTAAGTTATCGAAGTATGGAAACGCTCGCCTCCGCCGGACTTTCTGGATGGCCGCACAAGTCGCATCCCGCCAACGTGATAACAGCTTCCGCGACAAGCTTGGAAGATACATGGCTGGCAACGCCAATGATGCAGATCGCAGACGTAAGGCAATGACAGCTCTTACTGCCAAGATGGCACGCGTCGCTCACGCGGTCATCAAGACACAGACAGAATACCGGCCGTTCGTTGAACGACCGGAGACCAGGTGGAAGGACCCCTCTCTGCAAGTGCCGTAAGGGCGCGATTGCGACCCTGTAGATAATGTTCGGGCCTTCCACCTGGGCACGTATCCCATCTTAAGGACGGTGAGGACCACGGTGTGACATGCCGATGGATCCTGTGTTTGCTATGGCAGGGAACGATCCCATTGACGGTGGAAACCATCTGGAGCAATCTTATGAATGCATCGGCAGTTGCTGATGCAGGGAGACCTGTTGGCCTGTTTCCGTTTTGCTTGCCCACATAGGACGTTGTCGCTGACGATCATCTTCGGCTTGCCTCGTCCCTCGATGATCCGATCCAGTTCACGGGCAACTCGCAGGCCGGAAAGGGACGTATCGGCGACGAGTGCCAGGCATTCCCTGGTGCAATCGTCGA
>NZ_JAEUAN010000049.1 GCF_019511445.1 Aliirhizobium wenxiniae
ACGAGATGAAGGAAAAGGGCGTGTCCGTTACTTGCCTGATGCCCGGAGTTACCGAAACCGGGGTATATGAGCGGGCGGGGATGCAGGACACGTGGGTCGGTCGCTCCCGAAAAGCAGACCCCGCACTTGTTGCCAGGGTAGCTTTCGAGGCGCTTATGCAAAAAAAAGCCGTGGCGGTCCCCGGCCTCGTCAATAAGGTCGTGACGCGTCTTGCCGTGTTCACACCGACAGCTTTGCTAACAAAAGTCCACGCAGCAGCAACCCGACCAAGGGAATCCCGCGAAACGCGGTGACACCCGGTCAATGACGGGCAAACCTGCCGGCCGCGGCGGTCAAGCTCGCTGACAGCTGCGCAGGGAATGCTAGCCACCGAAGCCAACCTGGGTGTTTGGTCCCACAGTGTGATGGCGTATCATTGTCGCGATCACAGAGGGACACTCTATGGGCCAATTTCTTCATGGCAGCGCCAAGACCACGCACGCCATTCGAGCAGAGTTACAGCGATCGAAAGCTCCAACCGCGACGCTCGCGCGGCGGTACGGCATCAACCAAAAAACGGTGAGGAAATGGCGATCTCGGCAAGGTGTCGAGGATGACGCGATGGGTCCCAAAGAGCGCAGAAGTACGGTCTTGTCGGCGCTTGAAGAAGCCGCGATTGTTTCATTGCGAGTGCAGGCTCGGTTGCCATTGGGCGACGTCTATATCGCCCTGAAGGATGTGATCCCACATCTGTCCCGCTCGAGCCTGCATCGCTGCTTGCAGCGCCACGGCATCTCGCGTCTGCCGCAGGCGGATCGTGGAAAGCCCAAGCGGTTCAAATCCTACCAGATCGGCTATTTCCATATTGATATTGCATAGTTGCGATACGAGGGTGGAAAGGCTTTCCTCTTTGTCGCAGTCGATAGCACCTCGAAAATCGTCGTCGCCAGGATTTATCGCAAGGCGACAAAGCTTGTCGCAGCCGGCTTCCTCAAGGCCTTGGTCAAAACAGTACCCTATAAAATCCACACAGTGCTCACCGACAACGGCGTCCAATTCGTGCAGCATGACAGACGAACAGAACGTGGGTTTGTCGATCACATCTTCGGCGCAGTATGCGCAGCAAACGATATCGAGCATCGTCAGACTAAGCCTTATCATCCATGGACCAATGGGCAGGCTGAACGCATGGTCAGAACGATCAAGGATGCGACTGTGAAGTCATTCCATTACGCCTCGCTCACTGATCTGCGGCGTCATGTCCGGGACTGGCAAATCGCCTACAACTACGCCAAACGACTCAAGGCGCTACGATTCAAGACACCCTACGAAGCCATCCGCCAACTCAGCGAGAAAAAGCCGGAAATCTTCATTCGAACCCCAAGCCATGACATGTTGGGACCAAACACCTAGTCGCCTTTGGTCTTCATCGCATCGGTAACTTTGCGCTTGACCGGATCGGCGTTGGTCTCGCCAACTGCATCTTCTTCCGTATCTGGATCGTCCTTCGCTGGCAGGTAGCCTCTCGGTCTGTTCTCCTGAGGACCTTCCCAACGTGGCGACTGGTTCGTGGTGCCCGCTGCGCCGTCCTTCGGTGAATCGATACCCATAGTTGATCTCCTTTTTCCGCAGCCAACCTCGCAAACCCACGGGAGTTCCGCGCTTAACCCCAGTTCAAGGACAATTTTCAATGCAAGGCGAATGGCTCTCCTCGTCCGCCAGCGTACAGACGCGAAGCCATCCAGGCGGAATGGAACTTGCGCTGACTGCACCAGTTCGCGCGCCATCAACTATGGATCTGTCCTGCTAAGGCGGGTTCAGTCCGTTGACAGCGAAGGAGTACAGCGAATGGCAGACCAGAAATCTGAACCGAAGAACTACTTTCCTGCTCCGATGGTTAGCAAGCGCCAGGACCGATCCGGTGTCCGTAACCTCGATGAGGTGGACATGAGCAAGGATGGCGTTCAGGGCGGCGTCGCAGTGTCGAAGGGCCTGGCCAGCACCTTCGTGAGCAAGCTTTCCGAAGATGGCAGTGGGGATACCTGATGTCGTATTACGCATGGAAAGTCTCGGCTCCAGGTCGGCCGGACATCGAAGCTATCGGGACGCTCGACGAACTGGAAGCTTATCTGGACGCATCAGGCTTGCCGGGAACCTCGCCGTCAAGGCCGATCATTGAGCGAACCTTGCGTATGCAACATGAAGGGCAGGGCTACTACAAGGAGCCGACACACTCGGATGATCGCTGGTCGCTGCTTTGGATCGAGCTCGCAGGGCGGAACTGAGTCCATATGAACTGTCGATAGTTCGGCGACGTCGGCAGGCGAGAGCCTCGATTGATCGGGGCGCCAACCCAGCGGCATCGTCCTCAGGACGAACGATAGACGTCGTTATCGCTCTTGCCCGGTTTGGCAGGATCCAGCGCATATCGTCGACCTTCCGGTACCGCGATTGCCACAAAGTTCGTAGCGAGTTCCTGCAGCCGTTTGCGAACATTCTCTCCGCGCACGGGGCGGCCATGGCCACTTATGATGAGCTCCGGCTCAAGTGCAGCGAGGATGGCAACTGACCGTTCCGCCTCCTCCCAATCCGGTGTTAGGTATCGAGGTGGCCCGTGCATTTCCGGCTTTTGGGTAATGACCTCATAGACCGACTCCTGGCCGGTCGTGACAATAGCGTCGCCTGCAATCAGCGTCCGATCGCTCTCGCGCCAAAGAGAGATGTGTCCCGGCGCATGGCCGGGAGTATGCAACCATCGCCAGCCTGGCATCTCGGGGATGC